>CAZKOW010000022.1:0-4522 GCA_964554455.1 uncultured Sphingopyxis sp. | reverse complement strand
CGCTGCGCTCCGGCGCAGGCCGGAGCTGTGGCGGCATGCAGTGCGTTCGGTATCCAGAGCTCCGGCCTGCGCCGGAGCACGGGGGTTCTTGGCTCTCGGTGCTGCCCCTCCAGGAAGGCACAGTTGTGGATGGTGAGCGTAGCTTGACGCCATCGCGCTGCGCTCCGGCGCAGGCCGGAGCTGTGGCGGCAGGCATTGCCATCGGCTCCCAGCGCCCCCGCCTGCGCCGGAGCCGTGGCGGTATCTTTGGCCCGTCCGGCGTCGGCCCCCTCTTGCCAGCGGGGAAGCGGGGCACTAGGGCAAATCCAACATTCATTGCTCAGTCAGAAAAGGATTGGTTCATGAGCGATTCGGCCGAAAAGGTGAAAAAGATCGTTGTCGAGCATCTGGGCGTTGAAGCCGACAAGGTGACCGAAGCGGCCAGCTTCATCGATGATCTGGGTGCCGACAGCCTGGACATTGTTGAGCTGGTGATGGCGTTTGAAGAAGAATTTGGCGTCGAAATTCCCGACGATGCGGCGGAAAAGATCGCGACGGTGAAGGACGCCATCGACTATATCGAAGCCAATAAGGGCTGATCCGCGATGGGCCGCAAGGTCCGTTTGCTGCAAAGGGGGCTTTCCGGTTCCGGCGCAGGCCGGGCCATCGGAAAGCCCCTTTGTGCATCGATTTGACTGATGAAACAGGGGTAAAGGGCTATGCGCCGCGTTGTCGTAACGGGTTTGGGTCTGGTGACGCCGCTGGGCGGCGACGTGGAGACGAGCTGGGCCAATCTGATTGCCGGCAAATCGGGCGCGGGGCCGATCACGCGCTTTGATGCCAGCGACCAGAAATGCATGATCGCGTGCGAGGTGAAGGGGCCGGACCACCCCTGGGGCTTTGATCCCGGCAAGCGCGTGGACCACAAGGTGCAACGCCAGGTCGATCCCTTCATCGTTTTCGGCATTGATGCCGCCGGCCAGGCGCTGGAGGATGCGGGCCTGACCGACATGTCCGACGCGATGAAACAGCGCGCGGGATGCTCCATCGGATCGGGGATCGGCGGCCTGCCGGGGATTGAAAGCGAAAGCCTGCTGCTCGCCGAAAAGGGGCCGGGGCGCGTGTCCCCCCATTTCGTCCACGGCCGCCTCATCAACCTGATTTCGGGACAGGTCAGCATCAAATATGGCCTGATGGGCCCCAACCATGCCGTGGTCACCGCCTGTTCCACTGGCGCGCACAGTATCGGCGATGCTGCGCGCATGATCCGCGATGATGATGCCGACATCATGCTGGCGGGCGGGGCAGAGGCCACCATTTGCCCCATCGGCATCGCGGGCTTTGCGCAGGCGCGCGCGCTGAACATGAGCTTCAACGACCGGCCAGAGGCTGCGAGCCGCCCTTATGACAAGGACCGCGACGGCTTTGTCATGGGCGAAGGCGCGGGCGTCGTCGTGCTGGAAGAATATGAACATGCCCGCGCGCGCGGGGCCAAAATCTATGCCGAAGTTGTCGGCTATGGCCTGTCGGGCGATGCCTATCACGTCACCGCGCCGCACCCCGATGGGCTGGGCGCTGAACTCGCCATGCGCATGGCGCTCAAAAAGGCGGGGCTGGGGCCGGGCGACATTGACTATGTCAACGCCCATGGCACATCGACGATGGCCGACACCATCGAATTGGGCGCGGTCAAACGCGTGCTGGGCGACGATCTGGGCGGCGCATCGATGAGCAGCACCAAATCGGCCATCGGTCATCTGCTGGGCGGCGCTGGCGCAGTCGAGAGCATTTTCTGCATCCTGGCCATCCGCGACCAGATTGTGCCGCCAACGCTCAACCTCGACACGCCTGACGAGGGCACCGAGGGCGTCGACCTGGTTCCGCACGTCGCCAAACGGCGCACGGTGCGCGCCGCGCTCAACAACAGCTTCGGCTTTGGCGGCACCAACGCCAGCGTGATTGTGAAAGCCATCGAAGACTAAATTGACCCGTTCACCCTGAGCTTGTCGAAGGGCTGTTCTTTCCTTCTGACACCGGAGAAAAAGAACGGTGCTTCGACAAGCTCGGCACAGACGGGTTAGGGTGTGATTATGGTTTTTCGGACGGCGCTCATCCTCTTCCTCGCCCTGTTCCTCGCGGCTTGCTCCGGCGGGGCACCGCGCGATGTGGAAGTGGTCATTCCGCCAGGGGCCAGCATCCGCAAGGCGGGCGACATTCTGGAAAAGGCCGGGGCCGTCGACAGTGCCTCGGCCTTTGTCAACGAAGCCCGCTTTTTCGGCTCGTCCGATCCCATCAAGCCCGGCGAGTATCTGGTCAAGGCGGGGATGGACGCGGGCGATGTGCTCAAATTGCTGCAATCGGGCCGGACGCTGCAACGCTTTGTGACCATTCCCGAAGGGATGCCATCTATCCTGGTGTGGGAACGGCTGATGGCGCAGCCGCGGTTGACCGGCGAGATTCCCGTCCCGGCGGAGGGCAGCGTCCTGCCCGACACCTACAGCTTCACCACGGGTGAAAGCCGCGCCGCCGTGCTCAGGCGCATGCAGGCGGCGATGGACAAGGCCTTTGCCGAGCTGTGGGCGAAGCGCAGCCCGCGCAGCGCCGTGCGCGACCGCAACGAAGCAATCACACTTGCGTCCATCGTTGAAAAGGAAACGTCGGTCGCCGCCGAACGCCGCACCGTGGCGGGGGTCTATACCAACCGGCTGGGCATCGGGATGAAGCTCCAGGCTGACCCAACGATCATTTATCCCATCACCCAGGGCAAGCCGCTGGGCCGCCGCATCCGCCGCTCCGAAATCGGCGCGGTCAATGATTATAACACCTACAGCATGACCGGCCTGCCGCGCGGCCCCATCGCCAATCCGGGCCGCGCCAGCATCTCCGCCGTGCTGGACCCGGAACCCACCCGCTACCTCTTCTTTGTCGCCGACGGCAAGGGCGGCCACATTTTCGCCGAAACCTATGCCGAACATGATCGCAACGTGAAAAACTGGTTCAACATCCGGCGCGAACGCGGCGAGATGGAATGACCGCCAAATTTTTCCTGCATGGCGTGCCCGACAGTCCAGCGATTTGGGGGCCGTTGCTGGCGGCGCTTGATCTGGGTGCGACCCCGGTGGCTTGCCCCGCCATGCCGGGCTTTGCCGGGCCGCTGCCCACGGGTTTTGCTGCGACGAAGGAGGGCTATGCCGATTGGGCGGTGGGGGCGATTGCAGCGCTTGCGGAAGAGCATGGCCCGGTTGACCTCATCGGTCATGACTGGGGCGCGATTTTGGTGCAGCGCGCGGCGATGTTGCGGCCCGATCTGGTGCGCAGCTGGGCGCTGTCCAATGCCGTCATTGATCCCGACTATCGCGGCCACCGCGTGGCCCGCATCTGGAATACCCCGGTGCTGGGCGAGCTGTTCATGGCGGTGAGCGGGCCCGGGAAACTGATGCAAAGCCTGATCCAACAGGGCGTTCCTGCCGCGATTGCGCGCGAAGAGGCGGTGCAGTGGCAAAATCGCGACAAGCGGCGGGCCATATTGACCTTGTACCGCTCGGCCAATGGGCTGAATTTCGGGGTCGATTGGGCCAAGGGGCTGGCGGATTTGCGCGGCCCCGGCACGCTGGTCTGGGGCGAAGGCGATCCCTATGTCGCCATTGGCGTTGCCGAACGCGCCGCCGACCGGCACGGCGTGGCGCTGCAGCGCATATCGGGCGCGGGACACTGGGCCATTGCCGAACGGCCAGCGGAGGTGGCGGCGGCGCTCAAAGACTTTTGGGCGGCTTTAGATTGAACAATCAACGTCATTGCTTGGCTGCGTTCGCAATGACGGAGCACGCGTAGAATGAACCAGGTCGCACCGCTCATCGTGACGGCGACGCTGGGCACGGCCGATCAGCGGCGGTTCGACGCGCTGCGCCGCGCCCATTATCCAGCTGCGCTCAACCGGGTTGCAGCGCACCTCACCCTGTTTCAGCATTTGCCGCCCGCGCGCGGGGCCGAACTGGTCCGCCTGCTCAAATCCATCGCTGCGGGCCCCGCACCATGGGCCCGCGTGGCCGATATTGATGCGCTGGATCGCGGGGTGGCATTTCAGGTCGAATCGCCCGAGCTGCTGGCGATGCGCGCGCATGTCGCCGAATGGTTCGCCCCCGACCTGATGCCCGTCGACCGCGCCGTGCCGCGCCTGCATATCACGGTGCAGAACAAGGTGACGCGCGCCGCCGCCCGGGCGCTGCTGGCTCAGCTGCGCGCCGATTTCCGGCCAGCCCCGCTGACCATCACGGGCTTCGCCATCCATCATTATCGCGATGGGCCGTGGGAACCGATGGCGCAGCTGCGCTTTCGTGCACCCGCGCGCGGGCGATATTGACCCGGCCCGGCCATCTGCCTATAGCGCCGCTTCCCGGCAGCGGCCCGTCCGCCGCCGACGCCTTGGTAGGGCGGAGTAGCTCAGCTGGTTAGAGCGGCGGAATCATAATCCGTAGGTCGGGGGTTCAAGTCCCTCCTCCGCTACCATCCCATATCCTCTGCACCCTCATCCCGGGCGCTGGCG
>CAZKOW010000021.1:0-16286 GCA_964554455.1 uncultured Sphingopyxis sp. | reverse complement strand
TGAGGAGCGCGCGCTTATTGAGGAGCGCGCGCTTATTGAGGAGCGCGCGCTTATTGAGGAGCGCGCATATGAATAAGCATAGAGGATTGCTGGCAGCAATTGCATCGGCCTTGATGCTCTCGTCAGCGCCAGCATTTGCCAATGAAGTCGGATACATCCGCATCGGCGATAAATGTTACATCAATATTGGAGGAACGGTCGACGGATTCCCAGTGTTGATTGAATTTCCTTGCCCGCGTGAGGTGAGTGAAAACCCCTGATGTAGACCTTCGACACCTTTGCCGGGCGGGCGGGCTCGGCAAAGTTGCGATGAATTGATCAATCGGCGAAGGGTTAATTGCCATGCGTTGTGAAAGCTCAAACCATCGGTCAGGTCGCCATAGCAGGCAAGTTCTGATCGCCATCGCGGCAGCATTTTTGGCACCAGTTGCCTTGGCTGAGGAGCAAACTTCGGCAGTCGAACCCATTGTAGTGACTGGCGAGCGCGAGCGGCAGGCGGAGATTGCTGCTGACCAAGCAGACTCTATAACGCTTCCATCGCGCATCGACATGCCCATGGCGCGTCATTACCAGCCCATTTGCATCCGAACTTCGGGCATCATGCCTGAATTTGCAGAATTGTTGGCAAGCCGGATATCTGAGAACGTTAAAGCACTGGGTCTGCCTTCGGCGTCTGCAAGCTGTGCAGCCAATGTTTGGATCGTTTTTGCGAAGGACAGCAAGGCCGAATTGGCACGCTTGAAAAAAAGCGACCCCGATCTCTTCGCCCAGCTTAAATCATTCGAGGTTGATCGTGTTTTCAGTGGAAATGGTGCTGCGCAAGTCATGCACGTGAACGAAGTCAGGGGTGTTGATGGACGCCAAATCCCCCGCCATCAGCTTTTCATCCCTGGGCTCCCACCAATTGAGGCTGGTTTCAATTCACAATACCAGGTGGGTCGAACAAAATCGACCGTAAGAACTGATATAGTTGGTACGCTAGTGATTTTCGACCGCCAGCGCGCCGATGGCCGAACCGTGCGCCAGCTCGCAGATTATGCGACCATGCGCATCCTAGCGCCCTTGCAGGATTTTGCGGCGGTCGAACCCGGAGCGGTTCCGACAATATTACACTTGTTTGCGAACGGAGCCGATGCGCCAACCGGCCTGACCAACTTCGATTGGGCCTATTTGTCGGCTTATTACAAGCTGGATCGCGGTGCGCGGGCACCGGCGGTGCATGATGCCGTGCGGCGCGCCATGCTGGACGGTGTTGGGCAAAAGCTGAGCGACGCGGCGGACGGTGCGCTAGTGCAGGATTGACCGGCGGCGGCTGATTACCGCGCCCGCGTCCACGTCACGGTGCGGCAGAATACGGCGACGCAGCCCTTTACCGTCAGCTTGTTGCCATTGGGGGTCAGCGTTGCGTTGAAATTGCGGCCCTCTTCGGGGCTATAGCCCTTGCCTTTCCACGCCGCGCCGTCGGGGGTCAGGCCGGTCATGACATTCAGGCCAAGGAGCGGGCGGCTGCGCAGCGCCTTGTCCGGATTTTTGCCGTCGCGCGCCCCGCTTGCGGGCTGCGCGACCAGAAAGCGGGCGATCTTGGCGCAGTGCGCCGCGCCGCAGGGGGCGATTTCCATGATCGCTTTGCCATCATCGGTCGCCCACCGCCCGGCGATGGACGGCGCGCTGGCCATTGCCGTCACCGCGGGGATAGCCGCGATGGCAAGGCTCGCGATGAGCAGGGCGGGGCGCAGCGACATGATGGCAATCCTTTCGGGTGACGGACCATCATGGTCCGGCTTGGCAGCGCGCATGATTTGCCGCACATTCACCCGAAAGGGGAGAGGAAATGCGAATCCTGAGATCACTTATTTCGCTCGGCCTGCTTGGCCTGGCCACGCCCGCCGCCGCCAAGACCATTCCGGTGGCCGCGGGCGACAGCGCCCAGGAACGGTTGCAGGAAGCGCTGATCAAGGCCGAACCCGGCGACACGGTGCAATTGGGCAAGGGCGTGTTCAAGCTGACCGATGGGCTGTCGTTGGCGGTGGACGGCGTCACGCTGCGCGGCGCGGGGGCGGGGAATGATGGCAGCGTGCTGGATTTCTCGGGCCAGCTGGGCGCGGGTGAAGGGCTGCTCGTCACCAGCGACGACGTGCTGCTCGTCGATTTTGCCGTGGTGAACAGCAAGGGCGACGGCATCAAGTCCAAGGGTGCCGACCGCATCGTCTATCACCGGCTGCGCGTCGAATGGCTGGCGGGGCCGCGCGAAAGCAATGGCGCCTATGGCATTTACCCGGTGGAGGCGAGCGATGTGCTGGTCGACAGCGTCTATGTGCGCGGCGCATCGGACGCAGGAATTTATGTGGGCCAGTCGCGCAACATCATCGTGCGCGATTCGATTGCGGTGGAAAATGTCGCCGGGATTGAGATTGAAAACAGCTATAACGCCGACGTCACCGGCAATATCGCGACCAAGAATACGGGCGGCATTTTGGTGTTCGACCTGCCCAACCTGCCGCAAATGGGCGGGCGCGATGTGCGGGTGTTCGACAATATCATCACCGGCAACATGACGCCCAATTTCGCGCCCAAGGGCAATATCGTCGCCAGTGTGCCGACCGGGACCGGGGTGCTGGTGATGGCCAATCGCAATGTCCATGTGTTCGACAATGTGATCGAGGACCATGGCACGGTGAATGTGATGGTCATCGGCTATCGCTATCCCTTTGAAGATGCGAAATATGACCCGCTGCCGCGCAATGTGGTGGTGTATGGTAACCAGCATGGCCGCGCCGGTTTTGCGCCCGCGATGGAAGGCGGGACGGAATTGGCGGCGGCGCTCGGCGGGGCGCTGCCGCCCATGTTGTGGGATGGCAGCGGCGCGAATATCATTTTTGGCGATGATGATGGGGCCATTTCGCTGGGCCTCGCCGATCCCAAAGCGGGCATGGCGGCAGCCATGCCAACCCCGGTGGTGCCGATTGAAGATGCGCGCGCAGCCGTGCCGACCATATCGCCGGTGGTGCTGCCCGCCGCGATGGAGGCCAAGGTCAAGTGAGGCGCCGCGCCGTCCTGGTGGCGGCGGCGCTTGCCGTTGCGGCGCTTGCGGGGGGCAGCGCGCTGGTCGGTGCGGCGCCGGCGGCGCAGGTCAACCAGGCTGTCATCGACAGCGACGCCATGCCGACCAAATTGTCGGCCTTTGGCCTGTTCCAGCCGGGCGGCAGCGTTCCGATCAGCACGGTGCTGCCCTATGAGCTCGCGACCCCCTTATTCAGCGATTATGCCGACAAGGCGCGCTTGATCGCGCTGCCTGCGGGGCAAAAGGCGGTGGTGGGGCCTGACGGGCGCGTGCAATTTCCGCTGGGCACGGTGCTGGTGAAAAGCTTTGGCTGGACCAGCGTGAATGGCGGGCGCCCGGTGGAGACGCGCCTGCTCATCCACCGGGCCAGCGGCTGGGTCGCCCTCCCCTATATCTGGGACGCCGATGGCCGCGACGCGACGCTGAAAGTTGCGGGCGGGCGGCTGCCCATCCGCTTCACCCGCGCCAATGGCGACGAGCACAGCATCAGCTATGCGGTGCCCAACAAAAATCAGTGCAAGGATTGTCATAGCCAGAACGGCGCGATCGTCCCCATCGGGCCAAGGGTGGGCAATCTGGTGTTTCCGGGCGTTGGCAAGGCGGGCGCGGGGGCCGGGCGGGCGGCGCTGGCGCGGGCCTTTACCAATCCGGCGGCCCTGGCCGGGCCCGTCGTGCGCTGGGACGATGCCCGCGGCGCATCGCTCGACAGCCGCGCGCGCGCCTATCTGGATGTCAATTGCGCCCATTGCCATTCGCCGGGCGGCAGCGCGTCGAACAGCGGGCTGTTTCTGGGGCGTGACGTCCGCGATGCCAAGGCGCTGGGCATCGGCAAACGCCCCGTCGCCGCCGGGCGGGGCAGCGGCGGGCGCGACTTTGCCATTGCGCCGGGCGATCCCGATGCGTCGATCCTGATCTATCGCCTGGAAAACACCGACCCGGGCATCGCCATGCCGGAACTGGGCCGGGGCATGGTGCACCGCGAGGGCGCGGCGTTGCTGCGCGAATGGATTGCGTCCATGCCGAAAGCAACTTCCTAATCCGCAAACCGAAGCCCTGAGCTTGTCGAAGGCCGTTGCGCGCCAATGCGAGACGTGCTTCGACAGGCTCAGCACTTCGGTGCAATACCATGTTTGGATTGTCGCACCATGCCCACCCTTGTCCTTCATGATTATTTCCGGTCGTCGGCCAGTTTCCGGGTGCGCATTGCGCTGCACCTCAAGGGGTTAAGCTATGAGCGCGTCGAGGTCAGCTTGCTCGCCGGAGATCAGCGCAGCGACGCGTTTCTGGACCAGAATGCGCAAGGGTTCGTGCCGATGCTGGTCGCCGATGGCGAACCCATCATCCAGAGCCTGGCGATCATAGACTGGATTGACCGGACCTATCCCGAACCCCGGCTGATCCCCGATGCACCGCAGCCGCGAGCCATTGCGCTGGCGCAGGCGATGGTGGTGGCGTGCGATATCCACCCGCTCAACAATCTGCGCATCCTGAAATATCTCACCCGCGACCTGGGGCTGAATGACACGGTCAAGGACCGCTGGATCGCCCGCTGGATTACCGAGGGGTTTGCGGCGCTGGAGGCGATGGCGGGCGAGGGGCCCTTTCTGGGCGGCGATGCGCCGGGCATTGCCGATGTCTGTCTGGTGCCGCAAATCTACAATGCGCGCCGCTTTGACGTTGCCCTCGATGACTTCCCCCGGCTGGTCAACATTGATGCCCAGTGCATGGCGCTGGACGCGTTCCAGCGCGCACATCCGGACGCCGTAAAGGGCGAATGATGCGCATAGAAAAGCTTAACCGCCTCCCCTTCAGGAGGTTCGGGCCCGATGGCCCCCGGCCATCCAAGTCCGATCCGGCGGACCGGACGACCCGGAACTGGGCAGCGAGACTTGGGCCTGCGCAGCAGGTGCTAGTCGCAGCGGCGTGGGGACGGGCGACCATCCGCAAAGCCGGCAAACCCCACCCCAACCCCTCCCCTGAAGGGGAGGGGCTATTGCTTTCCCTATTGCCATTAATGCTGCTGGCCTTGCCAGCCAGCGCAGCCGCACAGGATGCCGCCAGCGATGATCAGGCGATCATCCTCTATCACCCGCGCATCGACACGATTGTGGTCACGGCGGGCGGCAATCTGACACCCTCCCGCTCCGATCAGGTGCAGATGGTGACGACCATCACCGATGTGGCGCAGGCCCCCGGCGTCCGGCTGGAAAACCGGCTGCGCGACGAAGCGGGGCTGGCGCAGTTCCGGCGCAGCGATGGGCGCAGCGCGCATCCAACGAGCCAGGGGGTCACATTGCGCGGGCTGGGCGGCAATGCGTCGAGCCGCGCGCTGGTGTTGCTCGACGGCGTGCCCCAGGCCGATCCCTTTGGCGGCTGGGTGGCGTGGAGCGCCTTTGACGCGGTGCCGCTAAAGGGCGTGCGCCTCGCGCGCGGCGGGGGCAGCGGCGCGGACGGGCCCGGCGCGCTGGCCGGGACAATCAGCCTGTCGTCGGACCTGACCTATGGCGGCTATGCGACGCTGGCCGGCGGATCGCGGGGGAGCAGCGATCTGGTCGCCGGTTTCGCCCCGCCCATCGGGTCCAGCGACGTCGCCATCGACGGGCGCTGGGCGCGCGGTGACGGGTTTGTGCCCATCCGCGCCGCTGATCGCGGGAGCGTTGACCGCGCGGCCCCCTATGATCAGGCGGGGCTTGGCCTGCGCGCGCGTTTCGACCCGGGCCGCCATGATCGGGTGGAGGTGTCGGTGCGCGGCTGGCGCGACCGGCGCGACCGGGGCACCGATTTCACGCGCAGCGCCATCGACGGGCTGGACGCCAGCGTCCGCTATATCGTCGATCCCACCCCCTATGACGGGTGGCAGATGATCGCGCTCGCCTATGCACAGCTGCGCGAATTTGACACCGGCTTTGCCAGCGTGGCGGCTAGCCGCAACAGCGTGACCCCGGCGCTCATCCAGCGCGTGCCCGCGCTGGGCCTGGGCGCGCGGGTGGAGGTGCGCCCGCCCATCGGCAACAGCAATCCCGTCCGGCTCGGCGCGGATTGGCGGCGGGTGAGCGGCTCCACGCAGGAGCAGTTTTTCTTCACGGGCACAGTGCCGGGCCGCTTTCGCGTCGCGCGCGGGGCCAGCGATACGGCGGGGCTTTTTGTCGATGGCTCGGCGCAGGCAGGCGCGCTGCAATTCTCCATGTCGGGCCGGGTCGACCATTGGCGCATTGCCCCCGCGCTGCGCACCGAACGGGCGATTGGCGGCGCGGTGCTGACCGATGCGCGCTTTGCCGCGCGGTCGGGCTGGGCCGGGACGGGGCGGGCAGGGGTGCGTTGGGACAGCGATGGCATGGCCCTGCGCGCGGCGGGCTATACCGGCTGGCGGCTACCGACGCTGAACGAACTGTATCGCCCGTTCCGCGTCGGGGCGGATGCGACCGCGGCCAATGAAATGCTGCGGCCCGAACGGCTGTGGGGCGGCGAAGCGGGGCTGGATTGGGTGGGCGACGGCGTGTCGCTCTCGCTCACCGGCTATTGGAACCGGCTCGACCACGCCATTGCCAATGTGACGCTGGCGCGCGGCCCCGGCAATTTCCCCGGCGTGGGCTTTGTCGCAAGCGGCGGCAGCTATGCCCAGCGCCAGAATCTCGACGCCATTGTCGCCAGGGGGGTGGAGGCGCAGGGCCGCCTGACGCTTGGCCCGGTGGAGCTGCGCGCAACCTATGCCCTGACCGACGCCCGCGTGCGCGCAGGCGGCGCAGCAGTCGTGCTGGACGGACGGCGGCCAGCGCAAGTGGCCCGGCACAGCGCCAGCCTGAGCGCGCTGGCCAATCTGGACGCCGTCACGCTCGACCTTAGGCTGCGGCATATGGGCGCACAAAATGAGGATGATCTGGGCACCCAGCGGCTGCGCGCGGCGACAACGGTTGACGCTGGGGCATCGCTTCGCCTGACAGATGCGCTGCGCCTGCAACTGCGCGCCGAAAATCTGTTCGACGCACTCGTGCCCGCCGCCTTTGGTGCGGGCGGGGCGGTTGAGCGGGCGAGTCCGCGCAGCATCTGGATGGGCGTGTCGGCGGAGTTTTGAAGATATTTGCCATCCATCGTCGTCCTGGACTTGATCCGGGACAACGGGCGAACGGTGGCCTGGTGTCCCGGATCAGGTCCGGGACGACGAGAGGTTGGCGTGGCTTTTTTGATTTGGATTTCGCTTTGTGCAAGTTACCACCCCGACGATGCTCAACCTGCAAGCCTTTCTGCCCTACCGCCTGTCCATTGCATCGAATGCGGTGAGCGCGCGGATTGCGCGCGAATATCAAAGCCGTTTTGGCCTCAAAATCCCCGAATGGCGGCTGATGGCGGTGCTGGGGGAGGGTAAGGCGCTAACGCAGCGCGAACTCGTCGCCGCGACGTTGATGGACAAGGTGACGGTCAACCGCGCGGCCAAGGCGCTGGCCGACCGCTTGCTGATCGAACGGCATGCGCACGGCAGCGATGGCCGCTCGCACCACCTCATCCTCTCGGCGGCGGGCAAGGCGCTCTATGACGAAATTGTCCCGGCGGCGCTGGCCATGGAACAGAAATTGCTGGCCGCCTTGAGCGCGGACGAGCGGGCGCAACTTGACGCCATGCTCGCCAAATTGGTGCTGGCGGCCGATGCCCGCTGAACGGCGTTATCGGGCAGCGCCGCCCGACGCCCTGGCCTGTGTCCCGCTCGACGCGCTGACTTTGGTCTATGATCGCCGCTCGGCGCAGACGCATTTGCTCGCGACGCCCTTGCCCGAAATATTGGCGGCAATGGGCGGCCAGTGGTGGAGGATCTCCGATTTCGCCGCACATCTTGCGGCGGAGTTTGACCTGACCGGTGATAGCGCTGCCGAAGCGCCTGCTGCAGACCAGCGCGCGGTCATCGCCGCCCGCCTGCACGAGCTTGCCCAGCTGGGGCTGGTCGAGGCGCGATGAGGCACAGCATCCGGATCAGCGTCGGTCCCGCCCATTTCCGCATCGGCAGCGATTGGCGCGAACCGTTGGCACAGCTGGCCGCGCTCTACGCCACCTATCCGTCCGCGACCGGTTCCGCCAACGCCACCGTGCACCTCTTCGCGGCGCGCCCGTGGCGGCGCTTCCTTCGTCCCGCCGTGCATATCGGCGGCGATTTCACCATCCCCGATGCGCTGCCCCTGCCGCTGTCGATGGGGCTGCTCGCCGCCGAAATGGCGATGAACCTGCAAATGGCGCTAGGCTGGCGGCGGCACATGCTGCTGCATGCGAGCGCGGTGGAGCGCGGCGGCCGCGCGCTCATCATGTCGGGGCAATCGGGGTCGGGCAAATCGACGCTCGCGGCCTTGCTGGGGGAAAGCGCCGACTGGCGGCTGATGGGCGATGAATTCACGCTGATCGAGCCCCTGAGCGGCGACGCGCTCGCCTTTCCCCGCCCAGTCAGCCTGAAGAACCAGGCGATTGCCGAAATGACGGCGCGGGTGGCGGCGGACCGGTTTGGCCCGCTGCTGACCGCCACGCCCAAGGGCGATATCCGGCACATGGTGCCGCGCGCCAATGCGCTGGCCGCGATGCGCCGGCCCGCCGTGCCCGCGCTCATCCTCTTCCCCCGCTTCGGTGCCGATGTGGCGGTGCAGCGCATCGGGCCTTCTGAACTCTTCGTTCGCCTGACCGAGGCGTCGACCAACTATGCGCTGCTGGGCGAGCCGGGCTTTGCCTCGCTCAGCCGGATGGTGCAGACGGTTCCGGCGCTGGCCATCAGCTATCCCGACAGCGCCAGCGGCTTGGCGCTGGTTGAACAGCTGTGGGCCGAGGCGCTGGCATGAGCGCGGTCTGGACCCTCATTGACCTGCTCGCCGGGCGGCGCGATCCGGCGGCGCTGAACGCCCGCGAATGGGAGGGCGTCATCAGCGTCGCGCGCGCCGAGGTGCTGGCGGCGACCCTTGCCGAACGGCTCGCCGATGCGGCGCTGCCCGGCGATATTGCTGCGCTGTTCGCCGACTTGCGCTGCGCAGCAAAGGTGCAGCAAAGACAGGCGCTGTGGGAGGCCGAAATGGCACGCCGCGCGCTGGAACCGGCGGGGGTGCGCTTTGTCCTGCTCAAGGGCACGGCCTATGCCGCAGCGGAGCTGCCGTGCGCAGCGGGGCGGCAGATTGGCGACCTTGACATCATGGTCGCGCGCGATGACCTCGACCGCGCGGAGGCGGCGCTGCTGGCGGCGGGGTGGGAGTGGGTGAAGGCCGACCCCTATGACGATGCCTATTACCGCACCCACATGCACGAGCTCCCGCCGCTGATCCACCAGGACCGTGACCGGATGATCGATGTGCATCACACTATACTGCCGCTGACGCACCGGGCGAAGCCGGACGCGGCGGGGATGTTGGCGCGGGCGACCGAAATCCTCCCCGGAACGGGGAGGTGGCGCGGCGGAGCCGTGACGGAGGGGGCTGGTGCAGAGGAGTTCAATGCATCAACGATGCGCGATGCCGACAGCGACCCCTCCGACCCCTGCGGGGCCACCTCCCCGTTCCGGGGAGGATTTTTAAGGCTCTCCCCCGCCGACATGATCATTCACTGCGCCGCGCATTGCATGGCCGATGGCGACCTGGCCGGGGGCTTGCGCAATTTGTGGGATTTCCATCTGCTGGCGGAGCACGCCGAACGAAGCTCGGTTCAGGCCGCCGCCGAAAGGCATGGGCTGGGCCCGGCGGTCGCCCGTGCCGTGCGATTGGCCGATGCGCTCTATGGGGAGCGTTCACTCACGCTGACGACCGCAGACCGCCTCTTCCTCCGGGCGCTCACTGCGCGCGACGACTGGGGCCGTCCGACGCGGCCCTTTACCCGCCTCGCTTTCTACATCCGCTCGCACTGGCTGCGCATGCCGCCGCTGATGCTGGCGCGGCATTTGTGGGTGAAATGGCGGCGGGGCTCAAACGGGCCGTAGCCCTGAGCCTGTCGAAGGGCGTGTTGCCAGAATTGGCCGCAATGCCGGTTCGTTCCTGCCACGCGCCCTTCGACAAGCTCAGGGCTTCGGTGAAGGCTCAGCTCTTCCCCGTCACCACCATCTTGCGCGCTTCGGCGGCGAATTTTTCGATCTCCTCGGGCGTGCGCGGCACGTCGCGCGGCGGCACGCGGATGCCGGCTTGCGCCCCCGGGCGCGCGTCGATCGCCTCTTTCCAGCGGATGAGATGGGGGAAGGGGGCAATGTCCACCCCCGACCATTCGTGCGTGCGCACCCAGCACCAATTGGCGATGTCGGCGATGCTGTAATCGCCCGCCAGATAGTCATGGTCCGCCAAATGTCCGTCGAGCACGCCGAACAGCCGCGCGACCTCCCCCTGATAGCGGTCGATGGCGGGCTGAATCTTTTCGGGGAAATAGCGGAAAAAGACATTGGCCTGCCCCATCATCGGGCCAATGCCGCCCATCTGGAACATCAGCCATTGGATGACGCGGCTGCGCCCCTGCGCATCGCCGGGCAGCAGCTGGCCGGTCTTTTCGGCCAGATACAGCATGATCGCGCCCGATTCGAACACCGCAAAGCCGTCATCGACAATCGCCGGGATGCGGCCATTGGGGTTGATCTTCAGAAAGGCTGGCGCCTTTTGCTCCTGTGTTTTGAAATCAAGGACATGGACGGTGTATGGGAGCCCCAGCTCTTCCAGCGTCACCGACACCTTGTGCCCATTGGGGGTCGCGGCGGTGTAAAGGTCGATCATCGCGTGTCTCCTGCCACCAGCCCGGCCAGGAGTGGCACGAGCTGGTCATAATGATCCATGATATGGTCTGCGCCCAGCGTTGCAACCGGCTGATGCAGAAAGCCAAAGCTGACGGCGATGCTGGTCGCCCCGGCTGCCCTGGCGGCGGTCACGTCAAAGATGCTGTCGCCAACGAACGCGGCCCGCCCGCCGCCGCAGCGCGCGATCATTTCGACAATCGGATCGGGCGCCGGCTTGCTGCGCCCGGGCCCCAGCGTGTCGCCGCCGATCACGGTGACGAAGCGGTCGATCATGCCGATGTTGGTCAGCAGGGCGCGGGCAAGATGCTCATATTTGTTGGTTACCACCGCCAATCGGACGCCGCGCGCCGC
This sequence comes from uncultured Sphingopyxis sp., assembly GCA_964554455.1. Taxonomy (GTDB): domain Bacteria; phylum Pseudomonadota; class Alphaproteobacteria; order Sphingomonadales; family Sphingomonadaceae; genus Sphingopyxis. The sequence continues at coordinate 5,148 of CAZKOW010000021.1, read as the reverse complement.
AAGGTCATCGAGTGCGCCCATCAGCCCGGGGAAGGGCGGACAGTTGCTACCCAGATGCGCCTCATAATGCGCCAGCAGCACCGGGATGAGCCGCCGCACCAGCGCGTCATCGCCGCCCCCGCTGCGCTCCAGCCCCAGTTTGAGCATATGGGGGGCGCCCATGCCGACCAGCGATGTGACCTCTGCCGGATCAATCGGTGCCCGCCCGATGCTGGCAAGCGCGTGGTTCAAACTGGCCGCCAATTCGATGCTGGTGTCGAGCAAGGTTCCGTCAAGATCAAACCCGACGATGGCAAAGGGGAAATCGGTCATACCCCTTCCTTTACCGTCTGCCCTGGGCTTGTCGAAGGGCTGTTCTTTCTTTCCGGCATTGCTCAAGGAAGAACGGTCCTTCGACAGGCTCAGGACAAACGGGTTTGTTGGTGGGGTAAAGGCTGGAATCTGTCGTGAATCCCGCCTAAGTCGCGCTCCATGACGAACCCCATCGCCGCCATCATCCTCGCCGCGGGTAAAGGCACCCGCATGAAATCCGATCTTCACAAGGTGCTGCACCCGATTGCGGGCCGCCCCATGCTGATGCACCTGCTGGCCAGCGTCGATGCGCTGAAACCCGCCAAAAAGGTCGTCGTGGTCGGCAGCGGCAAGGAGCAGCTGGAGGCCGCGCTGGCGGGCAGCGCCGACCTTGCCGTGCAGGAACCCCAGCTCGGCACCGGCCACGCGGTGCAGATGGCCGAAGCGGCGCTCAGCGGGTTCGCGGGCGATGTGCTGATCCTTTATGGCGATGTGCCCTTTGTGCCGACCGCGACGATGCAGGCGATGGTGGACCGGCTGAACGCGCCCGACGCCCCTGCGGTTGTCGTGCTCGCCTTTTCGCCCGATGATCCGACGGGCTATGGCCGGGTCATCGTCGCCGATGGGCGTATCGTCAAAATGGTCGAGCAAAAGGATGCGAGCGAGGCGGAAAAGGCCGTGAAGCTGTCGAACTCGGGCCTGATGGCGGTCAAGGCCCGCGATCTGTTCGGCCTGCTGGCGCGCGTCACCGACGACAATGCGCAGCGGGAATATTATCTCACCGACATCGTCAACATCGCCAACGGCGATGGCCGCATCTGCGTCGCTGTCGAAACCGACCCATTCGACGTCGCCGGCATCAACAGCCGCGCACAGCTGGCGGATATGGAGGGGCAATGGCAGGCGCGCCGCCGCTTGGCCGCGATGGACAATGGCGCCACGCTGATTGCGCCGGACACGGTGTGGTTTGCGCATGACACGCAGATCGGCCGCGACGTGCTGATCGAACCCAATGTGTTTTTCGGCCCCGGCGTGAGTGTAGCCGACGGCGTCACCATCCGCGCCAATTGCCATATCGAGGGGACCAGCATCGCCAGCGGGGCCGAAGTCGGCCCCTTCGCCCGGCTGCGCGCTGGCACCGTGCTGGAGGAAAAGACCAAGGTCGGCAATTTCGTCGAAACGAAAAAGGCTCATTTGCACAAGGGGGCCAAGGCCAACCACTTGACCTATCTGGGCGATGCCGACGTGGGGGCGGGGGCCAATATCGGCGCGGGCACCATCACCTGCAACTATGACGGCTATTTCAAATATAAGACTGAAATCGGCGAACGCGCCTTCATCGGCAGCAATTCATCGCTGATCGCGCCCGTGAAAATCGGCGCCGACGCCATTGTGGCCGCGGGCAGCGCCGTGTCGCGCGACGTGGGCGCGGGCGATTTGCGCATGGTAAGGGCGGAGCAATTGGTCAAACCCGGCTGGGCCGACCGTTTTCACGAAGCGATGCGGCGGAAGAAGGCCGGGGATCCGTCCGCGCCAAAATGAGCTTTTATCCCCATCAGTTTGAGGCGCCCGTCGAATATTATGATGTTGGCAGCAGCCGCTATCTCTACACCGTCGTCTGGTTGCCCGACGCCGTGGCAGCGCAGTTGCCGCTGACCGAATTTCCCCGGCTGCGGATCACGGGGGAGGCGAATGAGGTGGAATTTGACGCGGCGTTGATGCCCGTGGCCGGGCGGCATTATCTGCTCTTCTCGCGCGCGATGTTGCGGACAATGGGCGCGGCGGTTGGTGATCATGTTGCCTTGGCCTTCCGGATTGCGGATCAGGAAGCCGTTGATATTCCCGCCGCTCTTGCACAGGCGCTGGCGGAGGATGAGGAGCTTTCCAACCTGTGGGATCAACAGACCGCTGGCAAAAAGCGTGGGCTGGCCTATCGCGTGGCGTCCGCCAAGTCACCGGCGACTCAGGCCAGACGCATTGCGGAGATTTTCGACATCATGACCGGTCGGCGCGACAAATATGGCAAACTGATCAAGGATTGACATGATATCATGATATGATATCAGTATATCATCATGGCGCGCGCAGCGGTTTTGAGCGCGATCATCCGTTGGTATCGCCAGCATATGGAAAGCCGAAAATGAGAGTTCTCACCGACATCCCTGCTGAAGACGTCGAAAAACTCGATGCACTTGCCGCCAAGAGAAAGAGTTCGCGTGCCGCTGCTATTCGCGATGCGGTGAAGCTTTATCTCGTGCACAATGCGGATAATCAGGATTGGATCAGGCGCGGTGCCGGGCTGTGGAAGCACAAGGCCGACATCGGCGACCCTATCGAATATCAAAGGTCGATGCGCGAGGATCGCACGTCCTATGAAGACCTTTAATCTGTGTCCGATCCTTTTTTTGATACCAACATATTAATCGACTGGTTGAACGATAGCCCGAAAGCTGTCGCTGAACTGTCGCGTTATAAGAAGCATCGGATCAGCCGGATTGTCTGGACCGAGCTGTTGGCTGGCGTGCCAATTGTGGAGCGTGAAACGCTCCTTCTGACGATGTCGCCGTTCGAAGTCGTGGAAATTGACGCCCGTATCGGGACGGCTGCAGCCGATATTCGGTATCGTTCACCCATGAAGCTGATGGATGCTTACATCCTTGCGACTGCGCAAGTGAACGGTGCCATTTTGATAACCCGCAATACCAAGGACTTCCCGGAAAAAATGCCGGGGATCCGTGTCCCCTACACCACTCCCTAGAAAGCAAAATCATGTGCGGAATCATCGGAATTGTTGGCAAATCCCCTGTGGCCGACCGCCTGGTCGACGGCCTGAAACGCATGGAATATCGCGGCTATGACTCGGCAGGGGTGTGCACCATCGATGGCGGGCAACTGGTTCGCCGCCGGGCGGAGGGCAAGCTTGCCAATCTGGTGAAGGAACTCAGCGGCAACCCCGCCCCGGGCACCATCGGCATCGCGCACACCCGCTGGGCCACGCACGGCGCGCCGACGACCAGCAACGCGCATCCGCATGCGACCGGCGAAGTCGCGCTGGTCCACAATGGCATCATCGAAAATTTCAAGCCGCTGCGCGACGAGCTGACGGCGCGGGGCCGCGTGTTTGAAAGCGACACCGATACCGAAGTCGTCGCGCATCTGGTGAGCGAGCAGGTGGAGGCCGGGCACTCTCCCGCCGAAGCCGTGCGCGCAGTGCTGCCCCGGCTGCGCGGGGCCTTTGCCCTGGCGATTGCCTTTCGCCAATTTCCCAATTTCCTGATCGGCGCGCGGCTCGGATCGCCGCTGGTCGTGGGCTATGGCGATGGTGAGACCTATCTGGGATCGGATGCGCTCGCGCTCGCGCCCTTGACGCAGAAAATTGCCTATCTGGAGGAAGGCGACTGGGTGGTCATCGCGCAGGAAGGCGCGCAGATTTTCGACAAGGACAATCATCCCGTCGAGCGCGAAATCACCACCTCGGGCGTGTCCGCTGCCGCCATCGAGAAGGGCAATTACCGCCACTACATGCAAAAGGAGATTTTCGAGCAGCCGACGGTCGTCGCGCAAACGCTCGCCTCCTACATCCGGCCGCTGGAACAAACGGTCGCGCTGCCGCAGATGGATTTCGATTTGGCGGGCATCAAGCGCATCACCATTGTGGCGTGCGGCACCAGCTTTTACGCCGGGATGGTCGCCAAATATTGGTTTGAAACCTTTGCCCGCGTGCCCGTCGACATCGATGTGGCATCCGAATTTCGCTATCGCGACCCCGTGCTGGAAGCTGGCGGCCTGGCGCTGTTCATTTCGCAGTCGGGCGAAACCGCCGACACGCTCGCCGCGCTCAAACATTGCAAGGACAATGGCCAGACCATCGCCGTCGTCGTCAATGTGCCCACCAGCAGCATGGCGCGCGAGGCCGACTTGCTGCTCCCCACCCACGCCGGGCCGGAAATTGGCGTGGCGAGCACCAAGGCCTTTACCTGCCAATTGGCGGTGCTCGCCGCGTTGGCCGCGCATCTGGCGCTGGTCAAGGGGCGGCTGACGGCGGAGGAGGAGCGCGAGATTGTTCGCCACCTGATCGAAGCGCCCGCCGCGCTCAACGCCGCGCTGGCGCATGATCAGGATATCGCGGCGATGGCGCACCTGATCGCGCCCGCCCGCGACGTGCTCTATTTGGGGCGCGGGCCGGATTATCCGCTGGCGCTCGAAGGCGCGCTCAAGCTCAAGGAAATCAGCTATATCCATGCCGAAGGCTATGCGTCGGGCGAGATGAAGCACGGCCCCATCGCGCTGATCGACGAGGCGGTGCCGGTGATCGTCCTCGCGCCGTCCGGCTCGCTGTTTGAAAAGACAGTGAGCAACATGCAGGAGGTCCGCGCGCGCGGCGGCAAAGTGGTGCTGATTTCCGACGCTGAGGGCATCGCCGAGGCCGGCGAAGGCTGCCTCGCCACCATCGAAATGCCCAAGGTCCACCCGCTGATCGCGCCTTTGGTCTATGCTGTGCCGGTGCAGCTGCTGGCCTACCATGTGGCCGTCGCCAAGGGGACGGATGTGGACCAGCCGCGGAATTTGGCGAAGAGTGTGACGGTGGAGTAGCAATGGGCCGTGCCCATGCCACAGCTAAAGCGACGTGCTCAATAGATGCAAAAACGTCATCCTGGCTGCGGCGATGGCCTCGCTGTTTCAGGATAACGAACCGGTGGTGGCCTGTTGTCCTGAAACAAGTTCAGGACGACGAGCCATAGATTGATGATCATTTGGGAATCGAGTTTCTAGATCAGGATGACGTTAGATTGAATTGTCACCCTGGCTACGGCGTTGGCCTCACTATTTCAGGGTCCATGACGCAAGGGTGCGGCA
>CAZKOW010000020.1:0-30735 GCA_964554455.1 uncultured Sphingopyxis sp. | reverse complement strand
CCGCCCAATCCAGTTTACCTTGTGGGCGGCCGGGTGGGGGCGCGGGCCGGTGCCGATTCCACGTAAGTGGAAAAAACTTAACGCGCAGCCTGTGGCTCTTGCGGCAGCGGGATGATGATTTCATCGGGGTGCGACACGCCCAATTCGCGGCGGACCAGTTCATCGACCATGTCCGGATCGGCGCGGCGATGGTCGAGCAGAGTGACCCGGTTGCGCAGCTCCCGCTCCTCTTCGCGCAGCGCCGCCAGCTCCAGCTTTTTTGCCGCCACCGCCTGGCGATAATCGCCCCAGGCGAATACGCCGGTCGGCCCCGCAATGGCATAACCGAAAATGGCCAGCAGCGCGAGGCAGGCAAGCGCCGGGCCGATCGCGCCGCGCATCCGTTTCTGCAATTTCACTTGCCCCGCCATCACGTCCTTGAATCACAGCTGATTCCTGCGGTCAAGCCTTTGCGCGTCTGGCCAAAACATTTTTCCACAGGGCGGCGGCGCGGCCTCACCCGAAAATGCCGGACCCCGGATAATGGGCCATGTCGCCCAGCTCCTCTTCGATGCGGATGAGCTGGTTATATTTGGCGAGCCGGTCGGAGCGCGCCAGGCTGCCCGTCTTGATCTGTCCGCAGTTGGTGGCAACGGCCAGATCGGCGATGGTCGCATCCTCGGTCTCGCCCGAACGATGCGACATCACGGCGGTGTAGCGCGCGCGGTGCGCCATATCGACGGCATCCAGCGTTTCGGACAGGGTGCCAATCTGGTTCACCTTGACCAGCAGCGAGTTCGCCAGACCATCCTTGATCCCCTGCGCCAGCCGCGCCGGATTGGTCACGAACAAATCGTCACCCACCAGCTGGCAGCGCGACCCGACGGCGTCGGTCAGCGCCTTCCACCCGGCAAAATCATCTTCCGCCATGCCGTCTTCAATCGAGCGGATGGGATAATCGGCCACCAGCTGCGCCAGATAATCGGCCATGGCATCGGGGGTGAGCGTCAGCCCTTCGCTGCTGATGACGTAATGGCCGTCGCGGAAAAATTCGGTCGCCGCGCAATCGAGCGCCAGCACCACATCGCTGCCCAGCTTGAACCCTGCCTGCTCCACCGACGCCGCGATGAAATCAAGCGCGGCGCGGGTAGAGGCCAGATTGGGCGCAAAGCCCCCTTCATCGCCCACCGCCGTTGCCAATCCCTTGGCATGCAGCGCCTTTTTCAACGTGTGGAAAATCTCGCTGCCCCAGCGCACGGCCTCGGCCAGGCTGGAGGCTCCCACCGGCATCACCATGAATTCCTGAAAATCAATCGGGTTGTCGGCATGCTCGCCGCCGTTGATGATGTTCATCATCGGAACGGGCAAGGTGCGCGCGCCCACGCCGCCCACATAGCGATAGAGCGGCAACCCGCGCGCGTCCGCCGCGGCCTTCGCCGCCGCCAGCGACACGCCCAAAATCGCATTGGCACCAAGCCGCGCCTTGTTCGGCGTGCCGTCCAGCGCGATCATGGCGCTGTCGAGCTCGCGCTGATCTTCCGCATCCATGCCGATCAGCGCTTCGGCAATTTCGCCGTTCACGGCGGCCACCGCCTTGGTCACGCCCTTGCCCAGATAGCGGCTCTTGTCGCCATCGCGCAGCTCGACCGCTTCATGCGCTCCGGTCGACGCGCCCGAGGGCACGGCGGCGCGGCCAAAGCTGCCATCCTCCAGCAATATGTCCACCTCGACGGTCGGATTGCCCCGGCTGTCCAGGATTTGGCGGGCGTGAAGGTCGATAATCGCGGTCATGGCGCTGGTCCTGTCTGGCAAATATGGGGCGGCGGCGGAAAGCGGCTCGCGGCCCCAATATCGGCGACCCCCGGCAAAGGCAATCAGCCGCCGCCGTTAAATATTGGCGCCAGCTATGGAACCTGCCGCGCAGCATTGCTATATCATCGGCTTGCCGTCGGCATCAGCCAACGGACAGGCATTTGCTCTAGCAAGGACATAGCGATGGCCAAACCGACCACTTCCGCAGCAGCCCCGGCCAAGAAGGCCGCCGCCAAGCCCGCCGCCGCGCGCACGACCGCTGCCAAGCCCGCCGCCAGCAAGAGCGCGGCAAAGCCCGCCGCTGCGGCGCAAAAGCCGGTCCGGGAGCAGATTGACAACATCAAGGCCGAAGCCACCCGCCGCGCCAAGGAGCTGCGCAGCGAAGCCGCGACCATCGCCGACACGGCCGGCACGAAGGCGCGCGAAGCCGCCACCAAGGGCAAGGACAAGGCCGCCGAAACCGTCGGCACGCTCGCCAAGATGCTGGAGGACAGCGCCGACACCGTCGACAGCAAATTCGGCAAGCAATATGGCGATTATGCGCGCAGCGCCGCGACAACGGTGGCCGGGCTGGCGACCTCGCTCGAACAAAAGGATCTGGACGAGCTGGCCCAGTCAACCCGCGATTTTGTGAAGAAGAGCCCGGCGGTCGCCGTTGGCGCCGCTGCCGTCATCGGCTTTGTCCTTGCCCGGATGCTCAAGGGCAGTGGCAACGACAAGGCCTGATCGCAGCGCAGTGACATCCCCGACCGGTCCTGTCCGTGCCGAGGGCGATGCGCCGCTGGACGGCGTGCATCACGGCTTTGCGCCGGACAGCCGCCATCGCAACGATAGTGACGCACCGCCGCCACTGGCGGAGGTGGCCGCGCAATTGATGGCCGATATCAAGGCGACGGCGGCAACCGAAATCGCCCTGCTGCAAGCGCGCGGGGCGCTCGCCGGGGACGGCATCCGGCGCGCGGCCATGTGGGGCGCGATTGCGGGCGGCACTGTGCTGATCGCGATGCTGGCGATTGTGTTTGGCATCATCCTGGCGCTTCAGCCCCATGTGGGGGCAGTGCTGGCGACGATCATCGTCGGCGCGGCGCTGTTGGCGATTGCCGCCGGAGCGGCGTGGCTGGCCCGCGACGGGGCGCGCGATGTCAAGACTGCCGTGACCGAAACCGGGGACCAGCCCCATTGGGACGAGCGCCGATGAAGCCGCACCAGGTCCGTTTGATGAATGCCGCGCGCAAGGCCCTGTTCCAGCGCGCCCAGCTCGGCCGCTCGGCGGCGACCGCGCGCGGGCAGCTTGCGCCCAAGGCCTTGCAGTCGCGGGCCAAGGCCAGGGTCAACCGCCGTGTCGATGCGGCGCTGAACCAGAGCGAGGCGGTGCTGCGCAAATATGCCCTGCCGCTGGGGCTCACCGCGATTGCCGGGCTTGCGCTGGCCTTTCGCCGCCCGCTGATGGACGCGGCGCAGCGGGTGGGTGACCAGCTGCGCCGCCTGCCCCCCTTCTCTCCCCCGCCACCGCCGGAGCATGATGATGAGCCAGTTTGACGATATGCTGCAAAAGGGTCAGGACGCCGCCGCCGCGGCCAAGGACCGGGTGCAGGCAAGCTATGACAGCGCGCGCGACGCCGCTGCGACCACAATGGCCAAGGGACGCGAACAAGCGCGCAAGGCTGGCGAGAAAGTCGCGCCAGCCGTGGCGCGGGGCAAAGCCGGCGCGGCCAAGGCGGGCAGCCGCCTGAAGCAAGTGGCCGAGGAGCAACCGCTGACCCTGATCGCCGGGGCGGTCGCGCTCGGCGCGCTCATCGGCTCGGTGCTGCCCAAGGGGCGGCGCGACGACGACGACGCCTGACCCGCTTGCCCCTGCGGCAGGCGGCTGCTAACGGCGCGCCTTCGCAAAATCATTGCGCAGGAAAATGGGCCTCATGAGCAAATTGCATCTGGTTTTCGGCGGTCGCGTGAAGGATCCGCGCACGCTGGACTTCGCCGACTTGTCGTCGCTCGACATTGTCGGGATGTTCCCGGATTACCAAAGCGCGGAAAAAGCCTGGCGCGCCGCCGCGCAGCGCACCGTTGATGATGCCGAAATGAAATATGTGGTGGTCCACCTCCACCGCCTGCTCGACCCGGGCAACGACGGCGCGGAGTCCGCTTCCTAGAGTCCTTTCCACTTACGTGGAATCTGCACCGGCCCGCGCCCGTGACGAAGGTCCCGAAACCGTCCGGGGGACGATTTCGCTGAGGCACCCGGCCGCCCACAGCGTAACCTTGATTGGGCGGCCGGGTGGGGGCGCGGGCCGTTGCCGGGTGTTTCAGTGTAACTGAAACAGAGACTAACGAAAATTATCGGCGTAGGCCTGGAGCTTCAACCGGCGCGGCGGTGTGGGGACGGTCGCCGCGACAATCCCATACCGCTCGGCATAGGCCAGCGCATCGGCCTGTGACGCAAAGGTCAGCCGCACCTGACGCTGCGTATCGCCGCTCCCCGCCCAGCCCATGAGGGGGTCGGCCCGCCGCGCCTCTGCTGGCGCGAATTCCAGCACCCAGCGCCCTGTCCGCCCCCGGCCCGACTGCATGGCATTTTTGGGTTCCTGAAAAATCCGGGCGGCCATCACATCATCCTCTGGCGGGGGTTTACGCCGCGTCCTTACTGCGACATGCCGGGCGGGAAAAGGGGAATTACGAACTCCCCTCGCGCCGCGCCTGGGCGGCCTTGGTCATGGTCGTAGGGCGCGCCGTTGCCGGATCGTCGGGCCAGCTATGCTTGGGATAGCGCCCCTTCATCTCGCGCTGGACATCGCGCCAGCTGCCCGCCCAAAATCCGGGAAGGTCGCTGGTCAGCTGAATGGGGCGATGGGCGGGCGACGTCAGCGCGAGCGTTAGCGGCTGGGCCGGGTCGCCCACCTGGGGATGCTGCGCCAGGCCGAACAATTCCTGCACGCGCACCAGCACGCGCGGGCCCCCTTCGGCACCATAATCAATGCCATGCCGGTTGCCCGCTGGCGTCTGAAAATGGGTGGGGGCGGCGCGGTCCAGCCGCTGCCGCTCCGGCCAATCGAGCAACGCCAGCATGGCGTCGACCATCGCGGCATCGCCAATGTCCCTCAGCCCCCTGCTGGTCGCCAGCAACGGTGCCAGCCACTGGTCCAGGCTCGCCAGCAAGGCGTCATCGCCCAGCGCCGCCGCGCCCGCAAAGCGCGCCCGCTGGCGCAGCGCCAGTCCCTTGTCACCCCAGCCCAGCGCGTCCATGCCATGGGCGCGAACATGATCGAGCCGACAGGCGACATCATCGGCGACTACGGTGGCGCTGCGCTCAATCCGCTGCGCCGACAATTGGATGGCACCCAACCGCCGTTCAACCAGCTGTTCGACCCGGTCATTTCCCGCATCATAGCGGCAGCTGGCCCGTGCCACCAATTGGTCGGCGAACAGCCTTTCGACATCAGCGGCATCGATGCTGGCGGCGGCCATGATGCGCGCACCATCGGCGCGGCCCTGGGCATCGGCCACCACCAACCAGGCCGCATTGGCCAGCGGGTCGGCAGCGTCGATGCGAAAGGCGCGGCCCCCCGCGCTCAGATATTCGCCCCGTTTGCCATGGCGGGCGCGCGACACCCGGTCGGGCCAGGCAAGGGCCAGCAAGGCACCGACGCCAAAATCCTGCCGCTCGGCCTGTTTTTCCAGCGGCGCGACAATCTGGGTCAGCCGCCGCGACAGCCGCCACGCCCCTTCGGCCCGTTCGCCGCGCGCCTGTTGCCAGCCGCGCCAGCGGGCCTCGACATCGGCGCTGCGCCCGCCCAGGCCCGGCTCGGTCAGCAACACCGCAATTTGCGCGGCGCGCGCGGCATCGCCGCCCTTGGCCGCCGTCACCAGCATATGCGCCAGCGGCACGGGCAGCGGCACCGCCGCCAAGCCGCGCCCATGCGGGGTAATCCGGCCATCGCGTTCCAACGCGCCAATGGACACCAGCCGCTTGCGCGCCTCGGCCACGGCGGCGGGTGCGGGCTGGTCCAACCAGGCGAGCTGGCGCGGATCAATAATCCCCCAGCTCGCGCAATCGAGCACCACCGGCATCAGGTCGCTTTCGTGGATTTCCGGAGGGTCAAAGGGCGGCATCCCCCCGGTCGCGCTTTCCTCCCACAGGCGATAGGCGCGCCCCGGCCCCTGCCGCGCGGCGCGCCCGGCGCGCTGGGTGGCGGCGGCCTGGCTTGCGCGTTCGGTGACCAGCCGGGTCATGCCGGCGTCGCGGTCCAGCCGGGGCCGCCGCGCCATGCCCGCGTCGATCACCGTATCGACGCCATCGATGGTCAGGCTGGTTTCGGCGATGCTGGTCGCCAAAATCACCTTGCGCCGCCCATCGCGGTCGCGCGTCAGCGCCGCGCGTTGCAGCGCCGGGTCAATCTGGCCGTGCAGCCGGTGAATTGCGAGCGGCCACCCCGCCGCCGCCAGCCGCTCTGCCGCTCGGTCGATATCGCCTGCGCCTGGCAGAAACGCCAATATGTCACCCGCCACCCCATCGTTCAGCGCCTGCCGCACCGCCGCCACCACGGCATCGGCCAGCGGCTGTTCGGCGCGCCGCCCCAGATAATGGAGCGACAGGGGGTGCGACCGCCCCTTGCTTTCAATCACCGGCGCACCGCCCAGCAAGGCGGCAAAGCGGCTGCCGTCCAATGTCGCGGACATGGCAAGCAGGCGCAGGTCGGGCCGCAGCCCCTGTTGCGCATCAATCGCCAGTGCCAGCGCAAAGTCGCTGTCGATGCTGCGTTCGTGCACCTCGTCGAACAGCACCGCACTGACCCCGTGCAACTCCGGATCGGCCAGCAAGCGGTTGCGGAACAGGCCGTGGGTCATGACCAGCAAGCGCGTGTCGCGCGACACCTTGCTGTCCAGCCGCGTGGCATAGCCGATCCGCGCGCCGACCTTTTCGCCCAATTGTTCGGCCATATGCTCGGCGGCTGCGCGCGCGGCAAGGCGCCGGGGGCTGAGCAGCCAGATGGCACCTGTGGCCCAGGGTTCGTCAAGCATGGCCGGGGCAACGCAGGTCGTTTTGCCCGCCCCCGGCGGCGCGATCAGCACGGCGTTGGACCGCAGCGTCAGCGCCGCCAGCAATTGCGGCAGCACTGCCATCACGGGCAGCGCGCTGGACCCGCCGGACATGCCGTTTAGTAAGCGCGCGCGACCGCGAAGGCCACCGCTTCGGTCAGCGCCGATCGCGCCTGGCTGGGCCGGAACCCGCCCAGCGCATCCACCGCCCGCTGCCCATAATGCCGCGCCCGGGCCAGTGTATCGGCCACCGCGCCATGCTGCGCCAACAGCGCCGTGGCATGCGCCAGGTCGGCATCGCTGGTGCGGTGGCCCAGCATCGCCTGGCGCCAGAATTCCCGCTGGTCCGCATCGCCGCGCGCATGGGCCAGAATGACCGGCAGGGTCACCTTGCCGTCGCGAAAATCATCGCCAACCCCTTTGCCCATGGTGGCGGCATCGGACACATAATCAATGGCATCATCGACCAGCTGGAACGCGATGCCCAGGTTGCGGCCATAGGCATCCAGTGCCGCCTCGGTCGCTTCATCGGCTTCGGCCACCACCGCCGCAATCTTGCTGGCGGCGGCGAACAGTTCGGCGGTCTTGGCACCGATAATGGCCAGATACTGATCCTCGCTGGTTTCGACGCGGCGCTGCGCCGACAGCTGGTTGACCTCGCCCTCCGCAATCACGGCAGAGGCGCGGGAGAGGATTTTGAGCACCTTGAGCGAACCGTCCTCCACCATCAATTCAAAGGCGCGGCTGAACAGGAAATCGCCCACCAGCACGCTGGCGCTGTTGCCCCAGATCAGATTGGCGGTCTTTTTTCCGCGCCGCAGACCCGACCCGTCGACGACATCATCGTGCAGCAAGGTCGCGGTGTGGATAAATTCGACCGCAGCGGCCAATTTGCAATGCCGCCGCCCGGGGTAATCGAGCAGCTGCGCGCAGGCGAGTGTCAGCATCGGCCGCATCCGCTTCCCGCCACCCGCAATCAAATGCCCGGCCAGTTCGGGGATCAGCGGAACATCGGATTGCATCCGGTCCAGAATCACCGCATTCACTTCGTGCATATCGGCCGCGACCAGTGCCAGCATCGGGTCCAGCGAGGGTGGATTGGGTGCGTGCAGGCGGTGTATCTCGGCGGTCATAACCCCTTGCCCTTGGCCCTGAGCCGCCGGATTTGCAATGACTTTCACCTTGCGCCGCCGCGACGGTGCAGGCATTTGCCCCTGAACGCGGCAAGGATGACACAGCCATGGAGCACGGGCATGGATGACGGGCAACTGCAACGCTATCGCCAGAGCATCGACAATATCGATGCTGCCTTGGTGTTCATGCTGGCCGAGCGGTTCAAGGTGACGCAAGCGGTCGGCGCGCTCAAGGCGCGGCTGGACCTGCCGCCCGCCGACCCGGCGCGCGAGGAGCAGCAGATTGAACGGCTGCGCCAGCTCGCCCGCGACGCCGATCTGGACCCCGAATTTTCGGAAAAATTCCTGCGCTTCATCATCGATGAAGTTATCCGCCACCATGCGCAGATGCGGCGGCCTGTGGGTTAAGCAAGCGGATTGACTCGCTACCCTGCGGGCAGGCGCAGCCGCACCAGCAATCCGCCCATATCCTCGCTATCCTCCAGCGCGATACTGCCGCCATAAAGCTCGGCCACGTCGCGCACGATGGCAAGGCCAAGGCCCGTGCCCGGCTTGGCCGAATCCAGCCGCACCCCGCGGTCAAAGATGCGCAGCCGGTCCGCCGGGGCGATGCCGGGGCCGTCATCCTCCACCGCAATTTCGGCCATGCCCTGCGCGCGGGCCACGGTCACAAACACGCTGCCGCCGCCATATTTGGCGGCATTTTCCAGCAAGTTGCCGATGATTTCGTCCAAATCCTGTCGCTCCACCCGCGCGAACAGGCTGCGGTCGCCCTCGGCATCGATGCGCAGCTCGGGGTAAAGCCGGGCGACGGCGCGCTCGACGCTTTCGACGCTGTCCCACACCAGGCAGCGCGCCTGCATCGACCCGCGCCGCCCAACCACGCGGGCGCGGGCCAGATGATGGTCCACCTGGCGCTTCATCGTCGCCGCCTCGCGCGCGACGGTGTCGGCAAGCTCGGATCGCTCGGCCGCCGCGCTCGACACCAGCACCGCCAGCGGCGTTTTCAGGGCATGCGCCAAATTGCCCGCGTGGGTGCGCGCTTCTTCGGCCTGCTTCTCATTATGGGCGAGCAGCGCGTTGAGCTCGTCCACCACTGGCTGCACCTCATTGGGCATGGGACGCGCCAGCCGCGCCGCTTCCCCGCCGCGCAGCGCGGCGATGGCCGCCCGCAAATGCCGCAGCGGCCACAGACCATAGATGGTCTGAAGCGCGGCGAGGATGATGAGGCCCAGCCCCAATATCACCAGGCTGGGGTAAAGGGCGCGGCGCACGGCCCCGATCTGCTCGTCCAAAATGTCGCGCGACTGGGCGATCTGAAACCGCCAGCGGGTCGGGCTGCCCGGCAGGGTCACCTGCCGCTCGGCGATCCGGACCATCTCGGCGGCCTCCACCTTCTCCTGCCCGTCGACCGTCACGACAAATTTGTCGGTGTCAAAGATATGCAGCTGGTCGTCGCTGTGATTGTCCTGCGCCACCAGCCGCCGGTCCCACAGCGAGCGCGAGATAAAGGGTTCATGCCCTTTGCCGCTGATCTGCCAGTAAAGCCCGCCATAGGGCTCCAGAAACCGTTGGTCGCCCATCGGCTGGAGCAGGCGCACTTCGCCGTCGGGACCGATTTCGGACGAGCGGATGATCGACAGCAGCGCATATTCCAGCCCGCTGTCGAAGTTGCGCGTAATCGCCCCGGTCAGCACCCGGTCCAGCGCAAAGCCGCCGCCGAGCAGCAGCAGGCTGATCCACAGCGCCGCAATGCCGATCATCCGGCGGCTGAGCGAGCCTGTCGTCTGGCGCGTGACCCGCGCGGGCGGCGCTTCGGTGGGGCCAGCCTCGCGGGCCATTATCCCTGCGGGTCGTCCAGCTGATAGCCCAGCCCGCGAATCGTGGTGATGATGTCCGCGCCCAGCTTCTTGCGAATCCGCGTCACGAACACCTCGATCGTATTGGAATCGCGGTCAAAATCCTGGTCATAAATATGCTCGATCAACTCGGTGCGCGACACCACCTTGCCCTTGTGGTGCAGGAGGTAGGATAGGAGCTTATATTCCTGCGCGGTCAGCTTCACCGCCTGCCCCGCCAATGTGACCCGGCCCGAGCGGGTATCAAGCCGCACGTCGCCCGCAATCAACTCGCTCGACGCATTGCCCGACGCGCGGCGGATGAGCGCGCGCAGCCGCGCAATCAGCTCTTCGGCCTGAAACGGCTTGGCCAGATAATCATCCGCCCCGGCGTCGAGCCCGGCGACTTTGTCCGACCAGCTGTCGCGCGCGGTGAGCACCAGCACGGGAAAATTGCGCTTTTCCCGGCGCCAGCGGTCCAGCACGGTCAGCCCGTCGACTTCGGGCAGCCCCAGATCCAGGATCGCGGCGTCATAATTTTCGGTCGAGCCCAGAAAATGCCCATCCTCGCCATCGGTCGCCAGGTCGACGGCATAGCCCGCCTGTTCCAGCGTCGATTTGAGCTGCGGGCCAAGGGTGGGTTCATCTTCGACAATCAGGATACGCATGACTTGCCCTTATCAGACCATAGGAGTGGGGGTTGGGACTATCATCTTGCCGCGCGCGGCAAAAACAAAATCGCGTCGGCGCGGTCAGGGCTGTGTCCCGACGACACGGCCCGACCGCGCGTCAACGATGACCACGATCACCCGGCTGCCGTCCAGAAATTTGAGTTCGTAGCGCATGGTGCGCGGGTCAAATTTCGGGCCGCCCAGATACACCATGTCGCGATAGGGCTGCCGCGCCTGCACCATCGCGACGAGACGGCCGAGCGGCAGTGCCTGCCCCTGCTCCATCGCAGCGCGCGCCGAGGCGGCGTCCTGGTCATCGCGCGCCGCAGCGAACGGCACCGACGCGATGAGCGCAAGAGGAAGTGCCGCGAGCGAGAGGGCAAGAAGGGCGGGGCGCAAGGTCATGCCGCCCCTGTGCGCCGCAGCCATTGAATATCCCATGAATGGACCATGCAGTTTGGCGTCAGGCCAGCAGGGCATCGGACGCATTCCGTTGCGCAAGGATGGTGGGCGCGACAGGGATTGAACCTGTGACCCCTCCCGTGTGAAGGGAGTGCTCTACCGCTGAGCTACGCGCCCGAAACAACCCGGCGGGCTGCTGGCGGCGGGCATTAAGGGCAAAGAGGGGCGATTGCAATGGCCATTTGCGGGCACTCGCTCAGGCCGCGCCGGAGGGTGAGGAACGGGGTGTTAGCCAGGTGCTGCGGACCGTTGCGGGTGTCGGCACTGCCGCTCTGCGAGGCGGTTGAGCTGGACCCCGCCCCGTCGCCCCGGACTTGATCTGGGGCCCAGCTTTTCCTTCGCTGCCGCACGGCACAAACAGCTGGACCCCGGCTCGGGGGCCGGGGTGACGGGTTTCAGGGTGTAAGGGGCCGAAGTGGCAGACGTCGGGTTGGGTGTCGGGGTGGCGGGCTGGGAGCCCTCCCCCGCCGCGTCGCCCCGGACTTGATCCGGGGCCCAGCTTTTCCTTCACTGCCGCGCGTCACCGGCCCCTTGCCGCCCAAAAAAAGGGCCGCAGTGCCAAACACTGCGACCCGATTTTTTCGTGATGGGTGGGCCAGGCCCGCCCGATCAGTTGACCGCGTCTTTCAGAGCCTTGCCGGCCTTGAACTTCGGCTGGCTGGAAGCGGGGATGGTCATGGTTTCGCCGGTGCGCGGGTTGCGACCGGTCGAGGCCTTGCGCTTGCTGACCGAGAAGGTGCCGAAACCGACCAGGCGGACTTCGCCGCCCTTTTTCAACGCGCCCGTGATCGCGTCAAACACCGATTCCACCGCTTTGCTCGCGTCGCTCTTCGACAGGCCGCTGGCATCGGCGACAGTGGCGATCAGGTCTTGCTTGTTCATCGTTGGGAACCCCCTTTATTGATGTGAAATTGATTCATGACCCTGGGGAGCCATGGGCGGGCACTAACGCGCTTTCCCATGACTTTGTCAAAACAAAAAGAAGCCATTTCGTCGCAAAAATGACGTTTTTCCGCATGTTGCAGCGCAGCAAAGCCCAGGACTCCCAAGGACTCAATGCCGCAGCGCTGCATCCCCATCGGCGGCCGCACCCGGGGGTGGCAGCGCCGCCAGTTCATCGGCTTCGGTCCATTCGATGGCAACCAGCGGCTCGGTCAGCGCGAGCGCCAGCACCTCGTCAACATGGCTGACCGGCACGATTTTCAGCCCTTCGCGGATATTGGCCGGAATCTCCGCCAGATCCTTCTCATTTTCCTGAGGGATAAGGACGGTGGTGATCCCGCCGCGCAGCGCCGCGAGCAGCTTTTCCTTAAGGCCGCCGATGGCCAGCACGCGCCCGCGCAGCGTCACTTCGCCGGTCATCGCCACATCCTTGCGCACCGCCACGCCGGTCAGCGTCGATACCATGGCCGTCACCATGCCGATCCCCGCCGATGGCCCGTCCTTGGGCACGGCACCTTCGGGCAAGTGAATGTGAATGTCCTTGCGCGAAAACAGGCTGGGGCGAATGCCATAGGTCGGCGCGCGCGCCTTGATGAAGGACAGCGCGGCCTGAACCGATTCGGTCATCACCTCGCCCAGCTTGCCGGTGGTGCGCACCTGCCCCTTGCCGCTGGCCGTGACCGCTTCGATGGTCAGCAGCTCGCCGCCCACTTCGGTCCAGGCCAGCCCGGTCACGGCGCCAATCTGGTCCTCTTTGTCGCCAATGCCGTGGCGGAATTTGCGCACCCCGGCGAAGTCACCCAGATTGTCGGGCGTCACCGTCACGCTTTGCGCCTTGCCCTCCAAAATCCGGCGCAGCGCCTTGCGCGCGAGCCGCGCGATTTCGCGTTCCAGCGTCCGCACCCCCGCCTCGCGGGTATAATAGCGGATGAGGTCGCGCAGCCCTTCCTCGGTCAGGTTGAACTCGTCCGGTTTCAGCCCGTGCGCTTCCACCTGCTTGCCGATCAGGTGTCGCTGCGCGATTTCGACCTTCTCATCCTCGGTATAGCCCTCCAGCCGGATGATCTCCATCCGGTCCAGCAAGGGCTGCGGCAGGTTCAGGCTGTTGGCGGTGGTCACGAACATCACGTCCGACAGGTCGACATCAACCTCCAGATAATGGTCCTGGAACTTGCCATTTTGTTCGGGGTCCAGCACCTCCAGCAGCGCCGATGCCGGATCGCCGCGGAAATCCTGACCCAATTTGTCAATTTCATCGAGCAGGAACAGCGGGTTCATCGAGCCCGCCTTTTTCAAATTGGTGACGATCTTGCCCGGCAGCGAGCCGATATAGGTGCGGCGGTGGCCACGAATTTCGGCTTCATCGCGGACCCCGCCCAGCGACTGGCGGACAAATTCGCGCCC
Source organism: uncultured Sphingopyxis sp. (assembly GCA_964554455.1). GTDB lineage: Bacteria > Pseudomonadota > Alphaproteobacteria > Sphingomonadales > Sphingomonadaceae > Sphingopyxis. The sequence goes on along the minus strand of CAZKOW010000020.1, from coordinate 17,460 downwards.
GGTCGCCTTGGCAATGCTCCGCCCCAGCGAGGTTTTGCCGACACCCGGCGGCCCGACGAGGCACAGGATCGGCCCCTTCAGCTTGTTGGTCCGCGCCTGCACCGCCAGATATTCGACGATCCGGTCCTTGACCTTGTCGAGCGCATAATGGTCGGCGTCCAAAATCTCCTGCGCCTTGGCAATATCCTTTTTCAGGCGCGATTTCTTGCCCCAGGGCAGCCCCAGCAGCGTGTCGAGATAGTTGCGCACCACCGTTGCCTCAGCCGACATCGGCGCCATGGCGCGCAGCTTCTTAAGCTCGCCCACCGCCTTGGTTCGCGCCTCTTTGGACAGCTTGAGCGTGTCGATTTTCTCTTGGATTTCGCCCAGGTCGTCGCCGCCTTCGCCATTGTCGTTGCCCAGCTCGCGCTGAATGGCTTTCAGTTGTTCGTTCAGATAATATTCGCGCTGGCTCTTTTCCATCTGGCGCTTCACGCGGCCACGGATTTTCTTTTCGACCTGGAGCACGCCAAGCTCGCCCTCCATGAAGGCAAAGACCATTTCCAGCCGCTTGGACGGGCTGGGTTCGACGAGCAGCGTCTGCTTGTCGGCCACCTTGATGTTCAAATTGCCCGCAACGGCATCGGCGAGGCGCGACGCATCGTCGATCTGCGACAGTTGCACCGCGGTTTCGGCGGGCATTTTCTTGTTCAGCTTGGCATAATTTTCAAACTGGTCGAGCACTGACCGCATCAGGGCGGCGGTTTCGGTGCTGTTATCCTCGCCATCATCGACATGGCTGACGGTGGCAAACACCGCCTTGTCCGATGTGTCGAGCGATTCCAGCCGGGCGCGCGATTTGCCCTCCACCAGCACGCGCACCGTGCCATCGGGCAGCTTGAGCAGTTGCAGCACCGTGGCGACCACGCCCAGATCATACAGGTCATCGCGGCCCGGATCATCCTCTGCCGGGTCCAGCTGGGCCACCAGGAAAATTTCCTTGTCGGCCTCCATCGCGGCTTCCAGCGCTGCAACCGACCGGTCGCGCCCCACGAACAGCGGGACAATCATCTGGGGGAAAACAACAATGTCCCGCAGCGGCAAAATGGGGAAACTCTGGGTCAATTCTTGCTCCTTGCGGCCCGGCCTGCGCGGATCGCGGGCGGACCGATTCCAACATCCGGCTGCCAATATGGCGTGTTCGGGCCCAGCTTCAACCGCTCGCGGTTCAGAATGGCAGCTTGAAGCCGGGCGGCAATTGCAGACCCGCCGTCACACTGGACAGTTCGGCATTGCTGGCGGCGTCGGCCTTTTCGCGCGCATCGTTGAAGGCGGCGGCCAGCAAATCCTCCAGTATCTGCTTTTCCTGAACATCCATCAGGCTGTCGTCGATGGCGATGCCGATGATGCGGCCCTTGGCGCTGGCGCGGATGCGCACCAGCCCGCCGCCCGACACGCCTTCGACCTCGACAGCGTCCAGCTTGGCCTGCGCCTCGGCCATTTGGGCCTGCACCGTGGCGGCGGCCTGCTGGGCGGCCTTCATCATCTCTTCAAGCGACTTCATGACACATTCCTCTGATCCTGGGTGTCGGGGGGCAAAATGCGCGCGCCCGGAAAATGGGCCAGCGCCGCCTTGACCACGGGCAATTCGCGGACCGCCGATGCGCGGCTCTGCTCGCCAGCCGCGGCGATGTCGGCCAGGCTGGGGGCCCCGCCGCCATCGGCCAGATCAACCTGCCAGCGGCGTCCGGTCACGCTGTGCAGCGCCTCGGCCAGCTCGCGCGCTGCGCCATCGTCAAAGCCCGGCCCGCGCGCCAGCACCAGCGCGCCGTCGGCAATGGACACAAAGCGGCCATGGTCGAAAAGTTGCACCGCCAACCGGTGGCGCTGCGCTTGCTCCACCGCGGCATGAATGTCGGCTGCGGTCAGCATTGGCGCGGCGGGCGGGGCATCGGCTGGCGCTGCCAAAGGTGCCGCCAGCGGCGCGGAAGGGGACAAAGCCGCACCCGATGCCACCATCCGCGCCAATTCGGACGGATCCGGCAGCGATGCGGCATAGACGATGCGCAGCAAAAGCATCTCCAGATGGTCAAGCGGCGTGCTCGCCCGCAACACCTCTTCATGGCCGCGCGCCAGCAATTGCCACAGCCGGTGCAGCGCCGCATGGCTCAGCCGCTCGGCCCAATGGGCCAGCCGCTGCTGGTCCTCCGCCGTCAGCCCGCTGTCATCGCTCCGCGCCACCTTTGCCAATGTCACATGATGCACCAGGTCCATCATCCCGCGCACCAGGGCAATCGGTTCAATCCCCAGCGCATAATGCGCCCGCGCCTGATCCACCGCCCGCGCCGCATCGCCACCCAGCACCGCCTCCAGCAGCGCATAAATCCCCGAACGATCCGACAGCCCCAACATGGCGCGCACCTGATCGGCGGAAATTCGGGCACCACCGTCCAGATCGGCATGGGCAATCGCCTGATCCAATATGGACAGGCCATCGCGCGCCGACCCCTCAGCTGCATTGGCGATCAACCAGACGGCAGGCGCGTCGGCCTCCACCCCCTCTTTCGCCAGCACGGCCATGAAATGATCGAACAGCAATTGCGGCGTGATCCGGCGCAGGTCAAAGCGTTGACACCGCGACAGGACGGTCACCGGGACCTTGTTCACCTCGGTCGTGGCGAACAGGAATTTGACGTGCGGCGGCGGTTCTTCCAACGTCTTCAACAGCGCATTGAAGGCGTTTTTCGACAGCATATGCACTTCGTCGATGATGTAGATTTTATAGCGCGCCGACACCGCCGCATAGCGCACCGCCTCGATAATCTCGCGCACATCGTCGACGCCGGTGTTCGACGCGGCGTCCATTTCAATGACGTCGATATGCCGCCCCTCGGCAATCGCGCGGCAGGGTTCGCACTGGCCGCAGGGATTGATCGTCGGCCCGCCCTGCCCGTCCGGACCAATGCAGTTGAGCGCTTTGGCGATCAGCCGCGCGGTGGACGTCTTGCCGACGCCGCGCACCCCGGTCATCAAAAAGGCATGGGCCAAGCGGTCGCGCGCAATCGCGTTGCCCAGCGTGCGTACCATCGCGTCCTGGCCAATCAGCTCGGCAAAAGTTTGCGGCCGATATTTGCGCGCGAGCACCCGGTAAGCCCCGCCACCCGCCGTCGCCTTGGCAGGCTGCGGCGGCGCATCAAGGCCCAGGCCGGGCGCGTCGGGATCAGCGGATTCGCTCATCAAGGCGGCTTAGGACTGCTGACGCCGTTTGTCGAAGGGGTTTGGCACGCCCGCTCACTTGCGAAAGCTGATCCCAATTCGCCGGGCCGCCTTGTCAAGCACCGGCTCGACCAGCGCCCAGCGATCCAGTTGCAATTGAAAGATGGCCGAACTGGCCTCCACGACCTCCACCATGGCTTTGCAGCGAGACAGATCGTCCCCTGCGGCCATGACCCGGTCCTGCGCCGTCTTGACCCGGTCAAAGAGCGCATTGTTCAGCACGGTGAGCGATCCATCCTCGCTCAGACGGGTGAGCGCCGCGTGGCTCATGGCATCAAGCTCTGCGGCCATGAAGCGCGCGCTGGCGATCAGGCGCCAACGCTTCCAAACCTCCAGCCGCCGCGCCTGATACGCCCGCGCCGACATAAGGTGAAAATAGTCCCCGGCCTTGGCATTGCTGCTCATGAGTGCAGCGTAAGCGGCGGCGTTGCCTTCCCTTTCGCACCATACTGCTGTGGGCGGCGACAGCGTGACGGGCGGCGGCACTTTGGGACGAATTGCGCCTGTCTCAAGCTTGCCCGCAACTTCCCGGCTATTGAGACCGTCAAGGTCGGAGTGGATACAGGTGACCCGAAACTGCGAATCCGAACCCTCTATCGCCAACGCAACCGGGGCATCGTCCGGCGACACACCAGGCGGAACAAATTCATACTGCGCCTCGACATAGCCCAGGGTGTCGTCATGATAGCCATCGGCACGAACCTCGACCCAATTGGCCGCACGCAGCGCGCTCGCAATGTCCTGCGTGCGGCGAAGGGATTGGGCGCGGCTGGCCGAAGGGGTCACATACCAGACCGCATACACCCGCCCGGACCAGTCGGTGGTCATGGCCGCAGCCGTCGTGAAGGGGCCGAGGCTGTTAGCGCCAAGCTGCGCAAGCGCATCGCCCGCAACAAAATCTCCGAAAGTCCATGGGCCACCCCCGCCCACATGGCACAAACGCGCAATTTGCCCAGGTGACCAGGGTTCAGTCGCAGAAACGGGCGCAGGCGTCATGACTGCGGCGAGGACCAGTGCCAAGGTGCAGGACAAGCCATTGCGGATCATGCCCGCAACCGTGCATCAATCCGTGAAAGCGCACAATCGGGCAATTGAGCAGCGGGGCGACCCTGCGCTGGCAAAAGATTTTGGGGGGAAGTGAGAGCCGGAACGACCCGCAGCGAAATTCGTTACGGCTGCTTCCTTCCGGACCTGACCGGGTTGGCGAAGGCCACGTCCGCCCGACTCTCGCGGCGCATATGGCCCATCATCGCCATAAGCACAAGGGCCTGCGCCAGTGCGCGCCCGATCGGTGCGCCGCGCCTAGCGGCTTTGCATATTGCGCACCTCCGACGGAATGTGGACTGTCAGACCGTCGAGGTCAGGCGTCAGCGCAATTTGGCACGCGAGGCGGCTGGTGCGCCGCGCGCCTGCCGCCAGGTCCAGCATATCCTCTTCCATCTCGCTGGCAGGAGCGAGCCTGTCAAAATCATCGCGCGCGATAATGACGTGACATGTGGAGCAGGCCATCTGCCCCTCGCAGGTGCCTTCGAGCGGGAGCAAATGCTGCTGCGCCAGCTCAAGGAGGCGCGTGCCAGGTTCAGCCAGCGCCTCAACGCGCTCCTCACCCTCGGCCTTGATGAAGGTCACGCGGATCACGGTCATGCCACTCCTTGCAGGCGGGCGGCAGCGATGATGCCATCCAGCGCCGCCGTCAATTCGCTTTCGGTGGTATAGCGGCCCCAGCCCAGCCGGATCGAAGATCGCGCTTCGCTCTCGCTCAGGCCAATCGCACGCAGCACATGACTAACACGGCCCGACCCGCTACCGCACGCGCTGCCCAAAGAGAAGGCAATGTCGCGGGCATCGGACATCAGCCGCGCACCATTCAGGCCGTCGCGGCGCACGTTCAAATTGCCGTGATAACGGCTCAACGGATCGCTGGGGCCATTGATGTGCCAACCCGTCAGGCGATCGGTTGCCAGCGCCCACAATTGCTCGGCATGGCGCGCGTCGCTCTCCATCCGGTCTGCCGCCAACCGAGCAGCAGCGCCAAAGCCGGCCACCAGCGCGGGTGACACGGTGCCGGACCGCATCCCTTCTTCCTGCGCCCCGCCGAACAGCAGCGGCGGCAGATGGACGCCAACGCGCACCCACAAGGCACCAATCCCCTTGGGACCGTGAATCTTGTGGGCGGACACGGCAATCAGGTCGGGACCTTGCGGGATGACCATACGGCCAAAGCCTTGCACCGCGTCACACAGCAGCAGGCCCCCGGCATTGTGCACGGCGGCCGCCAATGCGGTGACCGGGTGTATCGTGCCGATTTCATTGTTGACGAGCATGGTGGCCGCAAGGACGCGTGGAGGGATGTCATGCGGAACCGGCAACGCCCCTTCCCCATCGACGGGCCAATATATCCCCTGCAATTTATCCACGCATTGGATGGTCGCGGCATGTTCGGTCGCGCCAGCAGCGACAGGACATTGATAATGACGCTGCGCTGCAAACAGGGCCCAGTTAATTGCTTCGGTTGCGCCGCTGGTGAAATAGACGCGGCCGCCCGGCGGCAACAGCGCCGCCACCGCATCGCGGGCGACCTCAATGGCCGCCGCAGCAGCGCGCCCGGCGCGGTAATTGCTGGCGGGGTTCGCAAACCCATCGCCTTCGCCCGCCGCGGCCAGCCAGGGGAGCATCGCTGCGCGTGCCTCGGGTGCCAGCGGCGTCGTTGCCTGATAATCAAGATAGAGCATCGTCAGCGCCGCACTCCTTTTGCGAACGATTCGCAAAATTTGCGATTTCCGATCGCGCCGCTATATAGCGCCCATCGATGGCGCGCCAACCCGCGTTGCTTCGCCCTTCCCCATCCGTTCGCGGACAAGTTTCAAGGATAGTCATGCCCGACGTCATTTTCGCCGGTCCCGAAGGTCGCATCGAAGGGCGATTTTCGCCGCCGCCGCGCCCCCGCGCGCCGGTTGCGCTGATCCTGCACCCCCATCCGCAGGGCGGCGGCACGATGAACGACCGGATTACGCAGGCGATGTACAAAAGCTTTGTGGCCCGGGGATTTGCGACCCTGCGGTTCAACTTTCGCGGGGTTGGGCGCAGCCAGGGCGTGTTCGATAACGGGATTGGCGAATTGTCGGATGCCGCATCGGCGCTCGATTGGGTGCAATCCATTCACCCGGAAGCGCAAACGACCTGGGTTGCCGGGTTCAGTTTCGGGGCGTGGATTGGCATGCAGCTGTTGATGCGTCGCCCGGAAATTCGCGGGTTCCTGTCCGTCGCGCCGCCCGCCAACATGTATGATTTCAGCTTTCTTGCCCCATGCCCATCGTCGGGTATCATCGTTGCAGGTGCGCAGGATGAAATCGTGCCCCCGACGTCCATCCAAAAGCTGGTGGACAAGCTGCGCACGCAAAAGGGCATCACCATTCACCATGATGAAATCCCCCGCGCGAACCATTTTTTCGAATTTGAGCTCGAACAGCTGATGAAGTCGCTCGACAATTATCTCGACATGCGGCTCGCGCCGGATTCGCCCATTCGCTAGCTGACCCAGCCCAGTTCGTCGATGATGACGATGGGCATGATCAGCAGCAGGAACAGGGCAATTTCGCCAATGACCACCGCCGCTGCGGCCCTTAGCACGGGCCAGCGCAGCGGTGTGCCCGCGAAATATTGCCAGATGGCGAGCCCGATCCAGGCAAAGCTGACCAGATAGCGGGCAAGATCATGCGCGGTGCCCCCGCCCCAGCCGCCCTTCACCGCGATGACATCAATGAGGAAAAACAGCAGCAAGGCTTGCGCGCCGAGATAAAGGCGCAGGACAAAGGCGGCGTAGAGCGATAACCGGGCCGGGCGGTGCGTGATGCGGGTGAGCACCATCGCCCCGATCACTGCCGCAATGACGGTGGGCACCAACGGGTCGCGCATCAGCAGCGTCAGCGTTGGCATGTCGCTGGTGTCGATCCGGCCCAGCCCTTCGATCCGCCCGCGCGCCCAATAGACAAAGGCGATGATGATCGCGGCATAGGGGATGGGCTTCACGAGAAAATCCCGGTCCCGCTCAATATAGGTCCGGATGGAATAGCCGGGCCGCACAAACAGCCCGGCCAGGGTCTGTATGGCGCCCTTTTCCCACCAATTTTCCGCCAGATCGTTCAGCACCGTGTGCCGGTCATAGGGGGCCGGTGCCAGATCCTTGCCGCAGTCGGGGCAATAGCGGCCTCCGGTGCGATGCGCGCACGCGGTCACGGCGCGCCGCTTCCGGGCATCGGTGCCAGCCAGACCGCGACATTCGCAAACATCACCATCGCCGCCACCAGCATCAACAGCGCGCGCTTTGCATCCCCGCGCCGGAAAATGAGAAAGGACCCGGCCATCAGCACCAGGCCAGCCAGCATCAAAAGCGCCAGGATCGTGTCGTTCATCCCCGCTCCATAGCCCGACGTCATGCTTTTGCCACCATCGCATGTGGCATATTGACGGCGTATCGCTTAAGGCCGCGGACAACGATTCTTGCCCCACCACCAACCGGACCTTGCATGCGCCTTGCCATCGCCTCTGACCATGCGGCCTTCGCGCTCAAGGCCGAACTTGCCGCCTGGTTGCGCGCGGCAGGGCATGCGGTTGCCGATCTGGGCCCGGACAGCGACGCCAGCGTCGATTATCCCGATTTCGGCTATGCCTTGGCGGCGCACATGGCGTCCGGGGCGGCCGATTATGGCATCGCCCTGTGCGGGTCAGGCATCGGCATTTCGATCGCGGTCAACCGCCATGCCGCTTGCCGGGCGGCCCTGGTATCAGAACCGTTGTCGGCGCAGCTCGCCCGCGAACATAATGATGCCAATGTCATCGCCCTGGGCGCACGGCTCACCGGCAGCGAGATGGCGCGTGCCTGTATCGAAACATTCATCACCACCGCCTTTGCCGGTGACCGGCATGTCCGCCGGGTCGGCAAGTTGAGCCATCCCCCTGCGCTGGAGACGCCCGCATGACCATCACAACATTGGACCGCCCCGCCATTCGCGCTGCTGGCTTTTTCACTGATGGCCTGTCGGACACCGACACAGCCGTGGCGGCGGCGCTGGCCAGCGAGATGGACCGCGAACAGCATCAGATCGAACTGATTGCGAGCGAGAATATCGTGTCAAAGGCCGTGCTGGAGGCGCAAGGCTCGGTCTTCACCAACAAATATGCCGAAGGCTATCCCGGCAAGCGTTATTATCAGGGGTGCGCGCCATCCGATGCCGTGGAAACCCTGGCCATTGAGCGGGCCAAGGCCTTGTTTCAATGCGGCTTTGCCAATGTGCAACCGCATTCGGGGGCACAGGCCAATGGCGCGGTCATGCTGGCGCTGACCAAGCCCGGTGCGACGATTTTGGGGATGAGCCTCGATGCCGGGGGGCATCTGACGCACGGGGCCAAGGCGGCGATGTCGGGCAAATGGTTCAACGCCATTCAATATGGTGTGAACCTCGATGATCATCGGATTGATTTTGACGAGGTGGAGCGGCTGGCCCGCGCGCATCGTCCGCAGCTCATCATCGCGGGGGGCAGCGCCTATCCCCGCATCATCGATTTTGCGCGTTTCCGGGCCATTGCCGATGATGTTGGGGCCTTGCTGATGGTCGATATGGCTCATTTCGCCGGGCTGGTCGCTGGGGGCGTGCATCCCTCTCCACTGCCGCACGCCCATGTGGTGACCACGACGACGCACAAGACGCTGCGCGGTCCGCGCGGCGGCATGATCCTGACCAATGATGAGGCCATTGCCAAGCGGATTAACTCGGCTGTTTTCCCCGGGTTGCAGGGTGGGCCGCTGATGCATGTCATCGCTGCGAAGGCGGTTGCCTTTGGGGAGGCATTGCGCCCGGAATTTCAGGATTATGCCCGCGCGACCGTGGCCAATGCGCAGGCCCTGGCGAGCCGGCTGCAAGCGCGCGGCGCGAATTTGGTGGCGGGCGGCACCGACACGCATTTGGCGCTGGTGGACCTCACCCCGCTGGGCGTCACCGGGCGTGATGCCGATGAAGCGCTGGAACGCGCCGCCATCACCTGCAACAAAAATGGCATTCCGAATGATCCCTTGCCCCCGATGAAGACCAGCGGCATCCGCGTCGGCTCGCCAGCAGGCACCACCCGGGGCTTCGGCACCGCCGAATTTGAGGCGATTGGCGACATGATTGCCGATGTGCTGGATGCCTTGCGGGACAAGGGCGAACATGGCGATCCGGCGGTCGAGGCCGATGTGCGCCAGCGTGTCCGGCAACTGTGCCAACGCTTCCCCATTTATCAGGGATAATCGGCGTTGCGGTGCCCCTATTGCGGCCATGACAATAGCCAGGTGAAGGACAGCCGCCCGACCGAGGATGGGGCGGCCATTCGGCGGCGGCGTCAGTGCGAGGATTGCGGCGCGCGCTTCACCAGCTTTGAGCGGGTGCAATTGCGCGAGGTGGCGGTCATCAAGGCCGACGGACGGCGCGAACCTTTTGATCGCGAAAAACTGCTACGGTCGGTCGGCATCGCTTGCCGCAAACGCCCCGTGGACCCGGCGCGTATCGAACGGTTGGTGTCGGGTATTCAGCGGCAATTGGAAACCAGCGGCGAAACCGAAGCGACGGCATCGCAAATTGGCGCGATGGTGATGGAGGCTTTGCAGGGTATCGACAGCGTGGCCTATATCCGCTTTGCCAGCGTCTATCGCGATTTTGCCGATGCCCGCGATTTTGAGGAATTTGCCGCGACCATCAGCAAGGCCGCACCGCGCAAGACATGACGCGCGCGCCGGCCATCGTTCTCGTCCGCCCGCAACTGGGGGAAAATATCGGCAAGGCAGCGCGCGCCATGCTGAATTTCGGGTTGACCGATCTGCGGCTGGTGGCCCCGCGCGACGGGTGGCCCAATCCCGATGCGGGCCCGGCAGCATCCGGCGCCGATGCCGTCCTGGCCGATGCCCGGGTCTATGCCACGCTGGCCCAGGCGGTTGCCGATTGCAGTCACATCTATGCCACCACGGTGCGCAAGCGCGGTGTGACCAAACCGGTCTTGACACCCGAGGCCGCAGCGCACGCCATCCACGCGGACGCGGGCCAGAGCGCGATTATCTTTGGCGCGGAACGCTCCGGCCTCGAAAGTGATGATGTCGCGCTGGCGCACTCCATTGTGACCATTCCGATCAATCCCGATTTTGGCTCGCTCAACCTGGCGCAGGCGGTCATCATCATGGCCTATGAATGGTCAAAGTCGCTGGGGTTGGCGCAGCCGCCAGCCGTGCCGCTCGATCCGCCCGCACCGCATGGCGAGGTAGAGGAACTGATCGACCATCTGGTGCGCGACCTGGACGCGGCAGGCTATTTTTTCCCAGCCGACCGGCGCAAGGTTACCCTGCGCGCCTTGCGCACCATGGTCACCAAAACGGGCTGGTCCAGCAATGACGTCCGCATGATGCACGGCATGATTTCTCAGCTTGGCCGCCCGCGCATTCGCGGCTAATGGCACGCCATCATGATGTTTTGACCGGAGTTGCTCCCATGTTCAGCCTGACCCTAGCCCTGATGCTCGCTGCCAGCGATGCCCCTGCCGCAACGCCGCCCGCCGCCAAGCCGGAAAAGCCGAAGAAAATCTGCCGCGCTGCCGAACGGACCGGCTCGCGGATGAGCAAGAGGATTTGCAAGACGGCCGACGAATGGGCGATCTATGATCGCGGCGATAATGCCAAGATGGATCTGCAAAATCAGCAATTTAAGCAGAACACCCACAATCCGCTGGGTAACTGACCGGCCATGTTCGGTTAACAATAGCCCGGACCCGTCACCCTGAGCTTGCCTCGGGGGGACGGAACCCTGACGCCGCAGCCTAACCGTTCAGCGCATCCCACCGGGCGAGTTCGTGCGCGATGGAATGTTCCACCAGCACGTCCCAAATGGCGCTAATCCGCTCAGGATCGAGACCGGCGGCGGCGGCATGTCTGGCGACATTCGCCAGCACCTCGGCCTTGCGCCCTTCGTCGCGGACGGTGGCGCGGTCGGCCTTGATGCGTGCCGCGGCGTCCATATAGCCAAAGCGGCGGACGAGCAGCGCCACCAGGTCGGCGTCCACTGCGTCAACCCCCGCACGCACTTCGGCCATGGTTTCGCATGATGTCGGGCTTTTGAGCTCAGTCATGGCGCGCGCCATAGCGGATTTGGCGGCGCAGTCGAGAGGGTGGTCGGCTTTCTGCGCCATTGCTTGACATTGCCAGGCGGCACCGCTAACCGCGCGCCTTCGCAATTGACCCCGCACACCCGGTGCAGCGGTGGTCGCGCTTTGGCTTTAAGGCCGAGGCGGGCGGGTCCGGGTCATCAGGCCAGCACCAATGGCGGTGCGGCGCAGCAATTGGAGACGACATATGTCAAAGCGCCAGAGCGCCAAGTATAAACTCGACCGCCGGATGGGCGAGAACATCTGGGGTCGGCCGAAATCGCCGGTCAACCGCCGCGAATATGGCCCCGGTCAGCATGGTCAGCGCCGCAAGGGCAAAATGTCGGATTTCGGCATTCAGCTGCGCGCGAAGCAAAAGCTGAAGGGCTATTATGGCGACATCACCGAAAAGCAGTTCAAAAAGAACTATATCGAAGCATCGCGGATGAAGGGCGACACCGGCCAGAATCTGATCGGCCTGCTGGAGCGGCGGCTGGATGCGGTGGTCTATCGCGCCAAATTTGCACCGACCATCTTTTCGGCCCGCCAGTTGGTCAGCCACGGTCATGTCTATGTTAACGGCGTGAAGTGCAACATCGCCAGCCGCCTGGTGAAGCCGGGCGATGAAGTGTCGCTGGGCAAAAAGGCGCAAGACATGGCGCTGGTTGCCGAAGCGCAGAGCCTGCCCGAGCGGGACATTCCCGACTATGTGGCGGTCACCGACACCGCCAAGGTCACCTACACCCGCGTGCCCTCGCTCGACGAAGTGCCCTATCCGGTGAAGATGGAACCCAATCTGGTCGTCGAATTTTATTCGCGCTGATTTGGGTCCGGTCTCGGATACCAACACACAAGGGCGGTCCAGTTGGGCCGCCCTTTTGCGTTGGACTTGGCGTTATGCCCAAGGCCTGCCCAATGTGGGTGTAACGGCAGGGCGGTGGATCAAGCCGTCCCTTGCACCCGTGCGGCACCACTGGCAGGAGGCGACATCGCCTCGCCTGACAGGAATTCGCTCGATGAACCGCTTTCCCGTGATCCTCGCCCCCCTCGCCCTGCTCACCGCTTGCACCGGCAGCGGACCGGACAAGGCAGCAATTCCCGACGTGGCGGTGCCAGAGATTGCGCTCAAAACGATGCAGGATGTCGTTACCGCGCTTGCTTCGGACGAATTTGAAGGCCGCGCCCCTGGCACGCCGGGCGAGGAAAAGACCGTTGCCTTGCTGATCGAGCGGTTCAAGGCGGCGGGACTCAAACCGGGCAATGGGTCCAGCTGGACACAGGATGTGCCACTGGTTGAAATGACGGCGAAGAATGTCAGTGCGCTGCGCTTCACGGGCGGAAAAACGCCCTTGGCGCTGACCTATGGCACGCAGTTCGTGGCGGGAAGCTATCGCATCCAGCCGCAAACCGTGGTGAAAGACAGCGATGTTGTCTTTGTCGGCTATGGCATCAACGCCCCCGAAAAGGGCTGGAACGATTATGCGGGCGTCGATGTGAAGGGCAAGACGGTTGTCATATTGGTCAACGACCCTGACTGGCAAACCCCGGACACAAAAGGCGAATTCAACGGTCGGGCGATGACCTATTATGGCCGCTGGACCTATAAATATGAAGAAGCGGCGCGGCAGGGCGCGGCTGCTGCGCTGATCGTGCATGATACCGAACCCGCCGCCTATGGCTGGAATGTCGTCCAATCGAGCTGGACCGGCACCCAATATCTGGCCGCCACAAAGAATGACGGTGCCGATCAGACCGCGGCCAATGGCTGGATTCAGCTGGACCAGACCAAGGCCTTGTTCGCGGGTGCCGGGCAGGATTTCGATGCGCTGCGCGAAGCCGCCAAGAAAAAGGGGTTCAAGGCGGTTCCGCTGACGGGCGTCCAGGCGTCGTTGCGCTTCGACAATGATATCACGCGCAAAATGTCGAAAAATGTCGTCGGCCTCTTGCCCGGGGCAAAGCGCGCCGACGAATATGTGCTCTACACTGCGCACTGGGACCATCTGGGCCGCTGTGAAGCAGTCAATGGCGACGATATCTGCAACGGCGCGATCGACAATGCCACTGGCACGGCGGCGCTCGTTGCCCTGGCCGAGGCCCATGTGAAGGCGGGCGCTCCCGACCGCAGCCTGGTCTTTCTGGCCGTGACCGCCGAGGAATCGGGGCTGCTGGGATCGAAATATTACGCGGAAAATCCAATCTTCCCGCTGAAGCAGACCGTCGGCGGCGTGAATATGGATGCGCTGTCCGGTTCGGGCCCGGCAAAGGACCTGATTGTCATTGGCCGCGGCAAGTCAGAGCTGGATGCCTTTCTGGAAAAGGCCGCGAGCACCGAAAAGCGCGCCGTGGTGACCGAACCAACGCCGGAGAAAGGTTTTTACTACCGCTCCGACCATTTCAGCCTCGCGAAGCTCGGCGTGCCCATGCTCTATTTTGACGGCGGCGAGGACCTGGTCGTCGGCGGCAAGGAAGCTGGGCGGAAATGGGCCGAAAACTACACGGCAAACCAATATCACGCCCCTTCCGATGACATGAGCGCCATTACCAGCTGGGACGGCATGATGGCCGACCTGCGGCTCTATTATGCAGTCGCCCGCATGATGGCCATGTCCGACGCCTGGCCAAACTGGGTCGAAGGCGACGAGTTTCGCGCCATTCGGGACAAGAGCCGGGGTTGATGGCATGACCCTCCGCATGCCCGCTGAATGGGCACCGCACGCCGCCGTCTGGATCGGTTTTCCGCACATGGCCGAAGAATGGTCGGGCCAGATTGATGCGGCGCGGCGCGATGTCGCGGCTTTTGCCAATGCGGTCCATGATAGTGGACGCGGCGAAACGGTGCATTTGCTGGTGCGGGATCATGCCAATGCCGATCTGGCCGAAACGCTGGTTGACGACGGCGTTCAGTTGTTTGTCGTTCCCTTTGGCGACATCTGGCTGCGCGATACGGGGCCCATCATTGTTGGCAGCGGCAAGGGGCGCGCGGCCCGCAATTTCGATTTCAACTGGTGGGGCAACAAATTTGTGATGCCGGGCGACCGCGAGATCGGCGCGATCCTGGCCGCGCACGCCAATCTGCCGACGCAGCAGCGTGACTGGGTGCTGGAGGGCGGCGCAATCGATGTCGACGGCACCGGACTGGCAGTGACGACCGAGGAATGCCTGCTCAATGTCAACCGCAACCCGGGCCTTACGCGCGCGGAAATAGAGGCGCAGCTGCGGGCCGACCTGGGGATCGACCGGCTATTGTGGCTGGACCGGGGGTTGGTCGGCGATCACACCGATGGTCATGTCGACAATCTGGCCCGCTTTGTCGGGGAAGGCCGGTTGGCTTTGCCCGTGCCCGCTGGCGATGATGATCCGAACGCGGCGGTTTATGCTGATGCCCGTGCCCGCACCCACGCCTTTGGCGACATAGAGATTGTCGATATCCCCTCACCTGGCCGGATCATGATCGACGGCGAGGTGGCGGCCGCAAGCTATATGAACTTCTATATCGGCAACACGGTGGTGGTCGTGCCCGTCTATGGCGTCGCGCATGACGATGCGGCGGTCGCGGCATTGGCCGCCGCCTTCCCCGACCGGCGCGTTGTCGGCGTGCCAGCGCGCGGCATTTTGGCAGGTGGCGGCAGCTTCCATTGCTCCAGCCAGCAGCTTCCGGCATAGCGCCGTCATGACCGATCGCTCCATCACCGTCGCTGCGCTTCAACTCCCCCTGCCCGGCCCGCTGGCGAACAATATCGACGCCGTGGCGGATTTGGTGACGCAGGCCGCCGGGCATGGCGCGCAGATCATCCTGCCGCCCGAGCTGTTTGAGGGGCCCTATTTCTGCAAGGTCGAGGACGAGGCGATGTTTGCAACCGCCCGCCCGGTGGACGACCACCCCAGCGTGCGCGCGATGGCCAAATTGGCCCGGCAACTGGGCGTCGCCATTCCGACCAGCTTTTTCGAGAAGGACGGCCCGCACCACTATAACTCGCTGGCGATGATCGGCCCCGATGGCGCGGTTCAGGGCCTTTACCGCAAGAGCCACATTCCCGACGGCCCGGGATATGAAGAGAAATATTATTTCCGCCCGGGCAATAGCGGGTTCAAGACGTGGGATGTGTTCGGCACCCGGATCGGGGTCGGTATCTGTTGGGACCAATGGTATCCCGAATGCGCGCGGGCGATGGCGTTGATGGGCGCTGAATTGCTCTTTTACCCCACGGCCATTGGCAGCGAACCTTATGACGCAGAGCTCGACACAAGCCGCATGTGGCGCCGCGCGATGCAGGGCCATGCCGTGTCAAATTGCATGCCCATAATCGCGGCCAACCGCATTGGCACCGAAGATGGTCAGCGCTTTTACGGGCACAGCTTCATCAGCAATGAATGGGGCGATCTGGTTGCCGAATTTGGCGGCGAGGAGAGCGGGATGCTCGTCGCGACATTGAATCTCGACCTCGCCGCGCAGCACCGCGCCGGCATGGGCTTTTTCCGCGATCGCCGCCCCGACCTTTACGCCCGCCTAGCCGTCGACGAGTGACGCGAGCCCCGGCAGCAAGGCGACAGACCGCGTGACAAGCGCCTGAAACTGGCGATTCTGGCCCAATGAGCCAAACACCGGTTCAAAGCCGCAGGCCAGCTCGACATAGCGCGCCCAATCGTCCCCCGCCTGGTCCGCCAGTTCCCAAAAATGGGCGGCATGCTCATCATGATTGTCGGGCGACATGCAATGGATCAGCCACGCCGCCAAGGTGCAGGCGGGCGCCGCCGCATCCGCACCATCGCGCATGGCATCGATGATGGTCGGGATAACCCGGACGGGCATTTTGCGCGACCCATTGGCGGCGATGCGGGACAGCGGTAGGGTCAACGCCGGATTGGCATAGCGATCCTTGAGGTCGGCGAGATAGCGGTCGGCGTCAAATCCCTTCACGGGCGGCAAGACTGCGGCTGATTCGGTCAGATAGCGGTCAAGCAGCGCGCGCAGCACCGGATCGGCCATCGCCGTGTCGAGCCGATCATGACCGGCCAGCAAACCGGCATAGGCCAGCAGGCACAGGCTGCCCTCCAGCAACCGCTCGCGGGCGTTCAGGAAGGGGCGCACATCGCGCACCAGCGAAACGCCGACATCGCCCAGCGCCTCGCGCTCGCTGTCCAGATCATCTTCGATGACCCAATGAATGAAGCGTTCGGTGCAAATATCGGTGGGCCGTTCGAGCGGCACATCCCCCGCCTCGACCACCAGGCGGTCGCCAAAAACAGCCGGAAACCGGACATTCATGGCGATCCAGTCGGCAAGCTGCACATCGCGCTCAACCGCCATTTCGTCGATCAGGCTGGCCATCGCCAAATTGCTGCCCGGCGCATTGTCGCAATTGAACACGCGCACGCCGCCCAGTCCTTTCGCTCGCCGCGCCGCAAGTCCCGCAACAAGCTGGCCAATGGGCGACAGGGGATCGGCGCAACCGGCCATTTCGCGGGCGATATCGGGGTCGCTGCGGTCCAGCCGCCCTTCCCGATTCAACCGCAACTCCTTTGGCCCCAGCGTCAGGGTGACGAGCGCAATCCGGGGATCGGCCAATGCCATGATGACGGCGGCGCTGTCCTGCCGCGCGCTGAGCACGCCCACAATCGAAGCAACCGGTGCGGGATAGTCGGCATCGCCGCCACGCTCGATAATCGTATAATGGCCACCGTCGGCCTTCAGCGCATCAAATACCGGCCCGTCGCTTTGCGACACGGTGATGATGCCATAATCCCAATGACCATATTGGCGGATGCGGTCGATGAGCGGGGCCACCGCGCCGCGAAACCTTTGCCCAGTGCCGAAATGGACAATGCCCGGATGCAGCACCGAACGATCCGCCGCAACGGCATTGCCGTCCGCATACGGCGCGGTCTGACCCAGGGAAAGCGACATATCCATGCCGCCAGACTAGCAAATAGGGGTGAAAGCAGGGTTACCGGCGTGTTGGCGGGCATACGGCAGTTCGCAGAAACTATGGTGCCCCTGGCCGGACTCGAACCAGCACATCTTTCGATACTCGATTTTGAGTC
>CAZKOW010000019.1:0-35429 GCA_964554455.1 uncultured Sphingopyxis sp. | reverse complement strand
CCCCAACCTTGGCAAGGTTGTGCTCTACCCCTGAGCTACGCCCGCTCTGGCGCTGTGCGGGGGATGGCTGGGCCGGTCCCCGCTGGGCAGGAGCGGGCCGCTAGCACGGGTTGTCGGGGCGGGCAAGCGCAATTTTCTGTCGTGGCGGCGCTGGCCCTGGCGGCGCGGGTCGGTGGCCGGGCCGTCCGGTGGATTATGGCGGGGGCATCCCTTGGCAAGTTGCCGCTGTTCCCCCACATAGCGGGGGTGATTCTGTTGCCCGGGCGGTGCCCGGTGCCTTTGTGGGAATGATGACGTGGCAACTTTGGGATTGAGCCCCGACGAACAACGGGCGGTCGACGCCTTTCGGCGCGATATTGTCGAACCGTCGATGACCAAGCTGGTCATTCTGGATTTCTGGGCCGAATGGTGCGGGCCGTGCAAGCAGCTGACCCCGGTTTTGGAAAAGGTCGCGGCTGATTATGCTGACCGGGGCGTGGTGCTGGCCAAGATTGATGTCGACGCCAACCGCTTCATCGCCGCCCAGTTCCAGGTGCAGTCCATTCCCACCGTCTATGCCATTTTCCAGGGCCAGCCGGTCGCGAACCTGACCAATGCGCGGACCGAGGGGCAGATCAAGGGGATGCTGGACCAACTGCTGCGCCAATTGCCGGTCAGCAGCAGCGCGGGCGATGCCGCCGCCGAAGTCGCGCCGCTCATCGCGATGGGCGAAGAGGTGCTGGCGGCGGGCGATGCCCCCCGGGCGGTAGGCATTTTCGCGCAGCTTGCCGATATGGCCCCCGACAATCCGGCGGTGCATGCGGGGCTGGTGCGCGCGCTGGTGCTGGCCGGGGATGTGGAGGGGGCAGCAGCGGCATTGGCCGCCGTCCCCGAAGCGATTGCCAGTGATGCCAGCCTGGATCAGGCGCGCGCCGCACTGGCGCTGGCCGCCGATGCGCCGGAACAGGGTGCGCTGGCCGAACTGGCGGCGGCCGTGGCGGAGCGCCCCGATAACCATCAGGCACGGTTCGATCTGGCCGCGGCCCAGATTGGTGCAGGCGCGCGCGACGCGGCGGCGGATAATCTGCTGGCCATCATCGCCGCCGACCGCGACTGGAACGAGGGCGCGGCGCGCGCGAAGCTGCTGGCGCTGTTCGAAGCCGTGGGGTTGGAAGACCCCTGGGTCGCGGGCCAGCGCCGCCGCCTGTCGCTGATCCTGTTCGGATGACGGGCAAGCGCCTCGCCATATTTCCCCTGACGGGGGCGGTGCTGTTTCCCGGGCTGCAATTGCCGCTGCATATTTTTGAGCCGCGCTACCGGGCGATGGTGCAAGAGGTGCTGGTGCGCGACCGGCAAATCGGCATGGTCCAGCCGCGCCCGACGGTGGGCGGGGGCAATGACGCCGCGCCGCCGCTGTTCGACATCGGCTGCGTCGGCCATATCGCCGATGTGGAGGCGATGGACGATGGCCGGTTCAACATTGTCCTGGCCGGCCTCGCCCGCTTCCGCATCCTGCGCGAATTGGACGTCGCCACCCCCTTCCGCCAGGTGGAGGCGGAGATAGAGGCCGCGCCGCCAGTGGAGGCGCTGTCGAGCATCGAACGCGCGGGCGTGGAGCAAGAGGCGAAGCGGTTCGCCGATGCGCAGGGCTATGTCGTCGACTGGGCGGCGGTGACGCAGCTGGATGACGCCACATTGGTCAACGGCATTGCCCAGATTGCGCCCTTTGATGCCGCCGCGAAACAGGCGCTGCTCGAAGCCGCCAGCTTGCGGGAACGCGCCGATATGGCGGTGCAGCTGATGCAGTTTTTCGGCCGCGCCGATGGCAATGAAGGCTTTGTGACGCTGCAATAGGGCGCGCTGGAGTCCATTCCACTAACGTGGAATCGGCATCGGCCCGCGCCCCCACCCGGTCGCCCACAAGGTAAACTGGATTGGGCGGCCGGGTGGGGGCGCGGGCCGATGCCGGACGTTTCAGTGTAACGGAAACCGAATCTAATGCACGGTGGCGCGGCGCAGGGCGGCTTTCAGGCCACGGGTGCCTCGACCTGCGCTGGGCTTCCTGCCAGACGCGCCGAGCGCCTGGTCGGCGCAGCGCCCTTCCATCCAGTCGGCGGCGGCGCGGGTCACCGCGGCTTCGGCCAGCGGGTCGGCCAGCATTAGCAGGACATCGTCGTTGCACCAGGCCATGGCGCGCTGCCGCTGGCCCGCCGCCGTGCGCCGGTCGCCCAACAGCTGGCGCGCCAGCGCAGTGAGCGCGCTGCGCCAGCGCCAGCCAAGCCAGGTGCCAAAGCCCGACCGGGCGGGGTCCCAGCACCGCGCCGCATCCACCATCGCGATCAGGCACGCCTGTTCGGCATCCTCGGCATGGTCGGCCAGGCCGTGCGCGCGGATCAGCGCGCGCAGCCGGGGGCGGAGCAACAGGTGCAGGGCGTGGACCGCTCCGTCCACGGCGGCGCGAGCGCGCGGCCCCGGCGCATCGGCGGCGGCAGTCAGGCTTTGCAGCAAGGCAAAAGCGGCGGCGTCGAGCATCGCGGGCTGGCTGGTCATGGCTGGTCCCCTGAATGAACCGCCATGGTGGCGCAGAGGATGTTGCGGGACATGCAACCCGCCTGTCCGGATTTTTACTATGGATAAATGCTTAGCGCGCGATGATTGAACCGCAGGGCTGAGCCTGTCGAAGCCCGCAGCGCGGCAAAAAAAGGATCGCGCTTGGTGACACCACGCGCTGCGACAAGCTCAGGGCTTCGGTAAACGGTAGGATCCGTGCGTAACCAACCATTGCGCCGCCAGGACGGGGATAGCGTTAATACCGGGCATTTTTCGTCCCGCGCCAACCGCTTCATACGATCATTGCGGCCAGCGTTGCGATGCGGTCGGCCTCGGCGGCGGGTTTGTCGGTGCGGATGCGGGCGATGCGCGGGAAGCGCATGGCAAGCCCCGATTTGTGCCGCTTGCTGGCGTGGATGCTGTCGAATGCGACCTCCAGCACCAGCGTCTTGGCGACTTCGCGCACTGGGCCGAACCGCTGGATCGTGTGCTGGCGGACAAAGCGGTCGAGCATTTTCAGCTCTTCGTCGGTAAAGCCGGAATAGGCCTTGCCCACCGGCAACAGCTCGCCGCTGTCGGACCAGCAGCCGAAGGTATAGTCGCTGTAATAGCTGGCGCGGCGGCCATTGCCGCGCTGCGCATACATCATCACGCAATCGGCGACGAGCGGGTCGCGTTTCCATTTATACCAGGCCCCCACCCGGCGTCCGCCCACATAGGGGGCATCGCGCCGTTTGAGCATCACCCCTTCGATTGCGGCATCGCGCGCACCGGCGCGGGTGGCGGCGAGCGCGGCAAAATCGGGCGCGGCGATGATGGCCGACAGGTCGAACCGGTCGGCGGGCAGCGCGCCGACCAGCGCCTCCAGCCGCGCGCGCCGCTCGGTCCAGGGCAGGGGGCGCAGGTCATCGCGGCCCAGGCTGAGCAGATCATAAAGGCGGACGAACGCCGGTGCCTCGGCCAGCATTTTCTTGCTGACCGTCTTGCGGCCCAGCCGTTGTTGCAGCGCGTTGAAACTGGCGGCTTCCCCGCCCTGCGCCTCCCCGCGCACCAGCAATTCGCCGTCCAGCGCGCAATCGTTGGCGAGCGCGGCGGCGATGTCGGGAAAAGCGGCGCTGATATCCTCCCCGCCCCGGCTGTAAACGCGCGTTTCGCCCCCGGCGCGGACGATCTGCACCCGGATGCCGTCCCATTTCCATTCGGCGGCAAAGTGATGGAGGTCCAGCTCTTCGTCATCACCCAGCGGATGCGCCAGCATGAAGGGGCGGAAAAAGGGCGTCACCGACAGATCGGGCCGCGGCCCGCGCCCCTCGGCCCAGGCAAAGAGCGGGGCAAAGGGCGGCGCGACGGCGTGCCACAGCTCCTCCACATCCTCCACCGGCACGGCAAAGGCGTCGGCAAAGGCCTGCCGCGCCAGCCGCGCCGACACCCCCAGCCGCATGCCGCCCAGCGCCAGCTTCATCAGCGCATAGCGGCCATCGCTGTCCAGCCGGTCGAGCAGGCCCGCGAGGATCGCAGGCGCCGTCGCGCGGGTGGTGGCGGAAAGCGCAGCGACGGCTTCGGCAAGCGTTGGCGGATCGTCAACAGCGGAGCCCTGAGCTTGTCGAAGGGCGTTTTGCCGTGACGAACCCCGCCCTTCGACAGGCTCAGGGCTACGGCTCGCGTCCGATGCTTCGGATTGCGTCTCGGGTCGGTCCGGCCACAGCAGCGCAATCGTCTCGGCCGTTTCGCCGACAAATTGCCGCGACAGCCGCGCCAGTTCTTCGTCGACCCGCGTCGCCAACAGGGCACGGGCCATCGCCGCCTTTACCGCTGGAAAATCGAGCACCTCGGTCAGCGCCGCCATCGCCCAGCCGCGATCAGGGTCGGGCGTTTCGCGCAGATAGGCAGCGATGAGCGCCAGCTTGGCATTGCGCGAACGCGTGTAGATGAGCCGGTCGAGGAGGGCGGCAAAAGCCTTCATTCCACCTCCTCCACTTCGCGCCCGACCAGGTGCAGCGCGCGGGCCTTGCGCTGGTGAAGTTCGCACCAGCGGACCAGCCCTTCCTCGCTGCCGTGGGTGATCCAATTTTCGCGCGCGTTGACGTCGGATATGGTTTGCGTCAATTCGTCCCAATCGGCATGGTCCGAAATGATTAGGGGCAGTTCCACCTGCCGCGCCCGCGCCCGTCCGCGCACCCGCATCCACCCCGACGCCATCGCGGTTACCGGATCGGGCAAGCGGCGCGACCAGCGGTCGGTCAATGCCGAAGGCGGGCACAGCACAATCGCCCCCGCCATGGCGTCGCGCGGCGTATCTGCCACGCTGCGCAAATCGCCCAGCGGCACGCCATGCGCTTCATAGAGGCGGCACATGGGTTCCAGCGCGCCGTGCAGATAGAGCGGGTCATGCCAACCCGCAGCGCGCAGCTCCGCAATCACGCGCTGCGCCTTGCCCAGCGCATAGGCGCCGACCAGGATGCAGCGGTTGGGCGCGGCGCGGGCGGCGGCAATCAGCTTGCCAATTTCCTGAGCCGTGGGTGGATGGCGGAACACGGGCAGGCCAAAGGTCGCCTCGGTCACGAAAATGTCGCACGGCACCACCGCAAATGGCGCGCAGGTGGGATCGGCGCGGCGTTTGAAGTCGCCCGTCACGACCACCCGCTCGCCGCGATACTCCAGCGCAATCTGGGCGCTGCCCAGCACATGGCCCGCAGGGTGAAAGGAAAAGCGCACACCGCCGCGCTCAAACCCCTCGCCATAGGCACAGGGCACCGCGCCAGCGGCTTGCGTGCCATAGCGCAGCGCCATGATCGCCAGCGTCGGGGGCGTGGCAAAGACCGTGCCATGGCCCGCGCGGGCATGATCGGCATGGCCATGGGTGATGGCGGCGCGGGCCTGCGGGCGCGATGGGTCAATCCACACATCGGCGGGCGCGACATGGATGCCGTGGGGATGGGGAATGATCCAGCCGTTTGCAGCCATTTGCGCCTTTGCCCGTTGATGCGGAAAGGGGTAAGATTGACCCAGCCCGCATGCCCACCCATCTTGGTGCAAAGTCACCGCGTTACAAGGACCAACACCCAATGCCGCGTTCAGCCGAGATTGCCGCCCAGCTTCCCTTCATGCGCCGCTATGCGCGGGCATTGATGGGCAATCAGGCGCAGGGCGACGCGCTGGTGGAGGCGACGCTGGGCCGCATTGTTGCCGACCCGGACCAGCTGGACCGGGCGAGCAGCATCCGCCTGGCGCTGTTCGGCGCGCTGCATGTCGAGCTGGGCGATAGCGCAGAGGCCCCGGACGCCGATAGCTTTAGCCGCATCATCACCATTCCGGCGCGCCAGCGGCAATTGCTGTTGCTGACGGCGCTCGAAAATTTCACGCTCGCCGATGCGGCGGCGGTGACTGGCATGGACCCGGCAAGCGCCGAGGCCGACCTTGCCGCCGCCTATGCCTGGCTGGACAAGGAACTGCACACATCGGTGCTGATTATCGAGGATGAACCGCTGATCGCCATGGACCTGGAACATCTGGTCCAGGATCTGGGCCACCGCGTCACCGCGCTGGCGGCCACCCACAGCGAAGCGGTGGCAGCGGCGACCAAGGAGCGCCCGGGTCTGGTGCTCGCCGACATTCAGCTGGCGGACGGATCGTCGGGCATTGACGCAGTGAATGATATTCAGGCCGCGATCGATGTCCCGGTCATCTTCATCACCGCCTTTCCCGAACGGCTGCTGACCGGCGAGCGGGTGGAACCGGCGTTCCTGATCACCAAACCCTTCCGCCCCCAGGCGGTGCGCGCAACGATTGCGCAGGCCTTGATGTTCGAGAAAAAGGTCGCCTGACTGCCTGACCGCCTGACCGCCTGACCGCCTGACTGCTCGTGCCCGCCCGGCATCCGGGCATGCGGCGGGGTCAGCGGCCCCGGCGGTTCAGCCCGACAAAAGCGGCGATGCGGTCCAGCGTTTCGGCGCGCGGTGCCCCCGCATCGCGCACGGCGGCCAGGGTTTTTTCAATCGGCTGGTCTACCAGGCTATAGCGCATGGCCCATTCGGGAAATTCGCGCACGGCCACCGGGTCGTTGCGCATCACCACCACACCGCTGTGGCGCGGGTCGCGCTGAATGCGCGCGAAGCAGGCATCCAGCGGCCCGGCATCGCCTTCGATCAATTGCAGGAAATTGGACCCGTTATACAACATGATCCCGGACAATCCGTCCGCGCTGTTGCGCTGCTGCGAATTGCCGACCAGCGTATAGATATCGTCCGATACCAGAGTGGGGTCGGCCACGCTGACATAGAGGATTGACTTCATTCCACTCACCAACGCCCGGACCCGACGCCGCCAGCCCCCCAGCCGCATTGCGTAGGTGTTTTCAACGCCATGCTTATGGAATCATTCGCCGGGCGATGCCACCGATTTTTTCCGGCTTGATTCATTCGGGCAAAACGGGAACCAGCGGCGCAGCGGATCGTTAGGGCTTCACGCAAGCGTTCGGGAAAAGGCATTGAGCAGCGACAAGGACAGGATTGACGCCATGGGCACTGCGCGTAGCGGTGCCGATGCGATTCCGCCTGCCAATGGTCGCGGGATGCGCGATGCTGCGCTCAGCCAGGGGCTGCGCGCGGCCTATCGCACCGTCATCGAAGAACCGCTGCCCGACCGCTTTCTCAACCTGTTGCAGCAGCTGGACGGGGACGGGCCGACCAAGTGATGGCCGTCGCCGATCCACCCATCAGCGACGTCCCCCGGCTTGACGACAGGGCGTTCAAGGCCGAACTGGCAGCGACCATTCCCCATCTGCGCGCCTATGGCCGCAGCCTGACCGGCGACATCGACCGCGCCGACGATCTGGTTCAGGACACAATGCTGAAAGCCTGGGGGTCGCGCGACCGCTTTGCCGCGGGCACGTCGATGAAGGCATGGACCTTTGTCATCCTGCGCAACGCCTTTTTGTCGCAGATGCGGCGGCAGAAATTCCATGGCGAATATGATGAAATCGCCGCCGAACGCCTGCTCGTCGCCGCGCCGTTGCAGGAAGAGGCGACGCATGTCGCCGATATTCAGCGCGCAATGCTGGAATTGTCCGCAGACCAGCGCGAGGCGCTGATCCTGGTCGGTGCTGGCGGCATGTCCTATGAAGAGGCGGCGGGCATTTGCGGCGTGGCGGTGGGCACGATGAAAAGTCGCGTCTCGCGCGCCCGCACCGCGCTGGAGGCGATTATCACCAGCGGCAAGCTCGCCCAGCCGCGCGCCGCCATGCCGCCCCCGGCAGAGGCCATGGGCAGCATCATGGCGCGCGCCGATGCGCTGGCCGCGCGCGGGCCCTTGCTGGCCGAACCCGATCCTGCCCTCGACACGTGACCGGGCCCAGGCCCCAGACAGCCGGAGACTGACATTATGACCGCTCACCTGCGCCGCTTTGCCCTTCCCCTGCTGGCCGTTCCGCTGACGCTCGCGGCGTGCAGCCCGGCGGATACATCGGTGGGCGATGCTGCCACCGCAGTCGGCGGAGAGATTGACAAGACCGGCGCGCATCCTGCCGTGCCCGTCGCCTCGGCCCCCTTTGCCATCACTGAAATCGCGCAGTTCAATCAGCCATGGGCACTGGCCTTCCTGCCCGGCACGCCCTTTGCCCTCATCACCGAAAAGGGCGGGCGGATGCTCTTGTGGGAAGAGGGCGGCGCGGTGCAGCCCGTGAGCGGCGTGCCAGCGGTCGCGGCGGGCGGCCAGGGCGGGCTGGGTGACATCATCGTGCTCGGCCCCAGCGCCGCCGACGGCAAAGTGCCCGTCGCCCTGAGCTGGGCGGCAGAGGGCGACGGCGGCTTTGGCGCGGTGGTGGCGACTGCGGCCATTAATCCCGGCCAGGCCCCGGCGCTGACCGACCTCAAGATCATCTGGCGCGCCACGCCCTTTGTTGGCGGGCGCGGCCATTTCGGCCACCGGCTGGCGCTGGCACCCGACGGCAAACATCTGTTCATCGCCACGGGCGAGCGGCAGAAATTTGATCCGTCACAGGACATGACCGGCACGCTGGGCAAAATGGTCCGCATCAAGCTGGACGGCAGCACGCCCAGCGACAATCCCTTCGCCGACAAGGGCGGGGCGACAGCGCAAATCTGGTCACTGGGTCACCGCAATCCGCTGGGGCTGGTGTTTGACGACAGCGGCACGTTGTGGAGCCATGAAATGGGCCCGGCGCATGGCGATGAGCTGAACAAGGTCGAACGCGCCGCCAACTATGGCTATCCCATCGTGTCGAATGGCGACCATTATGACGGGCGCGATATTCCCGACCACCCGACGCGGCCCGAGTTTCGCGCGCCGGATTTGTGGTGGAACCCGGCCATTTCGCCCGCCGGGCTGACCTTTCATTCGGGCCAGGGCTATCCCGGCTGGGGCAAATCGCTGTTGATGGGCGGCCTGTCGGGCAAGGCGCTGATCCGCATCGCGCTGGTCGATGGCAAGGCGAGCAAGGCCGAACGCTGGGACATGGGTGCCCGCGTCCGCGAGGTGGATGTGCGCGACGACGGCAGCATCTGGGTGCTGACCGACGGGCCAGAGGGCAAGCTGCTCAAACTGACGCCAAAGGGATAGCGCCCCGCCCCCGCACCCCCCCCCTCACCCCCGCTTGCCCTGAGCTTGTCGAAGGGCTGTCCTTCTCTTGGCTTATGGCAGAAGAAAGGACGGTCCTTCGACAAGCCCTGGACTGACGGGGGTGAATGAGGGTGGCGTCGCTCCGCACCCACCATTTGTGACACTATTTCTTACCAGCCGCGCGAAATGATCGACGAGCTGTCAGCGGCTTGCGCTTGATTGTGACAGAGAGGCGGCACATTTGTCGCCATCTGATGTCGGAATTCTTGCCCTCTCGCGACGATTCGCGCCCGCCGTCCTGGCTGATGCTGCTGGGGGAGCTGCGCGTGGTGGCGATGTGGCTCTTTTACCGTTTGTGGTCGCGCCCGCACCGGCTGCCCGATTTGGGTGGCGGCTTGCCGGTCATCACCTTGCCCGGATTCATGGCCAGCGATCTGGCGATGCGCCAGCTGCGCTCCAGCCTGCGGGCGGCGGGCTTCCGCGCCTATGGCTGGGGCATGGGCCGCAATCGCGGGGCGACCGCCGATCTGCTGGCCCGGCTGGATGCGCGGGTGGACGAAGTGATCGCGCGCGAAGGGCGCGCGCCTGCGCTCGTTGGGTGGAGCCTGGGCGGCATCTATGCTCGCGAATATGCCAAACATCATCCGCACAAAGTGGCCCGGGTGGTGACGATGGGGACGCCCTTTTCGGGGTCACGCCGCGCCAATCATGCATGGCGGCTCTATCAGCTGATTGCCGGGCATGATGTCGATACGCCGCCAGTGGCGCTGCATCCCGACCCCAAACCGGCGGTGCCGACCGTGGCGCTGTGGTCGGCGCAGGACGGCATCGTCGCCGCCGGCTGCGCGCGCGGGTTGCCGCATGAGCGCGATATGGCGATCGAAGTGCGCTGCCGTCACATCAGCTTTGCCTTTGCCCCGGCCGCCGCGCGCGCGGTGGTGCAGGCGCTGGCGTAATACCGGGTCCATTTACCCCCGGACGGGATCAAAACCCATCATCGCTTCATCGGCCATGGGCACGCGGCTGCCGTCGATGCGGTCGGGGTCCATCGCCTGCGTCATCTGGCCCTGGCGCAGCGACGCGGCATGCACCTGGTCACAGCGCGGCTTGCGCTCGGCCTGATAGCGGGCGAGCGCCGTCCCGGGGTCGCCGGATTCCGCCAGCGCGCGGGCCAGGACCCAGCCGTCCTCAATCGCCATCGCCGCCCCCATGCCCAGAAAGGGCAGCATGGCATGCGCCGCATCGCCCAGCACCGTCACGCGCCCCTGCGACCAGTGGTCGAGCGGCGCGCGGTCATACAGGCCCCATTTGATGCACCGGTCCGCCTGACCAATCAGGCCGATGACATCGGGATGCCAGCCCGCAAAGGCCGCGCGCAACTCATCGCGCCCGGCGGGAATGGACCAGCCCTCTGCCACCGCCTCGCTGGTTTCCACCAGGCCTGCACAGTTGACCACGCGTCCGCCCGCCATCGTATAGCGGTTGAAGGTTCGCTGCGGCCCGATGAAAATCGCGCTGCGGCCCAGCGCCATGTGCGGCTCTGCCGCCGGCGCGGGGACCAGAAAGCGATAAGCGACATGGCCGGTGTAACGCGGCGCATCTCCCGGCGCGACGCTAGCGCGCACAACCGAGCGGACACCGTCGGCCCCCACCAGCACATCGCCGCCGACTGCGCCGCCATCGGCAAAGCGCGCGGTGACGCCACTGTCATGCTGATCGACCGCCACCAGCGTCTGGCCCAGCTGCACCGGCACGCCCAACCGCGCCGCCGCCGCCACCAGCACCGCTTGCAGGTCGGCGCGGTAGCAATGGCGCACAATATCCGCATGGCCGTCATCGGGGGTGCCGTCGCCGCCATCGCGCGCACCGAACAGCAAGCGGCCATCGCGATAGTGGACAAAGGGCAGCGCGCCCGCCGGACAGGCTATGGCCGCGACCTCCGCCTGGATGCCCAGCGCGCGGAACACATGCTGTGCGCCGCGCCCCAGCGTCAGCCCCGCGCCGACTTCGGCCAGTTCGCGCGCGGCTTCGTGCACGCTGACCGCCAGCCCGCGCTGCGCGCAGGCAATGGCGCAGGTCACCCCGCCAAGCCCCGCGCCGATGATGCGAATGATCAGCGTTTCAGCTCCACAAGCTCATACCAGGTCATCATATAGCCATCGACGCCGCCTTTCAGGAAAATGCCGTCGTCATCGTCGGTGATCCACATTTCATAGCGCGGATGCTCGCCCGCCATGCCGCTGTCGCCCGGGTCGATGAAGGCGAATTTGCGCGCAGCAAAGGTGCCCGCGGCGACGGTCACTTGCTCCTTGCCATAATATTCGGCGTCGATCTTCACCTGGGCAATCATCGGCGGCGTGGCCCCGCGATGGTCGGGGGAGGGGAGGTAGACGTTGAATTTGCGGCGCTGACCCTCGGTCCAGTCCTTGGTGGACAGCAGAAAACCGTCGGCGACGATGGGGTGGGTGCCAAATCCGTCGATGGGCAACTCGGCGGCAACGCGCTGCGACAGGCGGCCGATGCTGGGGCCATAGCTTTCGCATTCGATATGCGTGCCATCAAAGCGCAGCCAGCCCGACCCCATGAAGGCATCCCCAATCACCAGCCGCACCGACAGGTCCATGGGCTGTTGATGCTCGTCAATGGCATAGACGATGTCGCGCATCACCGTGGGTTCGGGCTCTTCAATCTCGCAATGCGCGCGCAGCACCATCTTGCCGTCGGCATGGTGCGTGAACATGAAGGTTTCAAAGCCGCGTGCCATGCCCTCCATCCCCGGCTTGCGCGATGTATAGGCTATCCGGCCTTCGATTATCCGGTGCTTCATGGTCATTCTCCCTTGCCCATCACCCTAAACGCGATTTTGGGCTTGCCAAGCGAAAGTTGTCCGGACAAATTGCCGCCGGGGACAAGGGGGAGATAGGGGCGATGTTTCTCAACGAGCTCGACATTTTGCGCTGGGTGCACATTCTGGCCATGGTTTATTGGCTGGGCGGCGAGTGGGGGGTGTTCCAGACCAGCTATCATGTCACCAACAGTGCGCTGTCGCTCGATGAACGCAAGCGGCATATGGAAACCGCCTATCGCATCGACATATTGGCGCGCACGGGCATTGTCCTGTTGTTCCCGCTGGGCCTGCATATGGGCAAGATTTACGGCTTCATCCCGCTGCTCGACGCGCCGGGCGCGCTGACCGCCATGTGGCTGTTCTTCCTCGTCTGGCTGGGCATGACCTGGGCGGCCTTTGTGAAGCGCGAAACCGACATCGGCATCAAAATTACCCGGACGGAGGAGCTGCTGCGCTATCCGCTGATTGCGGGCATCGCGCTCTTTTCCATCCTGGCCTTCATGGGGCAGGGGCCCGTGCAGGTCGCGGCGGGCAGCTGGTGGTATCCGGCCAAAATGATCCTTTATGCCTTCACCTTGTGCATCGGCCTGTTCCTGCGCTTTGTGATGCGGCAATGGACCGTCTATTTCCGCGCGCTCGCCGCTGGGCCCGACGCCGCCATCCAGGCGCGGCTCAACACGGAAATCGCGCAGGCGCGCGTGGCGGCCTATATCTATTGGATCACCATCGCCAGCGTCTGCTTCCTGGGCGCCACCAAGCCATTTTGACGCTTTCGGCGCATCACGACGCGATCCCCCTCCACCATCGCTGCGCGATGGTCCCCCTTCCCAAGCATCGCTTGGGGAGTACAGGAGCCCCTACCCCGCCCGTTCCATTTCCTGGATGACGTCGTCGATGGGCGGTTCCAGCTCGGCGAGGGCTTCCATGTCCTGTTGCACGCCGCGCATGATGCGGGCGATATAGTCGCGGATGATGCGGTTGCGTTCCTTGCCCACCTCCAGATCGGGGGCATAGGCTTCGATGTCGGCGCGGTTGATGCTGCCCTTTTCCTCCAGCAGCCGTTCGACCGTGTCGAGCCGTTCGCGCAGCACCGACACTTCGCCCACCAGCGCCAGCAGCATGGACAGCATCCGCTCTTCAAACGGGCTGTCCAGATATTCGGGGCGGCGGCCCTTGGCCTTGGCACCCGCGCGGGCGATGGGGTCAACAGCTTCGGTCATCACGTTTCTTCCTGCCGCGCAGCGCTAGGGAGGACAAAATCATTGGGCGGCCAAGTCCATCGCCTCTGGCTTCCATCCGCCATAGGCGTTCCAGACGGCGGCGCGGCCATAATCCTCTTGCGCGCCTGCAGGCGAAGGCGGGAAAATGCGTTCGTCGACCACCGCTTTGACGCCCACCGTAAATTGGCGGTCGCGCGGGAAACCGGCCTTTGCCATCTCCTCCTTCATGTCCAGCGCATGCATGGCCGACCAAAAGGGTTCATTGTTGTTATAGGCGTCCCAGTCGCGCATGAACTGTTCAAACAGCGGCATGTCCGGCCCATATTCCGGCTGTTCGATGTGGAACAGCAGCCCGCCGGGGGCCAGCACGCGCGCCGCCTCTGCCAGGATTTTGGGCAGCGCCTTCATCGACAATTCGTGCAGGAACATCGTCGTCTGCACCCAATCGAAACTGCCATCGGCAAATTCGGACAGATCCTCGCCATTCATCTGGCGGAACTGGACATTTTTGACGCCCAGTGCCTGCGCGCGGGCATGGCCATAGCGCAGCGACGGGGCGGCGGTGTCGATCGCAATTACCTCTGCATCGGGAAAGGCGCGCGCAATGGGCACGACATTATGGCCCACGGTGCAGCCGATATCCAGGATGCGACGGGGCTGCCAACCGGGCCGCTCGGCCCTGGCCCAGGCGGCGACCGCCGCGCCGCCGCCATCGTTGAGCGCGCCCAGTGCGCCGCCGGTCGTCGCGAAAATCCCGCAATCATAATTGGCCCCTGCCGATACGTCGCCGGGGCGTTCCTCGCCATGATAGCTGCCGGGCATGCAATGGATGTCGACCGCCGCCTGATAGCGCGGCACGGCGACCGCCGGGTCGAGCTGGAGCGTGTTGGCCCCTTCGTTATAGCTGCGCGCGCGGGCGTCGAGATCGTCGAGCTGGCGCAGCACCAGCGCGCGGCCCGCCTGTTGCCGCATTTCCATCGAATTGCGCTTGCAGGCCGACCAGAAACGGTGCCAGCTGTCGGCGTTCATCGCGCGGCGCACCTCGTGCCGGTCGGCGGGGTCGCGGCCATGTTCGGCGCGGAATGCGGGCAGGACGCGCCGGTCATAGGCCAGCTTGTTGCCCGCCCCGACCGCCCCCGACAGATAGCGGTTCAGCCCGGCCAGAAAGTTGAAGCGCGCGGCATCGTCATGGCGCACGTCGGGAAACATGCCGTGGCGTTCGACGGCGGTATAGGGCGGCGGAACATCATTGGCGCTCATATCAATCCATCCCTCAAATCAACCCGGCCTGGGCCAGCCGTGCGATCACCTCTTCGCTCGTGCGGCGGAAATAATCGCGGTCGGGCACGATAAAGTCTTTGTCCTTCATCAAACCATCGGCGCGCTGATGGGTTTCACCGGCAAAGGCGGCGGCGAACAGCGCGGTGCGCTGGCGCGACAGGAAATTGGTCATCCCCGGTTTGCGCCGCGCCGTGCGCAGGGCGTTGAGGTCGATATCGGCAAAGGCGGTGAAGGTTTCCCCGCTGTTCGATTCGGCGAGCACATTTCCCTTCCAATCGGCGACCAGGCTGTTGCCGTCGGCGGAGGCGGCGGGCAGGCCGCTGGCGGTGATGCCGGCAGTGTTGGCAGATACGACATAGGCCAGATTTTCCATCGCCCGCGCACGTTTGGCGATGGCTTTGGGCGTGGCGAGCGGGCTGCCGATTTCGCTCGAAGAGTGGACAAATATCTCCGCCCCGCGCAGCGCATGGGCGCGGGCGATTTCGGGGTAGAGGATTTCCTCTGACGCAATCGCCGCCAGATTGCCGATGGCGGTGCGCGCGACCGGAAACACGCCGTCCAGACCGTAAATGTCCAGATATTTGCTCCACACATCGTGCGGCGTCGGGGCAAACATGCTGTTCAGCCGGCGGTAGCGCAGCACGGTGTTGCCTGCCGGATCGATGACAAAGCTCGCCTGAAAATAAATGCCGGGGAAATGGACATCGCGTTCATAGGCATTGCCCGCGATGAACAGCCCCAATTGCTGGGCCATGGCGGCGATGGCGTCATATTCGGGGCCATCCACGTCAAAGGCGGCCAGATTGGCAAAATCGCTGATGCTTATCCGCCCGGGATAGCTGGTGAACAAATATTCGGGCAGCACGGCAAGCTTCACCGGCGCGCCGCCATATTGCTGGATGAAGATGGTCGCGGCGCGGATTTGCGGGGTGATGACGGCAACATGATCCTTGACCTGCGCCGTCACCGCGTCGCGCGACGTGAGCCGCTCGACCGAGCGCGCAGCCAGCTGCATCGCGACGGCGGCATAGGGCGCAGGGGCCATCACTGGGGTCTTGTCATCCATGGCTTGCAATCCTTCGGGGATGAACGCCCCGCTCGCCAGCGCGGCGGCGAGCGCCTGTCGGCGGTTCAAATCCCACATCGCTGTTCACCCCGCCGTGCTCCGGCGCAGGCCGGAGCGTTGGCCGACAGCGCCGCTCTCCCCTGCCAGAGCTCCGGCCTGCGCCGGAGCGCAGGCTGCTTTGGAACACAAAAGCCACCCCTCACAGGCCCAGCACGCCGGGGTTCATCCGGCGGTCGGGGTCCACATGCCCCTTGATCGCGGCCAGCAAGGCATCGGCGGCGGGGTCCAGATGGTCGCGGTAGCGATAGGTGCGGCCGATCTGAAAATGCGCCGCGCCATGCGCCAGGAACAGGTCGGCGAGCGCGGCCTTCAGCGCCTTCACCAGCGCCCAGGCGGTGGGGTTGGATGCGTGCCGGGGCAGCTTGGCCAGATGCGCGGCCTCCACTGTCGCGTCGATCAGCGGGTTGGACGCATCGGGCCAATAAAGACATGGCTCGATCAATGTGCCCTGCCCGCCCAATGCGGTGATCAGCGTGCCGGTGTGCACCCCCAGCGCCGCCATCTCACCCTGATGCTGGGCGAACAGCGCCAATATGGCGTTATAGCAGGCGACGGACTGGCTGTGCGGGACAATGCCATGCACCGGGGCCCAGCGTTCGCCCTCTGGCCCCAGCATGGAATTGAGCGGGCCAAAGGGGTTGGCGCGGATGATTTTGGGGATGGTGTTTTCGGTCTCGCGCCCGCCATGCGCCTGCGCGATGCGCCGGGCCTCGGCGATATCGCCGTCGGCGGCGGCCTGCCCCCGCGCCTCGGTCAGCACATGGAGCGAGAAGCGCGCATCTTTCAGAAAGTCGCGCCCGGCCATCGCCACCTTGGCCCCCTCTTTCAGCGCCTTCAGCATCGATCCTTGTGCCTTCATCATCCCCACCAGCGCCCTCGCGTCGGAGGTCAGGCTGTCGCGCTTCATGCGGATGGCGTTCAGATGCGGGTCAAAGCCGAAAATCTCGGTCGCCACCCCGGCGCGCTCCAGCTCGGCCAGCGCGCCCAGCGCCGCACCGTGGGTGTCAAAGATGAAACTGGCATAGCCATGGGCCGCCGCCTCGCGCACCAGCCGCAGCGTCACTTCGGCCTTGATGCCCATTGCGCCGGTGTCGGCCAGGAACAGGCCGGTGAGATCGGGGCCATAGGGGCGCGCAAAGCCCGTGCCCGTGCGCAGCACCGTGCCGTCGGCCAGCACGACGGCGAGCGCGGTGCAGCTTTGCGCCCCGCTGCCGTGGCGCGCGCTGCCCCAGAACAGGCAATTCTGGCTCATCCCGCCGCCAACCGTTGCCTTCAGCCCCGACAATGTGCCCCAAAAGGGGGTGCGCAGGCCCAGCGGCTTCAATGCGGCATAAAGCTTGGCCCAGGTGCAGCCAACCTCCACCGTCACGCTCATATCCTCGGCATTGATCGCCAGGATACGGTCCATCCGCGCCGTGTCGATCAGCACCGCGCCCACCGCCTGCTGCGTATAGCCGCCGGTGTAGCTCATCCCCCCGCCGCGTGCGACGACACTATGGCCCGCGCGCGTTGCGGCGGCGACGGCGGCGGCCAGCTCTTCGGTAGAGCCGGGGCGGACGACGGCGGCCAGATCGGCACCGCGTTCATACACATCATGCGCATTGAAGTTGAGCGTGGCCGCATCGCTCAGCACCTCGGCCCCCGTCGCGGTCAGGGCATCGATCAAGCCATTGTGCAAAGCGGGGGGTGCGGGGGAAAGCGTTGCCATCATCCGTCCTTCAAATTGCGCGCCGGATATTTGCCAAGGCCCAGCAGCAGCGCCCCGCCAATCACAAAGACCACGGCGGCCACCATCAAAATGGCGTCATAGCTGCCGGTCTGCACCTTGACCGTGCCATAGATGAGCGGCGACATCGCCGACATGAAGCCGAAGGGCATATAGAGCATGCCGTAGATGCGCCCGAAATGCGCCATGCCGAAATAGCGGGCCGACAGAAAGGCGATGAGGTCGCTTTCCGCCCCCGCCGCAAAGCCCAGGAAAAAGGCCGCCATGGTAATCCACAGCATCTCGCTGCTGGTGCCGAGCAGCAAATAGCAGGCAATGGCGGGCAGGCAGAGCACCGGGAAGGCCACCGCTGGGCCCCAGAATTTGTCGAGCAGAAAACCAACGCCAACCCGCCCGATCAGCAGGCCCAGGCCGACCACGCCCATAATCCCCGCCGCTTGCCCCGCGCCAATGCCATGGTCGGCAACAATGGCTGGCAAATGGATATGCGCGCCGCCATAGGCGCTGGCGATCAGAAAGATGGACAGCCAGAGCAGCCAGAATTGCCGCGTCCTGATGGCCTCCTTGAACGTCATGCCCGCGACCTCGCCTGTCGCGGTGTACAGGCCGGCGGGGCGTTCGTCGGCGCGCGGTTCGCGAAAGAAAAGCAGCGTCATGGGCAGCGCGACGAGCAGGGGAAGCAGCGCGACGATGGGAAACATCTCGCGCCAGCCAAAATTGCTGATGGCCCACACGGCAATCTGCGGCACGACAAAGGCCGCCGCGCTGGTGCCGACCAGCATAATGCCGAGCGCTAGCCCGCGCTGGCGCACGAACCAAAGGCTGATGCCCCGGCTCCATGTCACCGGGGTTGATCCGATGCCGATCAGGCCGACCAGAAACCACAAGGCGTAAAAGCCGATGAGCTGTGACGGGGTGAAATAGAGCGATGAAAAGGCAAGGATGAAGCCGATAAGCGACAGGATTGCCACCCGGCGCACCCCGAACCGGTCCGCCAGCCAGCCGAACACCGGGGCGAGCAGCGCGGCGGTGACGCCAAAGATGGTGATGCCAACGCTGACCTGCTGAACATTCCAGCCAAATTCCGCCTCCAGCGGCTTGAATAGAAATCCCAGCACGTTGAAGGGCAGCGGCGATGCGCCGCACATGGTGCCCAGAAATCCTGCCAGCAAAACCTTGCCGCCGCGCCGGAATTCATTGGGCTCGCCGCTGGCGCTGCTTGCTGGGGTGGACATGGGCTTGCAGGGTCCTTTTCACATGGATGCGGCGGCCAGCATGACACCGGCCGCCGCACTTGGCCAGATGGGCCGGGTCAGAACTTATATTTCGTCCGCACCAGCCACGTCATCGGCGGGTTGAGATAGCTGTAATTGGACAGGGTGGAGGTGATATATTCCTCGCCGAAACAATTGTTGCACTCAATCCCGAACGACAGCTTGTCGCCCGGCGCGGTCACCGTCAGCCCGGCGTTGACCAGCCAATGGGCCTCGCTGAACGATCCTGTCACAAACGGCCCCTGGCCCGTCAGATTGCCGGGGAAAGTGCCGTTGGTGCCGGTCACCTGACCCCGGAAAATCGACACTTGGCTGGTCCCGGTTTCCATGCTGGAGGAGTAGCTGGCGTTGACCGACGGGGTCACGGCCCAGCCGCTGTCCTCCACCGCCATCCGGTAACTGCCGCCGATGGCCAGCGTCCAATCGGGGGTGCGCACCGGTTCGGCGATCCCGCCCGTCGGACTGACGATGCCCGCGCCGCAGCTCGCCGTATTGGGGCCGCCCGAAACGCGGCCCGCCGCCAGCTCGGCCAGACACACCGCCTGCTGCGCCGCGACGCTGCGCACGGCATATTCGTTCACCGCCGGGGCGTTGCGGTCGATCTTATACTTATCGTCCTGATAGCCGCCGTTCAGGAACAGGGTCAGGCCATCGGTCGGCACCCAGGTCAGTTCAAATTCAATGCCCTTGTTCACATAATCAGCGAAATTCTGGGTAATGAAGGCCAGGCTGCCATTGGCCCGCAAAAAGGCCGATGGCGTCTGCAGCGCCGATGTGTCCTGATAGAAGAAGGTCAGGTTGGCGCGCACCTTGCGATCAAACAGGTCGGACTTAATCCCGGCTTCATAACTCCACACTTTTTCGGGGTCGAAGGGCAACAGCTCGCCTGCCGCCGTGCCGCGCGCGTTCCACCCGCCCGACTTGAACCCGCGCGTCGCCGACGCGAACAACAGAATATCGTCATTGGGCCGATAGTTGAGCGCCAGGCGCGGCGTCCACACCTTGGCACGCTGGGTCGTGGGGATCCGCAGCGTGGCGGGAACAACCGGCGGAGCCAGCACCATATTGGCGTTGACCAGGCACGTCGCCTCGACCGTCCCGTCGTTGCAGCTGGCACGATTATCGGCGACGTTGAACGTCTTTTCCTCGTCCGTGTAGCGAATGCCCGCTGTGATGGTGAACGCGTCCGACAAATTGATGTCGGCCTGAACATAGCCCGCCCAGGCTTCGGTCTTGTTGCGCAGGGTGCGGTCCGCCAGCAGCAAGGCAAAGGTGGGCGAAATGCTGAATATATCGGCGAAATCGGTGGTGTTCTTTTCGTTGATATAGAAAAGCCCGCCGACGAAATCGATCATGCCGTCGGCCAGCTCGCCCGACAGCTTGATTTCCTGCGTAAATTGCTTGTGCCGCCCATCGTTGGTGATGGTAAAGCCGCCGCGCGAAAAGCCTGCAACCGGCGGCACCCCGGCGTTGGCGATACCCGGCCCGCCGCGCCCGTCGAAAAAGTCGAGCGCGAATTGCTGGCCCAGATTGACGTAACCGGTGATGAGGTTCAGCGTCAGATCCTCGCCCAGCTCAACCCCCAGATTGGAGGTCACCAGGTCGGTCGTCGTCCGGTTGCCCAGCCCGTAATTCGCCTTGCGCCCCGTGATGACCAGCGGCGCGAACTGCGAATTGGCCAGCCGCCCGCCTTCGGTCAGCCCCGTCGTCGCAAAGCGGCCCTTGCAATTGGCAGGGTTGCGCGGATCGCAGGTGAAGTTCAGCAGATTTTCGCCATTGCTGACCAACCGGGCATAGCTTCCCCGCCAGGTGACCGTTCCGAAATCGGCCTTGACGCCCAACCGCGCACCCCAGCCGTCATTGTCGTTTAGCCGCTGCGTGTTGGAGGTGTTGCGGACATAGCCGTCGTCATTGTCCCAAAAGCCGCTGACCTTGACCGCGATATTCTCGGCGAGCGGCAGGTCGATGGAGCCACGCACCAGCACGCGGTCGAATCGGCCCAGCCCCGCCTCCAGATAGCCGCCAATGGTGTCGCCGGGATCGCGCATGATGACGCTGATCGCGCCGCCCGTGGTGTTGCGGCCGAACAATGTGCCCTGCGGCCCGCGCAGCACCTCGATCCGCTCAACATCCAGAAAGGACAAATTGTTGGCGTTCTGCCGCGACAGGTAAATATCGTCGACATAGGTGCCGACCGGCGGGTCAAAAGTCGCGATGGATTCGGTGTTGCCCAGCCCGCGCAGATAATAGGCGTTGGCCGACCCCAGGCCGGTGTTGTTCAACGCCACCAGATTGGGGACAAATTGCCCCAGTTGCAATGTGTTGTTGACGCCCTGCGCCGCCAGCTGGTCGGCGGAAAAAGCGGAGATGGCAATCGGCACATCCTGAACATTTTCGGCCCGGCGCTGCGCCGTGACGACGATATCGGCAACGCCCGACGCGCTTTCTTCGGCTTCGGCATCCTGACCCTGGGCCAGCGCGGGAAGGGGCAGGAGCAGCGCCAGCGCGCCCCCGGCCAACACCATGGATTTCGACATTATCACTGCACTCCTCTGGACCGGTGGACGTCACCGCCACCTGCGATTTTCCCCGATGCGCACCATGACATCCCGTTGGCCGGAGATTTTTATTTGTCCGGACAACTTTCCTGCTCTAGGACCGCTTGTCAAGCGACATTGCGCGCGGTCCCGGAGCGGCGCAGCAATGTTGCGGGAACGGCCCCGGGCGCGGCATTTCAGGAACAAGGCAGGACGAACATGGATTGGGCGACGCTGGCAACTTCGACAATGGTCTATGTCCATGTGCTGTTGTTCGTGGCCTGGCTGGGCGGCGACATTGGCGTGTTCGTGTTGGGCCAGCATTTCCGCAAACGGCACGATTATTCGCTCGACCAACGGCTGGCGCTGCTCAAATTGCTGGTCATTGTCGATCTTGCCCCACGCGCGGCCTGGGCGCTGATGGTGCCGGTGTCGCTCACCCTGTCGCTGCTGGGCAATTGGTGGCCGGTGTGGCCGCCGCTGGTCGCCGCCAGCTGGGCGATCGGTGCCTTTTGGCTGTGGTTGGTGTTCGACGCCCATGCCCATGACATGACGCCCCGCGCCGCGCGCAACCGGCGGTGGGAGGGTTGGCTGCGCTGGTTGCTGGCGGCGGGATATCTGTATCTGGGCACCGTGTCGCTGGTGTCGGGCCACCCGATTGACCAGCCGTGGTTGGCGATGAAGGCGCTGATGTTCGGGCTGATCTTTGTCGCCGCAATCATGATTGACGTCGCCTTCAAACCCGTTGGCGCGCAATTGGGACGGTTGCTGGCCGAAGGATCGAATGATGCGACCGAAATTCCGCTGCTCGCGACAATGAACCGCACCCGCCGCTGGGTCTGGTGCGTTTATGCGCTGTTGCTGCTCACCGGCTGGCTGGGCGTGGTCAAACCGGTCTCTTGATCGCCCCAATTTGTCCGCAGGGTGACCAGCGGGCGCAGTTGGGGCTTGACTTGAAATTTGTCCGGACAAATTAGGAGTGCCATGAGCCTGTCCATGCAATCGATGCTGTTTGTCCCGGGGTCGAAACCCGACCGCTTTGCCAAGGCATTGGCGAGCGGTGCCGATTGCGTGTGCATTGACCTGGAGGATGCGGTGCCTGCCGGGGAAAAGGCGGACGCGCGCGCGGCGGCGCTGACCGCCGTCGCGGCGCTGGGCGACCCGCGCCTCGCCATCCGAATCAACAGCGTGATGACGCGCGCGGGCCTGGCCGACCTCATCGCCCTGGCCGAGGCGGCGGTGCGGCCCGCCCTGCTGTTCCTGCCGATGGTGGAGGCGGCGCAGGAGGTGGCGCAGGTCCGCACCATATTGGCCGACCCGGCCATTGGCCTGGTGCCGCTGATCGAAACGGTCGCGGGGCTGCGCGCTGCCGATGCGATTGCCGCCGATCCCGGCACGGTGATGCTGATGTTCGGGGGCGGCGATTTTTCGGCACAGCTGGGCGTGGCGCTGGCCTGGGAGCCGCTGGCGGCGGCGCGGGCGCAGCTGGTGATGGCGGCGGCAGGGGCGAACAAGCCCGCATTGGACGTGCCCTTCATCCACATGGACGATGCCGCCGGGCTGGCGGAGGAGTGCCGCCGGGCCAAGGCGCTGGGCTTTGCGGCCAAGGCGGCCATTCATCCGGCGCAGATTCCGGTCATCCACGATATTTTCCGGCCCACGGCGGCGGACGTGGCAGAGGCGGAGGCAGCGCTGGCGGCCTTTGCTGCGGCGGGCGGGCGTGCCATCCGGCACGAAGGCAAGATGCTGGAGGCACCCGTCGTGCGCCGGTATGAACAGATTTTGGCATGCAAGGACAATCGCGATGCGTGATGGCGTGAAAGAAGTGGCACCCGGCCGGTTCCGGGAGGTGCAGGGCCGGTTTTTCGAGGATTTCGTGGTCGGTCACATCTATGAGCACCGCCCCGGACGGACGATCACCGACGCCGACAATGTGTGGTTCACGCTGCTGACCATGAACACCCATCCGGCGCATTTCGATTATGATTTTTCCAAAAAGACCGAATTTGGCAAACCGCTGGTGGTCAGCCCGCTGACCATCGCGCTGATGACGGGGATGAGCGTGTCGGACACCAGCGGCAAGGCGATTGCCAATCTGGGCTGGGACGAGGTGCGCATGACCCACCCCCTGTTTGTCGGCGACACCCTCTATGCCGAAAGCGAAGTGCTGGAAAAGCGGGAGAGCAAAAGCCGTCCCGACCAGGGCATTGTGACGTTCAAGACCGTCGGCAAGAATCAAGACGGCACGGTGGTGAGCCATTACAAGCGCACGGTGCTGGTCTGGAAACGCGGCCACGGCCCTGCCGACGATTGACACTGGTTTTTGCGAGGAGAGTTGACGATGGCAACCGCCCCCATGCTCGATACAGCGCGTCCGGCCATGGACGCGGACGAAGAGGCCGCCCTGCTGGATGCCATCCAGAAATGGGTGGACAAGGAAGTGCGCCCGGTGGTCATGCACCATGACCATAATGACATCTGGCCCGAAGAATTGGTGCATCAAATGGCCGAAATGGGCCTGTTCGGTGCCACCATCGGCCAGGAATATGGCGGGCTGGGCCTGCCCGCGACCACCTATGCCAAGATTGTCGCGCTGATTTCGTCCTATTGGATGGCGATAACCGGCATTTTCAATTCGCACCTGATCATGGCCTGCGCCGTCGAACGGTTCGGCACGCCCGCGCAAAAGATGCAGTGGCTGCCCAAATTCGCGACCGGTGAAGTGCGTGGCGGCCTGGCGCTGACCGAACCCAATGCCGGCACCGATTTGCAGGCCATTCGCACGGTCGCGGTGCGGGACGGCGATGATTATGTTATCAACGGCACCAAGACGTGGATTTCCAACGGCATCAACGGCAGCTGCTTTGCGCTGCTGGTCAAGACCAACCCCAGGGCCGAGCCGCGCTACAAGGGGATGAGCCTGTTCATCGCGCCCAAGGGCGACGGCTTCACCACCGGCAAGAAGTTTGACAAGCTGGGGTATAAGGGCATCGACAGCGCCGAACTGGTGTTCGACAATTACCGCCTGCCCGCCGCCAATCTAATCGGCGGGGTCGAGGGGCAGGGCTTTTTTCAGGCGACTGGCGGGCTGGAACTGGGCCGCATCAACGTCGCCGCGCGCGGCGTGGGCCTGGCCGAAGGATCGCTGCGGCTGGCGACCGAATATGCGCAGCTGCGCGAAACCATGGGTAAACCCATTGCCGAGCATCAGGCCATCCAGCTGAAGCTGGGCGAAATGGTGACGCGCGCCCGCGCCGCCCGCCTGCTGACGTTCGATGCCGCAGAGGCCTATGACCGGGGTGAGCGCTGCGACATGGAAGCGGGCATGGCCAAATATTTCGCCTCCGAAGCTGCGGTGGCCAACAGCCAGGAAGCGATGCGCATCTATGGCGGTTACAGCTATTCCAAGGAATATGACATCGAACGCTATTACCGCGATTCGATGCTGATGTGCATCGGCGAGGGCACCAACGAAATGCAGCGGATGATCATCGCCAAACAATGGGTGAAAGCGAACCCGGCGTGATGGGGCACTTCTCTTCAACCCCCTCCCCCTCAGGGGGGAGGGACAGCTTGGCAAAAGCCAAGCAGGGAGAGGGAGTGACCCGTAGGGGCAAAACCCCAGACGACTTATTGGCCAAGGCCAAATCGCTCCGCGCCAGTCAAACCGAAGCAGAGGAAAAGCTCTGGGCCCGCCTGCGCGCTGGACGCCTGAACGGCTTGAAATTTCGCCGCCAAGTGCCGTTCAGTGCTGGCTATGTCGCCGACTTTGTTTGTCCGTCGGCGAAGTTGATTGTCGAGCTTGATG
This sequence comes from uncultured Sphingopyxis sp., assembly GCA_964554455.1. Taxonomy (GTDB): domain Bacteria; phylum Pseudomonadota; class Alphaproteobacteria; order Sphingomonadales; family Sphingomonadaceae; genus Sphingopyxis. The sequence continues at coordinate 10,504 of CAZKOW010000019.1, read as the reverse complement.
GCAGCCAACATGCCGATCAAATTGAATATGACGCAATGCGGACGCGCGTCTTTGAATCACAGGGCTATCGGGTAATCCGTTTCTGGAACAATCAGGTGCTAAAAGAGACGGATGCAGTTTTGAGGGCGGTGCTTGCGGCCACGTCGCCCCCTCTCCCTGCGCGCTCTGCGCGCTGTCCCTCTCCCCTGAAGGGAGAGGGACATTGAGCCTCCCCCTCGCCGGTTTTCGCATTCTCAGCGCCGAACAATATGGCGCAGGCCCCTATGGCACCCAATTTCTGGCGCAATTGGGGGCCGAGGTCATCAAGATCGAGCCGCCGCACAAGGACGGGCCAAATGGCACGAAAGGCGGTGGCGGGGATACGGCGCGCGCGGTGGGGCCGCATTTCCTGGAAAAGGGCGAAAGCGTCTATTTCCACGCCTTCAATCTGGGCAAACGGTCGCTCACCCTGGACCTCAACTGTGCGGAGGGGCAGACGATCCTCCACCGGCTGGTCGCGTCGAGCCATGCCGTCGCCAACAATTTGCGCGGCGATCTGCCTGCGCGGCTGGGGCTGACCTATGCCGATTTACGGCATTTGAACCCGGCCATCGTTTGCGTCCATCTGTCCGCCTATGGTCGCGACAATGCGCGCGCCAAATGGCCGGGCTATGATTATCTGATGCAGGCAGAGGCGGGCTTTTGCGCGCTGACCGGCGATCCGGCGGGTGAGCCGCAGCGCATGGGCCTGTCGATGGTCGATTTCATGACCGGCACGCATATGAGCATCGCGCTGCTCGCCGCGCTGGTCGATGCCCAGCGGTCGGGCCAGGGGCGCGACATGGACGTCGATTTGCTGTCGAGCGCGGTGCACCAGACCAGCTACCCCGCGCTTTGGTATCTGAACCAGGGCGATGTCACCGAACGGACTCCGCGCAGCGCCCACCCTTCGGCCACGCCCAGCCAGATGGTGAAGGCCGCCGATGGCTGGATGTTCGTCATGTGCCAATTGCCCAAATTCTGGGACATATTGTGCCAGCGCATTGACAGGCCCGACCTGGCCGCCGATCCGCGCTTTGCCACCAACCCCGACCGGCTGGCCAACCGCGACGCGCTCACTGCCGCGCTCGACGCGCATTTCGGAACGCTGCCGATGGCACATTGGCAAGCGCTGCTGGAGGGGCATGTGCCGGTGGCCCCCGTCTACAGCCTGGATGCGGCGATGGACAATCCGTGGCTGGACACCATCGGCATGGTCGAACGCGTCGACCATCCGGCGCGCCCCGGGCTGAAAGTGCTCGGCACCCCGATCAAGGTGGATGGAAAGCGCCCCCCCAACCGCGCTGGCCCGCGGCTGGGGGCGGACAGCGACGCCATCTTGGCCGATCTGGGCTATGATTCCGATGCGATTGCGGGGCTGCGCGCGGCGGGGGTGGTTTGAGGTGATGGCAGACGCCGTCGAACAAGAGCGCCGTCGCGCTCCGGAGCAGGCCGGAGCTTTGGCCGCAAGCAGAATTTTCGCCCGCCAAAGCTCCGGCCTGCGCCGGCGCGCGATGTTCATTCCCCTACCCCTCCACCTCGATATGCATGGCATAGGCAAAGCGGTCGCCGGGGTGGTGGTTGGCGGAAATCTCCAAAATCTCCCCTGCCGCATTGCGGTAACAGCGCAGGATGAGCAGACAGGGCGATCGTTTGGGCACCCCCAGCGCCGCAGCCACTTCGGTCGTCGCGGGAACGGCCTGGATATCCTGGGTCACGCTGGCGATCTTGATCCCGGCCAGCCGTTCCAGCTGTTTGAAGATCGTGTCTTCATTGGGCGCGATTTGCCCGGCGACATGGCGCAGGCTTTCGTGAACATAGGCGTCGGTGGTGGCAATCGGCTCGCTCGAACCCGGCGCGGTGCGCAGCCCCTTGAACTTGGTCCAGCGGCTCCCCGCGAGCAGGTCGAGGTGCTGGGCAATGGCCCGCGGCAGCGGCGCATCGCCAATCAGCTCGAAGGTGGTGCGCGTGTTGCGCGCATATTGCAGGATTTCGCCGACGTTCGACAGCGGCTGGTGCAGCGCGCCGCCGCGTGCGGTCGCGGGCTGGATGACGGTGCCCGACCCACGTTTGCGGGTGATCAGCCCATCGGCGGTCAGCGCGCGCAGCGCCTCACGCACCGTGAAACGCGACACGCCAAAGCGCTTGCACAGCTCGCTCTCGGTCGGAAAGCCGATGTCAACATAGGCGCCGTCCAGCACCTCGCGGCGCAGCGCGTCGGCCAATTCCTTATATCGCGGCGTCGCGGCCAACAGGCTTCCCCCCCATGACGTTGCTCGAACAGCTTGCACAGCATTTGCAGCGTCCCGTCAACGAAGATGTCCGGACACGGGCGCGCCTGCACCTGCTCGACTGGCTGGCGTGCGTAGCGGGGGCGCGGGCGAGTGCGATTGCTGACCCGTTTCGAGCGGATAACGAGCAAGTAAGCGCCGCGTTGCTGGGCAACTTACTTGAAATGGATGATGTCCATCGGTCCGCGCTTTTGCATCCTGGCCCGGTCATTTGGCCAGCAGTGCTCTGGAACGAACCGATGATGGAAGGTGCGGTCGTTGCTGCCGTTCGTGGTTATGAGGCCATGATTGCAGTGGGAAGTTGCTTCGACAGCCACCATTACGCAATGTATCACCCTACGGCGACAGCAGGCGTATTCGGCGCTACTGGAGCCTGCGCATCGGGTAACGGAGATGCTACTCGAACGGCAAACGCCTTGGCGTTGGCGGGGTCCGTCACGGGCGGCCTGTGGCAGACGCGACATTCGCCAAATAGCGGAAAGCAGTGGCATGTCCTCAATGCGGTAATGACTGGACAGTCTGCTTATCATTACAGCGGCTCTGGCCTCACCGGCCCGCTCGACGTTCTCGAGGGTCCCCAAGGTCTTTACGCCGCCACCTGCCGCGATCCCAAGCCGATGACCTTCCCCGACCAGTGGCGCATTTTTGAGGTCAGCTTCAAACCCTGGGCCGCGTGCCGCCATGCGCATCCCGCCATTGATTGCGCGCTGGAACTGCGCGCGGCGGGGCGGCTCACCGCGCCGTTCCATGTCGAAACCTACGCCGACGCCATCACCTTCTGCGACCGGCCCAATCCCGTAACCGAGGTTGACGCCAAATTCTCGCTCCAGCACGCCGTCGCGGTCATCGCCGACGGGCGCAGCGCGACCCCCGCCGACTTCACCCCCGAAGCCATCGCCGCGCTCGCGCCCTTGCGCGAGGCTGTGACTGTCGCCGAAGACCCCGCCATCACCGCGCGCTACCCTGCGCACTTCGGCGCGCGCGTCAACGGGTTGGAGCTCACTGACACGCGCGGCGATCCCGAACGGCCGGTGGGCGAGGCCGACATCATTGCCAAAATGCACATGCTCGCCGCATGGGGCGGATTGCCGGCAGAGGAGGCCGATCGCGCGGTGGACCTGGCGCTGCGCGGCGATGATGCGGGCGCGATCCATGCGATGCTGGGGGAATGGCTCCAATGATGTCTTCCCCATCGCCGCGCGATAAAAAGGAACGGGCGACCCACACCGCCGCCATCCTCGATTTCGCCGCTGCACCGCATGCGTTGCCCCCTTCGGTGTGCGCTGATGCATTGCGCTTGCTGGGCGACACGCTGGCGGTGATGGCGGCAGGAGCGGCGTCGGATGACGCGGGGAAGGTCAGAATGGCTCTGTCCCCCTACGCCGTCCGTCCTGAGCTTGTCGAAGGACCGTTCTTTACGTCCTCCATTGCGGAAAGAAAGGACGGCCCTTCGACAAGCTCAGGGCAGACGGGATATGGGGAACCATCTGTTCAAGCCTTCCACACGGGCTTCGCCATCCACTGCCTCGAATGGGACGCGGTGCATGAAGGGGCGGTGGTCCATGCGCTGTCGGTGGTGACCGCTGCGTTGCTCGCATCATCGCACCGCATGGGCGGCTGCGATCGCGACGATTTCCTGACCGCGCTGGCTGTCGGGGTCGATATCGCGAGCGGCCTTGGCATCGCGGCAACCGGCCCCATGCGCTTTTTCCGTCCGGCCACCGCCGGGGTGATCGGCGCGGCGCTGGCGGTGGCGCGGCTCGAAGGACTGACCCGCGACCAGATGGCCGATGCGGCGGGCCTCGCCTATAGCTTCGCGGGCGGGACGATGCAGGCGCATGTCGAGGCAAGCATCGCCCTGCCGCTGCAAATTGGCCGCGCGGCGCAGGCGGCGGTGCAGGCGGTGGCTTTGGTCCGCGCCGGGCTGACGGGCCCGCACGACGGGCTCGAAGGCCCCTTTGGCTATGGCGCGCTGATCGAGCCGCTTGACCTGGCCCGCTATAGGCCGGGTTCACCGTGGCGGATCAGCGAGGTCAGCATCAAACCTTACCCCTCGGGCCGCGCCAGCCATGGGGCGCTGGGGGCGCTCGCTTTCCTCCCCATTCGTCGGGATGGGGAGGAGAATCTCGCCGCCGTTGCCGCCATCGACCTTCATGCCCCGCCGCTGATCGCGCGGCTGGTCGGGCGGCCCTATCATCGCGGCATGACGCCTGCCTATGCGCGGCTGTGCCTGGCTTTCCTGGCCCCGCTCATGCTGCGCGACGGCGTGATTGATCCGCGCGCCTTCACGCCCGCGACCTTTGCCGACCCGGCCCTAGCGCGTCTTGCCGCCCAGGTGCGCGTGCACGGCGATGGCAGCGGCGACGGCAATGCGATGGTACCGCAGCGGCTGGTGGTCACCATGGCCGATGGCGGCGTCATTGAACGCGCCATCCCCGCCACCCTGGGCAGCCCCGATGCGCCGATGGACCCTGCCACCGCGCGCAGCAAATATGGCCTGTGCCGCGCGCTGGCGGGCGCTTGCGACCCGCGCCTTTTTGACGATCCGCTTGGCTATGCCACTCAACCGCACCCCGTCACCCCGGACTTGATCCAGGATCCCGCTATTTCAGCGCCTTTGGCTGAGCGGGCCCCCGGGTCAGGCCCGGGGTGACGTTAGAGAAGAGCGCAATGACCCATCCCACCTATTTCGAAACCTTCGACATCAAACAGATGCTGGCGGACTATCCCGTCGGCGATGCTTTTATCGCGCGCTATGCCCGCATCAGCCGCGATGAAATCCATGCGATGCAGGACGCGCGTTTCCGCACGCTGATGGCCCGCGGCTGGCAAATCCCCTTTTACCAGCGGCTGTGGGGCGCGCAGGGGATTGAACCGGGCGATATCGGCGGCCTGGCCGACATTACCAAGCTGCCCGTTTATGACAAAAGCGACCTGATGGCGTCGGTCAACGCCTATCCCCCCTATGGCGACTTTGACGGGCGCGGAAATGACCCGGTGGTGTTCCACACCACCAGCGGCACCACTGGCCGCCCGCAGCCATTGATGTTCGGGCCAAAGGGACGCGAGATTACCAACCTGCTCGTCGGGCGCATGTATCGCTGGATGGGGCTGACCGGCGATGATGTGGTCCAGTCGGTTTATGGCCATGGCATGATCAACGGCGGCCATTATATCCGTGAGGCCGTGACGCATTTCACCAACGCGCTTTTCCTGAGCGCGGGGACCGGCATCGAAACGCGCAGCATCAACCAGGTCAATCTGCTCGCCGATTTCGGCGTTACGGTGATGGTCGGCTTCGTCGATTATATCCGCAAACTCGCCGAAGTCGCCGAGGCCGAGGGGATGTTCGACCGCATCAAGCTGAAAATGATCATCGGCCATCTGGGCACCGAAGACCGCGCCGCGACCGAGGCCGCGTGGCACGGGGCAAAGGCCTATGACTGGTATGGCGTCGGCGACACCGGCAGCATCGCGGGCGAAGGGCCCGACCGCGACGGGCTTTATGTCTGGGAAGATGCGCAATATCTGGAACTGCTCGACGTCGATACGGGGCAGGCGGTCGCCCACGGCGATACCGGCGACATGGTCGTAACCTGCCTGTTCAAGGACGACATCGCCCCGTGCATCCGTTTTAACACCCACGACATCACGCACGAACTGGGTGGGCGCGGCGAGCTCGGCTTCAAGCGCATCGCGGGGTTCAAGGGGCGCAGCGACAATATGGTCAAGCTGCGCGGCATCAACCTCTTCCCCCACGCCATTGGCGCGATCATCGAAAACCGGCCCGACCTGACCGGCGAATATGTCTGCCGCCTGGTCCGCGACCCCGCGACCCAGCGCGACGACATGACCGTGACGATCGAAAGCCGGGGCGGCACCGATATTGCCCAGCTCGCCGCACTGCTGCGCCAGGGGCTGAACGTCGAGGTGGCGGTCGAACTGTGCGAACCCGGCGGCACGGCTGCTGCGACGCAGATCGACGTGCGGCAAAAACCCATCCGCCTGATCGACGAGCGCGGCGTATGAGGCGGCAATCCCTATCCTCCCCACGCAATGCGTGGGGAGGGGGACCATCGCGCAGCGATGGTGGAGGGGTAAGCGCGCCCGCGACCATGCCCCTCCACCATGCTGCGCATGGTCCCCCTCCCCATCGCTTCGCGACAGGGAGGAATGGGGTGTGACCATTTCCCCTGCCCTGCGCGCCGCCAATGCGCCGCTGAACGCCTTCGTCGATTTTGACGAGGCCGCTGCCCCCGGCACTGGCCCGCTCAATGACCTGACCGTTGGCGTCAAGGCGAACATCATGGTCGCAGGTCTGCCATGGACCGGCGGGATGGAATTATACCGCGAACGCATCGCGGCGCGCGACGCTGAAACCGTCAAATTGCTGCGCAGCAAAGGTGCAGCAATTTTGGGCATGCTGAATATGGAGGAGGCCGCGCTCGGGTCCAAAACCGACAATCCCTGGTTTGGCCCAACCCACAATCCCCACCGCATTGGCCACAGCCCCGGCGGATCGTCGGGGGGCAGCGGCGCGGCCGTGGCGGCGGGCCTGTGCGACATCGCGCTGGGCACCGACACGATGGGATCGGTTCGTATCCCGGCGGCGCATTGCGGCGTCTATGGCTTCAAGCCCGCGACGGCGCGCGTATCGCAGGATGGGCTTGAACCCGCCGACCTGATGCTCGACGCGATAGGTCCGCTTGCCCGCGATCTCGACACGCTCGAACGGGCGGCGCGGGCGATGTCCGATTTCGGCGATGCCACAATCGACGGCGGCGGTGTGACCCTGACCGACCATGGCGTCGCGGTGGAGCCGGAGGTCGCCGCCACCTTTGCCCCGCTCACGGCAGACGTGGCCGTGGCCCGGCTCGACTGGCCGCAAAGCCGCATCCGTTTTGCCGGTTTCATCCATGTGGCCCGCGCCATGGCGGCGCAGTTCGCCGATGCGGATCCAGCGAAATTGTCGGACCATTTGCGCAAACTCATCGCTTATGGCCCCCGCCGCAAGGACGCTGACTGGGCGGCGGATCAGGCGATCCTGACCGGCGTCGCCGACCAGGTTCGGGCGTTGGTGGCGCACTATGGCTTTCTGGTCCTGCCGACCGCGCCCAACGCCGCCTTTCCCCACGCCGATGCCGAACCGGCGGGGCAGGCGGATTTCACTTGCCTTGCCAATATTGCGGGGCTGCCGGCGCTGTCGCTGCCGATGGGCTGGACCGATGACGGCCTGCCGCTCGGGCTGCAAATCGTTGGAGCGGAAGGGCAGGAAGCGGGACTGTTCGCGCTCGCACGCCAGTTCGATTCGGTCTTGTGTGGTTATCGCCCACCGGCAACATTCGGATATTGAGGGAGAAGTAAAATGCGTATCGTCTGTCTGTTCAACCTGAAGGAAGGCGCGAGCGCCGACGCCTATGAGGCATGGGCGCGCGGCACCGATATTCCGGGCGTCAACGCGCTCGGCTCGGTGCGCAATTTCACGGTCCACCGGGCAACCGGTGTGTTCGGCAGCGATGCCAAGCCGCCCTATGACTATGTCGAGGTCATCGACATCCACGGCATGGACGCGTTCGTCGCCGACGTGACCGACCCCGAATTTCAAAAGGTCGCGGCGGCCTTTGGCGAATTCACCGACAATCCCTGCTTCATTTTGACCGAGGATTTGTGACGGGTCAGGGGGCGGAAATAACCGCAGTGCTGAGCCTGTCGAAGCACGTTTCGCCGCGATACGCCCTTCGACAGGCTCAGGGCTTCGGTGCAGGAGTTGAGTGATCACTATGAAATTCACCGGCAAAACCATCGTCGTCACTGGCTCCGGCAAGCAGAAGGGGCTGGGCCAGGGCATCCTCCAACGCTTCGCTGATGAGGGCGCGACCTGTGTCGTCTCCGACCTCGCGATTGATGACGAAGCCGCGGCCGTCGCCGACGAACTGCGCGCGCGCGGCGCGACCGTGCACAGCATCGCCTGCGACGTGTCCGACCCCGCGCAATGTGCGGCGCTGGTCGACGGCGCGGTCGCCGCGACGGGGCGGCTCGACATTTTCGTCAACAACGCAGGTATCGGCTTCATGATGAAACCGATGTTAGAGGTTGACCCCAAGGATTGGGCGACGGTCATCGCGGTCAATCTGTCGGGGGCCTTTTACGGCACCCAGGCGGCGGCCAAGGCGATGATCGCAGGCGGGCGCGGCGGGCGGATCATCAACATTGCGTCACAAGCCGCCAAGACGGGCTTTCCGCACCTGCCCGCCTATGTCAGCTCCAAACATGGCATGATCGGCCTGACCCGTGCGGCGGCGGTGGAATTGGGCGCGCACGGCATTACCGTCAATGCGATCTGCCCCAACCATGTCACTACCGGGCTTGGCGCGCAGCAGAATGAATATTTTTCCAAGCTGCTGGGGTTTGAAAGCGTCGAGGCTTATCTCAAAAATATGGCGACCAAAAATCCGATGGGCCGCCCTGGCCTGCCGTCGGATACGGCAGCGGCCTGCGCGTGGCTCGCCAGCGACGATGCCTTTTATGTGACCGGCGAGGCGCTGAATGTCAGTGGTGGCGAGGAAATGCACTGATTTTCCCTCTCCATCCGGTGGATGGGGAGAGGGAGGGGTGGCGGCCTCGGGAGACTTCCCCGATGCCGTCCGGGCTGAGCTTGTCGAAGCCCTGTCCTTCTTTTTTGTGACGAAGAAAGAACGGCCCTTCGACAGGTTCAGGGCAAGCGGGGAAATGAAATGAATCAAGAACGTATCGACTGGCCCGGCAACGCCAAAATGGCGCTGTCCATCGTGGTCAATGTCGAAGAGGGCAGCGAACAGAGCATCGCGCGCGGCGACCGGGGGATGGAGCCGGTCGACGAGCTCGGCATTTTCATCAAGGCCCCCATTCGCAACTATGCCAATGAAAGCAATTATCTTTATGGCATCAAGGCGGGCGCGCCGCGCATCGTCAAATTGCTTCGCGATTTTGACATCAAGGCGAGCTGGACGGTGGCGGCACTTTCGCTCGAAAACCACCCCGACATCGCCCGCGCCATTGTCGACCTTGGCCATGAACCGGTTAGCCACGGGTATCGATGGGTCCACCAGTTCAAATTCACCGAGGATCAGGAACGCGACTTCATCCGCAAGGCGGTGACCAGCATAGAGGCGACGTGCGGGGTCCGCCCCTATGGCTGGCTGTCGCGTTACATGCTCACCGACAACACGCGGCGCTTGTTGATCGAAGAGGGCTTCACCTATCATATGGATGATTACAGCGGCGACGTGCCCTTTTGGGACCGCGACACCGTGCCCGGCAAGCCGATGGTCATTGTCCCCTATCAGCTTGATAATAATGACATGAAAATGTGGACCGACCCCGCGATGACCCCTGAACAATGGCTGGCTTATGCGAAGCGCAATTTCGACCAGGTCTATCGCGAAGGGGTGGAGGGCAACCCCAAGATGATGAGCCTTGGCCTCCACCTGCGCATCATCGGCCGCCCGGGGCGCATCTGGGCGCTGGAGGAATTTTTTGCCCATGTCCGCAAACATGACGGCGTGTGGGTAACGACGCGCAAGGCGATTGCCGATCATTTTGCGGGGTTGGGGGCATGATTGTCCTCCCCATCGGAATGATGGGGAGGGGGACCACCCGCAGGGTGGTGGAGGGGTATTGTGCCGTCGCGCGCTTACCCCTCTCCCATCGCTGCGCGATGGTCCCCCTCACCAAGCATGGCTTGGGGAGGAAAATATGACGCTCCACCTCATCACTGGCGGGCCGGTGGCGCGGCTGCGCATCAACCGCGCGGCCAAGCGCAATGCGTTCAATCAGGCGATGTGGGACGCGCTGCCCGATCTGGTGGCGCAGGCGATGGCCGATCCGGCGGTGCGCGTGCTGATCCTCGAATCGGCGGAGCCCGGCCTGTTCTGCGCTGGCGCGGATATTGGCGAGCTGCTGGCGAACAAGGATGACGCCGCGTGGCGCGCCGCGAACCAGGCCGCGATCAACCGCGCCCAATATGAACTGGCGCGCGCGGCAAAGCCCACCATTGCCTTTATCGACGGCGATTGCGTGGGGGGCGGCTGCGGCCTCGCGCTCGCCTGCGACATCCGCATGGCCACGCCGCGCGCGCGGTTGGGCATTACCCCGGCCAAGCTGGGGCTGGTCTATCCGCTCCACGATACCAAATTGCTGACCGATCTGGTCGGGCC
>CAZKOW010000018.1:0-38993 GCA_964554455.1 uncultured Sphingopyxis sp. | reverse complement strand
TGATGGCGGTGACCAATGCCATTTCGTCGGTCATCATCGTCGGCGCGCTGATTGCCAGCGCGGCGGCGGGATCGGCGAGTGCCAAATGGCTGGGCCTGGCCGCCGTGGTCATGGCCAGCGTCAATATCTTCGGCGGCTTTGCGGTGACCGAACGGATGCTGGCGATGTATAAGAAGAAGGATAAGTGATGGGGGTGTTCAAATTCATCCCTCCCCTTCAGGGGAGGGGCCGAGGGTGGGGACTATCGGCATGGAGCAAGGCCGATGGTCCCCACCCCAACCCCTCCCCTGAAGGGGAGGGGCTATGATGGACCATGTTGCACCCCCCGCCTGGGTTAGCCTCGCCTATCTCGTCGCGGGCGTCCTCTTCATCCTCGCGCTGCGCGGGCTGAGCTCGCCGGCCACGTCGCGGGCGGGCAATCGCTATGGCATGCTGGGCATGTTGATTGCCGTGGTCACCACGCTGGTCACGCATGATGTCGCCAGCCTGCCCGAGATATTGGGTGCGATTGCGCTGGGCGGCATCATCGGTTTTGTCATAGCGCGCAAAATTGCAATGACCGACATGCCGCAGCTGGTCGCGGCCTTTCACAGCCTGGTCGGGCTGGCGGCGGTCGCGGTGGCGGCGGCAGCGTTCCTGAACCCGCAGGCCTTTGGCATCGCTGGGGCGGACGGGGTGATCAACCCCGTCAGCCGCGTCGAAATGGGGCTGGGGGCGGCCATTGGCGCGATTACCTTCAGCGGGTCGGTTATCGCTTTCCTGAAACTGGCGGGGAAAATGTCGGGGGCACCCATCATCCTGCCGCTGCGCCATGTGATCAATCTGGGGACGCTGGCGGCCATTGTCGCGCTCACCGGATATTTCACCATCGACCAAAGCCCGTGGGTGTTCTGGACGGTGACGATATTGGCCTTTGCCATCGGCTTTCTGCTGATCATCCCCATCGGCGGGGCGGACATGCCGGTGGTGGTGTCGATGCTGAACAGCTATTCGGGCTGGGCGGCGGCGGCGATGGGCTTTACCCTGTCCAACACCGCAATGATCATCACCGGCGCGCTGGTGGGTTCGTCGGGTGCCATCCTCTCTTACATCATGTGCAAGGCGATGAACCGCAGCTTCATCAGCGTGATTGCGGGCGGCTTTGGCGCCGAAGCAGGCCCCAGCGGCGGCGCGGCCAAGGAACAGCGCCCGTGGAAGCGCGGCAGCGCCGAGGATGCGGCCTATATGATGCAACAGGCCGAAAGCGTCATCATTATCCCCGGCTATGGCATGGCGGTGGCACAGGCGCAGCACGCGCTGCGCGAAATGGCCGATCTGCTGAAGAAAGAGGGCGTCAGCGTCAAATATGCCATCCACCCCGTCGCGGGCCGGATGCCGGGGCATATGAATGTGCTGCTGGCCGAAGCGAACGTCCCCTATGACGAGGTGTTCGAGCTGGAGGATATCAACAGCGAATTTGCGCAGGCCGATGTCGCCTTCATCATCGGGGCCAATGACGTCGTCAACCCGGCGGCCAAGACCGACAAAGGCTCGCCCATCTATGGCATGCCCGTCTTTGACGTGGAAAAAGCCAAGACGGTGTTCTTCATCAAACGCAGCATGGGCGGGGTCGGCTATGCCGGGGTCGACAATGATGTATTCTACATGGATCAGACAATGATGCTCCTCGCCGATGCCAAGAAAATGTGTGAGGACATCGTCAAATCGATGAACGGCGGCGGGCATTGATCCAATCCCAAAAGTTCTTCCTACCGCCTGTCCTGAGCTTGTCGAAGGACTGTTCTTCCTTCTGACACTGCCAAAGGAAAGGACGGCCCTTCGACAAGCTCAGGGCGGGCGGGTCTTTGGTGCGAGTTAGCAAATATGCGCAAATTGGGCCTGATTGGCGGCATGAGTTGGGCCGCCACCGAGGAATATTACAAGCATATCAACCGCGGGGTGCAAAAGCGCGTCGGCACGGGCTGTTCCGCGCCCTTGCTGATCGAAAGCCTGAACAATTGCGAGCTGTCGCGGCTCAGCAGCGATGAGCAATGGGCGGCGGCCACCGAAACGCTCATCGCCTCGGCACAGCGGCTGGAGGCGGCGGGGGCGACCGCGCTGATGATCAGTGCGAACAGCATGTACCGCGTCGCCGATGCGGTGCAGGCGGCCATCGGCATTCCGCAGATCCACATCATTGACGAAACCGGCGAAAAATTGCGCGCGGACGGCATCAAGTCGGCGGCGATCATCGGCACGCGCAATGTGATGGCCGAACGCTGGTATCGCCAGCGGCTGGTGGCCAATGGCGTCACGCTCGCCCCTTTTGATGCAGAGGATGGGGCCGAACTCGACCGCATCATCTATGATGAACTGATGCAGGGGCAGGTGACCGAAGCGGCGCGCCGCACCCTGCGCAGCATCATCACCGACATCGACAAGCTGGACGTCGATGCCATTGTGCTTGCCTGCACCGAATTGGTGATGATTGTTGACCCCGATGCCAATGTCCTGCCGATATACGACACGGCGCGCATTCACGCCGCCGCTGGCGTGGATTGGATATTGGGCGAATAGGGCGGCGCGCCCCTTGGCAGAGTAAGTTGACGCTTTCGCGAATCATTGGCGGCGCATAGCGTCGGCGCATGCCCTTCAGCCCCTTTGTCCCCTTGCGCGTTTTTTCCAGCTATACGATGCTGGAAGGGGCGATTGAGCCCAAGGCGATGGCCAAGACGGCCAAGGCGCGCGGCTTTCCCGCCATCGCCATCTGCGACCGCAACGGGCTGTATGGCGCCATGCCCTTCGGCGAGGCGTGCCGCGATCTGGGCGTGCAGCCGATTATCGGTGCGCTGCTCAGCGTCGCGCGGCCCGGGGCAGGCGGGGCGGGCGGCGCACCCATCATCGACTGGCTGGCACTCTATGCACAGGATGCCGCGGGCTATGAAAATCTATGTAGCCTGGTGTCGGCGGCGCATCTGGATCGGCCCATCGCCTTTGATCCGCATGTGCCCATGGCGGCGCTGACGGGGCGCAGCGATGGCCTCATCTGCCTTACCGGGGCCGCCGATGGCGCGATGACCCGGTTGCTGGCCGACGAGCAGGTGGTGGCCGCAACCGACTATATCGAACGGCTGGAGGCGCTGTTTCCCGGGCGACTTTATATCGAACTCGCGCGGCGCGGGGATGCGGTGGAGCAGGCGGCCGAAGCGGCGTTGATCGATCTGGCCCACGCCCGCGCCCTGCCGCTGGTCGCGACCAATCCGGCCTGTTTCGCCGAACCCAAATTTCACCCCGCGCACGACGCCATGCTGTGCATTGCGCAAAGCGCCTATGTCGACAGCGGCGACCGGCGGCGCAGCAATCCCGAGGCGTGGCTGAAACCCGCCGAGGCGCTCGAAGATGCGTTCAGCGACGTGCCAGAGGCGCTGCACAATACATTGGTGGTCGCACAGCGCTGCGCCTTCATGGCGCCCAAGCGCAAACCCATTTTGCCCAGCCTGGCGGGTGACCGTGATGCCGAGGCCGCCCAGCTGCGCCGCGATGCCGAAGCGGGGCTGGCGCTGCGGCTGCAACGCTATCCGGCGATGACCGATGACGAGCGGCAGGCCTATGCCGACCGGCTGGCGTTTGAGCTGGATGTGATCATCGGCATGGGCTTTCCCGGCTATTTCCTGATCGTCGCCGATTTCATCAAATGGGCCAAGGCGCGCGACATTCCGGTCGGGCCGGGGCGCGGGTCGGGTGCAGGGTCGCTGGTTGCCTGGGCGCTGACTATCACCGACCTCGACCCATTGAAGCTGGGGCTGCTGTTTGAGCGGTTCCTGAACCCCGAACGCGTGTCGATGCCTGATTTCGACATCGACTTTTGCGAAACGCGGCGCGGCGAGGTCATCCGCTATGTCCAGGAAAAATATGGCCGCGATACGGTGGCGCAGATCATCACCTTTGGAACGATGAAGGCGCGCGCCGTGCTCAAGGACACGGGTCGCGTGCTGCAAATGAGCTATGGCCAGGTGGACCGGCTGGCCAAGCTGATCCCCAATCACCCGACCGACCCCTGGACGCTGGAACGCACGCTGGGCCGGGGCGCGGACAAGGATGGGGTGAAGCATGTCGCGGTGCCCGAATTTCTGGCCGCCTATCGGCAGGAGGATGACGTCCGCCGCCTGATCGACATGGCGCTGGAGCTGGAGGGGCTGCCACGCCACAGCTCCACCCATGCCGCCGGGGTGGTGATCGGCGACCGGCCCCTCGACCAGCTGGTCCCGCTTTATCGCGATCCGCGGTCGGACATGCCGGTCACGCAATTCGACATGAAATATGCCGAAAGTGCGGGGCTGGTGAAGTTTGACTTTCTGGGGCTGAAAACGCTTTCGGTGCTGCGCGAGGCGAAACGGCTGCTGGCGCTGCGCGGGGTGGATATCGACCTCGATACGCTCGCATGGGACGACCCGGCGGTTTATGCGCTGTTGCAGCGCGGCGACACGGTGGGCGTGTTCCAGCTGGAATCCGAAGGGATGCGGCGCACGCTGGCGGCAGTGAAGCCGACGGCCTTTGGCGACATCATCGCCCTCGTCTCGCTCTATCGCCCCGGGCCGATGGACAATATCCCGCTGTTCGGGGACCGCAAAAACGGCCGCGCGCCGGTGGAATATCCGCACCCGCTGCTGAAAGATATCCTCGCCGAAACCTATGGCATCTTTGTTTATCAGGAACAGGTGATGCAGGCCGCGCAGCTGCTGGCAGGGTATAGCCTGGGCGGGGCGGACCTGCTGCGCCGCGCCATGGGCAAGAAGGTGCAGGCCGAAATGGACGCGCAGCGCCAGACCTTTGTCGATGGCTGCGCCGAGCATAATGGCATCCCCGCGGACAAGGCCAATGAGCTGTTCGACCTGATCGACAAATTCGCGGGCTATGGCTTCAACAAAAGCCATGCGGCGGCCTATGCGCTGCTCGCTTATCAGACCGGGTGGCTGAAGGCGCATTATCCGCATGAATTTTTCGCCGCCTCCATGTCGTTCGATGCGCATCAGACCGATAAGCTGGCGGTGTTTGTCGATGATATGCGGCGGCTCGACGTCGCGATCGCGCCGCCATCGGTCAACGCCAGCCTGGCCGATTTTTCGGTAGAGGCGGGCGAGGGCGGGTTGCAGGTCCGCTATGCGCTGGGCGCGCTGAAGGGCGTGGGGGAAAAGGCGATGGACGCGCTGGTCGCCGAACGCGCGAGCGGCGGCGATTTTGCCGATATCGACGATTTTGCGGCGCGCATTGACCCCAAATTGCTCAACCGGCGCCAGATTGAGGCTTTGGTTGGGGCGGGCGCATTCGACAGCATCCACCCCGACCGCACCGCGCTTTATGCCGGGGCCGAGCATATTTTGCAGGCCGCCAACAGCGCCGCCAGCGAGCGGGCGACGGGGCAGGGCGGACTGTTCGGCGGCACCGATGTGGCGGTGGTGACCCTGCAATTGCCGCGCGCTGAACCCTGGACGCTGGCCGAACGCATGGGCAAGGAGCGCGATGCCTTTGGCTTTTATTTCTCGGCCCATCCGGTTCAGCAATATGAGGCGATTTTGGCGGCGCGCGGCGCGCAAAGCTATGCCGACATCTGCGCGCGCGATGATTTCACCCCTGGCACACGGGTGCCGATGGTGATGGCGGGCATGGTAGAAAATCTGCGCTGGCGCACATCGCAGCGCGGCAACCGCTTTGCGATGGCGCAAATGTCCGACCGGTCCGGGCAGTTTCAGGCGAGCTGTTTTGACGAGGCGGCGGCCAAGGCGCTGGAGGCGTTGGCCGAAAATGGCGGCTGTGCGCTGCTGGGCGTCGAATGCGACCTGCTGGAGGGCGAAGAAACGCCGCGCGTGACCATCCGGTCGGCGCAGCCACTGGCCGCGCTGGCGGCGTCGGCTGCGCTGCGACTGGAGTGTGAGGTGACGCTGGCCGAGGCATTGCCCGACATGGCCAGATGGCTGACCTGCCACAGCGGCGCGCGCGGCCGGGTGATTGTCACGGCGCGCGATGCCCAGGGTTCGCCCGTCCGCATTGAACTTGGCCGCAACTTTGTGATTGATCCGGATTTGAAGGATCGGCTGGAACGCATCGGCGGGGTCGGGCCGGTGACGCTGGAGATTGAAAATGGGCCGGATTTCCGCGTTCGCGCGGTTTGACGCGCCCGTCATTCGCAACGACGGTCTGACAAAGACCGCGATAGTGGGAGAGATGTAAATGTTCGGAATGCAGGGCCAACCGCTGCTGGTGACCAGCCTGATCGACCATGCCGCGCGCGAACATGCCAGCCGCGAGATTGTGACGCGCTGGTCCGACGGGACGACCACCCGGTCCAATTGGGGCGCGGTTGGGGTCGACGCGCGCCGCTGCGCCGCTGCGCTGGTGCGGCTGGGCATGACCAAGGGCGACCGGATTGCCACGCTGGCGATGAACCACGTCCATCATCTGGTCAGCTGGTATGGCAGCGCGGGGATGGGCGGCGTGCTCCACACGGTGAACCCGCGCCTGTTTGATGAACAGCTCGTCTATATCATCAACCATGCCGAGGACCGGGTGCTGATGTTCGACCGGATGTTCCTGCCGATCGTCAAACGAATCCGCCCGCAGCTGACCAGTGTCGAGCATTTCATCTTTTTCGACGCCCCGGCGCAGGACGATTATCTGTCCTTCCGCACCCTGCTCGATGCGGAAAGCGGCGATTTTCAGTGGGTGGCGCTGGCGGAGGGCGACCCCGTTGGGCTATGCTATACCAGCGGGACGACGGGCAATCCAAAGGGCGTGCTGTATGAGCATCGCTCCAACGTCATCCACGCGATCACCGAAATTCAGCCCGATGTGTTCGACCTGTCGAACCGTAGCGTCATCCTGCCCGTCGTGCCGATGTTTCATGCCAACAGCTGGGGCATCCCCTTTGCGGCTGCGACGGTGGGGGCCAAGCTGGTCTTTTCCATGACCAACGAGGCCGCCGTGCTGTGGCAGCTGATCCGCGACGAAGGCGTGACGCACAGCGCCGGGGTGCCCACCGTGTGGATCGCCATGTTCGCGGACATGGACGCCAATGGCGGCGATTATGGCAAGCTGTACCGCGTTATCATCGGTGGGTCGGCCTGCCCGCGCGCGATGATCGAACGCTTCATGAAGGCGGGCATCGACGTCGGCCATGCGTGGGGGATGACCGAAACCAGCCCCATTGGCACCATGGGCAAACGGCCCTGGAATTGGGACAGCCTGTCCTTTGACGAAAAGGTCGACATCGTCTGCCGCCAGGGGTGCCCGCCCTTTGGCGTTGAGCTGCGCGTAGTCGATGATGCAGGTCAGGTGCTGCCGCGCGACGGCACCTCCAGCGGACGGCTCCAGTGCCGCGGTCCGTGGATCATCCGCCGCTATTTCAAGGCAGAGGCCGAGGCGACGGAGGCCGACGACTGGTTTGACACCGGCGACGTCGCGGTCATCCACCCCGATGGCGTCATGCAAATCACCGACCGGGCCAAGGATGTCATCAAATCGGGCGGCGAATGGATCAGCTCGATTGAACTGGAAAATGCCGCCGTCGGTGCGCCCGGCGTGCAGGAGGCCGCCGCCGTGGGCGTCTATCATCCCAAATGGGACGAACGCCCCATCCTGCTCGTCGTGCCCAAGCCCGGGGCCGCCGTCAGCGAGGCCGCCGTCATCGAGTATCTGAAAGACAAGGTCGCCAAATGGTGGCTGCCGGACGAAGTGCTGATCGTCGACAGCCTGCCGCACACCGCCACCGGCAAGATTTTGAAACGCCAGCTGCGCGAGGAGTATAAGGATTATCAGCTGAAGGCGCTGGCGGGGGTGTGAACCGCCACGCTGGACGAATTGCTTAAGGTTGCCAGCGCGATAAGCGTCAAACTCGTCACCCCGGCCCCCGAGCCGGGGTCCAGCTTTTTCCGGTCCGCTCTGGGGAAGCTGGACCCCGGGTCAGGCCCGGGGTGACGAAAGGGGGGGGGCGCGATGACGGAGGTTTGTGGCTGTTGGCTGCCGAGGCGAGGGGATAAACGCCCATCAGGTTCGAGATGATGGGCAGTTGGCATCCGTTCACAAGAGCCGCAATTGTCCGTCCACGTCCGGCCTTTCAAACCGGTCACATCGCAGGTCGGGCAAGGTTCGGTCGAGCCCGTGCTTCGCCGCCGCCTTTTTGAAGCGCGTGCGGATTAGGTCGGCCCACACGCCGGTGCCGCGCATGCGGCTGCCGAAATTGGGGTCATTGTCGCGCCCGCCGCGCAGCGATTGCACCATGTGCATCACCTTGTCGGCGCGATCCGGAAAATGGGTGGCTAGCCAGGCGCGGAACAGCGGTGCGACCTCGTGCGGCAGGCGCAGCAGGATATAGGAGGCGCGCACCGCCTGCGCGTCGGCCGCGGCTGCCATGATGCGTTCGATTTCATGGTCGGTGATCGCCGGGATGATGGGCGAGATATTCACCTGCGTCGGCACGCCCGCCGCATTGAGCGCGTGGATCGCGGCAAGCCGTCTGGCAGGTGCGGGCGCGCGGGGCTCCAGGCGCCGGGCAAGGACGGGGTCCAGCGTCGTCACCGAAATGGCGACGCTGACCAGCCCGTCCTGCGCCATTGCGGCCAGCAGGTCGATGTCGCGCAGGATGCGGTCGGACTTGGTCGTAATAAAGAGCGGATGGCGCGCCGCCGCGAGCACGGCAATAACGTCGCGGGTGATCCGCCAGTCGCGCTCAATCGGTTGATAGGGATCGGTGTTGGTGCCGATCGCCAGGGGCGCCGGGCGATACCCAGGCCGCGCCAGTTCGGCGCGCAGCAGCCGCGCCGCGTCCGGCTTGGCAAACAGACGGCTTTCAAAATCCAGCCCGGGCGACAGGTCGTGAAAAACATGGGTGGGCCGCGCATAGCAATAGATGCAGCCATGTTCACACCCGCGATAGGCGTTGATCGAGCGGTCGAAACTCAGGTCGGGGGAGCTATTGCGGGTGATGATGGTGCGCGGGTGCTCCACCGTGACCGTGGTGCGCAGCGGCGGCGGCGCGCCGTCCACGTCCGCCGTGCTGTCCAGCCAGTCGCCATCGGCCTCGCGCAGCAACGCGCCAGTGCGCACCGGATCGGGATTGGCGGTGGCGCCGCGCATGGACATCAGAACGGACGAATAAAATGGAACATAGGTAGAACAATTGCACCATCACCGATTTTATGCAAGCCTCCCTTCGCCACCTAAGGGAAAGAGGATTCGCATGGCCATGTCGGGTTGGATCAGGATTGTGAGCGCGCTTTTCTGTGTGCTGTTCGCGCCCGCCGTGCTCGCGGAGGAACCGCCCTGTGGAAAAGGGCTGATCTGCGCCAGCAAGCCCGAGACGCTCGTCAAGGGGCTGCAGGAAGCGGGGTATAAGGCCAAGTTGGTGACCCCAAATGATGAAGATCCCTATATCGAAACCAAGATGAGCGGTTATTCGGTGAACCTCATCCTCAGCGATTGCGAAAAACGTCGCCAATGCCGGACTTTCTCCTATCGCCTGAACTTTGTTGCAGAGCCGGTCTATACCGTTGATTTTGCCAATCGCTGGAACAATAAATATCGGTTCCTGCAGGTGTACCGGCTGGACAACGGGCGGCTGGGGGTCAATTATGACGTCACGACCGTAGGCGGATTGAATCAAGCGAACTTCACCGATTTGACCGAAAGCTTTGACGGGACTTTGGGAACGCTCGACCAGTTTATCGAGGAAGCCAAACAGTCGGCCGAAAAGGCGGCATCGGAGGCCAAGCCGGCGACCGCTGGCACCCCATCAACCGCGGCACCCGCTACCTCTCAATAAGGCGCGGCATCAATTCAACGAAATTACACGGGCGGTGGCGGCTGTCGAGCTGGCTTGCCAATATGCCGTCCCAGGCGTCGGTCACGGCGCCGGTTGACCCCGGCAGCGCAAAGATAAATGTGCCGCGCACCACCTTTGCGCAGGCGCGCGACTGGATGGTCGATGTGCCGATGCTTTGAAAGCTGAGCCAGCGGAAGAGTTCGCCAAAGCCCGGGATATCCTTGCCATCCAGCGCGGCCAGCGCCTCTGGCGTCACGTCGCGCCCGGTGATGCCGGTACCGCCGGTGGTCAGGATGACATCAATGGCGGGATCGTCGATCCAGCGGTTCAACATGGCGGTCAGCAGCACCGCCTCGTCGCGCACAATGGCGCGGTCGGCGAGCTGATGGCCCGCGCTGGTCAGCCGCTCGGCCAGGCGGTCGCCGCTCTTGTCATCATCCGGTCCGCGCGTATCGCTGACCGTCAGCACCGCGATGCGGACGGGCTGAAACGGGCGGCTTTCGTCAATCGGCATTGGCGGCGACGGGGGCCGAAGTCAGCTGAAAGCCGCTGGAGCGCACTTGCCCCGGAAAGCGCGGCCATTTGCCCTGCGCCAGATCGCTGCGGCTGGCCGACGCCTTGCCCGCTTGCGCTTCATAGGCCCAATAGTTGCGCAGCACCGTGCCGACATAGCCGCGCGTTTCCCAATAGGGGATGGATTCGATGAACAGCAATGGGTCGCCATTGTCGCGCACTTCGGTCGCCCAGCGTGCTACCGGGGTAGGCCCGGCGTTATAGGCGGCAATCACCTTGGGCAGCAGCCCGCCCGTGGACGTGTCGCCCGACAGCAGCTGCAAATAGCTTTGCCCGAAATCCATATTGACCGCCGGGTCCTTCAGATTGGCGGTCTGCACCGCGTCGCCGCGCCAGCGGGCGATGTCGCGCGCGGTGCCAGGGCGAACCTGCATCAATCCCTGCGCACCCGCCGGGCTGACCGCCGCGCGCTTGAACTGCGATTCCTGAAGCGTGTGGGCAAAGACCAGCGCGGCGTCGACTTTCCAGCCACCGGCGGGCTGCCAATTGGGGGCTGGATAGCGCGCCATCATCGCCGGGCGCAGCCCCTGCGGCGCGTTATGCGCCAGGAACAATTGGGTTTCGGGCAGGCCCATGGCACCCGAAATGGCGGCGAGCGCGCTGTGCTGTTCGGGACGGCCAATGCGCGCCTGATGCCGGATGACGGCGGCGGCCTGATCCTCCTCCCCCAATTCGGTCAGCGCCAGCGCCGCGCGGACATTGGGCAATTCGGCCAGCTGCCGCCATGCGGCGCGGTCGGCGCGCACGCCCTCGCGCTGATTGGCAGGGGCAATGCCCAGCATCTCGCTGGCCAGCATGCCGTAAAATGTCTCGCTGTCCTGTGCGGCGGCGCGCAGGCGCGGCTGCGCCTTTTCCGCCTCGCCGCGCGCAACAGCGGCGCGCGACGCCCAATAATGGCCCGCCGCGCGCAGTTCGGCATCATCGGCATCGCGGCCAACGCGGGAAAAGGCGGCCTCGGCCCCGTCCAAAATGCCCTGCCGCCAGGCGGCCAGCCCCTCGACCCACGCACCCTGCACCGCCCAGGGGCCTGTGCCGCGCGCCGCATCGCGCGCCAACCGCAACGCGTTGATATCGTCATTTTCGATATAATAGGACCAGGCAATGCGCTGTTGCCATTCGGTCAGGCCATCGCTGGTCAGGCGCGAGCGGGCCGCTTCGAGCAGCGCCTCGGCACCGACCGGATCGTCATTCTTGATGAGTTCGCGCACCTTGCTGCCCAGCGCGGTGGCGGCGGGGTCGCCGGTTACCGGGCGCTCGGTGGTGCGGCGCGGCGCGCTGCCCGCCCAGCTCAGCCGCTGTTCGGTGGGCAGCGCGGGCAGGGCGGTTGCACCCCGCTTGCTGGCCAGCGATGCCAGCCGGGCGGCCTGCGGCAATTCGGGTGCGGCGCGCAGCAGCGGTTCCAGGTCGGCCAATTCCGCGCGCGGGCTGTCGGGTGCCAGCAGCAATTGGGCGTGAAAATAGGCTGTCAGCGGGCCGCCCGTGTCGGCCTCCAGCAGCGCGCGGGCCTCGGCCCAACGGCGCGCCTTCATCGCGGCCTGCACCTGCTGATAACGGGCACGCTGGGCTGGCGTCAAAATGGCGGGAACGCTTTGTTCAACGGCTGCCGCCTGGCCATGGTCCGCCGCCGGAGCAGGGGCGACGCCATGGTCCGCAGCCTGCGCGGGCGCGGCGACCACCAGCGTCACCGCACAGGCCGACAGGAACAGGGGGAAGCGGGAAATCGTCAATGCCTTGCTCACCTCAACCTATCCTTGCGCCAAAAGCTTCAGACTGTCCCAGGCAATGGCCTTGCGGGCCGGCCGGTCGTGCAACAGCATCGGATGCTGGATTGCCGCTGCCTCCACTTTGACGCCATCATGGTTAACAATGCGTAACTGCCCGCGCAGCGCCGCCAGATCGGTGCCCAGCACCATCTGGGTCACATCGCTGCCCAGCAGCAACAGCCGTCCCGGGCGCGCCAGCCGCAAATGATGCCAGAGCAGGGGTGCGAGCGCGGCGCGGTGCGGCTCGTCGGTCCGTCCGCCCGGCGGCCTGGTCATGGCGAGCGCCGCCATATAGCAATCGGCGCGCTGAAGCCCGATGGCGCCCAGCATGGCGTCAAACAGCCGGCCCACTGCGCCGCTGTGCAACGCGCCAGCGTCCTGATCCTCCATTTCGGGGCACAGCGACAGGACCATCAACCGCGCGCCAACGGCCCCCTGCGGCACAATGCGCTGCGGGTGCCAGCGGGTGCCGGGGACGGCGGGGTCGTGCGCCAGCCATTGCTGAAACGCGTCCCAGCCGTCGGGCATGGTCAGGGGGGCAAGGGCGGGTTCGGCCACCATCGGCGCGGGTGGAGCCTCGGCGCGGCGCAGCAGGGCCGGAGCCGGTGCCGCGTGCTCGGTAAGGGCAGGTGCCGGGTCCGGCAGCGCAGGCGCATGACGGGCCAGCCAGTCGCACGGAGCGTCGCCCACCGGGGTCAAAAATCCCGCCTCGGCCCACCAGTTGGCGTGGCTGTCCACCAATTGCCGGTGCAATGTCGCTGCAATCGTCACGCCCCGCACAAACAAGCGGTTGACGGCGGCGTCAATTGGCGGGCATCGGGTTATGTGATGGATTGAGCGGCTGGCACGGCGGATGGAGCCGCGCGCCCGAGCGGAGGAACGAGCAGTGAGCGAACGCGAAGCAATGCCCTATGACGTGGTGATTGTCGGCGCGGGTCCGGCGGGCCTGTCGGCGGCCATTCGGCTGAAACAGCTTGCGAACGACAGCGGCACCGACCTGTCCGTCTGCATCCTGGAAAAGGGGTCGGAGGTTGGTGCCCATATCCTGTCGGGCGCGGTGTTCGATCCCAAGGCAATCGACGAACTGCTACCCGAATGGCGCACCATGGGTTGCCCCATGGCGGAGGTGCCGGTCACCGACAACCAGCATTGGGTGCTGTCGGCCAAGGGCCATTTTGGCATCCCGCACCTGCTCACCCCGTCCTATTTGCACAACAAGGGCACCTATACGGGCAGCCTGGGCAATTTGTGCCGCTGGCTGGCAGAACAGGCCGAAGGGCTGGGCGTTGAAATCTTTGCTGGCTTTCCGGCCGCCGAAATCCTCTACAATGACGATGGGTCGGTGAAGGGCGTGGCGACCGGCGACATGGGCGTCGCGCGCGATGGCAGTCACAAGGCCGATTATCAGCCCGGCCTGGAGCTGCACGCACGCTATACCTTCTTTGCCGAAGGGGTGCGCGGCCATCTGACCAAACAGCTCAAGCCCCGCTTTGCGCTCGATGCCGATTGCCAGCCGCAGGTTTATGGCCTGGGCATCAAGGAATTGTGGGACATTGATCCCGAACAGCATGTGCCGGGCCGGGTCATCCACACCCAGGGCTGGCCGCTGGATGAAAACAGCAATGGCGGCGGGTTCCTCTATCACCAGGCGGGTGGCCAGGTCGCCCTGGGCTTTGTGACGTGGCTCAACTATCGCAACCCCCACACATCGCCGTTTCAGGAAATGCAAAAGTGGAAGACGCATCCGGAGATTGCGAAAATCCTGAAAGGGGGCAAGCGTGTGTCCTATGGCGCGCGGGCAATCAACGATGGTGGCTGGCAATCAGTGCCCAAGCTTGCCTTCCCTGGCGGCGCGCTGATCGGCTGTTCAGCGGGCTTCGTCAATGTGCCGCGCATCAAGGGCAGCCACACCGCGATGAAAACGGGCATGATGGCCGCCGAAGCCGCCTTTGCCGCCGTGCAGGCCGGGCGCAGCGGCGACACGCTGACCGCCTATCAGGATGCCTATGACACCAGCTGGGTGGAAAAGGAGCTGCGCGGGGTGCGCAACGTGCTGCCGCTCGTCGAAAAATATGGCGATCTGGCGGGCAGTTTGATGTCCGGCGTCACCATGTGGGCGGAACATTGGGGCATCCGCATGCCCTTTACGATGAAGCATCATCCGGACAATGAAAGCCTGTATCGCGCCGATTTGATGGAAAAGCCGACCTATCCCAAGCCCGATGGCCTGCTGACCTTTGACCGATTGTCGTCGGTGTTCCTGTCGAACACCAACCATGAAGAGGATCAGCCCTGTCATCTTCAGCTCAAGGACCCGGCGGTGCCGGTCGCGGTCAATCTGCCGCTTTATGACGAACCGGCGCAGCGTTATTGCCCCGCCGGCGTCTATGAAATTGTCGGTGCGGACAGCGGCGATCCCCGTTTGCAGATCAATGCGCAAAACTGCGTCCATTGCAAAACCTGCGACATCAAGGACCCCACCCAGAATATCAATTGGGTGACCCCCGAAGGCGGCGGAGGTCCCAATTATCCGAATATGTAGCCTGATCCGCACCGGCTGCGCCATCGTCGCCGCGACGCTGGCCGCGTCGGCGGTGGCGGCCCCGGTGGCCGATGATTCGCGCGCCATCCGCGCCGGGGCTGCGGCCCGCCTGGCAGAGGAAAGCGGCGATGCGCGCTCGGCCCTTGCGGCTTTGGTCGAAGTGGCCAGCGCCGATCCGGCCAGCCAGGGACTGGCCGGACGCTTGCTGGACCAGGCGCTGCTGGCGGGCGATCTGCGCCGCGCGACCGAGGCGGCCAACCGCATGTGGCTGGCGGGTGAGCAGCGGTTTGATGCGCGCATTGTGTTGCTCGTCGACGCGATGCGCCGCGCCGATTGGCGCGCTGCGCGCAGCTTTTCGGGCGACAGCACCGCCAGGGGCGGCGTCGATCTAAGCGCGCGGCTGGTCAGCCCCGTGGTGCTGGGCTGGATCGATGTTGCGCAGCGCGAGGCCGCACCGGACCGTCATCTCGCGCGCTTTGGCCGCATGGGCGATGATCCGACGCCGCAATGGCTGGGCGCGGCGATGCTGCTGCTGGCGGGCAATGCCGACGAGGCACGCGCCCGGGCCGCCGCGCTGCGCCCCGTCAACCGCACCAGCCAGCATGTTGCCGGACGACTGGCGGCCAGCTTCGCCAAGCGCGGCGATGCGGCGACGGCGGCTTTGCTGCGCACTTCGCTGGTCACGGCCAAGGCCGGGCGTGAGCTGCGCGTGCAGCCAGAGGCCGCGCCCATCGCCGACGCGCGGCAGGGGACCGCGCTGTGGTTTGCGATGCTGGGCGACGGCTTTGCGCGCACCCCCAATAGCAGCAAGGAACTGGCGCTGATTTTTGCGCGCGCCGCCCACTGGCTGGATGCCAGCGACAGTTTCGGTCAATTGGCGCTGGCCGAGGCGCTGGTGGGACGCGAGCAGATTGCCGCCGCAATGGAGCTGTTGCAGCGCGGGGAGGGCAAATTGCCGCCGGGCAACGCCTTCGCCCTGCGCCGCGCCGAACTGCTGGCCGAGGCCGGGGACTTCAAGGCCGCCTTGGCCGCCGCGCTGCCCGATGGCGCGGCGCCAGTGGACGATCCCATCTGGCTGACCCGCTTTGCCGACGTCGCCCGGCGTGCGGGCGATGATGCGGTGGCGCTGCAAACCTTTGACCTGTTGCTGGCGCAGACCGCAGCGAACCGCGAGGCTGCCGGGCTGCGCGCCGCGGTGCTCATTGCCAAGGCAGATGTGCTGGTGCGGCAGAATCGCTGGCCCGAGGCGCGCGTCTTGCTCGACGAAGCAGTCGCGGTGGACCCCGATGATGCCTCGACACTCAACTATGCGGGCTATTCGGCGCTGGAGCGGCGCGACAATGTGCCAGAGGCGATGGCGCGGATTGAGCGGGCCTGGGCGCTCGACCGGCGCAACCCGGCGATTACCGATTCCCTTGGCTGGGCCTATTTGCTCACCGGCGATATCGAACGCGCCGTCCCCTTGCTCGAACAGGCAGCGCGCGGCGAGCCTGGCAATGCAGTGATCAGCGAACATCTGGGCGATGCGCTGTGGAAAAGCGGGCGGCGGATCGAGGCGCGCTATGCCTGGCGCGTGGCGGCGCTGGATGCCGAACCAGCGATGGCCGAACGGCTGGCGGCCAAATTGGCCGATGGACTGACGGATGCGACCCTTGCCCCCTGACCGCGCGTGGGCCGAGACCGGTTTTGCAAAGATCAACCTGGCGCTGCATGTGCGGGCGCGGCGGGATGATGGCTATCACGACATTGAGACGCTGTTTGCCTTTGTCGATGCGGGCGACCGACTGACGGCGCGCGCCGCAACGGCCGACAGCCTGACCATCATCGGCGACTTTGCCGACGGGTTGAGCGATGGCGACGACAATCTGGTGCTGAAGGCACTGGCCGTGATGCGCGGCCTGCCCGGTGGTGCAGCCATCCCGCCGCTGGCCATTATGCTCGACAAGCAATTGCCGGTCGCGGCGGGCCTGGGGGGCGGGTCGGCGGATGCGGCGGCGCTGATCCGGCTGGTCGACCGCGCCTTCGCCATCAACAGCGATCCTGAACGGCTGATCGCGGCCACCGCATCGCTGGGCGCCGATGTTGGGGCCTGTATCATCAGCCAGACGCGGCGCGGCACGGGCACCGGTTGGCAGCTGACGGCGGTGGACGATGCCGATGTGCGCGGCCTGCCCGTGCTGCTCGTCAATCCGCGCCTGCCGCTCGCCACCGGGCCGGTGTTCAAGGGCTGGGACGGGGTTGACCGAGGCCCGTTGGCGCAGGGGAGCGCGCTGGCAGCGGCGCGGGCGGGGCGCAACGATCTGGAACCGCCCGCGCTGCGCCTTTGCCCCGATATCGACGGGGTGCTGGCGGTGCTGCGGGCGCAATTGCCGCTACTGGCGCGCATGTCGGGGTCGGGGGCGAGCTGTTTTGCGCTGTTCCGCAGCGCCCCCGAGCGCGATGCGGCGGCGCAGCGCATCGCGCGCGACCATCCCGACTGGTGGTTGCTGAGCGGCGCCATCCGGTGAGTGCTGCCTGGCAAGACATGGGCCACGCGCGCGCAGGCGGCGTGTTGATCATCGCCGATCATGCGTCGGCGGCGGTGCCGGACGGCGTCGCGCTGGGCATTGATGCGGCTTTGCTCAGCAACCATATCGCCGTTGATATTGGCGTGGCCGAAGTCGCCGCGCTGCTGGTCGCGGGCGGGGCCGCCGATGCCGCGGTGCTGGGCGCGGTATCGCGGCTGGTGATCGACCTGAACCGGGAAGCCGACCATCCCGGCCTGATTCCCGAAAGCAGCGACGGTCATGTCATCGGGGGCAACGTCGGCCTGACCGACGCCGCGCGGGCGGATCGCCTGGACCGCTATTACCATCCCTATCACGCCCGGCTCGATGCGGTGATTGCCAGCGCGCGCCCGGCGCTGATCCTGTCGCTGCACAGCTTCACCCCGCGCCTTGCCAGCCAGCCCGATGCGGCGCGGCCATGGGACATTGGCGTCCTTTACAATCAGGATGATCGGCTGGCGGCGCAGGCGATGGCGCTGCTGACCGCCGATGGCTGGTTGGTGGGCGATCAGCTGCCCTATTCGGGCAAGCTGCTCAATGCGACGATGAACCGCCATGCGGAGGCGCGCGGCATCCCCTATGTCGGCATCGAAATGCGCCAGGATCATAGCGGATCTGTGGCGGGGCAGGCGGCAATGGCGGCAAGCCTTGCAAAAATGCTGGCTGGCCTTCGCAAGATGCTTGCGTGAACGGCGATGGTTTGGAAAGGCGGGCAGGCCAATTTGCCTGCGGGGACACATAAAATGAGTTTTGACAAATCGCGCCTGCCCAGCCGCCATGTCTCGGTCGGCCCCGCGCGCGCGCCGCACCGCAGCTATTATTACGCCATGGGCTGGACCGAGGAGGATATTGCCAAACCCTTCGTCGGCCTGGCGTCGGCTGGCAATGAATCGGCCCCGTGCAACACCACGCTGGATGCGCAGGCCAATGCGGCGAAGGCGGGGGTGCAGGCCGGGGGCGGCACGCCGTTCCGGTTCAACACCATCACCGTCACCGATGGCATCGCCATGGGGCATCAGGGGATGAAATCCTCGCTCATCAGCCGCGAAGTGATTGCCGATTCGGTCGAACTGTCGATGCGCGGCCATTGCTATGACGCGCTGGTCGGCTTTGCGGGATGCGACAAATCGCTACCCGGCATGATGATGGCGATGCTGCGGCTGAACGTGCCCGCCATCTTTGTCTATGGCGGCTCCATCCTGCCGGGCCAGTTTGATGGCAAGGACGTGACCGTCAAGGATGTGTTTGAAGCGGTGGGCCAGCATGCCGCCGGAAACTGCCCGCTCAAGGAGTTGATCGCGCTCGAGAAAGTCGCCTGTCCGGGGCATGGCGCGTGTGGCGGGCAATATACCGCCAACACCATGGCCTGCGTGGGGGAGGCGATTGGCCTGTCGCTGCCGAACAGCAATATGGTTCCCGCCCCCTATCAGAGCCGCGCCGAAATCGCCGTGGCGGCGGGGCGGCAGGTGATGACCCTGCTGGAGCGCAATCTGCGCCCGCGCGACATTTGCACGCGCGAAGCCTTTGAAAATGCCGCGCGCGTGGTCGCGGCGACCGGCGGATCGACCAATGCCGGGTTGCATTTGCCCGCCATGGCGCACGAATGCGGCATCGCGTTCGACCTGTTCGACGTGGCCGAAATTTTCAAGACCACCCCCTATATCGCCGATTTGCAGCCCGGCGGGCGCTATGTCGCGCGCGACATGTATGAAGCGGGCGGCGTTTACATGCTGATGAAAACGCTGCTCGACAATGGCCTGCTCCATGGCGATTGCCTGACGGTCACCGGCAAGACGCTGGGTGAGAATATCGAAGAGGTCAGCTGGAACCCCGACCAGAAAGTCATCTATGACGCCCGCACGCCGATCACGCCGACCGGCGGGGTCGTCGGCCTGAGAGGATCGCTGGCGCCTGAGGGGGCGATTGTGAAGGTCGCGGGCATGACCGAGCTGGCTTTCACGGGTCCGGCGCGCGTCTTTGACTGCGAAGAGGATGCCTTTGCAGCGGTGGAGCAGCGCAGCATCGCGCCAGGGTCGGTCATCGTCATCCGCTACGAAGGGCCCAAGGGCGGGCCGGGCATGCGCGAAATGCTGTCCACCACCGCTGCGCTTTATGGGCAGGGGATGGGCGACAAGGTGGCGCTGATCACCGATGGTCGCTTTTCGGGCGCGACGCGCGGTTTCTGTATCGGCCATGTCGGGCCAGAGGCAGCGGTGGGCGGCCCCATCGCGCTGATCGAGGATGGCGACATCATCCGCATCGATGCCCATGCCGGGACCATCGATCTGGACGTCGATGCGGACGTGCTCGCCGCGCGGCGGACCCGCTGGCAGCCGCGCGCGCATGATTATCAGGCCGGGGCGCTGTGGCGCTTTGCGCAGACGGTGGGCGACGCGCGGACGGGGGCCGTGACCCACCCCGGCGGCCAGGCCGAAACCCATATATTTGCGGATATCTGACATGCGGCGATGGATGGTGGTTTGGGTCGCCGGGCTGGTGGCCTGTTCGGCAGAGCCCGACAATGCCAAGCTGGCCGAGGCCGAGGCGCGTGCCGGGGCGCAGGCCGCCGAAGATGGGCGGATCAGCTGTGCGATGAACGGCGCGCAGCTGTTTGACCGCAAATGCACGCTCGACCGGATGACCAGCGCCGCCGGACGCGTGCTGATTGTCGGGCGTGCCGATGCCGGTTACCGCCGCCTGCTGGTGACCAACGACGGGCGCGGGGTGGTTGCCGCCGATGGGGCCGATCCCGCCACCGTGCGCATTGTTGACCAAGGGTTGATCGAGGTCAGCATTGGCGGCGACCGCTTTCGCCTGCCCGCCGACACCGACGGGGCACCATAAAGCGCGCGACGGGCGCGGCGCGGCTTGCTAGGGCCAGCGCCATGACGGACCCCGACATCATTATCCGGCTGGCGGCGCGGGGCGACGGCGTGACCGCCGATGGTCGGCATGTGCCCGGGACCGCGCCAGGCGACCGGGTGAGCGCCGATGGGTGCGTGACGCCGGGCCCCAACCGGGCCGAGCCGCCGTGCCGCCATTTTGGCAGCTGCGGCGGGTGCCAGCTGCAACATGTCGGCGACGCCGCGCTGGCCGATTTCGTCCGCGACCGGGTGGTCGGAGCCTTGGCAGGGCAGGATGTTGCGGCGGGCGATATCCGCTCGGCGCAGCTGTCGCCGCCGGGCACGCGCCGCCGCGCGGCGCTGTCGGCGCTGGTCACCGGTGGGCGGGTGCAACTGGGCTTCAACGCGGCGGGCAGCAACCAGATTGCGGACCTGAATGAGTGCCCGTTGCTGCTGCCAGAGCTTGCCGCGCTGTTTGCGCCGCTGCGCCGCTTGCTGGGCCGCCATGGGCGTCAGCGCCGCCCCATTCGCATCCTGCTCCAGCGGCTGGACCAGGGCATGGAGTTGGTGCTCGACGGCCTGACCGACGACGGGCTGGCCGCCGCTATGGCGCTGCAGGATTTTGCGGCAGAGCATCGGCTGGCGCGGCTGGTGGTCGATCGCGGCGATGGCCCGGAAACGCTGTGGGAACCCGAACCTGCGACCATCGCCTTTGGTGCGATCCGGGTGGTGCCGCCACCGGGTGCTTTCTTGCAGGCCACGGCGGCGGGCGAGGCGGCGCTGCGGGCGGCGGTCGGCGAAGCGGTGGGCGATGCCGCGACCATCGCCGATCTGTTCGCCGGGATCGGCACCTTTGCCCTGTTGTTGGCGCCAGGCCGCCGCATCTATGCCGCAGAAGCCGCGCGCGATGCCATCGCCGCGCTCAAGATCGCTGCTGACCGCGCGCAGGCCGCCGTGGTGACTGAGCATCGCGACCTGTTTCGCCGCCCGCTCATTCCTGCTGAGCTCAACCGCTTTGCCGCCGTGGTGCTCGATCCGCCGCGCGCCGGTGCCGCCGAACAGGTGCAGCAGCTGGCGGGCTCAACCGTGCCGCGCCTTGCCTATGTGAGCTGCAACCCCGCGACCTTTGCTCGCGATGCAAAGCAGTTGATCGCGGGCGGCTACCGGCTCGATTGGGTGCAGCCAGTGGGCCAGTTCCGCTGGTCCACTCATGTCGAGCTCATGGGCTGCTTTTCGCGTCAGTAAACCACAAAGCCGAGGAAGGCGTGGAGGCACAGCGCGATCAACGCCACGCTGGCCAGCGCAAAAATGGCAAAGCGCAGCATGATGCGGTTTATCGTCGCCTGAACCAGGCTGTGGATGATGCGCAGGGCAACATAGGCCCAGGCGATTTGCGCATTCAGCCCGTCACCCTGTCCGCCAATGGCCAGCGCCAGTGCGACGGCATAAAAGACCGTCGGCTGTTCCATCAGATGGTTGTAATTATGCGCTTTCCACTGCACCTCGGCGGGGAGCGCCGCGTCCAGATCCTTGCCGGTGCCGCCAACCCAATTGGCGGTATCAATTTTTGCCCGCTGAATCGCCGGGATGCGTGTGAGATACATCCACAGCCACATCACCATCGACCACAGCGCCAGCGCGGCGACCGGCCCCAAAATATCCTGCCCCATCCCAATATCCCCCAAGCCAGAGCGTCAACCGAGCGTGGCGATGACCGCCATCACCGCCAGCGCGATCAGGCAAATGCTGCCCGCCAGAAAGATGGCAAAGCGCACTGGCACCTTGTTGATTGTCGACTGATAAATGCTGTGCACCACACGCAGCGCCGTATAGGTCCAGGCCAGCGCGATGGTGACCGACGTGACCCCGCCGGCGAGCGTCAGAAAGATGATGACGGCATAAAAGACCGTCGGCTGCTCATGCAAATGGGTGTAATTGTGCGATTTCCAGGCGACGCTGGGCGGTACCACCGGGTCAATGTCCTGCCCGCGCCCACCGGGTGCCGCGTTGGCCAGGTCCAGCCCGCTCTTCTTCATCGCGGGCAGGCGCGTTGCCGCCATCCATCCCAGCATGATGGTGGTCCATAGCGCCAGCACGGCGCCCGGTGCGAGCAATGAATAATCGACCATGGCCTGAACCTCTCCCTCTTCAACGGCATCCCAATGCTAAGTCATGGGTTGCAAAAAGCAATGCAGCTTGGTGCGGGTCAGCGCTACCCGGACGCCAGCTCGGCCCGGATGGCATCGCCATCGGCCCCCAGCGCCGGGGCAAAGCCCAATGTGCGGTCCGGGTCCGCGCCATAGCGCACGGGCGGGCGCATTTCGCGCATCGGACCGACGACCGGATGGATGCGCGGGCGGAAAAAGCCGGTGGCGGCAAAATGCGGGTCGCTCGCCACCTCCGCCAGATCCGCCGCGCGCATGGCGGGGATGTCGTTTTCGGCAAACAGCGATAGCCACGCGCTGCTGGTCCGTTCGGGGGTGCGCCGGGCGATTTCGGCATAAACCGCGCTGATCAGCGTGCCATTGGCCCGCGCTTCGAGCGCCGCTGGCTGCGTCAGGAAATCGCCGCTGCCGATCAGCTCCAGCACCTTGCGCGTGCTGGCGGGAGTGTAGGGGACGATGGCGATATGGCCATCGCGGGTGGGAAAGGGCTGGCGCGCGGGGTCGAGCTGGCGCGGATAGCCGGGCGGCCCCAGCGGCGGGTCCAGCGTTGCGTCGCGCAAATGTTCGGTCAGCATGAAGGCTGTGAAGCATTCGAACATCGGCACCTCCACCTGCTGCCCCTCTCCCGTGCGCAGCCTGTGGACCAGTGCGGCCAAAATGGCCTGCGCCCCATAATGGCCCGCCACCTTGTCGGCGATGAGCGAGGGGAAGTAGCGCGGGGCCGGAACGTCATCGACGCGCGGCAACAGGCTGGTCGTGCCGCTCGCCGCCTGTATGACATCGTCATAGGCCTGCAAATCGGCATAGGGCCCATCCTGGCCAAATCCCGCGCCGTGGACATAGATGATATCGGGTTTCAGCGCGCGGCAGGCGGCATAATCAAACCCCAAACGCGCAATGGCCGCCCGGCGCACATTGTGGAAAAACACGTCGGCCCCAGCGATCAGGTCGCGCAGCACCGCCCGGTCGCCATCATCCTTCAAATCCAGGACGATGGACCGCTTGCCGCGATTGACGGTCAGATGCACCGAGCCATCGGTCGCATCGCCCGCGCTGCTGCCCAGGGCGCGCGACACACAGCCCCCCGGTGCCTCTACCTTGATGACCTCCGCGCCCAGGTCCGCGAGCATCTGCGTGGCATAGGGGCCAAAGACAACCGTGGTCAGGTCGATGATGCGAATGCCGTCGAGCATGGTCATGGCCGGAGCCTATCAGCAGCGCGGCAGGGCGCAAGCGTTGCGCTCAATCCGGGTTCGTCGCCCCATCGGTATAGGCCTGGCTGAGCAGGCGGTAGGAGCGTGAGCGCAGGGCCGCGAGGGCGGCGAGCACGCCGATTGTGCCGAACAGGATGAACACCAGCGCAATGCCGCGTTCGGGACCGCGTCCGAACCAGTCGCCAATGGCGTCGGCCCCGGCCCCGTCGGTCATGAAGGGCACAAAGACAAATTGCGCAAGCGGCGCGACCAGAAAGGCGGTCAGCGGCGATGCGGCGCTTTCGATGGATTGGGCAAAGCCAAAGACGCGGCCCTGGCGGTCAAAGGGCACCACGCGCTGCAAGATGGTCTGCTCGGCGGCTTCGGCATAGGGGCCCAGAAACATCCAGAGGAAACAGCCAATGGCCACCAGCGGGATGGACGATTGGAAGGTGAACAGCGCCGCCACCGCCCAAATGGCAAGGTTGACGAGCAACAGCGTGCGGACCGGATTGGTGCCCAGCCCCGTGCGCGCAATCAGCGCACCCGCCAGGATAAAGCCAACCGACACGACCGCCCACAATAGCCCCCATTGCTCGACGGGCATCAGCGACAGGCCATAGGCGTCCATCAGGGCCATGAAGACGCCGCCCAGGAAATTGTTGAACGCCGCGAACAGGATCAGCGCGAACAGCCCTGGTATGGCGCCGACGACGCGAACGGTTCCCGCAAGATCGACGCGCGCCGGTGCCGCATCGGCGCTACTGCGCATGGGTTCGTTCACCCGCACGAAGAGCAGGTGGACGCCAGCGAGCAGGGTGAAGAGCATTGCCAGCGCAAGCGTCGCCTCCATCCCGCCCCAGGCGACCAGATAGCCACTGATCGCGGACGTGGTGACAAAGCCGATGCCGCTGACCATGCCAACCAGCCCGTTGGCGCGGGCATGGTCAGCGGGCGGGACCAGCAAGGTCACCAGCGTCGGCAGCGCGATCATCCGGATATTGCCGACGATGACGCCCACCATGGTGATCAACACGAACAGCCAAAGGCCCACGCTGTCCACCCGCGCCGCGCGAACGTCGGGCCAGGACCAAAGGGCCAGCAGCGCCAGCGCGTAGCAGACAAGCGAGGCCGCGCTGGAGGCGATCATCATGCGCTTTTTGCCATGATGATCGACCAGGCTGCCGAACCAGATGCCCAATGACCCCGTCAGCACCAGAAAGATACCGGCAATCATGCCGGTTGCAAAAACCGACTGGGTTTCCAGAAACATCCAGAAGGTAATGGCAAACCACACCGTGAAATTGGTGATATTGGCCGTCAGATTGCTGGCAAGCAGATGGTGAAAGGGGGCCATGGACGCCCGATTAGCCCATCACACGACGACCTGCACCCCCAGTTCGACGACCCGGTTCGGCGGGATGCGGAAAAAGTCTGTGGGGTCGGCGGCGTTGCGTTGCAGGAAAATGAGGATCATGTCCTGCCAGAAAGGCAGGCCTTCCTCGCGCGAGGCCCGCAGGCTGTTGCGGCCGATGTAATAGCTGGTGCGCTGTGGGTCGCCGAAATGAAGGCTGGCCTTGGCGCACAGCCCCAGATCGCCGGGCACATCGGGGGTGTCCATGAACCCATAGCGCAGCTGGACGCGGGTGAAGTCGTCGTTGATGCGCTCCTCGCTCAACCGCTCCTCGCGCGGCACATGCGGCACACTGGCGGTGCGCACGGCGACGATCAGATTATGCTGATGCAGCACCTGATTATGCTTCAGATTGTGGAGCAGGGCGTTGGGCACCGCTTCGGGGCTGGCCGTCAGGAAAATGGCGGTGCCGCGCACGCGCACCGGGGGATCCTTGGCCAGGATTGCGGCAATTTCGTCCATCGGCACGGCGTGCGATTGTTCATAATCGGCAATCAGCCGCTTGCCGCGCACCCACACCCAGATCGCCAGCAGGATGATGCTAGCGACCAGCAGCGGCACCCAGCCCCCTTCGGCAATGCGCAGCACATTGGCGCCGAAGAAAACGAGGTCGAGCGCCAGAAAGGGGATGATAAAGGCCAGCGCCTTCGCCAGGCTCCATCCCCACAATTTGTGCACCACGACAAAGGCCAGCATCGTCGTCATGATCATCGTGCCGGTCACCGCAATGCCATAGGCGACCGCAAGCGCCGAACTGGTTTGAAAGGCGATGACCAGGATGATAACCCCGGCGAGCAGCAACCAGTTGATGACGGGCAGATAAATTTGCCCGGCATGGCCCGCCGACGTCTGCCTTATGGTCATGCGCGGCAACAGGCCCAGCTGAATCGCTTGCTGGGTCAGCGAATAGGCCCCGGTGATGACCGCCTGGCTGGCGATGATGGTCGCGAGACCGGCAAGAATGACGAGCGGCACGCGCAGGCTTTCGGGCGCCATCAGGAAGAACCAATCCTGATTGGCAAAGGGTCGGCCCGCCGCCTCCGCCTCTGCCAGCGTGGCGAGCGCAAAGGCTCCTTGTCCAAAATAGTTGAGCGTCAGCGCGGGAAAGACGAGCAGAAACCAGCCCAGCCGGATGGGAAAGCGGCCAAAATGGCCCATGTCGGCGGTCAAGGCTTCGGCCCCGGTGACGGTCAGGAACACCGCGCCCAGGACGAGCAGGCCCACCATGCCGTGCGAGGTCATGAACTGGACCGCATGGTGCGGCGACAGCGCCTGGAGGATCGCGGGTTCATCGCTGATATGCAAAATGCCCAGCGCCGCCATGGCCAGGAACCACACGACGCAGATGGGCCCAAACAGCTTCGATACCGCTGCAGTGCCGCGCGATTGCACCGCAAACAGGCCGATGATGATGGCCAATGTGATGGCCAAAATGGTCGATTGCGGCAGGTCGGGCCCGATGGCCGGGACCGATTTCAGCCCTTCAACCGCCGACAGCACCGACAGCGACGGCGTCAATATGGCGTCGCCATAAAATAGCGCCGCCCCGGTGGCCCCTAGCGCCAGCACGATGCCGCGCCGCCCGCCAATGGCCCGCCCGGCCAGCGCGAGCAGGGCCAAGACGCCCCCTTCGCCATTATTGTCGGCGCGCATCAGAAACAGGATATATTTGACGGTGACGACCAGGATCAGCGACCACAGGGCCATGCTGAGCACCCCGATGATTTCGGTGGCGCCAATGCCCGTTGGCGCGGCCTGGTGCAGCGCTTCGCGAAACGCATAGAGCGGACTGGTGCCAATATCGCCAAAGACGACGCCGATGGCACCAATGGTCAGGAAAGCAATGGTCTTGTTATCATGGCTGGAGGGGACAGCCGGCCCTGCATTCGACGTTGTCATAATTGACTCCGAACAGGATGGGCGGCGGCCACTACTCCGATTCGCGGCGAATGCAACGTAAATCGGCGGGCTTTTTGCCGAAACCCGCCGATTATATTTCAATGCATTTAGTTGAGTAGTTATAATTGCTGCTTCGTCATCCCGGATCAAGTCCGGGATGACGATAGAAGGGCTTTAACCGCGCCGCCTAGAACAGCTTCGTCACGGTCGCCGTGCGCCGCTCGGGCATCTGGTCACCGGTGTAGAGGCTGGCCATGGGTTCGTCGCTGACGACATGGGTCGCCTCGGCCCCAAAGCCGTTGAAGCGGGTCCGCATTGCGCAGCCATAGGCGCCCAGCATCCCAACCTCGATCCAGTCCCCGGCCTTGACGTCGGCGGGCAGGAAGAAGGGACCGGCCATATGGTCCATGTCATCGCAGGTCGGACCATAGAAGCTGAACGGCACCCTGTCCGCCGTCGACGCGTCGGCGCGCAGCAATGCAACCGGAAAGCGCCAGCCGACATGCGCCGCGTCGAACAGCGCGCCATAGGCCCCGTCGTTGATATAAAGTTCATTGCCCCGCTGCTTTTCCACGCGGACGATGAGCGAGCTATATTCCGCAGCGAGCGCGCGGCCCGGCTCGCACCACAGCTCTGCCGAATAGCTGATCGGGAGGCTTTCAAAGGCGCGGTGGATGGTGTCGAAATAGGCGCCCAGTGGCGGCGGTTCCATGCCGGGATAGGTCGACGGGAAACCCCCGCCAACATCGACAATGTCAACGGTCACCGCCGCAGCGACAATGGCCGCGCGCACGCGTTCCATGGCAGCGGCAAAGGCGTGCGGGGTCATCGCCTGGCTGCCGACGTGAAAGCAAATGCCCAGGCCATCGGACGCCTGCCGCGCCGCCATCAGGAGATCGGCAACTTCGTCCGGTTCGGCCCCGAATTTGGCCGCGAGGCTGAGCTTGCTATGGTCCGACGACACGCGCAGCCGAACGAGCAGGTTCAAATCCTCGGCACCCTTGGTTGCGCGAATGACCTTGCTCAGCTCAGTCATGCTATCGAGGCTGAAGGTGCGCACCCCGTGGGTGAAATAGGCCTCGGCAATCGCCTCTTCGGCCTTCACCGGGTGCATGAAGCACAGCACCGCCGCGGGCAAAGTGCGCGCCACCAGCCGCACCTCGGCAATGGAGGCGACATCATAATGGGTCACGCCGCTGTCCCACAGCACGCGAAGGAGGTCGGGCGAAGGATTGGCCTTCACCGCATACAGCGTTTTGCCCGGAAAACGGTCGACAAAGAAACGCGCCGCCCGCGCCGCAGCGTGCGGACGGACAAGCGTTACGGGTTCGACCGGCGAAAGTGCCTGGACTACGGCCAGCGCGCTATGATGATTGTGCAACGCAAGGGACCCCCAAAAAGTAACGGTAAACGACAAGGCTGCCTTGCGGTTATTGGAAGTCCCCCTGGGGCAGCGGAGAGCGCACATAGGGTGGGGGTCCCCCCATGTAAAGCCTTTTTGGGGGTGGGGGGAATTATGACAGTTGTCACAATCCTAAATCATTCAAATCGCTTCGATATTATAACAATGCCAGCTCAGGATCGCGATGGGCCCGCGATGCGGCCGCCAGGGATCGGCCAGCAGGCGGGTGGCCTTCTCCGCCGGGCGTTCGGGCAGGCCCAGGATACGCTTCACTGCC
Organism: uncultured Sphingopyxis sp.; assembly: GCA_964554455.1. Lineage (GTDB taxonomy): Bacteria > Pseudomonadota > Alphaproteobacteria > Sphingomonadales > Sphingomonadaceae > Sphingopyxis. The sequence goes on along the minus strand of CAZKOW010000018.1, from coordinate 10,583 downwards.
TCCTGCACCGCCAGGTCGCCAGCGGGCCAGATATCGGCCCGCCCCTCGGCAAACAGCAGGTAGATTTCGGCTGACCAGCGGCCAATGCCCTTCACCTGCGTCAGCAGTGCAATCGCCGCCTCGTCATCGGCGGGCAAGTCATCCAGCGGCAGGCCGCCCGTCAGCGTCAATTCGGCCAGGCTGCGGGCATAGCCCTGTTTCTGCGCCGACAGGCCGCAGGCCCGCAGCGCGGCAAAGTCGGATGCCACCACCGCCTCCGCCGGACAGCCTGGGCCCAGGGCCGCTTCCAGCTTCCCCCACACCGACGCGGCTGCCGCCACGCTAATCTGTTGTCCGACGATGGTGCGCAGCAGGGTGGTATAGCCGCGCGCGCGGCTGCGCGGTTCGGGGTAGCCCGCATGGTCCAGCGCCCGGGCAAACTTTGGTTCCACCCCGCACACGGCGTCGATCCCTGCTTTTATCTGCTCTGCGGTCAATCCCATTGCGGCCCCCTTTTGTTCCCAGCACCTTGCCTAGCAGTGCTTGATTATCGATGCAACGCGCGACATAGGCGCTGCGCAAGCGAATGGTTCGCGGTCGAAAGGATGCTTCATGGCCAAGCTGATTGTGGTGACGCGGGACGGGACGGAACATGAAATCGACGGCGACCCCAGCCTGACGGTTATGGAGAATATCCGCGACAATGGCTTTGACGAGTTGCTGGCGCTGTGCGGCGGCTGCTGCTCTTGCGCGACGTGCCATGTTCATGTCGACCCGGCCTTTGCCGACCGACTGCCCAAATTGGGCGCGGACGAGGATGACCTGCTCGATTCCACCAGCGACCGCAGCGCCACCTCGCGCCTGTCGTGCCAGTTGCCCTTCACCGCCGCACTTGACGGCCTGCGCGTGACGATTGCGGCGGAGGATTGAGGGTTATCCACCCCTCGCGATGGTTGAAGATCAAGGCAGCCCTTCGACAAGCTCAGGGCGGTCGGGATAGGGAGATAGCGTAGCGCGTCGCCGTGCCTAGATCAGGATGACGTTAGTTTGAATCGTCACCCTGGCTAAGGCGATGGCCTCGCTGTTTCAGGGTCCATGGCGCAAGGGTGCGGCATTGCTCCATGGATGCTGAAACAGCGACCCGCCGGGAGCCAGCATGACGGACTGGATAAACCTTATGTCACCACGCTCTAATTCTTCATCCGCAGCACCGCCATCGGCGCAATGTCGGTTTGCGGGGTGATTTTCCAGCGGATCGTCTTGCGGCCATCGGTGCCCGTTTGCGCACCATCTTCATTGGATTGGCTGAGGATCTCTGCGTCAGTGGACAGGGTGAAATCGCCCTCTATCCGGCTATTGTTGCTGATATCGCCCACTGGCATCCCCGCCATGCCGGGCTGACCCGATGTCCGGGCAAAGGCCGGGGCCTTCATCCGCACCGTGCCATTGGCGCGCGGTTCAATGGCGATGAAGGGAAAAATGATTCCCGCGTCCTGATTATAGGGAAAAACAAAGCTGTGGGTCAGCGTGCCCGCCATCCGGTAATCGACAAACCAGATGTCATCACCCCGATATTCGACCTTGCGAAAGCCCGCCTCCTTCGCAAGCGTTTCGGCCAGCGCCGCCTTGTCGGCCTCGCTCATCCCCTTCGCTTCGCCGTCAGCGGGCTCGCTGGTCGGCTTTTTGGCGTCGCCGTCGGCCTCGGTCATCGGCATATCGCCGCCCTGCAACTTCTCCATATCGACGGCGTGAATTTCGCCCAGGTAGGAAAAAACAAAGCTGCGGTCGGCGTTGATGTCGAGCGATGCGGTGAACTTGCCCGGCTGAAAGATGCAGGCGGCAAGGAGCAACGGCAGGGCAATGACAGCCAGGATGCGCGGGACATGGTGCATGGCGAGGGATTCCTTAGCGGGGCCGTGCGGTGGCAACGGCGTAAAGGGCAATGGCGGCGGCGTTGGAGATGTTCAGGCTTTCCATGCGCGGGGAGATGGGCAGGCGCGCAATCTGGTCGCAATGCTCGATGGTGTTGGGGCGCATCCCGTCGCCCTCTGCGCCCAGCACCAGCGCCACGCGGCTGCCATCCAGCACATCGCCCAGCGCCGTGTCGGTATCGCCGTCCAGCCCGATGCGCCACCAGCCGGCCTCGGCAATTTCATCCAGCGCGCGGGCCAGATTGACGACGCGGACCCACGGCACATCCTCCAGCGCGCCCGACGCCGCTTTGGCAATCACGCCGCTTTCGGGCGGACTGTGGCGGTCCTGCGTGACGATGCAGGCGGCGTCGAACGCGGCGGCAGAGCGCAGCACTGCGCCGATATTATGCGGGTCGGTGACCTGATCCAGGACGATGATCGGACGGCGGCTGTCGGCGTCGACTTCGCTTTGCAACACATCGCCCAGCCAGACATCGTCCAGCGGCTCCACCTCCACCACCAGCCCCTGGTGCGGAGCATCGCGCGGGATGAGGCGGGCGAGGTCGGTGACGTCGCAATAGCTGATCGGCATCACCGGCGGCACGTCAAGCTGGCCCAGCGCGTCGCGCGTGCCCCACAAATGCTTGACGGTCCGGTCCGGGTTGGCGAGCGCGGCGAGCACGGCGTGACGGCCATAAAGGCGGGGACGCTGGCCGCCCGTGCGTTCGGCAGGGGCGCGGCGATGGCGGGAAAATTGTCTGACCATGATGCCGCGTCTTTTTCACGACAGAGCGTTGACACGCAAGGCCCCATTCGCCAATGGGGCGCCTTCGCGTGAGAAGCGCCATGGACAGGTGGCCGAGTGGTTAAAGGCAGCAGACTGTAAATCTGCCCGGGTTTCCCGTACGCTGGTTCGAATCCAGCCCTGTCCACCAGCCGCCCGGCCCCCAGCTTTCCAGAGGTATTCTGGGCCTAGCAGGGCAGGCTGAGCGTGATCGCTGTTCCTTCGCCCGGCCTGCGGTCTGCGATGGCCAGGCTGATCCCGCCCGCTTCGCACAAGCGTTGGACGATGAGCAGGCCCAGCCCGCTGCCGATGGCCTGTCCGGCCCCTGGGCCCGGCGCGTCGGGGTGTTCCGCCGCTGCGATCCCCACCCCGTCATCGGCGATGGTCAGTTCGCCAGCCGTAAAGGATATGATCAGGCGACTGGCCCGCGCATGCGCGAAGCTGTTGGTGATGAGATTGTTGAGGATAAGCTGAATTAGCGTCCGGCGCGTCACGGTGGCGGCGTCGGGATCGACCAGTATTTCCGCGCTGATCGATGCATCCGGGAAACGCTCCCTTGCATCCGCGATGGCCTGCGACACGAGCGGTTGCAGCAGGATGCGTTCGCCCTGGGTCAACGCCTCCTCGCGGGCAAGGCCAAGGAGCAGGTCGAGGGTGCTGACCATGTCGTGCGTCGCCCTGTTGATCCGCCGCAGCGATTCGGCACTGGCGGCGGACAGGCCGAGTTGAAGCGCGACCACCTCCGCAGAGCCGCGGATGACAGCGATCGGCGTGCGCAGTTCGTGACTGGCCTCGCGCGTGAAGGCCTGTTCACGGGCGATGAAGCCGCGAATCCGGTCAAAGGCTGCCGCCAGCTGGCTGGCGAGCAAGCCGATTTCATTGGCGGGATAGGCGGTGTGATCGATGGTTGGCACCGGCTGCGCTGCCCCGCCGACTTGCGCCGCAAGCGCTCCGAGCGGGGCGAGCGCGCGGCGCGCTAGGACAAAGCCAAGCAGGCCAGTAATCAACGCGATACCCCCGCCCAAAAGGGCCATGAAGACAAGGATTGATCCCAGCGCGGGCCGGATGAGCAAATAGCGGCTGACCTCTGCGACCGCGATGGCCGAGGTTGCCGGATCGCCGGGCACCAGGGTGAAGCGGGCGACATGATAGTGCCGCCCCTGCAGGCCGGGAAATTCAATCTGTTCCCGATTTGCCTTGACCTCGTCGCGCAGCTCAGCGGGCAGATCGTCGAGGCGCCGGTAAATGCGAATGTAGCTGACGGCGGGTTCGCTGAGCGCGCCCGTTTGGCCCCATTGGGCCTGTTGCCGGCCAATTTCCTCATCCAGGGCCTGAATGAACTGCCGGTCCTCAACGGTATAGGCAATGCCGAGCGCGACGACGGCGAACACCATGCTGTTGGCCAGCACCGCCGCTGCGATCACCAGCCCGATCCGGCGATGCAGCTTGAACGCAAAGCGGGTCATTCGGGCCCTATCAGCCGGAAACCCACCCCATGAACCGTCTCGATCAACGGCTGAGTAAAGGGTTTGTCGACCACCTGGCGCAGCAAATGAATATGCGCGCGCAGCGCATCGGAGGATGGCGGGTCTTCGCCCCAGATTTGCAAGCTCAGGTCAGTGCGGCTCACAGGGTTTGGCGCATTTTCCGCGAGCGTCAGCAAGATGCGCCACAGCACAGGTGAGAGGTGAAGGCTTTCCCCGTCGCGGGTCGCACGCCTGGCCTGTCGGTCGATGCGCAATGGACCGATGATGAGCAGATAGGGCTGATTGAGCAGCCGCCGCTGCCCCAGTGCATCAATCCGTGCGAGCAGCTCCGCCAGCGAGAAGGGCTTTACCAGATAATCGTCCGCGCCATGGGCAAAACCTGCCAGTTTGTCATCCAGCGTATCGCGCGCCGTCAGCATCATCACCGGCACCCGCCGGAAGGCGCGTCGGCGCAGTTCGGCACAAAGGTCAAGCCCGTCGCGGCGCGGGAGCGAGAGGTCGAGCAATATGACGTCAAAGTCGCGGTAGAGGGCATCGCGCAGCCCTGCCTCGCCATCGGCTGCATAATGCACGCGGTGACCATGCGCTTCGACATAGGTGATGATCGTTTCGGCCAGGTCGGCATTGTCCTCCACCAGCAGAATGTCGAATCCATGCGCCAAGATGGCTCCTCCCGCGTGCGGCTGCATGGACAGTTCGCGCAGCTTTGGCGTCAAAATTCCGTCAAAGCCGCGATGACATGGATTTGACCATCGTCAAGCCAGGGGAGCGCCATAACGCTTCTGTGGAGACTTCACCATGTTCCGACCCTTGTCACATCTGCTTGCGGCCTTGTGTGTGCTGCTTTTGGCTACGCTGTCCCTGCCGGCCCATGCCGCGGCCCCGCTTGGCAAGGTGCTGCTGGTCATCAGCAGCCACGGCGCCGCTGCGGGGCAGGAACGGCCCGGCTTTGAGATGGATGAACTGAGCCAGGCCTATGCGGTGTTTGCCGACAATGGCTTTTCCGTCGATATCGCCAGTCCGCAGGGCGGGGAGCCGGTCGCCGACAAATATGACCCGGCCAAGCCCTATAATGCCCGGGTGCTGAACGATCCGGCCTTTATGGCGCGCTTTCGCCAGACCCGCCGCCTGTCGGACGCGCAGGCCATCAGCTACCGTGCCATTTTCGTCATCGGCGGCAAGGGGGCGATGTTCGATCTGCCCACCAACGCCGACCTCAAGCGCCTGATCGCCACCACCTATGAAGCGGGCGGCGTCATCGGGGCGGTGTGCCATGGCCCGATGGTGCTGGCCAATTTGCAACTGTCGGACGGGCACCCGCTGATTGCCGGCCGAAAGGTGACCGGGTTCAGCAATGAGGAGGAAAAGCTGTTCGGCAAACGCTGGGTCCCCCATTTCCCGGCCTTGCTCGAAGATGCGCTGCGCGGCGCGGGCGGGCAGTTCAGCAAGGCTGCGTTCATGCTTGACCATGTGGTGGTGGACCGCCGCCTGGTCACCGGGCAAAACCCCTATTCGACGCTGCGGACGGCCGAAGCGGTTGTCGCCGCACTGGGGCACCCCGTCGTGCCGCGCCAACCCCATGCCGACGAGCGCAGCATTGCTGCCATCGGCGCGATGCTGGGCGGAGCCAGGGCCGAGGTGGCGCAGGCCATCGCCGCCAAGCCGGAGCACTATGACATCCCGCTGATCGCCGTGTGGGGCTATTATCGCACGCTGCAGGCGCAAACCGATCGCACGATGCTGGCCGAGGGACTGGCGGTGATGGAGGTCGCCGCACCGCATTTCAACGATCCCCAGCTCAAATCCGCCATGGAGGAGGCGCGTCAGCGCCTCGCGCGCAGCCAATGAGGGCCGCTGTTTCGCGCCGAACGCTCTTGGGTGGAGCCGCAGGGCTGTTGATGGTCGCAGGCGGGGCGGCCGCGCTGCTGGCCCCGTCGCCCCAGCCACTGACGCGCTTTGATCGCCGTCAGCTGGTCGATGATTTGCGCGTCTGGCGGCAAGCGATTCTGTCCCGCCACCCACGTTATGCCGGGAAGAATGGGCTGGAGCCGGCAGCCGAGGCAGCCTTTCGGGATGCCATTGCGGCCAGCCGCGACGGGATGGGGCGGCAGGACGCCTTCCGCCTGATCGCCAGGATCAATCCGGTCCTTCGCGATGCCCATACGCTGTTGCTGCCATGGCTGTCCGGCAGTGAACCTTCGGATGCGGACCGGCGGGTCCAATTCCCCTTTGGCATTGACGTTGTGCCGAATGGCGGCATGGTGCTGCGCAGTTCATGGAAACACGCCGAAACGGGCCAGCGTCTGGCCAAAGGAACCCCGCTGCGCCGCATCAACGGCGTCGCGGCGCAGGCGCTTGTCGCGCGGCTGGAGCGGTTCAGCCATGGCGAAACGGCCTTGCTGCGCTCGCATATGGTGGCGGTCATGCTGCCCGAATGGCTGGATGCGGTCATGGGGTGGCGCGGCGCGTTTGACATGGGATTCGGCCCGCCCGCCAGCCCGTCCGACATCCGGTGGACCCCCGGTGAGCCTTGGCAGCCCGAGGAACCAGCACCGCAGGATTTGCCGCAACTGCGCTGGCCGCGACCCGATATCGCCTTTTTGAAAGTGCCGACCTTTGACGTCGATGAGGATCCATTGCCATTTGAACAGGCCATTGAGGCAGGTTTCGCCGCAATCCGTGCGCGAAATGCCGCCGGGTTGGTGATTGATGTTCGCGGCAACACCGGTGGTCAAAGCGATGCCGGTGCAGCGATAATCCGCCATTTGCTGACGCGGCCAGTGGTTCAGGTCTCCCGCGCCCGCGAGCGGCTGAACCCCGACAATAGCGGCCTGTTCGGTTATCGCGGTCAGCCCGGCGAGATGCGCGAATTCGACCTGGGCGACAAAGCGATTGAGCCGGTTCCCCCGGCGCAAAGGTTTCGCGGGCCGGTCGTCGTGCTGATGGATGAACTGACCTATTCCGCCGCTATCCTGTTCGTCACGTCGATGCAGGATCATCGGCTGGCGCTGCTTGCTGGCAGGCCCACCGGCGGGTTCGCCAATCAGACGGGCAATATGATGTCCACGCGGCTGCCGAACACCGGCTTCACGGGCTTCATCGCAACCCGCGAATTTGTCCGCCCGAATGGCAATGTGCAGCCGCAGCCCGTCATTCCCGATATCGCCTTTGCGGGCGAGCCTGGCGCTGCTGACTTGGCGCGCATGTTGGATGAAGCGCGGCAGCGCCTTGGCCGCTCCCCCTAACCCGCAGGCGTGACCCGCCGGGCGCTGATGGCCCACCGCTCGACCGCGCCATCGTCCTGCACTGCCCACAGCGCGTCGTGCAGATTGATGGTGGGATCGCAGTGGCCGGGTTGCAGCCAGACCAGATCGCCCTCCATCCGGGCGCCGCGCCCGACCACTGCGCCATGTTCGTCGCCCATGCTGCGATAGTGGCTGCCTTGCACGCCGCCCGCAGCGATGCGCGGCGGCACATCGGCGCTCAGCGCCTTCAGTCCGGCGTCGATGGTGACATGGCTGGCGTGCTGCGCCGACACGACGGTGGCGGCGAGGAACAGCGCGGGGGCAAAGGGCCAATCGCCAACGGGTCCGCCGCAATCGAGATATTCGGCGTCCATCAAGGCATAGGAGCCGCATTGCAGCTCGGTATAAATGCCGCCATTCAAATCGAGCGCATAAGTGCCCGTGCCGCCGCCGCTGATCTGCGCAGGCGGATAGCCGCCATCGGTCAGCGTCTGGCGCAAATCAGCCAGCGTCTGCGTCGCCTTCGCCAAGGCCGCCGCCCGCCCTTCGCTCATATGCTGGATATGGCCGAAATAGGCCTGAATGCCGTCATAGCGCAGCGCCCGGGCACCCGCCAGCGCCGCCGCCAGCATCGGCACATCGCGGGGAACTGCCCCGGCGCGGTGCATGTCGATATCGACATCAACCAGCGCGCCCAGCGTCACCCCAGCGGCCATGGCAGCCGCGTCGAGCCGGGCGATTTGCGCGGCGCTGTCCACCACGGCGGCCAGCTGCGCGCCCGTTTCGCGGGCCAGCGCCACCAGACGCGCGACGGCCCAGCGCGGCAAGGGCGCAGTGATGAGCAAATCGCCGATACCGGCGCGGGCGAACGCCTCTGCCTCGCCAATCGTCTGACAGCATAGGCCGACCGCGCCCGCCGCAATCTGGCGCTGTGCAATTGCGGGGCATTTGTGCATCTTGCCATGCGCGCGCAGCCGCACCTTGGCGGCGTCGCACGCCGCCTGCATCACCGCGATATTGGCGTCGAGGCGCGCAACGTCCACCACCAGCGCGGGCGTCTGCGGCGGCACAAAGCGGGCGAGGGCAGGGGGCAGCATGCGGCCAAGCTTATGGCCGGATGACGGTTCCTTCAATCACCTGCGACGCCGGGACATGCCGGTCGAGATGCTTTTTCAGGATGCGCAGATTGCGGCTGTTGGACCGGAAGAGCACGTCAAAGGCGTCGCCCGCAATGGGAATGGCGCCAATCGCCGTATCGACACCCAGATTGCCGATCATGCGCCAGATTTTCCATTTGGGCAGGCCCATGTTGCGCGCCTCCCAGATGATATAGGCACCCAGCGCCGCGCTGATCGCATCGCCAACCACCGGGACCAGCCCGATGATCGCGTCCAGACCGATGGGGGTCTTGAACCCCGGCACCGGGATGCTGCGTTCCAGCAACAGCTCCAGCATCTCGATGCGCTTGCGGGCGGCCTGCGGGTTGTTGGCCTCGATGCGCAGCGCCGCAAACAGCTGGTCAAAGGGCGGCTGGGATTGGGTCGGCATGGCAGCAAACATCCTGGTCCGCGGGCAAGGCGGCCCGCACCCGCATTAATTGGGGGGCGACCGCAGCCGGTTCAATGGGTGTTCGCCGCGATTGTTGGCGCGCACCCCGTTCAGCCGGGGGGAGACCACCGACCAGCGCAGCGGCGTGGCCAGCGGAATCCATGCGGCATAGCGCACCATAATTGTCTCTGCCTCGGCAATGCGGTTGGCGCGCTGTTCGGGATCGTCACTGTTTTCGGCGGCGCGGATCAGCGCCTCGGCCTCGCGGTTGCAACTCATCCCGCTGCTGCACCCCAGCCGCCGGAACACCCACAGCGGATCATCGGCGGGTGCCACTTCGTCTATCAGCTTCAAATCCGCCGCATCATTGGGCCCCACGCGCTGCGCCCGCAGTCCGATGGCACGCAAATCGGCGGCAATCCAGGCAAACAGAATGCGGCTGCCCGATCCGGGCGGCAGCGCAATGCGCAGTGGTGCCACGGTGCGGCCCGTGCGCTGATAAGCCGCGACGATGGCAGCGGCCCGGTCGCGCCGCGCGTCCATCGATTGGTCGATCCAGGCCGGAAACAAGGGGGCGCGGTCCGGCGCGCGCAGCTTTTGTGACAGGCGCAGCGAATTTTGCGGCACCCATTCGTCAAGGCCAAAGGCACCGATCAGCCGGTCGCGGTCGATGGCCATCGACACGGCATCGCGCCCCGAATCGGTCGCCAGCAAGCCGCTCGCATTGACCACGCCCAGGCCGAATATGCCCGGCACCGGATCAACCACCAGCCGCGACCGGGGTATTTGCGAGCCCAGATAGATGGGAAAATCGGCCATGCGCCCGCCGAACACCCCGTCCACCTCGCCCTCGCCATAGCGGGCAATGGCGGTGGCGGCGGACAGGCCGCGCAGCTCCACCCAGCCCGATGGCTCCTCCACCGCCTCGCGCGCGGCCTCGGGGTCCTCGGCCAGCGGGTCGGGCAGGGGGACCAGCATGATGCTGCCCCGCCCGCGCCGCGCCTCCAGCGGGCCCCAGCCGCGCCCGCGATTGGGCAACGTCATGCCCGGATGGGCCAGCAGTTCGAGGAGGTGGGCATTGGGCCGCTTCAGGCGGATTTCAATCACCTGGTCGGTCATCGCTCGCACCGATTCCACATCGCCGAAATTGGCCTTCAGCGGATGGCGGCTGCCGGGGCTCAGATATTGGGTGAGCAGGCGGGCAATGTCCTGCGCCGTCACCCGGCGGCCATCGCTCCAGTCGGCCTCGCGGATGCGAAAGATATAGCTGCGCCCGTCGGCGGTCACCGTCCAGCGTTCGGCAAGGCCCACATCGGTCTGGCCATCGGGGTCGATGCTGACCAGGCCCTGCGCTGACGCGGTGAGCAGCAACGCATTGGGCGGCGACAATTGCCCGTTCATCGGATTGGGTGCCGGAAGCAGCGGGCCGATCGCTGCAATCTGAATGGGGTCATCCGCCGCAAACCAGCCGCATCCGGTCAGCGACAGGGCGAGCAACGCTGCGAACCCTGCGCGCTTTGCGCTGCCCATCATCGGCCCCGGCTCCTTTCGCCCCAGCCCGCCTTGTCCCTGGTGCGGACGGCGGGACTCGAACCCGCACACCCAAATGGATAACAGATTTTAAGTC
>CAZKOW010000017.1:6591-49161 GCA_964554455.1 uncultured Sphingopyxis sp. | reverse complement strand
AATAAGCGCGCGCTCCTCAATAAGCGCGCGCTCCTCAATAAGCGCGCGCTCCTCATATAACGCCTATGACCGGCCTAAGTTCCCAGAAATATACCCCATAGAAAAAGCAGTACGCAGCTGAAAGATTATTTCATTCATAGCGCATATTGTATCGGCATGTGGCGAAGCTGTCATCCCAGCAGCGCCTCTATCTCCTTGCGCAGATCGCGGGGGTTGGTTGTCGGGGCGTGGCGGGATACGACCTTGCCGTTGCGGTCGACCAGGAATTTGGTGAAATTCCATTTGATCCCGCTGCCCAGCAGGCCGCCCTGTTCCTTCTTCAGATATTGCCACACCGGATGCGCGGCGGGGCCGTTGACGTCCACCTTGGCCGTCAGCGGAAAGGTGACGTCATAGGTGAGCGAGCAGAAATTCTGAATCTCGTCCGCATCGCCCGGTTCCTGCGCGCCAAATTGGTTGCAGGGAAAGGCCAGCACCTCAAAGCCGCGATCCTTGTAATCGCGGTAAAGTGCCTCCAGCTCCTTATATTGCGGGGTGAACCCGCATTTGGACGCCGTGTTGACGATCAGCAGCACCTTGCCCTGATAATCGCCGAGCGGCTTAAGCGCGCCGCCGGGCATGGGGGCGTCAAAATCATACAGGCTCATGCGCACTCTCCGTTCACCATTGCCCGGCGCGGGCCGGGCCATCCGTTCATCCTATCAGGACGGATCAATCCGTCCATCGTGCAGCCGCCAGACGCGGTCCATGCGTGCCGCCAGCCGTTCATTGTGGGTCGCGACCAGCGCCGCCGAGCCGGAATCGCGGACCAGCGCGACAAATTGGTCAAAGACAATGTCAGCGGTGCGCTCGTCCAGATTGCCCGTGGGTTCGTCGGCCAGCACCAGCAGCGGCTGGTTGGCCAGCGCGCGGGCGACCGCCACCCGCTGTTGCTCGCCGCCCGACAATTGGCTGGGCTTGTGCCGCAGCCGCTCACCCAGGCCCAGCCGGGTGAGCAGGTCCACCGCGCGCGCCGCTGCATCCGCCTGTGCCCGCCCGAGCACCAGCTGCGGCAGCACGACATTCTCCATCGCGTCGAAATCGGGCAGCAAATGGTGGAATTGATAGACAAAGCCGATTTTTTCGCGGCGCACCCGCGTCCGCTCGCCCTGGTCAAATCCGGCGACATCGACGCCGTCGATGACGATGCGCCCGCCAAAGCCGCCCTCCAGCAGACCCACCGCCTGGAGCAGCGTTGATTTGCCCGACCCCGACGGGCCCAGCAGCGCCACCATCTCGCCCCGCCGCAAATGCGCGTGGACGCCGCGCAGCACCGCAATTTCCGCCTCGCCCTGCACAAAGCTGCGCGTGACGCCGTCGAGAAGCAGCGCGTCATTCATAGCGCAGCACCTGAACCGGATCGGTGTTGGCCGCCTTGAAGGCAGGGTAGAGGGTGGCGAGAAAGCTGAACAGCACCGCCATCACCGCAATGCCGGCAATCTCCACGGGGTCGGGATTGGCGGGCAGTTCGGTCAGGAAGCGGATCGACGGGTCCCACAGCGTCTGGCCCGTTACAATTTCGATGACGCGGACCAATTGCTGGCGGAACAGCAGGAGCAAAAAGCCCAGCGCCATGCCGGCGATCATCCCGCCGACGCCGATGGACACGCCGATGCTCATGAAAATGCGCAGCACCGATTCGCGCGTCGCGCCGATGGTGCGCAAAATGGCGATGTCGCGCGTCTTGGCCTGCACCAGCATGATGAGCGACGAGATGATGTTGAACGCCGCCACCACGACGATAATCGACAGGATGACGAACAGCGCGACGCGTTCTATGGCCAGTGCCTCGAACAGGCTGGCGTTCATGCTGCGCCAATCGGCGACCACCGCCTGCGTCGCAATATCCTGGGTAAAGCCCGCCAATATTTCGCCCACGCGGTCGGGATCATCGGTCTTGATTTCAACCATGCCGACCTGATCGCCCAGCAGCATCAATATCTGCGCATCCTCCATCGGCATGATGACAAAGGCCTTGTCAAAATCATAAACCCCGATCTCAAACACCGCCGCCACATCATAGCTGATTTCGCGCGGCACCGTGCCAAAGGGGGTGGCGCGGCCCGCCGGATTGATGATGGTGATGCGCGATCCGACCGACGCGCCCAGATTGCGGGCCAGCTGCGCGCCGATGGCCACGCGCCCGCTTTCGGGCGACAGCGCGGCCAGGCTGCCCTGCTGCACCTTGCCCTTCAGCGACGGGTTGGTCCGGATATCCGCCACGCGCATCCCGCGCACCAGCACCGCCTCCACCCGCCCGTTAAAGGTCGTCAGCAGCGGCTGTTCAATCAGCGGGGTGGCCGACACGACACCGGGCGTTGCCTTCGCCTTGCGGACAATATCCTGCCAATCATCCAGCCGCCCGCCAAAGCCCTGCACCACGGCATGGCCATTCAAACCCACAATTTTGTCGAACAATTCGGCGCGCACGCCATTGACCACGCTCATCACCACAACCAGCGCGGCAACCCCCAGCATGACCGCGGTAAAGCTGAACGCCGCGGCCACAAAGATGAACCCCTCACCGCGATGCGGCAAAAGGTAGCGTTTGAAGATCATCCGTTCGTGGGGGCGGAGCAGCATGCGGTGCCGCTTTAAGCGGGCAAGCTGCGGCTGGCAATGGCGCGATTGTTGCGCTTTCGCCACAGGGGAGCAGGCAAAATGCGGCCAATCCCATGGGCGATGATGACAAGCGCGCCAATGACGTTAGTCACGAGGGTTCTGAACGCAGGATCATTCGTGGCCGGTTCAGGGAGTGCCTGGGCGAAAGCCGGGTGCCAAAGGGGGATGGCGAAGTTCGTCACAGACGCCCGGATCCAGCGCAAGCAGGGTCCGGGCGTTTCCTTTTGGCGATGCGCGCAGCGTGCGCGGTTTACGCAGCGTGGGCAGTTTGCCGAGATTCTGCACCGTCGTCACCCCGGGCTCGACCCGGGGTCCAGCTTCCTCGGAGCGCGCCAGAAAAGCTGGACCCCGGCTCGGAGGCCGGGGTGACGGAGAGAGGGGAAAGGGGGCTCACGCGAAGTCGCTAAGGCGCTAAGTGCGAGAGGAGAGGCCCGAATAGCGCCTGCTTGGCAACGGGGGCCGGATGCTTGGCGGCTTATCGTGAGTCTCAGTCACCAACCCAAAATACCCCAACCACCCGTCACCCCGGGCTCGACCCGGGGTCCAGCTTCCTTCTCGCTGGCCCCAGAAAAAGCTGGACCCCGGCTCGGGGGCCGGGGTGACGAAGGTTGGCATTGATCCTATTGGCCGACGTCTGCGATCCATCCTGCGTCATGTCGCGTGCAGCGGAGCGGAGGCCGCCTGAAGAAGGCGAAGGGGATCATCGCCAAACATAGTCATGTGGATGGACCGGAGACAGCCTGTTGTCCTGAAACAAGTTCAGGACGACGACCTGTTGGATATTCCCACAATGGGCTGCCGCGCGCGTTAGACCAGTCGGCTTTGCTGCACCGCAGCGGCGATGAAGCTGGCGAAGAGCGGGTGCGGTTCAAAGGGCCGGGATTTGAGTTCGGGGTGAAATTGCACGCCGATGAACCAGGGATGGTCCGGCCGTTCGACAATTTCGGGCAGTTCGCCGTCGGGCGACATGCCGCTGAACATCAATCCTTGTGCCTCCAGCCGGTCGCGATAGGCGGTGTTGACCTCATAGCGGTGGCGGTGGCGTTCGGAAATCGCCTCGCCGCCATAGATTTGCGCGACATGGCTGTTGCCCGCCAGCGCCGCGTCATAAGCGCCCAGGCGCATCGTGCCGCCCAGATCGCTGGCGGCGCTGCGCTTTTGCAGGCCCTCGGCGCTCATCCATTCCTGAATGATGCCGACGATTGGCTGGTCGGTTTCGCCAAATTCGGTCGACGAGGCCCCAGCGATCCCCGCCTGGTTCCGCGCCGCCTCGATACAGGCCATCTGCATGCCGAAACAAATGCCGAAATAGGGGACACGCCGTTCGCGGGCAAAGCGGATCGCCGCAATCTTGCCCTCTGCCCCGCGCTCGCCAAAGGCGCCGGGAACCAGGATGGCGTGCAGTGGCTCCAACCGCGCGGCGACGTCGCTGTCGGCGGCCTCGAACAGCTCGGCGTCAATCCACTGGATGTTCACTTTCACCCGGTTGGCGAGCCCACCGTGCGCCAGCGCCTCGTTAAGCGATTTATAGGCATCGGGCAGGCCGACATATTTGCCGACCACGCCAATCGTCACTTCGCCCTCTGGATGCAGCTTGCGGTCCATGATGTCGAACCAGCGCGACAGATCGGGCGGCGGCGCATCGGTGATGCCAAAGGCGCGCAGCACCTCGTCATCCAGCCCCTCGCCATGATATTGCACGGGCACGGCATAAATGCTGTCGGCGTCCAGCGCGGGGATAACCGCTTCCTTGCGGACGTTGCAGAACAGCGCGATTTTCGCCCGCTCGCTGTCGGGCAGCGGCTTTTCGCAGCGGCACAGCAGCACGTCGGGCTGCACCCCCAGGCTGGCCAGTTCGCGCACGCTATGCTGCGTCGGCTTGGTCTTCAATTCGCCCGCCGCGGCGATATAGGGGACGAGCGTGACGTGCACCGACACGCTGTTTTCGCGGCCCAGTTCGTTGCGCAGCTGGCGGATCGCCTCGATGAAGGGCAGCGATTCAATGTCGCCCACCGTCCCGCCAATTTCGCACAGCACGAAATCCAGATCATCGGTTTCGGCCACCGCAAAGGCCTTGATGGCGTCGGTGACATGGGGGACGACCTGGACCGTTGCGCCCAGATAGTCGCCGCGCCGTTCCTTCATGATGATGTCGCGGTAAATGCGGCCCGATGTGACATTGTCCGCCTGGCGCGCGGCCACGCCGGTGAAGCGTTCATAATGGCCCAGATCCAGGTCGGTTTCGGCGCCGTCGTCGGTCACATAGACCTCACCATGCTGATAGGGCGACATGGTGCCGGGGTCGACGTTCAGATAGGGGTCGAATTTGCGAATGCGGACCCGATAGCCACGCGCCTGCAAAAGCGCCGCGAGCGACGCTGCCATAAGGCCTTTGCCAAGCGATGAGACCACGCCGCCGGTGATGAAAATGAACCGCGCCATGGGAGAAAAGGCCTAACCGCAAGTCCAAGCCGGGCGCAAGCGGGCGAATCGCCTGCGCGGAAAAAAATGCCGTCGCCGCGCCGGGGTCTGCCCCCTGCGGCCAGGGCAAGAGCGTTTATTGATCGAGCGGAATGCCCTTGTCCGCCGGGGCCTTTTCCGCCGGGGCGGTGCCCACGGCGGCACCTGCGGCCAGCGGGTCATCGGACAGCGGCACCCCGCCGCCCGCAGCGGGGCCAGCGGGGGCAGCGCCGGTCACCGGCGCGGCGGGGCCGACGGGGGCCACAGGCTGCGCGCCCTTGGACAGCGAGGTGTCAATCTTTGTCGCATTGCCGCCGCCGCCCGTGGCCGCAAGCGCGGCGAGTAGGATGGACATGCCGACGAACAGCGTCGCCAGGATCGTCGTCGACCGGGTCAGAAAATCCCCCGCGCCGCGCGCCGACAGCAGGCCGGTGGGGCTGCCGCCCACGCCCAGGCCGCCGCCTTCGGACCGCTGCATCAGGATGACGCCGATCATGGCAGCGGCGATCAGCGCCTGAATGACGAGGAGGAATGTGAACAGCATGAAAAGGGTCCCGCAAGGCCGATGGCCGGTGATGTGACGGCGCACATAGGGCCGAATCGCTCACGCTTCAAGGCGCGAGGGCGCGCGCCTGACTTTACCCGCCGGTCCCGCGCGCCGCAGCGGCAATGATGGGTGTGAATTTGGCGGCCGTCAGGCTGGCCCCGCCCACCAGTGCGCCATCGACATCCCCAGCGGTCAGCAATTCGGCGGCATTGGCATCATTGACCGATCCGCCGTAGAGCAGCCGCGTTGCCGCCGCGAGCGCCGCGCTCTGCGCCGCCAGCGTCGCCCGAATGGCCCCGTGCATCGCGGCCACATCGGCGGTGGTCGGGACCAGCCCCGTGCCAATCGCCCAAATGGGTTCATAGGCGATGGCCAACCGCGCCGGATCATGCCCGCGCGGTAGGCTGCCCGCGATTTGCGCCAGCACATAGGGGATGGCGTCGTCATTTTCGCGCACCGTGCGCGGTTCTCCCACGCACAAGATGACGTCCAGCCCCGCCGCCAGCGCGGCATCCGCCTTGGCCTGGACCAGCGCGTCGCTTTCCTGAAACCCCTCGCGCCGTTCGCTATGCCCGACGATGGTCAGCCGCGCGCCGGCATCGTGAAGCAAGGCCGCCGACACCGACCCGGTATAGGCCCCGCTCATCGCGACATGGCAATCCTGTCCGCCGATGGCCAGCCCCGGCACCGCCGCCGCCATGGCCGAAATCAGCGTGGCGGGCGGGCACAGCGCGACATCGACCCCGGGGTGCGCCACCGCCGCCGCCGCAATCGCCGCCGCCTCATGAAGGTCGGCGCGCGTGCCGTTCATTTTCCAATTGCCGACAATATATTTGCGCCGCATCGCTGCCCCCTTTGGCTCATGGCTCTGGTTCGGCCCGCTCCTTAGGCTGGGGCAGGCAAAGCTGGCAAGCGCGACGCCAGCACCGCCCCGGCGCGACAAGCGCCTTGAAGGCCCTCGCGCCAGCCCCTAAAGCAGCGCGCGACCCGTGCCCTGCACGGCACTGCACCTCATTAGTCAAGGCCGCGTTCCCCCTATGATTACTGCCATCCGCCGCATGTTCACCTCAACCGTTGGCAAAGTGCTGGCGCTGGGCTTTCTGGGCCTTATCGGCCTGGCCTTTGCCCTTAGCGATGTCACCAATGTCGCCAGCTTCGGCGGCCCCGGCGGCGGCGATGCAGCCAAGGTGGGGGACCGTTCGATCGGCATCGGCGAACTGCGCGACCGGGTGCAGCGTGCCTATGATCAGGCGCGCCAGCAACAACCGACGCTGACCATGCCCGCCTTCATCGAATCGGGCGGGCTGGACGATGCGCTCAAGGGCATGATCGAGGGCAGCGCCTTTCTGCAATATGCCCGCGACCTGGGCTTTGGCGTCAGCAAGCGCCAGATTGACGGGCGCATTGCCGACCTGCCGATGTTTGCGGGCGTGACCGGCAAATTTGACCAGAATGTCTATGAAGCCTTTCTGCAGCAGCAGGGGCTGACCGATGCCGAACTGCGCGAGGATATCGAGCGGCAATTGCTGCTGGAGCAGGTGGCGGGGCCGATCGGCACCATGCCGGTCGTCTCGCCGGCCATGGCGCGCCCCTATGCCGCACTGCTGCTGGAAGAGCGCCGTGCGGCGGCGACCTTTGTGGCGGCCAGCGCGCTGGCGCCGACGACGACCCCCGACGACAAGGTGCTGGCGACATATCTGAACCAGAATCGTGCACGCTATAGCCTGCCAGAGCGCCGGGTGCTGCGCTATGCCGTCTTTGACCGGTCGGCGGTCACCGTGCCGCCCGTGACCGAGGCGGAGCTTGCCAAGGCCTATAAGGACAATGCCGCGCGCTTCGCCGCGACCGAAACGCGCCGTTTCCTGCAAGTCATTGCCCCGACCCGCGACGCCGCCAACGCCATTGCGGTGAAGGCGCGCGGCGGCCAGTCGCTGAACGATGCGGCGCAGTCGGCGGGGCTGTCGGCCAGCTTCACGCAAGTGATGGCGCAGGACGCCTTTGCCGCGCAGACCAGCGCCGAGACGGCGAAACAGGCCTTCACTGCCGCGCGCGGCACCGTAATTGGCCCGGTTGAAGCGCCGCTGGGCTTTGCCGTTTACCGGGTGGAAGAGGTGAACCGGAACCCGGCCCGGACGCTGGCCCAGGCGACCCCCGAGCTGCGCGAGCGGCTGGCCGCCGACAAGGCGCAGGAGGCAATGGTCAATTTCTTCAACGCCGTGCAGGATTCGGTGAACGGCGGCGCGTCGGTTGAGGAAATCGCCGCTGACCGGAAACTCAAGCTGGTGGAAACGCCCGCGCTGCTGCCCAGCGGCCGCGCCCCCGAACAGGCGAGCTTTGCCCTGCCCGCGCTGCTCGCGCCGCTGGTGGGCCAGGCGTTTCAGGGCAGCGGCGAAGGCGAGGCGCAGATTGCGACGCTGATCGAAAATGAGGCCTTTGCGGTTTATGAGGTCAAATCGATCATCGCCTCTGCCCCGCCGCCGCTGGCGGAAATCCGCAGCGGGCTGATCGCGGACTGGCGGCTGGCGCAGGGCCACCGCGCGGCGCGCGACAAGGCCCGCGCCATCGTGAAGGCGGTCGAGGGCGGCAAGCAGCTGGCCGAAGCGGCAACGGCGGCGGGCGCAGGCGTCGGTTCGGTGCAGCAAATTGGCGGAACCCGCGCCCAGCTGGCGCGCGGCGGCGAGCGCGTCCCGCCCGAGGTTGCGCTGCTCTTTTCCATGGCCGCGAACAGCGTCAAGACACTGGAGCTGCCTGGCAATCGCGGCTGGATGGTGCTGTCCTTGGGCGCGCTGCAACAGCCCGATCCCAAGGCGGTGGAGGACGCGCGCGTCGCTGCTGTTGCCGAGCCGCTGGCTGCCGCCTTTGGCAACGAGCTGATCGGCCAGCTGCTGGCCGATGCCAAGCAGCGGTTGACGGTCGAAATCAACCAGACGGCAGTTGACCAGCTCAAGCGCGAAATGTCTGGCCAGACGCCCGCCGGATGATGCAGCAGGCCCGCCCCCCTTTCCCGTCTGTGCTGAGCTTGTCGACGCACCGTTCTTGCTTTGCACCGCGCAAAGCAACGTGCGGCCCTTCGACAAGCTCAGGGCGGGCGGGGACATAAACTGTGGCATAGGCGCAATGTTGCAAGGCCAAATCGAAGCGCGCGCCGCGCTGGCTGCGGGCCGCGCCGGGGTGGTGTGGCAGCGCCAGATTGCCGACACCGATACACCCATCGCTGCTGCGCTCAAGCTCATCGAACCGGGCCGGGGCGACTGGATTCTGGAATCGGTTGAGGGCGGTGAGACGCGTGGCCGCTTCAGCCTGATTGGGCTGGACCCTGACCTGATGTTCGAGGTGCGCGGCGATGCGGCGCGCATAAACCGCCGCTGGCGGACCAGCCCCGATGCCTTTGTCGCCGATCCGGCCCCGGCGCTGACCGCGCTGCGGGCGCTGGTGGCCGAATGCCGGTTTGACGTGCCGGCGGACCTGCCCAAGGCGCTGGCCGTGCTGGTCGGCTTTTTCGCTTATGAAAGCATCGGGCTGGTCGAGCGACTGCCGCGCGCGGGCGGCGCGGGATTGGGCCTGCCCGACATGCTGTTCGTGCGGCCGGGGGTGGTGCTGGTGTTCGACCGGCTGGCCGACGCGCTGTTTCTGGTCGCCCCCGTGTGGCCCGATGGCGATGCGGACCCCGACGCGCTGGTCACCGCCGCCGCCGAGCGGATTGAGGCGACTGCCGCACGCCTCGCGGGCCCCGTCCCTGCCAGCGTGCGCATGGCGACCCTGCCCGACCCCGCCAGCCTGACCGCGACGGCGCACACCGATGGCGCGCGCTATGCCGCCATGGTTGCGGCGGCGAAGGATTATATCGTCGCTGGCGATATTTTTCAGGTGGTGCTGTCGCAGCGTTTCTCGACGCCCTTCCCGCTGCCGCCGCTGGACCTCTACCGCGCGTTGCGGCGGATCAATCCGTCGCCCTTCCTCTATTTCCTCGACCTGCCCGGCTTTTCGCTCATCGGGTCGTCACCAGAGATTTTGGTGCGGGTGCGCGATGGCCAGATCACCATCCGCCCCATCGCCGGAACCCGCCCGCGCGGGCGCACGGCGGCAGAGGACATCGCCAATCGCGACAGCCTGCTGGCCGATCCCAAGGAGCGCGCCGAACATCTGATGCTGCTAGACCTTGGCCGCAACGACGTCGGCCGCGCGGCGGTGGGCGGCAGCGTGACCGTGACCGACAGCTATACGGTCGAATTTTACAGCCATGTCATGCACATCGTCAGCAATGTCGTGGGCCGGATTGCCCCGGGCAAGGACGCTATCGACGCGCTGTTCGCGGGCTTTCCGGCGGGCACCGTATCGGGCGCACCCAAGGTCCGCGCCTGCGAAATCATCGCCGAGCTGGAGGCGGACGCGCGCGGGCCCTATGCGGGCGGCGTCGGCTATTTCAGCCCCGACGGCAATTTGGACAGCTGCATCGTCCTGCGCACCGCCATCCTGAAAGATGGCATCATGCACGTCCAGGCAGGCGCGGGCATCGTCGCCGACAGCGACCCCGCCTATGAACAGCGCGAATGCGAGGCCAAGGCCGGGGCCTTGTTCGCCGCCGCCCGCGAGGCAGTGCGGCTTGCGGGTGAAGCGGGATATGGGCAGTGAGCGCGCCATGATTTTGGTCATCGACAATTATGACAGCTTCACCTTCAACCTCGTCCATTATCTGGTCGAGTTGGGGGCGGAGGTCCGCGTCGAGCGCAATGACGCGCTGACGGCGGCGGAAGCGCTCGCGTCGGGGGCGACGGCTTTCCTGCTGTCGCCCGGGCCGTGCACGCCCAATGAGGCGGGGATCAGCCTGGATCTGGTGGCCGCCTGCGCCGCTACGGGCAAGCCGCTGCTGGGTGTATGCCTGGGGCACCAGTCGATTGGCCAGCATTTTGGCGGCACAGTGCAGCGCGGCCATTTGATGCATGGCAAGACATCGCCGGTCGCGCATGACGGCAGCGGGCTGTTCGCAGGCCTCCCAAGCCCCTTCACCGCGACGCGCTACCACAGCCTGGAGGTGGTCGATATTCCGCCCTGCCTGATCGTCAATGCGACCAGCGATGATGGCGCGGTCATGGGCTTTCGCCACCGCGACCTGCCCATTCACGGGGTGCAGTTTCACCCCGAAAGCATCGCGACCGAATATGGCCATGACATGCTGGCGAACTTTATGCGCATCGCGGGGATGGCTGTGGGGGAACGGGTGTGATCAGGTCGAACCTTATCCTGGCAAGGGACTGTCCCCGCATGGGGACTGTCCCCACCGCACTCCCCTTTGCCAGGGGACAGTCCCCATTCGGGGACAGTCCCCGGAGTGCACCAAGGAGACAGTCCCCATTCGGGGACAGTCCCCGGAGTGCACCATGACCCTCTCCCAATCCGAAGCGCTGTTCGGCCAGATGCTCGATGGCGCGATGGGCGAGGCCGCGATTCGCGATACGCTCATCACGCTGGCTGATCGCGGTGAGACGGCGGCGGAAATTGCTGGGGCGGCGCGGGCGATGCGGGCGCGGATGGTGCGCGTTGCGGCGCCCGCTGGCGCCATCGACGTGTGCGGCACGGGCGGCGATTGCAGCCACAGCCTGAACGTCTCCACCGCGGTCGCGCTGGTCGTCGCGGCGTGCGACGTGCCCGTTGCCAAACATGGCAACCGCGCGGCATCGAGCAAGGCGGGCGCAGCGGACACGCTGGAGGCGCTCGGCCTCAACCTCGACCGCGCGGCCGAAACGGCAGAGGCGAGCCTGGCCGACCTGGGCATCGCTTTCCTGTTTGCGCAAAAGCATCATCCCGCGCTGGGCCCCATCATGCCCATCCGCCGCGCGCTGGGGCGGCGGACGATCTTCAACCTTCTGGGCCCGCTGTGCAATCCGGCGGGCGTCGCGCGGCAGCTGGTGGGCGTGGCTGACCCTGCGCTGCTGCCCGTCTATGCCGAGGCTTTGGCGATGCTGGGCAGCGACAGCGCGATGGTGGTCGCGGGGGATGAACCGCTCGATGAATTGTCGGTGGCGGGGGGGAGCTCGATTGTTACTGTCCCGCTTTCTCCTAACCCCGTTTGTGCTGAGCCTGTCGAAGCACCGCCCTTTCTTCCTCCGGTGGCTGAAGACAAGGACAGCCCTTCGACAAGCTCAGGGCGGACGGGATTGCGAGGGATTTTGCGCATCACCCCCGAAACAGCCGGCTTGCCCCGCCACGCGCCCGAAGCCCTGCGCGGCGGCGACGCTGCCTATAACGCCGCCGCGCTCCGCCGCCTGTTGCTGAGCGCGCAGGACACGCCGCAGGACCGCGCCTATCGCGACGCCGTGCTGCTCAACAGCGCCGCCGCGCTCATGGTCGCGGGCCACGCCAGCGACTGGCAGAGCAGCGTCGAAGAGGCCGCCGAGGCGATCGACAAGGGGCTGGCCAACGCGCTGCTCAATTGCTGGGTAAAGTTTTGATACACGGACCGGTTCGCATGTTCATCCTCGATCCTGTCGGGGGCACCCATGCCTCGTTCAGCGGGTAGCGGCTTGCGCCCCTGCTAAAATAGGGCGGTATATTATGCACTTAAGCCAATCGACAACGAAAAGACGTCTGCTCGCGGCCGCAATTGTCGTTGGCATGGTATATTGGCTGGGCTCCATGGGGCGGTCTGGTATCGCCTTTCCCGAATTTGCTGATTGGCCAAAGCCGCTGGTCATTGCGTTGAAGGCAACGGCCACTGGCTTGCTGGTGGCAGCAGCGTGGGTTGCGGCCACCACCCCGGTCCGACGCCTTTTGGCCATATCCCTTTCGGTAATCTGGGTTGCCGACATTGTTTTGGCGGTACGATTTGTCGTCCTTGCCGGCATGATTTTTGTCGTTGCCCATGTGATTGCCATCACAGCCTACGCCAAAGTTCGCGACCCGCGCAAAGCGACGCCACCCTATCTGATACTGAGCGCCAGCGTGCCAGTTGTGGGAATGGCATGGCTGCTTTTTGCTACGCAAGGCACGGAAATTTCTCTCTTGATGTCGCTTTTTCCAGCCTTTTCACTGGTCAGCGCTGCGGTCGCACTGCAAAGTCGGTATCCCCTCTGGAGCTTGGGCGCTGGCACGGTCATCTTCTCGCTTTCTGACATAGTGGGCGTGATGAGCTTGACCTTGGAAAACGGCATCGGCCTCAGTTGGCTGGTCTGGTTGACATATTTTGCTGGTTTGTCGTTGATTGTGTGGACCTTGATCCAAGCGCCCGAGCCCGAAAACCCTCAAGGCTAACTGCTGCGCCTATGGCTCGACATCACTGATTCCTGTCGCTAGCGCGGTTCAAACATGACTGACAAACTCTCCGAAATCTGCGCGACCAAGCGGGTCGAGGTGGCTGCGCGCCAACCGCGCGGGCTGAACCATTGGCCAGAGCCCACTCCGCCGCGCGGCTTTGCCGCCGCCTTGCAGGCGCGCGCGGCAAGCGGCTTTGCCCTGATCGCCGAGGTCAAAAAGGCGAGCCCGTCAAAGGGCCTGATCCGCGCCGATTTTGATCCCGCCACCCACGCGCGCGCCTATCAGGCGGGCGGCGCGGCGTGCCTGTCGGTGCTGACCGATGCGCCCTATTTTCAGGGGCATGAGGACTATCTGGTCGCGGCGCGCGCCGCGTGTGACCTGCCGGTCTTGCGCAAGGATTTCATGGTCGACCCCTGGCAATGCGCCGAGGCGCGGGCGATGGGGGCCGACGCCATTTTGATCATCGTCGCCGCGCTGGACGATGGCGCGATGGCGGAGATTGAGGCAGCGGCCTTTGCCCACGGCCTGGATGTGCTGGTCGAAGTGCATGACGAAGCCGAGCTGGAGCGCGCGCTCAAACATCTGAAATCGCGGTTGATTGGCGTCAACAACCGCAATTTGAAGACGTTTACGGTTGACCTGGCAACGACCGAGCGGCTCGCCGCGCTGGTGCCCGCCGACGTGTTGCTGGTGTGCGAAAGCGGCATAACGGCCCATGCCGATTGCCTGGCGATGGCCGCGCATGGGGTGCGCAGTTTTCTGGTCGGCGAAAGCCTGATGCGCCAGGACGATGTCGAAGCAGCGACGCGGCGGTTGTTGACGGGGGTTTGAGCCTTTTCCGTTCGTGTCGAGCGAAGTCGAGACACATTTGGGCGCGACGCCGAGCCGAAGTGCCTCTCGACTTCGCTCGAGGCGAACGGGTAGAGGGGGGTTGTGACCAAACTCACGCACCTGAATGACGCGGGGCAGGCCGCGATGGTCGATGTGTCGGCCAAGGCCGCGACCGTGCGCGTGGCGGTGGCGAGCGGGCGCATCAGCATGACCAGCGACGCGCTCGCCGCGATCCGCGATGGCAGCGCTCAGAAGGGCGATGTCCTGGCCACCGCGCGCATCGCCGGGATTATGGCCGCGAAGCGCACCAGCGAGCTGATCCCGCTGTGCCATCCGCTGATGCTGTCGAAGGTTGCGGTCGATTTCACGATGAACGATGGCGGCATCACTGCCACCGCCACCGCGCAGTTGACCGGGCAGACGGGGGTGGAGATGGAGGCGCTGACCGCCGTGTCGGTCGCGCTGCTCACCCTCTATGACATGGCAAAATCGCTCGATAAGGCCATGGTTATCAGCGATATTCAGCTACTCGAAAAACGCGGGGGCAAATCGGGCGATTGGCGGCGCGCATGACCGCGCTGATGCCAGTGGAGGCGGCGCAGGCGCGGCTGCTGGCGCTCGCCGCCCCGCTTGCCTCCGTCACCCTGCCGCTGGCGGACGCGCATGGCCGCTTTCTGGCTTCCCCGCTGATCGCGCAGCGCAGCCAGCCCGCGGCACCGCTGTCGGCCATGGACGGCTATGCCATTCGCTTTGCCGACTTGCCCGGGCCCTGGCGCGTCACCGGGGCGGTCGCTGCGGGCCAGCCAGCCGCGATTGCGCTGGGCCCCGGCGAGGCCATCCGCATCTTTACCGGCGCCGTGATGCCGCCCGGGGCCGACACGGTGCTGGTGCAGGAGGATGCGCGGACGGATGGTGCGGACGGCGCGGGCGGCGGCATGTTGATCCTGCACGGCGATGGCCCGGCCAGCCAGGGCCAGCATATGCGGACGGCGGCCAGCGACTTTGCCGCTGGCACCGCGCTGGCGGCGGCAGGCGCGCTGGTCAGCGCGCCGTGCATCGCGCTTGCGGCGATGGCGGGGCATGGCACGCTGACCGTGGGCGGCGCGCCGCGCATCGCGCTGCTGGCGACGGGCGACGAGCTGGTGCCGCCGGGCGCGCCGCTGGGGCCCGCGCAAATTCCCGACAGCAATGGCGTGATGCTGGCCGCGATGCTGGCGGCCCTGCCCGGCACCGTGTCGCCGCCGCAGCGGATCGGCGATGACCGCGCCGCCACGACCGCCGCCATCGCCGCCGCCGCCAGCCATGATATTGTCGTGACGCTGGGCGGGGCGTCGGTGGGCGCACACGACCATGTCCATGCTACCCTGACGGCGCTGGGCGCGCCGCCCGATTTCTGGCGAGTCGCGATGCGGCCAGGCAAGCCGGTCATGGCGGCGCGCTTGGGCCAGGCGGTGGTGGTCGGCCTGCCCGGCAATCCGGCGTCGGCCTTTGTGACCGCGATGCTGTTCCTGCTGCCGCTGGTTCGCCATCTGGCGGGGGCCGCTGCACCCTTTCCACCGGTGCAGCGGGCGCGGCTGGCCACCGGACTAGCGGCGGGCGGCGCCCGGCGCGACTATTTGCGCGCCACCGTCGCCGACGGGCTGATTGCGCCAGCGCCCATGCAGGACAGCGGCCTCTTGACCCCGCTCGCCGCCGCCAATGCGCTGCTGATCCGCGACAGCGGCGCCCCGGCGCGCGCGGCTGGCGAGGAGCTTTGCTACCTTGCGCTGTGACCCGCAGCGCGCTCGAACAAAAAGAGATCAGGGGGCTTGACAAAACGCCTTTTGTTCCGTATTGGTTCGTTCTGTGTTCAAGCGCATGGCCGCGAAAGGATGCTTCATGCTGACCGCCAAGCAACAGGAATTGCTCATTTTCATTCAGCAGCGGCTGGATGCCGGTGGCATCTCACCCTCTTTCGAGGAGATGAAGGAGGCGCTGGGGCTCAAGTCCAAATCGGGCATTCACCGGCTGATCAGTGCGCTGGAGGAGCGGGGCTTTCTGCACCGCCTGCCCAACCGTGCCCGCGCGCTGGAGGTGACGCGCCTGCCCGACGCCTTGCGCGCCCCCGATGGCGGGCGCGGCGGAGCCGTCGATGCGGTGCTGGGCGGTGCGGGGCGCGACAATGTGACGCCGCTGCGCAAGGGCCCGGCGCGCACCCCGATTGCGGCCAATGACATTCTGGAAATCCCGCTGCACGGCAAGATCGCGGCGGGGGTGCCGATTGAGGCGTTTGAGGACGCCAGCCAGCTCGCGGTGCCCGCCGCGCTGCTTGGGCCGGGCGATCATTATGCGCTGGAGGTTGCGGGCGATTCGATGGTCGAGGCGGGTATTCTCGACGGCGATTATGCCCTGATCCAAAAGGCGAGCACGGCGCGCGAGGGCGATATTGTGGTGGCGTTGGTCGATGGCCAGGATGCAACGCTCAAATATTTCCGGCGCGACGGGGCGATGATCCGGCTGGACCCGGCCAACAGCGCCTATGAACCGCAGCATTATGCCGCGAGCCGGGTCATGATTCAGGGGAAGCTTTCGGGTCTGCTTCGTCGTTACCACTGACCATATCCGGGCGTCGCCACGGGTGGCGGTCGGCGGGGTCGATGGCGGTGTCGATCCGGCGGCTGGCAAGGAACAGGGCCGCGCCGCCATGCTGGTCCAGCGCGTCGCGGTCCAGCGTCAGCCAGCGGGCGGCGCAGCCGGGCGGTAACCAGCGGTCGGCAATGACAATATCCGCCGCTGCGCAGGCCGCGATCAGTTCGGCGGCATCCACCTGATAACGGCTGCGCGCGGCCAATATTTGCCAGCGGCGTCCGCCGCGCGCCATGGTCCAGCGGCACATGTCGGCGTTGCACTGCACCCCTGGCACATCGGGCAGCGCCGTCATGGCCGCGCCCGGCGGGGCGGCATGGGTGCCGTTTCCGTCCGCTGGATGGCGGTCCCCCGGGCCTTCCGGAGTGCCGCCACCGGGGCCATGCGCCGCCATGCCCAGATCCAGCCCCGCTGCCTCGGCCAGCTGGTCGCGGGCAAAACCCTCGCCCAGCGGGCGCAGCGTGGCAAAGCGGCCATCGTCCAGCCGCACCGCGACATGGCGGCCATCGCCCGTGACCAGCAGGTCGGGCACGGGCGCGCTCGCCATCCACAGGCTGCCCAGCGCCAGCGGAACCAGCCCCCACCAGCGCCAGCCGGTTGACCAGATGAGGACCCACAGCAGGCCCAAAATCGCCAGCGCAAAGCCGCCCGCCGCTGGCCGGGGCAGCACAACGACCGCACCCGGCGCCGTCGCCACGCCATGGGCCAGGGCAATCAGCGCCTCCACCGCCTGCCCCGTGACCCACCAGGCCGGTGCCCCCAGCCCGGCGGCGTCGAGCGCCAACGCCAGCGCCGCCGCGGGCATGATGACAAAAGTGGTCAGCGGAATGGCGATGACATTGGCGAGCGCGCCATAAACCCCCGCCTTGTGAAAATGGAACAGCGCAATCGGTGCAAGCACCGCCTCGATCACCAGACCAGTGGCGATCAGTGCGAGCAGAAACCGTCCGCTGCCCGCCAGCCAGCCTTCATCGCGGCGCGCGAACCAGCCCTGCGCGCGCGGATGGCTGTGCAGCGCGACGATGGCGGTCACGGCGGCAAAACTCAGTTGAAAACTGGGGCCGACAATGGCCTCGGGCCACAGGATGAGCACCAGCATGGCCCCCGCCGCGACCAGCCGCAACGTCACTGCCTCGCGCCCCAGCGCCAATGCGCCCAGCACGAGCAGCGCAGCGATGCACGATCGCACCGTCGGCACCTCTGCCCCGGTGAGCAGTGTATAGCCGACCCCCGCCAGCGCGCCGCCCGCCGCGGCAAGCAGCGGCACCGCCCCGCGCCGGGCCAGCCGCTGGTGGAGCGCGAGCAGGCGCATCAACAGCAGGATGACCCCGCCCACCAGCGCGGTGACGTGCAGCCCGCTGATCGACAGCAGATGGGCAAGGCCGCTGCGCCGCATTGCGTCTTCATCGGCTTCGGCGATGGCCCCGCGATCGCCGCTGGCCAGCGCCGCGACAATGCCGCCCGCGCTGCCCGGCAGCTGCGCCAAAATGTGGCGCGACAGGCTGGCCCGCAGCGGCTCGCCCGCGTCGCTTGCGCCCAGCACCGGTCGGCCGATCACCGTGCCGACCGCGCCGATGCGGTCGAACCAGGCGCGCTGTGCAAAGTCATAGCCGCCGGGCAGCGACGGCCCCGGCGGCGGCATCAACCGCGCGCGCAGGCCAATCCCCTGCCCCGGCACCAGCCGCGCGCCGGGGTGGTCGCGGTCGGCCAGCGTCAGGCGCAGACGCGGCGGCAGGTCGCTGCGGCCCATGGGCGCGATGGTCAGCCGCGTTGCCTGGCGCGCGGGCATGGGTTCGGTGCGGACGATGATGCCCGACAGGCTGGTCGTCACGGGGCGCGCGACGACTGGCGCGGCGGCCAGCTGGCTGTGCCCCCACACCAGCGCCATGCCCGCAGCAGCGGCCAGCAAGCCGCCCGCCACGGCCCGCCCACCGCGGGCATCCCCGCTACCCAGCCAGAGGGCGAGCGCCGCAGCGAGCAAGAGGGCCAGGCTGCCCGCCCACAGCATCGGTCCCGGCAACAGGAACCACAGGCTGATCCCCCCGCCCATCGCCACGGGCAACCACAGCCCGACCTGGTCGCGCTCCGCCTCCAGCCGTGCATCCAGCCAGGCGCGCGCCGCTCGCGGCCACGCCCATTTGGATGTTTGAAGCGGCACACTGGCCATGCTAGGGGCTCCGCCAACGCCCGGCTTTCGGGCCTCCACCGAAATTGGGCAAAGAATCCGCTTGTGACAACCAAAACCCGCGCCCCCGATACCGCCAGCGCCGACGCTGGCGGCCGCGCCGTCGTTACCCGCTTTGCGCCCTCGCCGACCGGCTATTTGCACATTGGCGGCGCGCGCACCGCGCTGTTCAACTGGCTGTTCGCGCGCCATCATGGCGGGAAATTTCTGTTGCGAATCGAGGATACGGACCGGGCGCGGTCCACCGACGCGGCGATTGACGCCATTTTGGATGGCATGCGCTGGCTGAACCTCGATTGGGATGACGATATCGTCTATCAATTTGCGCGCGCCGAACGCCATGCAGAGGCAGCACGGCTGTTGCTCGCCGCTGGCCATGCCTATGAATGCTGGCTGACGCCGGACGAGCTGGCGGCGATGCGCGCCGAGGCCCAGGAAAAGCGCCTGCCCTTTCGCGTGCGCAGTCCCTGGCGTGACGGGATGGGGCGGGACCGGACAGGACGCGGCGACGGCGCACCCGTCATCCGGCTGAAAGCGCCGCAGGATGGCGCGGTCACCATATCCGACCGCGTGCAGGGCGATGTGACCGTGAACAATGCCGAACTGGATGATTTCATCCTGCTCCGCTCCGACGGCACGCCCACCTATATGCTCAGCGTCGTCGTCGACGATCATGACATGGGCGTGACCCATGTCATTCGCGGCGACGACCATCTGAACAATGCCTTTCGCCAGCTGGCGCTGATCCGCGCGCTGGACGCCAGCGAGGGCGGCTGGGACGAGCCCGTCTATGCCCATGTCCCGCTCATCCACGGGGCCGATGGCGCGAAACTGTCGAAACGCCACGGCGCGCTGGGCGTCGACGCCTATCGCGACGAGCTCGGCCTTCTGCCCGAAGCGGTGAACAATTATCTGCTCCGGCTGGGCTGGGGCCATGGCGATGCCGAAATCATCAGCCGCGAACAGGCCATCGCCTGGTTTGACCTGGCGGGTGTGGGGCGCAGCCCGTCGCGCTTTGACTTCAAGAAGCTCGAAAATCTGAACGGTCATTATCTGCGCGAAGCCGATGACGCGCGGCTTGCGGCGCTGGTCGCGCCCAAATTGACAGCGCCGGGCGCAGCAGCGCTGACCGATGACGCCATGGCGCTGCTCACACGCGCGATGGCGGTCATCAAGGTGCGGGCGAAAACGATGCACGAGGTGGTCGATGGCGCGCGCTTTCTGTTCGCCGCGCGCCCACTGGCGATGGACGAAAAGGCGGCCCAGCTGATCGCCGATGCGCCGCCGGGCCTGCTCGCCGCCGCCACCACGCGGCTGCGCGCGCTGGGCGACTGGTCGGCCGAGGCGGTCGAGGCGGCGGTGCGCGCCGAGGCCGAGGCCGCCGGCGTGGGTCTGGGCAAATTGGCCCAGCCGCTGCGCGCGGCGCTGACCGGTCAGGCGGTTTCGCCGGGCATTTTCGATGTGTTGATGCTGCTGGGGCGCGAAGAGAGCCTCGCACGGCTTGACGCAGTGCAATAAAAAGCGGCAGGGCAGCGCAACATTCAGATTCGCGGCAGCCGCGACAGGGGACGATTATGAGCCAGACCAATGCCACCATCACCTTGGGCGACAAGACGATCGCCATGCCCGTTCATGCGGGGTCGGTGGGTCCGGACGTCGTCGATATCCGCAAATTCTATGCGCAGACCGGGGCCTTCACTTATGATCCCGGCTTTACTTCGACCGCCAGCTGCCAATCGGCGCTGACCTATATCGACGGCGATGAAGGGGTGCTGCTCCACCGCGGCTATCCCATTGGCCAGCTCGCCGAACAGTCCAGCTTCATGGAGGTGTGCTATTTGCTGCTCAACGGTGAATTGCCGTCGGGCGAGGAGCTGAGCAAATTCACCTATACCATCACCCGGCACACCATGCTGCACGAGCAGCTGGCGACCTTTTACCGCGGGTTCCGGCGCGATGCCCACCCGATGGCGATCATGTGCGGTGTCGTGGGGGCGCTGTCGGCCTTTTACCACGATTCGACCGAAATCAGCGACCCGCACCAGCGCATGGTGGCCAGCCACCGGCTGATTGCGAAAATGCCGACGATTGCGGCGATGGCCTATAAATATTCGATCGGCCAACCGTTCATCTATCCCGACAACAAACTGTCCTACACCGCCAATTTCCTGCGCATGACCTTTGGCGTGCCGGCGGAGGACTATGAAGTGCATCCGGCAGTCGAGCGCGCGATGGACCGGATTTTCATCCTGCACGCCGACCATGAACAAAATGCGTCGACGTCGACCGTCCGGCTGGCGGGGTCATCGGGGGCCAATCCCTTTGCGTGCATCGCGGCGGGCATCGCTTGCCTGTGGGGCCCTGCGCATGGCGGCGCGAACGAAGCCGCGCTCAACATGCTGCGCGAAATCGGGCGGCCCGAGCGGATTCCCGAATATATCGCCCGGGCCAAGGACAAGGATGATCCCTTCCGCCTGATGGGCTTTGGCCACCGCGTGTATAAAAATTACGACCCGCGCGCGACAGTGATGCAGAAAACGGTGCGCGAGGTGTTCGCGGCGCTGAATGTCAGCGACCCGGTGTTTGACGTCGCGCTGCAACTGGAAGAAATGGCGCTGAACGACAGCTATTTTGTCGAAAAGAAGCTGTTTCCCAACGTCGATTTCTATTCGGGCGTCATCCTGTCGGCCATTGGTTTCCCAACCACCATGTTCACCGCGCTGTTCGCGCTTGCCCGCACCGTGGGCTGGGTCGCGCAGTGGAATGAAATGATTTCGGACCCCGAACAGAAAATCGGCCGCCCGCGCCAGCTGTACACCGGCCCGACGCAGCGCGATTATGTGCCGGTGAGCCAGCGTTAAAGCGCGCTGCGGTCAGTCTGAGCAACAGCTGCGCCCCGGCGCAGGCCGGAGCTGTGGCCGATAGCGCTGGTATGGCTGCCAGGGCTCCGGCCTGCGCCGGAGCGCAGCTACGCAGGCTCATCCCGCTCGCCGTGCCGATTCATTCCGTGGTTTATGTCGCCCGCATCCGTGTATCGTCATTGCGAGCAGAGCGACGTAATCCAGAGCGGTTTGTGCCTCGCTGGATTGCTTCGCCTGCGGCTCGCAATGACGATCCTAACTCGTCGGCAGGCTCAGCGTAAAGCGCGCGCCCTGCCCCGGGGCGCTGTCGACGGTCAGGTCGCCGTCCATCGCGCGCGCCAGGCGGCGGGCGATATAGAGGCCAAGGCCAGAGCCGCCGCTGTCGGTGCGGCCCAGCCGTTCAAATTTTTCGAACACCACCGCTTGCTGGTCGGCGGACAGGCCCTGGCCCTGATCGGCAACGGTGATGCGCGCGGTGCCGTCCTGCGCTTCGCAGCGGATCCAGATCATTGATCCTTCGGGCGAATAGCGGATGGCGTTGCCGATGAGGTTGATCAGCACCTGGAGCACGCGGCGGAATTCGCCCATCGCCGGGGCCTGTTCGCCCAGCGCCGGGCCGTCGATGCGGATCTGCTTTTCCTCTGCCTTCATCATCAACAGGCCGACCGCGCGGCGCGCGACATCGGCGAGGTCGACCGGCTCGCGCGCGGCGTGAAAGCCGGGACGTTCGATGCTCTGCAAATCGGCCAGATCGTCGATCAGGCCCAGCAAATGCCGCGCCGCATGGGCAATGTCGGCGGCATAGCGCGCATAATCGGCGCGGATCGGCCCTTCAAACTGGCCCGAAATCGTCTCGGCTGACGCGACGATGCGGCTGAGTGGTCCGCGCAGCGCGCCGTCGATCCGGCGGCCAAAGCGCGGATCGGACAGCGGCAGCGATCCAAAGGCCGGATCGGCAATGCGCGGCTCCAGTGCAGCATCGTCGGCGGCGTCGGCGGGACCATCGGCGGCATCCCCCGCCGCCGACCCCGGCTGCGGCGTCAGCCAGCCGCGAAAGCCGGCAAAGCCGCCCTGTGCATCCAGCAGCGGCTGGCCTGCGAGCAGATGCACCCTGTCCGCCGCCCCCGCCACGCGCGGCAAGCGCACCCGCTGCCCCGCAAAATTCCGCTTTTCGGCGAGCGCGGTCAGCACGGGGAAACGGCCATCGGCATCGGGTTCCAGCGCAAAGACTTCGGACAAGGACGCCCCGGCCCAGGCGGGCGGCGATGGTGCATCGCCCAGCGCGCTGAACCGCACCAGCCGCAGCTGGGCATCGCATTCCCAGCTCCACCCCTCTGTCGGCGGCACATCATCGGCAAGCATTGGCCCCGGCGCGTCGCCGAGCGAGGGTTGCAGCGCGGCGGGCACCGTGCGCCAATCGCTGATCCGCAGCGCCACGCCATCGGCATCGGGGGTCAGCGCCACCGCCGCGAAAATATCGCTCTGGTCATCGGCGGTGTGCAAGGTGCGGCTGATCGGGCGTTGCAGGCGCAGCGCCAGCGCCGCCAGCCGCGCAAGTTGCGGCAGCGCCAGCGGCCCGCCCAGCCGTCCCCCGGCGCGTTCCTGCAACCGCAACAGCGCGGGGTCCGCCGCAATCAGCAGGCCAGCGGCGTCGATGCGCCCGGTAACCGCAGCCGCCGCCATCATTGCCCCCTGCCCCCCTGCGCGCCCAGCCGCGCGGGCACTTCTGCCAGCGCGTCGAGCAACGGGGCTGCCGCGCCTGCGTCAATCTCCAGCCGGGCCAGCGCGGCCACGATTGCATCGTCGCTGGCCGCCAGCAGCGCTGCCGCCGTGGCGGCAAAGCCGCTGTCTTGTGCCGCCGCCAGCAAGGCGACCAGCGCCAGCCAATCGCCGCGCGCAATCGCTGCCCCCCCGGCTGTGCCCAGCTGGCCGCGCTCGGCCATCACGGCATGATAGCGCCGTGCCGCCGTGTCGATCGAGGGTGGCGGTGCGCCGGTGCAATGCGCGTCAATGGCGGCGGCAAGCTCTGCCGCGCGCCCGTCGCCATCGCCTGCCAGCGCCAGGTCCTGCGCCGCCAGATCGAGCATCAGTGTGCGGCGCAGCGCGGGGCGCAATTCGGCTGGCGGCAGCAGCGGCATGCCTAGCGCGTCGCGGCGCGCGCCATCGGCAATGCGCAGCGCCAGATAGGCCGCCTCTGCCGCATCATCGCCGGGCACCGCCGGGATGGCGGCAACTTCGGCGTCCGTCCCGACACTGGCGATGGGCAGCGTCTCGGCGCGCAGCCCGGCAAACAGGGGGGCAGCGACATCAGCCACCGGGCTGGGCAGCATCCGCCGCCAGCGATATTCCTCCACCCGCGCCAGCAGCACCGGGGCCAGCGCCCCCGCCGCCGGAATGCCATCGCTTTCCCAGCGCGCCCACAGCTGATCGGGCGGGGTCAACAGCGGCATGGGGACGGCCAGCGCCAGGACCAGGCGGCGGGCCATGCCCAGCGCCAGCGCCTCCTGCTCCTCGGTCAGCCGCGGCGCACCCGGGCGCGCGAGGCAGGCCGCGAGGGCGGCGTGATGGCCCGACCATGCGGCCTGCGCACTGGTCAGCCAGTCGGGAACGGGGTCATCGTGCATGCACCATCGTCCCTAACAGCTTGGTGTTAATGCCCCCTAAACCTTATCGGTCCGGGCGCTGGGGCCGCTTGGCCAGGCGCAGCCACAGGAGGATTTGCAGCAGCGTGACGAGCGGCAGCGCGGCCAGCATCGGCCCCGGCGCACCCGCCGCTGCGGCAGGTGCCAGCAGCAACCAGGCCTGATCCGCATCGGGCAGCAACCAGTGATATTGCCGCCCCGCCGCCATTTCGGCAAAGAGCCAGCGCGCCAGCAAGATGGTCGCCGCGAGGCACAGGCCCTGCGCCACCGCCGCCAGCGGCACCGACCCCGCCGATAAGGGCGCGGTCCACAGGCCGGGCAATGCGCTGCCAACGGGCAGCAAAGCGAGCAAGATGATCGACAGGGTGCGCAGCGCCGTGCGTACCCGCTCCAGCGCCGGATTTTCCAGGCGAAAGGCCGCCAGAAAGCGCAGGCCCGACATCGCCAGCGACCCTGCCACCCCGGCCAGCGCCGCCGCCAGCCACTGGCCAAGGCCGATGGCGATGAGCGCCGTCAGCCAGCACAGCCCGGCAAGCCATGGCAAGGCGGCAATCACGCGCGGCGAGCGCACCAATTTCGGCCCGATCAAGCGAACAATCGGCATGGTAACCAGCGACCGGCCCATGCCCATGCCGCCATATTCCACCTGCTGAATGCCGACGCGCTCCACCTGTGTCGCGGTGGCGGTGTCGGCCACCACCGAAATCTCCCCCTGCCCGAACAGCGCGGGTTCGCAGATCAGGCGGCTGGCCCCCGCCTGCACCGCAAAGCGCAGCAAGGTCAGCACCATGTCCCATTCGCCGGGAAGCGCGGCCAGTTCGGCGACGCTGCTCGCCGGGATGACCGCCAGCCCGGCCCAGCGGTGCGCGGCGTCCACGCGCTCCAGCGCCTGGGTCAGCGGCGTGTCGGCGGTGACGAGCAGCGCGGGCAAGGTGCCGCTGGCCAGCGCCTTGTAATGGCTGGCCGGGGCCACCAGCCCGTCGGCGACCAGCAGGACGCGGTCGGTGGGCTGGAGCGCGGATTGCAGGTCGGCGGCATCGCGCACCACCTGCACCCGCGCGCCGCGCCGCCGCACCCGGTCGAGCGCCTGGAGCAATTCGCCCGGCACCGCGCTGACCACGACGAACAGCGTCGCCGCGCCCGCATCCAGTGCCCAGGCGGCCTGACGTTCGATAATGGTTTCGCCCGCAATGGGGGCCAGCGCGCGCAGCATCGACCCATCGTCGAGCGGTTCGCTCGCGGCGATCAGGGCAACCAGCGCCACGGGCTAAATCCGGTCGGCAGGGGACGTCATGCCGCCTGTCTGCGCATGGCGCACCGCTTTGGCAAGGGGGACGGTGCCGGGCCCGCGTCACGCCAGCGGCTGGCGGCGCTGGCCCGCTTTGCCGCACGCGTGTCGCTTTGCGTGATTTTTCTCGCGCAAATGGCCATGTTCAGGGACTTGGGCCGCGTCATTACACTATTTTCTAGGGGCGTCAGGCTGGCAATTGTGACAGCTTTGCGCTAGGCCCGCTGCCATTATCCCAACCGAACTGGAAAGCCCCGGCTTTGACCGAAGACCCATCTGTGCCGCCGCAATCGCCCGAGGGGGTCGCGCCCGTCAATATCGTCGATGAAATGAAGTCGAGCTACCTCGACTATGCCATGAGTGTCATCGTCTCGCGCGCGCTGCCCGATGTGCGCGACGGGCTGAAACCCGTGCACCGCCGCATCCTGTTCGCGGCGCAGGAGGGCGGTTTCGTCCCCGGCAAACCCTATAAAAAGTCGGCGAAGATCGTTGGCGACGTGATGGGCAATTATCACCCGCACGGCGACAGCGCCATTTATGACGCGCTTGCGCGCATGACGCAGGATTGGTCGCTGCGCGTGCCGCTCATCGATGGTCAGGGCAATTTCGGGTCGATGGACCCCGATCCGCCAGCATCGATGCGCTATACCGAGGCGCGGCTGGCCAAGACGGCGATGGTCCTGCTGAACGACCTCGACAAGGATACGGTCGATTTTCAGCCCAATTATGACGCGAGCCGCGACGAGCCGACGGTGCTCCCCGCGCGCTTTCCCAATTTGCTGGTCAATGGCGCGGGCGGCATTGCCGTGGGCATGGCGACCAACATCCCGCCCCACAATCTGGGCGAGGTGATTGACGCGACGCTGGCGCTGATTGCCAATCCGGCGGTGACGCTGGAAGAGTTGATGGCGATCATCCCCGGCCCCGATTTCCCGACCGGCGCGATGATCCTGGGCCAGGGCGGCGCGCGCAATGCCTATGCCACCGGGCGCGGCTCCATCATGATGCGCGCGACGCATGAGGTGGAGGAAGGGCGCGGCGACCGCCGGTCCATCGTGCTCACCTCCATCCCCTTTCAACAGGGCAAAAATGCGCTGGTCGAGAAGATTGCGGAGGCCGCGCGCGACAAGCGGATCGAGGGTGTGTCCGACATCCGCGACGAATCGAACCGCGAAGGCGTGCGCATCGTCATCGACCTGAAACGCGATGCGACGCCCGACGTGGTGCTCAACCAATTGTGGCGCAACACGCCGGCGCAGCAGAGCTTCCCCGCCAACATGCTCGCCATTCGCGGCGGCCGCCCGGAAATGATGGGGCTGCGCGACATATTGGCGGCCTTCATCACCTTCCGCGAAGAGGTGATTACCCGGCGCTGCAAATTTGAATTGGCCAAGGCGCGCGACCGGGCGCACATCCTGCTCGGCCTGGTCGTCGCGGTCAGCAATCTGGATGAAGTGGTGCGGATCATCCGCGGCGCATCGAGCCCGGCGCTGGCGCGCGAGGCATTGTTGACGCGCGAATGGCCGGTGGGCGAAATCGCGCCCTATATCCGCCTGGTCGAGGCGATTGAGGGCGAGTTTGAGGCGGGCGACACCTATCGCCTGTCCGAAACGCAGGTGCGCGCCATCCTCGATTTGCGCCTGCACCGCTTGACGGCGCTGGGCCGCGATGAAATCGGCAATGAATTGAAAGCCTTGGCAGGCGAGATTGAAGAACTGCTGAGCATCTTGGCCGATCATGCCAAGCTGACGGCGGTGATGGTGGACGAGCTGGCGGCGGTGCGCGCCGAATTTGCCACCCCGCGCCGCACCCGCATCGCTCCCGCCGCCGACGGCATTGAGGACGAGGACCTGATCGAGCGCGAAGAGATGGTGGTGACCGTCACGCTCGACGGCTATATCAAGCGCACGCCGCTCGACACCTTTCGCGCGCAGCGGCGCGGCGGCAAGGGCCGCGCAGGCATGGCGACCAAGGATGAGGATGTGGTGACCGAATTGTTCGTCACCTCCACCCACACGCCCGTCCTCTTCTTTTCGACCGCCGGCAAAGTCTATCGCATGAAGGTGTGGCGCCTGCCCGAAGGCGGCCCGGCCACGCGCGGGCGGCCAATGGTCAATCTGCTGCCGCTGGCAAAGGATGAGAGCATTTCCACCGTCCTGCCGCTGCCCGAGGATGAGGCGGAGTGGGCCAAGCTGCACGTCATGTTCGCGACCGCCAAGGGCAGCGTGCGCCGCAACAGCATGGACGCCTTCACCAATGTGCCGTCAAACGGCAAGATTGCGATGAAGTTTGAGGGCGATGATGCCGACGACCGGTTGATCGGGGTCGCGCTGCTGACCGAAGCCGATGACGTGCTGCTCGCCAGCCGCCAGGGCAAGGCCATCCGCTTCATGGGCACCGACATCCGCGAATTTCAGAGCCGCAATTCCACTGGCGTGCGCGGCATGGCGTTGAAGGACGGGGACGAGGTCATTTCGCTGTCCATCCTCCACCGCTCGGGCGCAACGGCGGAGGAGCGTGAGGCCTATTTGCGCGCTGCGCCGTGGAAGGACAATGACAATGACCCCACCCTGCCCGCTGAGCGCATGGCCGACATGGCGGCGCGCGAACAGTTCATCCTGACCATCTGTGCGAACGGCTATGGCAAATTGTCGTCGGCCTATGAATATCGGCGCACGGGTCGCGGCGGTCAGGGGATCACCAACATCGACAATATCGCCCGCAACGGCCCCGTTGTCGCCAGCTTCCCGGCGGTGAAGGAGGATCAGCTGATGCTCGTCACCGATCAGGCGAAGCTCATCCGCATGAGCCTGGCCAGCCTGCGCGTCATTGGGCGCGGCAGCGCCGGGGTGCGCCTGTTCGACGTCGCGGCGAACGAGCATGTGGTGTCGGCGGCGCTGATCGAGGAGAGCGAGGAGGCGGAGGATGACGGCGCTGCGCCCGAAGCAGCCGCCCCCGAAAGCTCCACCGACGAATGAGCCAGCGCGCCTATAAGGTGCTGACCGCTGATCAATGGGCGGCGATGCAGGCAGCGGGCAGCTTCGCGGGCGCGCCCGTGGATCTGGCCGATGGCTATATCCACATGTCGACCGCCGCGCAGCTCGACGAAACGCTGGCCCGGCATTTCGCCGGGCAAAGCGGGCTGGTGATTGCGGAAATTGACCTGACCGGCTTTGGCGACGCACTGAAATGGGAGGCATCGCGCGGCGGCGCGCTGTTCCCGCATCTCTATGCGCCGCTGCCGATGACGGCAGTGGTGGGAACGGTGGAACGCGACTGGCAAAAGGAGTCGGCATCGCAATAATCGGGGACAGTCCCCGATTAACCGGGCGCGCGAACATGAACAGAATTAATTGGGGACTGTCCCCGATTATTGCCTGCTTGGCCGGACCTATGTGGAGGAGCTTGACGTCATGACTGCAACTTTCATCCTTGCTGCCTTGGCTACAGCGCAGGCCGCTCCACCAGCCACCCTGCCGCCCGCGCCGCCCAATGATTATGCGCTCGGCCAGAATTGGCTGTGCCGCCCGGACCGCCGCGATGCGTGCAGCACCCCCAGCCTGGACGTGACCGACATAGCGCCCGACGGGAGCCTGACCGTGCGCCCGGCGGCGCGCGCCGCGAACCCGGGCGCGGATTGTTTCTATGTCTATCCCACCCTGTCCAATGACCCGGGCGGGAACAGCGACATGATCGCCAATGACGAGGAACGCCGCGTGGTCGAGGCGCAGTTTGCGCGCTTTGGGACGCAGTGTCGCACCTTTGCGCCGCTCTATCGTCAATCGACGCTCAGCTGGCTGGCCGCCAATCTGGCGGGCAAGCCGATCCCCGTCGATCTTGAACTGCGCTACACCGATGTGCGCGATGCCTGGCGCAGCTATATGGCGCGCGACAATGGCGGGCGGCCCTTTGTCCTGATCGGCCATTCGCAAGGTTCTTTCCTGCTCAAACGCCTGATTGTGGAAGAGATTGAGGGCAAGCCCGCCGCAGGCCAGATGCTCTCTGCCATGCTGGCCGGCACCAACATCCTGGTCCCGGCGGGCAAGGATATCGGTGGCGACTTCCAATCCACGCCCATATGCCGCGCGGCGGGCCAGACGGGCTGTGTCATTGCCTGGGCCAGTTTCCGCGCCAGCAGCCCGCCCGGGCCCGACACCCGCTATGGCCGCGCGCCCACGGCCGACATGGCGGTGGTGTGCGCCAACCCGGCGGCGCTGGGCGGCGGCACCGCGCCGCTCGGCGCGCGCTTTCCCGCGTCAACCAGTGGCATCGGCAGCAATAGCGTCACCCAGCCGCGCTGGACCCGCGATGGCAAGCCCATCCCTTCGCCCACCGTGGCGCTGCCCGGCCTCTATTCCGGCGGCTGTGCCAGCATCGGCGGGGCCAATGTCCTGTCCGTGCGCATCGACAGCGACCCCGCCGATAGCCGCATCGACGACGCGGGCGGCGACGTCCGCTTTGGCCCGGTCGTTGCGCAAAATTGGGGCCTGCACCTGGTCGACATCAATCTGGTGTTGCAGGATATGGTCGACCTGGTCCCCGTCCAACTGGCCGCCTGGCAAGCGAAGCGGTCCAATTAGAGTGTGATGACATAAGGTCAGGGCAGTTTGACGGGCGAAAGCCGCAACTGCCGATCACAGGCCAAGGTGGCCCTGTTCAAGGCGAGCAGCGCCTGCGCTTTTGGCGCACCATTTTCGGCTCGGCTCCATGGCTTTATCCGTTCGCCCACTGCCGCCGCCCGCACGACGCCGTCCACGGAGCGCAGGGTCATGGTGGCGCGCTCACGCATCGCTGCCTCGACAATGGCCAATGCCGGTAAACTGGCCCGGTCGATGCCATAGACGCTTGGCACCAATTTGATCTGGCCCAATGCGCCCGCCAGCGTGTCATAGGCATGACCGCATTCGATACGGTCTGCGGTCGTCGGTGCCGCCGGTTCCGACGCCGACTGGCGCGCTGCTTGCCAGGCTGCGGGATCGCGCGACCATTGAATGGCCGCGCCAGCACTGGCAGCCAGCGGTGTCGGGGCAGGCCGTTGGCTGTCGTCAGCGCAGGCCCGGGCCAAGGCCAGCGATCGCCCTGAACCGGGTGGTGCCGCAAGCAACATGGTCCGCGCCTGTTCTGGGAACTGGTGCGCCGACACGATGGTGCCTTGCTTGTCCACGGCTGCTGAAGCCAGCATCGCCGCCGTCGCCTTGGGGCAATCGGCCAGAAATTTGGTCCACCGCGCCGCGACCGGCTTGCCATTTACCAGCTGGTCCTGTGGCGATACCGAAAACATCCAGAATTCGGCCTGATTGCCGGTTTTGCGAAGAGACTTGCGATCCAGCCAAATCACCCCGGGCTCAGCGGCGGGCGGCTCAAGGCGCCAAAGCGCCACTGTGCCCTGCGGTGTGGCAACCGATGCAGGCCCAGCTGGACCGGCCCCTGTGCCACTGCCCGCGCTCTGGGCCAAAACGACCGGCGCGCATGCCGCCATGGCCCATGCGGTCAATCCTCCCTTCACTCCCCCTTGCCGCATTGCCGCCTCCCTCCCCTTGGTGCCCGGACAGGCTAATATGCCGCTTGGCCCTGTTCCAGTGACAATATCTGTTACTCCGCCAGCCCGCGCACCACGCCGCGCGCG
This sequence comes from uncultured Sphingopyxis sp., assembly GCA_964554455.1. Lineage (GTDB taxonomy): Bacteria > Pseudomonadota > Alphaproteobacteria > Sphingomonadales > Sphingomonadaceae > Sphingopyxis. The sequence continues at coordinate 18,184 of CAZKOW010000017.1, read as the reverse complement.
ATCATGGCTTGCCCTGCGAAATAGAGCGGCCAGATAAGCAGGCTGGCAAGCTGCGGGTCCATGCGCCCGCCGAGCCGGGCAAAGATGATGAGGTCGGACACGACGAACAGCACCGCGCCCAGCCCGGTCAGATAGCGGGTGAAGCGGCTGACCCACGCCGCCGCTGCCATCAGGCCGACGATGGCGGCGTAGAGGGTGACGCCCATGGTGTCGGCGGTTCCCGTGACCAGCAAGGCCGCGATGGCCGCCGACGCCGGGGGCAACAGCATGGCCAGCGCCTTTTGACTGGGGGTCAGGCTGACGCGGCGATGGCGGCGATAGAGGATGATGGCGAGCGCGTGGCCCGCCGCAAAGGCGAGCGCCCCCGCCGTCAGCCCCACCGCATCGATGAGCACATCGCCCAGCGCGCCGCACGCCAGCACGGCGGCCATCCACCAACCGTCGCGGCTGCGGGCATTGACGGCGGCCCATAGTGCGAGCAGGCCCACGCCCGCGCCCTTCCACGCCCAGATGGCGGGGCCGTCCATCCCCCCGTCCAGCCCTTGGACCACCGCGACCATATAGCTCGCGCCGGCGGCGAGTGCGGCCAGCCACAGCCAGCTTTGCCGACCCTGAAATGCGCCTGTCGTGTCCGTCATCGCCATCCCCTTTTGCCCCGCGCATTTTCATGGCAAGGCGATGGTCCTTGTTCAATCACTTTGGATGCTTTGTCGCCATCATGGGTAAACCCGCTGCTTACGACATTCACATCATCGGCGGCGGCCTTGCCGGGTCGGAAGCGGCGTGGCAGCTGGCGGAGGCGGGGCTGACCGTCCGCCTGTCCGAAATGCGCGGCGCCAATTTACCCGGGGGGGGCGACATGACGCCCGCGCACCAGACCGACGGGCTGGCCGAAATGGTCTGTTCCAACAGCTTCCGGTCCGACGATGGCGACAGCAATGCCGTCGGGCTGCTCCACCGCGAAATGCGGGCACTGGGCTCGCTCATCATGCGCGCTGCCGATGCGACCAAGGTGCCCGCCGGATCGGCGCTGGCGGTCGACCGCGACCTGTTTTCAGGCGAGGTCAGCCGCGCGCTGCTGGCGCATCCCAATATCACCGTGGTGCGCGAACGCATTGACCAGCTGCCCGCGTCTGGGCCGGTGATCGTCGCCACGGGCCCGCTGACCGGCGCGGCGCTGGCCGACAGCATCGCGGCGGCCACTGGGCGCGACGCGCTCGCCTTTTTCGATGCCATTGCGCCCATTGTTTACCGCGACAGCATCGACATGGACATCGCCTGGATGGCCAGCCGCTGGGACAAGGTGGGGCCGATGGGCGATGGCAAGGATTATATCAATTGCCCCATGGACAAGGACCAATATCACGCCTTTGTCGAAGGGCTGCGCAGCGGCGAGCGCACCACCTTCAAACAATGGGAAACCGACACGCCCTATTTCGAAGGGTGCATGCCGATTGAGGTGATGGCCGACCGCGGCATCGAAACGCTGCGTTTCGGCCCGATGAAGGGCGTGGGGCTCGACAATCCGCGCACCGGGCGCTGGCCCTATGCCGTGGTGCAGCTGCGCCAGGACAATGCGCTGGGCACGCTGTGGAATATGGTGGGGTTTCAGACCAAGTTGAAACATGCCGAACAGGTGCGCCTGTTCCGCACCATCCCGGGGCTGGAGCGCGCCGAATTTGCGCGGCTGGGCGGGCTGCACCGCAACAGCTTCATCCGCTCGCCCGAATTGCTCGACCGCGAATTGCGGCTGAAATCGGCACCGCACATCCGCTTTGCCGGGCAGATTACGGGATGCGAAGGCTATGTCGAAAGCGCCGCCATCGGCCTGATCGCGGCGCGCTTTGCCGCCGCCGAACATGCGGGCCGCGCCCTGCCCCCGCCCCCGCCCGAAACCGCCCTGGGCGCGCTGCTGGGCCATATCACCGGCGGCGCGGATGCCGCGAGCTATCAGCCGATGAACGTCAATTTTGGCCTCTTCCCGCCGCTCGCCGACGATGTCCGCAAAAAAGACCGCAAGCTGGGATACACCCAGCGCGCAGGCGCGGCGCTGGCGGGGTGGATGGCGGGGGCAGCCTAACCCTCCTGCCCCATCCACCCTGAACTTGTCGAAGGGTCGTTCTTTCTTTGCAACGGTTTCGAAAAAAGGACGGTCCTTCGACAAGCTCAGGACGGGCGGGGTCTGGGAAGATGGCCACTCAACATTTGCACGCGGGGGCCGGGTTCCGCTTGGGCGCAGTCGTGGCAAATTCGGTGCGCGTCAGGTCGCCCGATTTGTCCCTGTCCGCGCCGGCAAAGCGCCCGCTGGTCGCAGCCGCCCATTCCTCGAACGTCAGCAAATTGTTGCCGTCGGTGTCGAGCTTGCGAAAGGCGGCGGAGCGCGTTGCCATCATTTCGATGCGGCTGATCCGCTCGTTGCGGTCGCGGTCATAGCGGTTGAACCGCTGTTCCTCGCGCGAGGCGCGCTTGGCGCCAGGCAGCGCGGGCGGCGGCGGCCCGCTTTGCGGCGCATTGGCATCGGCAACTGGCAAGGGGGGCAGCGGCGGTGGCGGCTCTGGCACGACGAGCTCATCGGCATCCTGGCTGAGACCCTGCCACAGGAACAGCCCACCCGTTAACGCCAAAGCGGCGGCGAGGCCCCCCAGCAGAAAGTGAGACCGCGCCGCCGCCATAGAGGATCACTCCGTCCGATCAGAAATCCACGCTGATCCGACCATAGACGAACCGGCCGCTGAAGCCAAAGGGCGACTGCGACGAATAGGGCAGGAAGCTGTTGTTCACGCCAAAATTCACGCCGTTGACCACACCAAAGGGCAAACGGTCGGGATATTCATCGAGCAGGTTGTTCGCACCAATGGCGAGCTGCACCGATTCAATCGGATTGAAGCGCACTTCCAGATCAACCACCCATTTGGGCTGGAGCGTGACATCGCCCGGCGCGTCGCCCGCGGCGACATTGATGTCGTTGGCGATGGCCGGGTTGGTCAGGCTGACGGGCAGGCCATTGACCGCGCGCGCCGTGGTAACGGCATCGGGCAGTAACACCTCACCAAAGCGGTTGGCGTTCACCGTCATCCCGAATTTGCCCAGATCCCAGGTCAGGCCGACGTTGAACTTGTCGCTCGGCTGACCATCGGTCAGGCGGAGCGATTCCTGCCGCGCGAACAGCCGCTGGGCCGTGAAGCCCGCAAAGGTGCGCCGGTCGGTAATCTTGGTATTGCCCAGGTTGAACCCGGCGGTCAGGTTCAGCTTGCCCGCGCCAAAATCGGGAACCCGGTAATTGGCAACGATATCAAGCCCCTCGGTACGGGTGTCGATACCGTTGATGAAGAAGCGGGCCGAAGTGCCGACCACGCGGGCCGCGTTCAAGATCGCGACGACATCGGCACCCTGCAAATTTTCGGTCAGCGTGATGCGGTCGTTGATCTTGATGTTGTAATAATCGACCGTCAGGCTCAATCCGCTCAGCATGTTGAACACGACGCCGCCGCTGAAGTTCAGCGAGGTTTCGGCATCGAGCGGCTGTGCACCCAGCGCGCGCGCGATGGGCGAACTGACCGGGAACGTCCCGATTTCAATCAGCTGGCCGCCGACATTGTTGGTCGATGTGGTCGAGAAAAATTGCTGCGCCATGCCCGGCGCGCGGAAACCAGTGGACACCGATCCGCGCACCGCCAGCCCGTCGATGGGTTCAAAGCGCGCGGCGAGCTTGCCATTGATGGTGTCGCCAAAGTCGGAGAAATGCTCGTAGCGGCCCGCGACCTGGACATTGAACATGTCGCTAAGGTCGGCGTCGAGTTCGACATAGGCAGCAAAGCTGTCGCGCGACACGTCAATCGCGGTGGTCGGCGAAAAGCCGGGAAACACCTGCGATCCCGGGGCCGCGCCGTTGGTGAAGGCAAAGGGCCCGGCCACATAGCTGCCAAGCTCGCCCGGCACGATTTTGTAATTTTCGTTGCGATATTCCGCGCCGATGGCGAGCGAGGTTTCGCCAATGCCAAAGTCGACTTCGCGCTGTGCGTCGAAATTGATCGACGTCTGGCCCGACCGCAGCCCGCCCGCTTCAAATTTGCGCGGACTGACCGCCCCGCCCAGCGAGGTGTTGACGGTGTTGGAAATCACATAATCCAGCCGGTTCGACCCATAGTTGGCCGACAGGTCAAGGTTCCAGCCCCCCGCTTCGCCGCGCACGCCTGCCGCAAAGGCAATGTCGCGAATTTCGCTGTTGATGATCGGCAGGAAACCGTCGGGATAGATGGGGATGAAGGTGGTGGTGGATGCCGACCAGTCGCGGTTGCGCGCGTCATTGGCGCGGCGGTAAAAGCCCGCGCCATTGCCGTCGCGCACGCCATAGGTGCCGAAATAATAGATTTCAAAGGCATCGCCCACATCGGCCCCGGCGTTGAGGACGAAGTTCATGTCCTTGGATTCGCCGTCGCCAAAGCGGTGCGAATAGCGGTTGAAGGTCGCCTCGCGCGGGTCACCCGTGGTGACATATTGCCGCCGCAGGTCGGCGCCCGACCGGTTGGTGGGTGAGCGGTCCTTATATTCCGCCGTGAAATTGATATAGCCCGTCTCGCCGACCGGCAGGCCGATGTTCGACGCAAAGGTGTAGGTATCGCCGTCGCGGCGCTTGCGGTCCCGACCCGTGAAGGTGATGACCGGATCGCCAGTTGGCGTGGTGGTCAGGCTGGCGCTCGCCACCTGGGCCACATCCTCCATCGTCGTGATATATTTGCCAAAGCTGGCTTGGGCCCGGCCGCCCTCGCGCTTTTTCAGCTGGATGTTGATCACCCCGGCGATGGCGTCGGACCCATATTGCGACGCCGCGCCGTCGCGCAGCACTTCGATCCGTTCGATGGCCAGCGGCGGCAGGGTGTTCATGTCCACACCCGCCGAACCGCGCCCGACCGAACCGTTGAGGTTGAGCAGCGACGACAGGTGGCGGCGCTTGCCATTGACCAGCACCAGCACCTGGTCGGGCGCCAGACCGCGCAGCGTGGCGGGGCGCAGCGAGTCGGTGCCGTCGGTCAGCGACGGCTGCGGAAAGTTGAACGACGGGACCAGATTGTTGAGCAGCCGGTTGGTTTCGGTCGCCCCGCTGTTGACCAGCGATTCGGCGGAAATGACGTCGATGGGCACCGTGCTGTCGGCGACCGTGCGGTCGGTGCGGCGCGTGCCGGTGACGATGATGGTCGCGCTGTCGGCAGCGTCCTCGGCACCCTCATCCTGGGCAAAGGCGGCGACGGGCATGGCGGTCGCGGCCATGGCAACCAGCACGGTGGCGACCAGCGGTCGGCGAATGGCATATTTCGTCATCGAAGAGAGCTCCCTGTTAGGCAAAAGGCGCGCGCTTCATAGCGTCTGCGCCCCATCGTCCCGAAATTGGCCAAAATGGGTCGCAAAGCAATGCAATATGTCGCGGCGGGCGGGTGCGGGATATTATCATTGCGTCCCTGTGTCTCTGTTGCAACACTATTACACGGACGGAGTGGAAGGTGGGGGCCAGCGGCAGTGACTCAGCACGGCCAGCGCCCATTTGCCACGCCGGGCGCGCTGGCCTATCGCGGGCGGCGATGACCGGACCCTTTCTCCCCACGCTGAAACAGCTGCAATATCTGGTCGCGCTGGCCGCGCACGGCCATTTTGGCAAGGCGGCGGACGCCTGCCATGTCACCCAGTCGACGCTGTCGGCGGGCATCCGCGAGCTGGAGTCGCTGCTCGGCGTGGTGCTGGTCGAACGCACGCGCCGCGTCGTGCGCTTTACGCCGCTGGGCCTGGCCATCGCCGACCGCGCCCACCGCGTGCTGCGCGAGGCGGAAGAGCTGACCGACCTCGCCATGGGCGCGGGCCAGCCGCTGGTTGGCGACCTGCGCCTGGCGGTCATCCCGACCATTGCCCCTTTCCTCCTGCCCCGCATCCTGCCCCGGCTGCGCGTCGAGCGGCCGCAGCTGCGGTTGTTCCTGCGCGAAGAACCGAGCGCGCAGGCCTGTCAGTCGCTGCATCAGGGGCTGGTCGATTGCGTGCTGCTCGCGCTGCCCTTTGCGTGCGGCGATGTCGAGCGGGCGGAGATGTTTGACGACCCGCTGCTGATGGCTTTTCCCGGCACCATGGCCGCCGATCTGCCGCCGATGGTCAGCGCCGATATGCTGGACCCGGCGCAGCTGTTGATGCTGGAGGATGGGCACTGCCTGAAGGACCATGCGCTCGCCGCCTGCAACCGCCCCGAACTGCGCAGCGGGGCGCGGATGATGGCGACGTCGCTGCATACGTTGGTGCAGATGGTCGACAATGGACTGGGCATCACCATGTTGCCGCAACTGGCACTGGATGCAGGCATCCTGGACCGCACCGACATCGACACGCGCCCGCTGGCGTCGGACCATGACTGGCGCACCATCGCACTGGTATGGCGCAAGAACAGCCCGCGTGGGCCCGAATTCCGGATGCTCGCCGACCTGCTAAAGCGCCTCCACGCCGATCAAGGCGCGGGTTGAACGGGGGATGAAAGCCACTCCAACTGCGCTCCGGCGCAGGCCGGAGTTTTGGCAGACAATGACAGCGCTTGCGGCCACAGCTCCGGCCTACGCCGGAGCGTGGTTGGTGGGGTGCGCGGCCAACCGCTTCGGCCTACTGCCTAATTTGTGCTCCGGCGCAGGCCGGAGCTTTGGCAGACAATGACAGCGCTTGCGGCCACAGCTCCGGCCTACGCCGGAGCGCGGTTGGCGGTCCCCGCCCTAGTCCCCGTCCCAGCGTGCCGCGCGGTCATCATCGCTGCGGCGCGCTTCTACCCACAGCTTGCGGCCATCGGCGAAACATTCCTGCTTCCACAGCGGGATATCGGTTTTCAGCCGGTCAATCAGAAAGGCACAGGCGTCGAGCGCGGCGGCGCGGTGCGCGCTGCTGGCCAGCACCAGCACAATGGTGTCGCCGGGCGCCATCGGCCCAATGCGGTGAATAAGGGTCAGCGCGGCAAGGCTCCACCGCGCCGCCGCCTGCTCCGCGAGTCCGGTCAGCGCCGTGCCGGTCATCGCCGGATGATGCTCCAGCACCAATTGCGTCAGGCCGCCGTCGCCGCGCACCCGGCCGATGAAGCTGGCGCTGGCACCGTGGCCGCCAGCATCATGCACCGCCAGCGCAGCGGCCACATCAATCGCCGTGCTGGTCAGCGCCGCATGGATCATCCGCCCGTGACCGGAGGAAAGAGCGCAACCTCGCGCGCCGCCGCCAGCGGTGCCTCTAGCCCAACCATAGCATTGTCCACGGCGGCCCGGACGCGCGCGGGATCGGCAAAGGCCGCCGCCCCCGCCGCGTCACGCCGGGCAAGCCACGCCACCAGATCGCCGACGGTGGCGATATCGTCGGGCACGGTGACGGTTTCACTGGCCACCCCCATGGCCTCGCGCACCCAGGCGAAATAGGAGAGGGTCAGCACTGCCGGGTCAGTCCATATGCTTGAGGCCAACGCGCAGATAATCCCAGCCCGTGACCAGCGTGAGCACCGCCGCACCCCACAGCGAGACGATGCCAATCTGCTTAATCCACTCCCACCCCGGAATCGCCCCCGCCAGGATGAGCGCGCCAAAGGCGACGAGCTGAAAAGTGGTCTTCCATTTGGCTAGCTTGGTGACCGGCATCGACACTTGCAGCGTCGCCAGAAATTCGCGCAGGCCCGACACGATAATCTCGCGCAGCAGGATGATCAGCGCGGCGATGACGTGCCATCCGGCAATGTCGCGCGTGAACACCAGCAGCAGGATGACCGCCGCAATCATGATCTTATCCGCAATCGGGTCCAGAAACTGGCCAAGCCGAGACACGGTGCCGCGCGCGCGCGCGACATAGCCGTCGAAATAATCGGTGAGCCCCATCAGGCAATAGAGCGCAAAGGCCAGCGCATAATCAATCGCCAGCGGCTGGTGGCTTTCGGCGCGCGTGCCCGGCCACAGCAGGAACAGCAGGATCGGCACGGCCAGGATGCGCGACAGGGTCAGGATGTTCGGCAGGCTGAGCATGGCAGGCAGATTTTTCCCCGGGTGCGGCGCGCTGGTGGACGCCAGATGACCTTTGACCGTCATCTTCCTAGCCGATAAGGCGATGGCGCGACAACCGGGAAGCGCCGGACGCGCGACACCGCCCGGTCAAAGGCCGCGCGCCAAGATGGGAGATGGAATGTCCGGTTCGCTCGCGCTGCTTGGCAAACGCCGCTTTCTGCCGCTGTTTGCCACCCAGTTTCTGAATGCTTTCAACGACAATTTCTACAAAATGGCGATGGTGGTGCTGGTCACCTTTACCATCTACCGCGATCCGGCGCAGGAGGCCTGGTTCAACGCGCTGGCGGGCGGGCTGTTCATCCTGCCCTTTTTCCTGTTTTCCGCGCTGGCGGGGCAGCTGGCGGACAGCGGGGACAAGGCGCGGATCATCCGCATCATCAAATCCGCCGAAATTGCCATCATGCTGGTCGGCGCGCTGGGCATTTATTTTCAGATTGTGCCGGTGATGCTCGCGGCGCTGTTCGCCATGGGGGTGCATTCGACCTTCTTCGGCCCCATAAAATACGCGATCCTGCCCCAGCATCTGCCCGATGACGAAGTGCTCGCGGGCACCGGCTGGGTCGAGGCAGGGACCTATATCGCCATTTTGATGGGCACCGTCGTCGGCGGCCTGCTACCCGCGCATGTGTCGATGGTCGGCATCCTGATCGTCGCGGTGGTCGGGCGGTTGACTGCCACCTATGTCCCCGCCGCGCCGCCAGAGGCAGAGGCCAACGGGCTGACCATCGACCACAATATCCTGCGCTCGTCCTGGCAATTGGTGCGCGGCACCATGCACATCCCGCGCCTGTTCCTGGCAATCGTGTCGATCAGCTTTTTCTGGGCCATTGGCGCAATTTTGGCGGCGCAGTTCCCGCCGCTCGTCAAAAATGCGCTGGGGGCGGACAATACGGTGGCGACCATGTTCACCGCCATTTTCTCCGTCGGCGTCGCCATTGGCTCGGTTGTCGTCAACCGCTTGCTTAAGGGCGCGGTGTCGGCGCGCTATTCCCCCATATCGGTGCTGGTGATGGCGGCCTTTGTCCTGCTGCTGTGGTGGGAGGTGCATTTGTGGGTGCCGGTCGCCGACACACCGGCGGACGCGGACAGATTGCTCAACTGGCGCGAATTTCTGGCGGTGCGCATCGGCGACATGATCCTGTTTGCACTGCTGGGTATCGCGGTGTTTGGCGGCATGTTCGTGGTGCCGCTCTATGCCTTCCTGACCACGACCGTGCCCAAATCCGAAACGGCGCGGACGGTGGCGGCGAACAATATCGTCAACAGCTTTTTCATGGTGCTGGCGACGCTGCTGCTCAGCCTGCTCATCGGGCTGGGGCTGACGATAGAGGACACATTGCTGATGGTCGCGGCGGCCTGTCTGGTCTCTGCCCTGATCGCACAGCGGCTGATCCGGGCCTGCGCCTGACCTTGGGTTAGTAGAGAAAAACCATCAGCGTCACGAAAAAGATGACGAAGCTTTGCAGGAACAGCTTCACGTCGCGCGCGCTGACCCACAGCGGCTGCGGCTTGCGTTCGGCGATCAACGCCTCGCGCAGGGCCAGTTGCCAATCGGCGGGTGCCCCCAGCGCCGCGACCTTGAGCTGGCGCAGATGATGGTCGCGCACGCGCTGGCGGATATTCACGCTATCGTCGCTGTCGTCGGTCATGACGGCGGCATATCGCGCGGTTAACGATTTGCTAAGGTTAAAAGATCGTTAACGCTGCGCCGTGCCAGCCTGGGACGCTATTCCCGCGCGCCCTTACCCGCCCCTCACATACTCATCCGGATGCGCAGCGGCCGGGTGTCGCCCATGCCGCGCTGCGCCGGGGCGCATGCCGCCGGGCGCATCTGCCGCCCCAGGCACAGCCGCACCTCGCGCAGCCAGCCGCTGCCGTCGCCGTGCACGGCAATCGTCGCCGGGGTCAGCCCGCGATTTGCGGCGGCAAAGGCGCGGCGAATGCTGGCGGCGGTTTGCGGGCGCGCGGCGAGCGCCGCCATATCGGGAAAGCGCACCGCGTCGAACAAAATCCCTGCGGCCTTGAAATAGGCCGCCGGCGTGGGGCTCATGCAGGTGCCATGCTTGGCCCATTGCCGCTGGAGCAATTGCGGCGACGGGCTGCGGCACAGATGCTGGGCCAGCACGCGCTGCGGCACGATGCGCGCCGGACGGCACCAGGCGGGATAGTCCGCGCCGCTGCGCGCCGTCCCCTGCGGCCACAGGCCGTGGAGCACCCAGCCAAAGCGGCCCGACGCGCCGCCGCACTGCATCGCATCGCGCCGCTCCTGGCTGCGGCGGCTGGCGCAATATTCCGGCGACCAGCTGAGCGCGAGCAGATAGCCGCCGACCGGCATGGGGCGGGACGCTTCCCCGCGCGGGGCGCGTTCGGGACGGGGCACATCGATCCGGTCGGGCAAGCGGCAGGCGGGCGGCCCCTGCGCGATCACCGTCATAGGCAGCAGCGCCGCAAGGACCAGACTAAACCAGCGCGAAATCAAGTCCGATGTCCGCCGCTGGCGCCGATTGGGTCAGCCGCCCGACCGAGACATAGGTGACGCCCGTGGCGGCAATGGCGGCGATGCTGTCGAGCCGCACGCCGCCCGAAGCCTCTGTCGGCACGCGCCCGCCGACCAGCGCGACACAGGCGCGCAGCATGTCCGGCGTCATATTGTCGAGCAGCAAGTGGGTGGCCCCGGCGGCCAGCGCGGGTTCGACCTGTTCGATCCGATCGACCTCCACAATGATCCGCGCAATGCCCGCCGCGACCGCGCGCGCCACGGCGGCCTCCACCGATCCGGCGACGGCGACATGATTGTCCTTGATCATCGCCGCATCCCACAGGCCCATCCGGTGGTTGGTCGCGCCGCCCATCCGCGTGGCATATTTTTCGAGCAGGCGCAGGCCCGGAATGGTCTTGCGCGTGTCGAGCAGGGTGCAGCCCGTCCCGGCGATGGCATCGACATAGGCGCGGGTCAGCGTGGCAATGCCCGACAGATGCTGCACCGTGTTGAGCGCGGAGCGTTCGGCGGTCAGCATCGCGCGGGCGTTGCCGCTGATCCGCATCACATCGCTGCCCGCGGGCACCGCCGCCCCTTCGGCGGCCAGGATAATGACCTCGATATCGGGGTCGAGCGCCTCGAAAAATCGTTTGGCGATGGGCAATCCCGCCACGACAATCGCATCGCGGCTGTCCATCACCCCGGCAAAGCGGGCATCAGCCGGGATGGTGGCGCGCGAGGTGATATCGCCCCCCTCCCCCAGATCCTCGGCCAATGTGGCCCGAACAAAGGCATCGAGGTCGAAACCGGACAGGGTGAAATGCGTCATGCGGCTGCGATACGCCGATGGCCGGGCAAATCAACCGCTAGCTGTGCATGGACCAAGGGGTCCGGATTTGGCGAGCGCGGATTTTACCCCAATTGCCCGCGCCCGTTGCGCCAAAAGCTGGACCCCGGCTCGGTGGCCGGGGTGACGATGGTGGGGAGCAGGGCGGAGCCGCCAAGCCACCCTTACCCTCCCCCCGTCACCCCGGGCTCGACCCGGGGTCCAGCTGCCCGG
>CAZKOW010000017.1:0-6491 GCA_964554455.1 uncultured Sphingopyxis sp. | reverse complement strand
CCCCCGTCACCCCGGGCTCGACCCGGGGTCCAGCTGCCCGGCCCTTCTGCCGAAAAAGCTGGGCCCCGGCTCGGGGGCCGGGGTGACGAAGATTAACGAAGCAACCGCGCCGTGCAACCGCACGCCGCGCGCGATCAGACGGTGCTGCGTTCAGCGCGCAGCCCGACGGTGCATGTCGGCTGAGCGCATTGGATCAGCCGCACCTTGAATGTCCATTCGCCGGGCACTTTGGGCTGGACAAACATGTCGGGCACCTTGCCGTCGGTGATGTCCTGACCATCCCATTCGCCAGCGGGGTTGGCCGATTCGAGGTAGATGACATTGCACCCCGCCCCGCACCGCGCGGTGACGCGGTAATAGCCGCCCTGCTCCAGCGGCACTTTGAAGCGATGCTCTCCGCCCGCTGGCACAACTGCGGTCAATCGTTCATGCCCCGGAACCGGCGCATAATTTTCAAGCTCGCTGCTGGACTGGTCCAGCAGGGCTTCAACCGCCGCCTTGTCCTGCTCCGCTGCCGATGGCCCGCACGCCACCAACCCAAGCGACGCCATCATCAGCATAGTTTTGAATGTCGTCATCACATCCTCCCCCGAGACTGTGCGTCACAGATTGCCACGAAGGCCATGCAAATCAACTTGACGTATACGTCAAGCAGGCGCGAAGGTAGCGCAAGCGGGGCCTCAGGCCCCTCCCAACCCGTTTGCCCTGAGCTTGTCGAAGGGCCGTTCTTTCTTTGACTGCGGATCGGAAAAGAACGGTGCTTCGCCAGGCTCAGCACAGACGGGATTTGTAATTGGACGGAGAGAATCACCATGCAATCCCCCATTTGCGCCATGCTGGGCATCGAATTTCCACTGCTCGCTTTCTCGCATTGCCGCGACGTGGTGGTCGCGGTGTCGCGTGCGGGTGGGATGGGGGTGTTCGGGGCCGCCGCGCTGTCGCCCAACCGGCTGGAGGAGGAACTGGCGTGGATCGACGCGCATATTGGGGGCAAGCCCTATGGCGTCGACCTGATCGTCCCCAACGCCTTTGCGGGCAAGGGCGACAGCGTGGCCAAGGGGCCCCCGCCCATTCCGGCGGCGCATATCGAATTTGTCACCGGCCTGCTGGGCACCCACGGCATTGACGTCGGCGATTTGCGGCTGCCCCCCAACGGGCAGCGCGCCTTTGGCGACAATATGCACGAAAGCGGCGCGGCGGCGCTGCTGGAGGTAGCGTTTCGCCATCCCATCAAGCTGATCGCCAATGCCCTGGGCGTGCCGCCGCCGCTGATGCTCGATCTGGGCAAGCAGCATGGTGTGCCCGTCGCCGCGCTGGTCGGCACGCGCGACCATGCGCTGGCGCAGGTGCGCGCGGGCGTCGACATTTTGGTGGTCGCGGGCGGCGAAGCGGGCGGCCATTGCGGCGAGGTCGCGACCATGGTGCTGGTCCCCGAAGTGGCCGAGGCCGTGGCCGCGATCGGCGCGGATACGCCGATCTTGGCCGCAGGCGGCATCGTCACCGGACGCCAGATGGCGGCGGCGATGGCCATGGGCGCGCACGGGGCGTGGACCGGATCGGTGTGGCTGACTACGGCAGAGGCCGAGACCAATCCGGTGGTAAAGGACAAGATGCTGAAGGCCTCTGCGCGCGACACGGTGCGCTCCAAAAGCCGGACGGGCAAACCGTCGCGCCAGCTGCGCTCGCTGTGGACCGACGCTTGGGAAAGCGACGGCGCGCCCAAGCCGCTGCCCATGCCGCTGCAATCGCTGGTCAGCGAACCGGCACTGCGTCAGGTCGACAAGCTGGCCGAGGGCGGGCACGAAGGGGCCAAGGCGCTGGCCACTTACTGGGTGGGCCAGGGCGTCGGCCTGATGAACCAGACAATGTCCGCAGGCCAGGTCGTGCAGGCGTTCAAGGAAGACTGGATCGCCGCCTGCGACCGGCTGAACGGCTTTTTGGGGGAATAGCGCCGTCAGCGGCCCAATAGGGCGACGGACAGTGAAGCTTGCCAGCCTGCTGGCTAGAGCGGCTTATTTAAAATGGGCATCAACCCATTGCTCGTCGTCCTGAACTTGTTTCAGGACAACAAGCCACCCTGGGTCTGTTGTCCTGAAACAAGTTCAGGATGACGATGTCGCAAATAAATTCGGCTCGACACTCTAGCGAAACGGGAATGAGGGTCGCGGCGGTGCCTATTCGCACCCCATCGCAACCCCTCGCCCAGCTTCGCGCCAAGGCTTCGCAACCCTCTCCCGGCGAGAGAGGGAAGGAGTTTACCCCACCGTTGCGGTCAGAATCTTGCCCGGTTCGCGCGGCGGTTCGCCCTTGGGCAGGGCATCGACGGCGTCCATGCCCGACACGACTTCGCCCCACACCGTATATTGGCGGTCCAGAAAGCCCGCGTCTTCGAAACAGATGAAAAACTGGCTGTTCGCGCTGTTCGGATTTTGGGCGCGCGCCATCGAACAGGTACCGCGGACGTGCGGTTCGGCGCTGAATTCGGCCTGGATATCGGGCAGGTGCGATCCGCCCATGCCGCTGCCCGTCGGGTCGCCGCCCTGCGCCATAAAGCCGGGGATGACACGGTGAAAGGCGACGCCGTCGTAAAAGCCCTCGCTGGCCAGCTGGGTGATTTGCGCGACATGCTTGGGCGCCAGATCAGGGCGCAGGCGGATGACCACGTCCCCGGTGGAAAGCGTCAGCGTCAGCGTCTGGTCGGTCATGCAAGATACTCCTGTGGTTGGGGCCGTGGCGGCTTGGCCCCCGCCATAGCCGCGCGCGCGGCGCTTGCCAGCCGGAAAATGCACCCCAAGTGCGTTGCCATGGCCGCCAGCGGCGGGTAAGGGCGGCGCGGCAAGCGGCTTGCTGACGCGAAAGGGGCGCGCGATGGACGAACGAACCCGGCCCGCCCCCGATAGCGGCCTCGCTGCCGCCCCCGCGCCCACCGATTTCGACGCCGAAAACCGGCTGCGCCCCGCTTTTGTCCGGGAAATGCTCGACCTGGCCGATGCCGGAGCCATTGACGCGATCCGCGACCGCGTGGGGCGGCTCCACCCGGCGGACATAGCTGACCTGTTTGAACTGGCACCAGCCGATGGGCGGCCCTTGCTCGCCGCGACACTGGGCGATTTGCTCTCCGCCGACGTCCTGGCCGAAATGAATGATTATGTGCGCGAAGAGCTGGTGGAGCTGCTCGCGCCCGAACAATTGGCGGAGCTCGCCGCCGAACTCGACACCGACGACGCCGTGGCCATCCTGGAAGATTTGGAGGCCGAAGATCAGCAGGCGGTGCTGGAGGCGATGGAGCCCGAGGACCGCGCGGCCATAGAGGATGCGCTGTCCTATGGCGAGGAAACCGCCGGGCGGTTGATGCAGCGCGATCTGGTGGCGGTGCCCGAACATGTCACCGTCGGCGACGTCATCGACCGGCTGCGCGAAGATGGCGATCTGACCACCGATTTCTGGGAAATTTTCGTCGTCGACCCGCGCCATCAGCCGGTCGGCACCTGCCAGCTCAGCTGGATTTTGCGCACGCCGCGCGATGTCGCGATCAGCGACGTGATGAAGCGCGAACAGCGGCTGATCCCGGTCGATATGGACCAGGAAGAGGTGGCGCTGATGTTTCAGAAATATGCGCTGATCTCCGCCGCCGTGGTGGACCCCGCCGGGCGGCTGGTGGGGATGATCACCGTCGATGACATCGTCCACATCATTCAGGAAGAGGCGGGCGAGGATATCTTGCGCCTGTCCGGGGCGGGCGAAGGCGACATTAACGAGCCCATTGCCGACACCTATAAGGCGCGGGTCCGCTGGCTGATCGCCAATCTGGGCACGGCGTTGCTGGCGTCCAGCATCATCGGCCTGTTCGGTGCAGCGATTGAGGATATGGTGGCGCTCGCCGCGCTGATGCCCATTGTCGCGGGCGTCGGCGGCAATGCGGGCACCCAGACATTGGCCGTCACCGTGCGCGCGCTGGCCACCAATCAGGTGACCGCGTCGAACAGCTGGTGGGCGATCTGGCGCGAGTTGCGCATCGCGCTGCTCAACGGCGCGACCATTGCTGCCATTGCGGGCGTCGGCGCCGCGCTGTGGTTTGCCAAGCCGCTGCTCGGCGCCGTGATTGCGGCGGCGATGATGACCAACATTCTGGTCGCGGGCATTGCCGGGGTGGCCATCCCGCTTGGCCTCGACCGGTTGAAACAGGACCCGGCGGTCGCCAGCTCCATCTTTGTCACCATGATTACCGACAGCATGGGTTTTCTGGCCTTTCTGGGGCTGGCAGTGGCGAGCGGCCTAGTCTCCATCTGAATGCCGCGCAGGGCCAGTTGGCCCGCCCGCATCTTTTTTTGCTCCCATCAATTTTTTTGCAGGGACCATGAAACCAAAGGCCACCGCGCCGCGTTGTGTTAAGTGGATGGCGCTCAGCCCCCAAACCCGCGCTGTCCAGCACCATGGACCCGGCGCCGCATCTCCCTCCCCCCCCCCCTCGATGCGCGCCGGGTCTATTTCCCCGCCACTGGCAGGAGGCGCACATGACCCGCATCGGCAAATTCATCCTGACCCTGGCCGGGGCCGTCACGCTGGCGGCGTGCAACACCGTCGCAGGCATTGGCCGCGACGTGGAATCGGTGGGCGACAAGATTGAGGATGTCGCGACGTAGCGCGCGGGGCGTAAAGCAGGAATCAACCTCAGCTTCGTCGTCGTGAACTTGGTTCAGGACAACAAGCCGCCCTGGGTTCGTCGTCCTGAAACAAGTTCAGGATGACATGCCACCCCAGGTTCGTCGTCCTGAACTTGGTTCAGGACAACAGGCCACCTTGGGTTCGTTATCCTGAAACAAGTTCAGGATGACGAAGGTGTGGATCATCTAATTGAGGGGACACTGCCCTCCAAAGGATTACCCTTTGCTCAGCCCGGCGTATCGCCCGCTTCGCCCGTCTGCGCGCGGCGGCGCTGGGTGAACCACATGATCAGCAGCGACACTTCGTAAAGCAGGATGATCGGCACGGCGAGCAGGAACTGGCTGAGCACATCGGGCGGCGTCGCGACCGCGGCAATGGCAAAGGCGCCGACAATCATGTAGCGGCGCGCGCCCACCAGCTGCGCCCGCGTCACAATCCCCGCGCTTTCGAGCAGCAGCAGCAGGATCGGAAGCAAGAAGCAGATGCCGAACGCCATCATGAAATGCATGATGAAAGAGAGGTAACTGCCCGCCGACGGCAGCGCCTCCTGCGTCACGCCGCCCAGGTCGAACTGAAAGCTGAGCAGAAAGGTGAGCGCCACCGGGACCGCGCCAAAATAGGCCGCCGCCGCGCCCGCGGTGAACAACAGCGGCGTTGCGAGCAGGAAGGGCAACAGCGCCCGCTTTTCCTTGGCATAGAGCCCCGGCGCGACGAATTTCCACAGCTGATTGGCGATCACCGGAAAGGCCAGCATGAAGGCGGCAAACAGCGCGACCTTCAGCTCGACAAAGAAGGCCTCGAACAATTGGGTGTAGATGAGCTTTGACTGGCCCGCCGCGACCAGCGGCGCGACCAGAAAGGTATAGATGGGCTTCACAAAATAGAAGCACACGCCAAAGGCGACCGCGAGCGCCAGCACCGATTTGAGTAGCCGCGACCGCAGCTCGACCAGATGATCGAGCAGCGGCATTTTGCTGGCGTCAATTTCGGTGCCGTCCCCCACGGGCGTCTCGGCCGTCATGGCAATGCGTCGCCCCGTGGCGGCGCAGCCGGAGCATCGGGCGCAGCGGCAGGTTTTGCCGCCGCTGGCGGTGCCGGGCGGGCGCGCAATCCATCCTCGCCCCCGGTCAGGTCGGGAAAGCCGTCGCCACTGTCCGCTGCGGCGGCCGTTGCGGTCGCCACCCCTGGCACAACCGGATCATCAATGCGCGGATATTGGCGCATGATCTCCTCATTTTGCTGCCGCCATTGCTTTTCCAGCTCCTCGAGCTCCGCCTCGCGCATCATCGTGTCCATGCCGGACCGGAAATGGCGGGCCATGCCGCGCGCCTTGCCCAGCCATTTGCCCACAAAGCGCATCGCGCGGGGCAAATCCTTGGGCCCGATGACGACCAGCGCAATCAGGGCCACGAGCAGCAATTCGGTCGGGGCAATGTCAAACATGCGTCAGGGCGACCAGGCGCGCACCAGCCCGGTCAGGCCGGATCGCGGTCGTTGATCGCGGTCGGGGCCGGGTTTGCGGTTGGCGCGGGGGCGGTATCGGCGGGGCGCTGGCCGTCAATCTGCTTCATCGGCGGCGCAGCGGTTTCATCCTCTGCCATGCCTTTCTTGAAGCTTTTGATGCCCTTGGCGACATCGCCCATCATGTCCGAGAAGCGGCCCTTGCCGAACAACAGCAGCACGAGGATGCCGACGATCAACCAATGCCAGATGCTGAAACCACCCATGTGCAATCTCCTTGCGCCCTATTTAGGGCGCTTCGCCGTCCTTTACTAGGGCCTGTGGGGATTCATCGTGAGTTGATGACGGCGGCGGCGAGATAGATC
>CAZKOW010000016.1:0-50910 GCA_964554455.1 uncultured Sphingopyxis sp. | reverse complement strand
TGGCTAAAAACTGGCGTATTTGCAAGGTTTTTCTGGATTTCAAAAGTTTTTGAATTGCTTTTGAATTGCTTTTGAGTCGAGCGCGTCTACCAATTTCACCACAGGGGCATGACGCCGCCCCTAATCGGAAGCGGCGCGGCTTGCCAAGCTATTTCTTGAGCTCGCGGGCCAGCGTCTTGTGCGTCGCCGCGCCATAGGGCGGCTTGAACCCGCCCAGCCCGGCCACATCCAGCTTGGGCTGGCGATAGACCGCCTTGGCATGGCTGAACGTCTTGAAGCCGTCAAAGCCATGGTAATTGCCCATGCCGGACGGCCCGATGCCGCCAAAGGGCAAATCTTCCATGGCATTGTGGAACAGGACGTCGTTGACGGTCACCCCGCCGGAAATGGTGCGGGTCAACACCCGCTCCTCCTCGCTGCGGTCATTCCCGAAATAATAAAGTCCCAGGGGCCGGTCATGCGCGTTCACATAATCAATGGCCTCATCAATATGGGCATAGGTTTTCACGGGCAGAATGGGGCCGAAAATTTCCTCCTGCATCACCTTCATATCGTCGGTGGGATTGCGCACGATGGTCAGCGGCATTTTGTTGCCGTTGCTCGCCGCAAAATCCTCATTGCCCGGATTGACCTCGATCAGTTCGGCCCCCTTTGCGCGGGCGTCATCAAGATAGCTTTGCAGCCGTTCCCGATTGCGGCCGTTGACCACGGACGTATAGTCATCATTGGCGAGCAGCGTGGGATAAAGCTTGCTGGCCCCCGCCGACACGCTGGCGATCACGGCCTGCTCCTGTTCGCTGGCCACCAGCAGATAATCGGGGGCAAGACAGATTTGTCCGGCATTCATCAGCTTGCCGAGCGCAATCCGCTCACCGGCCTGGGCAATATTGGCGGATTTGCCAACAAAGGTCGGCGATTTGCCGCCCAATTCCAGCGTCACCGGAACCAGATTGTCGGCGGCGGCGCGCATGATGTGGCGGCCAACGCTGGTCGCGCCGGTAAAGATCAAATGGTCAAAGGCGAGCTTGGAAAAGGCGACCCCAACGTCCGTGCCGCCGGTGAACACCGCCATTTCGGTTTCATCGAAATATTGGGGAACCAGCGCGGCCATCAGGTCGGATACCGCCTCGGTAAACTCCGACGGCTTGATCATCGCGCGGTTGCCCGCCGCCAATATGCCCGCCATCGGCACAAAGACCATGCCGACGGGGAAGTTCCACGGGCTGACGACACCGACCACCCCCTTTGGCTGAAACATTACATCGGCCTTTGCACCCAGCAGGCCGAGCGGGAAGGTTGGCTTGCGCCGTTCCCCGCGCGACCAGCTCGCCAGATGCTTCTTCGCATGCTTCAGCGCGCTGACCGAGGGCATGATGTCGGTCATCAGCGTCTGTTCGATGCTGCGGTGGCCGAAATCCTGCGCAACGGCGCGGGCAAAGCCATCTTTGTGATCGATGAGCAGCGCAATGGCCCGGTCAATCCGGTCGGTCCGGACCGACAGGCTTTCGGGCAAGGCGGCGGTGAAGCTTGCCTTTTGCTTTGCCAGCACCTCCAGCATGCGAACGGTTGAATCACTGGCGGCCATTTTGCGTCTCCCAAAGTTTGTGCGCTTTGACCCTGTAACAACCATGAGCGCAGGCCAGTTGCAAGATGAAACCCGGCGGCGCGCGCGCCCCCTTTCGCAGGTGCAGCAATTGCGCTAGGCCTTTGGGCCAATCTTTCCCTGATCCGCAGGAGCACTGCCATGTCCGACTCCGTTGTTTTCTTGTCCTATGCCCGCACGCCCATGGGCGGCATGCAGGGCGTGCTGGCGGATGCCTCGGCCACCGATCTGGGTGCGGCTGCGGTGAAGGCGGCGGTCGACCGTGCGGGCATCGACGGCGCAGATGTTGAGCGCATCTATATGGGGTGCGTCCTGCCCGCTGGCCTGGGCCAAGCACCGGCGCGGCAAGCGGCCATCAAGGCGGGGCTGCCGACATCGGTTCAAGCGACCACCGTGAACAAGGTGTGCGGTTCGGGGATGCAAACCGTCATCATGGGGGCCGAGGCCCTGGCCGCAGGCAGCGTGGATATGGTGGTCGCAGGCGGCATGGAAAGCATGACCAATGCGCCCTATCTGCTCAAAAAGCATCGCTCGGGTGCGCGGATCGGGCACGATACCGCCTATGACCATATGTTCCTGGATGGGCTGGAGGATGCCTATGACGCCGGCCGCGCCATGGGCACCTTTGCACAGGACACCGCCGATGCCTATCAACTGACCCGCGAGGCGCAGGACAGCTATGCCATCGAATCGCTGACCCGCGCCAAGGCCGCGATTGCCGATGGTGCCTTTGCCGCCGAAATCGTCCCGGTCACCCTATCGGGCCGCAAGGGCGACATCATAGTCGACACCGATGAAGCCCCGGGCAAGGGCATGCCCGACAAAATCCCAACCCTGCGCCCTGCCTTTGCCAAGGACGGGACGATTACGGCGGCGACCAGCAGCTCCATCTCTGACGGCGCGGCCGCCGTGGTGCTCACCCGGGCATCGGTGGCTGCGGCAAAGGGCAAGGCACCGGTGGCGCGGCTGGTTGCGCATGCCGCCCATGCGCAAGCGCCCAAAGATTTCACCACCGCCCCGGTCGGCGCTATTCAGCAATGTCTGGCAAAGGCGGGGTGGACCATTGCCGATGTCGACCTGTTCGAGGTGAATGAGGCTTTTGCCTGTGTGGCGATGTTCGCCATGCACGATCTGGGCATCCCGCATGCCAAGATTAACGTCCATGGCGGCGCAACCGCACTTGGCCACCCCATTGGCGCGTCGGGCACCCGGATCATCACCACCTTGATCGCGGCCTTGCAGCGGCATGGCAAATCGCGCGGCATCGCCAGCCTGTGCATTGGTGGGGGCGAAGCGACCGCCGTGGCAATCGAACTGGTCTGACGTCGGGACGGGGCGTCAATCGCCCCAGATGGCGTCAACCTCTATCCAGCCGCGGCGGCCGCGCACATCGAACAGGCACCACCCGTTGGCGCAGTCGGTGATGCGGCCCACGACGCCCGCCTCGGCACGGAAAACGATATTGGCCTGCGCGCTGGGCGCCTCGCGCATCGGCTGGGTGTCGCCAATGACGATTGCGGTGCGCGTCCGGCTGAGCAGGCGCGCGGCCATCCAGCCGCTCGTCCCGTCGGGATCCTCCACCTTGCGCCAATTTTCATAGCGGGCGACGACGCGCACCGGCAGGTCGCGGCGGCGATATTCCCAGATGACGGGAACGTCCGACGACGGGCCCTTGCGCATGCGCGCTTCGTCCACCGCGATGGACGCCCAATAGGGCAAGGTATCGGATTGTGCCGCCACTGGCCCAACGGCCAAGACCGACAGGCTAACCAACGCAAATCTTTGCCACCACATGGTTAATGCCATGCCAAAGCAGGCCGAGCTTTTCAACCAATTTGCTTGGCGGTGAAGCCGTCATGACGCGGCTTATCCACCACTGTGCCCCTTGACCCACTGGCCGGGCCGCGCTCTATGGCCGCCATGCCCGATACCATGCCCCGCCCCAAGCGCCCGCGCGTCATTGTCACGCGCCAGTTAATGCCCGCCGTCGAAGCCCGCATGGCCGAATTGTTTGAAGTGGTGCTGTCGGCGCAGGACCATGCCTTTTCGCGCGACGAATTGATGGCCGCTGTGGCCGACTGCGACGTGCTGGTGCCGACCGTGACCGACCGTATTGATGCGGATATTCTGGCAGCGGCGGGCCCGCGCCTCCGATTGATCGCCAATTTCGGGGCGGGCGTCGATCACATCGACCTATCTGCCGCCCGCGCTAAGGCCATCATGGTCGCCAACACCCCGGGTGTCTTTACCGAAGACACGGCCGACATGACGATGGCGCTGATCCTGTCCGTGCCGCGCCGGTTGGCCGAGGGGGAAAAGCTGATGCGGTCGGGCGCCTGGGCGGGATGGGCCCCCAGCGCGATGCTGGGCCACCGCGTGGGCGGCAAATTGCTGGGCATTGTCGGCATGGGGCGCATCGGCCTGGCGGTCGCGCGGCGGGCGCGCGCCTTTGGCCTGTCGATCCACTATCACAACCGCCGCCGTCTGCCCGCCGATGTCGAGGCAGAGCTTGGCGCAAGCTTTCATCCCAGCATCGATACGCTGCTCCGCATCGCCGACATTGTCACGTTGCATTGCCCGCATACGGCAGAAACGCACGGGCTGATCAGCGCGGCGCGGATCGCCGCGATGAAGCCCACCGCCTATCTGATCAACACGGCGCGCGGCGAGGTGGTGGATGAGGACGCCTTGATTGGCGCGCTCACCAACCGCCGCATCGCAGGCGCGGGGCTGGATGTTTACAACCATGAACCGGCGGTGGACCCGCGCCTGCTCGGCCTCGACAATGTGGTGCTGCTGCCGCACCTCGGCTCCGCCACAGTAGAGGGGCGGGAGGCTTCGGGCGAGCGGGTCATCGCCAACATCCGCGCCTGGTGCGACGGCCACCGCCCCATGGACCAAGTAATCGAGGGGTGGGCCTGAGTCCGTCTACTCATTGGTAAGGTTGGGCAGACGATCAATCCCCCGTCAAAATCCGGTCGACCAGTTCCTTTACCGTTGGGGTGAAGTTGTTGGAATAAAAGGGATCGGTCTTGAAATTGAACGCGACATGGCCCGCAAACATCAGATTATCCTCGATGCTGCCGCCATGGGCGATATTTTGCAGGCCCTTTTGAATGCAAAAGCTGCGCGGGTCGGCGAGGTAGCCAGTGGTGTAATCGTCATGATCCTTCCATGACGAAAATCCGCAGTGCGACAGGCACCCCATGCAGTCGGCCTGATCCTTCTGGATTTCCTTGCGCATTGCCGGAGTTTCAAACACCAATGTGTCGTCAGGCGTCTTGAGTGCGGCGGCATAGCCCTGATCGATCCACCGCTGCGCTTTTGCCTCATCCTCGGCGGCGACCCAATATTTCTTGCGGTCAACCTCCAGCAGCACCGGCGTGTCCGCGCTTTCGGCCTTGGCAAAGCCAATCTGCCGCTCAGACCGCGCTTCGAGCATCCGCAGGAAGGGATTGCGCACCGCGCTGGAATAAAAGCCGGTGGGCGAGAATTTCTGGAGGAGCACATTATCCTCCTCCAGCGTGCGCAGATGGTCCTTCCACGCCTGCGGAATCGGGCTTTCGACCGTCAGCAACGGCCGCGTCCCGAACTGAAAGGCCATCGTCCCCAATTCGAGATTGTCGATCCAATCGTTCCAGTCGCGCAGATACCAGACGCCCCCCGCCATGACGATGGGCACATCGTCCGAAATCCCTTCGGCGCGCATCACATCGCGCACCGCCTTTACGCGGGGATAGGGGTCCTGCGGCTCGCGCGGGTCTTCGGCGTTGGAAAGGCCATTGTGCCCGCCCGCGAGCCAGGGGTCTTCATAAACCACCGCGCCCAGCAGCTCGGGCACCTTGTGATACGCGCGTTTCCACAGCGCGCGAAAGGCCCGCGCCGAGCTGATGATCGGCAGATAGTAGACGCCAAAGCGCGCCGCAATTTCGGAGAGCTTATACGGCATGCCCGCGCCGCAGGTCACGCCCGTGATCAGGCCGCGGCAATTGTCCAGAACGCCTTCCAGCACGCGCTGCGCCCCGCCCATTTCCCACAGCACGTTGATGTTGATCGCGCCCCTGCCCCCGGCAATGTCATGCGCGCGGCGCACCTGTTCGGTGCCCCCGGCGATGGCATAAGCGATCAATTCCTCATGCCGTTCGGTGCGCGTGCGGCCATGATAGATTTGCGGAATGACGTGGCCGTCGGCGTCATAGCTGTCGGCGTTGACCGCCGATACCGTCCCGATGCCGCCCGCCGCCGCCCACGCGCCGGACGAGGCGTGGTTGGTGGCCGAAACCCCCTTGCCGCCCTCTACCAATGGCCAGACTTCACGGCCACCATAAGT
This sequence comes from uncultured Sphingopyxis sp., assembly GCA_964554455.1. Taxonomy (GTDB): domain Bacteria; phylum Pseudomonadota; class Alphaproteobacteria; order Sphingomonadales; family Sphingomonadaceae; genus Sphingopyxis. The sequence continues at coordinate 44,977 of CAZKOW010000016.1, read as the reverse complement.
GATGGGCTTCAATCCTTTGAACACGCGCAACCCTTTGCTGTCGGACCTGCTATATGCCCCGGCGCAGGCCGAACCGACTGTTGCCAAGCTAAGCGGAAGCACCGCCGCAAAGTCAATGGCCGCTGGTCAATCGGCAAAGAGATTGCGCCCGCCCAGCGCCGCGCCATAGAGCGCGCCATAGGCCGCGACCATCGTCTGTTCGGCGAACAGCGCGGCGGCGCGGGCCGCATTGGCCGCACCGACGCTGGTCCGCAGCATTGCATCCGCCGCCAACTGGCGGAGCGCAGCCACAAGGGCAGCGTCGTCATCGGCAATGAAGGCGGAATTTTCCGGGGCCACCATCGCCGCCACGTCGCCCACATTCAGACTGGCCACGGGAAGGCCAGCGGCCATCGCCTCGATGACGGCAATGGGCGCCTGTTCGCTGCGCGAGGACAGGGCGAGCAGGTCGAAATGCCCGATCCAGCGGTGCGGTGACGTCATGAAGCCGGGCATGACCAGCCGGTCAGCCATGCTGAGCCGCGCCGCCTCCGCCAAAATCGCCGCGCGTTCGGGCCCCTCGCCCACAATGACCAGCCGGACCGGCTTGGGCAGCGCAGCGACCGCCCGGACCAACCGGGGCAAATCCTTAACGGCGCGCAGGCCGGCGACGGTGCCAATCACCACCTCGCCAGCGCGGCGTTCCAACCCGGGGATGGCCATGTCGGGTGGCCGCGCATAGGCGGCAACATCAATGCCGTTGCGGATTAGCCGAGTGCGCGCGCTGGCACCCCATTCTGTGCGCGCGATACCCACCAGCAATTGCGAGGGCACCACGAGCGCGCGCGCCGTCGGCAGGGCCAGGCGGCGAAAGCCATTGCGCTTCCAATTGCGGCGCACGCTTTCGTCTTCATTAAACCCGTCTTCATGGTGGATCAGCGGGGGCAGCGGCATGATCGCCCCGAACAGACGGTGCGCCATCACCCCATCCATCGCGCCCCAATTATAGCTGAGCACCAGATCGAAACCCTGCATATAGCGCGCCAGCCTGCGATAGCGCGCCAGGCCGGGCTTGCCATGCAAGGGCACCGCGCGATCATCACCGGGAAATTCGGCGGCAACCGCCGCGTCGATGGCGGCGCGTGCGCCCAATGCGTCCGGAACCGCCGACAGCACCACATGCACGGCGCGGTCCGCCATCAGGTTCATCAGCCGCGTTGCCCGCGCCTCCTTCCCCCCCAGCGAAAAGCTGGAATGCAGGTGCAGGATGCGGACGGGCGGCATCAATCCGCCAGCCGCGTCAGCCAGTCGCCAATGGCATCGCGCGCCGCGGGTTCATCCAGCGTCGGCGCATGGCCAGTGCGCGCCACGGTGCACAGCGCCGCATTGGCAGCGCGCGCCACCATCGCCTGCGCCGTCTGCACCGCCAATATGTCCGACACTTCGCCGCGCACCACCAGCAAGGGACGCGCGGCCAACGCGTCAAAGGCCGGCCACAAATCCACCCCCGCCTCTCCGCCGGGCAGGCGCAGCGGGGCAGCGATTTGCTTGTCATAATCCGCAACGATGCGGCCTTCGGGGGTCAGGCGGTGGGTGCGGCGCACCATCGCCAGCCAGTCCTGAATCCCGTAATCGGGATAGACGGCGGCAAAGGTTGCGGCGGTCTGCCGGGCGGCGTGCATCCACGTCGGCTGACTGCCGCCGACGCCGACATAGGCGCGGATGCGCGCGAGCCCTTCGGCCTCCAGTTCCGGCCCGACATCATTGAGCACAGCCCCGGCAAAGCGGTCAGGCAGCGTCGCGGCCAGCAGCATCGCTACCAGCCCGCCGAGCGACGTGCCGATGACCGCAAAGCGTTGCCACCCCAGCTGGTCAAGCAGCGCGATGACATCCTGCGCATAGGTGAGCGGGACATAGGTCATGGGATCTTTGGCATAGCCGCTTTCCCCGCGCCCCCGAAAGCTGACCGCCGCCACAGGGCGGTCGGCGGCGAGTGCGGGGGCAAGGCGGTCGAAATCGCGAGCGTTGCGGGTCAATCCCGGCAGGCAGAGCAAGGGGACAGGCCCGTCGGACCCATGCTGGCCATTCGCACCGCCATAGAGCCGCGCATGCAGACGGATGCCGTCGCCCGACCACCACAGCTGATCGGTCCATTCGCTTTGCGCCTGAAGCAAATTATCGGTCAAACTGTCCCCGTCATCGCCAGCCACGTCCGCCACCCCTATTGCGACAAGCTGGGCCGGTCGCAAGCACCCCGTCCATGGCTTTAAGCGATTGCAGTGCGCAGACAAGGCGGATAGGGACCATGGCCAACTGGCGCTCTGAACAGGAGACGCCGACAAAAGCGGGCACAACGATGCCCCTGGGGATAAGCACAAAGCACATGAGCGGCGAAATCATCTCCTACGAACCGGCAACCGGGCTGGAACTGTGGCGCGCACCCATCAGCAATATTGACCAGGAGGTTGCCGCCGCACGCGCGGCCTGGGCCGATTGGGCGTCCAAGCCGGTGACCTTCCGCACCGAAACGCTGCGCCGCTTTGCCGACAAGGTGAAGGCCGAAGGCGAAAAGCTGGCGGACACCATCGCGCGCGAAACCGGCAAACCGCTGTGGGAAGCGCGGACCGAAGTGGAGTCGGTCGCCAACAAGGTGGAAATTTCGGCCAAGGCCTATGGTGAGCGCACGCCCAACCGCCGCATCGAAGGGGCGATGGGCCAGCGCAATGCCATCCGCCACAAACCGCATGGCGTGCTGGCGGTGCTGGGCCCCTATAATTTCCCGGCGCATCTGCCCAATGGCCATATCGTCCCGGCCCTTTTGGCGGGCAATGTCGTGGTGTTCAAACCATCGGAAAAGACCCCGGCAACCGGGCAGATGCTGGTGGACCTTTATCGCCAGGCGGGCGTCCCGGACGGCGTGGTCCGGCTGGTGATCGGCGGCCCGGCAGAGGGCAAGGCGCTGGCGGCGCACGATGGCATCGACGGGTTGCTGTTCACGGGATCGGCGCGCACCGGCATTGCGCTCAACCGGCAATTTGCCACCCGGCCCGACAAGATTCTGGCGCTGGAACTGGGCGGCAACAATCCGATTGTGGTGTGGGACACGCCCGATCTGCACAGCGCCGCCATCCTGGTCATCCAGTCGGCGTTCCTGAGCGCGGGGCAGCGCTGCACCGCCGCCCGCCGCCTGATCATCCGCGACAATATGGCCGACCGCTTTCTGGAAGAGGTGCGCAATCTGGCCAACCGCCTGATTGTCGACGGCCCGCATGCCAATCCTGCCCCCTTCATGGGGCCGGTCATCGACAATGACGCCGCCGATGGCCTGACGGAAAGCTTCGTCATCCTGATGTCCAATGGCGGCAAGGTCATCCGCCACATGACCCGCCCGATGAAGGACCGGCCCTTTCTGACCCCCGGCATCATCGACGTCACCGCGCTCAAGGAACGGCCCGACATCGAATTGTTCGGCCCCTTGCTCCAGGTGGTGCGCGTCGACAGTTTCGAGGCCGCCATTGCCGAGGCGAACAATACGGTCTTTGGCCTGTCGGCTTCGCTCGTCGGCGGCTCGCCGCAGCTTTATGATCAATTTTGGGCCAATGCGCGCGCCGGGGTGATCAACTGGAACCGGCCCACCAACGGCGCATCGTCGGCAGCGCCCTTTGGCGGCATCGGCCTGTCGGGCAACCATCGGCCCAGCGCTTATTATGCCGCCGATTATTGCGCCTATCCCGTTGCCAGTTCCGAGAGCGAATCGGCGCGCGCCGCCATCGGCGTCGGCCTGCGCGAGCCCGAGACAGAGGGTGACCGGCCCGGCCTCATCCGCAAGGGCGCATAGCTCAGCTTTACGGCGGGCAAAAAAGGCTGGTTTGCGCTGCGCCGACGCGCGGGTTCATGGGCATGTCATGGACACACATGCGCTTTCCGCCGCGCACAGCGGCAAAATCTGGCTGGTGGGCGCTGGCCCCGGCGACCCTGACCTGTTGACGGTCAAGGCCGTGCGGCTGATCGCGGCGGCGGACCTGATTGTTCACGACGGGCTGGTCGCGGCGGACATTTTGGCGCTGGCATCGCCGCATGCCGAGAAAATTTCGGTCGCAAAGCAGCGCAGCCGCCACACCCTGCCGCAGGACCAGATCAACCAGTTGCTGGTTGATGCGGCGCTCGCGGGCCGCGACGTGGTGCGGCTGAAGGGCGGCGATCCCTTCATCTTTGGCCGCGGCGGCGAAGAGTTGGCGGCGGCGCGCGCTGCGGGCATCGCCTGCGATGTGGTCCCCGGTATCACGGCGGCAACCGGCTGCGCAGCGGCCAGCGGCCTTCCCCTCACCCACCGCGATCATGCCAGCGCAGTCAGCTTTGTGGCAGGCCAGTGCCGCGACCTGTCGGATCAGGATTGGTCCGGGCTCGCCGGGCATGGCCGGACGCTGGTTGTCTATATGGGCATTGCGACGGCCAGCGCGATTGCCGACAAGTTGATGGCCGACGGCGTGACGCCCGCGCTTCCCGTGGCCGTTATCGAGCGCGGCACGCGGCGCGGCGCCCGCACGCTGCGCACCCTGCTCGCCGACCTGGGCGACATGGTGGTCCGCGAAAGGGTGAAGAGCCCGGCGCTCATCATCATCGGCGCGGTCGCCGCGCTGGCCGATGCCGACGATCGGCTGGCGAAGCTAGCCGCGGCGGTGCCGGAGGTGGCGGCATGAAAATCCTGACCGGCAACAATCTGGCCAGCGGGGCCGTGGTTTGGTGGACGGGCCATGGCTGGTCGCTCCACGTCGCCGACGCGGTCGATGTCGGCGATGCCGGCGACGCCATTTTGGCCGCAGAGGAGGGCGCGCGCCGCGTCAACGCCCCCTATCTTATCGCAGCGGAACCGACGCCCGACGGACCGCGCCCTGCGCACATCAAGGACCGCGTCCGCGCGCTGGGCCCCACGGTGCGCCCCGATCTGACACTGAAACCCGCCGATCCGGCGGCGGGCGACTGGGTAATCTGACATGTATCATTATGACCAATATGACCAGGCCATGGTCGACGCGCGCGTGGCCGAATTTCGCGACCAGGTGCGCCGCCGCATGTCGGGCGAATTGACGGAGGATCAGTTCAAGCCGCTCCGGTTGATGAACGGCCTCTATCTCCAGCTCCACGCCTATATGTTGCGCGTCGCCATCCCCTATGGCACGCTGGATTCGCGCCAGATGCGCATGCTGGCGCATATCGCGCGCAAATATGACCGCGATTACGGGCATTTCACCACGCGCCAGAATATCCAATATAATTGGATCAAGCTGGAGGAGTGCGGCGACCTGCTCGCCGATCTGGCGTCGGTGGAAATGCACGCCATCCAGACCAGCGGCAATTGCATCCGCAATATTTCGTCCGACCAATATGCCGGGGCCGCCGCCGATGAGGTGACCGACCCCCGCCCCTGGGCCGAGCTGCTGCGCCAATGGTCCAGCTTTCACCCCGAATTCAGCTTTCTGCCGCGCAAGTTCAAAATTGCCGTCATTGCCAGCGACGAAGACCGCGCCGCCATGCGCCTGCACGACATTGGCATCAAGCTGGTGGAGCGCGATGGCGCGCTGGGCGCGGCCTTCTATGTCGGCGGCGGCATGGGGCGCACCCCGATGATTGCGCCGCTGATCAAGGATTTCGTGCCCATCGCCGATTTCCAGAGCTATGCCGAGGCGTGCCTGCGCGTCTACAACCGCTACGGCCGCCGCGACAATATCTACAAGGCGCGGATCAAGATTTTGATCCACGAACTGGGTGCGGCGGAATATGCCCGGCAGGTCGAGGCTGAATTTGCCGAAGTGAAAGCGCTGGGAATTGACCCACCCGCAGCCGAGTTGGAGCGCATTGCCGCTTTCTTCGCTTTGCCGGAACCCATAGAGGAGCAACTTCGTCATTCCCGCGAAAGCGGGAATCCAGCACCCAACGGCGATATCTGGGACGTGCTGGCGATGGACCCCCGCCTTCGCGAGGGTGACGATGCTGATGAATTCGAACCGTGGGTTCGCCAGAATGTGAAGCCGCACAAGGCGCCCGGCTATGCCATCGTCAACATCAGCCTGAAGCCCATTGGCGGCATTCCCGGTGACGCCAGCAGCACGCAGATGGACGTCATGGCGGACCTGGCCGAACGCTACAGCTTAGACGAGCTGCGCGTGACTCATGCCCAGAACATTGTTCTGCCGCATGTGGCGCAGCGCGATCTGCCCGCGGTGTGGCGCGCCCTGCGCGATGCGGGGCTGGCCGATGCCAATCTGGACCTGATCAGCGACATCATCGCCTGCCCGGGGCTCGATTATTGTAGCCTGGCCAATGCGCGCTCCATTCCGGTCGCCCAGAAAATCGCGCGCCGCTTCGCCGACCTCGACCGGCAGCGCGATCTTGGCGAACTGAAGCTCAAGATTTCGGGCTGCATCAATGCCTGCGGCCACCATCATGCCGGGCACATCGGCATATTGGGTGTCGACCGCAAAGGGGTGGAAAATTACCAGCTGCTGCTGGGCGGTTCGGGGGCCGAAGATGTGTCGCTGGGCACCATCACTGGCCCCGGCTTTGACGAGGATGGCATCGTCGATGCCGTGGAAAGAGTGACCGATATCTATCTGGCGATGCGTGAAAATGACGAACGCTTTGTGGATACGTTCCGCCGCACTGGCATGGCGCCATTCAAGGAGGCCATCTATGGTTGAGCATCTGCCTCAGGCGGGGGAAGAGCCCTGCGTCACGCTCGACGCTTTTTTGACCCAAAGCAATGCCACCGCCGTGCGGCTGGAGCCCGATGAGGATGCACGCGCGCTCATCCCGCATCTCGACCGGTTGCAGCTGATTGAAATCGCCTTTCCCAAGTTTCGCGATGGCCGTGGCTATTCGTCGGCGCGCATCCTGCGCGAGGCGGGCTATGCCGGCGAGCTGCGGGCGCAGGGCGATGTGCTGGTCGACCAGATCGCCTTCATGCAGCGGTGCGGCTTTGACAGTTTCGCGCCCGAAAGGCCGCTCAACCCCGATGACGTCAAGGCGGCACTCAATCGCTTTCCCTATGCCTATCAGCGCGCTGCCGACGCGGCGGCGCCCATCTGGCAGCTCCGCCATGGGTGAAGCGGCGCGGCGTCTTGACGTCATCGACACCGCGCCGCTCTTTGCTGCGGACGATGCCGCGCGGCTCAACGCCCGCTATGCCGATGTGGATACGGCAGCCATGCTGGCCGACCTGTTTGCCTCGCCGCCCTTTGCGCGCATTGCACTGGTTTCGTCCTTTGGCGCGGAATCGGCGGTGCTGTTGCATATGGTCGCGGCGATTGACCGCACTGTCCCGCTGCTGTTCGTCAACACGCAGAAGATTTTCGGCGAGACGCTGGCCTATCGCGACGCGCTGGCCGAACAATTGGGGTTCACGGACCTCAGGGTCTATCGGCCCGACCCGCATTTGCTGGCCGCGCGCGATGCGACGGGGCTGCGCTGGTCCTACGACCCCGACGGTTGCTGCGATTTGCGCAAGACCGAGCCGCTGCGCCGTGCGCTGGCCGGTTTTGATGCCTGGATTTCGGGGCGCAAGGCTTTTCAGGGGCGCACCCGCGCCGCGCTGCCGCGCTTTGAAGTGGACGAGGGGCGGCTGAAAATCAATCCGCTCGCCGATTGGGACAAGGCGCGCATCGAGGCCTACTTCGCCGCCCACGACCTGCCGCGCCACCCGTTGGAGGCGCAGGGCTATCCATCCATCGGCTGCTCGCCCTGCACATCCAAGGTCCGCCCGGGCGAAGATCCACGCGCCGGGCGCTGGCGCGGCTGGGACAAGACCGAATGCGGCATCCATGGCGCGGTGACGGCGGTGCCCGGCGGCGATGATCCGGTATTCTGAGCGCCGCTGACAAACGAAATCGGGGACAGTCCCCAAACGAAATCGGGGACAGTCCCCGATTATCCAGGACGACGCACCCAGCGGCTCGGTGTCCTGAAACGCGTTCAGGACGACGAAAATGGACGCAGCACAGGACGGGTCACTCATAATCCTCATAGGCCTGGCTGCTATCGGCAAGGTCGGTGAATTTGGTCGTCCGCGCCTCGAAATGCAGGCGCACCTTGCCGGTTGAGCCATGGCGCTGTTTGGCGATGATCAGTTCGGCAAGGCCAAAGACGCGCTCCATCTCCTTGGCCCATTCCTCGTGCGCCGTGTGGATTTTGACGTCGTCACCATCCACCGGGCGTTTGGGCTCGCGCGCGGCGACATAATAATCCTCGCGGAACACGAACAGGACCATGTCGGCGTCCTGCTCGATCGAGCCCGATTCGCGCAGGTCGGACAGCTGCGGGCGCTTGTCCTCGCGCTGCTCCACCGCACGGCTGAGCTGTGACAGCGCCATCACGGGAACGTTCAATTCCTTCGCCAGCGTCTTAAGGCCGCGCGATATCTCACTGATTTCCTGAACTCTATTATCGCCCGCCTTGCTCGTTCCTTGCAACAATTGGAGGTAATCGACGATGATCAGGCCGATCCCCTGCCGCCGCTGCAGCCGCCGCGCGCGGGTGCGCAGCCCGGCGATGGTCAGCCCAGGCGTATCGTCGATGAACAGCGGCAATTGCTGAAGCCGCTGCGCCGCGCGCGACAGCGACTGGAAATCATCCTTGCTGATTTTGCCCATGCGCAGCATTTCGCCCGAAATGCCCGACTGTTCGGCGAGCACACGGGTAGCGAGCTGGTCAGCGGACATTTCCAGGCTGAAAAAGGCGACTTTCGCGCCCATATTCTTTTCCGGCGGGATGCCATCCTCTTCATCGCGGCGAAAGCGTTCGGCGGCGGAAAAGGCGATGTTGGTGGCAAGCGAGGTTTTGCCCATGCCCGGGCGGCCCGCCAGGATGAGCAAGTCGGAATTGTGCAGGCCGCCGATCTTGGCATTCACGCTGGCCAGCCCCGTGGTGATGCCCGACAGACTGCCCCCCGAATTGAGCGCGCGTTCGGCGACGTCGAGCGCGGCCTTGGTCGCCTGACCAAAGCTTTTGACCGTGCCCAGTTCCGCCTCGCCCCCGGCGACGCGGTAAAGCGCGGTTTCGGCCTCTTCAATCTGCGCTTGCGGGTCCACTCGCTCGCTGGTGTCGAGGGCATTTTCGACCATGACGCGCCCGACCCCGGCGAGTTCGCGCAGCAGCGCCAAATCATATATTTGGCGCGCAAAATCGCGCGAGCCGATGAGCCCCGCGCCGCTGCCCGTCAGCTGCGCCAGATAGGCGGGGCCGCCCAGCGCCTTCATGGCCTCATCCGCCTCAAAAAAGGGCTTCAGCGTCACAGGATTGGCCACCATATTGCGTTCGATGAGCGCCATGGCCTGGGCAAAGACGCGCCCGTGCAGCGGTTCAAAGAAATGCGCCGGGGCGAGCGCGACGGGCAAATCCTCCGCGACTCGATTGTCGATCAGCAGCGCGCCCAGAAAGGCCGCCTCCGCATCGATATTGCGGGGAAGTTCAGGACTTTCGGAGCCGCTGGGTACAGCGGGGGCAAGGCGCACGACATCAGACATGCCCCCGTCATGCGCGCAAGGCCGGGGCGGCGCAATCGCCTGCGCAAATTATCCCCAGATCGCCCCACGATGCCATCGCGGTGCATGCCCCCTTGCCCTTCGCGCGGCCTTGCGCGAAAGGCGCAGCCGTGACCGAGGATCGCCGCATCATTTCCGTCGATTTGGACGAAACGACCATCGTCTGGCGCAATGCCGATGTGGAGCAGGAACGCCGCGTCGCGATTTTCGACCTGTTGGAGGACAATCAATTTGTTCCGCAGCGCGAGCATCCCGACGGCTATGCCGGGCCCTATCGCTTGACCCTGCGGGTGGAGGAAGGGCGGCTCGTCTTTGAAATTGCGCGTGAAAATGGCGAGCTCTTGGAAGCTGTCATCCTGGGGCTGGGGCGGTTCCGGCGGCCCATTCGCGACTATTTCGCCATTTGCGACAGCTATTATCAGGCGATCCGCACCGCGACGGCGCAGCAGATTGAAACGGTCGACATGGCCCGCCGCGCGCTGCACAACGAAGCCGCCGAGATGCTGATGGAACGGCTGGAGGGCAAGATTGCGGTCGATTTCGACACAGCCCGCCGTCTGTTCACGCTGATCTGCGTGCTGCATATCAAGGGGTGACGGCATGACCCCGCGCCTTTCCCGCTTTCTCCGCCGCCTGGCGGGGGTGATGGTCGCCGCGGTTTTCGCGGGCGGTGCGCTGCTGTGGTGGACGGCGCGCTGGATGCCCGACCGCGCCGATTTCCCCATTCAGGGGGTGACGATCAGCGCCGCCAATGGCGCGGTGCAATGGGGGTCGGTGAAGGCGGCGGGCGCGGGCTTTGCCTATCTGGCCGCCACCGACGGCGCGCGGGGCCGCGATCCGCTGTTCCTGGCGAACAGCGCGGGGGCGGCGGTGCAAGGCATTCAAACGGGCGCCATCCACCGCTACCGCTTGTGCGAACTGGCCGCCGCGCAGGCCGAACATTTCATCCGCACCGTCCCGCGCAGCCGCAGCGCATTGCCCACCGCCGTATGGCTGGAGCTGGATGCCGACTGCGCGCGCCGCCCCAGCCGCGCGCTGATGCTGTCCGAACTGGCGACCTTTCTGGCGCAGATCGAGGCGCATATGGGCAAGCGCAGCATCATCGCGCCCAGCGCGGCCTTTGACGCCGAATATGGGGTCAGCGAGGAAATCGCCCGCACCACCTGGACCCGGCGTTTTTTCTTTGAACCCGATTATGGCGCGCACGACTGGACGATGTGGCAGGCCAGCGACTATGTCCGGATCAGCGGGGCAAAGGGCACCGTGGGCTGGAATGTGGTGCGCGGAGGCGGCGATGGCGGATAATCCGGCGCATGACGCCTTGATTGCAGCCGCGCGCGCCGCCGCCGCCCATGCCTATGCCCCCTATTCGGGGTTTCATGTCGGCGCGGCGCTGTTGCTGGACAATGGCGAGATGGTGACGGGGGCCAATGTCGAAAATGCCAGCTACGGCCTGACCTTGTGTGCCGAGACGGTGGCGGTGGCGAAGCTTGCCAATATGGGCGCGCTGGCGCGTATTCGCGCGGTTGCCATCATTGGCGGGCGCCCGGACGCCGAAGGCGGCCTGATCGGCAGCGATCCGGTCCCCCCCTGTGGCCGCTGCCGCCAGATGCTGAACGAAGCGGCCGAGCGGGCCAAGACCGACATTGCCGTCATATGTGTGGCGGGCGATGGCGCGGCGCAGGCGCAGTATCGGCTGAGCGCGCTGCTCCCGCACAGTTTTGGGCCCAAGGATCTGGGGGCCCCGCTGTGCTGAGCCTGTCGAAGCACGCGGCATATGACAGCAGAGCGGTTGCGGTCCGTCGCCGCGCCCTTCGACAAGCTCAGGGCTCCGGTGAGCCCCGCCCTCTTGCCTTCGCGCGCGCGCCTCGTCACACCGGGGCATGGCAATACTCTCTGACAAATGGATTCGTGAACAGGCGCAGAGCAAGGGGATGATCGAACCCTTTGTCGAGGCGCAACGGCGCGATGGCTGTATCAGCTATGGCCTCTCCTCCTATGGCTATGACGCGCGCGTCGCGCCGGAATTCAAGATTTTCACCAATGTCGATTCGACCATCGTTGACCCCAAGCAATTTGACCCCAAGAATTTCGTCGACCGCGAAACCGATGTCTGCATCATCCCGCCGAACAGCTTTGCGCTGGCCCGGACGGTCGAATATTTCCGCGTGCCCGACGATGTGCTGGTCATTTGCCTCGGTAAATCCACCTATGCGCGCTGCGGCATCATCGTGAATGTGACGCCGCTGGAGCCGGGGTGGGAGGGGCATGTGACGCTGGAATTTTCCAACACCACCCCCCTGCCCGCCAAGATTTACGCCAATGAGGGCGCGTGCCAATTTCTGTTCCTGCAAGGAAATGAGCGGTGCGAGACCAGCTATGCCGACCGGGCGGGCAAATATATGGGCCAGCGCGGGGTGACCCTGCCGCGGTTGTAGTTGTTGGTTCCTGCCTGCAAGCGCAGGGCCCCGCTGCCCCAGACTTGATCCGGGGCTCGCTGCCCTTACCATGGAGACCTGCCCTTCCCGCTAGTGCAGGCCGCCCTCCCCGCTGCGACGAGGCAGCAAGCTGCCAAGTCTCGCTGCCCCTCCCCATCGGGGAGGGGGGGTGTATGGCCGCCTGTCGCTACACGCCTCCCTCCCCGGCGGGGAGGGATAGCGAGACTTGCTCCGGAACTTGTTCCGGGGCTTAGTCGCAGCAGGGAGGGGGCACCGCTCTCTCTTGCGAGCACCGCGCCCCCGACTTGACCCGGGCCTCGCTGCCCCTTCCCGGCGGGAGGGGGAAAGCGAGCGTCGCAAATGCCCCTATTTGCCATTTTAAGCCCCGTTGGATAACCAAATAGGTTCGTTGGCACTCGAGGTAGCACGGCTATAGGAAAAGCGCTGTAACCCCCGTCCAAATCGCCCTGTGGCGCTTTTGGCAGTTTTACGTGCCCGCCCCTCATGGCATTTGCAATTTGGGCGCAGGCCGCATAGGCTCCGCTTTACGTTTACGTAAATGGGAGGCTGCATCATGGCCAAAGCGCGCGAATTTGACATTGTCGTTTATGGGGCCACCGGCTTCACGGGCCGCCTGGTCGCCGAATATCTTGCCCACCATTATGCGGGCCGGGCGGATGCACCCAATTGGGCAATGGCCGGGCGCAGCGCGGACAAGCTGGCCGAGGTGCGCGACCTGATCGGTGCGCCCGCCGACACCCCCCTGATCGTCGCCGATGCCAGCGATCCGGCGAGCCTCGATGCCATGTGCGCGCGCACCCGTGTCGTGCTGACCACCGTTGGCCCCTATCAGCTATATGGCCATGATCTGGTCGCGGCCTGCGTGCGGGCGGGCACCGATTATGCCGACCTGTGCGGCGAGCCGGGCTGGATGCGCGAGATGATCGACCAGCACCACGAAGCGGCGCAGGGATCGGGCGCGCGCATCACCTTTTCCTGCGGGTTTGACAGCATCCCCTTTGACCTTGGCGTGCTCTACTTGCAGGACGAAGCGGTCAAGCGGCACGGCTCCCCTGCCCCGCGCGTCAAGGGGCGGATGCGCAAGATGGCCGGCGGCGCGTCGGGCGGCACCGTCGCCAGCCTGACCGAAACGCTGAAAGCCGTTGCGAAAAAGCCATCGCTCGCGCTGCTGCTCAAATCCTCCTTTGCCCTGACCCCCGGGTTTGAAGGGCCGTCGCAGCCATCGGGCCTGATCCCCGAATATGACAGCGCGACCGGGACCTGGACCGCGCCCTTCATCATGGCACCGATCAACACCAAAAATGTCCACCGCACCAATTTCCTGCTCGGGCACAAATGGGGCAGTGACCTGGTCTATGACGAAATGGTGATGACGACCATCGGCGACGCGGGCAAGGCGATGGCAGAGGCCATGGCCAAGGCCAATCCCTTCGGCGATGCCAAGCTGAAGCCCGGCGAAGGGCCAAGCAAGGAAGAGCGCGAAAACGGCTTTTACGATATTTTGTTCATCGGCGAATGGCCCGATGGCAAACGGCTGGTCGCCAATGTCACCGGCGACCGCGATCCCGGCTATGGCTCCACGTCAAAAATGCTGGCCGAAACCGGGATTGCGCTGTTGGCGAGCAAAGCCGCGGGCGGGGTGTGGACGCCCGGCGCGCTGCTGGGTCACGCCCTGATTGCGCGGCTGGAGGCCCATGCGGGCCTGGCTTTCAAGATTGAAGAGTGATCCTTTTTCCACACCCTGCCTGCCCTGAGCTTGTCGAATGACCGTTTTGTCTGCTTTTTCTTTCGATCGCGGTGAGCTTTGCTTGAATCGTCACCCTGGCTGCGGCGATGGCCTCGCTGTTTCAGGGTCCATGGGATAAGGCCGCAGCCTGGTGCCATGGATGCTGAAACAAGTTCAGCATGACAGTTTTATCAGTCTAATCTCGTCGCGTTCCAAAGGAAAAGTCAGCCCTTCGACAGGCTCAGGGCGGGCGTGATAGAATTAGAAACGGTGCAATGACCTCTCCCTCCGCCCTCGACACGCTTCTCGCCACGCTCACCGATGCGGGCGATGATGTCACGGCCACAATTGACCCCAGCTGGATGCAGGGGCGCACCGCCTATGGCGGGATCAGCAGCGCCGTCGCGCTGGCGGCGGTGCTCCATCGGCACCAGCCCGAGCAGCCGCTGCGCTGCGCGCAGATCAGCTTTGTCGGCCCCGTCGGCGGTGATTGCCGGGTCGCGACGCGCGTCATCCGGCAATCAAAATCCAGCCTGTTCGTCGACGCAGGCGTGTCGAGCGATGCGGGCTTTGGCACCGCCGGGCTCTTCACCTTTACCGGCGCGCGGGCATCGCATCTCGACCACGACCGGCTGACCATGCCCGACGCGCCGCCGCCCGAGGCACTGGAGCCGATTCCGCCCAGCCCCTATCGCCCCGAATTTACCAAGCATTTCGACATGCGCCCGACCACGGGCCCCCGCATATTAACGCGCCAGGACAGCGCCGCCATGCTGACCTGGGTGCGCTTCATCGAACAGCCCACTTGCCATCCGGCCATTGCGCTGCTGGCGCTGGGCGATGCGCTGCCGCCTGCTGCGCTGCACCTGTTTCACGAATTCGGTCCGATCAGCTCGATGAACTGGACCGTCAACATGCTGACCAGCGCGCCCGAAACCGACGCCGATGGCTGGTGGCTGTTGTCGTCGACCAGCGCCTATGCGCGCGGCGGATTTTCGGTTCAGGACATGACGATCTGGAACCGCGCTGGTCAGGCGGTGGTCGCGGGCAGCCAGGGCATCGCCATCTACTGCTGATCCGCGCGCCCAGCGGGCAGGATGATGCGCGCCTCCAGCCCCGGCGCGTCGCTGCGGTTGACCAGTTCCAGACGCCCGCCTTCGCCATCGGCCACCATCTGGGCGATGGCCAGCCCCAGCCCTGCCCCGCCAGTCGCGCGGCTGCGCGATTCCTCCCCGCGCGCAAAGGGTTCGAGCAGCGATTGCAGCTTGGCCGGATCAATGCCTGGCCCGCGGTCGGCAATGGTGATGGCAACGCCATCGGGCCGCCGATGCAGCCGCACCTCGGCCTGCTGCCCATAGGCAAGGCCATTGTCGATGAGGTTGCGCACCGCCCGCGCGAGCAACAGCGGACGGGCGGTAACATGGGCATCATCATCGCCAGCGCCGCGCGTCACCGCAAGCCCGCGTTCGGCATAATCGGCGACCATTGCATCGAGCCATGGGCCGAGCGCGATGGGCGCCGGGACCTCTATCCCCGCCCCGCTGCGCGCCAGCGCCAATATATCGTTCAGCATCGCGGCCATATCGTCGATGGACTGGATCATGCGGGTGCGCAGCTGGTCATCGTCCACTTGCTCGACCCGCACGCGCAGGCTGGCGAGCGGCGTGCGCAGATCATGGCCCACCGCCCCCAGCATGCGGTCCTTGTCGCGCATCATCGTGTCGATGCGCCCGCGAAAATCGTTGAACGCGGTCATCAGGTCGCGCACATCGGCGGGGCCGCGCGGCACCAGCGGTTCGGCGCGGTCGCCCGGCTGGGCCCGGCGCACCGACCCGGTCAGCTCGCTCAGCGGGCGCGACACGCGCCAGCCGATCACCAATATCGGCACCAGCAGCACCAGATAAAGCAGCAGCGTTTGGCCGATCAGCAGCGATGACAGTCGCTCACCGCCCATCGGTGCGCGCCCGCGCACCTTGATCCAGCGCGCGCCATCATAGAGCGCCACTTCGGCGCGCGGCGGCAGCCGCCGGTCGGTGCGGCGGCCTGCCTGCGGCGTCAATAGCCAGGCGCGCGCGGCCCGCACCGGCACGCCGCTGTCGCGCACAATTTGTCCCACATGATTGGCCAGTTGCGGCGCAGGGCGTGCGCCGGGCGGAGGCGTCGGGGCCAGGATCGACACGCTGATCCGCCCGCGCCGCCCCGGCTCGCTGGGCAGCAGGATGCCATCACGGCGCTCGCGTTCCAGCGCGTCGATGATGCGCGCCGCGGCGACACCACCCACCTGCACCACAAATTGTTCGCGCTGAGCCCGGGCGAGCAGCCAGAGGTTGGCCGATTGCGCCACAAACAGCGTCACCGCCACCGCCAGCATCAATTGGCCGACCAGGCTGCGTGGCCACAGGCGCATGGCTCAGGCCGCCCCGCCCACGCGCCGCACGTCACAGGCGAGCGTATAGCCGCCGCCCCACACTGTCTTGACCAGCGCCGGGTGCGCCGGATCGGCCTCAATCTTCTTGCGCAGGCGGCTGACCAGATTGTCGATGGCGCGGTCGAAGATGTCGGCTTCCCGCCCGCGCACCATGTCGAGCAACCGGTCGCGGCTCATCACCTGGCGCGGGTGGCGGACCAGCGCTTCAAGCAGCAAAAATTCGCCGGTCGACAAATCCACCGACTGGCCATCGGGGCCAAGCAGCGCGCGCTCACCCTCGCGCAGCAGCCAACCGGCAAAGCGGTAGCCGCCGCCGTCGGCCACCAACGCCTGACCCGCAGGCGCGGCGCGGCGCAGCACCGTGCGGATGCGCGCCACCAGCTCGCGCGGGTTAAAGGGTTTGGCGACATAATCATCGGCGCCCATTTCCAGCCCGACGATCTTTTCCATATCCTCGGCGCGCGCGGTCAGCAGGATGACTGGCATCGTCCCGGTCGCGCGCAGCCAGCGGGTCAGCGACAGCCCGTCCTCGCCCGGCATCATGATGTCGCTAATCACCAGATCAAAGCGCGCCTGATCAAGCGCCGCCCGCGCGGCGGCGGCACTGGCCGCGAGGGTGACCGCAAAGCCCTGGGCTTCTAGATATTCGCCCAGCGGTTCGCGAATCGACGGTTCATCGTCGACCAGCAACAAGCGCACGGGTTCGGGCGAGCCATTGCTATTCATCGTCACCTCATGCCTGTGCCACGCCCGCCGCAAATGGCAAAGCGAAAGCGCGCCGCCATGGCTCCAGTCACCATGGCGACGCGCCTTCCTTGGGTTGCCTCTTGCGGGACCGATCAACCGGCGGGCGGCGGCGGCGGCGCGCCTTCGCTGCCCGCGCGCTTGGGCCGGGCGGCCTCGCGCTCGGCGGCGGTCAGCTTGCCATCCTTGTCGGCATCGGCGCGCTCGAAACGGGCGAGCGCCGCCTTTTTCATTTCATCGGCACTGACCGCGCCATCGCCATTGGCATCCAGCCGGCCCATTTTGCGCTCGCCGCGATCACCACGCTTGCCGCGTTCGGCGCGCTTGGCCTCGCGCGCCTTCATGGCGGCTTCGCGGTCGCTTGCGTCCAGCTTGCCGTCCTTGTTGACGTCCATGCGGGCAAAGCGCTTCGCCACATCGGCTTCAACCTCGGCGCGGGTCACCACGCCATCGCCATTGGCGTCGGCATTGGGCCGTTCGCCGCCCGGACGAGCCATCGCCGGGGACACCGCCAGCGCGGCCATGGTGCCCAGCATCAGCGCAATTTTCTTCATGAGGGGGAACTCCTGTGGTTCGGCAACGCGGCGGGGTGCCGGGCCAATGCTCACCCTTCTGACCCGGCTTTGTCGGGCGGATATGGCAAGGACCACGAAAAATGTCGCAATATGTCGCAAGCCAATGGCCGCGGCGACGCTTGACCTTTGCCCGCCCGGCGGAAATTATTGCGCCGGGTCATCGGGGGAGGCGAACAGATGTTGCGATTGAACCGGGCGGCGGCGCTGGTGGCGGCCATGGCCCTGCCCTGTGCCATGGCCATGCCAGCAGGCGCCCTGCAGGCAAAGCCCGCACCGGCCAAGAGCTTTGAGCGCGATGACCCCGCCTTTGCCGACCTGCTCGCGCTCGAAGATGCGGCCAATGAGGTCCAGAAACAGGGTGGCGACACCCCCGAATCCGCCCCCGCAACCATCGCCGCGTGGGACGCCGTGCGCAAGGCCGCCGATGCCCGCATCCTCGCCAATGGCAAGGGGCATCCGCTGGGCGGCCTGGCCCGCGTCAAGATCGCCGTCACGAAATCCAGCATCGGCCAGATCGCTGAAGCCCTGACCATGGTGCGCGAGGGCAAGGATATGCTGCGTCCCTACCGCGCCGCCTATCCCATCCCCTTTGCCGAGGCGACTGCGCTGGAGGGCTATATGCTCACGCAGCAAGGCAAGGCAGAGGAAGCGATTGCCGCACTCGAATCGGGACTTGCGGATTACAACCAATGGTATGACGCCCTGCCCGCCGACGAACGCTTCCGCTCCACCGTCATCCTGAAATCAAATCTCGAATTTTCGCTGTCGCAAACCCTGTCGCGCGTGGGCCGCAACCAGGAAGCCCTGACCCTTCAGGAAAGCAGCCTCGCCACCCGGCGGAGCGGCCTGGGGCCGAATGACCCCGACACCATCGCCTCCATCTACAATCTCGCCCAATTGCTGCTGAAGGTCGGACGCGGCGACGATGCCGAACGCGAAGCCCGGCTGGCCGTCGAATTGGCGCAGCTGCATGTGCCGCAAAAACACCCCAGCTATGCCCGCGCGCTCGAAATGCTGGGCATCGTGCTCAGCCGGACCGGGCGGGCGATTGAGGCAACCGATTATCTCGTCCGGTCGGTGGAGGTAAAGCGCGCGACCTTCGGGGCCGACAATCTCTTCTTTGGCTATGCGCTCCACAATCTGGGCGGGATATTGCACAATCGCGGTGCCTTTGCCGAGGCCGAGCCGCTGTTTGTCGAGGCCGACACGCTGTTCCGCAAATATCAGGGGGAAACCAGCCCCTTTGCCGCCGGGTCCGTTGCCTATGCCGGCCAGATCAGCTTTGCCGAAGGGCGCTTTGGCGAAGCGGTCACCCGGCTGCGTCAGGCGGAAATTCAGCTGGGCGCGAACAAGCGCGATGATCAGATCATGCTGCGCATGCTGCCCGACCTGATCCGCGCGCTGCGGCTGACCGGCGATGCGGCGGGGGCCAGCGCGGCGGCCAGCGCCTATCGCAGCGGACTGCAAAGCGCCGATGGCCAGGCCGCCGTGCCGCTGCTGCAGGGCGAGATTCTGGGCGACCCCAACCGCGCAGACGCCGCATCGCTGGCCCGGCAATTGGTCGATGCCGTGCGCGGCGAGCTGCTGCTGAGCAGCGACGGCAGCATGGCGCAAGATCGCCGGGCGGCGCTGGAAGTCGCCATGGATGTTGCGGTGGCACGGGGCGATGCTGCGCTGATGCTCGCCGCGATGAGCGCCGCCAGCCAGAGCAAGCTGACCCAGGCAACCCGGCTGCGCGCGGCCCGCTTGACCGCCGAAAACCCCGAACTAGCCGCCGCCGTGCGGGCGGCGCAGGACGCAGCGCGCGATCTGGCGGCCCGCGACCGCGACTATATCCGCGCCTTTGCCAGCGACGGCGGTGCGGTTGCGTCCTTGCGTGCGGCGCGCGATGCGGCGGCCGCCACGCTTGATCAGCGGCGCGCGGCGGTGGCTGCGATCGATGCGGGCTGGTCGATGGCCAATACGGCAATGCCCGATGTCGCCGCCGTTCGCGCGGCGCTGGGCGCGGGCGAGCTGTTCGTCGCACTCGTCCCGGCCTATGCCCATATCTATGCGCTGGCGATTGACGGCGGCGACGCCCGGCTGGTCCGGCTGGAGCGTCCGCGCGCACAGGTGCTGGCCGCTGCCTCGGCGCTGCGGGCGGGCATAGAGGCCACGCGGCTGGACCCCGCGAGCGCCCATGCCCTTTATGCCGAACTTTTTCCCGGCGCTATCGGCACCATGCTGGCCAGGGCCGATCATGTGCGGGTGTTTGCGGGCGGTGAGCTTGCGGCGCTCCCCCTCGCGGCGCTCGTCACCCGCCCACCGGGCGGCGGCGATACCGCGCGCGCCCGCTGGCTGATCGAGGATCATGCGCTCACCATGGTCAGCGACTTGGGCGCGCTCGTCGCGGTGGCCCCGCGCGCGAGCGCCGACCGGCCCCTGCGCGATCAGCGGTTGCTCGCCATCGCCGATCCCAGCGGCTTTGCCGTGACCGCCGCGGCCACCGCCCCGGTCATGCGCGGCGACACGGGCATTGCGCGCTATTTCGGATCGGCGGGCATTAACCGCGATGAACTCGCTCGCCTGCCCGCCCTGCCCAGCAGCCGGGCCGAGGCGACGACGATGGCCGCCTTGTTCGGCCCGGCGCGTTCGACGCTGCTGCTTGGCGATGCAGCGACCGAGGCGCAGCTGCGCACCGCCGCGCGCGAGGATTATGGCGTCATCCTGTTTGCCACCCATGGGCTGGTGGCAGGCGAGCTCGAAAGCCTGGCCGAACCCGCGCTGGTGCTGTCGCCCGCGCCGGACGCAGCCGACCGCAGCGCAGACGGCCTGCTGACGCTCAGCGAAATCGGGGAGCTCAAACTGGCGGCGGACTGGGTGATCCTGTCGGCCTGCAACAGCGCCGCAGGCGGCGGGCGCGGCCTGCCTGCCTATACCGGGCTGGCCGAGGCCTTTCGCTATGCGGGTGCCGACAAATTGCTGGTATCGCACTGGCCCGTCCGCGACGACAGCGCCGCCGCCCTGACCACCACCATGCTGCGCGAATATCAACGCGGCAAATCCCCACCCCAGGCCCTGCGCGCCGCGATGCGCCAGATGATCGCCGCCCACCGCAAACAGGGTCGCACCGACCCCTATCTCTGGGCACCCTTTGTCTTGCTGCAATAGGCTATCCGCGGCGCTCAGACCAAAGCGTGGCCGAGCGAACGCACGATAGCAACGGCGTAAACGTGTCATTACCCTCTCCGCCCTGCCGTTTTGCGGAGGGGATGGAGCTGCATTGGTGACGTGCTACGACCTTCGTCGGTTCAAACAGCTAGGCGTCCGAGATCGGGGCATGAACCGGTCATCGATGCTTGCTGAGCCAGTTGTGCAACAGGTTGGAACGCTCGGTGACGTTGCTGGTGCTCGGCATTTGCCCGGCAGCGCGGGCTTCGGTCGGGGTGCATTGATAGCGGTCGACAAAGGCCCGGGTAAAGCTGGTGGGATGCGAAAAGCCCCAGCGATAAGCGATGGCTGCGATGGAGTGGCCCTTTTGCGGATCCAGCAAATCGCGCGCCGCGCCGCGCAGCCGTCGTTCGCGAATTTCATTTGCGACCCCGCCGATGGGTTCGAACAAGCGATACAAAGATGCGCGCGACATGCCGCTCAGCTGCACGAGCGCCGCGACGCCGAAATTGGGATCATGGACGTTTTGGTCAATCAGGGCCCGAGCCCGGGCGAGCAGTGACAGGCCGCCCCGAACATCGCTCGGAAACGGTCGCAACAGCGACCGGCCGACAGCCCCGACGGTGATGTTGAGCAAGTCGGCGGTATCCGCTTCGGAGGCCGTCGGCAAAATTGCATTCAGCCCGACCAGATGGTGCGACAACAGCCGGGTCACGGGCGATTCTCGGCGCAGCACGGTGCCGTGCAACGCCCCGACATCGGACACCATCGGTTCGATCATGGACCGCGGAATCATGAGTGACAGACACGAAAATTTTTCGGCCTTGGTTGTAAACGTCTGACCCAAATCGAGCACGCTGATGTCACCGCTCCGCACCGCGATCTGGCCGCGCGACGTTTCGCCGCGGTATCCGCCCCGTTGGTAAAG
The DNA here is from genome assembly GCA_964554455.1 of uncultured Sphingopyxis sp. Classification (GTDB taxonomy): domain Bacteria; phylum Pseudomonadota; class Alphaproteobacteria; order Sphingomonadales; family Sphingomonadaceae; genus Sphingopyxis. The sequence continues at coordinate 23,452 of CAZKOW010000016.1, read as the reverse complement.
CTGGACCAGCAAATGGTCGATGCCGGTTGACGCAACGGTGCGGGCGTCGCGGACAAATTTCTGCGCCTCGGACGTGGCATCACCAAAAACAGCCTGATCGACCGGTCGCGTGACCACCGACGTTTCAAAGCCGGGTGCTTCGTCGCGTGTGCCAGGTTCAATCAAGAACAGCGGCGTCATCGCCTCGCGCCAGAGGCTGATATTATCGTCGCGGGTTAACGATGCGCCGTCAAAGCCATACGTCGGCAGCGGCGTGACCGGGGCGGCATTGGCATTAATGTCCATCGACGAATGTCTCATGTTCCCTGAGCTTTACGACGTGTGCAGCGATTAACCACATTACGATTTGTTGCAAAGTCTTTCCCATTTGTCTCAGCGCCCGATGGGCGAATTGACAGCCTTTTGGGCGCTGAATAGCTGATCCCATCGATGCAATTCGATGCAATTCGATGCAGGCATATACCCCAAAGGGTGCCGGCCTGCGCGACACTCTTCCGGCATTTTTTGGGGGTCATCATGGCATTTCGCAATCGGCGCACTTCCCGCACGAACGGCATTTTTGCAGGGACGGCACTGGCATCGGCCATTGTGTTTGCGCCGCCCGCCATGGCCGACAATGAATGCGGCCCCGCCGTCAACGATGTTGCTGTCTGCGCCCCCGCCAACGGCCCCTTTCCCAGTGGCATTGCTTACAGGCCCATCACCGTTAATCCATTCACCCTGCGGCTGTTGCCGGGGACGGTGGTCAACCAGATCAACGATGATGCAGGCATCGGCGCGGCCATCTTCTTGCGCGGCGTTGGCGGCCCGCTGACGATCGATGGTGCGGGCGTCAACGTCAGCGCCAGTGCTGCGCCCGAAGGCGCAGTCTTCATCCGGGGCACGGGTTCAAGCCCTACGTCGATCACGCTTGGCAACGTCACCAACACGACAACAACCGGCGCCTACAGCGGACAGGCCATTGCCATCTTTGGCGGCGGCAGCGCCACGATCAACGTCGGCGATGTCTCGTCCGCGGGCACCGTTGCGGGCAGCAACTATTACAATGCCGTGGTCAGTGTCGATGTGCTGCGCACCCAGGACTATTCCAGCGCGACCGTCACCACGGGGGCAGTCACTGCGACGGGCGAGCGCATGAAGGGCATTGCGGTCGGCATCCGGACGCCGGCCTTCGGCGACATTGCGGTCACCGCCAACGGCCCGATCAATGTCACGTCAACCGGCATTCAGACCAACAGTTCGTCAACCGGGCGGACCACCATTGTCGTCAATGGCGCGATCAACGCAGGCGGGCGCGGGATTGATGCGTTTGCCGCGCAGTCCGGCTCTATCTCTATCACGGCAAATGCCAATATCGTGGCGGGCGGTGACACTGGCGTGCGCGCCAGCAATATCGGGGGAGGCGACATCTCGGTCAACACCCGCTCGGTGACTGGCGTCAGCCACGGGATCCGGGCCATATCGCAGGATTTCCTGTCGGCCACGGGACGCAGCGGCAATGTGGCCATCACCATTGCGGACGGCAGCGTCGTCCAGGGCGAAAAAGCCGTCCGCGCGACAGCAAGCAATTCGGACATTGTGGTGACCGGTCGCGGCGCAACCCTGAACGGCATTGGCGGCGAATCGGGCGGCGTCGAACTGCGCGTATTTGACGGGGCCGGATCCGCACAACTGGATGTCGGCACGGTGAACATCGCAACCGCCTTGCCCCGCTTTACCGACTATTACGGCAATGTTTATGCCAATGAAGGGGTCGTGGTCGATGCCCGCGGTTCGGGAAGCGCGTCGGCCCGCATCGGCACCTTTAACGCCGCGCCCACTGCGCTGCTGGATTATGGCGTGTCCGCCGATGCCGTCAGCGGCGATGCCGCGATTGTGATCACCAACCGCGCCAACGGCAGCGCCGACATCAGCCTGCTTGACGCCTTCTCGTCCAGCGGGCGCGCAAGTGTGGACAGCAATGGGGCGACCGTGGCCCAGACAGGGACGGGCATCGGCATTTTTGTGCGGTCGCTGACCGGCCCCAGTGCCGCCATCACCGCCGGCACCACCACCAGCGGACCTGGTGCCGCGCTGGTGGCCCTGACCAATCAGGGGCTGGCGTCGGTGGTCGCGGGGAGCACAACATCGACCGGACGCGCGGCTATCATCGCCCGGGGCGACCGCGCGGCGGTAACAACCACGGGGCAAACCCAAACCGGAACAGCTGGCGGTGTCGCCATCGAGGCGCAGGCGATCAGTGGCGCGTCGGTGCGCAGCGCGGCCATTGATGCAGCGGGCGGCGGCATTTCTGCGCAAGCGGCAGGTGCCGTAACCGTTGAAACCAGCGGCGCGATCACCGCGCGCAATGGCGCAGGCATTTCAACCGCCAGCGCGGGCGGCGGGGCAACCTCCGTCACCGTGGGCGGCGCAATCACGGCCACCAATGGCGGCGGCGTTGTGGTGCTGCAGGGGCCCGGCACGGCCCCGGTCAATGTTGCGATCAATGCCCCCGTTACGGCGACGGGCAACGGCAACAGCGCCGTGTCCGTCACCAACGGCGGCAGCGGCGCGACGACGGTTGGCATTGCTGCCAATGTTGGCGCCAATGGGACAGCAACCCCCGCTGTCCTGGTTCAGTCGGCCAGTGCACCGCAAAGCGTAACTGTGGCACCGGGCGCGGCCATTACCGCCAGCGGGCTGAACGGGATCGGGCTGCAAATGCAAACCGCCGGTGCGGCACCGATCATTGTCAATCTGAATGGCAATGTCGTCCAATCCAGCACGGCTGGTGCGGGGACGGGCGTGCTCATCCAGTCGGCCGGCACCGCGCCCATCACCTTCAACCAGGGTGGTGCATCGGCGGTAACCGCAAACGGCGGGGCGGCGGCAGGCGTTGAACTCGCCAGCTATGGCGCGGTGACCGTGAACAGCAGCGGCACGATCCGCACCCCTGGCGCAGAGACTATTGCGTTAAGCGTGCGCGGCGGCGGGCCGGTTTCAATGACCACGGGCACGGTCAGCAGCGGCGGTTTCGGTATTTACGGCGTCTCGGCGACATCGCTCAACCTCACGACGACGGGCGCGACCTCCGCCGTCGGGCGCGGCATTCAAGCCAGCGTGGCAGGAACCACGGGCGATGTCGTCGTGACAACCAATGGGGCGGTCACGCTCACCCCATCGCCCTTTCCCATCAGCGCGGTGGGCCTGCTGGTGGGGCAACAGAACGCCGCCAGCACGGGTGCGACGCGCGTCATGACGAACGGTGCCGTCACGGTCACCGCATCCAACGCCTTGGGCGTCAGCGGGATTCTGGCCACCACCATCGGCACGGGCGCGGTTGCGGTCGCAGTCAATGGCAACGTCACGGCAACATCGACATCCGGGGCCAGTTCGTCTGCGGTTATCGCATCGTCGCGCGGCGGTGCCACCACCATCACACAGGCCGCGTCCAGCAATGTGACCGTGACCGGTGGCGGGACGGCGTTGAATGCCGTGTCGGGGCTGGACGCCTCGACAACCACAGGCGCGATCACCATCAATTCGGCGGGCACCGTCGTGCTCAACAATAACGGCGTGCAGCAATCGGCAGCGATTTCGGCGCGCACCGGGACGGGCGCCATCACGATCAACCAGACCGGCCGCGTTACCGCCAATGGCGCCAACAGCTTTGGCATCGGCGCGCTGCGCAGTGGGGCGGGATTGACCACAATCAACGCCAATAATGTTATCGCGACGACCCCCGGCTTCGGCTTTGGCATCGGCGTTCAGGGCGGATCGGCGGCCATCACCGTCGCCGCTGGCGGCACGGTCAATGGCGGTGGCGCAGGCATTATTCTGCTCGGCACGGGGGCCTCGACCATCACCAACAACGGCGTCGTGCGCGCGCTGTCCAATTTCGCCATCGATGCGTCCAACGCAGCGGGCGGCGTGACGATCAGCAATGCGGCGGGCGCAGAGATTGTCGGCGGCGTAAATCTGTCGGGCTTTGCCGATACATTGACCAATGCCGGGACCTTTACCGCGCAAGGCGTGAATTCAAATTTCGGTGCGGGCACCGACACCTTCACCAACAGCGGCCTTGTCCGGTTGGGCGCGTCCGCCGCGCCGGTTTCGTTGGCGTTCCAGAATCTGGAAACATTCAGCAATCTGGCGAGCGGAACGATTGATTTGCGCCAGGGTGCGGCGGGCAACGCGCTGGCGATGCCCGGCACGGCCTATAGCGGTGCCGCCGGGTCGCGGCTCCTGGTCAATGCCTTCCTGGGCGCGCCGGGATCGGTGTCCGACCGTCTGGTTGTCGGCACGGCATCCGGGACGACCGCGATTGTCGTCACCGATACCAACACCGGGGCCGGGGCGTATAACCCCCTTGGCATGCTGGTCGTATCCACCGCTGCCGGAACCCCTGCGAGCAGCTTCACGCTGGCGCAGCCGATTAACAAGGGGCTGTGGGATTATCATCTGCAACGCAACGCGGCGGGAACCGAGTTCCGCCTTGCCAGCACGGCGGGTGTCGCTGCCTATGAACTGGCGCTGCTCCCGGCGGCGGTGCGCGATATGTGGCACCACAGCGTCGCCCCTTTCGCTGACCGGCTGAGCGAGCTTGGCAGCGATGGTGCAAGGTCAGCCCGCACCAGCTTGTGGCTGCGCGCGAACGTCACCTCGGGCGATCGCGATGTCGGCGCTGCAGCCGCACTGGCGGTCAGCGGCACGGCGCTCGCCCCCTATGACCTCTCGTCGGATCAGGCGACGACGGCGATCAGCGTCGGCATTGATCGCACCGTGCCCTCGGGCGCGGGCCAGCTGTCCTTTGGCGTTGGCGGCGGCTGGACGTCGAACCGCACTCGGTTTGACAGGACTTTGGACCGGTTCACAACCGAGGGTGCCAGCGTCACTGGCTATGTCGGCTGGTCGGGCAAGGCGTTGTTTGCAACATTGGTCGCGCACGCCAATTTCGCGACGACCGACATGAATATCGCCCGCGTCGGAAATTACCGGACCGAAGCGGACAGTTGGGGCGCAAAGCTGGCCACCGGCTATCGCGCGGCCTTTGCCGGCGGCTTCTACCTCGAACCGCAAGCCAGCATCGCTTATGTGAACAGCAAGATTGACGGGCTGGTCATCCAGTCGACCGGTGTTGCCTTCGCCGATGTCGACAGCTGGCGCGCGCGCGGCGCGATGCGGGCGGGCAAGACATGGACGAGCGGTTCGACTGACTGGAACCTCTATGCGTCGGCAGGGATCGACCATGAATTCGGCTCTGTGCCCGGCGTGGCCTTGCTCTCGGGTCCTGGCTTGCTGATCCCCGACAACGGCGATTTCTCCTCGGGCGTTTTTGGTGCCGGGCTGGAAGTCCAGGACCGCAGCCGCGGTATCTCTGGCTTCCTGCGCGGCGATTACACCGGGCTGAACAGCGACCAGTGGCAGGGAGCCAGCGTTCGCCTGGGCGTCCGGTTCGCACTCGGCGGGAGCGGGCGCTGACTTGGCAGGGAGCGAGGAACCCCCTATCGCCAGTGCAATGACGACGGAAACGCCTTGCACTGGCGATACACAATTGGCCTGCTCGCGCGGCCTTGGCGACTGGTTACGCCAACACAACGTGTCGCTGGCCTTTTCGACCTATCAATCGGGCGACCTGTTTCTGCTCGGCGCGCTGCCTGATGGGCGCGTGTCGGTACATCGCGAAGGTTTCACCCGCGCCATGGGGCTGGCGGGCGACGGCGACCGGATCGTTGTGGCCAGCGCACATCAACTGTGGCGGCTGGAAAATATGCTGGGGCCGGGCGAGCAAGCGAATGGCGCCTATGACCGGCTGTATGTGCCGCGCGCGGCACATGTTACCGGCGACTGTGATGTCCACGAACTGGCCATCGACCGCGCCGGCCGCATCATGTTCGTCAACACGCGCTTTTCCTGCCTGGCTGTGCCAAGCGCGCGCTATGGCTTTACCCCGGTTTGGAAACCCGAATTCATCTCCAAACTGGCCGCCGAAGATCGTTGCCACCTCAATGGCTTGGCCATGCACGAGGGCGTGCCGCGCTATGTGACAGCGGTGGGCCGTGCCGACATGGTCGACGGCTGGCGCGCGCACCGCATGGAGGGCGGACTGCTGATCGATGTTGCGACCCAGGCAGTCGTCGCCGACGCACTGTCGATGCCGCACAGCCCCCGCGTGCTGCCCGATGGTTCTGTGCTGATGCTCGATTCGGGGCACGGCGAACTCATCCGCGTTGACCCGGTGGGCGGTCGCCGCGAAACGGTTGCCCGACTGCGCGGCTTTGGACGTGGTCTTGCATTGCACAACGGCTTTGCGATTCTCACGCTTTCGCTGCCGCGAAATGGGTCATTCGGCGGCCTGCATCTGGAAGATATGCTCATCGCCGCCGGCACGGCACCGGTGTGCGCCGTCCAGATTATTGACCTGCGCAACGGCGATGTGGTTGAATGGATTGAACTTAGTGGCCGGTTGACCGAATTGTTCGACGTCTGCGCGCTTCCGGGGGTTAGCTGTCCAATGGCCATCGGTCTCGATGCGCCCGAATTGTCCTCGATGATCAGCTTTGACGCTGAATGGAGCGCGCTTTAACCGCCAGCGCACACCACCTATGATGCTCAGTCTGTCAGCGGCATAGCCCGTCCGCTCTGTCCGACCATCGGCGCGAAATAGCCCCGAGCGACGGGTATCAGGCATTGCGATTTAGCGATACGCTCCGACGTCTACCCCCGAGTCAATCTGGCTTCGCGCCAACAATGGCGGGCACCATCGGCGCATAAATATCTGAACAACAAGGATTGTGGCCGTCTGTCCAAACGAACACGGGTTTCAGCGGTCAGGGAGGTGGAGCGGGTAGCGGGAATCGAACCCGCCTAGCTAGCTTGGAAGGCTAGAGCATTACCACTATGCTATACCCGCTCATGGCCAAGCGCCGCGCGATTGCCAGTTTGCTGCGGGGCCGTCAAGCCAAAGCGGCGGGGCGGGGTTGAGACCATAACAAGAACATGGTAGGTTGCGCCATGGCGGTTGCGGGCGACAGCATAGCGGCGGGCGGCGATGCTGGTCATGCGGACGGCGCGGCTGCCGACGCCTTTGCGCGCAAGATTTTGCATGTCGACATGGACGCCTTTTTCGCGGCGGTGGAGCAGCGTGACAATCCGGCACTGCGCGGGCGCCCGGTCGCCGTGGGCGGGTCGGCGCGGCGCGGGGTGGTGGCGGCGGCGAGCTATGAGGCGCGGCGCTTTGGGGTGCGGTCGGCCATGCCCAGCGCGACGGCGGCGCGGCAATGCCCGCAGCTGATTTTCGTGCCGCCGCGCTTTGACGCTTATAAGGCAGTGTCGCAACAGATCCGCGCCATTTTTGATGATTTTGCCGACGCCGTCGAACCGCTGTCGCTCGACGAGGCTTATCTGGACGTCACCGCCGACAAGGCCGCATTGGGCAGCGCAACCGCAGCGGCGCGCGCCATCCGGGCGCGGATCCGGGCCGAAACCGGGCTGACCGCGTCGGCGGGAGTGAGTTACAACAAATTCATCGCCAAGCTGGCATCGGACCAGAATAAGCCCGACGGCCTGACCATCATCCGCCCGCATCAGGGCGCGGCCTTTGTCGCTGGCCTGTCCATCCGCCGCTTTCACGGCATCGGGCCAGTGACGGCGGCGAAGATGGAGGGGCTGGGCATTTATTCGGGCGCGGACCTCGCGGCGCGCGACCTCGCCTGGTTGGCGGAGCAGTTCGGCAACAGCGCCGAATGGCTGTGGCGGCTGGCGCGCGGCATCGACATGCGGCCCGTCCGGCCCAACCGCCCCCTGAAATCGGTCGGGGCCGAGCGCACCTTTGATACCGACCTTGTTGACCGGGCCGACATCATCGCCGCGCTGGACCATGTGGTCGCAGCGGTGTGGGACCGGCTGAGCCAGAAGCAGCGGCAGGGGCGGACGGTGACGCTGAAGCTGCGCTTTGCCGATTTCACAACGATCACCCGCGCCCGCACCCTGCCCACGCCCATCGATGACGCGGTAATCGTGCGCCGCACCGCGCTGGCCCTGCTGGAGGCGCTATCCCCGCTGGCGCAGGGCATTCGGTTGCTGGGGGTGACGGTCAGCAAATTTGAGGGCGAGAGTGAGGAGGTGGCTGGAATCGAACCGCCCGACTTGCTCAGCCAGCTCGCTTTCTGACGCTGCGTCCTTGCGAGCAGCGCGAAGCAATCCAGGGCTGTGTAAGGCCCGCGCTGGATTGCTTCGCTGCGCTCGCAATGACGGATTTCCTTACGCGAAGCGCCGTTCCTTGGTCGCGGTGAAGCGGATGGCGCTGTTTTTCTGCGCCACATAGCTCAGCTCCCACGCGTCCTTGGCCATGAACACCGGCGCGCCATCGCGGTCGGCGGCGCTGGCCCCGCGATGCTCCGATTGAAACGCCTTGAGCGCGGCGGCATCGTCGCTGGCGATCCAGCGCGCCGTATCCCAGGGGCTCGCCTCCAGCCGCGCCTCGACCTTATATTCGGCGTCCAGGCGGCTGATCAGCACATCGAGTTGGAGCTGACCGACGACACCGACGATCATGTTGGAGCCGATTTCAGGGTAAAAGACCTGAATAATCCCCTCCTCCGCCATGTCATCGAGCGCCTTGCGCAATTGCTTGGTCTTGGTGGGATCAACCAGCGCGACGCGGCGCAGGATTTCTGGGGCAAAATTGGGCAGGCCGGTAATCGTCACGTCGCTGCGTTCGGACAGCGTATCGCCCACGCGCAATGTGCCATGGTTGGGGATGCCGATGATGTCGCCGGGAAAGGCCTCTTCGGCCATTTCGCGGTCCTGGGCCATGAACAGCATCGGGCGGCTGACCGCAATCGCCTTGCCCGTCCCTGCCTGCGCGAGCCGCATGCCGCGCGTGAACTTGCCCGAACACAGCCGCATGAAGGCGATGCGGTCGCGGTGCGCGGGGTTCATATTCGCCTGCACCTTGAAGATAAATCCGGTGACCGCGCTGTCCACTGGATCGACCGCTGCGGGCTCGGCGGGTTGCGGCTGCGGCCCGGGCGCAAAGGCGGCGAGCGCGCCCAGCAATTCTTCGACCCCGAACAGCTTGAGCGCCGAGCCGAAATAGACGGGCGTCAAATCGCCGCCGCGATAGGCCGCCGCGTCAAAGGGTGCATAGCCCGCCGATGCCAGCTCTATCTCTTCATTAAACTGGTCGAGCGCGCGGGCATCGACATGCGCCGCGAGCAGCGCATCATCGTGCCCGGACAGCGCGATGCGCTGGCCCGCAAATTCGCGCGCGGCGTCCGCGCCCGGCACCGCCAGCGATGGCTCCACCAGATCATAGAGCCCCGAAAAAGTGCCGCCCATCCCCACCGGCCAGTTCATCGGACATACGTCAAGCGCCAGCCGGTCGGCGACTTCGTCCAGCAACGCGAACGGCGACTGACCTTCGCGGTCCACCTTGTTGATGAAGGTGATGATGGGGACCGAGCGCAGTCGGCACACTTCGAACAGCTTGAGCGTTTGCGGCTCAATCCCCTTGGCGGCATCGATGACCATCACCGCGCTGTCGACGGCCGTCAGCGTGCGATAGGTGTCCTCGCTGAAATCCTCGTGCCCCGGCGTGTCGAGCAGGTTGAAGACCAGGCCCGCATGTTCAAACGTCATCACCGACGACGTGACCGAAATCCCGCGTTGCTGTTCAATCTTCATCCAGTCGGACCGCGCCCGCCGCGCCGCGCCGCGCGCCTTCACCTCGCCCGCAATATGGATCGCGCCGCCCGCAAGCAGCAATTTTTCGGTCAGCGTCGTCTTGCCCGCGTCGGGGTGCGAGATGATGGCAAAGGTGCGGCGCTGGGGATGCGAAGGGTTCATGGTCGCGCGCCGGTAGCAGCGGCAGGCGAGCGAGGGAAGGCCCGCGCCGATGCTGGCGCCAAAAAATGGCGCAGAATTGGGCAACTTCACACCCAAAGCGGAGGTCTGTTTCGCGGTGTGCGGGTGAACGGGCGTCAACCTGCCGGGAAAAGCACTGCCACGCCGTGTGGGAACCGATAGGTGGCGTCAGTGGCTGGGGTTTTCGCCGCATCGTCATTCTATTAATGCGAATGCGTCGCAACTGCATTGACGCGAGTCGCATCGACTCGTAATGCGACTGCGACTCATTCTTAGAAAGTCTTTCCGTGATCCACACTGGTTGCTCAAACTCTCGCGTCCTTCGTCGTTCGGTGGCGCTGACGGCCCTTGCCTCCTCCGCCTTGGCGTCCCCTGCCTGGGCGCACGATAATGATGGCGAATATTGGTTGGCGCAGCGCAATCAAATTGTTGTCACAGCCACGCGCTCGCCCATCAAGATCGAAGAAGCGCCCGTGTCGGTGACCATCATGACCGATGAACAGATCGCCGATGAACTGGTTACCGACATCAAGGATTTGGTCCGGTTTGAGCCCGGCGTAAGCGTGCAGCGCCAACCCGCGCGATTCAATGCGGCGCTCAGTGCAGTGGGCCGTGCCGGCAACGAAGGCTTCACCATTCGCGGCATCGGCGGGAACCGCGTGCTGATTCAGGTCGACGGCGTCCGCGTGCCCGATGGTTTCAGCTTTGGTGCGCAAAGCACGGGGCGCGGCGATTATGTAGATTTGGGCCTGATCAAATCGGTCGAAATCCTGCGCGGTCCGGCATCTGCGCTCTATGGCAGCGATGGGCTGTCTGGCGCGGTCAGCTTTATCACGGCCGACCCGGTTGATTTCCTGAAAGACGGCAAGAATATTGGCGGACTGGTCAGCGCCGCATTCAACAGTGCGGACCAGGAATTTACTGAAACCGCCATCATCGCGGGTCAAAGCGGTCCATGGTCGGCGATGGCCGCCTTTACCCGCCGCGATTTCCAGGAACTGGACAATCAGGGAACGGTGGGCGGTCTGGGTGCCACCCGGACACTGCCCAATCCGCAGGATGGCCGGTCCAACGCGGCCCTGGCCCGGCTGGTTTATGACCCTGCCAGTGGCCATAAATTGCGCGTGACCGGCGAATGGCTGGACACCCGCCTGTTCACCGAAGGACTGTCCGGTCGCAGCGCATCGGTTGATTTGCTGGAGGCGCTGGACGGCAGCAGCCGCAAACGCGCCAGCCTCGACTGGTCATGGGAAGGCGACGGCACCATCACCGCTGCGCGCGCCGCAGCCTTTTGGCAGGACAGCAAGGACAGCCAATTCACTGACGAGGACCGGACCCCCCTGCCCGACCGCGAACGGCTGAATATCTTTGAGAATCGGGTGATTGGCTTTGCCGCCGATGCGCGCGCCGAATTTGACACCGGGGCGCTTGCGCACCGGCTGGTATTCGGCGGCGATATCAGCAAGACGCGGCAGCAAGGGCTGCGCGACGGGACCATTCCGCCCGCCGGTGAGACATTCCCCACCCGCGCCTTTCCCATCACGGATTTCACGCGCGGCGGATTGTTCGTGGGGGACGAAATTAGCGTGGGCGCAGGTGCCCTCCTGCTTTATCCCGCGCTGCGCTTTGACTGGTATGATTTGTCGCCGCGCCGCGACACCCTGATCCCGGCCTTTGTCGGTGCGCAGCAGAACGGATCGCGCCTTTCGCCCAAATTTGGCGCAGTGTGGAAAGTTGGCAAGGATGTAAGGCTGTTCGCCAACTATGCCACCGGGTTCAAAGCCCCCGAACCTGGTCAGGTGAACCAGTTCTTTGAGAACCTCACATCACCCTTCTTTTCCTACCGAACCTTGCAAAACCCCAATCTAGGCCCGGAGCGGAGCGAGAGTTTTGAAGGCGGATTCCGCATCGTCAGCGATGCCGTCAGCTTTGACGCCACCGCCTTTTCCTCACGCTACAAGGATTTCATCAGCCAGGAACAGGTGGGCGGCGTTGGCACCATCGCGAACCCCATTATCTTTCAATATATCAACCTCAACCGCGTGCGCGTGAAGGGGGCAGAAGCACGATTGCAGCTGCGCGCCCGCAGCGGGCTGAATGGTTCGCTGGCACTATCCTATGCAACCGGCGATATCATTCGGGCCAATGGGACAAGAACACCGCTGGCCACCATTGATCCGCTCAAGGTGGTGATCGGCGCGGGATATCGCGACCGCAAGGGACGATTTGGCGGGCAATTCATTGTCACGCACAGCGCACAAAAGGAATTGTCGCGCACGGCAGGCATCTGCACCCCCAATTGCTTCCGCCCCGACGCCTTTACGATTGTCGATGCCACAGCCTTTTTGAAGCTGGCCGACAGGGTGACGCTGCGCGCGGGCGTCTTCAACATCCTTGACGCGAAATATAGCTGGTGGGCCGATGTCCGCGGCTTGGCCAGCACGACCACCATTGCCGAGGCCTATACCCAGCCCGGTCGCAACGCGAGCGTATCGCTCAGCCTTCGATTCTGACCCAAAGCAAAGAGAGAATCCCATGACAATGTTGAAACTGCGCCTGTCGTCGAGCCTGTTGGCGGCGGCCTTCATCGCTGCACCTGCATTCGCCCACCCGCCCATAAAGGCGGAGCAGGCCGCCGCCAATTTTGAACAGGACCGCGCCGAAATTCTGGCCATGGCGGGCAATTTCAAGGTGCGCTTTGACATGCAGGAATCGACCCGGTGGGATGTCGGCTATACTCCGCTCGACAAGAAAACATCGGGCGGGCACGAAGTGGTGCGCGTTATCGAGGACACGGGGCGCAAGATCGTGCTGCAGCATATGCTGGTCATCGAACATGAGGGCAAGACCCATGTCATCAAACATTGGCGGCAGGATTGGGAATATGAACCTGCGCGGGTGCTGACCTATTCCGACCGGCATAAATGGACGTGGACCGATGTGCCCGAACGGATGCGCACTGGCCGCTGGGCGCAGACCGTCTGGCAAGTCGACGATAGCCCGCGGTACGGCGGTTGGGGTGAGTTTGAAACGCAGGGAGGGCTGCGGCGCTGGCGATCAAACTGGACCTGGCGCCCGCTGGCCCGGCGCGATGCGATCCGCAATCCGGTCTATGACCGCTATTACGCCATCAACCGCCAGCAAAATACCCCCGAAGGCTGGGTCCATTGGCAAGACAATACCAAAATGGGAATGAAGGACGGCAAGCTGGCACCCATCGTCCAGGAATATGTCCTCAACAGCTACACCCGTTTTGATGGCTATAATGTCAAAGCTGCCGATGATTATTGGGCCACGACGCAGGCCTATTGGGCGGCCGTCCGCTCCGCGTGGGCCGATGTCGCCGCACGGAAAAAGGGGATCGCCATCACCGAAGAGGCGCAAACCGGCACGGTCATCAGCGCACGGTTGCTGACCATTGCCGACGAAATCGTTGAAGGGAAAGTTGACACGGCAAAGGGCATTGCCGAAGCGCGCAAGCTGATCGACGACCACACGCGGTCGTTATAAGGTCGCCAGCGCCCGCGAGCCGATCGGTCAAGGCTCTATCCTCTCCCCCTTGCATCGCTTATCCAACCATGTCACTTTACGTTCACGTAAAGGGAAAGCCGTGCCGAGAGGATAGACGCCATGACCACCCCCACTTTTGAATCCATCAAGCTGGATGTTGCCGACGCGGTTGCCACCATCACGCTCAACCGGCCCGACCGGCTCAATTCGATGCCGCCCGCCATGGCCGATGATATTCGCGCGGCGCTCGACCATCTGCCGGGGCTGGGCGCGCGCGCCTTGCTCATCACGGGCGAAGGGCGCGGCTTTTGTTCGGGTGCCGACCTGGCGGGCGACCGCAGCGGCGGCTCGGCAGTCAGCGGCGGTGCGCGCAGCCGCAATGCGCTGCGCAACCATTATAACCCGATGTTGCTGGCGCTCGCGGCGCTGGATATTCCTGTGGTGACGGCGGTGAATGGCCCGGCGGCGGGCGTGGGGTGCAGCTTTGCCCTGTCGGGCGATTTCACGCTGGCGGGCAGCAGCGCCTATTTCCTTCAGGCCTTTGTCAATATCGGGCTCGTCCCCGACGGCGGCTCTTCCTGGCTCCTGCCCCGCTTGATCGGCTTGCCGCGCGCGATGCAGATGATGATGCTGGGCGAGCGCATTTCGGCGGCGCAGGCGGCGGAATGGGGCCTGATTTACAAGGCGGTCGACGATGCCGCGCTGCTGGACGAAGCGCGCGCGCTGGCGCAGCGGCTGGCCCAGGGGCCGACGGTGGCGCTGGGAACGATGCGCCGCATCGTCCGCCAGGGCATGACGCAGGATTTTGCCACCACGCTGGACGCCGAAGCGATGGGCCAGTTCGCCGCCGCCAACAGCCCCGATTCGGTGGAGGGCGTGATGGCATTCCTGCAAAAACGCGCAGCGAATTTTTCGGGACGGTGAAAGGGGGGGCGGTCGCCTGGGGCGTGCACGCCAGCTCCGCAGCGCGCGAACTCCTCCCCACTCCCGCTTGCCCTGAGCTTGTCGAAGGGCGGTTCTTTCGTCGACCATGGTTTAGACGAGGACAGCCGTTGGCGCTGCGCGCCCTCTTCGAGTCCGACAAGCTCAGGGCGAGCGGGGGTGAAGGAAATAGGGTTATCGGGAAATGAGGTTGGCGGCGGCCGATGGCTGGGTCTATTCCGCCTCCGCCATCGCCTTTTTGTAGATGCTGGTTTTGGGATAGCTGCACACCCGCTCCACCATCGGGGCAAAAAAGTCGAGCGGGAACGTGTCATAGTCGGGGTCAAAGGCCGGCTGGTCATATTTCTCGCAGAAATCGGCGCAGGCCTGATAATAGGGATGATCTTTATACTGATCACGCATATCGCGGTCCAAGCCGATGTAATGAAAGAAATAATGGCCCTGGAAAATGCCATGGTGCTGCACGATCCAGTGATTTTCCTCGGACAGAAAGGGTTTCAGGATCGCCGCCGCAATGTCGGGATGGTTGAACGCACCCAGCGTATCGCCAATGTCGTGGAGCAGCGCCATGACGACATATTCCTCGTCACGCCCGTCGCGGTGCGCGCGCGTGGCGGTCTGCAGGCAATGGGTCAGCCGGTCGACCGGAAAGCCGCCATAGTCCCCGGCGAGCAGCTTGAGATGCTCCAGGATTCGCTTGCCATTGCCTGGCGCAAATTGCTTTTGTTCGGCGGCGATGATGGCCCAGTCTTCCTGGGTGCCCTCTACCATAGCGCGGAATGCGGCGCGCGGGTGGGCGGTGTCGGTCATGGTCACTCTCCCTTTTGGCGCTCATGATATGCGCTTTGCGCACGCTGGCAAGCCCGGGATGGCACCGGCCTGGGCCGCAGGGCGGGACTGGTGTTCGCGGCGGCGGTGCAGCCTTTCGCCGTGCGGTTCGACAATTGTCTTGCTGCACGGTTGAATTTACCGCGCGGCGGGTGCACAAGCCCTCGCCATGCTGTCGCAAAAGACCCGATATACGATCCGCGCCTTCCAGCATCTGGCCGACCATTTTGGTCAGGGACAGGTCCAGCTGGCCGATATCGCCGCGGCGCAGAATATTCCGCCCAAATTCCTGACAGTTATCCTGTCCGAAATGGGGCGCGAAGGGCTGGTGCTGTCGCAGCGCGGACGCGACGGCGGCTATCAACTGGCGCTGCCGCCCGTAGACATCAGCTATGGCGATCTGGTGCGGCTCACGCGCGGTTCCATCGCGCTGGTGCCTTGCGCCAGCCGCAACGCGCACGAAAGCTGCAAAAATTGCCTGCCCGAAAGCGAATGTCGCCTGCGCAGCCTGATGTTGAAGGTGCGCGACGATACCGCCGCGATCCTGGACGGCATTACCCTGGCGGATCGCATCGAGCTTGCCCCGCTGTTTGCGGAAGCCGCCGAATAGCGCCCGCAAAAACCACGAAATTCGGGATCAAATGGACGCGTTGGGCCGCGCCCGGTCAGAGAGTGGTGGAGCCTAGCGGGATCGAACCGCTGACCTCCTGCATGCCATGCAGGCGCTCTCCCAGCTGAGCTAAGGCCCCACATCTCTTGTCTGTCCGGCGCTGGTCGCCCGGGCAGAGGCGGCCCATTACTGGTGCCGCAGGACGCTGGCAAGGGGCGAATTCATCGCAGCGTCATTTTTTCCGCCGCCGCCCCTGCCCGCGCCGTCAGGCGTCAATTTTCGTCGTCGCCCTCGTCCGACGTTTCGACGCCCAGATCATCATCGCCGCCCAGATCGACATCATTGTCGGGCGAATCCGAATTTTCGTCGATCTCGACATCCAGATCGAGGTCGTCGGCGGCCAATTCGGTGTCGGCCACCGCGCCGGGCTTCACCGCTTCCTCGAACGGCACGGCCTGCTTGGACTTCAGCACCGATTCCGGCAACCAGGCATAGCCACAGTTGATGCAGGTCACCGGATCATCCTTGGTCAGGTCATAGAATCGCGTCGCACATTTCGGGCAGCTGCGCTTCGTGCCCCATTCAGCCTTGATCATAAAGCCTCTTAAATCCTTGAAAACCGGATGATATGTTTCTGAAACGGCGCGGCAGTCCGGGGGTCTGACCGGCAAATCGGCGTGCGCCTTGCCAGAATGTTGCCGCGCTGTCAAAAGCCGCGCCGACCATGGAT
Organism: uncultured Sphingopyxis sp.; assembly: GCA_964554455.1. Lineage (GTDB taxonomy): Bacteria > Pseudomonadota > Alphaproteobacteria > Sphingomonadales > Sphingomonadaceae > Sphingopyxis. The sequence continues at coordinate 6,986 of CAZKOW010000016.1, read as the reverse complement.
GCCACCGCCCCTGCCCGCCCGCAAAGCTTTGCTGCCGCAGCCGCCCCGCTGACCGGCCAGATATCGGTGCCCGGCGACAAGAGCATTTCGCACCGCGCGCTGATGCTCGGCGCGCTGGCGGTGGGGGAAACCCGCATAACGGGCCTGCTGGAGGGGCATGACGTGCTCGCCACCGCTGCCGCCATGACGGCAATGGGGGCGAGCATCGCGCGGGCCGACAATGGCGACTGGACGGTCCACGGCGTCGGCGTTGGCGGCCTGCTGCAACCCGCGCACGCGCTTGATATGGGCAATAGCGGCACCTCCACCCGCCTGCTGATGGGCCTGGTTGCCAGCCACGCCATCACCGCCACCTTCATCGGCGACGCCAGCCTGTCGGCCCGCCCGATGGGCCGCGTCATCGACCCGCTGGCGGCCATGGGCGCGGATATCACGGCCTCGCCCGGCGGCCGCCTGCCGCTGATGGTGCGCGGGCTGTGTCCGGCGGTGCCGCTGGCCTATACGCTGCCCGTCGCCTCGGCACAGGTGAAGTCGGCGGTGCTGCTCGCCGGGCTCAACACCCCCGGTATCACCGAAGTCATCGAGCCAGTCCCGACGCGCGACCATAGCGAGCGGATGCTGGCGGGTTTCGGCGCGGAGCTGAGCGTCGATGTCGCCCCCAATGGCACGCGTCATATCCGGCTGGTGGGCGAGGCGGAGTTGCGGCCGCAGACCATCACCGTCCCCGGGGATCCGTCGTCGGCGGCCTTTTTCATCGTCGCCGCGCTGATCGTCCCCGGGTCGGACGTGACCATCACCCATGTCGGCATCAATCCGACCCGCGCGGGCCTCATCGGCGTGCTTCAGGCGATGGGCGGCCAGATTGACCTCCTCAACCTGCGCGAAGTGGGGGGCGAGCCAGTCGCCGACCTGCGCGTGCGGCATAGCAGTTTACGGGGTGTCGAAGTTGATCCGGCCATCGCGCCCAGCATGATCGACGAATTCCCCATCCTCTTCGTCGCCGCCGCGCTGGCCGAGGGCACGACGACAACCCGCGACCTGCATGAATTGCGCGTGAAAGAAAGCGACAGGCTGGCGGTGATGGCGACGGGGCTGACGGCCATCGGCGCGCGGGTGGAAGAGCGCGGCGACGGGCTGGTCATCACAGGCACGGGCGGCGCGCCGCTGGCCGGCGGGGCGATGATCGCCGGGCACCTCGACCACCGCATCTGCATGAGCTTTGCGGTCGCGGGGCTGGTCTGCCGCCATGCCGTCACCATCGACGACATGACCCCCGTGGGCACGAGCTTTCCGGGCTTTGAGCGGTTGTTAGCGCTGCTCCTACCCCGCGATTAACCCCTTTCAGAAACATCATGCCAACCCTTTTGCGTCAGTCTGCACGGTGGGGAGTCGGTCATGGTTCATCGCAAGCGCATTTTGGGCCTGATCGCACTGCCATTGGCGGCGGGCATGCTGACCCTCACTGCCAGTCCGGCGCAGGCCGAGACCGAGGCGGCAGCCTCGCACGCGCGCATCTTGCGCCCCATCAATTTCGCGATGCTGCTGGAAATGGATTTCGGTGCCGTTGTCGTGGGAGCGGGTGGCGGCACCGTCACGCTGGACCCGCAAAGCGGCACGCGCGATTGCAGCACGCTCACCTGCACGGGCAGCCACAGCGTCGCGCGCCTGGTTCTTTCGGGCAGCGATGCGACGGTCACCGTCACCTATGACCCCAGTTTCATCATCACCGGCCCGGGCCTGCCGATGACGGTCGCGCCGCTCTTCCCCGGCGGGTCGGGGGCGCAGGTGCAGTTGACGGGCGGCAGCGCAACCATTGATTTCGGCGCGGCACTGACCGTTGCCGCCGGGCAGATGGACGGGGCCTATACCGGCGATTTCACCGTCAACGTCAACTACAACTGACGCTTGCCAGCCCCGGGCGGGCCTGCCACTGCGGCCACCATGATTATTGCCATCGATGGACCCACCGCTTCGGGCAAGGGCACGATTGCGCGCGCGCTGGCGGCGCATTTCGGGGTGCCGCACCTCGACACCGGCCTGCTCTATCGCGCGGTGGGGTTACAGACCGGGCGGATGGGCGGCGATCCGGACCGCGAAGGCGATGCACTGGCGGCCTGCGCCTTTCCGGACGATCTGCTTGCCGATCCCGCACTGCGGCTGGAATCGACGGGCGGGCTGGCGAGCCGCGTGTCGCTGCACCCCGCCGTGCGGGCCGCCTTGCTGGCGCGGCAGCGGGCATTTGCGGCACAGCCCGGCGGCGCGGTGCTCGACGGGCGCGACATCGGCACGGTGATTGCCCCGCTGGCCGATGCCAAGCTGTTCGTCATTGCGAGTGCCGAGGCGCGGGCGCAGCGGCGGCTGGCCGAGCTGGCGGCGCAGGGGGTGGCGGCGGACCTTGCCGCGCTGACCGCCGACATTGCTGCGCGCGATGCCCGCGACGCGGGGCGCAGCACCGCCCCCTTGGTGCAGGCCGATGATGCGGACTTGCTTGATACCAGCGAATTGCCTATAGCCGTGGCCGTCCAACAGGCGATTGCGCTGGTTGAGGCACGGCTGAGCCGCCGCTCCATGTGAGCGCCGGGCGTGACGGGGTGCACCCGCCGCGCCCCTTTTGCTTTGTCCGTCCCTTGCCGCCGCTGTCGTTTGGCGGATGCCGCGGCGCACATTCGGTGCCCGGGGCGGATCGGCCAAAAGACCAGCGGACCCAACCGCTTGGCCGGAAATATTGATTAAGGACACACAATTTATGGCCACAACGGCTTTTCCGACGCGCGACGATTTTGCCGCGATGCTCGATGAATCGCTGGGTGGTGCCGACGGCGGCTTTGAAGGCCGCGTCGTCAAGGGCACCGTTACCGCGATTGAAAACGACCTTGCCGTGATCGACATCGGGTTGAAGAGCGAGGGCCGCGTTGCCCTGCGCGAATTTGCGATGCCCGGGCAAAAGGCCGACATCAAGGTCGGCGACGAAGTCGAAGTCTATGTCGACCGCGTCGAGAACGCCAATGGCGAAACGATGCTGTCGCGCGACCGCGCCCGCCGCGAAGCTGCGTGGGATCGCCTCGAAGAAGAATTCACCAAGGAAGTGCGCGTCGAAGGCGTCATCTTTGGCCGGGTCAAGGGCGGCTTCACCGTCGATCTGGGCGGCGCCGTGGCCTTCCTGCCCGGCAGCCAGGTGGACATTCGCCCGGTGCGCGACGTTGGCCCGCTGATGGACCTGCCGCAGCCGTTCCAGATTTTGAAGATGGACCGCCGCCGCGGCAATATCGTCGTGTCGCGCCGCGCCATCCTGGAAGAAACGCGCGCCGAACAGCGCAGCGGCCTCATCCAGAATCTGGCCGAGGGTCAGATTATCGAGGGCGCGGTCAAGAACATCACCGATTATGGTGCGTTCGTTGATCTGGGCGGCATCGACGGCCTGCTCCATGTCACCGACATGAGCTACAAGCGGGTCAACCACCCCAGCGAAGTCATCAACATTGGTGACACGGTGCGCGTGCAGATCATCCGCATCAACCGCGACACGCAGCGCATCAGCCTGGGCATGAAGCAGCTGGAATCGGATCCGTGGGACGGCGTCGTCGCCAAATATCCGGTCGGTGCCAAGCTGTCGGGCATGGTCACCAACATCACCGATTATGGCGCCTTCGTCGAACTGGAAGCCGGGATCGAAGGTCTGGTGCACGTCAGCGAAATGTCGTGGGTGAAAAAGAATGTGCACCCGGGCAAGATCGTGTCGACCAGCCAGGAAGTCGATGTCATCGTTCTGGAAGTCGACAGCGACAAGCGCCGCATCTCGCTGGGCCTGAAACAGGCGCAGTCGAACCCCTGGGGCGCCTTTGCCGACGCCTATCCGGTCGGTGCGGTGGTCGAGGGCGAAGTCAAGAACGCCACCGAATTCGGCCTGTTCATCGGCCTGCCGGGCGACGTCGATGGCATGGTCCACATGTCGGACATCGCCTGGGGCATCACCGGTGAAGAGGCGCTGCACCTCCACCGCAAGGGTGAGACCGTGCAGGTCATCGTCCTTGACGTCGATGTCGAAAAGGAACGCATCAGCCTGGGCATGAAGCAGCTGGAAAAGGGCGCGCCGACGGCGGGTGCAGTTTCGGCCGGCACGCTCAAGAAGAACGAAGTCGTCACCGTCACCGTGCTGGAAGTGCGCGACAATGGCCTGGAGGTTCAGGCCGGCGACGATGGCGCGACGGGCTTTATCAAGCGCGCCGACCTTGGCCGCGACCGCGACGAACAGCGCCCCGACCGCTATCAGGTCGGCCAGAAGTTCGACGCCATGGTCACGGGTTTTGACCGGTCCAAGAAGCCGACCTTCTCGGTCAAGGCGATGCAGATTGCCGAAGAGAAGCAGGCCGTGGCCCAATATGGCTCGTCGGATTCGGGTGCGTCGCTGGGCGATATCCTTGGCGAAGCGCTGAAGGCGCGCAAGGACAGCTAAGTCAAGCTGTTTCAATATGATACGGAACAAGGCCCGTCTGACTAGCGTCAGGCGGGCCTTTTTCCTAGCTTTTCCGGCGATTCGGGTTGAATCGGAACCAATAAATGATAATGTCTCGCACCTTGCAGCAGCCAGCCAACAGAGCGGCGCTGTGCCGCTGGGTCGTTATGGGATTGCGCGCTGTCGCCATTTGGGGATGGCGCGATGGGGGGTATGCATGATCCGTTCAGAGCTGGTGCAGAAAATCGCTGCCGAAAACAAAGATTTGCGCCTGGAGGAGGTCGAGCAGATCGTGGATTTGTTTTTCGACACCATTGTTGCACAGCTGGCCAATGGCGGACGCGTGGAATTGCGCGGTTTCGGTGCATTTTCGACCCGCTCGCGCGACTCGCGCACCGGACGCAATCCGCGAACGGGCGAAACCGTGGCGGTGGGCGCGAAGAAGGTCCCCTATTTCAAGCCCGGCAAGGAAATGCGCGAACGGCTGAACCCATAGGGTCCTGACCCTTCGTTGCGGCTCCTCTCAATTTGACCATGCGAGCCGTGCTCTGGCGCAGGCCGGAGCTCTGGGTCGCAAGCAATAGCCTATCGGCCAAAGCTCCGGACTCCGCCGAGGCGCGTCCTATGCCGACCAGCCTTCAATTCTTCAGCCGATAGCCAGTGCGGAACATCCACCATGTCACCGCCAGGCACAGCAGCAAGAAGAGGGAAACCGCCGCGATGCTGGTGCCGATCATCACATCGCCGACGCCAAAGAAGGTCCAGCGAAACCCGCTGATCAGATAGACGACCGGATTGAACAGCGTCACCGTCTGCCAAACCGGCGGCAGCATATCGAGCGAGTAAAAGGCCCCGCCCAGAAAGGTGAGCGGATAGACGACCAGCAGCGGGATGACCTGCAACTGTTCAAAGCTTTGCGCCCAGATGCCGATGATGAAGCCGAACAGGCAAAAGGTGACCGCCAGCAGCACCATGAACGCCGCCATCAACAGCGGATAGGCGACATCAATCTCCACAAACAGGTGCGCGGTGGCAAAGATGATCGACCCGATGATGATAGACTTGGTCGCCGCCGCACCGACATAGGCCGCCACCAGTTCAAACGGTGCCATTGGCGCGGACAGCATTTCGTAAATCGTCCCCGACCATTTCGGCATGTAAATGCCAAAGCTGGCGTTGCTCATGCTTTCGGTGAACATGGTCAGCATCATCAACCCGGGCACGATGAACGCGCCATAGGGGACGCCGCCTACATCGGTCATCCGCGTCCCGATGGCCGAACCGAATACGACGAAATAGAGCGCGGTGGTAATCACTGGCAGCGCCAGGCTGGTCCACACCGTGCGCCCGAAACGTGCCAGTTCAAACCGATAGATGGCGGCCATGCCGCGCCAGTTGACCGTCATTGCGCGACCTCCCCATCCCGCGCCTCGGGGCGCGGCTCCTGCACCAGCCCGACGAAGATATCCTCCAGCGAGCTTTGCGCGCTGTGCAGGTCGCGAAAGCCGATCCCGGCCCCGTCCACCGCGCGGAGCAATTTGGGAATTTCACCCGTGTCGGCATGGCTGTCAAAGGCATAAACCAGCGCATGGCCATCGTCGGCCAATGTAAGCTGCCACGGGGCCAGCGCGTCGGGGACCGCCGCCAACGGCTCGGTCAGGCTGAGCGTCAGCGTGCGGCGGCCCAATTGGCGGAGCAGCGCCTGCTTCTCCTCGACCAGGATCAGGCGGCCCTTGCTGATCACGCCCACCCGGTCGGCCATTTCCTCCGCCTCTTCGATATAATGGGTGGTCAGGATGATGGTCACGCCGCGCGTCCGCAGCGCATGGACCATCGCCCACATGTCGCGCCGCAGTTCGACATCGACGCCAGCCGTCGGTTCGTCCAGAAACAGGATGTCGGGTTCGTGGCTCAGCGCCTTGGCGATCATCACGCGCCGTTTCATGCCGCCCGATAGTTCCTTGATCTGCGCGTCGCGCTTGTCCCACAGCGACAAATCGCGCAGCAACCGTTCGATGAAGGCGGGATTTTTGGGCTTGCCGAACAACCCGCGCGAAAAACTGACCGTCGCCCACACGGTTTCAAAGGCGTCGGTGTGCAGCTCCTGCGGGACCAGTCCGATCATCGCCCGCGCCGCACGATAATCGCGCGCATGGTCATGGCCGCCGACGCGCACTGTCCCGCTGCTCGGCGTCACAATGCCGCAAATGATGCTGATCAGCGTCGTCTTGCCCGCGCCATTGGGACCCAGCAACGCGAAAATCTCGCCGCGGTTGATGGTCAAGGACACATTGGTCAGCGCGACATGGCCGCTGGCATAGGACTTGTTCAGCCCCGCGATCTGCAAAATGGCGGTCATGCGCCCCGCCTAGCCAAATTGGCGGCGCGGGTGAAGCGGCAAAACCCGCTTGACCTGCCCCCCCGCATCCGCTTTGCCCGCCCCCATGGGCGGACGTGGCGGAACCGGTAGACGCAGCAGACTTAAAATCTGTTATCCATTTGGGTGTGCGGGTTCGAGTCCCGCCGTCCGCAC
>CAZKOW010000015.1:0-57830 GCA_964554455.1 uncultured Sphingopyxis sp. | reverse complement strand
CGATCCCATCTCGAACTCGGCCGTGAAACCTGACAGCGCCGATGGTACTACCGCTCAAGCGTTGGAAGAGTAGGACGTCGCCAGGCATTGCAGCCGGCGTAGGCGAAGGTGCGATTTGGGGAACCCATTCACATGTTAAGGGGCGGCTTCTGGCCGCCCTTTGCTGTTTCCGCCCGGTGCTGCATGGCATCGCGTGCGGCAATTGACGCGGGATGGAGCAGCCCGCCGTCGTTTTGCCCCGGCAAAACGCGAAACAAAAAAGGCTTCCGGGCTGCGGTTACGCCGCCCGATTTTGGTGACGCGGGATGGAGCAGCCCGGTAGCTCGTCAGGCTCATAACCTGAAGGTCGCAGGTTCAAATCCTGCTCCCGCAACCACCAAAAAGCCCGCATGGTCAATGACCTGGCGGGCTTTTTGCTGTTGGATCAGCGGGATTTCCAGAAATCAAACACTGCCGCCTGCTGCTCGCGGATAAACCGCGCCGCGCTTGCCCCCTCCCACGGGCCGTCATAGCCCAGGAGCAGCGCCGTGCCGCCGACCCACCAGCCTTGCCCCGGCAGGCCGTCGCTTTCGCGCACCACCAGCACGGCCAGGTCGGGCTCGCCATCGGCCGCGCATAGCTCGTCCACCCGCGCCAGCGTCCGACAGATTGCGCGCATCTTGGGCCGGGTGAAACGGAACCCCAGCTCGCCCAGCAATTCCGAATAGCTCACACTGCGCCCTGCGCGTGCCGCCGCAGTCAGGATGCTACGAATCCGCGGCGCATCGCCGAGCGCGGACACATCGGCGGGCGTCGGCGCTTGTGCATCCAGGCCGGCATCAATCGCCATCACGCACCGCTGCGCTCCGGCGCAGGCCGGAGCATTGGCAGGACAGCACAGTGTTTGCCTCCAAAGCTCCGGCCTGCGCCGGAGCACAGATGCGCCTGATCAGCAGCATACCCCATCACCCCCGCTTTGGTGGCCAGGGGAAAAAGCCTGACGTGCGCGCGATATAGGCGGCATAATCGGGCCGCGATCGCTTGAGCCCCTTTTCGAGCAGCGCCTTGCCCGACCAGCGGGTGAGGGTGAAAGTCAGGAAAACTGGCCCGATCAGGCTGGCCAGCGCGACCCACAGGCCGGCGTCGGCGGCGATCAGCCAGATGCCCCACCAGGTCGCGGCATCGCCGAAATAATTGGGGTGGCGGGTGTAGCGCCACAGCCCGGTGTCGAGCACGCGGCCCTTGTTCGCCGGATTGGCGCGAAACGCCTTGAGCTGCGCATCGCCGACCGTTTCAAAGATGATCCCAATCAGGGCGATGATCGTCCCCGCGATGGCAAGGAACCCCAGCGGCAAGCCGCCATCCTGCGCCGAGGCATAGACCCCCAGCTGCGCTGGCAAGCAGGTGATGAACAGCAGGGGCATTTGCAGCAGGAACACGATTTGCAGCGCGGTGCGCTCCCAGCTCCACCCATTTTTCTCCATCGGGCCGCCGATGATCTTGATATAGCGCGGATCCTCGCCATGCGCGCGCCAGCGCACCCACAAATGCCAGGACAAGCGCAGCCCCCACAGGGTGGTCAGCCCCAGGATCAGCGCGCCGCGCTGGCCGCTGTCGCCAACCTGCAGCGCCGTGCCCCAGGCGAGCAGCACCATGCCGAACGCCCAAAAGGCATCGATGAAACTGGCGTCGCGAATCGCGCAGGCATAGCGCCACAGCAGCAGGATAACGGCCAGCAAACCCAGCAAATTCAACGCAAGGAGGATCGCTACATCGGTCATCTATCGCTCACCGGAACAAAGGGAGACCCTGCTTATGCCGCTTCGCATCGGGCAGGAAAGCGAAAAATTCATGCGCCGTCGGCGGGGCCTTCACCCACAATATCGTCAATCGATGTCACCGCGCGTTCGGGCACTTTGGGGATACAGCTTTTATACACCGCCAGCACCTTTTCCATGTCGGCGCGGAAATCGCCGGTGGGCCAGATGGTGGGGCCCAGCCCGCCGGTTTTGCGGCCATAATCCATCATGCCGACCACCATCGGCACCTTGGCCGCCAGCGCGATCTGATAGAAACCCGTCTTCCACCTTTTCGTTTTGCTCCGCGTCCCTTCGGGCGCGACGGTCAGGATGAATTCCTTGCGGCGGTTGAATTCGTCGACCATCGCCTGAACATAATTTTGCGATGATTTGCGGTCGATGGGGATGCCGCCCATCTGGCGCATGAACCCCGCCATCGGCCAGCGGAACAGCGACAATTTCCCCATGAAATAGGGCCGCACTCCCAGGTCCGTGGTCAGCCCCAGGAAATTGGGAAAATCCCAATTGCTGGTGTGCGGCGCGGCGATCAGCACGAATTTGCGGGGGGAGGGCACTTCGCCCACCACCGTCCATTTGCCCCAGCGATAGGGGCGGATCAAAACCCAGCGGACAAAGCGTGCAAGCAGGCCCGGTTGGTCGTCGGCAATGTCGGTCAACTTTCTCTCCCTGTCCTGTCGCTAGCCGCGCGCTTGGGCTTTGCCAAGCGGGATTGCCCTTGCTATCGGCGCGCGACCATGACCGACACGCCGCCCCCGGGCGACCTTCCCCAACCGGTGCCCACCCCGTTCGACAGTGCGCTGTCCGAACGCTATCTGGTCTATGCGCTGTCGACGATTACCGCGCGGTCGCTGCCCGATTTGCGCGACGGGCTGAAACCCGTTCACCGCCGCCTGTTGTGGGCGATGCGCGCGATGCGGCTGGACCCTTCGCAGGCCTATAAGAAATCGGCGCGCGTCGTGGGCGATGTCATCGGCAAATTTCACCCGCACGGCGACACCGCCGTCTATGACGCCATGGTCCGGCTGGCGCAGGATTTTTCGCTGCGGTACCCGCTGGTCGACGGCCAGGGCAATTTCGGCAATATCGACGGCGATAATGCCGCAGCCTATCGCTATACCGAGGCGCGGCTGACGCGCGTCGCGGTCGACCTGATGGCGGGGCTGGACGAAGGCACCGTCGAATTCAAACCCACCTATAATGGCGAGGATGAAGAGCCGGAGATCATGCCCGGCCTGTTCCCCAATCTGCTTGCCAACGGCGCCAGCGGGATTGCGGTGGGCATGGCGACCAACATCCCGCCGCACAATGCCGCCGAGGTGATGGACGCGGCGCTGCTGCTGATCGACCAGCCGGATGCCAGCCTGGACCAGCTGCTGGCGCATGTGCAGGGTCCCGATTTTCCGACGGGCGGGCTGGTCGTCGATGGGGCGGATGCCATCCGCGCCGCCTATGCCACCGGGCGCGGCGGCTTTCGCGTGCGCGCGCGCTTTTCCGTGGGCAAGGATGGCGATGGCGCTTGGGAGGCCAGCGGTATCGAACGGCTGGCTGGCGGCACCTGGCAATTGGTGGTCAGCGAAATCCCCTATGGCGTGGCCAAGGGCAAGCTGATTGAACAGATCGCCCAGCTGATCGCCGACAAGAAATTGCCGATCCTGGAGGATGTGCGCGACGAATCCGACGCGGTGGTGCGCATCGTGCTGGAACCCAAAAGCCGCAATGTCGATCCAGAGGTGCTGAAGGAAAGCCTCTACCGCCTCACCGACCTTGAAAGCCGCTTTGCGCTCAACCTCAATGTGCTGGATGCCGACCGCACCCCGCGCGTGATGGGCCTGCACGAGCTGCTGACGCTGTGGCTGAAGCATCAGATTGTCATTCTGGTCCGCCGCGCCCAGCATCGCATCGGCAAGATCGACGACCGGCTGGAATTGGTCGCGGGCTATTTGATCGCCTTCCTGAACCTTGATCGCATCATCGAAATCATCCGGACGGAGGATGAGCCCAAGCCAGTGATGATCGCTGAATTCACGCTGACCGACCGGCAGGCCGAGGCCATCCTCAACATGCGGCTGCGCAGCTTGCGCAAGCTGGAGGAAATGGAATTGAAGCGCGAACAGGCGGCGCTGGCCGCCGAACGCGATGAACTGGCCAAGCTGGTCGACAGCCCCGCGCGACAACGCACCCGGCTGAAAAAGGAGCTGACGGCGCTGCGCGCGGTCTATGGCCCGGACACGGCATTGGGCGCGCGCCGCACGACGATTGCGGAAGCGGCGCCCGCGCGCGACATTCCGGTCGACGCGATGATCGAAAAGGAACCGGTCACCGTCATCCTGTCGAAACGCGGCTGGATCCGGGCGCAGCGCGGCCATGTCGCTGCCGACGGCTGGGCCGAATTCAAATTCAAGGATGGCGACGAACTGGCCTTTGCCTGCCACGCGCAGACGACCGACAAATTGCTGCTGGCGGCCAGCGACGGGCGTTTTTACACGCTGGGCGCGGACAAATTGCCGGGCGGGCGCGGCTTTGGCGAACCGGTGCGGCTGATGGTCGATATCGACAGCGACGCCGCCATCGTCGCGATGCTGCCTGCCGCGGGCGACATGAAATTGCTGGTGGCGCAAAGCAGCGGCCACGGCTTTGTCGTGCCGGTGCGCGAGGTGGTCGCCGAAACGCGGAAAGGACGCGGCGTCGTCAATCTCAAGGCGAAATCGCGGCTCAGCGTCGTGCGCGTCATCCAGGGCGGGCACGACAGCGTTGCCGTCGTCGGCGACAACCGCAAATTGGTGATTTTCCCGCTGGCCGAAGTGCCCGAAATGGCGCGCGGGCAGGGGGTCATCCTGCAACGCTATGCCCAGGGCGGCCTGTCCGACGCGATCAGCTTTGCCTATGCCGACGGGATCAGCTGGGCGATGGGCGGCAACAGCGGGCGGACCCGGCTGTGGACCGACATGACCTTTCACCGCGTCGCGCGCGGCGCGGCGGGCCGGGGCGCGCCCGATGGCTTTCCGCGCAGCAACCGCTTTGATTGAACGGGGTAATTCAGCGGTTTACGCCGCGTAAATCGCTTCTTTACCCGCTGCCCCTACGCCGTTGCACCATGGGCAAGGCGCGACCTCAACCGAATCAGGGACCGTTTCCGGCGGCGACGCCGGGCGCGGCACCCGGCTCTGGGCCCGATGCGGCGGCCTGGCTTGCCGCGCTGCCGATTGCGGCGGCGATCATTCGCCCGCTCGCGCGCGGCCATTTTCAGCTTTACGCCAGCAACCATCCCTTTGAACGGCTCGACCTGCCGCCGACGGGCATGGGGCTGCCGGTGGAGCTGGCGCGGGCCATTGGCGCAGCGCACAAGGGCACGGGGTGCCGCGACGTCAGCTGCACCATCGGCAAGGGCGTGGTCAGCCGCGAATATCGTGCCGCGCTGGCCCCCATCACCGATGATCGCGCGCCGCTCTATCTGCTCTCGCTCATCGACTGCACCCAGGAAATTCACACCGAACGCAATTTGCGCCGCGAACTGGTGTCGGACAGCCTGACCGGCCTGCCCAACCGCGCGGGGCTCGAAGAGGCGCTGGAGGGCCGCCAAGGCGCAGGCGATACGCTGGGCGATGTGTCGCTGCTGCTGATTGACCTGTCGCGGTTCAGCCGGATCAACGAACATATCGGCCCGCTGGCGGGGGACGAGCTGCTCATCACCGTCGCGCGGCGGTTGCAATCCAATTTGCGGTCGGACGACATATTGGCGCGCACCGGCGGCGACGAATTTGCCATCGCGTCGCGCATCGGCGCGGGCAAGGTTGATGTGCGCGAAATTGCGCGGCGCATTCGCGGCGCCTTTGACCATCCGTTTCGCATCGGCGATCTGAAGGTCAGCATTGACTGCGCCGTCGGCTGTGCGATCCAGCCCGCGCGCGAGCTCGATGTCGCCGACCTCTTGCGCCATGCGCAAATCGCGCTGAAACGTGCCAAACAGACCGACCGCATCGAAATTTATGAACCCGAAACGGCAGTGCTGACCAACAACCGGTTCAGCCTGGAAACCGCGCTGCGCCATGCGATCGAGGCCGATGGCCTGCAGCTTGCGTTCCAGCCGCTCATTGAACTGGAAACGGGCCGGGTCGCGGGGTTTGAGGCGCTGGCCCGCTGGCAGCGTGAGGATGGCCAGATGATCTCGCCCGCCGAATTCATCCCGGTGGCCGAGGATTCGGGGCTGATCGTCCCGCTGGGCCAATGGGCCATTCAGGCGGCGGCGCGCACGCTGGCCGACTGGGACCGGGCCAATGACGGTAATGCCGTGCCCGTCTATGTCGCCGTCAACGTATCGGCGATCCAGATTGCGCGCGATGACGTCGCCGCCAATGTCCGCCAGGCGCTGACCGATGCCGGGGTATCGGCGGACCGGTTGATGATCGAACTGACCGAAAGCGCGGTGATCGGCGATCCCGACATTGCGCTGTCGGTGCTGCGCGAGCTCAAATCGCTGGGCACGCGCATCGCGATGGACGATTTCGGGACGGGCTATTCGAACCTTGCCTATCTTCAGGAACTGCCGCTGGATGTGCTGAAGATCGACCGCAGCTTCGTCGACCGCATGGTGGAGGACAAGGACAAGGCCGCCATCGTCCGCACCATCCAGAGCCTTGCCGAGGCGCTGGAAATGAAAACCACCGCCGAAGGCGTCGAAACGCGCGAACAGGCCGACGCGCTGACCCGCATCGGCTGCAACTTTGGTCAGGGCTATTTGTTCGCCCGTCCGATGCGCGCGGCCGAGGCGCTGGATTATTGGCGCAGCGCGCGCTGAAGCCAGCGTGCGACATCAAAATGATCGGGGAAACCGGCGGCGATCCAGTCGGCCTCCGCCGCCTGCATCAGGCGCGCGACATCGGGCCCCGGCGCGACGCCCAGCGCGACCAGCGCGCCGCCCTTCACCGGAAAGCGCGGCGGTTCCCAACCGGACAGCGCCGCTGCCACGTCTGGCTGGTCATCGGCCGTGCCGGCAAGCAGCCAGGCATCGCGCGCCATCGCTGCCCCGCTGCGATAGGCCAGATGGCGGACGGGCAACGCGGCAATCTGTGTGCGCCATTGGGTCAGTGCGGTCAGCGCCGCGCGCTGGCGGTTGGACAGGCGCAGCCGCGCGCCGACCGCTGCCGCCGCGTCGGGACCGGGCAGCAGCGCCGCCAACCGGCGCAGCGCGTCGGGCGTGGCCCCGGCGGCGCTTTCGTTGGCCAGCAGCCGGTCCAGCCGCGCGCTGGCCTCGCCATCCACCTCGGGCAGGATTTCGGCGATGATGCCGTCGGCCAGGATCTGGCGGACAATGGCGGCGGGGCCGGGCAGGCCCAGCAATTTAAGGAGTTCATCGGCCACCCGCTCGCGCGACAGGGTGCGCAGGCTACTGCGCGCGGCGACGACCGCAGCGTGGCTGGCGGCATCGGGAGCGCCCCGGCCAAAGCGGGCGGCAAAGCGGTAATAGCGCAGGATGCGCAGATGATCCTCGGCAATGCGCTGCGCGGGATCGCCGATGAAGCGGACGATTCCCGCATCAAGGTCCGCGCGCCCACCGAAAAAGTCAAACACCACGCCGCCGACCGCGTCGGCATAAAGCGCGTTGATGGTGAAATCGCGCCGGGCCGCATCCTGTTGCCAGTCATCGGCAAAGGCGACAGTGGCGCGGCGGCCATCGGTCGCAACGTCGCGGCGCAGCGTCGTCACCTCGAACCGCCGCCCATCGCAAACTGCGGTCACCGTGCCGTGGGCAATGCCGGTCGGAATGGCCTTGATCCCCGCCGCCTCCAGCCGCGCCATCACTGTGTCGGGCGTCAGCGGTGTGGCCAGATCGACATCCGCGACGGGCAACCCAGCCAGCGTGTCGCGCACCGCGCCGCCCACCACGCGAACCTCGGCGCCATCGGGGCTGAGCGCGCGGAGCAAGCGGCGCAGCTCGGGCCAGCGGCGCCAGGCGGCATCGGGCAGCGCGGTCACGATCGCCATCCGGCGGGCAGCCGCTGGGCCAGATTGACGATGATCCCCGCCGTCACGCCCCAGATGCGCCGATTGTCCCACATCATGTCATAATAGCCGCGCAGCCGCCCCTGCCAATGCGCCTGTTGAAAGCGGTAATGGCCGGGGTTGAACAGATGGTCAAAGGGCACCTCGAACCACGCCTCCACCTCATTCGGGTCCGGGTCGAACGCCAGATCGGGGGGAATGACCCCGACCACCGGGGTGATGCGAAAGCCGCTGCCCGCATGATAGGCATCGCTGAGCCCCGCCACCGTCACGTCGCGCGGGTTCAGCCCGATTTCCTCCTGCGCTTCGCGCAGCGCGGCGGCGATGGGCCCGTCATCCTCTGCCTCCACCTTGCCGCCGGGAAAGGCGACCTGCCCGCCATGGCTGCGCAGCCATTGGGGCCGCTGCGTCAGGATGACGCCGGGGTCGGGCCGGTTGGTGATGGCGATCAGCACGGCGGCATCGCGCAGCGCCGCGTGATCGACATCGCGGTCGTCGTCGTGGACATCGCCATCCAGCGCGGCCAGCGCGCGGGCCAGCTGCTCGGCCAGGCTCACGCGCCGATCCCGAAACGCGCCCCGCCCGACCAGATGGCGGGCGGCTCGGCTCCTTCGGCCAGCGCCAGCTCCACCAGCTCATAATAGAGGCTGCGCGACAGCCGCGCCTCCAGCCCGTTGCCGATGGTCCCGCGCACATGCAGCGCGGGGCTGGGCGCGTCAGCGATCACCGGGAAGCGCAAGGGATGGTCGGGCCCCGCCGCCACCAAATCGCCGCTGTCCAGCCGGAACAGCAGCTGCCGGTCCGCGCCCGCGCCTTCGCTGCGCAGTTCAACCGCGCGGAACGGCAGGTCGGCGACGGCAATGCGCTGCTTTTCATGCGGCGTGACCAACCAATAGGTTCCGTCCGCGTCGCGCCGCAAAATGCTGGCAAACAGCCGGACGAGCGCCGCCCGCCGGATTTCGCCGCCGCGGTGCCACCAGCTGCCATCGGCGCGAATTTCCATATGGCTGTCGCCGCGGTCGGGCGGGTTCCACGCCTCCACCGGCGGCAGCCGCTGCGCCGCCATGGCCGCCATCGCCTCGCCCAGGGACAGCTGGCCAAATTCGGCGGGCAGGTCGGCGGGGGCAATCGTCATGGACAAAACTTAGTGCGCCGGCGGCAAAAGGGAAGCGGCCTTGCCCGAACGCGGGCCAATGGTGCCGGGTGCAGCGGGCACTGCATGATCCCCGACGGGCGCGGCGAGCAGGCGGTGCCGCTCGACCGGCCCAGGCAGCCGCCAGCCGCTGGTGGCGGCGGCGCTGAACCCGAAAAAGCGGCCATAATATTCGGGATCGCCAATCATCATCAGCGCGCCATCGGCTTCGTGCGGTGCGGCGGCCATGACCTGCTCCATCAGGCGGCGGCCCATCCCGCGCTGCTGCAGCGCGGGCAGCACGGCGACGGGGCCGACCATCACCAGCGGTGTCACCCGCCCATCGTCGCCGTCATGCGCGACGGGCCAGCACTGCACGGTGCCCGCCCACACCCCATCGGCGGCCAGGGCAAAGCTCAAATGCGGCAGCGCCGTCATGCCGCTGCGCACACGATAAGCGGTGCGCCCATGGCGGTCGGGACCGAAGGCCGCGTCCAGCAGCGCGTCCACCGCAGCCTCTGCCATCATCGCCAACGGGAATATCTCGACCAATGCCTGACCTTTCGTTATGCGGCGGCGGCTTAAGGATACTGTCGTGGATATGGAAGCGCCGTGAACGATTATTTGTGGCTGGAGGTGGACGGGCTGGAAGTGGACGTCCTGACCGGCGTTTATTCCGAAGAAACGCATTTGCCCCAACCGCTGCGCATTTCGATGCGCGCGCGGCTGGCGATGGCCGATCATTATGCGCCGACAACGCCGCTCAGCGCGTCCAAAAGCTATATGGACCTGAAATATGCCGCGACCGACGGCCTGCCGCGCGATGTGCATTTCGTGCTGATCGAAAGCGTCGCCGACCATATCATCGACACGATTTTCCGGCAGGACGCCAAGGTCGAGGCGGTCGAGGTGAAAATCGTGAAGCTCGCCATTGCCGAGGCGAATGAGGCCATCGGCATCACCATGCAGCGCACCCGCGCGTGAGCGGCAGCGACCGCCCGCTGGCCCTGGTCACCGGCGGCATGCACCGCGTTGGCGCGGCGATTGCGGCGCGGCTGGCGCAGGCGGGCTATGATCTGGCGCTGCACAAACATCATGCGCGCGATCCCGAACCCGCGCTGGCCGCCGTGCTCAGCGAGACGGGCGTGACATGGGAGCGGTTTCGCGCCGACCTGGCCGATGCCGATCAAGTGGCGGCGCTACTGCCGCGCGTCATCGCCCATTTCGGCCGCGTGCCCGACCTGCTGGTCAACAATGCCGCGCTTTTTGCCGAAGGCGGGTGGGACGAACTGACGGCGGCGGACCTGCTGCGCATGGCGGCAGTGAACAGCCACGCCCCGGTGCTGCTCGCCCGCGCGCTGGTCGCCGCTGCCCCGCCGGGCGCGCAGCCCGCCATCGTCAATATCGTGGATCAGCGCGTCGCCAATCCCGTGCCCGACCAGCTGGCCTACAGCCTGAGCAAGGGCGCGCTGTTCGCCGCGACCCGCACGCTGGCGGTGGCCTTTGGCGCGCGCGCGCGGGTCAATGCCGTCGCCCCCGGCTTGACCATCGTCACCGATGATTATGCCCCGGGCCAGGCCGACCGGCTGGCGGCGCGGATGCCATTGGCGCGGTTGCCGACCCCCGATGATGTGGCCGACGCCGTGCTGGCCCTCGCCCAGGCACGCGCGACCACGGGTCAGACCCTGTTTGTCGACGGCGGGGCGCACCTGGCCCCCATGGGCCGCGATTTCGTCTATCTCGACCGGGATTGACGGCGCGTATCCTGGCCGGCCGAATGCTGTCTCAGCGATAGTTGAAGCTGATGCTGATCCGCTCGGTTTTCGCGGTGTTCGGCATCACCTCGTGCCGCAGCCAGCTTTCCCACAGAAACACCATGCCCGCGGCGGGTTCGGCGTGGAAAAAGGGTTGCACCTCCGGCGGCGCGTCCGCGCTCCGCAGCGGTGCCGCCATCAGCATCGGCAGGCGCGGATCCTCCAGCCGCAGCGCCCCCGATCCTGGCGGCACGGTCACGTAAAATGTCCCCGAAATGATGCTGTGCGGATGGATATGGCCGCTGTGCACCGCGCCGGGATTCATGACATTGACCCACAGGCTGTCCAGCCTGGGCGCACGGCCGGGCGCGAAATGGGCGATGCGCGCAAACGCCTTGGCCTCGCGGTCGAGCAGGCGTTTGAGGTCGGCAAAGGCCGGATCGCGCAGCGGCAGATCGTCTAGGCTCGCATAGCTGGTATAGCCGCGATAGCCCTTGGCCTTGCTCCAGCCGATCCCGGCGCGGTCCTCGCGCGCCAGCATCCGGCAACTCGCCTCCAGCGCGGCCAGCAGGGCCGCATCGCCCAGCGGCGCGGTGTAAAAGGGGGTGGCGAACAGCGAATGAACAGGCATGGTCCCTCTCCATAAGCGGGCGATGCCGATCGGCCAAGCGGCGATCCGGGGCCGGTGCTCATCCCATCCGCCGATTGCGCGCCAGGGGGCCATGGCGATCATGCGGCTTGCGCCTTGCCCCGAATTGCGGCAGCGGGTTGGCAATTGGTGCGTGCGCCAAACCCTTGAAGGATAGAGCTATGACCGGGGACCGCTGGGCCATTGCCATTGATCGCGATGCGATTGACCGGGCCGAGGTGACGGCATTGCCCCCCGCCACGCTGGCCGATGGCGCGGTGGAAGTGGCGCTGACCAGCTATGCGTTGACGGCCAATAATGTGACCTATGCCCTGTTCGGCAAACCGGCGGGGCTGTTCGGCAATGATCAGGGCTATTGGGATTTTTTCAGCGCCGCCGATGGCCCGGGCATCTTGCCGGTCTGGGGCTTTGCGACGGTCACCGCGAGCCGCGCCGAGGGGGTGGCGGTGGGCGAGGAATTTTATGGCTATTTCCCCATGGCCAGCCACGCGGTGCTGACCGTCGGCCGCACGGGGCCGCACGGCTTTACCGATGTCACGCCGCAGCGCACCACCCTGCCGCCGATTTACAACAGCTATAGCCGGGTCAGCGCGCTCGGCGATTATCGCGATGACCATCGCGCGCTGTGGCCGATTTTTCGTCCGCTGTTCCTGACCGGCTGGCTGATCGCGGACCAGCTGGAGGACGACGCCGATTATGGCGCGCAGCAGATATTGGTCGCCAGCGCGTCGAGCAAGACGGCGCTGTGCCTGGCCCATGCCTATCGCCAGCGCGGCGATGCGCGCGCCGAAATCGTCGGCCTGACCAGCGCCGCCAATGTCGCGGCGCTGGCCCGGCGCGGTGTTTATGATGCGGTCATCGCCTATGACGATATCGCCATGCTGGACCCCGATGTCGGGTCGGCGCTGGTCGACATGGCGGGCAGCGATCCGGTGACGGCGGCGGTGCACGGCCATTTCGGCGATGCGCTCAAGGCGTCGATCATCGTTGGCAAATCGCACTGGGACGCCGCGAGCGGCGGCACGGCGCTCCCCGGACCACCGCGGCAGGGCTTTTTCGCGCCCGCGCGTAGCCAGAAACGGATGGCGGATTGGGGTGCCGCTGCCTTTCTGGGCCGGATGGCTTCGGCGTGGCTGGGCTTTATGGACATTGCCCCGACGCTGGCCATTCCCGACGAGCGGCGGGGCAGCGCGGCGGCGCTGGCGGCCTATCGCGAAATGCTGGCGGGGCAGGTTCCGGCGGACAAGGGCCTGTTGGTCGCGCCATGATGCGCTTCACGCACGTCATTTTCGATTTCGGCGGGGTGATCACATCGTCCCCATTTGAAGCCTTTAACCGATTGGAGCGCGAACGTGGCCTGCCGCGCGACTTCATCCGCGCGGTCAACGCGCTGAACCCGGACCGCAACGCCTGGGCCCGGTTTGAGCGCGCCGAAATCGATGCTGCCGCCTTTGACACGCTGTTCGCCGAAGAGGCCGCAGCGGGCGGCCATATGCTGGAGGGCAGCGCGGTCATCGCCTGCCTCGCGGGCGATATCCGGCCCGACATGGTGGCGGCGCTCGACCGCATCCGCGCTGCCGGACTGGGGCTGGGCTGCATCACCAACAATGTGCCAACGGGCCATGGCCCGGGGATGGCGGGCAGCGCGGACAAGGCCGCCGCCGTCGCCGCCATCTTGGCGCGGTTCGACCATGTCATCGAATCGAGCAAGGTGGGCGTGCGCAAACCCGACCCGCGCATTTACCAGATGATGGTCGATGCGCTGGGCGCCGATCCCGCCGCCTGCATCTATCTCGACGATCTGGGCATCAACTGCAAACCCGCAGCGATGCTGGGCATGCAAGCAATCAAGGTGACCAGCAGCGATCAGGCGCGCGCCGATCTGGCCGCGCTGCTGGGCATGGCGCTTTAGGCTGGCTGCCGCCTTTGGGGGATCGGCACCGGCCCGCTTCCATGCTCTACCGGCGGCGAAAGCGAAAATACCAGACTTCATGGCCGTAAACATGGCGGGCCTTTGCTTCATAGCGGGTTTCGGGCCAGCCGCCGGGGCGCGTCAGGAAATCCTGCGGCCCGGTGCACAGCCACTCAAACTGGTCGCGAAAGCCGCGCATCACCATCAGCGCATGGGCGACATAAATGGGGTGATCGGTGCCAAAGCGAAATTCACCGCCAGGCCGCAGCTTGGCCGCGAACAGCGCGACCGGGCCGGGGTTCATCATCCGCCGCTTGGCATGACGCGCCTTGGGCCAGGGGTCGGGATGCAGCAGATAGAGCATGGTCAAGGCGCCGTCGGGAATGCGGCGCAGCACCTCCAGCGCATCGCCGTGATGGATGCGCACATTGGCGAGCGGCGGCCGCGCGCCATGGTCCCCCGCCACATGGGTCAGCGCCTGGGCCACGCCGTTGATAAAGGGTTCCGCGCCGATAAAGCCATGATCGGGCAACATGTCGGCGCGCGCCGCCATATGTTCGCCGCCGCCAAAGCCGATTTCGAAATGCAGCGGACGGTCAAAACCGAACAAGCGTTCGGCGGTCACCGCGCCGTCCGCCGGCACCGCGATTTGCGGCAACAGCCGATCGACCAGCTCCGCCTGCGCCGCGCGGAGCGGCTTGCCCTTGGACCGGCCATAAAGCCGGTTGATGGTGGTGGGATCGCCCCCTTTGTGCGCCGTCATGGCCGGGGCCCTTAGCCGCTGTTGCGGAAAGAATGAAGCATCGTCGCGCGGTGCCGCGCGGTGCGGCAGGGGCAGATGTCACCAGCCGCCACGGTAAAGCCGCCGATGCCCCTATTAACGATGATTTGAACCCTCTGGCTTAAGGCCAGCACCATGGTCGATTTGTCCGCCTTTCTCTGGGTCTTGCCGCTCGGCTGTTTGCTGATTGGGGCGGCCTTTGCGCTGGTCTGGGCCTATCAGGGGCGGCGCGGCAGCGGCGGCTATGCGGCGCTCGCCTTTGCCTGCGCGGCTTTGGCGAGCGGACTGGACATGACCCGGGATCATATCTCCCCATGGCTGGTCGTCATGGTGGTGCCGTTGCAATGGGTCGCGCTGCTGTTGATTGCGGAGGCATTTTTGCAGCGCATCGGCAGGCATATGCCGCGCTGGCCCGTGCTGCTGGCCGCGCCCGTGCCGCTGGCGGTGCATGGCTATTTCTTTCTGGCGGTGCCCGATCTGGCGCTGCGCAACCTGTTCGGCAGCTTCGTCGCCGGGGCGATTTTCCTGACCACGGCGGCGCTGCACCGGCGCGAGCGGGTGGAGCCGCTCGACCGCGCCATCTTTGTCACCTTGATGGCGGTCGCCCTCTTTTACATTGGCCGGTCGCTCACCTGGATTTCATCGTCGCCGATGGCCAGCGACGCCTGGATTTCCAGCGTGCCGATGATCCTGCTTTACATGGGCAATACGCTGGCGGCGCTGTCGCTGGCCCTGCTGCTGATGCTGGCGATTGGCCGCGACCTGATGCGTGACCATATGCTGGAAAGCCGCCGCGACGCGCTGACCGGCATTGGCAACCGCCGGGTGATTGACGATGCGATGAGCGCGGATGCGAGCGGGTCGCTGGCCATCGCGGCCGTGGTGATGATCGACCTTGACCACTTCAAGGCCATCAACGACCGGCATGGCCATGCCGAGGGCGATCTGGTGCTGACCATGGTCGCCGATGCGCTGGCGCGCTCGCTGGGCGCGGTCGGCCCGCTGGCGCGCATCGGGGGCGAGGAATTCATGCTGCTGGTGCCCGAGTCGCGGCGGCAAAGCGCGCAGCTGCATGCGCTGGCGGCGCACCAAACGGTGGCGACGGTGATGCCGGGCAAAGCGGTCGCGCCGCTGACCGCGTCGGTTGGCCTGGCGATGCGCGGCCCGGGCGAGCCGCTGCGCGATACGATGCGGCGCGCCGACCTCGCCCTCTATCGGGCCAAAGCGGGCGGTCGCGACCGGGTGGTCACCGCCGCCGACGAGGCACTGGCGCAGGCCGTGGCCTAACGCCCCAGCGCGCCCTTCAGCGCGTCCACCAGGTCGGTGCGTTCCCAGGGGAAGGCATCGCCGTCCGCCTGCCGGCCGAAATGGCCATAGGCCGCTGTCTGGCGATAAATGGGCTTGTTCAACCCCAAATGGGTGCGGATGCCGCGCGGCGTCAGGCGGACCAGCGCGGGCAGCGCGGCCTCCAGCGCCTCTTCGCTCACCCCGTCCGCCTGGCTGTCGTGCAGATTGACGTTGATCGACAGCGGTTCGGCCACGCCAATGGCATAGGACAGCTGGATGGAGCAGCGGCTGGCGAGCCCGGCGGCGACGATATTCTTGGCCATATAGCGGCAGATATAGGCCGCCGACCGGTCCACCTTGGTCGGGTCCTTGCCGCTGAACGCGCCGCCGCCGTGCGGGCTGGCCCCGCCATAGGTGTCGACGATAATCTTGCGCCCGGTCAGCCCGGCATCGCCGTCGGGACCGCCAATTTCAAAGCGGCCCGTGGGATTGATGTGAATGGCGGTCGCGTCGGTGATGAAGCCCGCGGGCATCACGCTGTGCGCCACGCCCAGCACATAGTCGCGCAGCTGGGCATATTTGGCCGCATCGCCATCGCCGTTGTGCCAGTAATAATCGGGGGCATGCTGCGTCGACACGACCAGCGCGACGCACGCCACCGGCTTGCCATCGACATAGCGCAGCGTGACCTGACTCTTGGAATCAGGCTCCAGAAAGGGGGCCGCGCCCGATTTGCGGTCGGCGGCCATGCGCGCCAGTATCTTGTGGCTGTAATCCAGCGTGGCGGGCATGAAGTCGGGGGTTTCGTCGGACGCATAGCCGAACATGATCCCCTGATCGCCTGCGCCCTCATCCTTGTTGCCGCCCGCATCGACGCCCTGCGCAATATGGTCCGACTGGCCGTGCAGATGATTTTCCAGCACCAGCGTCTGCCAGTGGAAGCCCGCCTGCTCATAGCCGATGTCGCGCACCGTTTGCCGCACCACCGCCTCAATCTCGTCCTTGGCACCCGGGGCCCAGCCGCCATCGGCGGCCCAGTCCGGATTTTTGGCATCAAACATCGGCTTGCAGCGAATTTCACCCGCCAGCACCACCCGCTGCGTCGTGGTCAATGTTTCACAGGCGATGCGCGCTTCGGCGTCCTTGCCCAGCATCAGATCGACAATGGCATCGGAAATCTGGTCCGAAACCTTGTCGGGATGGCCTTCCGACACGCTTTCGGAGGTGAAGATAAAGCTGTTGCGCATGGAAAATCTCTGGCTGAATGGGATATAAAGAAAAGTTTATGTCCCGCAGCGTTAGCGACGCCACCGGGCCAATGCAATGGCAAAGGCGAAGAGCAAGGCCGCGAAGGCCAGCCCCAGCCCGTTGCCATGCCGGGCAAACAGGGTGGGCGGCAAGGGCGGCGGCAGGCGCGCATCAATCCGCCCCGCCTGTCCCATGGGCAGGGCGGCGGTGATATGGCCGCGCGCGTCGATGATCGCGCTGATCCCCGTGGGGGTAGAGCGCACGACGGGCAGCCCTTCCTCTATGGCGCGCAGCCGCGCCTGGGCCAAATGCTGCGGCGGCCCCCAGGCACCGAACCAGGCATCGTTCGACGGATTGAAAATGAACGCCGGGCGGTTGGCGCGGTCAACGACCTGACCCGAGAAAATGATTTCATAGCAAATCTGGATACCCGCCAGGCCAAAGCCGCCGGTATCGATGCTGCGCGGGCCGGGGCCGGGCCAGAAATCCAGATCGCCGGGGGCCAGGCGCGACAGGCCAATGGCCGACAGCAAGGGGCGCATGGGCAGATATTCGCCGTAGGGAACCAGATGCGCCTTGTCATAGCGCGGGCCCAGCGTGCCTTCGGGGCGCACCAGCATGACGGCGTTGCGCGCGCCGACCACCTCGCCCGCCGCATCCATTTCCAGCTTGAGCGCGCCCAGCAGCATGGCATCGCGGGGGTTCATCAGCGCAGCCAGCCGCGCCCGCGCCTGCGCTGGCGACCGGTCGTAATAAATGGGCGGATAGCCAAACTCCAGATAGTCGGGGATGGCCGCCTCGGGCCACAGGATCAGGCGCGGGGCGGGGTCCGCCGATGTTGTCAGCCGCGCCAGCTTGGCGAAATTGGCATCGGCCTTGTCGCCGACCCATTTGTCCTGCTGGCCCACATTGGGCTGAACGATGGTGACGCGCGGCCCCTCGCTTTGGGCGCGCGGCGGATCGGGCGCGCGGCCCAGGAAGATCATCGCTGGAAACAGCAAAAGGGCAAAGAGCAGGAACGCCGAATTGCCGCGCGCCGACGCCGGGCGCGCCGGGGGGCGGGGGCCTGCGAACCACCGAAGCGCGCGGGCGATCCCGGCGGCGGCCACTATCACCAGCCCGGACAGGCCATAGGTTCCGACATATGGGGCGGGATCGGCAACCTCGATGGCCATGACCGCCAAAGGGTTCCACGCAAAGCCGGTGAACACCCAGCTGCGCAGCCATTCGGTGACAATCCATGTCGCGGCAAAGGTGAGGGCGAGTGTCACAAGCCCAGCCGCCGGAAAGCGGCGCGCAGCCAGCCAAGCCGCCCAGCTCGCCAAGCCCGGATAGACCGCCAGATAAAGCGACAGCAGCAGCACCGCGACCCAGCCGAGCCAGGCGGGCATCGCCGCCTGATAGGTAAAGGCGGTGGCGATCCAGTTGAGGCCCAGGGCGAAATGCCCCACCCCAAAGGCCCAGCCAAGCGCAAAGGCGCGGCGCTGGTCGGCGGCGGCGGCAAGCTGCAGGATGAGCAGCGCCAATGCGAGCAAAGTCAGCGGCCACAGCCCCAGCGGGGCAAAGCCGGTGGCCGAGGCCAGGCCGAGCACCAATGCCGTGGCCTTGGGCCGGGAATCGGCCAGCGCCACCAGCGGGCGGAGTAAGCGGGACAGGGCGTGCGACACGCGCGCGGGCATAGCGGCATTGCGCCTGTCGCCCAACCCTGTTTCGCCGATTGTCCGACCCCAAAGCCGGCACCCCCGATCCCTGTCCCCCTCCCCGTCTGTCCTGAGCTTGTCGAAGGACTGTCCCTTCCGTTTTGGCCCGGAAAAGAAAAATGCGGTCCTTCGACAAGCTCAGGACAAGCGGCTATGGATTGAAGGCGGTTCAACTGATTGGAGGTATCATGTCGCTGCGCCCCTTTCACCTTGCCTTTCCCGTCGATGATCTGGCCGCCGCGCGCGACTTTTACGGGCGCATCATCGGCTGCGCAGAGGGGCGATCATCCGACCGCTGGGTGGATTTTGACTTCTTTGGGCATCAGATTGTGACGCACCTGGTCGCGCGCGCGGGCGATGCGGCCAGCAATCCGGTGGATGGCCACAATGTCCCCGTGCCGCATTTCGGCCTCGTGCTGACGATGGCGCAATTTGACGCGCTGGCGGCGCGGCTGGCGGCGGCGGGCGTGGCGTTCGGGATTGCGCCCTACACCCGCTTTGCCGGCGAGGCGGGCGAGCAAAAGACCATGTTCGTGCGCGACCCGGCGGGCAATGCGCTGGAGTTCAAGGCCTTTGCCGACGATGCGATGATCTTCGCGACCTGAGCCGCGCTCAGGCAACCGGCCCCACGCGCGCGTCGGGTTCCAGCGTCACCAGCGGCGCGCTGCGCCCCATGATCCGTGCGCACAGGCGCGGCACCAGCGCATGGTGCTGCGCCCACAGCCAATAGGCCTGATAGGCCGGGTCGGCGAGCAGATGCTTCTCCTCGGTCTTGGCCCGCCAATAATAGACGAGGTTGACGGCGAGCAGCAGCATGCAGTTGCGCACTGCCTCCACCGGCCCGCCCGCCGTGACCAGAAAGGGCATGGACAAGATCCACCAGCTGATATTCTTGGCCACATAGGCGGGGTGGCGTGTGAAGCGATAGGGCCCATGGGTGATGATGCCGCGGTGCGTGAGGTTGGAAAAGCGAATGCCAAAGGCCAGCGTTGCCCAGCTGTAAATCGCGGTGAACCCAACCGCCATCGCGCCCCAGATCATCAGCAGCGCCGGATGATCGCGGAACCAATAATCCCATTCGGCGCCATTCACCTGATAATCCAGCGGCCCGCCGCTCATCAGGATGAAGGGCGGATAACAGATGAGCGCGGCGACCCACGCCATGCCATAGGGGTTGGCGGTGCGGATATGGGCGTCGAGCGGCTTGACGGTCAGGATATAGCCCACCGTCGCGACATGGACATCGACCAGATAGAGGAACAGGACGGCGGCGGCGCAAAATTCCACCGGATTGGCCATGATGACGGCGAGCGGACGTTCGACTAGCACCGCAAAATTGCCCGGCACAATGGACAGCATGAAGGCCGTGAAAAACCCCTTCACTGCCCAGGCGCGCAAATGATGCGCAATCGCCCGATGGTCGTCCGCCTGCCCCTGTCCGATCAACCAGGCACCAAAGGCGTGGCACCCGTCGCGCGGGTTCACCAGCCGCCGGTCGAGCCACAAGACATAGGGAATGGACCCCAGCAGCAGCCACGGCGCAAGCCCCGTCAGCAGCTGCATCGAGAAGAGATATTGCCCCTGCCAATAATAGCGCAGCACCGCATAAGCGAGCGCAAGCAGGCCCCAAGTTGCCCAAAGGCCGGTGAGCTTGACGAGGCTGATGTCGATGGTTTCGCGCCAGGCGCGGCGCTGCGCCCAATCAATGCCGGTCGTTGGATTGCGGTGCACCTTGTCCACCAGCACCGACCAGGCGACCATGGGCAGCGCACAGGCGAGCACGCTGGCCAGCGCCGAATTGGGACCCGACGGCAGGCCGCGGTCACCCCAGTCGATGCCCAGCAAGGCCGCAATATCGGGCGCATGGCGCGCCGCGAGCAGATAGGCGATCAGGCCGAACAGACCAGCAAAGCCGACGCCCGTGCTGACCGCCGAAGCGGGCCGCGTGGCGGGCACCGCCGCCGCCGGATTGGGCAACGGCGCGGCTGGCTCTGCGGCGACTAGCGGGCGCATGATGGTCATTGCCAGCGGCATAGCGGGAAATGGTTAGGGACCCGTCAACCGCGTCCGAGTCGCACGGTACTGGCCGCTGGCAACCGGTGCCGCGCCAGCCGAATCTGCATTTCATCGCGGCAATGTTTCGACTCGCCCCGACTCCTCGCGCGCGGAGTCGGAGTCCGGACAAGGGGTTGCTAGGGGCGCGCATCGATAATTGCGGTCACGCATAATGCCGTGGTCCAGCAGCAGATGGGGTCGTCGTCTTGCCATCGGTACCGACTGGCCTGAGCCAGTGGCGCAAATCCATTGCGCGACTGTTTCAGGACCATGAGATTTTTGTCCGCACGCACGGTCATGTGCGCTTTTTGCGGATCAGCGCGGCAATGCAGAAACGCATTGCGGCGATCCTTGCGCTTGTGCTGTTCGCCTGGGCTGCCTTTACCATCACGATGATGGTCAACCAGTGGTTGACCGCCGATGAACGCGCCGCGGTCGCGCAGAAAAAGGCCGAAGCCGCCGCTGCGCAGGCGCGCATCGACGCCTATCGCGACCGCGTTGCCGAAACCGCCGCCGATCTGGACGAGCGCCAGGCGCATCTGGAAAATCTGTTCGGCGAACATTTTGGCGATGATGCCGCGCTGCCCCCAGCCGACGCACCGGCGGCCAGCGGCAGCGCAGCGGAGCCGACCAAGATCAGCATGATCGACCCCACGCTGCCCCCCGAAGCGCAGGCGCTCGCCCGGCTGGAAGCGCGGCAGGAGGCGTTTGCCGGACGCATGCTGGCGGCGGTCAACGCCCGCGCCATGCAGGCGGAGGATGCGGTGGCCAAGCTGGGGCTGAACCCCCGCGCGCTGGTGCAGCAGGCCGCATCCGGACGCGGCGGTCCGCTCATTCCCTACAGCGGACGCATGGGCCGCGCGCGCCAGCTCGGCCCCAGTTTTGCCGCGCTCGAAGGCGCGCTGTTCCGCATGGAGGTGCTGGAACGCACCCTCGTTGCGGTGCCGTCGGGCAATCCGGCGAACATCATGATGATGTCATCGGGCTTTGGCTATCGCAGCGACCCCTTCACGGGCGGCGGCGCGATGCACAATGGGCTGGATTTCAAGGGACCGGTCGGCACCCCGATATTGGCCGCCGCACCTGGACGGATCAGCAGCGTCGGGTGGCAGGGCGGCTATGGCCAGACGATCGAGATTGATCATGGCCAGGGCATCATGACCCGCTATGCCCACCTGTCGGGCTATGACGCGCGGGTGGGGGACATGGTCGCGGCGGGCGAAAAGATCGGCCGCATGGGCTCCACTGGCCGCTCCACCGGCAGCCACCTGCATTTTGAAGTGCGCATCAACGGCACGGCGGTCAACCCGCGCCGCTTTCTGGAGGTGAACAAGGATGTTCTCGAAGCCAAAGCTGACGCCCGAGAGCGCGTCGCCGCCGTCGAGCGGAGCAAATAGGATGGCGTCCATGGCCACCGGCGCGCGCCACACGACCTTTTCCATCCTGGGCGCGGACGTTGTCGTGACGGGCAATATCGCCGCCAGCGTCGACCTGCACATTGATGGCAAGATCGAGGGCGACCTGAAATGCGCCAATCTGGTCCAGGGCGAATCGAGCGAGATTCGCGGCGCCGTGGCCGCCGACAGCGCCAAACTCGCCGGACTGGTCGATGGCAGCATCGAGGCCAAGACGCTGATTATCCACGCCAGCGCGCGCATCACCGGCGATGTCACCTATGAAAGCGTGACCATCGAACAGGGCGCCCATGTCGACGGCAAACTGACCCACCGCCGCGCGGGCGTCGCCAAACCGGCGCTGGGCGTCGTGGGCAGCGAGGGGCAAGCGGCGGGGTAATCCCGCACGCCCCTACCCCGCACCCCGTGTTCCGGACCCCCTGTTCCGGAGCCTCTATCCCTATCCCCGCACCCCCAGCCGCCGGTAGCTGAGCGCTTCGGCGATGTGGATGCGGCCCACGCGGTCGGCGCCTGCCAGATCGGCGATCGTTCGTGCCACGCGCAGCACGCGGGTGTAGCCGCGCGCGCTGAGCCGCATGGCTTCGGCGGCCTGGGCCAGCAATTTGCGGCCCGGCTCATCGGGGGTCGCGGCGCTTTCGAGGAGGTCGCCGTCGATTTCGGCATTGGTGCGCGCGGACGTCCCGGCATAGCGGGCGGTTTGCCGGTCGCGGGCGGCGGCGACGCGCTGCGCCACTTCGGCGCTGCCCTCGGTCGGCGGGGGCAGCACCAGGTCGGCGGCGCTGACCGCCTGCACCTCCACATGCAGGTCGATGCGGTCGAGCATGGGCCCCGACACTTTGGCCTGATAATCCCCGGCGCAGCGCGGGGCGCGGCTGCACGCCAGCGCCGCATCGCCCAGATGGCCGCATCGGCACGGGTTCATCGCGGCAATCAGCTGAACCCGCGCCGGAAAGGTCACGTGGCTGTTGGCGCGCGCGATGCTGACCTCGCCCGTTTCCAGTGGCTGGCGCAGCGAATCGAGCACGGTGCGCTGAAATTCGGGGAGCTCGTCCAGGAACAAGACGCCCAGATGCGCCAGGCTGACCTCGCCCGGCCGCACGCGCAGCCCGCCGCCGACCAGCGCGGGCATCGACGCGCTGTGATGCGGCGCGCGAAAGGGACGCGAGCGCACCAGCCGACCGCCATCCAGCGTGCCCGCGACCGAGGCGATCATCGACACCTCCAGCGCCTCTGCCGGGGTCAGGTCGGGCAGGATTCCGGGAAGGCAGGACGCCATCAGCGATTTGCCCGCCCCCGGCGGCCCGCTCATCAACAGATTATGCCCGCCCGCCGCCGCGATTTCCAGCGCGCGCTTGGCCACCTCCTGCCCCTTCACCTGTTTCAGGTCGGCGCGGCGAACCGGCTCCTCCACCACGCCCGGCGGCGGCGCGGGGAGCAGCGCATGGCCCTCGAAATGATTGAGCAGGCCAAGGAGGTCGGGCGCGGCCAGCACCTCCACCGTGCCCACCCATGCCGCCTCTGGCCCCTGCGCCACCGGACAGATCAGCCCCTTGTCCTGCGCCCCGGCATGCAGCGCGGCGAGCAGCACGCCGGGCGACGGCGCGACGCGGCCATCCAGCCCCAGCTCGCCCACCACGACATAGCTGGCCAGCGTTTCGGCATCGATTACCCCCATGGCCCCCAGCAGCGCCAGCGCAATGGGCAGGTCGTAATGCGACCCTTCCTTGGGCAAGTCGGCCGGCGACAGATTGACGGTAATCACCTTGGGCGGCAGCGACAGACCAATGGCCGCCAGCGCGGCGCGCACCCGTTCGCGGCTTTCGCCCACCGCCTTGTCGGGCAGGCCGACGATGATGAATTTGGGCAGGCCGGGGGTAATCTGGCACTGCACCTCAACCCCACGCGCTTCCAGCCCCAGATAGGCGGTGGTGGAAACAATTGCGACCATGACCGCCCCTTTTGCCAAGTGCAAATGTGCCTGATTTGTTCCTGCCCGGAAATTGGGCCAAGGTCGAGTCCTTTCTGACGTCTGCGCCGGAAAGCTGTTGCAACATACCAACTGGTTGGTATGTTTACCCCATGTCCGCGAGCCGTCCACCGTCAGGCCCGAAGGGAGAGGCCCGGGCCAAACTGGTTGCCGCCGCGCATCTGCTGGTGAAGCGGCAGGGTTATGCCGCAACGTCGGTCGATGATATTTGCCGCACAGCCGGGGTCACCAAAGGGGCGTTTTTTCATCATTTCCCGACCAAGGAAGCGCTGGCCGTCGCCGCCGCCGAAGGGTGGACGCGGCGCGCCGAGCCGATGTTCAGCGATCCCCCCCATGCGCGCATCGCCGACCCGCTCGACCGCTTGTTGGGGCATATCGATTTTCGCGCCTCGCTGATCGGCGGCGCGGCGGAAGATTACACCTGCTTCGTCGGCACGCTGGTGCAGGAGGCGCATGCGACGAGCGCGCCCATTCGCGCGGCGAGCGCGGCCAGCATCGACGCTTATGCCGTGCGGCTGGCCGAGGATATTGCGGCGGCCATCGCCGCCTATGGGACCGTGGTGCCCGTCGACGCCCTGGATCTGGCCTATCATGTCCAGGCGGTGCTGCAGGGCGGCTTTGTCATCGCCAAGGCCAAGGGCGACCCGGAAGCGGCGCGCGCCAGCGTCGTCCATCTGAAACGCTATGTCGCCATGCTGTTTGGAAGAGGAGAGGAAAGATGAGCTATATCGACGGATTTGTGATCGCCGTGCCCAAGGCGAACAAACAAGCCTTCATCGACCATGCGTCGAGTGCCGATGCGATGTTTGTCGAAATGGGCGCGCTGCGCGTGCTGGAATGCTGGGCCGACGATGTGCCCGACGGCAAGACCACGGACTTTCGCACGGCGGTCAAGGCGACTGCGGACGAGGATGTCGTCTTCAGCTGGATCGAATGGCCCGACAAGGCGACCCGCGACAAGGCCTATGCCGTCATGATGGACCCCGATTTCAAGGACCCGCGCATGGACCCCACAACCAATCCCATGCCGTTCGATGGCAAGCGGCTGATCTGGGGCGGCTTTGCCCCGGTGGTTGAGTTGAAGGGAGTGGGCCAATGACCAATCAGCATGGCGATTTCATCTGGTATGAACTGCTGACCCATGATGCCGATGCGGCAGCGAATTTTTATGGCCAGGTGGTGGGCTGGACCAGCAGTCCGGCGGGCCAGCCCGGCATGGATTACCGCTTTTTTTCCAGCGGCGATGGCAGTGACATGGCCGACGGGGTTGGCGGTTTCATGGCCATTACGCCCGCCATGGCAGACCATGGCGCGCGGCCGGCCTGGATTGGCTATCTGGCGGTCGATGATGTCGATGCCAGCGTCGCGGCAATCACGGATGCAGGCGGGGCGGCGCTGATGCCCGCGATGGACCTGGATGGGGTCGGGCGGATGGCGATGGTCGCGGACCCCACCGGCGCGCCCTTCTATGTCATGCGCGGCGCGTCGGACGATATGAGCCACAGCTATGCCGCGACCGAGCCCAAGGTCGGGCACGGCGCATGGAACGAACTCAGCACGACCGACCCCGCCGCCGCGAAAGCCTTTTACACGCAGCTGTTCGGCTGGGTGCAGGACGGCGACATGGATATGGGGCCGATGGGCAAATATGAATTTCTGTGGGCATCGGGCAAACGCTTCATGCAAGGCGCGGTGATGCCTGCGGTGAATGACGAAGCGTCGCATTGGCTCTTCTATTTCCGTGTCGCCGACATCGACGCAGCCCGGCAGACCATCGTGACGGCGGGCGGCGCAATCTATCAGGAGCCCCAGGAAATCCCCGGCGGCGATTTCAGCCTGATCGCGCAGGACCCCGACGGGGTGCATTTCGGCCTGGTGGGAGCGCGGACATGAGCATGGCCAAGAACACAATCTGCGTCTGGTACGACGGCACCGCCGAAGAAGCGGCGCGCTTTTATGCCAGCGTCTTTCCGGACAGTGCCGTCGGCCAGATCTGGCGATCGTCGATGGACAATCCGGGCAACAAGGCAGGCGATGTGCTGCTGGTGGAATTCACCGTGTGCGGCATTCCCTGCGTCGGGCTCAATGGCGGACCAATATTCTCGCACAGCGAGGCCTTTTCCTTCCAGATTGCCACCGACACGCAAGAGGAAACCGATCGCTATTGGAACGCCATCGTGGCGGGCGGCGGCGCGGAAAGTGCGTGCGGGTGGTGCAAGGACAAATGGGGTGTGAACTGGCAAATCACGCCGCGCGTGCTGACAGAGGCGATGCGGCAGGGCGGCGACACCGCCCGGCGCGCCTTCGCCGCGATGATGGACATGCGCAAGATTGACCATGCCGCCATCGAAGCGGCGGTGGCGGGGGGAGGGACTGGGGCAGGAACTGGGGCAGGTCCAGGCTGATCCCCAGCGACCCTGCCGCGGCGCGGGGCGTGCGGTTCATGGACCGGGATTAGAGTCAGGACGCAAGCCAACCCCCGGGGTTCCAGGCCTATTCCGCCGCGATCAGCTCCTCTGCCGCGCCCAGATCGACGGACACCAGGCGCGATACCCCCTGTTCGACCATCGTCACCCCGAACAAGCGGTGCATCCGCGCCATGGTGACGGCATTGTGCGTGACAATCAGGTAACGGGTGCGCGTTTCGCGGGTCATTCGGTCCAGCAAGTCGCAAAACCGTTCGATATTGGCGTCGTCGAGCGGTGCATCGACCTCGTCGAGCACGCAAATCGGGGCCGGATTGGTCAAAAACAGCGCGAAAATCAGCGCGATGGCGGTCAACGCCTGCTCGCCGCCCGACAACAAGGTCAACGTGCCCAACCGCTTGCCCGGCGGCTGCGCCAATATTTCCAGCCCCGCCTCCAGCGGGTCGTCGGCATCGACCAGCTCCAGATGCGCTTGCCCGCCGTTGAACAGGGTGGTGAAAAGCCGCTGGAAATGGCCGTTGACCGCCTCAAAGGCCGCGAGCAGGCGCACGCGCCCCTCGCGGTTCAAATTGCCAATGGAGCCGCGCAGCCGATTGACCGCCTGGGTCAGCTCGTCAATCTCGGCGCTGTTGCTCGCGCGCGCGGCTTCGAGCTCCGCCAGCTCGTCCGCCGCGACCAGATTGACCGGGCCCAGCCGTTCGCGGTCGGCAATCAACTGGTCATGCCGCGCCGATTCGGCGCTGGCCTCGGCCACGGTTTCGCTGTCGAACCCGGCCTTTTGGGGCAAGAGCGGCGGCGGGCATTCAAAGCGTTCGCCCGACAATCGGCCCATCTCGATGCGCCGCAGCTCGGCATTTTCGGCGCGCGCGGTGGCCCCCGCGCGGGTTTCGCGCGCGCTGGCCAGCGCCTCGCGCTGCGTGCCCAGCGCCCGATCGGCGGCGACCAACGCGGCATCGGCGCGCTGCTCCTGTTCGGCGGCCGTGGCCGTGGCGGCGCTCTGGGCCTCGCGCTCAGCGGCCAATTGCGTCCGCGCGGCGCTGAGCCGCTCGGGCGCGTCGGCCAGCGCGCTATGGTCGCGCTCCAATTGGGCGGCGCGCTTGTCCATGTCGGCAACCCGGCGCGCCGCCTCGCCCGCCCGATCCTTCCAGCTGCGAATTTGGCTGGTGCAGACCGCCTGACGCTCCTTGATCGCGGCAAGCTGGCGGTCATGGGCGGCAAGCGCCTCGCGCGTCTGCATGGCCGCCTGCCGCGCGGCTTCGGCCCGGGTTTCGGCGACCTGCTGTGATTCGCGGGCAATCGCCTCGTCGGGCAGGGCGGCGAGCGCGGCGGCCTGCACCGCCAGCTGCGCCTGCGCCTCGGCCAGCGCAGTGGCCAGCTCCTCCTGCCGCCGGGCATAAAGGGCGCTGGCCTCGCCATGCCGCTCCACCGCGCCGCGGGCGACATCCTGCGCGCGCAGCGCCTGGCGGCGGTTGCTGTCGGCCTGGGTCATCGCCGCCCGCGCCGCGCCAATCGCATCGCGCGCCGCCGCAACGCGCGCGGCTACAGAGGCCCGGCGATCGCTCAACTGCACCAGGCCCAATTCAATCTGGGGCCGATGCGCCGCCAGTTCGTCGATCCGATTCTGGCGCGTCAATCGTTCGGCGGCGACCGCGCCGTCGCCGCTCGCTACAAAGCCGTCCCAGCGGCGCAGCTGCCCCGCCCTGGTCACCAGCCGCTGGCCCACGCGCAGCGACTGGCCCACGTCCTGCTCCGCGACCGCCACCTGCCGCAGCCGCCGGTCCAGAGCCGCTGGTGCCGTGACATGCGCCGCCAGCGAAGTTGTGCCGGGCGGCAACGGCGGATCATCGTCGCCCGCCACGCTGCCGCGCCAGCCGCGCGCGACCGCCGCACCGACATCGGCCTCCAGCTCGTCGCCCAGCGCGGCGGCGAGGGCGGCTTCATAGCCCGGGGCGGCGCGCAACTGGTCGAGCGCACGGGCCCCGCTGCTGCGCCCGGCGCTGAGCGCGCGCGCCAGGGTCGCCGCTTCGCCGTCCAACGCCGCCAGCGCCGCGCGCGCCTCCGCCAGGCCTGCATCGGCGGCGGACAATTCATCGTCCGCTTGGGCCCGCGCCGCTTCGGCTGCTGCCAAAGCGGCTTCGGCGACGGCGATGCGGGCGTCCTCCTGCGCCAGCACCGCGCCGGCGCCCTCGACCGCGGCTTCCAGCGGGGCAAGCGCACCCAGCGCGGCCAGATCAGCGGCCAGCCGCGCGCTGTCGCCCTCTGCGCGCGCCACGGCGGTGCGCGCGGCATCGTGCGCCGATTGGGCCACGCGCCGTTCGGCGGCCTCGCTGGCGGCGGTCGCGCGGGCCTGCGCCAGCGCCACTTCGGCATCGCGCAGCTGTTGCTGCGCGGCCAGTTCCGCTGCCTCCAGCGCGGCGCGGGCCCCCGCATGCTGGGTCAGCTCGGCGGCCAGCGCCTTGCTGTCGCTGTCCAGTGCCAGCAGCGCGTCATGCGCATCGCGGGCCAGCGCGCCTTCGCGGGTGCGGTCGTCGGTCAAGCGGCTGCGCTGCGCCTCCAGATCGGCCAGCCGCTGCCGCGCCGCCTGTTCCTCGCCGGTCACCCGCGCCAGTTCGGTGGCCAAGGTGGCCAGCCGGTCGCGCTCGGCCTGCGCTGCGGCGCGCGCGCTCGCCAGGGTCGTCGCGGCCAGCCGCTGGGCGGCCTCCCCGGCTTCGGCGTCGGCCTGCGCGCGCTGCACCGCTGCCTCGGCGGCTTCGGCCTCGGCCTTGGCGCGGTCGGCGGCTTCGGCGGCGTCGCGCCAGCGGGCATAGATCAGCCGCGCTTCGGCGATGCGGATGTCGTCCGACAATTTGCGATAGCGTTCGGCGGCGCGCGCCTGTCGCCGCAGGGCATTGGCGCGCACGTCCATGTCGGCGACAATTTCGGACAGCCGGGTCAGGTTCGCCTCGGTCGCGCGCAATTTCTGTTCGGCGTCCTTGCGCCGCACATGCAGCCCGGCGATGCCGGCGGCTTCCTCCAGCATCGCGCGGCGCTCGGCGGGCTTGGCGGCGATGACGGCGGCAATCTTGCCCTGGCTGACCAGCGCCGGGCTGTGCGCGCCGGTGGCGGCATCGGCAAAGATCAGCGCGACATCCTTGGCCCGCACGTCGCGGCCATTGGCGCGGTAGGCGGACCCTGCGCCGCGTTCAATCCGGCGGATGACCTCCAGTTCCGGCCCCGCGTCGGCGCCCAGCACGGTGGCAATCGAACTGTCGGCGCCGTCACACACCAGCGCGACTTCGGCAAAATCGCGCGGGGGGCGGGTGGTTGTGCCCGCAAAAATCACATCTTCCATGCCGCCGCCGCGCATGGATTTGGGCGAGCTTTCGCCCATCACCCAGCGGATCGCCTCCAGCAGGTTTGATTTGCCGCAGCCATTGGGGCCAACCACGCCGGTCAGCCCGGGCTCGATCCGCAATTCGGTGGGCTCGACAAAGGATTTGAAGCCCGTGAGGCGCAGGCGCTTTATCTGCACGGGGCGGCATCCCCCGGCAGCGGCCATGTCACCAAAGAATCACATTCGCCCAAATCCGCGCCCCTTGGCCCCTTTCGCCCGTCATGCCGCGCCTAGCGGGGCGAGACAAGGGGGGGCGAGTGAAGGGGGAGGGCGACCGCGCAGGCATCGCCGATTGGGTTCAGCGTGCACCCATGGTCCGCAGCCGGTCGCGCAGCGCGGTCCACGCCAGCAGCCCCTCGGCGACCTGACCATTGATGACAAAGGTCGGCGTGCCGCTAATCTCAAATGTCTCCAGCCATTTGTTGTTGTCGGCCACCAGCTTTTCGACGCCCGCCACATTGCCCAGACAGCTTTTGACCTGATCGGCGGCCATGCCGCGCGATTGGAACATGGCGCTGATGCCCAGCGCCTCGGCCGCCTTGACGAACCGCTGCGGGTCGGCCTGGTTGCTCATCGCCGCCTGCGCCGCTTCGCCGCCCTTTTCCGCGCCAGCGAACAGCTCGGCCTGATTGGCAAAAATATTGCTGATCAACGGATATTGGCGGTCCACCGGCGCGCACTGAACCGTCGATGCGGCCAACAGGTCGATGGGATTGCGCAGGAAATGGCGCACCTCAAACGACACGCGGCCCGTATCGATGAAGTCCTTCTTCAGCTCTTCGCCCGAATCGGCGCTGAACGCGGCGCAGCCACCGCAGGTCAGCGAGGCGAATTCGATGACCTTGATGGGTGCCTCCGGATTGCCGATGACCAGCCCGCCATCAGCCGAAACCGCCGCGACATCGGACCAGGCCTTGCCCGCCGGTGCCGTCACCTTGTTGATGACTGCTTGCTCCTTTGTCCCATCGCTGCTGCCCGCGCCGCCGCAGCCGGCCAGGGCCAGCGCGGTCAGCGATGCGGTGATGAAGGTACGGACCTTGCCGAACGCCATAAGGAAACCCTTTCTGCCAAAATCTCTTCTGTTGCCCTGCTCTTTAGGCCGGACGCAGCGCCTGGTCGAGCCGCGATTTGACGGCGGGCCAATCGTGAACATCGGCCAATGGGACGTCGTTCAATGTAAAGCTGGGGGTGATGGTGATGCGCGCGGCGCGGGCCAGGTTGGTCATCGCGGTCACGGCGGTCTGCCCCACCTCGCTGGTCAGCGCGGCGCGGATCTGGGCGGGCGTCAACCCCCGGGCGCGCATGAAGGCGTCCAGCCCGCTGTCCCTTGCCACCAGCGTCAGCCGCACGTCCATGTCGCCTTCAAACCATTTGGACTGGACCGACTGGGGCAGCTTGCTGGCGCGCGCCAGCCATTGCGGCTGACCAAGCATCAGCGCGCGATAATGGCCGACAAAGGCCGCCGCGCCGCCCGCACGCGCGAGCAGCGCCGCCGTCATGTCGAGCGGATCGCGGATCAGATTGCGATACTCAAAGGCAACCAGGCCCCGGTCGACATATTGCGCCTTGAGCGCCGGATCGCCCACCGCCGCAAATTGCCCGCACGCGCCGCAGGTGAAGCTGAAATATTCCACCAGCCGCAGCCGGGCATTGGGATTGCCGACGACAAAGCCGCCGACGCCGCTTTCGCTGACCCGGGCCGACAGGCGGGGCGCAGGCCGGGTCGCAGCGATGAGCGGAACGGCGGCCAGCGCGGCAAGCAAATGGCGGCGAGAGGGGGTGCTGGGCATAAGCGGGCTTCGCTGGCTGGATTGAGACGGCCGCGGCCATACACCAGCGCCCGGCGCTTGTCGAAGCCGCTCTATGCCACCGCGTTCAGCCCCTATCCAATCTTGGGCAGCACGGGCCGCTGCGCCAGCCCCCCGGCCATTTTTTCGAGCACGGTGCGCAATTCGGGATCGGCCACCGCGCGCAGAGAATCGCCAAGGTCGGCGGGCAGCGCAGGCGCGACGGTCGCGGGCCGCACCGGGCGCGGCGCAGGCGCAACCTGGCCCTGCGTCATCCGCACCCGGGCGATGGCAGCATAGCCGAAAAAGCGGTTCACACAGGCAATCAGGTCGGGTTCGACATGCTGGAGCATCGGCGCATGCGCACCCGAAATGGTGAGGTGGAGCGTCCCGCCGACCCTTTGCCCCCCCATTTTCTGGCTGGCGGGAAAGCGGATCATCGCCGGTTCGGTGACATCGGCCAGCCGGTCGCCGACAATGTCGCGCCACCGGGTGACCAGCGATGCCTGAATAAAACCGAATTTGCGAAAGGCGGTGCCGCCGATGGCGGGGATCAGATCGGCGATGGCGCGCGGATCGCCGCCCCGTGGTCGTTCAGGGCGTGGTCGTTCAGGGCGCGGGGAGCCATCCTTGCCCGCGCCCACCCTCGCGCGCGGCTGCCGCACGCGCTTGCCGTCGCCATCTCTGCCTGCCGCTTTCGTCATCGCAGCGGCCATGCCATAGGCGGGGGGTGAGCGTCCATAGCCCCGCCACCTTTGCCGCCCGGTTGCTGGCCTGGTATGATGCCCATGCCCGGGTGCTGCCGTGGCGGATGCCGCCGGGCAGCGCGGCGCGGCCCGATCCCTATCGCGTCTGGCTGGCCGAAATCATGCTGCAACAGACAACGGTGGCGGCGGTGGCGGGCTATTTTGCCCGCTTTACCCAGCGCTGGCCGACAGTGGCGGCGCTGGCGGCGGCGGATGACGGCGATGTCATGGCGGCCTGGGCGGGGCTTGGCTATTATGCGCGGGCGCGCAATTTGATGGCCTGTGCCCGCGCTGTCGTTTCGGGTCATGGCGGGCACTTCCCCGACGAAGAAACGGCGCTGCGCACCCTGCCCGGGATTGGCGACTATAGCGCGGCGGCCATTGCCGCCATTGCCTTTGGCCGCCCGGCGGTGGTCGTCGATGCCAATATCGAACGGGTGATGGCGCGGCAGGCGGCGATCACCCAGCCTCTGCCAGCGGCCAAGCGCGCAATCCGCGCGGCGCTCGCCCCGCTGGTGCCGCGCGATCGCCCCGGCGATTTTGCCCAGGCGCTGATGGATTTGGGCGCGACGGTCTGCACACCGCGCGCGCCGCAATGCGCCGCCTGTCCCGTGGCCGATGCTTGCGCTGCCCGGATCGCGGGCATGGCCGAAACCCTTCCCGTCAAACCAGCGAAGCGCGCCAAGCCAGTGCGCCACGGCACCGCCTGGTGGAGCGAGCGGGGCGGGGCGTTGTGGCTGGTCCGCCGCCCGGCGCGCGGCATGTTGGGCGGCATGCTGGCCCTTCCC
Organism: uncultured Sphingopyxis sp.; assembly: GCA_964554455.1. Lineage (GTDB taxonomy): Bacteria > Pseudomonadota > Alphaproteobacteria > Sphingomonadales > Sphingomonadaceae > Sphingopyxis. Next base: position 24,991 of record CAZKOW010000015.1, on the reverse strand, counting down.
GGCGATGACTGGCGGCGCGATGCGCTGCCTTTGGATGCCAGCGCCATTGTCGCGCACAGTTTCACCCATTTCGACCTTCGGCTGGCCATTGTCCGCCGCGCGGAGCCCGATGCCGATGAAAAAGGCCAGTGGTTTGCCCTGAATGCGCTTGACGCGGCGGGCCTGCCGACGCTCTATCGCAAGGCGGTTGCCGCAATGCGAGAGGATGACGAATGAATATGATGGTTTCGCGCCGGGCGATGCTGGGCGGTCTGGCGCTGGCGGGCGGAATGGCGGCAACCCGCCCGGCGTTCGCGCTCTATGATGGCGGGCCCGCCTTTCCGGCGACGCGTGCCTTTTTGTCGGGCTTTGTGGAAAAACGGCAACTTGCCGGGGCGCTGGCGACCATCGGGCGCGGCCAGGCGCCCGCCAACGTCGTCGCCGCGGGCGCGCTGGCGCTGGACGGTGCGGTGAAGGTCGACGAACATAGCCTGTGGCGCGTCTATTCGATGACCAAACCGGTGACGGGCATCGCGGCGATGATCCTGATTGATCAGGGCAAATTGCGGCTGGACCAGCCGATTGCCGACCTGCTCCCCGCCTATGCCAATATGCAGGTGCAGGTGACCCCCGATGGGTCCCTCTCCGACCTGCGCCCGGCGCGGACTCAGATCACCGTGCGCCATCTGCTCACCCACACGGCGGGCCTTGGCTATAGCATCATCCAAAAGGGCGCGATCAAGGACGCCTATACCAAGAACGGCATCTTGCCGGGAAAGGTCACGCGCCTGCCGCTGCCGGGTATCGACAATGCGCCGATCGCGCCCAGCCTAGCCGAATTTGCCGACCGGCTGGCGCGCCTGCCGCTCGTCTATGAACCGGGCACGCAGTGGAGCTATTCGGTCTCGCTCGACCTTTTGGGCCGTGTCATCGAAGTTGCGGCGGGCCAGCCGTTTGAGACCTTCCTTCAGGAAAAACTCTTCACGCCGCTGGGCATGACGAGCAGCTGGTTTCAGGTGCCGGCCAATGAGGTTGGCCGCCTGACGACCAACTATGCCCCCTTTGGCGGCGCGCTGATCCCCATCGATCCGGCGGCCAGCAGCATCTATCTCGACAGGCCCGAATTTGCCTTTGGCGGGGCGGGGCTGGTCTGCAGCGCGCACGACTATGACCGCTTCCTGATGATGCTGGCGGGCAAGGGCGCGATCGGCAGCACGCGGATCATGAGCGAGGCCACGGCGATGCTGGCCATGTCGAACCTTTTGGACGACAGCGTCGTGCGCAAGGGCACCTTTGTCGATGGCCAGGGTTTTGGCGCAGGCGGGCGGGTGTCGCTGCCCGGCAATCCCGGCGGCCCGGGCACCTTTGGCTGGGGCGGCGCGGCGGGAACCATCGCGTTCGTCAACCCGCACATCGGCCTGCGCGGGGCGGGCTATGCGCAATATATGCCGCCCGAAAGCCTGGAATTCCAGCGCCGGCTGCCCGAAGTGATGCTGAAGGATCTGGCGCTCGCGTGATGCCGCTGGGCTTTACCGGCGGAACGCTGGACCGCGCCGATCATGTTCGCACGAATGCGGAGCGGCTGGCGGCGGCCAAGGCCGATCCGCGCGCGCGCCTGCTGGTCATGGACGGGATTGATTTCGTGCCCGGCGATGGCGGCCTGCAATGGGAGGCGGCGGGCCTTGCCGATCCGGACGCGCTGATCCTGCTCGGCGTCGATGCCGCCGGGGTCCCCCATTTTGTCTGCGAAGCGCCGCCGGGCCAGCGCATTGACGCGCGCTCCCGCACCGTCATGCGGCTGCTGCCCCTGTTGGGCCGCGCCGATGCGGCGCTCTATGGCGCAGCGCGCAGCCTGGTCGACTGGCACGCCCGGCACCGCTGCTGCGCCGTGTGCGGCAGCGCGACGGCGCTGTTTCGTGGCGGCTGGGGCCGCAAGTGCAGCGGCTGCGGCGCGGAGCATTTCCCGCGCGTTGACCCGGTCACCATCATGCTTGCCGAATGCGACGGGCGCATGCTGCTGGCCCGCCAGCCGCAATTTCCGCCCGGCTTCTTCTCGGCGCTGGCGGGCTTTGTCGAACCTGGCGAATCGCTGGAAGAAGCGGTGGCGCGCGAGCTGTGGGAAGAGGCGGGGGTGCGGGCGCACAGCATCACCTATGTCGCCAGCCAGCCCTGGCCCTTCCCATCATCGTTGATGATCGGCTGCATGGCGCGGGTCGACGATCCGGCGATCACGCTGGACCAGACCGAGCTGGAAGCCGCCATGTGGGTAACCCGCGACGAAGCGCGCGCGGCGCTCACCGGACGCAGCGATGCCCGCTTCCTGGCCCCGCCGCCGCTCGCCATCGCGCGGCATTTGCTGGAACGCTGGGCAGGGGGCTAGGGTCAATCGCACGGTGATTGAACCGCAGGGCTGGGCTTGCCGAAGCCCGCCGCGCGGCGGGAACCCCATGTCGAAGCCCATGCCGCGCCACGCCCTTCGACAGGCTCAGGGCTTCGGTAAGACGTTCAAACTGGGGCTAAAGCCGCCGACCGGTAATCCGGGCGATTTCCTTGGCCACCATGGCTTCGACCAGCGGCGGCAAATGGGTGTCGAGCCAGGCCTTCAGCATCGGGCGTAGTGCTTCGGTGACGACATCGTCCAGCGTCCGGCTGCCCGCGCTGGCCACGCTTGGGGCCGGGGCGCTATCCGGGGAAGCCACAGCAGCGCTCAGCGCGTCGAGCGAGCGGCGCGCGGCGTCGGCGGCGTCGGGCGCCACCAGTTCGCCGCTGTCCGCACCGTGGTCGACCGCATCATCGTCGGTCTCGACCGCGTCGCTGCCCAATTCCAGCACTTCGGCATCGTCGGCCTTGTCGTCCGCTGGCGGTGCGCCGCGCGCGATCCCCGCCGTGGGCATCGGCCCATCTTCGCGCGCGATGACTTTGCGGATGGAGGACAGGATATCTTCCATCGACGGTTCGCGCGACATGTCACCCACAGCTTTGCCCCTTGCTCGCCGGTTCATGGCCGACGGCCCCTATTATCGCCGAATGCGCGGGGTTGCCAAGCCTTATTGTCCCGATCCGGGACGGGCGATGGTGGGGGCGCTGGCGTTGGCGGGCGGCACCGCGCGCGTGTCGGTGGCGACCTGCGCCGGGGTTGGATCATCGGCCCAGTCAAAAATTTGTCCCTGCACGCGGCGATAATTGGCCTGCGGGTCATAAAGCGCCCCGCCCTCCAGCCCCAGGTCGCTGGCCTCCGCCTTGCCCATCGCGGCGAGCAGGGTGAAGGCGGCGACATAGGCATCGCGCTCCGCCGTCACCAGCTGCACCTGCGCGTTCAGCAATTCCTGTTCGGCGTTCAATATGTCGAGGATGCTGCGCGTGCCGACGCTGTTTTCGGCGCGCACGCCCTCCAGCGACAGCGCGTTCGCCGATACCGCCTGCTGCGTTGCGGCAATGACCTGCTGGCTCGCCTGCCAGCTGGCATAGGCGGCGCGGGTCTGGGCAATCACGCCGCGTTCGACCGCGACATAGCCTTCGATGGCCTGGCTGCTGCGCGCCTGTGCCTGGCGAACGCGCGCGGCGGGGCGACCGCCCTGAAAAATGGGCCAGCTGACGCCGACGCCCAGCGCCGCCGACCGGTTGGTCTGCGCCACATTCAGCCCCGGAATGCCGCTGCCCAGTGTGTTGAGATAATTGGTATAGCTGCCGTCCAGCGTCGCCGACACGGTGGGCAGGCGATCGGCCTTGGCCACATTGATGTCGGCGCGGCTGGCCGCAATCTGCATTTCGGCGGCCTTGATATCGGGATTGTCGCCCAGCGCCATCGACACCGCATCTTCGCTCGACCCCGGCAGGCCAGGCAGCGCGGGCGGCGAGGCGAGGTCAACCGGCGCTTCGCCGACCAGCGCGACATAGGTTTCGCGGCTGGCGATCAACCGCGCTTCGGCCCCGCGCAGCTGCCCTTGCGCCAGCGCCAGCCGGGCTTCGGACTGCGCGACGTCGGTGCGGGTCAGATCGCCGATTTCAAACCGGTCACGCGTCGCGCGCAAATTGGTGTCCAGCACCTCCACCTGATTGCGGTTCAGCGCGACAATCGCCTGATCGCGGATCACGTCCATATAGGCGCCGACGACCTGCGAAAAAATGCTCGCCTCTGTCCCGCGCAGATCGGCCTGGCCCGCCGCGACGCGGGCCTTTGCTGCGGCGATGCCGTTGCGCACCGCGCCGCCCTGATACAGCGGGACCGCCAGCCGCCCGCTGGTGTTGATCGACCGTTCGGGCGCGGTCAGCGCGTTGCCGGGCACCACCAGCACCTCGCTATAACTGCCCTGCAAATTGACGCTGGGCAGCCCGACGCTCCGCTGAATCGGCACATTTTCGTCGTTCGCCCGCTGGCCCGCGCGCGCGGCAGTCAGCGTCGGGTTATTCTCATAGGCCTTGGCCAGCGCCCCTTGCAGCGTTTCGGCATGGGCCGTCCCGGCCAGCAGTGCCGCCGCGGCGCTGCCCAGCAACAGCGTGCGGACCAGGGGGGCTTGGGTGAAATAATGCGCCATGAACAATCAGCCTGAACAAGAAAGGGAGAGAAAAACGATGGGATTAGAAGGTGAACCCCGCCTCGCGGGCAAAGCCGGGCAGCGGCACCGCGTCAAGGTCGGCAAAGGGGCGCAGCACCACCGCGCCGCCAACCTTGACCCCGCGCGCCAGCCGCGACACCGGCCCGTCGCTGATTGCGGCCACCATCACCCCGCCGTCCGCCAGCTGGTCCACCAGCGGTTGGGGCAGCACCGCGACCGCGCCGTCGATGATGATGCGGTCAAACGGCGCATGCCCGTCTGCCCCGGCAGGCAGCGGGCCGATGACCTGCGCCGCAGCACCCGAAGGCGCGCGCGCCAGCGCGGGCAGGGCGGCATCATTTTCCAGCGCCACCACCTTCGCGCCCATGGCGGTCAGCACCGCGGCAGCATAGCCGCTGCCCGCACCAACCAACAGGACATGGGCGCCCGGCGTGATGTCCGCCGCAACGATCAACCGCGCGGTGACCAGCGGCGCGTTCATCCGCCGCCCGCTGGTCAGTGCCACGGGCCGGTCGATATAGGCCAATGCCGCCAGCTCCGCCGGCACAAAATCCTCGCGCGGCACGCTGCCCATCGCGGCGACCACGGCGGGGTCGATGACATCATTGGTGCGCAGCTGGCAATCGACCATGGCGGCGCGCATGTCGGCAAAGCTGACGTCGCGAAGCTGGGTGGCCATAAGCTTTTGAACTTTCCGAACGGATGCGCCGGGATGCAAAGCGCAGGCGCATGATAGACAGAATCAAACTGTATTGCAACAGTAATACAGCGCCGAGCGGCTGTGGTCCATCCGCCCCGCATGTGTCGCGCATAGCCGCCTGGCGCGCCGCCGCCAAGGGGCTGGGCATCGGCTGTTCGACCAATGGTCAACCACAGCCGCTTGACAACAGATGGCTTTCCCGCAATGGCCGCCGCCTGTCCCGACCAGTGCCCGCACTCGCGCGCTGGTCACAGCTTTCGGTGGCCCGATGGCGGAGTGGTGACGCAGCGGATTGCAAATCCGTGCACGCCGGTTCGATTCCGGCTCGGGCCTCCAGAAATTTTCTCGTCTGAAATAAATATCTGGATGTGTGGTTTCGGTGTTTGATGGTGCATTGCCCGCGCCACAATGGTCAGCGCCGCGACGCCGCCAACCCTATTTGATCCATTCGCCGCTGCCCTTGAATTCGTCGCGGATTTGGCCGGACTGGTTCAGGCTGGGGTCGACATAGTCGCGCTTGGGTTCGGCGGCGCGGCGGGGTTGGCTGGGTGCTGCGGCGGGCAGGGTGCCGCCTGCCATGGCCTGCGGCGTGGGTGCAGGCGTCGCGATCGGGGCCACCAGCGGCGCGGTCACGCTCCCCGAGCCTGCCGGCAGCATCGCGGTGGCGGCATTGGCGGGCATCCGGCCCGACAGGATGGCGACCTGCTGCGCGACCGGCAGATAAGGGCCCGGCACGGGTTCGCGCCCGGCATAGGGGGCGCGGAACGCCTCGGGCGTGCCCCAGCGACCCCGCCAGCGGTGAAAAATATGCGCGCCAACGATATTGGTCATCACCAGGCTCTTGCCCCAGCGCGGCCAGATTGCCTGGGTGTGATAATGGGTGGCGACGCCGACCGAGGGAAAGACTTTGCCCGCCAGCGCGTCGGCGGCAATGCGGCTGGCGCGCGCCCAATTGGTGCGGCTGGGCGCGCGCGCCATGGCGCCGTCGCAGCTGAAGGTGAATTGGCAGACGCCCGCGCGCTGTGACCCCTGAAACACGACGCCGCACACCGTGTTGGGAAAGCTGGGGTGGCGCACGCGGTTCAGCACCGTCTGGGCGACGCCGCGCATGCCGTCATCGGTTTCGCTGGCCGCTTCGTAATAGACGGCGGCGGTCAGGCAATAATGGGCGCGCTGGCGGTCGAGCGGGGTGACCCCCCGAAACACATAGGGTTTGGCAGGCGGGCCGACATAGGCCTCTTCCTTCAATCGGTTGAGGTCGGTGACGGGCGCGGCCGCCGCGTCGGTCCAATCGATGCTGTCCGGGCTGGGCAGGGTGGGGTCCAGCGCCAACGCGGCGTCATAATCCTCGGCATTCATGATGGCCCATAGCGCGGGGTCATAGGGCTTGAAATCGACCGGAACTGTGACCGAATAGGGTTTGGTCACGGCCGCAATGGGGTTCATGCTGCGCGCATTCAGCGTCACCGCGACAAGCGCCACCGCCACCGTGCCGCCCAGCAGCACCCAAAAGCGGACGCCCGGCTCGCGCCGCGCCGCGCCGCGCCCGGCAGGGGCGGCAGGCTCCAGCCAGGGCGATGCGGGGGTGATGGCAAGTTCGGGAGCCATGGCGGCGGGCAATCATCCTGTCGCGCCCCGGGGGAATCGGACCGCTTCACCTGGCCTTATGCCCCGAAAGGCGAACAAAGCGTTGCCACCGATTCGCGCTGTCCCGATTGGGGACAGGGGCGCGGGAGGGGGTTAAAGCCCTTTGCGGCCAAAGCCGCGCGGTGCGGCAGCGGCCTGAGCGGCGGGCCTTGGTGCGGGTGCCAGCGACGTGGCCGGGCTGGATGGCGGAGCGGGCGCTGTGCCCGGCGCTGTATCGCCATTGGCGCGCATCTCGGCCAGCGCGCGTTCCAGGCGCGTGTTGAAGTCATCGCTCGCCGGTTGCTGCTTTGCCGGCTCCTCTTCGTCATCGTCCGCGCCGTCATAGCTCAGCCAGCCGCCCGAGGCTGCGTTGACGACCGAATCGATCATTTCATCACGGACAAATCCGGCCAGCCCTTCGATCAGGGTTTCGCGGCGCGGCGCAGCGCTTTCTGCATTGCCCGCATCATCATCGTCGCGGCGGCGGCTGGGCATATCCATGGCATTGGCTCCGGCTGGTGGACGCGCCAGCTTAGCGGCGGCGCGTTGCCAAAGCCTGAATCCGCGCCGTCAATCGCCGGTGCGGGTCAGGCGGGTGCGGTTGCGGGTCAACCATTCGTCGGCGCTATCATCCTGGAAATTGACCAGCTTGATCGTTTCCAGCCGGTCGCCGCTGCGCGTGGTGACCAGCCGGATGCGCGCGGGGCGGTTGGCGTCGCGGCCATCGCTCTCCTCCACCATCACCCAATTGGCGGCGGTGGCGGGCGATCCTTCCAGGCGCACGGTGTAGCTGTTGATCTCTGCCGCGCGGCCCTTGCGGAATGTGCCGATGCTGAGCGTCGCGGCCTTGGCATCGAACAGCTCGACGCTGGTAATCCGCACATTACCTACCGTTGGCCCGTCGTCGAAATCGGACCGGCGCAGCATCGTCGCGCCGTCGCCCTGATCCTCGATCCGCGTGGTCACCGGGATGCCGAACCAGCGGTCGGCGCTATAATCGCGATATTCCAATGTCCCGGTCCAGGTGCCGGTCAGGGAAGCGCGCGCCGCGCCGATATCAACCGGCGGCGCTGCGGTTGCCGGGTCGCTCGCCGCCGCCGGACGTCCCGTAACCAGCGCCAGCGCCAGCGTCACTGCCGTCAAATTCGACCATTTGCCCATCATCCGCCTCACTCCACTACCAAAGCCTGTCGCAGCACCCCAGCATTGCCCGTGCGGCGGTTGATCGCGCTAATCGTCAATTCGGCCGGGCCCTTTGCCATCGGCGTCCAGTTCAGCGCAAAGCGCCCCGGCGCCTCGGCAAAGGGCATCGGCACTTTTTCCTCGGGTCCCGCGGCCCAGCGGACGGTTGCGGTGACCACATAATCCTCCGCCGCCCACATTCCGCCCGGCGTGATCGGGCAACCGCACATCAATTGCACATGCGCCTTCATCGCCTGAGCCGTGCCGCGTTTCAGCACCGGCGGGGCATCCACCAGGCGGATCGCCAGGCCGGGCAGTTCGACCACCCAGCCGTCGGTTCCCGCCATGCTGGTGCCGGGGATCAACCAGCGTTCGGACGTCGCGCGCTGCATCGTCTCGGGCACGCCCAGCGGCCCCTTTACCTCCACGCGCACCAGTGTCGGCTGGGTGATGGCCAATGTGGTGCGGAACGCCGCCGACCCTTCGGTCGCGCGCAGCGGCGCGCGGCCCTGCGCCGCCATGATGGCGGGCGTGTCGCCGGTGCTGCCCGTCACCTTGCCCTCGGCCAGCAGCTTGCCGGTGGCAACGTCGACCAGCCGGACCTCGGCCCCGCCGGTCAGATCGCCAACCCATTTGGCATCCTGGCTGATCACGCGCACGACCACCTCTGTGCCGTCCGCCTGGGCCCACGCGGGCGCGGTCAGCAGCGTGAAGGACGCCGCCAGCGCCAACAACCAAGCCCGGATCATGCCCCGCGCTCCAGCGGGCGGTCGATCAGCACCGCGAGCAACAGCGCCGGACCGCCATGTGCTTCCCAGGCATGGTTGGTGCCGCGCTGAATCACCACCTGCCCCGGGGTCAGCCGCGTCTCCGCTCCTTCCAGGATCAGCGACACCTCCCCCGACAACAGGCAGATGATGTCCAGGCTGTGCGTTTCATGCATCCCGGGGTGGCGCGTCTGATCGATGATATGGCCTTCGCCGCCCACGGTCGCAAAGGCCGCGCGCGTCGCGGCGTTCAACGCCTCGCGCGGCACGCCGGCGGGGGTCGGCTGCATGACAAACCAGCGCACCTGCACATTGCCCGGGCGCGGGCCCAATATCGGGGTGGTGTTGCCCAGATCGCGGTGATCGCGCGGGTTGAGCGGACCAGCGGCGATATCCTCCCAAATCTCGAACAAGCCGCCCACATCGGGGTCGCCCGCGCTGGACGATGGCGGCCCGTCCAATATGATGACCGACCGGCCATCATCATCATCGCCCGTGATAATCCGCCGCATCGCGGTCTTGAAATCCGTCATGACAGAGTGCCCTTGCTGCTCGGCGTGCAGGCTAAGCCGGATCCGGCGCGCTGTCACGCGGGATTAGCGGGATGGATGGCCGCGACCCGGCGGAAAGCGACATTGCCTTTCGCGGGCGATTGCCCAATGCTGCTGCTTTGCTTCAGGGACGCGTGGATCGACATGAGATTTTTGCTGATGGCCCTTGGCGCGGCACTGTGCGCGCCCATGGCACAGGCGCAGGGTGCCGAGCCTGTTGCCGCGCCCTTGCCGCCGCTGGCACCCTGGCAGGGGAACAGCGAGACGCTGCCCGTCCCGGCGGGGCATCCCTGGATCACGCCGGGTGAAGCGAGCGGGCTGACGGCATCGCCCAGCCATGATGAAACCATCGCCTTTGTCCGCAAGCTGGCCGCCGCATCGCCGCTGGTGACTGCTGAAACATTTGGCCGCACGCCGCAGGGGCGGGCGATGATTGCGGTGCTGGCGCGCAAGCCGGGTCCGGCGCGCAAGCCGGTCGTGCTGGTGCAGGCGGCCATTCATGCCGGAGAGGTTGACGGCAAGGATGCCGGGCTGATGCTGCTGCGCGACATCGCCTTTCGCGGGAAAGCATCGCTGCTCGACAAGGTGGACCTGGTATTTGTGCCCATTTTCAACGTCGACGGCCATGAACGCGCGTCGCGCTTCAACCGCCCGAACCAGCGCGGACCCGTCATCCAGGGGTGGCGGACCACCAGCCAGAATTACAACCTCAACCGCGATTATCTCAAGGCCGACGCACGCGAAATGCAGGCGATGATTGCGCTGATCCGCAAATATGATCCGGTGCTCTATCTCGATCTGCACACCACCGATGGCACCGATCATCAATATGATGTGGCCTTTGCCTTTTCGGGCTGGGATGGGCTTTATGCCAAATCGCCCGCCATTGGCCGCTGGCTCGATGGCCTGTATCGCCCCGCGGTTGCCGCAGCCCTGACCAGCGCAGGCCACACCCCCGGCCTGTATGTCAGTGCCGTCGACAACCGCGATCCGCGCAAGGGCATCAGTTTGGGCGCAGACACGCCGCGCTTTTCGACCGGATATGGCGATCATGCGCGGCTGCCCACGGTCCTGGTTGAAACCCATTCGCTCAAGCCGCATCGCCAGCGGGTGCTGGGGGCTTATGTCCTGCTCGAAGCCTCGCTGCGGATCGCCGCGGATCGCGCCGACGCCTTGGCCGCTGCGATCGCCGAAGACCGCCGGTCGCGGCCGTCGTCCATCACCCTGTCCTGGAAACCGCTCAGCCAACCGATCAAGACCGTCCCGTTCAAGGGAATCGCGCACGAACTGTATCGCTCCCCCATTTCAGGCCGCGACGAAATTCGCTGGCTGGGCAAGCCCGTGACGCTGCAAATGCCGGTGTTTGGCGAAGCACCCGACCGAGTGAACGCCTTGCCGGTCGCATGGTGGGTGCCCGCCTCCGCGCCCGATGTGATCGCGCGGATGAGGCTGCATGGTATTGAAATGGAAACCATTGATGCGCCCCGAACGGTGACGCTCGACATGGTGCGGCTGGCAGAGCCAAAGCTTGGCGCGGCCATCGAAGGGCGGGTGCGCCTGTCCGCAGCGGGGTATCGGCGAGAAACCCGGGTAGAGCGGATGCCCGCCGGATCGGTGCGCGTGCCCGCGGCACAGCCCCTCGGCCTGCTCGCCGCCGCCATGCTGGAACCGGAAAGCGATGATGGCTTTCTGGCCTGGAATTTCTTTCCAGGCATGCTGCAACGCACCGAATATATCGAGGGCTATGCCGTGGAGCCAATGGCCGAAGCCATGCTTGCCCGCGATCCGGCGCTGAAGGCCGCCTTGGCCCAGCGGCTGGCCGAAGACGCGGCCTTTGCCGCCGATCCAGAGGCGCGCCTGCGCTGGTTTTACGAACGCTCACCCTATTTTGACGACCGCTATCTGCTCTATCCGGTCGGCCGCGAACTTGCCCCTTAAGGAAGGAAGCCATGACCCAGCGTAAATTCATCCTTGCCGCCTGCGCCATCATTCTGGCGGGCTGCGGCGCGGTCGGCGCGACTGTTGCCGCGCCATCGCCCGCAACACCATCGCCCCCGCCGCCACAGCCCGCCGTGCCGACAGAGGCCTTTGTGCAGGCACCTTTGCCCTATGCCGCCAATGCGCTTGAGCCGGTCATCGATGCACAGACCATGATGCTGCACCATGGCAAGCATCACCGTGCCCAGGTGGATGCGCTGAACAAGGCGGTTGCCGCCGATGCCGCGTTACAGGGCAAGACGCTCGAACAGCTGCTGGCGGGTGTCAGCAGCCTGCCGCCGGTGGTCCGCAACAATGCGGGCGGACATTGGAACCATCAGTTTTTCTGGCAGATCATGGCGGCCCCCGGCACTGGCGGCGCGCCGTCACCGGAATTGCTGGCGGCGATCAACGCCGCATTCGGTTCGCTGGACGGGATGAAAAGGGCTTTTAATCAGGCAGGTGCGGGCCGCTTTGGTTCGGGCTGGGTGTGGTTGATTGTCGGCGCTGATGGCAAACTGGCCATCACCTCAACCCCCAATCAGGACAATCCGCTCATGGATGTCGCCCCAGTCAAGGGGCAACCCCTGTTGGGCAATGACGTGTGGGAACATGCCTATTATCTGACATATCAAAACCGCCGCGCCGAATATCTGGACGCCTGGTGGCAGGTTGTGAACTGGCGTGCGGTCTCGGATCGCTTCGCCACGCTGACGGCGCGGTAGAAGCAAATGCGACTGCAAAGAGAGCTGTTCAGAAATGATACGTTATACTATACTATCGCTTTTGCGAAGGCTCGTTCATGCACCGTCTCTCGATCGCCTTGGTATCCGGCCTTGCCGTGTCATGCCCCGCTTATGCCGAAACTCTATCCCCGGCAGAGGCCGAAGCAGGCCCCGAAATCGTTGTCACCGGGGTCTTTCAGCGCGACCTGCGCGATTCCTCCTCTCCCGTGTCGGTGATTGCCGAGGCCGAGCTGCAACGCGACCTGCGCCCCCAATTGGGGGAGGCGCTGGCCAATCAGGCCGGGGTTTCGGCAACCAGCTTTGGCCCCAATGCATCGCGCCCGGTGTTGCGCGGCTTGCAGGGCGAACGCGTGCGGATTTTGACCGACGGGATTGGCGCATTCGATGTGTCCAACACGTCGGCGGACCATGCCGTCGCCATCGATCCGCTGCTCGCCGACCGGATCGAGGTGCTGCGCGGCCCGGCTTCGATGCGGTTCGGATCGTCGGCAATCGGCGGCGTCGTCAATGTGCTCGACAAGCGCATTCCCCTGGAGCTGCCCGATAATCGCGTCGCTGTGGACGCGTCGGCGGCCTATGGTTCGGCGGCCAGGGAACGGTCGGGCGGCGGGGCATTGACGGCGCGACTGGGCGACACCTTTGCCGTCCGCGCGGGCGGGTCCTACACCAAAACGGGCGATCTGCGCACCGGCGGGTTCATCCTGGCGCGCGGCTTGCGCAATCAGGCTGCGACCAGCGTGGACACGGATATCCGGGCGCTGTCGACACGGGCCGGCAGGCTGGCGAACAGCAGCAGCGAAACCAGGACCGGCCATATCGGCATTGCGCATATCAATGACGGCGGCACGATTGGGGCCGCGCTCACCCGCTATGAAAGCGTCTATGGCCTGCCCATCCGCTATGATCTGACGCCGGGAGCCGAACAGGAAGCGGTATCAATCGACGCCAAGCAGACGCGCGCGGATTTGCGCGCCAGCGTCACCATCCCGTCCGCCTTCCTGGAATCGCTCAGCGTCCGCGCGGGCTATGCCGATTACAGCCATGTTGAAAAGGAAGGCGACGGCGCTGTCGGCACATTGTTCGCGAACCAAGGCTATGAGGCGCGCGCCGAAATCAGGCAGCGCCAACGCGGCGGATGGCAGGGCGTGAGCGGGGTGCAGACTTTCTTCCGCGATTTTCTGGCCGTCGGTGCAGAGGCCTTTGTGCCGCCCAATGAGACGGAGCAGACCGGCCTCTTCACGTTGCAGGAGGTTGCGTTGGGGCCGGTGCGATTTGAACTGGGCGGGCGGATCGAAAAAACCAATATCCGATCCCGCGATGTCAATTTTGATCGCAGCTTCACGGCCAAATCGGCGGCCTTGGGGGCGTTTGCGGACCTGGGTTCCGCCTTCAAGCTTGGCCTGAACCTGTCGACAACCGCCCGCGCACCAGCGGCAGAAGAGCTGCTTGCCAATGGTCCGCATGTTGGCACCCAATCCTATGAGATTGGCGACCCAGGCTTTGGCATCAAACGGGCCCGCGGCGCAGAGATCATCCTGCGTGCCGAAGGCGATGGCTGGAATATCGACGCGGCGGCCTATGTGACCCGGTTCAAAGGCTATATCTATGAATTTCAAACGGGTGCGATCATCGATGACCTGCCGGTTTTTCAGTTCGCTCAGGGCAATGCACGCTATCAGGGGGTTGAAGTCGAAGGCCGCGCTGATTTGTTCCGCGCGGGCCCGGTGCAGATTTCGGGCGATATTGTCGCCGACGCCGTTCGCGCGACCATCGACGGGTTCGGCGCAGCGCCCCGCATCCCGCCTTTTCGCGTCCTGGGCGGGATCAATGCGGGTGCCGACCGCTGGAATGCGCGCATCGATGCCGAACGCACGTCCGCGCAGCGCCGTGTCACGGGCTTTGAAACCGCCACCCCGGGCTTTACGCGCGTGAACTTCAGCGCCGACTGGCAAATATTGGCGGACAGCGATGTCCGCCTGGCGCTGTCGGCCAACAACATCTTCAACGTCGAAGCGCGCCGCCACGCCAGCTTTTTGAAAGATTTTGCTCCGCTCGCCGGGCGCGACATCCGCCTTTCGCTAAGGGCGTCTTTTTAGGCACTACGACCAGGGCGTCAGCGTTTGGGCGCTGCCCGTGCCAGGGCAGGGGGCAGGCGGCCCTGTTCGCGAAGGCAGCCGGTCAGGCTGTCGCGGGCCGACTGGCCGCTGTGCCAGTGATTGCGCAGCACTTCCTGATAGCGTCCCGTGGGCCCGCCCCGGTCGCGCATGCGGCCGATGATGGTGGCGCTGCGGGTCAGCTGGCGTTCGTCCAACAGCAGCCGGTAATCCTGCACATCCTCAATCGCCGACAACAGCGCCGCCGTGGACGGCACGCGCAGCATCACCATGCCCATCTGGCGCAGCGAGTGGGCGGTATGAAAGGCGTCAACCTCTTGCAGCTGCCCGGATTGTTCCAGTTGCGCGCGAATCCGGGCGACCTGGCGCGCGCGGGGGATGTTGGTGCTGAAAAACGCGAACATCGTCCCCGGCTCTGGCCCACCCCAGTCGAGGAACATGATGCCGCCCTGCCGGAAATAAAAGCTGGCCATGCAGGTTGGAAAAGGGTCACCTGCCCGGCTTTTGCCGAACAGCCAGGTGCCTTTCAGCAGCTCCTCATACACCTCGCGCAGCCGTGGCGGCACGGCGCGGCGTTCCTCCTCGATAATCTGGTCCCCGATATGGTCGAAAAAGTCGGTCCATGTCTTGGCATCGTAAGTGGACAGGCCGGGCGCGGTGATGTTCATATCCTCGATGGACGGGCCCGTGCTCGTCCCGCCCGCGCCGCCGTCCATCGGCGCGCAGCCGACCCAGCCCGCCGACCCCCCGCCGATTGGATAGTGACCGGGCGGGCAAGCATGGGCCGGTGCCGCCATCGGCACCAGGACCGCCCCCATCAACAGGACAAGCCATACCGCAACCGAGCGCATGCGCGGACGACGAACGAAGCGACTGTCAATGCCCATGGCAACCATCCCGTGCGACCCGATAACCGACTGCAACGGCATATCAAAGCCATGGTCAAGGAGTGTGGCCAATGACCGGAGCCGACAAAATCATGACGGCATCGGCACGGATATGTCGCTTAGCGGACCTCGGCAAATTCATGGCTGCTTTGCGCCTCGCGGGTGATCAGCAGGCGTCTGCCGTCGCGCATCGCCGGTTCGAACATTAACCCGCTGAGCCCCGGCGTGATGGTGATGAAATGGGTGCTGCTCTGGTCCCCCGCGACCGAGGCGACTTCGCTTTGCCAGCCGCCAAAGTCGAACCAGATGCGGTCACCCTGGCGATAGACCCGCAAGCCGCCCAGCGCGGCGCTGCGATAGTCCGCTGCCAAGGCCGCGACTGCCGCGCGGTCGGGCGGGATGGTCAGGCTTTTCCGGTCTGCCGCCGCCGCCGCGCGGTCGAGCGCCGCAAAGCGGGCCAAATCGGCCTCGGCCAGCGGTTCGCCATCGAACAGGAGTTCGAGCAGTTTGCGGCGAAAGGCGGTGCGCAGGACGCCCCCGCTATCGGAGTTGATCAGGATGACGGCCCCGACGCCGTGATCGGGCAACCACATCATGTGCGACCGGTAACCGGCGGCGGTGCCGCCATGGTGGACCATGGTCACACCCCATTGGCGGTCGATCTTCAGGCCCATGCCATAATATTCGTTCAACCCTTCGGTCACCTGCGGCTCCGACCGCGCGCGCAGCGCCGCTTCGTCGATATAGCGACTGCCGCCGGGCAGCCGCCCGCCCGCCAGCTCCATCTGGATATAGCGCAGCATGTCCGCGACGCTGCTCCAGTGATTGCCCGACGGACGGGTGGAGATGGCCGCCAGATTATGGCCCTGGCTGGCGATGACGACGCGGCCGTCGACGTCCGGCGCATGGCCGGTGGCATGGTTGCTTGCCAGCGCCCGGGCGAAATCGGGCGTGGTCGACGTCATTTGCAACGGGCCGAACACCAGATCCTGCATCGCGCGATCATAGGCGGCGCCCAGCTCCAGTTGCGGATGCTGCATGTGCCCGGCGAAGAAGCCCCCGGCGGCGGCCATCAGATTGGAATATTGATAAAGCTCGCCCAAGCCGCTGGTCGGCGGCGTGCGCGCCAGCTGCGCCATGACTGTTTGTGCTGTCGCCGTTTCGCCGTCAAACAGCCAGCCATAATCGCTGCGCGCCATGCCCGTGCAGGCACAGACCAGGTGGCGGACCAGCACCGCATCGCTCGCGGCTTGGTCGCCTATTGCAAATTGGGGCCACAGCGATCTGACCGGACTGTCCCATGCGAACCGGCCAGCCGCCACCTGTTTGGCCAAGAGCAAGCTGGTCCATGCCTTGCCAATCGATGCGACGTTGAACAGCGTGTTGGCATCGACGCCCTGTGTCCCACCCGCTTCGCGGACGCCAAACCCCCCGGCAAAGACGACCCGCCCATCCTGGATCAGCCCCAGTGCCACGCCCGGGATGGCATAGTCCCGGCGCGCGGCTTCGATCATGGCGGCAAGTTTGGCAATGCGGCGGTTGTCCAGCCGCTGCGCCTTGCGCCCCGCAAAGCTCTCGCGTTGATAGCCCGGCGGCAGCAGCGAGTTGAAAATGACCTCAATCTGGGCATCGCGGCGCTCGGCGACCGCATCGCTGACATCATAGAGGAGCACGGTCCAGCCCGCACCCTTGGCGAGGGCCAGGGCCATGATGCGCCGTGCGTCGCCATCCGGCACCGCATAGTCGAACCGCAGGGTGCGGTCCCAACCCTCGCGGGGGGTGCGCGGCTGCGCCTCGCCCCGCTGCGGCGGCGCAGAGCCGAAGGCGGTCCATGCGGCGGCGACGGCGGCGGCTGGGTCCGTCTCGCTGCGGTTGACGATCAGGATGCTGGATTCGCGCTCGGGTGCCGACAAGCGTGCGCCGCCCTCGACGTGGGCCAGCGACCACCCCCGCGGCGCGACAAGGCGGGTGCCATCGGGCAAGCTTATGTCGGTATCCGCGCCGAGCCGCGCGGGGTTCGCCGCCAGCGTCGCATCCGCCGGCAACGGGGCTGGGGCTGGAGGTGAGGCTGGGGTTGGCGCGGGCGCGGCAAGGGCCAATGGCGCGGCAGCGGACAGGATTGCGGCCAGCGCGGCAGTGGCCACCGCGCGTGCGCGGCGGGCTGGGACACGGCACGCCTCCTGCCGTGTCGTTCGGCAGCCTGTCATCGCCATGATTTGACGGTCACGGCCACGCCGCCCACGCCTGCAGCAACAGGGCGCTCCAAGCGATAATGATCATCGCCGCGCTGATTGCCCCCAAGGTGGCCGCAGCACGCTGGACCGGCGAACCGGTCAGCGCGAAGGCGTTGATGCCAAAAGCGCGGAACAGATAGGGCAGCGGGTTGAGCCACCCGCCAATCACCATGAACCAGACGATCGTTGCGGATGGCGCCAGCGCAAACACCGCGATCAGCCCGCCCGCCAATCCCTGCATCAGGCCGAGCATGACCCAATCGAGATGTGCGGCAAGCAACTGCTTGAAATTGACCGCCTTGAACAGCCCCTTTCCCCAGGGCTGGAGGGGGATCAGCATCACCGTCCCCAGCAGGGATGCAAACAAGATGGACAGCCCGCCCGAAAAGACGAGCAACCGCGTCGCTTCAACCTGTTCCAGACCACCCTCCTTGCCCCTGCGGCGCGGCGCACCCCGGGGTGCGACCTGCGCTAGCGCAATCGCGTTATGGTGGATCGAGCCTGCCGGCAATGACCCCAGCCGACAAGCTGCCGACAGATTTCGTCATGGCGCCGCCGTCCGATCCGGCGGCGGCGGTTTGGCCCGGGCGCGGCGGGCGAAGGCGCCTGGCGAAACGCCCGCCTGCTGCTTGAACGCGCGGGAAAAGGCCGACACGTCGGAATAGCCCAGCAAATAGGCCACTTCCTTGAGCGAGGCGCGCCCTTCGGCCAGATATCCCTTGGCAAAGCGATGGCGCAGCCCCGCGAGCAATTGCTCAAAGGTCGTCCCCTCAGCGCGCAGCGCGCGGTACAGCCCTTGGCCGCTCATGTTGAGCTGGCGTGCCACGCTCCCGGCGGTCACGGTGCCGGTGTGCAGCAGCGGAAGGATCAGCCGTTCAACTTGCGTGGTAAAGGACTGGCCCGCGTCAAGCTCGGTCAACAGCTGGTCGGCATGGGAGCAAAAGACGCTGAACGCATAGCCCGGATATTGATTGATGGGATAGTTGAGCCAGGCGCTGGACACCCGCAGGGCGTTGCGGGGTGCGCCAAAGCGGATGGGCGCGCCAAGTGCGCGTTCAAATGCGGCACGGGTGCCGGGATCGGCATGGGTCACCTCGGCCAGGCTGCAATAGGGTGCAATGCCGGGCTCCCGCGCCGCGTTTATCAGCCAGATGAAGCTTGTCTCGGTGCACTCGGGAAAAGGGGGCTGATCCAGCCGGTTGTCGGTCAGCCAGATGCCATCATTTTCATGGGACAGGGAAAATCGCGCTTCGCCGACAATGCTCAGGTCCGTAACCAGCCGTCCGTACCGGTTCAGCTGGTCAATCGCGTCGCGGATGGTGGGCGAGGCATAGGCGATGAGGCCGACAATCGACAGATTGTCAAACCGGTGCGAAGCCGCATGCTCAATCGCCAGCGCCGGGTTGTCGCACAGCCGCTTCGCCTCCCGCGTGACGCGGATATAATGCTCCAGCGGCACGCGGCGGTTGGGGTCAATGCCGGCATCGCGCGGCAGGCCCGCCGCCGCGAGCAAGATATGCCGATCCGCCCCGCGCGATGCGGCGTAATCGATCATTCCGACGACGATGCCAGCCGCGACGGACTGGCGGAAATGTCGCGCCGTGCGGACCCGATGGTGTTGGTGCAACGCCATTGCCTTACCCACAAACGCGCCCCGCGCCTTCAATCGACGGCGGGAAAGGCGCGGGCAAACTGCCGCTCGCCGTGCGGGGTGAAGACGATGGCGCGGGAATCGGCGCTGTGCCGCACCCATTTGTCGGCGACCATATGGTCCAACAGCGCCCGGCCCAGGCTGCCTGCAAGATGCGTCTTGCGTTCGCTCCAATCCAGGCACTCGCGGCACAGGGGTGTGCGGCTCGCCGTCAATGCGCCGACGTCGATTCCCAATGTTTCGACAAAGGCGCGGCCCGCTGGCGACAGCGACAACCCCGCCGAACCCATGGCCAGATAGTCCCGCCGGATCAGGCTGTCATATAATCGCACGCCCGCCGATCCGGCCAGATGGTTATAGCATCGCCTGGCCGCGCGCAGCGCCGCGTCGCGCGGTCCGGTGCGGGTCCGCAAATGGCCGCTGTCGGCGGCAAGTCCCATCAGCGCCTCGATTAGATCCGCCACCTTGGTCGATGCCAGGGCGAAATATTTGTGCCGCCCCTGTTTGCGCGCGGCGACCATGCCGCCGTCCAGCAATTTGGACAGATGGGCGCTGGCTGTCTGCAGCGTCACCCCGGCCTCTTGCGCCAACTCGGTCACGGTCAAAGCCTTTCCTGCCATCAGCGCGGTCAGCATGTTGGCCCGCGCCGGATCGCCGATGAGCGCAGCAAGCTGGGCGATGCAAGGTCCGTCTTTCATGGTTCGACCGTAAACGAAGCATCCGCGCATCGCAACCGGCTAGGCGGCTGCTCAGTTTCCGCAAAAGGAGTTCCCATGATTACCTGTTTCATCCGGTATGAAATTGATCCGTTCAAGGTCGATGCATTTCGCGAATATGCGCGCAATTGGGGGGAGGCCATCCCCCGCTGCGGTGCCGATCTGATCGGCTATTTTGCGCCGCATGAGGGGTCGGCGACGACCGCCTATGGCGTCTACACAATCGAAAGCCTGGCGGCTTATGAGGCCTATCGCGCGCGGCTTCGGGATGACCCGCTGGGCCGGTCCAACTATGCATTTGCGATGGCGGAACAGTTTATCCGGCGGGAAGATCGGATATTCTGCACCCTGGCATCAGCGCCGCACAGCGCGCTGATCAAGCCATGATTGCGGTCCTGTTTGAAGTCTGGCCTGCCGCTGGGCGGACGCAACATTATCTCGATCTGGCGGCGGCGCTGCGCGACGAACTGTCGGCAATCGATGGATTCTTGTCCATCGAACGGTTTGAAAGCCTGTCGGAACCGGGAAAGCTGCTGTCCTTGTCCTTCTTTCGGGATGAGCAGGCGGTGGCCCAATGGCGCAACAGCGCGCGGCACCGCGCGACGCAGGCCAAGGGTCGCGGCGGCATCTTTGCCGACTATCGCTTGCGGGTGGCGCATATTGTGCGGGATTATGGCCTGAAGGAACGCGGCCAGGCCCCTGCCGACAGCTTGGGCTTTCACGACAACCCATGACGCCGGGCCGCCCCTGGCTGCTGGTCAGGGGGCGGGGACGTCGGTCAACCAATTGACCCCCGCCACCCCCCGCTCGCGCCCGATGGCAAAAATCTTGCGCATATAGGCGGGATCGAAGTCGATCGCCGAAACACTTTCAAACGGCACGTCGAGATAGGTGAAGCGAAAGGTCGCGCCGACGTCTGCCGCCTCTTCGCGCGCCACGCGCAGCTTGGTGGCAAGGTCTGCCTTGATCAGCGTGTCGAGAACGCGCGCGCCGACATCGGCGACGTTCAGCTTGACCGTGCGGGGTTCGGGCCGCGTCTTGTTGTGGGCGATGACATAGAGGGTGCAGCGCCCGCCCGGCGCGCGGCAGCGGGCGGCATCGAACAGGCGGGCATCGGCGTAAATCAGGCCGAACAGCGTCGCGTCGGCATGCAACTCGGTCACGTGCTCGCCCGGCGCTTCGACGGCCACGGGGACGGGGTCAAAGGCGATGGGGATGCTGGCCGCCGCCAGCAATATGTCGTGGAACAGCGCCGCGCTGGCCGGTGTCCCGCGCGCGGCAATTTCCCCCATGTCCCAAATCTGGCGCACCTGCGCATCGATATTGGCGGTGGCGACATAAAGGCGGCGGCCCGCGCGGTGCTGCGCGGCGATATCGGCCAGCACGGCGGGCCTGATGGCAGCAGCGATCATCGCACGCAGCCGTTTGGAACGATAGATGGACGGGCCGCGCACCAGCCGCAGCGGCGATCCCTGGCTCAGGATGCGGGTGACGTCATCGCCGGTGTAAAGCCGCTCCAAATCGGCCAGCCGGTCCCCGCCCAGAAAGGCAAGGGGGGCCATCAGCGCCCCGGTGCTGACGCCGGTGACCACGTCGAACTGCGGCAAATCGCCGCGCGCCTGCCAGCCGCGCAGCAGCCCGGCGCCATAGGCACCATCGGGCCCGCCGCCCGACAGCACCAATATGTCCTGCGCCAGATCGTCGGATGGCCCTGGGGTTGGTGGCGCGGCGTCCGCCGGAAAGCGGACGCCGCCCATCCGGTCCGCCGCCGCTGCGGCGATCCGGGCCGGGGCCACCTCCGGACGCGGCATGGCGGTGCAGCCCGCCAGCATCAGGGTAGCCAGAACCAGCATCAGGGATTTGGGGGGAGGGGTCATGGCACCGCCACGGTAGCCGCAGCCGGGGGGCGGGCGCAACCATGGTGCGGTGGCGCACCGCCCGGCATAACCGATTGCGCCGCGCGGCGGACATGATAGCCTGTCGTTACAGCGTTGGGATCGGGAGCTTTGGCATGGCATGGGGTCAACGATTCGCCGGATGGTTAGGGGGTATGGGCGTTGCCCTGCTCACGGCCGCGGGCGTGACCCTGGCCTCCCCGGCATCGGCGCAAACCACCCGCTCTGCGGCCTATCAATCGGCAGCAGATGCCATTGTCCGCAACGATTATGCTGCGATGGAGCAAATTGCCAAAGCGGCGTGCGATGGCGGCGACAAGGACAGCTGCGACTTGCTGCTCAGTTTTTATACGGGCGGGCTGTTTTATGACAACCGATTGCCTCGCGGCGGAACGGCATTTAACCCGAAGCCGCCAAAGGCCGTGACCTTCCTGCAAACACTATGTGACCGGCAGGACTTTCGGCAATGCAACGAACTGGCGTACAACCTTGCCCGGGGGTGGGGGCGCGACGTGCCCAAGGACCCGGCCCGCGCGCTCGCGCTGTATGAAAAGGCCTGTCAGGGCGGATATCGCGTATCCTGTGATCGCGGCAGCAGTCATGCGCACCGGATGGCAAACTATGCTCCCGGCAATGCCAGAGCCATCGCCCTTTCGGAACGCGGCTGCGATCTGGGCGCTGCCGATCAATGTCGGGATTTGGCATTCGCACTGGTTAAGGGAACGCCCACCCCGGCCAACTTAACGGCAGCAGCGGGCGCTCACCGCAAGGCTTGCGATGGCCGCACTTTATACAGCTGCTTCGACCTCGGCCAGGCCTATGAAGCCGGGCGCGGCGTGGCTAAGGATAGCGCGCTTGCCATTGCCGCCTATCAAAAGGGGTGCGTCAGCAATAACAGCGATGGCCGCGAATCCTGCAATCGCTTGGGCCAGATGCATTTGGATGGCCTGGGTGTGACGAAAAATCCGGTGCGAGCCTATGAGCTTTTTGCCAGTGCCTGTTTGGCAGGATTGAAGCTCGGCTGCCACAATCAGGCCAATCTGCAGATGACGGGGGTCGGCACCGCGCGAAACCCGGCAGAAGCCGAAAAGCTGTATGCCGGGGCATGCCAGGGCGAAGGCAGGCTTCCGGAAAGTTGTCTCAGCCTGGGGCGCATCTATCTGAGCGGGGCAGGCGGGCGCGTTGACGTCAATCGTGCCGCCTATGCCTTGCTACAGCTGGAAGACATGAAGGCGACCGCCGAAATGGTGCGGGAAAGCAGGGCCTTGCTGGTTCCGCACTGGCAATCGCTGTGCAACATCAACAGCGGTGTCGTATGTCAGGGGCTGGCGGCGCGCTATGCCGGTGGCTATCAGAGTCTTGCCAAGGATCCCGTGTCGGCCACAACCCTGTATCAAATGGCCTGCAAGGCGGGTGCCGGACCAAGCTGTTCCATGGCGGGAGCGGCGCTTTTCAACGGAACCGGCGTGACCAAGAATCTGATGGAATCAGCCCATTTTTTTGAGATGGGGTGCAAGGTTGCTGACCTGAACAGCTGTTTCAGAGCAGCGGTGGCCTATTTGCAGGGGTCCGGCGTTTTCAAGAACAAGGCGATAGCAACCAAGTGGATCGCGGAGGCGGCGCGGCTGAACAAGTCGGATGCAAATGCCGCGCGGATCAAGGCCGTTCGCGACGCGATCGACGCGATGTAGCGCCGTGCTGGCGGCAGGGCTCCGTGCTGCCAATGCCGCAACCCCGGCTTGACTCCATCCCTTGCGCAGGGGATAATAGTTTCCATTGAAACCAAATCTCCGTTCCCCAAAAGGATGCGCCATGCCCGACCTCTTCGACAATCCGCTCGGCCTTGACGGGTTTGAATTTGTCGAATTCACCGCGCCGGAAAAGGGCTTGCTGGAACCTGTGTTCGCCGCCATGGGCTTCACCCGCATCGCGCAGCACCGGTCAAAGGATGTGCATCTGTGGCGGCAGGGCGAAATCAACCTGATCGCCAATTATGAACCGCGCAGCCCGGCGGCCTATTTCGCCGCTGAACATGGCCCGTCGGCCTGCGGCATGGCATTCCGCGTGCGCGATGCGGCCAAGGCCTATGCCGAGGCGATTGAGCGCGGGGCCGAACCGGTGGAAAGCAGGACCGGCATCATGGAATTGCGCATCCCCGCCATCAAGGGGATTGGCGGCGCGTTCATCTATCTGGTCGACCGTTACGCCACGCTCGACAATCCCGACGCGCTGTCCATCTATGACATCGACTTTGTCTATCTGCCGGGGGTGGAGCGGCTGCCGGTTGGCGCGGGCTTTCAGAAGATCGATCACCTGACCCACAATGTCTATGCCGGGCGCATGGCGCATTGGGCGAGCTTTTATGAGCGCGTCTTCAATTTCCGCGAAATCCGCTATTTCGATATCAAGGGCGAATATACCGGGCTGACGTCCAAGGCGATGACCGCGCCCGATGGCAAGATCCGCATCCCGCTCAATGAAGAGGGCAAGGCGGGGGGCGGTCAGATTGAGGAATATCTGCGCGATTATAATGGTGAGGGGATTCAGCATATCGCGCTGATCTGCGACGATCTGATCGGCTGTCTGGATCGGCTCAAGGCCAATGGCGTGCCGTTGATGACGGCGCCGCCCGCGACCTATTATGCCATGCTCGACGAACGGCTGCCCGGCCACGGCGAGCCAGTGGAGGCGCTGAAGGCGCGCGGCATCCTGCTCGACGGGTCAACGGAGGCGGGCGACGCGCGCCTGCTGCTCCAGATTTTTGCGCAGCCGCAAATCGGCCCGGTGTTCTTTGAATTCATCCAGCGCAAGGGCGATGAAGGCTTTGGCGAGGGCAATTTCACGGCCCTCTTCAAATCCATGGAGCGCGACCAAATGGAACGCGGTGCGCTGGCCACAAGCGACGCTGTCTAATAAGACCGCCTACCCTGAGCTTGTCGAAGGGCCGTTCTTCTCCTTTTCGACTATCGGCAAGAAAAGAACGGTGCTTCGACAGGCTCAGCACACACGGAGTTTTGGTAAATGACCACCCATCCCGTTACCCTCGCTGGCATTCACCACGCCGCCTATCGCTGCAAGGATGCGAAGGTGACGGTCGATTGGTATGAACGCGTGCTGGGCATGCGCTACACCACCGCCTTTGCGGAGGATCATGTGCCGTCGACGGGGGACTATGACCCCTATATGCATGTGTTTCTGGACGCCGGGAACGGCAACATCCTGGCCTTTTTCGAGCTGCCGAACCAGCCGGAGATGGGCCGCGACGCCAACACCCCGGCGTGGGTTCAGCATCTGGCCTTTCGCGTGCCGACGCTGGACGCGCTGCTCGCGGCCAAGGCGCATATCGAGGGGCTGGGCATCGATGTGCTTGGCCCGACGCACCATGGCATCTTCAAATCCATCTATTTCTT
>CAZKOW010000014.1:0-58634 GCA_964554455.1 uncultured Sphingopyxis sp. | reverse complement strand
TCAATTCAAACTCCGTCATTGCGAGCGCAGCGAAGCAATCCAGGGCGGCACAAAATGGCTCTGGATTGCTTCGCTGCGCTCGCAATGACGACGATAGGATGGTCTCGAAATGCCCGCCCAAGTCCCCATGATCTCGCTCAACCAGAGCGATGCC
This sequence comes from uncultured Sphingopyxis sp., assembly GCA_964554455.1. Taxonomy (GTDB): domain Bacteria; phylum Pseudomonadota; class Alphaproteobacteria; order Sphingomonadales; family Sphingomonadaceae; genus Sphingopyxis. The sequence goes on along the minus strand of CAZKOW010000014.1, from coordinate 58,480 downwards.
GCCTTTGCCGCCGCTTTTGGGGCGTCCTTTGAACGCTTCGGCTTTGCAATGGTGTGCGATCACGACATCGACATGGGGCTGATCGACCGCGCCTGGCAGAAATCAGCCGAATTTTTCGCGCTGCCCGAGGATATCAAGCGCCGCTATCTGGTCCCCGGCATCGGCGGCGCGCGCGGCTATACCGCGTTCGGCACCGAAATTGCCAAGGGCGCGAAAGAGGTGGACCTGAAGGAATTCTGGCACGTCGGGCGCGATTTGCCGCCGGGGCACCCGCTCGGCGCGCAACAGCCCAACAATGTCTGGCCGTCCGAAGTCATCGGCTTCCGCCCGACCTTTGAGGCGCTCTATGCCGAATTCGACCGGCTCGGCGCGCGATTGCTCGGCGGCATTGCCCGCTATCTGGGCCTTGCCCCCGACTGGTTCGACGCCACCATTGCGGACGGGAACAGTGTGATGCGCCTGCTCCACTATCCCCCTGTCACTGGCCCCGCGAAAGGCATTCGCGCCGAAGCGCATGAGGATATCAACACTATCACCTTGCTGCTGGGCGCGGAGGAAGCGGGGCTGGAAATCCTCGACAAGGACGGCAGCTGGCTCCCCGTCGCGCCGCCGCCGGGCGCGCTTGCGGTCAATGTCGGCGACATGCTGCAACGCCTGACCAACCACCGTCTCCCCAGCACCACCCACCGCGTGCGCAACCCCGACGCGGGACGGGCCAGCGTCGCGCGCTATTCCATGCCCTTTTTCCTGCATTTCCGGTCGGACTATCTGATTGAGACTTTGCCGGGGTGCGTGGATGCCGACCATCCCGACCGCTACCCGGTGCCGATCACGGCGGATGACTATTTGCAGGAGCGGTTGCGGGAAATCGGGTTGAAGAAATAAGCCACGCCATCCTCCCAACCTCGCCCGTCCTGAGCTCGTCGAAGGACCGTTTTTTTCTTGGCTATGGTCGAAGAGAAGGACAGCCTTTCGACAAGCTCAGGGCGGACGGGTGGGGGTCGGCCTTCAGTATAGCTGAGACAGAGTCTGTTCGGCAGGCTGCACCTTATCGGCCCTCCGGCCCGCCATGGAACGCACGCCGCACCAATCAGCGCCATCCGCGCCCGGGCGTGACTGCGGTCGATACCAGCCCCTTGTCCATCCCGGCGGGGCCATGCATAAACTGGCAACATCGGGTGGTGTAGGGGAGGAAGGGGCGATGCTGGCGGCATGGACGGGCGTGATGCTGGTCGCGGCTGCGCAATCGGGGGCGCCGGTTGCGCCGGGCCCCGCTGTGGCGGTGGATGCGGAAGTGGTTGCCGACATGGTCGGCGAAGTGCCGATTGCCATCGAGGCGAGTGCGCAGGTCAATTCCTATATGCTGGCCGGCCTGGCGCTGGGGCCGATCACGGCGCGGTTCGACCCGGCGGCGATGCGGTTTCACGTGCCGGGCGCGGGCCAGGCGACGCCCTTTTGCCTGTCGGTCACCTCGCGGGACGGTTCGTTGACCGCGCCCGGTGCGCTGTTGCAGGTTGGCCCCAACAGCCGGGTGGTGCGCGCCCGTTTTGCCCCGCGCTTGCAATCGGGCCAGTCGCTGGCGGACTATGGCACCGATGATGTCGCCATTCGCGCGCGGATCGGGACCAATTGCATGACCGATGCCGCGGCCCCCTATGTCCCCGCGGCGCACAGCAATGTCCGCTCGACCCTGCATGTCATGTTCCTGAGCCGCAACAATCTGGGCGTGTCGGCTGAGCTGCGGGACGGCGCGAACCGGCTGGTCGCCAAAGCGGCCTGCCGCAACGACCGGGCCAAGACCAATGTCCGCTTTGATCTGCTCTGCTCGCTGCCCTTGCCGACTGGCCGGGTGGGCGGCGTCTATCAATTGCGGATGGTGATGAAGGATCGGCTCGGACAGCCCAATGACCAGGATTTTCGCGTTTTCCTTCCCTGACATCGCGGCGCGGGTGCGCCAGCGGTGCGGCGGCCTGTGGGCGCAGGGCCGCTCGCTCGTCGCGGCGGCGGGGCAGCGCATTCGCGGCAGTTTTGCGCTCGCACTCTTCACCACCTTTGTCGCGGTGGCCAGCCTTGGCGCCTTGATTCCCCGCCCCGCCGTCCTGTCGGCCTTTGAAGGGCAGACGGAATTTCTGCGCTATCACCCGGTGTCGGGGCAGGGTGAGGCCTTTTCGCTGGGCTCCGTCACCCGTGTTGACCTCGACAGCGGGGCGCGCACCTGCCTTGCCGATGCCGAACTGTTCCTGTCGCAGGGCGCGCTCGAACTGGCCGTCGATCCGGCGGGGTCCGGATCGGTCAGCGTGGCGACCACGCCCGGCAGCAAATATCAATTCGGCGGCACCGCGCCCCCCGCCACTGGCGACAGCAGTGCGCCGCTGCTCCTGTTGCTGGGCCCGTCGCCGCAGGGACCGGCGTGCGGCAATGCCGACACCATCCGCAAATTGACCCTGCGCGGCAACATCAGCATCGGGCGAGAGGGCGAAGATGCCACCGGCGAGCTCATCACCGGGGGCCTGCGCATTTTTGGCCGGATTGAACCGAGCTGGCTGTCGTGGCTCCACGATCTGGGCCCCGGCGATGGCAGCGCAGTGCTGTTCGAGGCCGCCGAAATCGACCTGCCGCGCGGCGTGCGCGTCGCCAGCTTTGACGAGGCCGATGGGGTCAACCCCAGCGACGCCGGGATCAGCGGCACCGTGACGATTGTTCCTGCGGCCCGCCAGCTCGATGTTGCCTTTCAGACGAGCAAGGATGCGCTCTATGTCTGGCCGCGCGACGGCAGCGCGCGGGACCGGCCCGACAAATATATGATGACGCTCAGCACGCGGCTGGGCGGTGATCCCTATTTTCAGTGGCTGGTGGGCATATTGTCGGCAGTGGCCTTGATCACCGGTATCTGGGTGCAATTGTGGAGCGGGCGCAAATGATGGCCCGGCTGCGCTTTGCCCGCTTCGCCCGCTTGGCCGGGGCCCGCTTGATCGCGGCCATGCTGGGCACGATTATGCTGAGCGGCGCAGCGTCGGTCCGCGCCGAACCGGTGCTGATCCAGGCGCAAAATGGCACCATGGGCCAAGGCTGGATGTTTCGCCAGCCAAGCGGTGCCGATTGCCTGGTGGTCACTGCGGCGCATGTGGTGCCAGGCGGCGAAGGGCTGGTGGTGACGCGCGCTGGTGCTGTGGGGCAGATTGCGGCCATGATCCGTCATCCGGACAACAGCATCGACATGGCGGTGCTGCGCATCGAGGGGCGGGCGCGGACGCAATGTTCGGCCGCGCAGCTTGGCTATCCCGACGCGGGCCCCTTCATCGCCGAGGCCAGCCGCGAAAACCGCGAACTGGTGATCGAACAAATCCCGCCCTGTTCCCCCGAACGGCGCGATGCCGGGCAATGCGGCGGGCTTTATTCCCAGCGGGTGCTGATCGACAGCTTCGACGCGCGCCGCCCGGTCTTTGCCTTTGCCCCCGCCGGGGGGCAGCAGGTGATGGGCGGCGATTCGGGATCGGCCATATTGGCCCCGCGCGACGTCGGCGGGTCGCAGGCGCAGCCGGTGGGGCTGGTGACCCATGCCGGGACCGGCCATGCCGATCCGGGGCGAGCGATCATGTTTCACGAGGTGCGCCGCATCCTGCCGCTGTTGACGCCTGCGTCGCCGCCCGCGCCCACGCCCGCCGCAGGGCGCAAGGCTGCGGGCGGGGCCCCGGCGCCGGTCCGCGTGGCCCCGGCGCGGGCGCTGCGGCTGGGCGAATTTCGTGCCGCTCTGGCCGATCCTGGCTGCGGCCCGCTGGGCGCGCTGGGACAGGCCAGCTGTCCCTTTCTGGCGACGCCGCTGGCCCGCTCGCGCACGGTTGACCTGGTCGTAGTGCCGACGCCGGTGGGACCGGTGACGGCCATCGACTTTGCCTTCCTGCCCGACCGACCGCTGCCCAGCGGTGTCGAGGTGTTGGTGTCGGATGCGGAGGACGCGCCGATTTCCAGCGCATCCTGGCTGTCGGTGCGCTATTGCCGTCCCGATGCGGCGCAGTTTCGCTGCGCTGTGGCGCTGGCGGGTCCGGCCAGCATCCTGCTGCGCTTTGCCGGGCCGGTTGGTCTACAAAAGGTTGAACTGACAGGAGTGTCCCGATGAGGATGGTCATTGCATTAGTCATGCTGGCAGGCGTGGCCACCAGCAGCCAGGCGCAACAGCGCAGCACCGCCCCGCGCCCCGCCGGGTCCAGCGCCGCGATTGTCGCCCAGACTTTGGCCAAGCTGGAAGAGGATATGGCCGCCGACCCCAATGTCCGGATCGCGGCCTTTGAAGAGGCGATGCGGTCGACATCGTCGGCGGTGCGCGAGCGCGCCATGTCGCTGGCAATGGCGGGCGCCGATGCCGCGCTGGTCAGCCTGGCGCTTCGCCATCGCGTTTGCGCAGCGCAGAATGTGACGGTGATGCACGGTTACCCGCCCGAAGGCACGCGTGTCTCTGGGTCCTTCAACTGGCTGCAAGCGAAACAACATGGCTTGGTAATTTCGCAATGCGATCCCGTCACGGGCCGCTTCCAGGTCACCTATCCACCGCTGTTGCAGCGCGCCACGCGCGAACAACCGGCACCCTCGGGACAAGGATCGGTCAATCGCCGTTCGGTCCAGATTCACTATCCGGTCGAATATGGTGGCGGGCAAAACTGCACGCTTTCGCTCTCTCTTGACGCCCAAAAAGATATGGCTGGAACCCTGTCGTGCGTGGAAGGCGGCTGGACGTTCGGTCCAGTTTCTGCGGCCTTTTACCTCTGACCCTGCTTGCCCGCCTCCGCCTGCTGCTGCGCGAACCGCTGGTCCATTTCCTGCTGGCGGGGGCGGCGATTTTTGCCTTTTTCGCGGTGCGGGGCGAGCCAGTGGACCCCGCCAGCCGGACCATTGTCATTGATGAAGCCCGCGTGGCGCGGCTGGTGGCGGGGTGGCAAGCGACCTGGCGGCGGGCCCCGACGCAGGCCGAGGTCGACGCGCTGATCCGCGAGGCGATCCGCGAGGAGATTTATTACCGCGAGGCGCTGCGCCTGGGGCTGGATCAGGATGATCCGGGCATCAAGCGCCGGCTGCGGCTGAAAATGGAATATCTGGCGGGGGCGGCGGTCGACAATGCGGTGCCCGGCGACGCGGTGCTGCAGGCGTGGCTCGACCGCAATCCCGCGCGCTACGCCGCCGACAGCCGCTTGAGCTTTGACCATATCTATCTGGGGCAGGGCGACGGCGAAGCGCCCCCCGATGCGCGCGACCTGCTGTCCGCACCGCAGATCAAGGGTGATTGGCAATCGCTCAGCGCGCCCCTGGCGCTCCCCCGCACCTTCGCGGCGGCGGAGCGGAGCGAGGTGGCGCGCCAATTTGGCGATGGCTTTGCCGCCGCGCTGATCGCGCTGCCCCCCGGCGATGCGTGGCGCGGGCCCATCGCCTCGGGCTTTGGCCAGCATCTGGTCCGGCTGCGCAGCGTGACGACGCCGACACCGCCCCGGCTCGCCGATGTGCACCAGGCGGTGGAAAATGACTGGCGCGCCGCAACCATCGCCAAACGCCGGGCCGATGCCTATCAGGCGCTGCTCGACAGCTATGACATCCGGCTGAAACTGTGATCCGCGCGCTGCTGCTCGCTGCGCTCGCGCTGCTCTGCGCGCCCGTGGTGCAGGCCGACGAGCTGCGCCCCGGCTATATCGAGCTGACCGAGCAGCAACCCGGCCAATGGCATTGGTTGTGGAAGGCACCGCTGCGCGGCGAAGTGAGCGCGGCGACCCAGCCGGTTTTTCCCGCCAATTGCCGCCGCACCGGTGCCGAGGACCGCCGCCTGGTCAATGCTGCGCTGGTGACATCGGGCCAGTTGCGCTGCACTGGGCCCGTCGCGGGCCAGCGCATCGGCCTGACCGGCTTTGCCGCGGCGCAGACCGATGCACTGGTGCGCGTCCAGCCGCTGGCAGGCGCGGTGCAAACGCTGCGCCTGACCCCCGATGCGCCCATGGCCACCATCGCCGCCGAACCGGGGCGGTGGCAAATGGTGCGCAGCTATTTGCTGATCGGTGTCGATCATATCCTGTTTGGCTATGACCATTTGCTGTTCGTGATTGCGCTGGTGCTGCTGCTGGATGGACTGTGGCGGATAGCGGCGGCGGTGACCGCCTTTACTGTGGCCCATTCGATCACGCTGGTGGGGACAACTTTGGGCGTCATGGGCCTGCCGTCGGCCCCGGTGGAGGCCGTGATCGCGCTGTCCATCCTGTTTCTGGCAGTGGAAATCGTGAAGCGCGACCCCGGCCAACCCCGCCTGTCCGAACGCTGGCCGTGGCTGGTCGCGTTCGGCTTTGGCCTGCTCCATGGGTTTGGCTTTGCCGGGGCGCTGGCCGAGATCGGCCTGCCCGACCGCGACGTGGGCCTGGCGCTGCTCGCCTTCAACCTGGGGGTGGAGGCGGGGCAGCTTGCCGTGGTGGTGGCCAGCGCCGCCGCGCTTTCGCTGCTGCGCCGCCTGTCGCCGCCGGTTGCGGCGCTGGCGGTGCGCATGGCGGCCTATGCGATTGGCAGCATTGCCGCCTGGTGGACCATTGACCGGTTGGTGGGCTGACAGGACGGCTTAACGCTTTGGCAAAGCCTCGCGGCTATGGCGGACCACCGGACGCGCGGGTGCGCGGTGCCGACAGGGCCAACCAACATGGGCAAGACGCAGGGGGCAGAGGCGGAAGCAGCAAGCGGCGGCGGCCGCGGCTTGCTGGCGCGCTTCGGCGGCCGCGCGGCTCCGGCGGCGGCCAGTCCGGCGGCCCCGCCGCATCCCGAACGGCGCAGCGAGGACCGGCGGCTCGATGACCGCGAGGCCATTCGCCTGCTGCGCAATTATGAAGACAGCGGCCAGGGCTGGTTCTGGTCCACCGATGCCGAGGGGCAGGCGCTGTATATCAGCGGCGTCGTCGCGGCGCGCATGGGCCTGGCGGCCGGTGTCGTCGGCCACCGCTTTGTCAGCCTGTTTGCGCCCGCCGACCGCACCGACGACAATCAGCGCCCCCTGCCGTTCCTGCTGACGCGCAAGGCGAAGTTTGAACAGGTGGAGGTCCGCTCGCTTGACGTCGAAAACCCAACCTGGTGGTCGATTTCGGGCATTCCGCAATTTGACGAGGCGGGGGAGTTTTCCGGCTTTCGCGGCTTTGGCATCGACATTACTGAACAGAAATTGGCCGCAGAGGCCAGCATGCGGCTCACCAAATATGATGCGCTGACCGGCCTGCTCAACCGCTTTCGCATGGGCCAACTGCTCGAATCGACGCTCGCGGCCTATGCGGTGCAGAACCGCAGCTGCGCGGTCATGCTGCTCGACCTTGACCGGTTCAAGGCGGTCAACGACACGCTGGGCCACCCGGCGGGCGACGCGCTGCTGAAACAGGTGGCCGAACGGCTGGTCGGGGTGGTCGGCGACCGCGAACGGGTCAGCCGCCTGGGCGGTGATGAATTTCAACTGCTGTTGCCCGACATGGACGATCGCGGCGCGCTGGGCGAACTGGCCACCGACATCATCCATAGCCTGTCGCAACCCTATTCGGTCGAAGGCAGCCGGTGCATCATCGGCGCGTCGGTTGGTGTCGCCGTCTATCCCTTTGACGGGACGAGCAGCGAGGAGCTGATCCGCAACGCCGACCTGGCGCTTTATGGGGCCAAGGGCGGCGGGCGCGGGCGGTTCCGCTTTTTTTCCGAAGACCTGCTGAAATCGGCCGAGGATCGCCGCGCGCTGGAAGAGGATTTGGTCGACGCGCTGGCGCAGGGGCAGCTGGAGGCGCATTATCAACCAGTGGTCAGCGCGGTGGACAACCGCGTCACCGGCTTTGAAGCCCTCATCCGCTGGAACCACCCCGAACGCGGCTATGTGTCGCCCGCCTCCTTCATCCCCATCGCGGAGGAATCGGAGCTGATCCAGCGGATCGGCGAATGGATGCTGCGCCGGGCATGCACCGACGCCATGCAATGGCCCGTCGGATTGACCGTCGCGGTCAACCTGTCCTCCATCCAATTTTCCAACCAGCGGCTGCCCAAATTGGTGGCGCAGGCGCTCACCGCGTCGGGGCTCAAGGCCGAACGGCTGGAGCTGGAGCTGACCGAAAGCGTGTTTTTGAACAGCACGTCGGAAACGATGGCGATGTTCCAATCGCTCAAGACGCTGGGCGTGCGCCTGGCGCTGGATGATTTCGGCACCGGCTATTCCAGCCTTTCCTATTTACAGGACGCGCCGTTCGACAAGATCAAGATTGACCAGAGCTTTGTCCGCACTGCCACGGAAAAAGGGTCGCGCAACGCCGCCATTATCTCCGCCATCGTGACGCTGGCCGACGCGCTGAAGATGGACACCACGGCAGAGGGAATTGAAACGCTGGACCAGCTGGCGCTGATCCAGAAACTGGGCGTCAGCCATATTCAGGGCTATGTCTATAGCGCGGCGGTGAAGCAGGATGATTTGCTCGCCCATTTCGAATCCGGCGAATGGGTCATCCCGCCGCAGGGGCCGCCCAAACAGCGGCACAAGCGCATCACGCTGCTCCGCCGGTGCGGCGCGGTGCATGAAAATCATTATTATCCCGTCGTCGTGCGCAACATGTCGGCGACCGGCGCGCTGATCGAAGGGTTGATCGACGTGCCCGTCGGCACCCAATTCGTTATCGATTTCGGCGAAGGCCAGCTGGCGCTGTCCGAAGTGGTGCGGTCGCGCAAGAACCAGCAAGGGGTGCGGTTCGACCAGCGGCTGGTCGATGACGGCAACGGCGGCCTGTGCACCGCGCACCGCGTGCCGCGCGCGATGCTGATGGCGGCGGGGGTGCCGACCAATATCGAATTGGTGGATTTCAACCGGCTCCAGAATGTCGATTATACGAAAACCGGCCTGCCCGCCTTCCAGACCGAAAATGGCGCGCTGCCGCTGACCGAAAAACTGCGATAGCATTTGGGTGGGGTTCCGCTGGCCCCACCAATCCGCCGCGTCATTCGCCGAGGTCAACGCCGTGCGCGGCGGCCCAGGTGCGATATTGGCCGCGCGGGTCGGGTTCGGGGTGCGCCAGCATCGCGCCAATGTCGCGGCGCAGCGCAGCAAGGTCCAGGCTGCGGATCATCGCCTTGACCGGGCCGATGCCCGCCGGGGTGATCGACAGCCGGTTGATGCCCAGCCCGAGCAGCGCCATCGCCTCCAGCGGGCGTCCGCCCATTTCGCCGCACACGCCGATGGTCACCTTGGCCGCCTGCGTCTCACGCGTGACCCGCGCCAGAAAGCGCATGACGGTGGGCGACAGCCAGTCATAGCGTTCGGCCAGCCGCGGGTGGGCCCGGTCGGCGGCAAACAGGAATTGCGTCAGATCATTGGTGCCGATCGACAGAAAGTCGAGGTGCGGCAGAATGAGGTCCAATGTCTCGGCCAGCCCTGGCACCTCCAACATCGCGCCATAGCGGATGGCGACCGGCATTTTCTTGCCCTGTCCGGCGAGCCAGGCGCGCTGGTCGACGAAAATCTGGCGGGCCGCCTGATATTCCCAGGGTTCGGCCACCATCGGGAACATGACGTTCAGCGTGCGCCCCGCCGCTGCCTCGATCAGCGCGCGGGCCTGCACCTTCAAAAGGCCGTCCCGTTCGAGCGCGATGCGCAGCGCGCGCCAGCCCATGGCCGGGTTTTCCTCCTGCTCCGCCTCTGCCCGCATATAGGGCAGCGCCTTGTCCCCGCCGATGTCGACGGTGCGAAAGATGACGGGCCGGTCGCCCGCTGCGTCGAGCACGTCGCGGTACAGTCGCTGCTGCCGTTCGCGCTGCGGCATGGTGGCGGACACCAGAAATTGAAACTCGGTGCGGAACAGGCCGATGCCGCTGGCCCCCGTCAGGTCGAGCGCCGTCACATCTTCGCGCAGGCCCGCATTGATCATCAATTCGATGGGCAGGCCGTCGCGGGTGACCGCGGGCAGATCGCGCAGCGCGGCAAAGGTCGCACGGCGCTTCTGGCTGATCTCCAGCTTGGCGGCAAAAGCGTCGATGGTGGCGGGGGAGGGGCGCACATGCACCGAGCCCGCCGCCGCGTCGAGCAGCAGCATGTCGCCTTCGCGCACCACACCGCGCAGCTCGCGGACGCGGCCCAGCACCGGCACCCCCATGGCACGCGCGACAATGATGACGTGCGCGGTCAGCGATCCTTCCTCCAGGATCACGCCTTTCAGCCGCCTGCGGTCATATTCCAGCAGCTCTGCCGGGCCCAGATTGCGGGCGATCAGGATCGAATCCTGTTGCAATCCCAGCTGCGCCGCCGTCCCCATCTTGCCCGACACGATGCGGAGCAGGCGGTTGGACAGATCCTCCAGATCGTGCATCCGGTCGCGCAGCAGCGGATCGTCAATCTGGCGCATCCGCATCCGGGTGCGCTGCTGCACCCGCTCAATGGCCGCCTCGGCAGTCAGGCCGCTGTCTATCGCCTCGTTAATGCGCCGCGACCACCCTTCGTCATAGGCGAACATCTTATAGGTTTCGAGCACCTCTTCATGCTCGCCGCCGACGCCAAATTCCGCCTGGCTCGCCATTTTGTCGATCTGTGCCCGCATTTTGTCAAAGGCGGCATAGACGCGGTGGCGTTCGGCCTCGGTATCGTCGGCCACCGTATGCTCAATCTCGACGCGCGGCTGGTGGAACACCGCGACGCCCTGGCCCATGCCATCGACCAGCTTTTGCCCGGACAGGCGCTGCGCCGATTGATCGGCGGCCGCCGCATCGCTTTGCGCGCGTGTGTCGATCAACTGGGCATTGGCGATCAGCTCGCTGATGACCATCGCCACGGTTTGCAGCGTTTCAATCTCGATCTCGTCATAGCGGCGCGGGTCGACATGCTGCACGCACAGCACCCCTACCGCGCGCTCACGCCGGATGATCGGCACCCCGGCAAAGCTGTGATACAATTCTTCGCCGGTTTCGGGGCGATAGGCAAAATCGGGATGCGCCGCCGCTTCGTCGAGGTTCAGCATCTCGATCCGCTGGGCAATGGTGCCCACCAGCCCTTCGCCCAGCCCCAGCCGGGTGACGTGCACCGCCTCCTGCTTCAGCCCGCGGGTTGCGAACAGCTCCAGCCCGCCGTCGCGCAGCAGATAGATGGAGCATACCTCGCTATCCAGGCACTCGGCGATCACCTGCACCACATGGTTCAGCTTCGCCTGCGCATTGGTGCGCGCCGCCATCACCTCGTGCAAGCGGGTGAGAATGGAGCGCGCCGATTGCGCGGTAGAGGATGGGGGCGGGGGAGCGGTCATGGCAATGCCCTGCCTAAGCCCCCATGCGCCAAATTGCTAGAGCGGGCGCGCTAGAGTGCGCACTGGGGACGACTGGCTCATGACCTCCCAAACCACTTCCTCACCCCAGCTCCCGAACCGGGGTCCAGCTTGTCAGACCGCCGCCGGGAAGCTGGACCCCGGGTCAAGCCCGGGGCGACGCGGGGAGAAGGTGAGCCGGGCCTTTGATGCTCTACCACTCCTCGTCACCCCGGCCTCCGAGCCGGGGTCCAGCTAGCTTTGCCAAAGTCAGAGAGTTGGGCCCCGGGTCAAGCCCGGGGCGACGGGGGGAGAGAAGGTGCTGGCGTAAGGCTATTGCCCCTTGCCAAAGCGGGCTTGCTGCACGTCGCTGCCGCGCGGGGCGGCGGGGTCGGTCAGTGCGCGCCAGGCGGCATATTCGACGCGGTAGCGGTCATAGGCGTGGTAGAAATCAACAAACGGCTGGTCGAGCCGGGCGAGCAGCGCGGTGGCGCGCAGCCGGGCATGGTCGCTACTGCCCCCTGCCAATTCGCGCGCGACATCGGCAGCCTCTGTGCAAAAGGCGGCCTGCACCGGCGGCTGCGCAAAATAGTTGAACAGGCGCGTGGACAGCTTGTCGCGCGCGGCGATGCCATTGGTGCCCTCGCTGCGCGCCAGCGTCGCGATCAGCTGTGCCTCGCTGGTGCGGATGAGCAGGCTGTGGTTCGTCAGCAGCCGGTTGTAATCGGCGACCAGCGCCGCCGATTGCGGCCCCCGGCACCCGATGGCGGCGACGTTCAGCGCGATGCGCACGTTCCAGAAAGCCCGGTCGCCGTGCAGGTCGCGGTTCAGCGTGATGAAATCGCCTGCCGCATCGCGCGGCGGCAGGCGCAGCGTCGGCGCGGCATTGCCCGGCGGAATGGGCTCGCGCGGCGCGTCGGTGGTCGCCGCCGCGGGCATGGCGAGCGCACAGGCGGCAGCGCCCAGTGCCAGGCTGATGGCAGATGCTATGGTTCGATGGTGATGCATGACAGGTCCCCCGCTCGATATGGCTCAATGCGGGCTGGTCTGGACCCGCGAGGGCCAAGCTAAATCGCGGTCGGCGAGTCGGGGGTTAAGCGCCATTCATGATGAATTGCGCGCTCAGCGCGAATGTTCAGCCTTGTTTAGCATCGGGCTTACGACTGGCGGCGGGCCAATGCAGCCGTCCCTTGCCGTCGCTGCGCCGTCATGACGTCACGGCGGACTCAGCCTGGCGGGCATCAGCCCGTCGCAACGCCCGAAAATGGCGTGCGGGGTGCGACATTTGCGCAACAATGCCTCCATTTGCCACAACAACGCTATTGTGAATCATTCGCAGCATGACTAAGGCCGCGAGCGAAGGGAATTAAGAATGATTCGCAATATCGGGGTTTCGGTTTCGGTTCTGGCGCTCGGAGCGGTCCTGGCCCCGCCGGCGGCGCAGGCCGCAGTGGCGCCAGCGGAAGAGGCGGCAGCCGGGGCCTCTGCTGACCTGCCGGCCGCCAGCGGCAGCAGCGACGAAGCGCCCGATGGCGACAGCATCATCGTCACGGGACGCGCCGAAAAACTCTACCGCGTCGAGGAAAGCAGTATCGGGCGGCTGCCGACCGCCCCGCTGCTGTCGTCGCAGTCGGTGAGCATCCTGACCGAAGAGCTGATCCGCGACCAAGGCGCGCGCGATGCGCAGGACCTGTATCGCAATATTTCGGGGGTCAGCCTCTTTTCCTATGCGGGGGTCACCGCGCGCGGCTTTCGTCAGGAAGAGATTTTTTATGACGGGCTGCGCGGCGATCCCAACATTGCCTTCACCGTGCCGCAGCTTGCCAACATCGCCCGCGTCGAATTTCTAAAGGGGCCAGCGGGCATGCTCTATGGCCAGACGGCACCGGGCGGCCTGTTCAACTATGTCACCAAAAAGCCCGACTTTGACACGGCGGGCAGCGTCGCGGTGACCGCAGGCACCGACAATCGCGGCGGCATTCAGGCGGAGGCGACCGGCGCGGTCAATGACTGGCTGGCGGTGCGCGTGGGCGGCTTTTTCGAGGACCGCGATCTGCCGCGCTTTGGTGCCGACAGCCGCATCCTGCAACTGGACGCCGGGCTGACCTTTGGGCGCGGCCCGGTGCAGCTGACGGTGCAGGCGTTCCGGACCGAGCAGGATCTGGGCGCAAACCGGCTGCGCGGCGTGCCGGTAAATGCGCAGGGCGACTTCCTGGCCGACCGTCGCTGGAACCACAATGAACCGTCGGATTATCTGAACCTGCGGTCGCGCAGCGTGCAGGCGAAGCTGGTGGTGCAGGCGACCGAGCGGCTGACGCTGGACGCCGCCATCCGCCACACCCGCGCAACCGAAGCGCAGCAATATCACGAACCCTTTGGCCTGGTGGACACCAATACCGACGGCATGCCGGATATCAGCCGCCGCCAATTTCGCGACCAGTTTCGCGACAATGAACAGCTGTCCATGGGTGCCAACGCCATCTGGTCGGTGCCGCTGAGCGATACTGTGTCCGCGCGCATCCTGGTCGGCGGCGATCATTATGACGCCAGCCTGGTGTTTGACGGGCGCAGCCTGAACGGCGGCAACACGTTGGCGGCACGCCTGCCCTGTCCGATCAGCCTGCGCGCGCCTGTTTATCGTCAGTGCGCCGCGTCCAATTACAGCCTTCCCGCCTTCACCCGCACGCTGACCGATGGCAAGCGCACGGGCGGCTATCTGCTGGGCGAACTGACGCTGGGGCCGATCATCGCGGTGGCGGGTATCCGCACCGACAGCTTTGACGACCGCAGCAACACCGCGCGCTTCAAGGGCAGCGCCGAAAGCTATCGCGCCGGGCTGACCTGGCGGGTGACGCCCGACATTTCGCTGTTCGGCCAATATTCGACCAGCTTTGAACCGCAATCGGCGGGGTCACAGGATGTCCGCGCTGGTGGCCCCTTTGATCCGACCACGGGTGACAGCTGGGAAGGCGGGGTGAAAACCGCGCTGCTGAACGGGCGGGTGCAATCCAATCTGGCCGCCTATCGCATCCGCCGCACCAATTTGCTGCAGGCCGATCCGCGCGGCGATGTGGAGGGCGACGGCATCAACAACCTCGTCCCCTTTGCCGAGGTGACGTCGAAGGGGTTTGAATTTGACCTCGCCACCGACATCACCGACAATTGGGTGCTGACGCTGGCCTATGGCTATAATGACACGCGGATCACCGCGACCAATGGCCGCACCGCGCTGACCAACAGCGTGGGCGACCGCTTTGCCAATGCGCCCAAGCATCAACTGGGGTTCTGGACCCGTTACCAGCTGCCCGCCACGGGCTTTGCCTTTGCCCTGGGCGGCGATTATGTCTCGCGCCGGGTCAGCCTGTCGAACCAGACGGTCAAGCCCTATCTGGTGTTCGACGGGTCGATCACCTGGGAGGACGGGCCGGTCAAGGTGCTGCTGCGCGTCGACAATATCTTTGACAAGAGCTACGCCGCCTCGGGCTTTACGCTCAACACCGGCCATTTCCCGGGCGAGCCGCGTTCGGCCTTTGTCGAAGCGCGCTATGGCTTCTAGCGCGGTCCCGGCCCCAGCGCGCGCGACCGGCGGCGGCAAGGCCAGCCGGCTGTGGTGGCATGTCCATCAATGGGTGGGGCTGAAACTGTCGCTGCTGCTGACCATCATTCTGTTTACCGGGACGCTGGCGGTGGTCAGCCATGAAATTGACTGGGCCATCAACCCGTCGCTGCGCGTCGCGCCGTCGACCGTCGGGCCACAGCCCGATTGGACCGCCATGGCGACGGCGGCGTCCAACTATCCGGGCGTTCAGCGGGTGATGAGCCTCGATGCGCCGCTGGCATCGGCCTTTGCCGCGCGCGCGGTGGTGGTGTGGGACGATGACCGGCTGGGCTTCCTCCACCTCCATCCCGCGACCGGGGCCGTGCAGGGGGAGGGGCATTGGGTCAATGCGCAGCGCATCCTGCGCAATTTCCATCGCCATTTGAACATGCCGACCAAATATGGCGTGCCAATTGTCACCAGCCTGGCCTTTTTGATGCTGGTCAGCCTGGTGACCTCGCTCATTGTCTACAAAAAATGGTGGCGCGGCTTTGCGCGCCTGCCGCGCCGCCGCGATGCGCGCAGCTGGTGGGGCGATGTCCACCGGCTGGCGGGGGTGTGGAGCCTGTGGTTCGTCGCGCTGATTGTCGCGACTAGCATCTGGTATTTTGTCGAAAGCGTTGGCGGTGATGCTCCGCGCATGCCGCGCGCCGAAGTGGCGGGCCAGCCGGTATCGGCCCCGGCGATGGGCGATCGCTTTGCCCCCGCGCTCGCCGCCGCGCGCGCCGCTGACCCGGGGCTGGTCATCGAACATGTCCGCTTTCCCGATGACGACAATGGCGCCTTTGTTTTTGAAGGACAGAAAGCGGCCTGGCTGGTCCGCTCGCGCGCCAACACCGTCTGGGTGGATGCGGCGCGCGGCGCGGCCGTGCTGACCACCGATGGCCGCGATCTGGGCGTGCACCAACGGATCAGCGAAATGGCCGATCCGCTGCATTTCGGCACCTTTGGCGGCTATTGGACAAAGGTGCCATGGTTCCTGTTCGGCCTGCTGCTCACCGCGCTCGCCGTTTCGGGCGTGGCCATTTATGCGCTGCGACTGGGCAAGGCGGCGCAGCAGCGCATCGATGGCGTCCGCCCGGCCATGGCGCTGATCTGGGTCGGCATGGGCCAGTGGCGCTGGCTGTCGGCGGTGCTGCTGCTGATCGGCGTCGTGCTGATCGGCCCGCTCTTCTTTACCAAGGCGGAATGATTATCCGCCGGTCCCCGCTGCCGCCGTTACCGGCGGGGCCGGGGCGGCGGGCGGCGGCGCGAACATGGCGGCATAGCGCGCGTCCCAATCGGCGACATCGACCTGATAGCGGGCAAAGGCCTCGTAAAAATCGGTGAAGGGCGCATCGAGCGTGACCAGCTGGTCGGTGGCATTGGTCACTAGCTGCGCTGACGGCGTGGTCGCCACCGTCTGCGCCAGCACCAGCGCGCGGTCGCAAAAGGCGCGCTGCGCCGGGGGCTGCGCGAAATAGTTGAACAATTGGGTGGACAGCCGGTCGCGCTCCTTCACCCCGTTGGTGCGGGCGGCCTTGCCCAGATCGGCAATCACCTTTTTCTCCGCCGCCTGAATGGCGCGCGTGTGCGCCTTGATAATCTGGTTATAGGCCGCGACCAGCGTTGCCTCTTCGGGGCCGCGGCAGCCAATGGCGGCGACGTTCAGCCCGGTCTTAAGCTGCCAAAAGGCGCGCTCGCCCGTCACCCCGCTGTTGATGGTCACGAACCGCCCGGTCGCTGCGTCGCGCGGCGGCAATTGCTGGGTCACGGCGGCGTTGCCGGGGGGCAAGGGGCGCGGCGGAATGACAATGGGGGCGGGGGCAGGCGTCGGCGCGGGCGCAGGGGCAGGCAGCGGCGCGGGCGGGGTCGGCGCGCAGGCCGCCAGCATGACGGCCAAAGTGATGGTGGCAACAGGGGTCAGAAAACGCATCAATCGATCCTTTGGCGCGGCCTTAGCATGACATGGCGGCGCGATAGGGGGCAAATGGCGCAAGAGCGCAGGATATTTCCGCCTTCAGCCGCGTTTTTGCAAGGCGGCTTCGGCCTGTTGCACCAGCGCTGCGATAATGTCCGCCGCGCTTTCCTCGGATGTTACCATGCCGACCGATTGACCCGCCATTAACGACCCATTGTCGACATCGCCGTCGATGACCGCGCGGCGCAACGCCCCGGCCCAATAATGTTCGATCTGCAACTGCGCCTCGGCCATGTCGACTGCGCCCGCATCGAGCAGATTGGCGACCTCGCGCTGCTTGGCGGTAAATTCCTCGGTCCCCGCATTTTTGAGCGCGCGCACGGGAATGACCGGCAGGCGCGGGTCAATCTGGACGCTGGCCACGGCGTCGCGTGCCGATGCGCGGATAAAGGCGCGCTTGAAGGCGGGGTGCGCGATGGATTCGGTGGCGCAGACAAAGCGCGTGCCCAGCTGCACCCCGCTCGCGCCCATTTCCAGATATGCGGCGATGGCCTCGCCGCGTCCGATGCCGCCCGCGACGAAAATCGGCACCTCGCCCGCCAGCACGGGCAGCATTTCCTGCGCCAGCACGCTGGTCGATACGGGGCCGATATGGCCGCCGGCCTCCATCCCCTCAATCACCAGCGCATCGACGCCCGAGCGCACCAGTTTCTTGGCCAGCGCCAGCGTCGGCGCAAAGCAGATGACCTTGGCACCGGCGGCCTTGATCGCCTCCAGACTGCCCTTGGGCGGCAGCCCGCCCGCCAGCACGATATGCGTCACGCCGTGGCGGCCGCACACGTCGATCAGATCGAACAGCTGCGGGTGCATGGTGATCAGGTTGACGCCAAAGGGGCGGGTCGCCAGCGCCTTGGTCGCGGCGATTTCGGCGTCGAGCAGCGCAGGCGTCATCGCCCCGCAGGCGATCACGCCAAAGCCGCCCGCGTTGCTGATCGCGCTGACCAAATGCCGCTCGGACACCCAGCTCATCGCGCCGCACAATATGGCGACGTCGCTGCCCAGCAGCGCGGTGCCGCGCGCCATATACTGATGGATGATGCTCATGGGAGCGCGCTTTGCCAGCGCCGCGCAGCCAAGGCAAGCGGCGGTGACCGCGCTCGACCCGCCCCCGCTGCCACGCCACTCCGTCTGGCGCGCAAATTTTTCCTGTGGGCGCGACAAGCGAAACAACAATTGTCTAGCGGATGGCTTGGCATAAGCTGGCCATCGCGAATCGTCGCGGCGCAGGGGGACCGGCCCATGGTGGAATGGCTGACCAATCTCGACTGGGCGGCGATTGCGCCGTTTATTGCCATCGGCTTTGCCGCGCAGATGATCGACGGCGCGCTGGGGATGGCTTTTGGCGTCATCTCCTCGACGCTGCTGGTCAGCGTGATGGGCGTGCCGCCCGCCCGGGCCAGCGCGGGCGTGCATCTGGTGGAAATGTTCACCACCGGCGCGTCGGGCCTGTCGCACATCTGGCACCGCAATGTCGATTGGCGGCTGTTCGCGCGCATTGCCGTGCCCGGGATTATCGGCGGGGTGGTGGGGGCCTACGTGCTGGCGAGTGTTGATGCCAGCGTCGCGCGGCCCTTTGTAATGCTCTACCTCACCTGCATCGGCTTTTACCTGTTGTACAAGGCGCTGACCTATCCGGCCATGCCGCGCGCCCGCGATGCCCGGGTCACCGTGCCGCTGGGCCTGATCGGCGGATTTCTGGATGCCTCGGGCGGCGGTGGCTGGGGTCCGGTGGTGACATCCAACCTGCTGATCCAGGGCAGCGACCCGCGCAAGACCATCGGCACGGTCAACACCGCCGAATTTCTGCTGACGTTCAGCGTGTCGATCACCTTCATGCTGACCATCGGGCTGGAAGCATTTACCATCGTCACCGGCGGCCTGCTGATCGGCGGGATTGTCGCTGCCCCCTTTGGCGCATGGATTGCCAAACGCATTCCCGCCAAGACGCTGCTGCTGCTCGTCGGTATCGTGCTGACGGCCACCAGCCTGTTTTCGCTGTATAAAGCGATTGCTTAGGCTTAGGCTTACTCGGCTTGGCCGGGCCCTAACTCTCCTTCGGGACGCCGGGCTTGGTCCGGGGTGCAGCGTTCCTGGCTGTTGCAAATTACGCGAGCTGGACCCCGGGTCAGGCCCGGGGTGACGAAGGGGAGGTGGTGGGCGAACCAGGATTGGGAATGGAGGCAGGGGCACCGCTTACCCGTCGCCCCGGACTTGATCCGGGAACCAGCTTTGACCTTCACCGCATGGAATAAGCTGGACCCCGGCGCGGGGGCCGGGGTGACGAGGGAAGTGGGAATTAGGGGAACGCGAGCCTTAATTCCCCCGTCGGCCTGCGGGCAACGAAGGTCTACCCATCCAGACCATAGGCGGTGTGCAGCACGCGCACGGCAAGTTCGGTTTCATCTTCGTCGATCAGCACGCTGACACGGATTTCGCTGGTGCTGATCGCCTGGATGTTGATGCCGCGGTCGGCCAGCGCGCGGAACATGGTGCTGGCGACCCCGGCGTGGCTCTTCATGCCGACGCCGACGACGCTGACCTTGGTCACGCCCGCGTCGCTGATCAGCCGGTAATAGCCGATGGCGTCCTTATGCTCCTCCAGCACCGCCTGCGCGCGCGTCAGGTCGGCGGCGGGGACCGTGAAGGTCACGTCAGTCTCGCCCTTGTCCTTCGCCACATTCTGGATGATCATGTCGACGTTGATGTTGGCGGCGGCGAGCGGGCCAAAGATGGTCGCGACCGCGCCCGGCTGGTCCGCGATGCGGGTCAGAGTGATTTTCGCTTCATGCTTGTCGGCGGCGATGCCGGTGATGAGCTGGCGTTCCATATCATATCCTTCAAGCTCTTCGTCGCTAACGATCATCGTGCCGGGCAGGCTGTCGGCGGGCGGGGCATTGTCGTCAATGAAGGACGAGAGCACCTGCACCCGCACCTTTTCTTTCATGGCCAGGCCGACCGAGCGGGTTTGCAGCACCTTGGACCCCACACTGGCCAGTTCCAGCATCTCTTCATAAGTGACGTTCTTCAGCTTGCGGGCCTTGGCCACGATGCGCGGGTCGGTGGTGTAAACGCCGTCGACGTCGGTGTAGATGTCGCAGCGGTCGGCCTTTAGCGCCGCCGCCACTGCGACCGCCGAGGTATCGGACCCGCCGCGCCCCAGCGTGGTGACGCGCCCCGCCTCGCTCAGCCCCTGAAAGCCCGGGATGACCGCCACTTCGCCCGCCGCCAGCGCGGCGATGAGCGCAGGATTGTCCATCCCCTCGATCCGCGCCTTGGCATGGGCGTCGTCGGTGTGCAGCGGCAATTGCCAGCCCAGCCAGCTGCGCGCGGGCACGCCCATGGCCTGAAGCGTCAACGCCAGCAGGCCCGCCGTCACCTGCTCGCCCGAGGCGACGACGACATCATATTCGGCCGGGTCATACAGCGGGTTGGCCTCACGGCAGAACCCCACCAGCCGGTCGGTTTCCCCCGCCATGGCCGACACGACGACCGCGACTTCGTGCCCGGCGGCGCGCTGGCGCTGGACGATGCCCGCAACACGGCGAATCCGCTCGGTCCCCGCCATGGAGGTGCCGCCGAATTTCATCACGATCCGCGCCATGCTGCCTTACGCTTTCCCGCCTGAACTTGAGGCGCGTCTCTAGGCAGCGGGGCGCACAAGGGCAAGCGCGCGCGGCCAATTTTCTTGTATCTTTGGCAACCAAATGGCAGGTCAGGTGGCATGACCAAGACGACGATCAACCCGGCGGAGGCCGCCCATTTTGGCGCGCTCGCCGCCGACTGGTGGGACCCCAAGGGCGCATCGGCGATGCTCCACAAGCTGAACCCCGCCCGGCTGCGCTATGTGCGCGGGCAGATCGATGCGCATTGGGGCACCGACCCGCGCGACCGCCACCCGCTAAGCGGCAAGCGTGTGCTTGATGTCGGCTGCGGCGCGGGCCTGCTCAGCGAACCGCTGGCGCGGCTGGGCGGCGCAGTGACGGGGGTGGATGCGGCCCCCGAAAATATCGCGGCGGCGCGCGCGCATGCCGATGGGCAAGGGCTGGCGATCCGGTATCTCGCGGGGGAGTTGAACGAGGTCTTGCCGCTCAATCCCGTTCGTGTCGAGCGAAGTCGAGTCATCTCGAAGGAGTGTGCGACCGATGGGCCTCTCGACTTCGCTCGAGGCGAGCGGAGCGAGGCATTTGACCTGATCACCAGCATGGAAGTGGTGGAGCATGTCACCGACCCAAGTGCCTTCATCGACGCGCTGGCGGCGCGGCTTGCACCGGGCGGCTTGCTGATCCTGTCGACGCCCAACCGCACCACCCTGTCCCGGCTGCTGCTGGTCGAGGGGGCCGAACGGCTGGGCATGGTGCCGCGCGGCACGCATGACTGGGACAAATTTCTGACGCCGGCGGAACTAACGCTGATCGTTGAAGCGGCGGGACTGGCGGTCGTCGACACCACCGCCCTGTCGCTGTCACCCGCCAAAGGCTTTGTGCTGGGGGGCAGCGACGCGCTCAACTATCTGATGACGGCGCGGCCCGTTTAGCGGGACTTGGTGAGGAAGGTCATTTCGCGCGAAGGACGCGAAGGGGCGAAGTTTCGCGAAGGCAAAAATCCGGTCGCGCATAGGGCGCAGAGGCTTTGCGCGCAGCCGTCAGGCCGCTTTTCTGAACTCCAATTGGGCGTCTGCCGCACCGGTGAAATCTCACGGCCGCTTCGCTGCAAAGGCGATAGCTCTGCGGTCTCAGCGGACATTTGCATGAAACAAAAAGGGCGAACGCGCGTCAAGGAACGGTGTTGGGGGCCAAGCTGCACCCTTCGCGAAACTTCGCCCCTTCGCGCCCTTCGCGCGAAATCCATCGCCCTTTCCAGCGTAAGGAAGAATCCCTCGTCCTTGCGAGCGCAGCGGGCCGCAGGCGACCGAAGGTCAACCAATCCAGCATGGCGTAGACCGCTCTGGATTGCTTCGCTGCGCTCGCAATGACAGCCCCAGTTGCGAAGGCGATAATCGCGGGTCAAACCCGGGGTTGACGCTTCGGAACGCTTCGCATTCCGTGGCGCGTCAAAAATCCACTTGCTCATAATAAGCGGGCGGCTGGACCAGCTCCATCCGCTCGCTCAATAGCGGGCGGAAGCTGGGGCGGCTTTTCAGGCCGGCGTACCAGCCTTTGGTCTGCTCATGCCCGGTCCAGTCGATGCCGCCCAGATAGTCGGCGACGCTGATCTGTGCGGCCGCGGCGAGGTCGGCCAGGCTCATCGTCGCGCCCGCCAGCCAGCTGCGGTGATCGAGCAGATAATCAACATAGTCGAGATGGTGGTTGGCGGCCTTCATCGCCTCCCGCAAAGCGCCTGCGTCGGGCGGCTGTTTCCACACCACGCGCTTTTGCATCCGCTCAAACAGCAGCGGTGCCGTGACATCGCGGTAAAATTCCTGGTCAAACCATTGGGTCAGGCGGCGGATTTCGGCACGGCCCACCGCTGTGCCGCTGATCATCGGCTTGCCTTCGACCGTTTCGTCGAAATATTCGGCAATGGCGACGCTGTCGATCAGCGCGGTGCCGCGCTGCGCATCGACCATCACCGGCGTGCGCCCGGCGGGGTTCAGGTCGACAAATTCGTCGCGCCGCTCCCACGGATTTTCGCGCACCAGCTCATATCCCACGCCCTTTTCGCCGAGCAGCAGGCGCACCTTGCGCGAAAAGGGACAGAGCGGGAATTGGTAAAGCTGCCACATGGCCCCCCGCATAGCGGGCGCGCAGGGCAAAGCGCAACGGCGTTGGTTGACGGGGGCCCGGCAAGCTGTGGATTATCCGCGCCGACGGACCCCAAAGCGTCACCCCGGCCCCGAGCCGGGGTCCAGCTTATTGCCGACATAGCCGAACAAGACAGCTGGACCCCGGAGCAAGTCCGGGGTGACGCTGGTTCGCTATCGCGGCGTGCGCTCGCGGGCCTTGTCCACCCGATTTTCAACATCGCGCGCCAGCCCTTCGAGCTGGGGCAACATCGCCGCCAGCGCACCGGCCATCGCGCCCGCCATGCGCGTGCCGCTGCGCACATCGGCGTCCAGTGTGTCGGCGAAATCGGGGTTGTCGCGGGCCGCCATGTCACGCAGCGTCATGTCCGGATCGACGTCGCGGACGCGGCCCTTGGGGTCGGCCTTGGCCACCGCATTGGCGATGCCGCCGACATTGATGTCGAGCATGGCGGACACCAAAGCCGACAGCGTTTCGGCCAAGGCGTCCTGCGTGCGCGGATCGGCGAGCTGCTGCGCGGTCCGTTCCAGATCGCGGTCGGCGGCGAAAGCGGGGGCGGGCAGCATGGCAGCGGCCAGCGGCAGGGCAAGCAAGGCACGAGTCATCGGCGTCAGTCCTGTTGACGAAGGAACAGCGCGCTTAGCGGAGCGACGCTTTCGCGCGGCTTAACAAGTCGTTTCAATTGCCCGTCTGCCCTGAGCCTTTTGGACTTGAAGAGGGGGCGGAGCGCCTACGGCTGTTCGTCTCTTGCACAATCGAAGGAAAAGGACTGCCGCAGGCGCTCCGCGCCCTCTTTGAGTCCGACAAGTTCAGGGCAGGCGGTGAGGGGTCAGAGTGGAGCGCGACCCGCTACTCCGCCGCCTGCACCTCGGCCTGGTCGCTCAGCGGGTGGGACAGGCGCGACAGCATTTCCTTGGGGCAAATCTGCCAGAAACGCCCCTGCCACCGGTCCCAGTCGGCCAGTATCTCCGCCGACCATTTGCTGCCCGTGGCATGGGCATGTTCGGCGATCAGGCCGCGCAGCACATCCTCCCAATGGGCGCTGTCCAGCCGTTGCCAGACGATGGAATCGCCATTGGCGCGCCGTGCAAATTCGCCGTCGCTGTCGAGCACAAAGGCCATGCCGCCGGTCATGCCCGCGCCGAAATTGCGGCCAACGGGGCCCAATATGACTGCGGTGCCGCCCGTCATATATTCGCAGCCATTGGAGCCGCACCCTTCGACGACCACGCGCGCGCCCGAATTGCGCACGGCAAAGCGCTCGCCCGCCTGCCCCGCCGCCAACAGCGTGCCCGCGGTCGCGCCATAAAGGACGGTGTTGCCAATGATCGTATTGTGCTGGCTTTCCAGCGGGCTCGACACGGTGGGCCGGACGATGATGCGCCCGCCCGACAGCCCCTTGCCGACATAATCATTGGCGTCGCCAAATACCTCCAGCGTGATACCCTGGCACAGAAAGGCACCGAGCGATTGCCCCGCCGTGCCGCGCAGCCGGACATGGACATGGTCATCGTCCAGCGCGCGCATGCCGAACCGCTCGGTAATCTCTGCCGACAGCCGGGTGCCGACCGCGCGGTGCGTGTTGCGGACATTATAGGTCAGCTGCATCCGCTCACGCCGTTCAAACAGCGGGACGGTATCGGCCAGGATTTGCGCGTCCAGGCTGTCGGGCGCGGGGTTGCGGTGGCCGGGGCGCGAGCGACGCTGTTCGTGCGGGGCGTCGACCTTGGCCAGGATGGGGTTGAGGTCGAGGTCGTCAAGATGTTCGGCCCCGCGGCTGACCTGGCGCAGCAATTCGGTGCGGCCAATCACTTCGTCCAGGCTGCGGCAACCAAGGCGGGCCAGAATCTCGCGCACCTCTTCGGCGATGAAGGTCATCAGGTTGATGACCTTTTCCGGGCTGCCGCCGAATTTGGCGCGCAGGGCTTCGTCCTGGGTGCACACACCGACGGGGCAGGTGTTGCTGTGGCACTGGCGCACCATGATGCAGCCCATGGCGACCAGGCTTAGGGTCCCGATGCCAAATTCCTCCGCCCCCAAAATGGCGGCGATGACGACGTCGCGCCCGGTTTTCAGGCCGCCATCGGTGCGCAGCCGGATGCGGTGGCGCAGCCCGTTGAGCAGCAGCACCTGGTTAACCTCGGACAGCCCCATTTCCCACGGCGTGCCGGCATATTTGATGCTGGTTTGCGGGGACGCGCCGGTGCCGCCGGTGTTGCCGCTGACCAGGATGACGTCGGCGTGCGCCTTGGCCACCCCGGCGGCGACGGTGCCGATGCCCGCCGAACTGACGAGCTTCACGCACACCCGTGCGCGCGGGTTGATCTGTTTGAGGTCATAGATGAGCTGCGCCAGATCCTCGATCGAATAAATATCATGGTGCGGTGGCGGGGAAATCAGCGTCACGCCGGGCGTCGAATGGCGCAATTTGGCGATGAACTCGGTCACCTTGAACCCGGGCAGCTGCCCGCCTTCGCCGGGCTTCGCGCCCTGCGCGACCTTAATCTCTATCTCTTCGCAGCTGCCCAGATATTCGGACGTCACGCCAAAGCGGCCCGATGCAATCTGCTTGATATTGCTGTTGGCATTGTTGCCGCGCGCGTCGGGCTTGAAGCGCAACGGATCCTCGCCGCCTTCGCCTGACACCGCCTTGGCCCCGATGCGGTTCATCGCGATGGCCAGCGTCTCATGCGCTTCGGGCGACAGCGCGCCCAGCGACATGCCGGGGGTGACAAAGCGTTTGCGGATTTCGGTGATCGCCTCCACCTCGTCCAGTGCGACGGCGGTGGCGGGATAGTTGAACTCCATCAAATCGCGCAGGTAAATGGGCGGCAAATCGGCCACCCCGCGCGAAAATTGTAGATAGAGCGAATAGCTGTCGGTCGCGACCGCGGTTTGCAGCAAGTGCATCAGCTGCGCCGAATAGGCATGGGCCTCGCCGCCGCTGCGCTGCCGATAAAATCCGCCAATGGGCAGGGTGGTGGCGCGCGCGTCATAGGCGGCGGCATGTTTTTCGGTCGCATTGATGAACAGCGATTGATAGCCCTCGCCCGAAATCTTCGCCGGCATGCCCGGAAACAGATCAGCGACGAGCGCGCGCGACAGACCGACCGCTTCGAAATTATAGCCGCCGCGATAGGAAGAAATGACGGCGATGCCCATTTTCGCCATGATTTTCAGCAAGCCATCGTCGACCGCGCGCCGATAATTGGCGCGGCATTGGTCGAGGGTCAGCGTGCCGGCCAGGCCGCGCGCGTGGCGGTCGGCAATGGCGGCTTCGGCCAGATAGGCGTGCACGGTGGTCGCGCCGACACCGATCAGCACGGCAAAGGCGTGGGTGTCGAGCACTTCGGCCGAGCGGACGTTGATGGAGGCAAAGCTGCGCAGCCCCTTGCGCACCAAATGGGTGTGCACGGCGGCGGCGGCGAGCACCATGGCCACGCCGACGCGGGTGTCGCTGATTTTCTCGTCGGTCAAGAATAATTCGCTGCGCCCCGCGCGCACCGCGGCTTCGGCTTCCTGGCGGATGCGGGCGATGGCCTCACGCAAGGTGGCGGCCCCTTTTCCGTCCGGAGCCCCGGCGGCAAAGGTGCAATCGATGGTGGCGACATTGTCCCCGAAATAGGCGCGCAGCCGGTCCCAATCCTCGCCCATCAGCACCGGCGAATCGATTACCAGCACGTGCGGGCTCTGCCCCGACTGGTCGAGGATATTGCCCAAGTTGGAAAAGCGGGTTTTCAGGCTCATCACATGCCGTTCGCGCAGGCTGTCGATCGGCGGGTTGGTGACCTGGCTGAAATTCTGGCGGAAAAATTGCGCGACATGGCGCGGCTTGTCCGAAATCACGGCGAGCGGCGTGTCGTCGCCCATCGAGCCAATGGCTTCCTTGCCATCCTCGGCCATGGGGGACAGGATAAGCTCCATATCCTCCAGCGTCAGCCCGGCGGCGACCTGGCGGCGCAGCAATTCGGTGCGGTCGAACGCGGGCAGCGTCGATTTGCCCGCGCGCGGCAGATCGGCCATGGTGCGGAAACCGCGCACGGCGGCGGCATAATCCTGGCGGCTGGCGACCTGATCCTTGATCGCGCCATCCTCGAACAGCGCGCCGCTGTCCAGATCGACCGCGATCATCTGGCCCGGGCCCAGCCGCCCCTTTTTGCGGATGCTGGCCTCGGGCAGCACGACCATGCCGCTTTCCGACCCGACGACCAGCAGATTGTCGGTCGTCAGCGTATAGCGCAGCGGGCGCAGCGCGTTGCGGTCCATGCCGGCCACGGCCCAGCGGCCATCGGTCATGGCGAGCGCGGCGGGGCCGTCCCACGGCTCCATCACCGACGCCAGAAAGCTGTACATGTCGCGGTGCGGCTGGGGCAGGTCCGGGTCGTTTGCCCAGGCCTCTGGCACCAGGATGAGCTTCGCCGTCGGCGCATCGCGCCCGGCGCGGCACAGCGTTTCAAACACCGCGTCAAGCGCCGCCGTGTCCGACGCGCCCGCCGGAATAACTGGCTTGATATCCTCGCTATGCTCGCCGAACGCCAGGCTCGCCATCTTGATCTCGTGGCTTTTCATCCAATTCTTGTTGCCGCGGATCGTGTTCACCTCGCCATTGTGCGCGAGGCAGCGGAACGGCTGCGCCAGCCACCATTGCGGAAATGTGTTGGTGGAATAACGCTGGTGAAAAATCGCCACCCTGCTTTCAAACCGCTTGTCGGTCAGGTCGGGGTAAAAATCGGCCAGGCTTTCGGCCAGGAACAACCCCTTGTAGATGATCGACCGGCACGACAGCGAACAGGCGTAAAAATCGGCAATCTGCGCCGCGACGACCTTTTTCTCGATGCGGCGGCGGACCAGATAGAGCTGCTTTTCAAATTCGGCGGGGCTTTGCACCTCGGCGAGCGGCCCGGCGATCATGATCTGCTCGATCTCGGGGCGGGTGCGCTGCGCCTTGTCGCCGATGACAGCAACATTCACCGGCACCTGCCGCCAGCCATAGATGGTATAGCCCGCGTCGATAATCTCGGCCTCGACGATGGTGCGGCACGCCTCCTGCGCGCTCAAATCGGTGCGCGGCAGGAACATCATGCCGACGGCCAGCTGGCCGGGCAGCACCTTGTGCCCCGACGCGGCAATGGCATCGTCAAAGAAACGGACGGGCAGGTCGACATGCACGCCCGCGCCGTCGCCGGTCTTGCCATCGGCATCGACCGCACCGCGGTGCCACACCGCACGCAGCGCCTCAATCGCTGCTTCCACCACCCGCCGCGATGGCTTGCCATCGGTCGCCGCGACCAGCCCGACGCCGCAGGCATCGGACTCCAGCTCGGGATGATACATGCCCTGTGCTTCCAGGCGGGCGTGTTCGGGGGTGGGAAGAGGCGGGGGAAGGGTGTCGGTCATTCGGCTTTGCTCCGCGCACCGCCCAGCAAATTGGCAATGCGCTGTTTTTCGGCGGCGGTCAGATCGTCATAGCTGCGCATCGGCGCGATATCCTTGGCCGATGCCATCACCTTTTCCATCACCGCCGGCATGGCCTGCATCATGCGCGGCATCATCACCTCCATCGCCTTCAGATATTCGGGGTCGGCGGCCAGCGCCATAAAGCCTGCACCAAAGCGCGCGCCGGTGGGGGTGGCCAGAAAGGCGTTGATGTCGTCAAGCTCCGCCGCGCTATATTTCAGGGCAAAGGCGCGGGCCATGGCGGTCCGCATATCGGGTTCAAACTGGGCCATCAGCGGCCCCATTTCGCGCCCGAGCGCGGTCATCATCGCGCTCATTCGCTGATCAAAGGCGGGGTCGATGATCGTCATGACCTCGCTCAGCGTCCCTTCCCCAAGCGCCGCCGCTGCGTCGCGGTCCAGCCCGCCGATGCGCGCAATGGTGGTGATGGGAATGTCGAACATCGACGACGACATTTGCTTGCCGATCTGGTCGAACAGCGGGCCCACCATCTTTTCCATCGACCCGGCGGGCAGCATGGCGGTGGCGGTGACCTCTGCCTTAGCAAGCTGCGCGGGGTCGATGGCGGTGGTGGGTTCGGCTGGCGCCTGTGCCAACACCGGCGGGGCCAGCAGCAGCGCGGCGGCCAAAGTGATCGCGCGGCGCATCATGGCTTTTTTTGCAGCTTGGTGCGCGCCTTGGCCATGGCGGCCTGTTCGGCGTCCAGCTGAGCGTCAATCGCTTCATTGGCCGTGGCCTCCAGCTTTTCGACCTTGGCCCGATCGGCGGGGTCCCAATTGTCGCGGTCGCGCCACGGACCGTCGTCGGACAGCGATTCGCCAGCGGCCTCGCCCGCCGCTGCCGCTTCCTTGGCGGCGGCCTCCATCGCTTCCTGATCGGCGGCGTGCGCCTTTATTTCGGCGGGGGTGCGGCCCACCAGCTTGGCCAGCTGGTCCAGCTCGGCGGCGCTCAGCGCGCTGATCTTGCGCTCCTGCGGCAGCGCCTGCATCTTGGCTTCCAGATCGGGGGCGCTGCTCATCAACTTGGTCATCAGCACGGGCAGCGCCTGCATTGTAGCTGCCAGCACTTCGGGATCATATTGGATGGCAAAGCTTTCGGCGGCATAGGCCTTGCCCGTGGGCGTCGCGAAAAAGCTGTTCATCTCACCCAGTTGCGCCGCCGTGAATTTGCGCGCATAGGCGCGGGCAATCCCCTCGCGCATCGGCGGTTCGAGCAGCTTGCCTGCCTCCACCATCATCGGGCTGATGACGCCCAGCGCGCCCTGGTTGCGGGTCTCGCGGCCCGGGTCGATGATCGCTCCAATCGCCTTTTTCTGCTCATCGCTCAGCTTTTCGGCGGCCTCATAATCCATGCCCGTCTTGGTGGCGATGGCCATGCCCGAAAAACCGTCGCTCAGCTCCAATATGGGCTTCATGAAGGTCCCCATCATCTGGTCCATCATGCGGCCATAGGCCCCCTCGGGCAGCAGCGCGGCGGCCGTCTTGCGGGCCACCTCCAGCTGCGCCGGGTCGATGGGCGTCTTGTCGCCATTGTCGAACAGCTTGGCGAACATCTCCATCATTGCCGCCTCGCCGCCCGCCGCCGGATCGGCCCCGCCCATCGCCGGATTGGCAAGCATCAGCACAGGCAGCGGTGCCGCGGCAGCGGCGTCGGTCAGCGCCGGGCCCGCCGCAATGGCGAGCGCGAGCGGCGCAGCAGCGGCCTTCAGAAAGGATGTCAGCATGGTCGGGGTCCTCCTTGCCCAGGTTTCAGGCAGCGGCCAGCGTAGCGGCGGCGCGCGCGCGGAGCCAGCGGTTCATCGCGTCGGCGACATCGCGCCCGTCCCGGATGCCCCACACAACCAGGCTGGCCCCGCGGACAATGTCGCCCGCCGCGAACACGCCGTCCAGGCTGGTCATCATCGTTTGATGATCGACGCGCAGCGTGCCCCAGCGCGTGACCCCCAGCGCGGGCTCGCCAAACAGCTGGGGCAGATCCTCGGCATCAAAGCCCAGCGCCTTGATGACCAGATCGGCGGTCAGCGAAAATTGCCGGTCCGGGTCGACCTCGGGCGTCCGGCGGCCGGTCACATCGGGTGCGCCCAGCCGGATGCCATGCGCCAGCACGCCGCTGACCCGGTCATCGCCCAGCATGGCGGCGGGGGCGGACAGCCAGACGAACTCCACGCCTTCCTCTTCGGCATTGGCGACCTCGCGCTGCGATCCCGGCATATTGGCCCGGTCGCGGCGATAGAGGCATTTGACCGACGCCGCGCCCTGGCGGACGGCGGTGCGGACACAGTCCATGGCGGTGTCGCCGCCGCCGATGACGACGACATGCTTGCCCGCCGCGTCGAGTGCGCCGCTGTCAAAGGCGGGCACCGCGTCGCCAAAGCCCTTGCGGTTCGACGCGATCAGATAGTCGAGCGCCTCCACCACCCCGTCCAGCGCCGCGCCCGGAACCGTGATCGCGCGCGCCTTGTAAACGCCGGTCGCGACGAGCAGCGCGTCGTGCCGCTGGCGCAGCTCGCTGAGCGTCGCGTCGCGGCCCACGTCAAAACCGGTGTGAAAATGGATGCCGCCTGCCGCCAGCCGCTCAATGCGGCGCATGACGATCGGCTTTTCCAGCTTGAACCCCGGAATGCCATAGGTCAGCAACCCGCCCGCGCGGTCGTGGCGGTCATAGACATGCACGTCGTGACCCGCACCGCGCAGATATTCCGCCGCCGTCAACCCGGCGGGCCCCGCGCCGATGATGCCGACCGACTGGCCCGTCGCGCGGCCCACGGCCAGCGGTTCGACCCAGCCCTCTTCCCACGCCGTGTCGGTGATATATTTTTCGACGCTGCCGATGGTCACGGCGCCATGGCCGGTGAATTCGATCACGCAATTGCCCTCGCACAGGCGGTCCTGCGGACAGATGCGGCCACAGATTTCGGGCATGGTCGATGTGGCGTTGGACAGCTCATAGGCCTCGCGCAGCCGCCCCTCGGCGGTCAGGCGCAGCCAATCGGGAATATGATTGCCCAGCGGGCAGTGCACCGAACAATAGGGCACCCCGCACTGCGAACAGCGTGCGGCCTGTTCATCGGCGGTAGCGGGGGCATAGCGGTCGGCAATTTCCTGAAAATCCTGGGCGCGCAGCTCAGGCTCGCGCTTGGCCGGATAGGCCTGCCCCGCCTTCACAAATTGCAGCATCCGTTCGCTGGCCATCGCCCGCCCTCCTGTTCCAGCGACGGCTGCTGCCGCCGATGGGCCGGAAAGTCACGCGGAAATTCCTCGATAGGGCAATAGTATTACCCTATAAAATTGGCAGTGCGGGATAATCTGTCGTTGCGGCGCAACATATGTGCGCCAATAGGACCGTATCGGGCCTAAACTAGAGAGTGAGCCAGACCAGCGCGATGCCGCCCACGACAATCCGATACCAGGCAAAGGGCGCAAAGCCATAGCGCCCGACAACGGCGACAAAGGCGCGCACCACGACCACCGCGACCAGAAAGGCCGTGACAAAGCCAATCGCAATCATCCCCAGATCATCGCCGCTGAGCAGCGCGCGGTCTTTCCACAGCGCATAGACGGTGGCCGCGATCATCGTCGGCACGGCCAGGAAAAAGCTGAACTCCGCCGCCGTTTTCCGCTCCACCCCCATCAGCAGCGATCCCATGATCGTCGCGCCCGACCGGCTGACCCCCGGCACCATCGCCATGCACTGGACCAGTCCGATGGACAGCGCCGTGCCAAAGGGAATGGCCTCGATGCTGGCAAAGCGGACCTGCTTCACCATGCGTTCGATGGCCAAAATGGCAACGCCGCCTGCTATCAGGGCCACCGCGACAATCACCGGCGTCTCCATCGCTGCGCGGATGGCGTCATAAGCGACGACACCGATGACCAGCGCGGGGACAAAGCCCAGCAGGATGTTGCGGGTAAAGGCAATTGCGCCTGTATCGCGGCGCAGCAGGCCCAGGCCCACCGCCCAAAAGCGTTGCCAATAGACCAGCAGCACCGCCAGGATCGCGCCGAGCTGAATGGCAATTTTGAACGCGACCGACGATTCGCCGGTAAAGCCCAGCAGCTCGCCCGCCAGGATGAGGTGCCCGGTCGACGACACGGGCAGAAATTCGGTCAGCCCTTCGATAATGCCCAGCAAGATGGCGGTCAGCCAATCGTCCATGCCCCGACGCCTTTCCCCGATGAATGATGGCCTGCTCCGCGCCCGGTTCAGGCAGCGGCAAAGCGCCCGTGGCGGCGATAGGCGACCAGCCATTCGGGCGCCACCGCCGCAAGCGGCGTCGCGGAAACTCCCAGGTCGGCGAGCGTGGCCGCGCCATCGGCCACCACCGTATCACCCTGCAACATCAGCCACTGGTCCCAGGTCAGCGGCGCGCCAGGGGCCCAGCCCGTCAGCCGCGCCATCGCCGCCGCCGCCGCATCGGGCATGGGCACAAAGGCCGGTCGGCGGCCAATCGCCGCGGCAATCCATTGCATCAGCGCGGCCATCGACAAAATCTCTGGCCCGCCCAGCTCAAAGGTGCGCCCTGCCGCGCGGGCATCGCCGAGCGCCGCCGTGGCCGCAGCGGCGACATCGCCGACATAGACCGGCTGAAACCGCGCCTGACCGGCCACCACGGGAACAATCGGCAGCATCCGGATCAGCCCGGCAAAGCGGTTGACGAACTGATCCTCGCGCCCAAAGACGGTGGAGGGGCGCAGGATGACCGCGCCCGGCACGGCCGCGCGCACCGCCGCCTCGCCCTGCCCCTTGCTGCGGCCATAGACGGCGGCGCTGTCGACATTGGCACCAATGGCAGAGACATGCACCAGCCGGGTGATCCCGGCAGCGGCGCAGGCGTTCGCCACATGTGCCGCGCCCTGATGCTGCACTGCGTCCATATTGGCAAAGCTGCCGACCAGACTGATGACCGCGTCGCTGCCCTGAACCACGCGCGCGACCGATGCGGCGTCGCGGATATCGGCGGCGGCAAATTGGGTCTGCCCCAGATTGCCCAGCGGCTTCAGAAAGGCGGCGCTGTGCGGATTGCGCTGGGCGATGCGCACCCGCGCGCCGCGCGCCAACAGGGCCTGCGCGACATAGCGCCCGATGAAACCGCCCCCGCCGAACAGGGTGACAAGCTGGCCCGAAAAATCACTGTTCATACCCCGAGCCGTTAGGGCGGCAGGGGCGCTTGTCAAGCCGACTGTCGCGCCCCCACGCATAATGGGGCGCATCGCTTGGCGGCACGGCGCGGCGCTATTTCAACCGGTCCGCATTGCGCGCCGCCAGCGACCATTCGCTGCCCAGCGCGCGGCCAACCAGCGTGGCGCTGCCATCACCCTGTTTCTTGAACACGGCAATCTCGCCCTCGGCCAGTTCGGGGCCCAGCCCGGCCATGATGTTGACGATGTGGGTAACGAGCACGATGTTGCTGCCACCCGGTTCGATGCCCGTCACCAGCTGGCGCATCTCGCGGCCCGCGGCGGCGGCATCGCGCCCCGGCACGTTATTGTGATGCATCAACAGCGGTTCGGCATCCACCCGTGTCACCCAGCCGCCAAAAGCATGCGTCGCGGTGTCCATCGTCCGGCACATCGGGCTGTACAGCACCCGCACCACGGGCACGCCAATCTTGCGCAGCGCGTCGCCCGTTTCCTGCGACGCGGCAATGCCGGCCAGCGACAGATTGCGCTGGGCCCGGCATTCGGATTCGGGGCGGCTATAATCGTCGCGCACCGGCGTCGTCCCCGTCCGCTCGTGCCGCATGGCCAGGATATAGCCGCCGCCGCGCACCATTTTGGCCAGCGTCATGATGTCGACGTCGCCCTGTGCGCTGGCGGCGGGGGCGGTCTGTGCCCTGGCCTGCGGCGCGGCGCTGGTTGCCAGCGCGGCCAGTGCGAGCGTCGCCAAACGGGCCACGAATTTGCTGGAGATAGGGGTCATGGGACGGTCGCGGCCTTTCTGCTGTTCCGTGCCATGATATCATGTCACAGCGACGCGCACCAGCCGCCGCCCGCGCGACGCCGTGCAAACTGGCGTGTCTTGCTTGGCGCATGGCATCATCAATGCTATATCGGCATCCGGGTCGCGCATTGGAGTGGGGGGAACCGCTTCCATGATCGATCGGCGCGGGCTTATCAAACAGGGACTGGGCGCTGCGGGCGTCCTTGCGGCAGGGGGACTGGCTGCGGGCGGACTGGTCAAACCAGCCTTGGCCCGCGACACCATGGTGCCGCTGACGGGCATGGGGCCCGGCAATTTCAACATCAGCATGACCAAGGTGCTGGCGCGGTCGGCGCGCATTGTCATTCCCTCCTATCGCTTTGGCATGGTGCTGCGCAGCGGCATCGGGGCCTCGGGCGGGTCCGGCACGACCACCACCGATCTGGTCGCAGACCTGGTCGGTATGGATGTCGCCATGATGCGCGGCATTGCGCACCGCATGTTCAGCGATTTTGTCGAACGGCTGCGCGCCACCGGGCGCACGGTGGTCGGCTGGGACGAGATTGCGGGGGCGGCAGCCTATAAAAAGCTGGAGGAAAGCCGCGATCCGTTCGTCAAGAAACCCTTTGCCGATGCGCGCACCATTGCGCTGGTGACGCCGGAATATCTGCCGCTCATCATGGGGCATTTCGACGCGCCCCTGTCGGACAAGTCGCCCTTTTCGCTGGGCAATTTGCGCGCGATCAATGCGCTGTCGGCGGAGCTCAAGGCGCTGGTGCTGGTGCCGCGCATCGTCTTTGACTTTGCCGCGCTGACCGGCAGCGGCCACCGCGTTTATGGCGGCGCGGCGTCGGTGGGCATCCAGCCCGGCCTTTATCTGGTGCCGCTGCTGACCGACATGATGTTTTTCCATGCCAAAATCGCGCTGGCGGGCGAAGGCGGCATGGTGAAGCTGGAGGACCGGGTCGCCGTGGGCCAGGCCGGCACGCTCGTCAAAACGGGCAGCGTCAACAACCGTGAAGAGATTGAACGCTGGAACAGCTATGTCCGCAGCAATGCCTGGTGGACCCAGCCCAATATGGCCGCGCCCGACCGGCCCTCGCTGGGCTATGATTATTCCACCTATCAATATCGGGTCGATCCCGACCAATTGACCACCGCCTGTTTGGACGGCGCCCGCGCCGCGCACGGCATTTTTATGGGGGCCATCAATGCCAATCGCCCAGCTTAGCCTGTCTGTCATCGTCTCGCTGCTCGCCGCTCCGGCGCTGGCGCAGGTCAATCCGCTCGCCGGGGAAACCAAGGCGCCCAGTACGGCGGTCGCCACCGATGCGGCGGGCGGCCTGATCCTGCCGCCGGCGTCATGGGGCAAGCTGGAGCCCGATCCGGCGCTCGCGGCGACCGGCGGCGTCAACTTTTATGACGAACTGGGCTGGTATCGCTTCACCATGGCCGATGGCGGCACGACCAGCATCGACGGCACGATGCGCAAATTTGAATTTACGGCGGGGACATTGCCGACCACCTGTTTTGCCGTTCGGGTTCCCGATACAAGCTTTGCCAAATTTCCGGTGAGCCAGATTCAGGCCGAAATCGAAACGCTTTACGCACCGTTTGACGTATTGGTGACGACGGCGGGGTTCAATATTGAACATCGCGAAACGCTGGTGCTCGACGCGCCCGGGCAACGCGCGGCGGCGCCGTTCAAGCTGCTCGCCTGGGATTCGCGCCACCCCAATGGCACGCGCGCGACGTGGGTGATGATGCCTTCGCCGGTCGGGCAACTGACCTTTGCCTGCGCCGGCGACAGCCCCGGCCACCACCGCGAGGTGATCCAACGCTATTTGCGCATTGGTTCGGCGATGACGGGCGCAAAATAGCGCGCCCCTTCACCGGGCCATCAGCATTGCCGTATAGCCGACATAAAGAGCGAGCAGCAGGCCGCCCTCCGCGCGCGACATGCTCCAGCCGCGCCGCAGCTGGACGAGCAACAGCGCGGTCACGCCCAGCATCACCAGCACATCGACGCGCGCCAGATCGGCGGGCACGTCCAGCGGGTGGACAATCGCCGTCAATCCCAAAATGCCCAAAATGTTATAGATGTTGGACCCGACGATGTTGCCCAGCGCGACATCGGGATGCTTGCGATAAACGGCGACCAGGCAGGCGATGAGTTCGGGCAGCGAGGTGCCGACCGCGACGACCGTCAGGCCGATGACGCTTTCGCTGACGCCCATGTCGGTCGCGAGGACCACCGCGCCGTCAACCAGCAACCGCGCGCCGTAAATGGCGGCGGCGAGCCCCGCGACCACCATCGCGCCCAGCGCCAGTGCGTTGGCGGTGGCGGGCGCGGCGTCGGCGGTCTCCGCCTCGTGTCGGTGCGCCTCGTCATCGTCGGCCTGGCGTTCGGACCGATAGGCCCAATAGATATAGCCGATCAGCACCAGCACCAGCACCGCACCCATCAATGCGCTGATATGCCCCAGCATGACCGCGCCCGCGCCCAGCACGGCGGACCCGAACAGCGCAATCGAATCGCGGCGGAACGAGGCGGGATTGACGGGCAGGGGCATGACCAGCGCCGAAAAGCCCAGGATCAGCAAGATGTTCGCAATGTTTGACCCGAGCACATTGCCGATGGCGATGCCCGGCGATCCTTCGAACGCAGCGAACAGACTGGTGGTCAGCTCGGGCGTTGACGTGCCGAACCCGACGATGGTCAGCCCGGCGAGCAGCGGCGAAATGCGCAGGATGCGGGCAAAGCCGACCGCCCCGCGCACCAGCAATTCGCCGCCCAGGCCCAGCAGGACAAGGCCGCCCAGGATGAGCATGAAGGTGGTCATCGCGTGAAGCTCCTTTGTCGCGCCCGGGGCCCGCTGGTGTGGGCCGCACCGCCGAACAGCACGAACGCGCTTGAACTGCCCCGGTTCCAGGCTTAGCCTCCCCTCTATGCGGAACAGCGTCCGGCTCCTAGCGACAATTGCCTTGGCAGGCTTGGCCGTCGGCAAAGCGGCGGGGCAGACCCCGGACGATCCGCCGCCGGGGATGACCGATTGCCAGACCACGGTGGTGCGCACGGCCGATGGGCGCGAGGCGGTGGTGCGGACGTGCCGCAATGCCGATGGTCAACGCGTGCGGGTGGGCGGCACCGAATTGCCCCGCGCATCCTTTCCGCCGTCCGCCGCCATCACCTTTCGCGGCACGTATCAGGGCAGCCGCTTTCAACCCGGGCGGCAGCCGCGCCGCCTGACGCTTGACCAGCTCTTGAGAAGCGGGGGCACCACCACGCCGGTGAACGGGACCATCGAGCTGTTCCTGCGCGTCACCGGCAATGCGGTGCAGGGGTCGGTGCGGACCGATGGCAGCTATATGTCCACTGCCATTTCCGGGACGCAGCAAGGCGGGACATGCCGCCTTGCCTCTGCCGACGGCAGCCTGACGGTGGCGGGCGAATGCAGCG
This sequence comes from uncultured Sphingopyxis sp., assembly GCA_964554455.1. Taxonomy (GTDB): domain Bacteria; phylum Pseudomonadota; class Alphaproteobacteria; order Sphingomonadales; family Sphingomonadaceae; genus Sphingopyxis. The sequence goes on along the minus strand of CAZKOW010000014.1, from coordinate 21,090 downwards.
ACCGGGGCTTTACCGGCAAAGTGGTTCAGGAAACCCGCACCGGCCAGCGGTTCGACGGGAAATTTTCCGCCGCCCCGTGACGGGAAGGTCACATCACATTGGTGACATTATAGCGGCGGAGGCCAGCGGCGTTCAGGAAACACATGCCGTCGGCCTCGGTCCCGAACACATCGGTCATAAACTCCAGCGAGGCGGACATTTCGACCAGAAATTTGGCCTGCGCCGACGCCCGGACGGCCGATCGTTGTTCAATATCGCGCAGAAACCCCTTAATCTGACCCATGGTCCAATTGTCGACCGCGCCCAGCTTGTTCCCGGCCTTCAACAGCTCCTGCCGCTTGGCCGCCACGCCGACAAAGGCGGTCATCAAGGACACATATTGCTGGGGATTATTGCCATAGCCAGTGAACATGTGGATGCCATAAGAGCCGCCGGGGTCGATGCTGCGCACCACCCCGCCCAGAAAGGCATAGGTGCAGGCGCTGGCGCAGCTGAAATTATTGGGGATGCGCACCGCCAAATTCTGTTTGCGCACCACCCGGCCCATCAACGGGCCTTCGTTGGCATCGCCGCCGGGCGAATTGAACCAGATTTCGCTGACCGGTGCATAAGCGGCAATTGCGCTGGCCAGCCGGCCCGATTCGCCCGCCCGGATGCCGCCTTCGGCAATCAGGATGCGCTGGTCACCCGCTTGGTGCAGGCGATAGCCCATATCCCCCTGATACCCCGCCGTCACATAGGTGGGCGGCGGGTCCGCGGTCAGGCAATAATTCGACTTGGCCGCCGCATCACCAAGGGTGGCCACCAGCGCCGCGACGAGCGCGGCGGCGCGCACATAGGGCATGTCAGGCGACGGTCCACTGTGTGTTGGGCGGCTGGCGGCACAGGCGCGGCTGTTCAATCACCTCTTCACCGTTGATATAGGCAACGCGCGTCGTGGTCCGGCATTCGCGGCCATCGGCAAGCTTTGCCGGGGCACCCGCCGTCACCGACCCATGCACGCCCTCCCGCGTGTCGCTGGTCCAGGTCACGGGCTTGCTCGCGCCCTTGGCGCTGGTGTCGTTGAGCGCTTCGTTGGTGGCATCGTCCAGCTTTTCCCGCTCACACTTGTCGAGCGATTTGCCCAGCGCCGAACCGGCCAGCCCGCCGATCACCGTGCCAACGATCGTCCCGGCGGTGCGATTGTTGCCGCCGTCGATTTTCCGGCCCAGCAATCCGCCCAGTACGCCGCCGACCACTGCGCCAATCACCTTGCCGGTGTCGCCCTTTTTACAATCCTTGCTCTTGGCCTCAACTTGCGCCGTGCTGAACAGGAGCAGGGGCAGCACCAGGAAAGCCAGTAAAAAGACTCGTTTCATCTTCATCCCCCTGCCAATGTCCGAGGGCGACAGACAGCCACATTTATGTGACGTCCGCAAGGCCATTCGCACAGAAAAAAAGGACCGGGATCGCTCCCGGTCCTTTCCTTTGGGTTGCCCCGTTGATCAGCGCGGCGTGCCTCAGGCGCTGTAATACATGTCAAACTCGACCGGGCTCGGCGTCTGTTCAAAGCGATACACCTCGCCCCATTTCAGCTCGATATAGGCCTCTATCTGGTCCTTGGTGAACACGTCGCCCTTCAAGAGGAAGTCATGGTCGGCGGCCAGATTGTCGAGCGCCTCGCGCAAGGAACCGCACACGGTCGGCACTTCCTTCAGCTCTTCGGGCGGCAGGTCATAAAGATTCTTGTCCATCGCCTCGCCCGGATGGATTTTGTTGGTGATGCCATCCAGCCCCGCCATCAGCAGCGCGGCATAGCACAGATAGGGGTTGGCCATCGCGTCGGGGAAGCGGAACTCCACCCGCTTGGCCTTGGCCCCTGCGCCATAGGGGATGCGGCAGCTGGCCGACCGGTTGCGCGACGAATAGGCGAGCAGCACCGGCGCTTCAAAACCCGGCACCAGCCGCTTGTAGCTGTTGGTGGTGGGGTTGGTGAAGGCGTTCAATGCCTTGGCATGCTTGATGACGCCGCCGATGAAATAGAGGCACATGTCGGAAAGGCCCGCATAGCCATTGCCCGCGAACAGCGGCTTGCCCTTTTCCCAGATGGAAATGTGGGTGTGCATGCCGCTGCCATTATCTTCCTTGATCGGCTTGGGCATGAAAGTTGCGGTCTTGCCATAGGCATGGGCGACCTGGTGCACGACATATTTGTAAATCTGCATCCGGTCGGCGGTCTGCGTCAGCGTGCCAAAGGTCAGGCCCAATTCATGCTGCGCGGCGGCGACCTCATGGTGATGCTTGTCGCAGGGCAGGCCCATTTCCAGCATGGTCGACACCATTTCGGCGCGGATATCGACGGCGCTGTCCACAGGCGCGACGGGGAAATAACCACCCTTGGCGCGCGGGCGATGGCCCAGATTGCCGCCTTCATAGCTGCGGCCCGTGTTGGTCGGCAGCTCGATATCGTCGATTTCGAAACCCGATTTGTTGTAACCGGTTTCAAAGCGGACGTCGTCGAACATGAAAAATTCGGCCTCGGGCCCGACATAGACGGTGTCACCGATCTTGGTGGAAGCCAGATAGGCCTCGGCGCGCTTGGCCGTGGTGCGCGGATCGCGGGTATAGCCTTCGCCGGTCGACGGTTCGACGATATCACAGAAAATGACCATCATCGGCGTCGCGCTGAACGGATCGTCGTAAACGGCGTCCAGGTCGGGCTTCAGGATCATGTCGCTTTCGTTGATCGCCTTCCACCCCTCGATCGACGATCCGTCGAACATCAGGCCGTCTTCCAGCGCGTCTTCGTCAATCACGCCCGCGCACATGGTCAGATGCTGCCACTTGCCCTTGGGGTCGGTGAAACGCAGGTCCACCCATTCAATGTCATTGTCCTTGATCCGCTTGACGATATCCTTGGGGGTGGTGGCCATGATGCTGTCTTCCTTTGCTGCGTTGATTTTTGACTGTTGCCTTGGGGTCGGGGTCAGAGCGCGTCCGCGTCGCGTTCGCCGGTGCGGATGCGCAGCACCGATTCGACGGGAATGACGAAAATCTTGCCATCGCCGATCCGCCCGGTCTGGGCGGCGTTGGCAATCGCCTCCACCACCCGTTCGGCCAGCGCATCGTCCACCACCACCTCAAGCTTCACCTTGGGCAGGAAATCGACGACATATTCGGCGCCGCGATACAATTCGGTATGGCCCTTTTGCCGCCCGAACCCCTTGGCTTCGGTGACGGTGATGCCGGATACGCCGACATCGTGCAGCGCCTCCTTCACCTCGTCGAGCTTGAAGGGTTTGATGATCGCCTCGATTTTCTTCACGCACCTGTCCCTTATGCTGACTGTCGGCGGCCCGCCTGCGCCGCTGGCCGGTCGGACCTAAGTCCGCCGGTCGGGCCGAGTCGAACCGTCATTCGTCGGCATTGCACCAATCAAGAGCCGTGCCAATTGGCGAATCGCGGGGAAAGCAAAGGAATATCCTCAGCCGCGCAGCGCGTTGCCGCTTTATTGGGCAATGCCACCGAAACCGTGCCTGAAATTTGGGCAAGGGCAGGCGCCATGATGCCCGCTTCGCTCTTCCCTTCGTCACCCCGGCCCCAGCGCCGGGGTCCAGCTTTTCTGGCTGACGGCCGTATAGCTAGTCCCCGGGTCAAGCCCTGGGTGACGGGGAAGTGTTGGCGGCGGGGTGGGCGCATCAATCGCGCAGTTTTCGGCCCTCATAAGCCTCGAACATCGCGACCACGGCGTCGGGCACCGGGGTGCTGGGGCCGCGCGCTTCGCTGACGTGGACCGAAATTTCCGTGCCGGTCGCGCGCAGATCGTCGCGTCCGGCGCCATGGAGTTCAAACAGAAAGGTCATCGAACTGCGCCCGATGCGGCTGCACCGCACGCAGATATCAATTTCTTCGTCCAGCAATATGGGGGCCTTATAGTCCACTTCGGCACGGGCGACGTGAAATTCGGCGTGCTTTTGCTCGCCATCATACATGCCCACCGCGCGCCAATATTCGGTGATGCCAATGTCGAAATATTCGAGATAGCGGCTGTTGAACACCACCGCCTGCGCGTCAATTTCGGCATAGCGGACGCGTTTCACTTGGGCGAATTTGAAATCGGCGCGCGGCATATATGCCCCCTTTGCTGTGGTCAGCGCCCCATGCCAGCGACCGCGGCCAGCAGCAAGCCGATGTCCTGGGGCCGCGACAGCCGGTGGTCGCCGTCCTTGATCAAGCTGATGGTGACCGCATCGCTGGCCAGCGCGGCGGCCAGCTGCAGGCTAATGGCAAAGGGCACATCATCGTCGCGCTGGCCGTGGAGCAGATGGACGGGGCAGGTGAGCGGGATGGGCGCACCCAATAAGCGGTGCGCCTGGCCGCTGTCCCAAAAGGCGCGGGTGGTGACATAGGGCTGGTCGGAATAGGGCGTATCCTCCAGCAGCTGCCCCTCCGCCTGAAGGATCGCCTTGTCCGCGTCGCTAAACCCCCAATCGGTGAAATCGGGCGCGGCGGCGATGCCGACCAGCCCGGCCACGCGCTCGGGCGGCAGGGCAAGCGCGACCAGCAGCATCAGCCAGCCGCCCATCGAACTGCCGACCAGCAGCACCGGGCCATCGGTTTTGGCGGCCACCAGATCCAGCACGTCATTGCGCCAGTCGATCAACGTCTGGTCGGCAAAGCGGCCATCGCTCAGCCCGCATCCGGCATAGTCGAGCAGCAGCCACGCCTGGCCGCGCGACGCGGCAGCGGCGGCCACCGCGCTTGCCTTGCCCCCCGCCATGTCGGACATGTAACCGGGCAGAAAGACGATGGTCGGCCCCCGCCCCGGGCCGTGGCGATAGGCGAGCGCCGGGCGATGCGGGCGCGTGAAGCGGGCGGGGTCGGGCTGAGCGATATTGGTCATGGCCCGCTGTGTGTCACCCCCCGCGCCGCGACGCAACGGCGCTGCGGGGTCAGAATGGAGCGGCCGCCGGTTGGCGAGCGGCGCGGCAAACCATGCTCCTTTGTCACGATGCTCCTTCGTCATCCTGAACTTGTTTGGCTTTTATCCCGCTCGCATCCGTAGACCGATAAATCCCCCGTCATTGCGAGCGTAGCGAAGCAATCCAGAGCGGTTTACGCCACGCTGGATTGCTTCGCTTCGCTCGCAATGACGAACTACGGATGCGTAAGGGATAAGCGCCAACTTGTTTCAGGATAACGAAGCCAAAGGTGGCGCGTTGTCCTGAAACAAGTTCAGGACGACGACATGCGGATTGGTTCAAGGTTTTGGCGCACCGCGATCACTGCCGCAATCGACCAGAATGCCGCCCCCGCGGTGCGCTGTCCGCTTGCCAAGCGGCGGTGCGCGCGCATAAGGGCGCGTCATGCGCACCGCCACCATCAGCCGCAATACCAAGGAAACCGAAATCGCCGTCGCGATCAATCTGGACGGCACCGGCGAATATGCCGTGTCGACCGGCATCGGCTTTCTGGACCATATGATCGAACAATTGTCGCGCCACTCGCTGATCGACATCCGCCTGACGGTGCGCGGCGACCTGCATGTGGACCAGCATCATACGGTGGAGGACAGCGCGCTGGCGCTGGGCGAGGCGCTGGCCAGCGCGCTGGGCGACAAACGCGGCATCGCCCGCTATGGCGAGGCGCATGCGCCGATGGACGAAACGCTGACCCGCGTGGCGCTCGACATTTCGGGGCGGCCCTATTGCGTCTGGAAATCGGGCTTTTCGCAGCCGCGATTGGGCGAGATGGATACCGAGCTGTTTTCGCACTGGTATGCCAGCTTCGCGCAGACGGCGGGCATCACGCTGCACCTTGAGACGCTCTATGGCGAAAACAACCATCATATTGCCGAAAGCGGGTTCAAGGCGCTGGCCCGGGCGCTGCGCCAGGCCGTGGCGATTGACCCGCGCAAGGGCGATGCCATCCCCAGCACCAAGGGGGTTTTGTGACCGACCGAAAAAATAGGGACTTTCCCTATTTTTGCAGCGCAGCGGCGTGACGCTGGCGCTGATCGATTATGGCGCGGGCAATTTGCGCTCGGTGGCCAATGCGCTGCGCGTGGCCGGGGCGGACGCCGTTGCCGTGACGGCGGACCCCGACGTGGTCGCGCGCGCCGATCGCATTGTCCTGCCCGGCGTCGGGGCCTTTGCCGCCTGCATGGCGGGGCTGACCGCCATCGACGGCATGGTCGCAGCGCTGGAGCAGCGGGTGCGCGGCGCGGGCGCGCCGTTTCTGGGCATTTGCGTCGGCATGCAGCTGCTCGCCGATGCGGGCGAGGAACATGGCCGCCACCCGGGGCTGGGGTGGATTGGCGGGACGGTGCGCGCCTTTACCCCCGCCCCCGCCCTGCGCATTCCGCACATGGGGTGGAATGATGTCGTCCCCGCGCGCGCCCACCCGGTGCTGACGGCAGGGGAGGCCTATTATCTGCACAGCTATCATTTTGCGGATGCGGCGGCGGATGATGTGCTGGCCATGAGCGACCATGGCGGACCCTTTGTCGCGGCGGTCGGGCGCGCCAATGTGATGGGGGTGCAATTCCACCCCGAAAAAAGCCAAGCCTATGGTATCGCCTGCCTTGAAAGCTTCCTTGCATGGAACCCTTGATCGTCTTTCCCGCCATCGACCTGAAGGGCGGCCAGGTCGTCCGCCTGGCCGAAGGCGATATGGCGCGCGCGACCATCTATGGCGATGATCCCGTGGCGCAGGCGCAGGCCTTTGCCGACGCGGGGGCCGAGTGGTTGCATGTTGTGGACCTTGACGGGGCCTTTGCCGGGCAAAGCGTCAATGGCGCGGCGGTCGAACGGATTGTCGCGGCCTTTCCGGGCCGGGTTCAGGTGGGCGGCGGCATTCGCGGGCGGGCGCAGGTGGATCGCTGGCTGGCGCTGGGTGCCGTGCGCGTCATCATTGGCACGGCGGCGCTGAAGGACCCGGATTTTGTGCGCAGCGTCGCGCGCGACCTGCCCGGGCGGATTGTCGTCGGGGTCGATGCCCGCGACGGCCTGATCGCCACCGATGGCTGGGCCGATGTGTCCGACGTGCGCGCCGAAGATCTGGCGCGGCGGTTCGAGGATGCGGGGGTCGCCGCGCTGCTGTTCACCGACGTCGGGCGCGACGGCCTGCTGAAAGGGTGCAATGTTCCCGCCACCGTCGCGCTGGCGCAGGCGGTGGACATCCCGGTCATCGCCAGCGGCGGGGTGGCCGATATCGCCGACATCCACGCGCTGCGCCCGCATGTGGCCGCCGGGATCGAAGGCGTGATTACGGGCCGGGCGCTCTATGACGGGCGGCTTGATCTGGCCCAGGCAATTGCGGCGGGCAAGCTATTGTGAGCGCCTTATATCCCCGCGCCGTCCGCCCTGAGCTTGTCGAAGGGCTGTCCTTCCTTTCTGCTGTGCAAAGGGAAAGGACAGCCCTTCGACAAGCTCAGGGCAGGCGGGGTAATTTGGCACGGATGGGCGTGGCATGACCGTCCGTGTCCGGATCATCCCCTGTCTCGACGTCGCCGATGGGCGCGTGGTGAAGGGGGTCAATTTCGTCAATCTGCGCGATGCTGGCGATCCGGTGGAGGCGGCGCGGGCCTATGATGCGGCGGGGGCGGACGAGCTGTGCTTTCTGGACATTTCCGCCAGCCATGAAGGGCGCGGGACGCTGCTCGACATGGTCGCGCGCACGGCAGAGGTGTGCTTCATGCCGCTGACCGTCGGCGGCGGGGTACGCAGCGCCGATGACGCGCGCGCGCTGCTGCTTGCCGGGGCGGACAAGGTGGCGGTCAATTCGGCGGCAGTGGCGCGGCCCGAGCTGGTCGCCGACATCGCCGACCGCTTTGGCAGCCAGTGCGCGGTCGGCAGCATCGACGCGCGAGCCAGACGAAATCCCGCTCGTCCTGAGCTTGTCGAAGGATGGGAAATCTTCACCCATGGTGGCCGCAAGCCAACGGGCATCGACGCGCTGGCCCACGCGGTGCGGCTCGCCGAACTGGGCGCGGGCGAATTGCTGGTCACCAGCATGGACCGCGACGGGACGCGCGATGGCTATGATCTGGCGCTGACGCGCGCCATTGCCGATGCCGTGCCAGTGCCCGTCATCGCCAGCGGCGGGGTAGGGTCACTCGCGCATCTGGTCGACGGCGTGGCGCAGGGCGGGGCGAGCGCGGTGCTCGCCGCCAGCATCTTTCATTTCGGCGAAGCGACCATTGCCGACGCGCGCCGCGCGCTGAGCGATGCGGGCTGGCCCGTGCGATCGGCTGGCTGACGCAGCAATTGGCGGGCGCAATATCGCCTGAACCATGTTATGCGGGCCCCATGGCCAAACTGCGCACCGCCGACATTCTGCCTGTCCTTGGCTTTTTCCTGGCGCTGGTGTCGGCCAGTGCCGGGCTGCCGACACTGGTCGCGGTGGGGGTGCTGGGCGTGATGGTGGTCAGCGCCGTGCACCATGCCGAAGTCATCGCGCACCGGGTTGGCGAACCCTTTGGCACATTGGTCCTGGCGCTCGCCGTGACGATTATCGAGGTCGGGCTGATCCTGACGCTGATGCAAGCAGAGCCCGAAAAAACCGCCGCGCTGGCGCGCGACACGGTGTTTGCGGCGGTGATGGTGATCGTCAATCTGATCATGGGGCTGTGCCTGCTGGTGGGCGCGGCGCGACACCGGGAACAGCGGTTCCAGCGCACGGGCATCGGGGCGGCGCTGGCGACGCTGACCGTGCTGACGGTGGTGACGCTGGTGCTGCCCAACTATACCTCCAGCGTGCCGGGCCCGCGCTATTCGACGACGCAGCTGGCGTTCGTCGCCGCTGTGTCGCTGTTGCTCTATGCCACCTTTGCGCTGGTTCAGACGGTGCGCCACCGCGACTATTTCCTGCCCGAAGGCGATGATGAGGATGAACCCGAAATTCACGCCGACCCGCCGACGGCCGCGCGCAGCTGGCTGTCGCTGGGGTTGCTGCTGGCCTGTCTGGTGGCGGTGGTGGTGCTGGCGAAAAATCTGTCGCCGGTGATCGCGGCGGCGCTGGCGGCTGCCGGGGCGCCCGCGGCGGTGCTGGGGGTGATTATCGCCGCGCTGGTGCTGTCGCCCGAGGGGCTGGCGGCGGTCCGTGCCGCGCGCGCCAACCGGTTGCAGACCAGCCTGAACCTCGCGCTTGGATCGGCGCTGGCGACCATTGGCCTGACCATCCCGGCGGTCGCCGTCCTGTCGATTGCGGGCGACATGCCGCTGGTGCTGGGGCTGGATCCCAAATCGTCGGTGCTGCTGTTCCTGTCGCTGATCGTCGCGTCGCAGACGCTGGCCAATGGCCGCACCACGGTGCTGCAGGGGGTGATGCACCTCATACTGTTTGCAATTTATCTGTTCACGACTTTTGTGCCTTAGCGCGGTTGACCCCCTAAACCATTGATCGTCGTCCTGAACTTGTTTCAGGACAACGGGCTACTGCTGGCTTGCTGTCCTGAAACAAGTTCAGGACGACGAGACGTTGGGGTCTGGGTCTAAACCTTCCTGACGAACACACTGCCCGCGCTATAGCCCGCGCCGAACGAACAAATGAGGCCGGTGTCGCCTGATTTCAAATCGGCATTGTGTTTGTGAAAGGCGATGATCGACCCGGCGCTAGAGGTGTTGGCATAGGTGTCGAGCACCGTCGGGCTTTCATCCTCGCTCGCTTCATGGCCCAGCACGCGCTGCGCGATCAGGCGGTTCATGCCGGTATTGGCCTGGTGCAGCCACAAGCGGCGCAGGTCGCCGCCGGCAAGGCCCAGGTCAGCGGCATGATCGACGATCATCTGCGCGACCATCGGCACCACCTCCTTGAACACCTTGCGCCCCTCTTGCACGAACAGCTTGTCGGTGCGCGGGCCGCTCTGGTCCACCGGCCCCTTGCCCTCAGCGCGGTTCAGGAAACCGAAATTGTTGCGGATATTGTTGCTGAATTGGGTTTTCAGCCGGGTGCCCAGGATCGCCCAATGCTGCGCCGGGGCCATGTCCTGCGCCTCGACCAGGACGGCGGTGGCGACATCGCCAAAGATGAAATGGCTGTCGCGGTCGCGCCAGTTGAGGTGGCCGGATGTGATTTCGGGATTGACCACCAGCACGCTGCGCGCATTACCGCTGCGGATATAGTCCGCCGCCGTCTGGATGGCGAAGGTCGCCGATGAACAGGCGACATTCATGTCAAACCCAAAGCCGCGCGTCATGCCCAGTTCGTGCTGGATTTCGACCGCCATCGCCGGATAGGCGCGCTGCATGTTCGATGCCGCGCACAGCACCGCATCGACATCGGCGATATCGCGCCCGGCCCGGTCCAGCGCGTCGCGGCACGCCGCCACGCCAATTTCCGCCATCATGGACATCTGGTCGTTGGGCCGCTCGGCATAGCGCGGCTCCATGATCGCCGGATCGACGATGGCGCGCTTGTCCATCACATGCCGCGCCTTGATCCCGCTCGCCTTTTCCACAAACTCGACGGAGCTGGGGAGCAAGGGTTCGGCGTCGGGGTAAAGCGCATTGTGGCGCGCGACGTAGGCGTTGAAACTGTCGACCAGTTCATCATTGGTGATGATGTCGGCGGGGGTGAACAGGCCGGTGGCCGCAATGACCGGCGTTGGGGTGGCTGCCATGAAAGTCCTGCATATCGGTTGTCGTTATGCGCCGCCGTTTAGGCCGACTGCGCCCGGCTGGCAATTCTGAACGGGGGCCCGAACCAGGGTTAACCGCGCGCTAACCATTATTGTGCCAGCTTGCGGGTCATGCGGGCATCCGGGGGATTGTCCTGACCGGGGCCGCATGCGGGAGCCACTGTCATGGCATCGCGGTCTGGGCCATATCTGGGCGATCTGGCCATCGCCGAGCTTAAGGAATTCGCCAGCTTTCCGGCGGCGACGCAGCGTTATATCCGCCGCTCGCTCGACATCGGGCTGGAACGCGACGACGCGGTGGCGCGCTGGTCGCGCGACATGGTGGAGGAAACCGCCATACGCGTGCAGGCGCGCGTCTATTCGCGCCTCCCCGACATTCGCGCGCAAATTCCCGACGACAGCGGGCTCGACGCGCTCGAACATTTCATGGCGCCCTTGGTTGCCATGTCGGCCTTTGACCTGGGGCAGGACCGGCTGCCGACCTTTCCGGCCTATCGCTTCCTGTATGAACGCCTGCTCGGCGCGACCGCGCGGCCCTGGCTGCCCGGGGCCTTTTGCGCGGCGGCGGCGCTGCCCCATTTGCACCCCGACCGGCGCCGGACGCTGCTCCAGTCGATCAGCGAGGCCGCAGCGACGGCACCCGGCTGGTCCGCGCGCGAACCCAGCTTTTTCCCCGAATGGGTGGAAAAGGTGGACGTGACCAAGCCAGCCAATTGACCGGATTGGCCGTTTCGCATCGGTCCTTTGTCATTGCGAGCAAGGCGAAGCAATCCAGCATGGCGTGAACTGCCCTGGATTGCTTCGCTACACTCGCAATGACGGCGGTCTTTGGCCCCGCGCTCAGCTGCGCAAATGCGCGGGCAGATGGTCGCGGGCATAATCGATGAAGGCGCGCAATTTGGGCATCACTTGCTTGCGGCTGGGGTAATAGAGGAACAGCCCGGCGCTGCTTGGCGCAAATTCACTGAGCGCGATTTCCAGATTGCCGGCCTCTATTTCGGCCTCCGCCACGGGTTCGGCAATCATGCCCAGCGCCACGCCGGTGCGGATCGCGACCATCAGCGCCGAAAAATCATTGACGATGACCGGGCCGCTGACCTGTGCTTCCTCCTCGCGATTGCCCACCTGAAAGGTCCAGGGCATCATCCCGCCGCTCGACAGGCGCAGCCGGATGCAGCGATGCTGCGCCAGATCGGCCACTTTTTCGGGGCGGCCATGGCGCGCGAAATAATCGGGGGTGCCGACGACGACAAAGCGGAAGGCGGACGACAGGCGCACCGCGATCATGTCCGCCTCCAGCATTTCGCCCATCCGCACGCCCGCGTCAAAGCCGCCCGCGATCAGGTCGGACAGCGAATCATCGGCGAAAATTTCCAGCTCAATGTCGGGATATTCGTCGCAAAAGCCCGCCAATATCGGTGCAAACAGCGGGTGGATGGCCCCGCGCATCAAATTGATGCGCAGCCGCCCTGCCGCCCGCCCGCCCAGATTGCGCGCCGCCTCATAGGCGTCGGTCAGCCCGGCATAGGCGGGCGCGGCGCGCGCGTGGAACATCTCCCCGGCCTGGGTCAGGCTGACGCTGCGGGTGGTGCGCATGAACAAGGGCGCGCCCACGCGTGCCTCCAGCGACTTGATCGACTGGCTGATGGCAGAGGGGGAGACGCCGAGGTCGAGCGCAGCAGCCGAAAAGCTTTTGCGGGCGGCAACACGCAGGAACGCTTCGATACCGTCCAGGGTTCCGTGGGGGATTGTTAAATCCTGCTTCATGGCCTGTTCAGATTATACACCATTGTTGCGTCGCACAAGAGCGACTATATCGGTTTCACACAGCAACTAACACCTGTGTCAATGACCGAAAGGAAAATCATATGACCCGCTCTCCCCTCTCCCCCGCCGCCCACCTGTCTTCGGCCTTCGCGCTTGTCGGTGCCGTTGCGCTGGCTTTCACTGGCCTGATGGCCACTGCCACCCCCGCCCAGGCCCAGGGCGCGTCCGCCGATTACCGCTGCGCCGGTCTGGTCGAACAGGCCCGCACCGCTGCTGCCAGCGCCGATGCCAAGAAGCAGGCCTCGGTCAGCCGTCACATCGCCACGGGCGTGAAGCTGTGCGAAGCCGGTAACGAGCGCGCCGCTGCCAAGCAGTTCCGCGCCGCGCTGAAGGTTGCCGGAGTTGCCGAAGTGGCCCCGACCGACGCCCGCCTGGCGGCGCGTTAAGCCAACATCCCCAGCCTCCCGGCTGACGATCTGGGGCGGAATCCAAACGGGTTCCGCCCCTTTTTCGTGTGGGGGCGCTGCGTCAGTCTTGCCGAAACAACCAAATCAGGCCGAACGCCCGACCACCAGCATCGCGGCAAAGATGAGCAGGCCGGCAAAGCGGTTGCTGCGAAATTTGGCCAGGGCATCGTCGCCGCTTTCGGGGTCGAGCGTGACCAGCTGGCCGGTCAGCTGGATGGCGGCAGGCAGCAACGCAATCAGCACCAGCGGGTCGGGGCGCACCTGCCACAGAGCCAGCGCCCAGCACCCCAGCGCCGCAGCATAGCAAAGCCCAACCCCGCCGCGCACCTGTCCGCCCAGCGCGCGCGCGCTCGACCGGATGCCGACCAGTGCGTCATCCTCCACATCCTGCAAAGCATAGATGGTGTCATAGCCCACAACCCAGGCGATGGTGCCAAGATACAGCCAGACTAGCGTCATCCCGCCGCCGCCTGCGATCGCGAACCAGCCGACCATCGCGCCCCAGCTGAACACCAGCCCCAGCCACGCCTGTGGCCACCAGGTAATCCGCTTCATAAAGGGATAGAGCGCCACGGGGACCAGGCTCGCCAGCGCCACCAGCTGGGCCAGCGGCGGCAATTGCCACAGCGTCAGCAGCCCCACCAGGCACAGCGCCAGCATCCACAGCGTCGCCGCGCGGCGGGAGACTGCGCCGCTGGCAATCGGGCGGGTGGCCGTGCGCGCGACGCGGGCATCGAGGTCGCGGTCGATGATGTCATTATAGACGCACCCCGCCCCGCGCATCGCGATGGCGCCCAGCAACAACCACAAGAGCAGGTCCCACCGTTCGGGCAATCCGCCCGCCAGCGCGACGCCAAAGGCGCAGGGCCAGAACAGCAGCCACCACCCGATGGGCCGGTCAAAGCGGGCAAGCAGCGCATAGGACCGAACGGCGGCAGGCATGGCCGCAATCCATCCGCGATGCTGGCTGTCTGGTGGCGGGGCGGCAGTTACCATGCCCCGCGCTGGCACTGGCCGAGGGCCAAATGCAAGCGCAAAATCAGCAGCTCGAAACGGTCGCCGCCGGGGCCGGATTGGTGGGGTTGCTCAGGCTGCGGGGTTCGCGCACCGTGAAGGCAGCGGTGGAGCGGATGACCTGGGGGCCCAACCATGCGCCATAGAGCAGCGGCTGATAGGTATAGACAATCTCGACAAACATCACCGCGCTGCCCGCCGCTGCCGTCACCTGGCGGCCCGGGGGGCCCATGCCGGGAAAGCCGGTGCCGGTCGCGCCGACCCCAGCCACGCCAAAGCTGGACGGGCTGCCCGGGCGGTTGCCGAAACAGCGTTGCCACTGGATGGTCTGGCCGCCCTGCGCATTCATTTGCAGGCTGGACAGGATGATGCGGCCATGCGCCTGGATGTTGAGGTCGCCGCTTTGCAACTGCGCGCCGGTGAACACTTCGTTGATGTCAATCTCGCGCACTTCGGGCACGGCGAGATTGGTGCCCGATGAAATGCGCGCGGCATTGTCGGCGGTGGTCAGCGCAATCTGGCTGATCCGCGTGTTGGCCAGCGTCAGATTGGCAATCTCCAGCCCGCCAAAGCCGACCAGGATCAGGATCGGCAGCGTATAGGCCATTTCGATGAGCGCAACGCCGCGCGTGTCCGACCCACGGCCGAACAGGCGGCGCAACCGGTAGAGGCGGGGGGCGGGGGTCATGTGCATATCGTCTGCCGCGTGATGACATTCTGGGCAAAGGGCTGGTTGCGCAGCACGGTGGTCGCCCGGATGGTCGATACTTGCGGCTGGCCCAGCATTTTCCACGCCGGGAACAGCCGTTCGATCGACATGGTGGCGGTATAGAGCACCACCTCGTCCCCGGTCCCTTGCCCGCTGGTCCCGCGCAGCGTGTCCCAGCTGCCATTGCCGTTGGTGTCGACGAAACATTCGCCCGGATCGCGCACGCCGTTGCCGTTGCTGTCGGTCAGCTGTTCGGGTTTGTCGACATCGTCGAAACTGTCATAGGCGCGGCGGCTGTAGCTCATGGTTGCGCCCTGGAACACGGTGCGCACTTGGGCCGTCACCTGCGCGTCCAGGGTGGCGGCGTTGGCCCCGTTCAATTCCAACGCCGAATCGCGCGCCGACCGGTTGACCGCGCCCGACAGCACCGATTTGGCATAAAGCTGCATCGAAAAATCGAAAATGCCCATCAACGCCAGCAGGAACACCGGCGCGGTAATGGCAAATTCGGTCAATGCCGCAGCGCGCGTGTCGCCGAGCAGCCGAGCCAGCAAGGGGCGCAATCGCCCGATCACTGATGGATCCGCAGGCGGGCAATCTGCCGCGCGATGACCTGGAACTGGGTGTTGAGCTGCGCGGCGTTGGATGCCGTGAACGCCTTGTCCGAACCGCTGGCGCAGGTGACGAGCGATGGTGTCTGGGTCGAATCGAAATCGATGGTCCAGATGGTGACGTTGCGCGTCTTCATCGCCTGACAAATTTGCAGGAAGCGGTTGGTGTGGCGGTTGTTGCCGTCGCTGTTGCTGGTCGACCCCACGCGCTCCATGGTAAATTCATGGCCCTGGAACGACAGGTTGCCGGTGCTGGTCACCATTTCGCCGTCGGTCATGAAAATCAGGTGGCGCTGGATGGGCCGACCATTGGGGGCGGTGCTGTTTTCCGCCGTGAAAATCCCGGTCGGCGACAAGAGCCGTGCGCCCCAGGTCATCCCGGCGTCGTGGTAGGTGTTGCCGGCGGCGGCCAGCGAGTTGATGTAGGTCTGGAAATTCGACCGGTCCGCCGTCGTCATCGTCGTCAGGTTCATCGCCGCCACCGGACAGGTGTTGTGCGAATAACCATTGCGGTCGGTGGTCGTGGTTTCGGGTTCCTTGGTGTTTCGCGGGAAGGCCAGATAGCCCATCTGCATCCACCACTGCGTATCTTCGTTCGCCAGCGACGGGACAAGATCGATGTCCATGTCATAGGCGGTCGCGGGCGGCGACTGGTTCGCGGCAAAGGGTTCGGTGCCGCGTTCGATGATGCAGCCGTTCCACGTCGTGGTCAGATTGGCCCCATTGTCGCCGACGTCATAGGTCACGCTGCCGCCCAATTTGGCATTGGCGACGTCAAACACCCGGTCTTCGTAGCGATAGGTGGAAAACACCTGCACTGGCGGCTGCGTCACCGTCGACGGCGTCGTGCGGGTAAAGCGCATCGTCTGCCGCTGGCGGCGGCACTGGTTGCTGCTCCACACATAGCGATAGGTGTAATATTCGTAATTCTGGTTGTTGTTATAGGTGGTGACCAGATTGCCGTTGCTGTCGACATATTGGCCCGTCTGCTGCTGGCTGCTGTTGCCAACCGTGCCGGGCGGCGTGTTCGCGGGCGGCGTGGTTTGCGAACAAGTCGTGCTGTTCTTGCCGCCAATCGTGCCGCCATTGTTCGACCAGCTGGCATGGACCCACGGATTGCCATCATAGGGGGTACCATAGGTGGTGGTGCCCGCACCCCACTGCGTCGTATACACCGGCGTGCGCGACGGCAGGGTGATTTCATCGGCCAGGAAATTGGGGTTCTTCGCCGCGATCAGCGCGCCGACATTGACATTGTGGTTATAGGGCACGACGCCAAAGCGAATGCGCCCGTCGCCCACCGCCGCGCTGGTCAGCGTGTCGAAGAAGTTCATGGTGGAGTTCTTCAGCGCCTGAAGCCGCGTCACGCTGTCGCCCGAATTGGTCGATCCCATCGACCCGGTAACGTCCAGCACCAGCATCACGTCGACGTTGGAAATCTCCAGCTTTGCCGTGCAAGTGACCGACAGGTTAAACTCATTCTGGCCAAACACCTTCATCAGCGTCGTCGGCATTTTGGCCGTCGCGGTGCCGTTGACGTTGGACGGGCCGTCCTGCACCGAATTGAAGGTGATATTCGACGACCCATAGGTGTCGGGCTGAAAATTGAAATTGAACATTTTGGCCGCTTCGGCCTTGTTCGCGTTGGAATAGGTCGCACCGGTCATCACCCGGCGACCGGCCAGCACCCCGGCGTCGCACGCCTGTTGCAGCCGAAGGTCGGCCATATAGGCGCGGCCAATGTCGATGCCCGAACCGACAATGCCGACCAGCGGCAACATGGCGGCGGCGACCAGGAAAAAGGTGTTGCCGCGCGTGTCCCGCGCCAGCCGCTTGGCAGCGGCCGAAAATGCGCCCGAATTGCGAAGTTGCTGCGTCACCCAATTGCTCCCTGCTGCCCCCTGGGGCGGCCACGCGGATAAAATGATGGCTGGGATAGCGCGCCAAAGGTTACCAAAAGCCTAAAACGTCCCGTCCTGTCCCGCTTTGGGGCGGGGCTGGCGCAGCATGGCGTCCCCGGGTTAAGACGGCGTGATGATTGCCACCCCCGCCTGGCCGCCGCGCAGCACCCCGCGCCTGTTCATCGACACCCCGCTGGCCGCCGGGTTGACGCTGGAGCTGGAGGGGGCGGCGGCCCATTATCTACGCCAGGTGATGCGGCTGGGCGACGGCGCGCCCGTGCTCTTGTGCGATGACATCAGCGGCGAATGGCTGGCGCACTGCCGCCCGGCGGGCAAGCGCGGCATGGCGGCAGCGGTGGACGGGCTGCTGCGCCCGCGCGAGGCGGTGCCCGACCTGTGGCTATGCTTTGCCCCGGTGAAGAAGGCCGCACTCGACTGGCTGGTGGAAAAGGCGACCGAGCTCGGCACCGCGCGGCTGGTGCCCGTCATCACCGACCGCACCATTGTCGAGCGCGTCAATCTGGACCGGATGCGGAGCATTGTGGTGGAGGCGGCCGAGCAATGCGGGCGCACCGCGCTGCCGGAGATTGCGCCGCCGGTGAAGCTGCCCGCGCTGCTCGCCGACTGGCCGGCAGGGCGCGCGCTGCTGTTCGCTGATGAACAGGGGGGTGAGGCCGCCGCAGATTTGTGCCGTGCCGCGCCGCCGCCCGCCGCCTGGCTGACCGGGCCAGAGGGCGGCTTTACCGACCGCGAACGCGCGCTCATCATCGGCCACACCGCCGTGCGCCGCGCGACGCTGGGCCCCCGCATCCTGCGCGCCGAAACCGCCGCGCTGGCCGCCGTGGCGCTGTGGACGGGGGTTCAGGTCCCTTCGTAAGGACCAGCGGCACCGCGACGGATTTACCGCTTTTCAACCATGATCACGCTAAACGCACCGCGATGCAGCGGCTTCGGAGTGGTCTTGGTTGCGCGGTCGGCCTGGGCCTGGCTGCGATGCTGGTGTCGGCAGAAACGGCGCAGGCGCAGCTGCGCTCGCTGGAAAACCCATCGTTTGAATTGAATGACCCGGCTGGGCCCGGTGCCCCGAGTTTTGAGATCATCACCAACGGATCGGTCGTCGGATGGGATTCCACCACCGGCGAGATTGAATTGTGGGACAGCAATTTCAACGGCGTTCCCGCCTATCAGGGCAATGTCTTTGCCGAAATGAACGCCAATGTGAACGGCACCTTGTTCCAGAACATCTGTCTGGTGAATGGCGAGCCCCTGGGTTGGACCTTTGCCCACCGTGCCCGCGTCGGCGGACCCGCGAACCAGGTCGCCCGGTTCCAAGTCGCCAACAGCAGTGGCACCGTGTTGCAGACGCTGGCCACCCAAACGTCGACAACGTCGAACCAGGTGTGGAACGTCAACAGCGGGTCGGTGACCTACACCGGGCCCAGCGGCTTGCAGCGCGTTCAATTCAACACGACCGATCCGGGCTCTTTGGGCAATTTTCTGGACGGGATTCAGCTTTTTCTTCGCCCTTTCATCCAATTGTCCGCCGCCAGCGGCAGCGGGCTTGAATCCATTGCCAGCGCCAATATTCCGGCGCTGCGCATCACGGGCCAGGTCAACACCGCCTTCACCGTGACCATGACCATCACCGGCGGCACCGCGACGCGGGGCACCGATTACACCACCCCCGGCGGCGGCGCGACATTCACGGTCACCATCCCGGCAGGGACCTATGTCAATGGCAGCATCCCGCTCGGCCTGACGATTATCGACGACAATCTGGTGGAGGGGAATGAGACAATCACCCTTTCGCTCGGCACGGGTCCCAATCACACCATCGGCCACACCACGACCTGTGGTTCGGCGGCGCAGTCGACGGCCAGCTATACCATCACCACCAATGATGGCCGGGTGACCCTGCGCAAACAATGGGTCAATGCAATTGTCGGCGATGATGCGACATTGACCGTGTCGCGCGGCGGCACAGTGGTCGATACATTGGACAGCGATGCCGGGGCGGCGGGCGAGCTTGATACCGACCCGACCCCGACGCCGGTGGTTTTTGGGGAAACGGTCACGCTGGCCGAAACGATGAACGCCGCCAATGTCGGCGACTATAGCGGCACCCTGGCCTGCACTGGCGCCACCGATACCAACCCCAATGATGGCTTGTTGATTGGCACGGGCAACACCAACATTGTGTGCACCTTTACCAACAGCCGCAACACCCGGCTGACGGTCGCAAAGACCAGCAGCGTGGTCAGCGATCCGCACAATGGCACCACCGATCCCAAGGCCATTCCGGGGGCCGTCATCCGCTATTGCATCACCGTCACCAGCCTGGGGCCGGGAAGCATCACGGGCGTTGTCGCCAATGATCCGGTGCCGGCCGCCGTGACCTTCATCCCCGGCACCATGCGGTCCGGGGGCAGCTGTGCCACCGCGACAACGGTGGAAGACGACAATGCAACCGGCACCGATGAAAGCGACCCCATCGGCATGTCGATTGCTGGCGCCATCGTCACCGGCACCCGGGCGACACTGGCGGCCAACGCCAGCTTTGCGATGGTTTTCGACGCTGTGGTCAATTGACCCGGGCCAGCCGCCCCATTGGGGGCCTGCGCAGACGGCGGCTCGCCGCAGAATGGGGCTCACCCACGCGATCTTTACCCGAAGTTAGGCATAGTTTCGCTAAACGGGCGCGATGGATAGCGTTCATCCTGCGTTTTCGTCCGGTGGAACAAGGGGACCGGGGGCCTTTATGCGCCCCTGCCTGCGTGCCGCCTGGGCGCTGTTGCTGGCGCTTGCGGTGCTGCTGTGGCCCGGCTTGGCGCTGGCGCAGACCAGCCAGTTCACCAACACGACAACCGGGCCGATCAGCGAAACGCTGACACCGTGCAACAATCCGATGCTGCGCACCTTTGTCGTCGCATCCAGCTTTACGATCAGCGACGTCAACATCGGCGTGCGCCTGTCGCACACCTATCGCGGCGATTTGCGGCTGTTCCTGATTTCGCCGGGCGGCACGTCGGTGACGCTGATGCAGAATATTGCGACGGCCCCCGACAATCTGAACGTCCTGTTCGACAGTTCGGCAGCGGCCAGCATCACCACCCACACCGCGCTGGACGACAGCGCGACCAGCGGCCCGCCCTATCAACGCACCTTCAGCCCGCAGACGAGCCTGGCGGTGTTCAACGGCACCAACAGCGCGGGCACCTGGACGCTCAGCATTTGCGATTCGCTCAATCAGGACACCGGCGCCTTTGCCCGCGCCGACCTTTATCTGACCCAGACACCCGCCAGCTTTGCCGACCTGTCGCTGACCAAGACAGTCAGCAACGCGGCCCCGGCCAGCGGCAGCGCGATCAGCTATACCTTGACGGTCACCAACGCGGCGGCGTCGGCGCTGACCGCCAATGGCGTGACGGTGGCCGACACGCTGCCCGCTGGGTTCGATTATGTCAGCCACACAGCGGGCGGCGGATCGACCTTCACGCCGGGGACAGGGCTGTGGTCGGTCGGGACGCTGGCACCGGGGGCGTCGCGAACCTTGACGATAAACGGCACGGTCGGTGCGACCCCGGGCGCGACCATCACCAATGTCGCACAAATCACGGCATCCTCTGCCGTCGACCTCGATTCGACGCCGAACAACGGGCCCAATGCAGAGGATGATTATGCCAGCGTCAGCTTTACCGTCGCTGGATCGCGGGTGGCGGGGACGCCGCCAACATTGGTCTGTCCAGCGGGCACCCTGCTCCACGACTGGGACAGCGTCGCCTGGACCGCGGGCAGCACCAACAACAGCTATACAATATCCGGGCTGGGGTCGGTCAATTTCGCGACGACGCTGACCGGGGGCGTGTTCCTGAACAATGCCACCTATGGCGGGCAGAGCCCGGCGCGGCAAAATGTCGTCAACGGCGGCTTCACCGGTCAATTTTCCATCTTTCAGCTGGTCAACATGACCAGCCAGGCCGGGACGGCGACCACCGTCGTGACG
>CAZKOW010000013.1:0-80569 GCA_964554455.1 uncultured Sphingopyxis sp. | reverse complement strand
ATCGCATAGGCCGCAAGTTCGCGGTGCAGGCGGGCATTGAGTTCGACCGTAACCCGAACCGGCTTCTCGTCGGCAAGATCAGCCAACTTAAGCCGGGTCATGGCGTGGTTCCGACCGGCGACAGGATCAAGTCCCGTGTCACGATCACGCGCACCGGGAAGCCCGGACGTATCGTCAACGTCGGCGGAATGTTGAGCTGCCGCCGCACAATCTCCTGTCCGGCTTGATTGACGCTATCCTGAGTGCCTGTGCGGAGCGCGCGCACCAGCCTGTCATCGCTTCCCGAACCCAATTCGGCACCCACGCCCAGCACGGTCGAAATCAACGCGGCCTTGGCGAGACTGCCCCAATGGAAGTTTACGCTATCTTGCAAGCCAGCGAACCCTCGGCCATCGGCGCCAGGCTGCCGGTCGAGATGGAGCGAGCGGCCATCGGGGAGGATGAGCCGGGTCCAGGCGAGCAACACCCGGCTCTGCCCGGCGCTGACCTCGGCATCGTAATCGCCGATCAGCCGCGCACCTTGCGGGATCAGCAGGATGCGCCCGGTCGGGCTATCATAGACATTCTGCGTCACTTGCGCGGTGATCTGGCCCGGCAAGTCCGAACGGATGCCGGTGATCAAGGCCGCCGGAATGATGCTACCCGCTTGCAGGATATGCGGGTCGGGCGGCGGAGCGAGCCGGTCGCTGGCCGATATGCGACCGCTGGGCCGATCCAGAAAGGCCTGCTTTGGCGAAACGCTCGCCCGTGCCTCGGCAGGCGCAGCGGCCGCAGGCGGCAATCCGAGGGCAGGCTCGACGCCCAGTCCGGCAGTCCCAATCGTGTTGCCAGAACTTGCTCCGGCAAGGAACAGCCGACTGGTTCGTGCCGCATCGCGTTCCTGCGCCGCGAGTTGGCGCGCTTGCGCAGCGGCACTGGCTTCGGGCGAGATTGGCGGCTGTGCGGGCTGCACTGGCGGCAAGGCCGCGACGCTGCCCTGTTGCTGGGCGTCTAGGATTGGCTTGCCGAGATCGCCGGGCAGCGGCGGGCCTAACTTAGGGACTTCGCCGTAATCCTTGGGCGCGGACGCGAGCGCGTCGGCGGTGGTCTTGCCGTCGCCGACGAGCAGTTCGGGCGGCTTGTCGCGGCCCTTGTCGTAGAGCGCATAGCCGAACGCGCCGCCAATCATTGCCAGGGTGACCGCGCTGGCGATCCCAACGGTTCTGCGCGACAGGCGCATCACGGTGGGGACCGGCGGGCGCAGCCGCAAGTCGGGCAGTGCTGCTTTCGGCGTGGGTTCGGCCGCTGGCGCCGCTTCGAGTTCCTCGCTCATCGCCGCCGCTCCCGTCCGTCGCGCTTGATCCTTACACGCTGCTCACTCTTGCGGTCGCCCATCCGCAGCTCGGCTTCGGCAAACAGCCGATCGACGATGATGTGGCGGCCGGCGACGCGGTAGTTGACCAGTTCGCCCTCGCCATTGGCGCCGATCACAAACACCGGCGGCAGCTCGCCACGCGAAACGCTTTCCGGAAACTCGATGAACGTCCGCACTCCGTCGTCGAACGCGCGGACCGGCCGCCAGTCGGGCTTGTCCCCCGAGATCCGGTAGCCGAACGACAGGTTGGGAAGCGCGATGCCGGTGGCGACAGGCGCCGCCTCGTTCGCCGCCGCTGCGCGGCCCTGGATCGCGATCAGCTCGTCCTGCGGGTATGTCCAGGAGACCGAAGCCATGTAGGTCGAAGTACTGGCGCGGAGTTCGATATGATAGGTGCGCCGGTCGGTGTTGATCAGCATGTTGGTTTTGAGGTCGGCGCGCGTTGGCTTAATCAATATATGTACTTGCTCAGCCGCACCGACCCCGCTTGTGGTGTCGCCGATGATCCATCGCACGGTGTCTCCCGCCGCAACCGGTCCCGCGCCGACGAGCCGTTCGCCCGGTTGAAGCGCAATGTCGGTAATTTGCCCGGGCGCGGTATAAACCTGATACAGTGCGCCGTTGGCCCAGGGATATTTCTGGATGGCATTGATGAAGCCATCGCCGCGTGGTTCAATCCGCGCCGCGTCATTGGCCTGTTCGACGCGGGTGCGCGGGCCAATTACAGGCGGGTGGTGTGGCTTGCGCTTGTGGCTGCGCTTCGGGGCCGGTTTTACCTTATAGGCGGTTGGCTTGGGGGCCGAAGTTAGAGGGGGCGGTTCGGATGCCCGCGCATTGCCGGTTTCGCGGGGCGGTTGGATCTGTTGTGCTATAGATGGAGCCGTTGCCATTGCGATGGTCGCGAGCACTCCAATGGCGCGATTGATCTTCATTTTTTGGGTCATTGACCTAACTCCTTGGACCAGTTGATGGCATTGACGAACAGCCCCAATGGGTTCTTGCGAAGCGCGTCGGGGGTTTTTGGGGTCTGGATCGTGACGGTAACGATCGCCGACCAGCGGGTGGTCTCGGCGAGGCTGCCGTCCTGGTAGCGGCGCTCGACCCAGGCGACGCGGAAACTCGTCGCCGAGGCGCGGATCACGCTGGTGACATCGACCCCGACCTGTTCCTTGCCGATGCGGGCAAACGGATCGTTAGCGCGGGCATAATCGTTGAGCGCCAGCGCGCCTTGCGGGCTGGTGAAGTCATAAGCGCGAAGCCAGTTCTCGCGGACGACGATGGCATCGGCGGGGATGGCGCGGACCTGCTCGATGAACCGCGCGAGGTGGAAGGCGATCTGTGGATCGCTCGGTTGCCAGTCGGCAGTGGCAGGCGCAACGGCCTGTGCTTCGCCCAGCTTGTCGACCTCGACAACCCAGGGAACGATGCTGCCGCGCGCGCCCTGCCAGATGATCCCGCCGGTGAGCGCGGCGGACAGCGCCAGCGTCCCGAAGAAGGCGAGCCGCCAGTTCCTGGCTTGGACACGGGCGGAACCGATGCGGTCATCCCAGGCCTGCGCGGCGCGCTGGTAGGGGGTGACGGGCTGAGGGGTTTCACCGTAGCGGATCGAGGGGCGTTTGAACATCATGGGCTATTCCTTGGGCTGCGTGTCGATGGTGGTTCCCGCTCCGCCGCCGTCGCCCGATTTGAGCGTGTGCGCGGCGATCTGCGCGGAATGGAGCATGGCCTGGCGGTTCTTGATCGCCGTGGCCCAGGCCGGGGGACCGGAGGCCGGTTCGGGATCGGTGGGCGGTGTGGCACCCGGCGCCGGAATGATCTTGCCGCCCATCGCTGGGATCGCGCCGCGCGCGCCGTCCTTGAAGCTCTGCTGCAAGCCTTCGGCGCTCTTGCGCAGCGGCGACATCGCTGCCCCGCCCGCCGCCTGGCCGACCGCGCCAAGGCCCGAAGCAACCGCGCCGGGGCCGGTCTTGCCCGCCGAACCCATCGCATAGGCCATTGTCGCGCCGCCCGCGGCCTTCGATGTGCCATGCGCGGTAGCCGAAGCGGCGCTGGCGACCGCGCCGCCAGCGAGTTTCGCGCCCGCCGCCGCGCCGACCGCGAGGCCACCTGCGGCAAGCGCGGTTCCGGCAGCGGCACCTGCGCCAAGCTGGGGTCCGCCCGAAACGATCCCGCTGGCGATGCCTGGTCCGAAAATGCCGAGACCGAGCAGGCACAGGCTGGCGAGCACGACGGCGAGCGCGTCCTCGATCGTCGGCTCTGGCCCGATCGCGGTCGCAAATTCGGCGAACAGGGTCGAGCCGATACCAACGATGACCGCGAGCACCAGCACCTTGATGCCCGAGGAGATGACATTGCCGAGCACCCGCTCGGCCATGAAGGCGGTCTTGCCGAACAGCCCGAACGGGATCAGCACGAACCCGCACAGCGTGGTCAGCTTGAACTCGATCAAGGTGATGAACAGCTGGATTGCGAGCACGAAGAAGGCGAGCAGGACGATCGCCCAGGCAAACAGCAGCACCACGATCTGAATGAAGTTCTCGAAGAAGGAGACGAAGCCCATCAACTCGGCGATGGAGTCGAGGATCGGGCGGCCCGCATCCAATCCGACCTGCGCGACCCGTCCGGGCTGGAGCAGTTCGGCGGCGGTGAAGCCGGTGCCGCTGGCTTTGAGGCCCAGTCCGGCGAAGCTCTCGAAGACGATCCGCGCGAGACCGTTCCAGTTGCCGATGATGTAGGCGAACACGCCGACGAACAGCGTCTTCTTGACCAGGCGCGCGATTATGTCGTCGCCTTCGCCCCACGACCAGAACAGCGCCGCAAGCGTCACGTCGATGACGATCAGGGTGGTGGCGATAAACGCCACTTCGCCCGACAAGAGACCGAAGCCGCTGTCGATGTAGCGGGTGAAGATGTCGAGGAAGCGATCGACGACGCCAGTGCCGCCCATGTCAGTGGCTCCCGTCCGGGGTTGTGGAAGATGGAGGTGCGGCGGCGTCGCTGTTCGCCGCCGCGCCCCCGCTCGGATCGGCACTGGCGGCGGGCGCGGTTTCGGTTTCGCCGAAGTCGCGGCCCGTCGCGTGGCTGACACCCATGAAGAACCGGCTGCGCTGTTCGGCCCAGGCGCGCAGGCAGACCTGATCGCTCGCAGCCGCCTGACCGATGCTCCGGCACCGGCGCAGCTCGGCGCGCAGCGGGTCGATCCCGTCCTCTGCGACAAGGACGGTCTCGGTCTGAGGGGTTGCAGGTTCGTCCAGTCGCAGGGCGCTGAGCGCCAGCGCGGTGACGACAAAACCCGCTGCGCCGATCCGCGCGATGGTGCCGGTCTTCATGGGACTTGCTCCGGTCAGTCGTGGAACATCCGCGCCGAAGTCGGGCGGTAGCCAGTGCCGGGCGCGAGGAAGCGGCGCATCTGCTCGCGCGCCTGGGCCTGCGCCGCCGCCTTCTGCGCCGCATCGAGCGACTGGGCGCGGCCGAGCGCGGCCATCGTCGCGGTCAGGTCGGCGAGCTGCTGCGATTGCAGGGCGAGAAGCTGGTTGCCGGCTTGGGCTGCCTGCAACGCGCCGGTCGCCGACTGGCTGGCGGTAACGAGCTGCTGCATCGTCGTGCGGGTGCCGTCGAGATTGCCGACCACGCCTGCCTGAACCTTGAGCGCATCCTCGAACGCCGCGACGCTGTTCTGCCAGCGAGACTGCGCACCCTGGACCATCGCGTGCTGCGAGGCCGTCAGGTCAATGTCCTTGTACTGCCGCCCGAACTCGCGCTCGATCTGCTGGACATCGTAGGCCATCCGCTGAGCCTGCGCCAAAAGCTGCTGGGTCTGGCGGATTTGCGCCTGCAACGGTTCGAGCACGGTCAGCGGCAGGCTTTGCAGGTTGCGCGCCTCGTTGATCAGCGAGGTCGCCTGGTTCTGGAGCTGGCGGATCTGGTTGTTGATCTGTTCGAGCGTGCGCGCCGCAGTCAGGATGTTCTGCGAATAGTTTGAGGGGTCGTAAACGATCCCGCCGAACTGGGCATAGGCCGGAGCCGGGACCAGTGCGGTCGCGGTCAGCGACAGGATCGCGGCACCGGCGGCGAGCATCTGGCGAAAATTGGGGGCATTCATGGCATTCACTCCTTCACTGCTGGGGTTTGGCCTCTTGGCCGGGGGGAAACGGAGGCTCGCGCAGCATCGCCGCAGCCCAATCGAGCCTGCGATGCCTCAGCCAGTGGCGCGCGAAGTCATCGGTGCCGTGCGCTTCGACCAAAGCGTCGATCGCGAGCTGGTCGGATTTTGAAGAGGTTGCCGTGAACGCAAGCGCGACTTCGCCAAGGCCGAGCTCGAACAGCCGGTTGCCGCGCGCCGACTGGCAATAGTAATCGCGCTTGGGCGTCGCCTGGCTCAGTATCTCGATCTGGCGGTCATTGAGGCCGAAGCGGCGGTAGATACCCATAATCTGGGGTTCGAGCGCGCGTTCGTTGGGGAGGAATATCCGGGTCGGGCAGCTTTCGATGATCGCCGGGGCAATCGCCGAAGTCTCGATGTCGGCGAGGCTCTGGGTCGCGAAAATCACGCTCGCATTCTTCTTGCGCAGCGTTTTCAGCCATTCGCGCAGCTGTGCGGCAAACAGCGGCGAATCGAGCCCCAGCCAGCCCTCGTCGATGATGATCAGCGTCGGCGAACCGTCGAGCCGCCCTTCGATCCGGTGGAACAGATAGGACAGCACCGCAGGCGCGGCGGCGGATCCGGTCAGCCCTTCGGTCTCGAAGGCTTGAACCCGTCCATGGCCCAGCCGTTCGGCTTCGGCATCGAGCAACTGCCCGAACGGCCCGCCGAGACAATAGGGTGCCAGCGCCTGTTTGAGCGCCTGATCCTGCAACAGCATCAACAGCCCGGTCAGTGTGCGTTCGGAGACCGGCGCCGAGGCCAGCGAGTTGAGCGCCGCCCAAAGCTGCTCCTTGGCGGCGGGGTCGATCGTAACCCCTTCGCTCGCGAGGATCGCCGCCAGCCATTCCGAAGCCCAGATGCGGGTTTGCGCCTGGTCGATCTGCGCCAATGGTTGCAAAGTGACGCCGGTATGGTCGTCTTCGCCAAGGCTCCCGCCCAAATCCTGCCAGTCGCCGCCCATCGCCAGCGCGGCGGCCCGGATCGAGCCGCCGAAGTCAAAAGCGAAGACCTGGGCGCCCTCGTAACGCCGGAACTGCATCGCCATCAATGCGAGCAGCACCGACTTGCCCGCTCCGGTCGGGCCAACCACGAGCGTATGCCCGACGTCGCCGACATGAAGGGAAAACCGGAACGGGGTCGAGCCTTGGGCCCGGCCGAACATCAAGGGGGGGCGATCGAAATGTTCGTCCCGTTCCGGCCCCGCCCACACGGCTGAGAGGGGGATCATGTGGGCGAGATTGAGTGTGGAGATAGGGGGCTGGCGGACATTGGCGTAAACATGCCCCGGCAGCGAGCCGAGCCAGGCTTCGACCGCGTTCATGCCTTCGGCAATCACGGTGAAGTCACGGCCCTGGATGACCTTCTCGACCAGCCGCAACTTCTCGGCCGCAAGCCCCGCGTCGGCGTCCCAGACGGTGACGGTCGCGGTGACATAGGCCTGGCTCACAAAGTCGGAGCCAAGCTCCTGCAATGCCTCGTCGGCATCGGCTGCCTTGTTCGAGGCATCGCTGTCGAGCAGCGTAGAGGCCTCGTTGGTCATCACTTCCTTGAGAATCGCAGCAACCGATTTGCGCTTGGCGAACCATTGCCGCCTGATCTTGCCGAGCAATTTGGCTGCGTCGGTCTTGTCGAGCATCACCGCGCGGGTCGCCCAGCGATAGGGAAAGGCGAGCCGGTTCATTTCATCGAGCAGCCCCGGAAAAGTCCGGCTCGGAAAACCGATGATCGTCAGCGTGCGCAGATGCTGGTCGCCCAATCGCGGTTCGAGCCCGCCGGTCAACGGTTCGTCGGCAAGCAGCGCGTCGAGGTGCATCGGCGTCTCGGGAACGCGGACGCGCTGCGCCTTGGTCGAGACGCAAGAATGCAAATAGGTCAGCGTCTCGCTGTCATCGAGCCATTCGGCCTCGGGCATGAAGCCTTCGATCAGATGCAGCAACCGTCCGGTGCGGTCGATGAACCCGGCCAGCAGCTCCTTGGGATCGACACCCGCTTGCGAACGGCCTTCGTAAAGCCAGGTCTCGGCGTGCGCCGCGTCTTCTTGCGGAGGCATCCACAGCAAAGTCAGATAATAGCCGCTCTCGAAATGCGCGCCTTCTTCGGCGAACTGCTCAGCACGTTCGAGATCGACCAGCGCGGAAGCCGCATCTGGAAAATCGCAGACCGGATAATCGAGCGCCGGTCGGCGCACCGCCTCGACCCAGATCGCCCAGCCCGATCCCAGCCGCCGCAGTGCATTGTTGAGCCGTGCGGTCGTCGAAACCAGCTCGGCAGGCGTGGCGGACTCCAGATCCGGCCCGCGAAACCGCGCTGTGCGCTGGAATGAGCCGTCCTTGTTCAAGACCACGCCCGGCGCAGTCAGTGCCGCCCAGGGCAGGAAGTCGGCAAGGCTGGAAGTGGTCTTCTTGTATTCGCGCAGGTTCAGCATCGCAGCCTCACACTCCCATGAAGTTCGGAAAGCGCAGGTGCCGCCGCGCGACATCCACGAATTGCGGGTCGCGCTTGGCAGCCCAGACCGCGAAGGCATGGCCGATCGCCCAGAGCACCAGCCCTGCGATCCACAGCCGCAGGCCAAGCCCGACCGCGCCCGCCAGCGTTCCGTTCATAATCGCCAGCCCGCGCGGGGCGCCGCCCAGCAGGATCGGTTCAGCCAGCGAACGATGCACCGGGACGTAGTAGCCGGCGATGCCGGAGGGATCGGGAGCCGTATCCATTACACCAGCGCCCCGCCGCCGAAGCTGAAGAACGAGAGGAAGAAGCTCGATGCTGCAAAGGCGATCGACAGGCCGAAGACGATCTGGATCAGTCGCCTGAATCCCCCCGCCGTGTCGCCGAACGCCAGCGTCAGGCCGGTGGCGATGATGATGATCACCGCCATGATCTTGGCGACCGGACCTTGAATGGACTCAAGGATCGACTGGAGCGGCGCTTCCCAGGGCATCGACGATCCCGCCGCGTAAGCAGGCGCAGACAGCATCAGCAGGGTGAGCCCGGCAATTCCGGTGGCGGCGATTTTGCTAAGGCGAACGGCAAGCGAGGTCATTGAGCATCTCCATTGGGTTGAGGGATAAAGTGATCGAGAAGGTATTCGCCGTTGGCATCCAACCCTTCGACGCGCGCGAGTTGGGCTAGGCGTCTGCCGGTGCCATCACGAACTAGGACAGCAATGACATTGATGGTCTCGGCGATTAGCGCGCGCGGGACGGTGACTACGGCCTCTTGGATCAGCTGTTCCATCCGCCGCAGCGTGCCGATTGCCGATCCCGCATGGATCGTGCCGATGCCGCCGGGATGCCCAGTTCCCCAGGCTTTGAGCAGGTCGAGCGCCTCAGCGCCCCGGACTTCGCCGATTGGGATGCGGTCCGGGCGCAGCCGCAAGGCCGAGCGGACCAGATCAGAAAGGGTCGCCACCCCGTCCTTGGTGCGCAGAGCAACCAAGTTAGGCGAAGCGCATTGCAGCTCGCGCGTGTCTTCGATGAGCACCACGCGATCATCGGTTTCTGCAACCTCAGCCAATAGTGCGTTGGTCAGGGTGGTCTTGCCCGACGAGGTGCCACCGGCCACAAGGATATTCTGGCGGTGGCCAACGGCACAGCGCAGAGCTGCTGCGTCATAGACTGTCATGATCCCCGCTGCGACATAATCGTCCAAGGTGAAAACCGCGACGGCGGGCTTGCGGATCGCGAAGCTCGGCGCGGCCACCACCGGCGGCAACAGCCCCTCGAACCGCTCGCCGGTCTCGGGCAGTTCCGCAGAGACGCGCGGGACATCCGCGTGGACATCGACCCCGACGTGGTGCGCGACCAGCCGGATAACCCGCTCGCCGTCCGCCGCCGCCATCCGCTCCCCGGTGTCCGAAACCCCTTCGCCGAGCCGGTCGATCCACAACCGCCCGTCGGGATTGAGCATCACCTCAATCGTCGCCGCATCGTCGAGCCAGGCCGCGACACACGGCCCCAGCGCCGTCCGCAGCATGCGGACACCGCGCGACTTTGCTTCGGCTCGAAGGGGGACAACGCTCACTAGGAACTCCTCGTTCTGGGAGCCGGGCGAAGCGCCGCCCGGCCAACGAGGAAGAGCAAGAGAGCCAGAAAATGGCTCAGGGCAACATCAAATTGTCAGCGGAGTAGTGTGGGGTAGAGCGACAGGGAGGGGGCGAGGTGAGTTCGGTAGGGAGGGTGCAAATCGTTGGAAGAATCGCCAGCTACTTCTACACTGCTCCAGAATCAGTTTCACCTTATGTTCTTCGGCGCGATGTGCTAGTTCAGTGCAATCACAAGAATCGTTAGATGACTGCATGACCAAGAAAATTACTTCCAACCAAGCAATGGGCGAGATCGGCGAGGCGGCAGTCCGGCTGCGCTTTCTCAATATTGGATTCCAGTTCGATGGTCGTTCTCGGTTGGAAGCCGGAATAGACGGTATCGCGGAAGTGATGGACAACGGAAAGCCATTGGCTCGAATGATAGCCGTTCAGGTCAAGAGCACTTCTGAGGCGCTTTACTCTTCCGAAGATGACCAAGGGTTCTATTATCTCATTCGGAGCGCCGATTTGGAGTACTGGCGTGGGTCTAATCTGCCAGTCATTTTGGTTCTCTATCGGCAGAGCGACGATAGTTTCTTTTGGCAACCTGTTCCGAAGGACCTAGCAGATGGCGAGCGGCGCCTGCGGTTCGACAAGCAAGCTGATCGTCTGGATAAGGGTTCTGTCGACAAGCTCGCCGCTCTAACCATACCAAAGGCTGGCTTCGGATATTATGTGCCTCCGCTCGGCGGCGGAGAAGAGGCCCTTGTAAACATCCTGCCGATTACGCTGCCCAGTGAAATTTATGTTGCGACAACTCCTTACACGCCCAGCAAAGCGATAGCCATGCTCCTTGATGGCGATGAACCAGCGCGATTTGACTGGGTTATTCGCGGGGGGCGTTTTTTGTCCTTCCATGATCCTCGCACGTCGGCCTGTCGGGAGATTGTCGATGAAGATCAGGTTGAAGCAATAGATACGGAGTTTTTCGCTTTTCACGACGACGAAGATGAACGCCATATTTTCTCGCACCTGTTGCGCGACACGTTGCGGCATCAGTTTCGTGAAGATCTGTGGTGGTCAAAGACCCGGAAACTGCTCTATTTTTGCGCGTTCGATGAGGGCGTCTCACGCACCTACTATTATGAATCAGCCAAGAAAAAGACAGATGCCGACGTCGTCAATGCGGTGCGCAGCAAGACCGATCCCGATAGAATTGATTTTGTGCGCCATCACGCTTTTGTTCCCAGGTTCGAGCTCCTCGCGGGTCAATGGTATCTGGTGATCAATCCGACTTATTATTTTACGACTAACGGGTTCAAGCCGCATACGCATCCAGCTGCGTTGCTTGCCGGTAAGAAGCGCTTGGACAATAGCAGCGCGCTGCGCGGCCAAGTCATCATGTGGCATCGCTTTCTCTCTGCGAAGCAATCGGAGAAAGGCGATTTGTTTACGGCCGCTCCGACCCCTACGGGCGGCCTGAACTTTGGCAAGCCACCTGCCATCGAACTCAGCACTCGTGTCCCAGAAGATGTTTGGGGTTCGCCCAAGCGCAAAGTGGAGGACTCTGAGGAAGAGGAGGGATTGCTGGTATGACGCTTTTCACCACCCGAATCTTCGACGAGCCAGAGCTTGAGTTCGGCGACAGGTATCATCATCCCGACCCCAGATTGGGCCTGATGGATGCCGGGCCTCTGCAAACATTCGTTGGCGATGTTATCAAGGTGGCCGTGGTTGGCAGCGCGAAAACCGTCGAGGATGCGAAGAGTTTCATTGAGACAGCGTCAACGGGCGTGGATGGCAAATCGGAAAAGCATCCCAATCTTCATCCAGCGTTTCCAGGGCTAAGCAACCAGAACCCCTATCGGTGCCGCTTCGAGATCGACGAGGGGGCAACTGCCACGTTGTCGCAGGCGCAAATGGAGACGATCGCCAAGGAGCCTAATCACCAGAAGGCGGTCGAGATGGCAGTGGTTGCTATCTTGGAGCAGCTCCAAATGCTCAATGACGGCGGCAATCGACCGCACGTCGCTATCGTCGCACTTCCCGTTCGTTTGATCGAGCGAGTTTGGAACGCAAAGGTCGATTCAGACGGTACGATAGAGGAAGACGATAGCGCAGGCTCTGATGCGCCGAACTTTCGCGGCCTGCTCAAGGCAAGAGCGATGGGCCTCAGTTTTCCGATCCAGATCGTCTGGGAGGACGTATTCGACGAAAAGGCCGTGATTCCACGCAAAATCAAAGAGACGAGTGCGCGCAAGATACAGGATTTGGCTGGACGGAGTTGGAACTTGCTGACCACGCTCTACTACAAGGGCAGTGGCCGCATTCCATGGCGACGTCTTCCCAAGGAAGGGGAATATACGTCCTGCTATATTGGCATCAGCTTTTACCGCGAGGTTGGTGGCCAGCAGCTTTTCACAAGCTCGGCCCAGATGTTCGACGAACGCGGACGCGGCTTTGTGCTGAAGGGTAATCGCGCCCAAACTGAAAGCAGAGGCCGCCATCCATATATGGCCCGCGAGGATGCCAAGGACTTGGTGGGAAAGGTTTTGGCCGCCTATCGAATCCACCACAAGACACTCCCTGCTCGGGTCATTGTCCTCAAGACATCGCGGTTTCGGCAGGACGAAGCCGGAGGGATTTTTGAAGCTCTCTCGGAAGCTGGCACCGAGATGCGCGACCTAGTCTGGGTGCAAGAGTCTTATTCGGTGAAGGTGCTACGCGACGGCAATTACCCTGTTCTCCGAGGCACTTTCGTTGACCTCGGTGGAAAGGGGTTGCTCTACACCAACGGTAGCATGCCCTATTACGGAACATATCCTGGGCTCTACGATCCCAGACCTCTTCTGCTGTGCCCCTATCCCGGCAGCGACAGCACAGTCTCGCAAATTTCCGAGGAGGTGCTTTCTCTGACGAAGATCAATTGGAATTCGACCCAAATGAACCAACGGCTTCCGATCCCCATTCGAGCCGCCCGCATGGTGGGAGAAGTTCTGAAGTATGTGAAAGATGGGCAGGCGGTGAGCACAGATTATACCCGTTACATTTAAGGTTAGACTCTCTCATGCAGCCCCAATCTCAGTCTCGGCCCACTCCAACATCCCGCCGCAACCCTTCCGCCAGCCGCGGTCCGGCTTCCAGCTTCCGCGCCAGCACCTCAATGAACCCCTCGTAACGCTCCAGCCCCTTGGCCTGAGCCGCCGCTAGCGCCGAATCCGGCAACGGCGGGTTGGCGGTGAGCCAGAATCGGACGAACAATGCCAACGTCTCGTTGGTCACCTCGACATGGTAATCGAGCTTGTCGAGCTGGCGCGCCAGCTTGTCCATACGGCGGCTGAACGCGGCTTCGACGCGTTCGTCAGCGTCGGGGGTGAGGATCGAGCGGATTGCGGTTTCGACGACAAGTCCCTGCGTCACACCGCGCCGCCGGGCGTGGCGAGCGAGGTCGTCGGCGAGGTCGTTCGGCAGGCGGTAGGTGCGCTTGACTGTCATAGTTCGATGCCGTCGCCGGGATCGAGCGAGGCTTGCCGCGCGGCGCCCTGCATCCGGGTGCGCAATTTCTCGGCGCGGATGGCATCGTCATCGGCGGATTGGCTGTCGCCGAAATCGAACTCCTTGGTCGCGGGCCGCCGGGGCGGGGCGATCTCGACATGGAGCGGCAATTCAGGCTCACGGCGCACACCGGCATTTGCGGGATCGGCCTTGGCGGGCGGGCCGGGGTTCGGCTTGGGACCGTTGGACGGCGCGGCGCCGTGCCAATCATCGTCGGGCGGCGATTTCGGGCGCAGCGTTTCGGGCTTGGGCGCGGGCAGCAGGCGCGCCTTGAATTGCGGATCGGTGAAATAGCGCGCCTTGTTCGCCAGGATAGGCGCGACGCCCGACATCAGCACGATTTCCTGATGGTCGGGAAGCTGGAGGATTTCACCCTGCGTGAGCAGCGGCCGCGATGTCTCAGACCGCGAGATCATCAAATGGCCGAGCCAGGGTGAGAGCCGGTGGCCGGCGTAATTCTTCATCGCGCGCTGTTCGGTGGTGGTGCCCAGCGATTCCGAGACGCGCTTGGCGGTGCGCTCGTCGTTGGTGGCGAAGGTCACGCGCACATGGCAATTGTCCAGGATCGAATTGTTCTGGCCATAGGCTTTCTCGATCTGGTTCAAGGACTGCGCGATCAGGAATGCCTTGAGGCCGTAGCCCGCCATGAAGGCGAGTGCGCTCTCGAAGAAGTCGAGCCGCCCCAGCGCCGGAAATTCGTCGAGAAGCAGCAGCACCCGATGGCGGTCGTTCTTCGGGCTCAGTTCCTCGGTCAGCCGTCGCCCGATCTGGTTGAGGATCAGCCGGATCAGCGGCTTGGTCCGGCTGATGTCCGACGGCGGCACGACGAGGTAGAGCGTCGCGGGCTCGGGATCATCGACCAGATCGGCAATCCGCCAGTCGGAACGCCCGGTGACTGCGGCTACCACCGGATCGCGGTATAGCCCCAGATAGGACATCGCGGTCGACAGCACTCCTGATCGTTCGTTCTCCGATTTGTTGAGCAGTTCGCGCGCGGCGCTGGCGACCACTGGATGCGGCCCCTCCTTGCCGAGATGCGCGGTCTTCATCATCGCATCGAGCGTGGCCTCGATTTTCTGCTTGGGGTTGGAGAGGAAAGCGGCGACCCCTGCCAGCGTCTTGTCGGGTTCGGCATAGAGGACATGGAGGATCGCACCGACCAATAGGGAATGGCTGGTCTTCTCCCAATGGTTGCGCTTCTCGAGACTGCCTTCGGGATCGACCAGCACATCTGCGACATTCTGCACGTCGCGCACTTCCGAAACACCGCGCCGCACTTCGAGCAGCGGGTTGTAGGCCGATGACGCGGCATTGGTGGGATCGAACAGCAGGACGCGGCTGAAACTTGCCCGAAGGCCGGAAGTCAGCTCCCAATTCTCGCCCTTGATGTCGTGAACGATCGCCGAGCCGGGCCAGGTCAGCAACGTCGGGATAACCAGTCCGACACCTTTGCCGCTGCGCGTCGGCGCGAAGCACAGGACATGCTCCGGCCCGTCATGGCGCAGATAATTGCGCTCGAACTTGCCGAGGACCACGCCCTTGTCGTCGAGCAACCCCGCGCGCCCGATCTCGCGCCGCTTGGCCCAGCGCGCCGAGCCATAGGTCTTGGCATTGCTGTTCTCGCGGCCGCGCCACACCGACATGGCGATGGCGACAACGATAGCAACGAACCCGCCCGAGACCGCAATCAGCCCAGCGGTGTCGAAGATATGCGGCGCATAGGCATCATAGCTGAACCACCACCAGAACAGATCCCAAGGCCGATAGACCGGATGGCCAAAAAGACCTAACCACGGAGCGCCCAGTTCGGGCTGATAGGCGAGCGCCGCCGCCGCCCACTGCGTCGCGCCCCAAACGCTGGCTAGGATAATCAGCGCGACCGCAATGACCTGACCCCATAATATCTTGCTTGCCGACATGCGCGCGACTCCGACCTGAACTGAAATCAGCCGATTGGGTCCGCTGGATTGGTGGATTCAAGTCGCTTCACTCTCGCATCGAAGGCTGGGGTAGAATGACAGGCAATGGCGTAGTTTCAGGTCATCTGGCCAATACCATTGACTTGCGGTAACACATATGTTACTCGAAAGGCCGTTGGATGATCGTTCAGGAATATATCCGCGAAGGTGGCGCCAATCCGTTCCGCGACTGGTTCGATGGCCTCGATGCCCAGGCGGCGGCGAAAGTGACGACCGGACTGCTACGGCTCGAACTCGGTAATGTCTCGAACGTCAAATGGATCGGCGGCGGGCTTGGCGAATACCGGATCGATTGGGGGCCGGGCTACCGGCTCTATCTGATGCGTGATGGCGACGAACTGATCATCCTGTTCGCGGGCGGCACCAAGAAGCGCCAGCAAGCGGATATCAAGGGCGCACGGGTGCTGATGGATGAATACAAGGCCCGCAAGGCAGCGGCGAAAAGGTGATGCGATGACGATGACACGGGATTTTAAGGAAACGGTGAAGGACCGCGCTGGCCGCGACCCCGCCTTCGCCAAAGCGCTGCTCGACGAAGCGGCGACGCTGTTCCTCAACGGCGAGGCGCAGACCGCGCGGCTGATCCTGCGCGATCTGGTCAATGCCTCGCTGGGCTTCGAGACGCTTGCTGCGGAAACCAGCCGGCCGAGTAAGAGCCTTCACCGGATGCTCTCCGAAAAGGGCAACCCGAGCATGGACAACCTCGCCGCGATCTTCGGCGCTGTTCGCAAGCGGTTGGGGGTGAGCATCAAGGCCGAGGCGGTGAATGGTTACTAGCCAATCGGCAAAATTCTGATTGCCTCGATAACGCGGGATTGCTGATTTCCGCCAGTTTCCATCGAAAGACACAAATGAACAAATCCAAACACTCCCCGAGCCTGCTTGAAAGATTTGACGCCGCCTATGGTAACGTCACTGCTGATCGACGGGATGTATATGGCGCGCCCGAGGACACCTATCGTCGCATTTCGACGATGCGCACCATTATCGACGAATGTCCTGACACGCAGGTTAGAGAAATACTTGCTATGATCGTGACAAAGGTTGCGAGATTGGTGCAGACGCCGGACCATCTGGACTCTTGGGTCGATGTTGCAGGCTACAGCAGGTGCGGAGTTATGTTGTTGGATGAGCGGCAAAATGGCGCTCACGATGTGAAAGGGCGTGGGTAAAATTCATGGAAGTCGAGAGGATTGAGGACAGCGCTGGTCGGGTCGAATTGTGGGGATTTGATTGGGACATAGCCAGAACTCCGGCAGTCAAGGTCAATCGGCGGAGATTGGGCTTCGAGCAACCGGTGCGACCGACCGTCGCTGCCGCGCAGCAGACGCGGGAGGCAATTTGCTGGTCATACGGGCGAACTCTCGGAAACATTGCGGTCTTCAGTGAAGATGTAATTGGCACCTTCCCGGACGTGAAGGGTGATGACGCAATTCTGGCGTGCGACATCGTTGAAGCAGGTAAGATGCGGAACGGCGCTAAACGCTGGTGGTGTCGGACTCATCAACGGCACTGGGGAACAAAGGCGGATATCGCCAGCGCGGACATCAACGGTGAGGTGCGTTGCTCAAATCACGCTCAGCCGATGTCCTATGTTATCGACCCTCCTCACATCCATCTTGGCGAACATGCCGAGGTTGGAATTTGGTGTTCGATGCCTCCAGCTCTGACAAGCGCTGGAGCCGTCCCCTCGCGTCGACCCAAGATACACGTCCACGTTCGAGAAGAGCCTGCTGGTCACAAGGTGATTGATCAGGATTTCGAAGCGCTTTCGCTCCATTATAACGCAGAGGATAATCTGTTTGCGAATACGGAAATCACCAAGGTCCACGTAACTCCACCCGCCGCGCTCGAGTTTGTACTTGCGTTGGAAAGCGGTTTGGAACTGGGTTGCATTAACTGCCGAGACTGTGGCTGTCCGCACCTTGATTTGGGTGAGTTTGGGCGAACGGCCCATAGTAAACATTTGTGTGGCAATTGCGGTAGAGACAATACGTGGAGTTCTCGACCGATGGCCTCCACCCCGCTCAAGCCGTTGCACGATCAGTTCAGCCGTGCCGCCAGCTACGTCGATGTGGAGAAGGAATTGAACATCGACGAGTATCCGGATGCGCAATTTGCTCTCTGGGCGTCAACTCCTGCGGTGCTCTGGACCGCTGAGCGCGCGCAGGAGCGCGGGATTCATGTCCACTTGGGGGTGAACGGCAAGCGGCTGATCGATGATACCTTTGGCACTGTGATCTATCGCGGCGAACGCCTCCAGCGGGCATCGTTGCTTGAAGCGATGGTTGCCAACACGGTTGCATAGGGTCGCTTGGGGAATTTGTTGAGGGCCGCCTCGCTAAGCAGAACAGATGTCTTATTGTCTGACCATCAGGCCGGGCATTCGAGATTTCAAATTCCCAGCCCCCGACTTCGCCCCATCGTCCAGTCGATCCCACCACCCGGTTTGACCGCACCCATCACATGCTCTCCCAAATGCTTGTCGAGTGCGGGTCGCCACGGGACCAGCGCGAATCCCATCCCGTCGTCAATCATCGCGAACCGGCCCGAGGCCAGGTTGACCCGCTCGCGATAAGTTCCAGAGATTGCATCGCCCTCCTGCGTGGAATGGCGTGGTAATCCGGTTCGGGAGCTGATCGCTTCCGCCGCCCCAGCCAGCTCGCGTTCGCGCAGCGTGTCGAGCAGGTTGCGGGCGAGTATGAAACGGTTGCCCTGCCGCCGCGCCAGTCCTTCCTGTTCGAGAAATTCGGCGCGAGCAGTCCTCGCCCGCTCGATCTCGGCCCCAAACCCGCTGCTTGCATGGGTCGCTTCCGATGACAACAGTTGCCGGTCGATCCAGGTCGCGCCGTTGGCGGTGACCTGCCGCTCCAACGGAAGATCCGAACGGCAGACCAGCGAAGCCCGCGTCTTGCCGTCGTCGCTTTCCCAGCTGCGTAACTCGACGATTGCGCCGGGGGCCGCATCGCCGGTCCATTCGAGGTCGCCGAATTTGAGGTGATGCGCCCGGCCATCGGCGCCATCGACGATTGCATAGGCTTGGCCGGTTAACTCGTCGTGCAGCCCGCGTTCGACCAGCCTGCCGATGATGGCATCGGCTGGCGCTTCGATGTGCATGGCGAAGCGACCGGGATCGGTTTCGCTGCCGCCCGCTGTCATCGCGCGGTGCATGGTCTTGATGATGTCGCCGCGCAGACTGATGTCGCGCAATGTCCCCTCGATGCCAGGCTTGAGCGTCCAGCAACCGGGCGCAATCCGATCGGCAAGGCCAAGCCGTTCGAGATTCATCGCCCGCCCCGCCAAATGCTTGTCGAAACTGGAGCGGCTGCCATGTACGTCGGGGCGCAGGTCGATCAGCCCGGCATTGCCATCGGCGATGGTTCGCAGCCGCCGATCGAGACTGGTCCAGCGTTCGGCTTCGACTTCCCGCTTCAACGACAATTCGATATCGCGCTCGCTGCGGTGGCCGAGTTCGGCGGTGACCAGCTCGGCGGCGCGGGCGCGCATCCCGGTGCGAATATAGTCCTTGTCGATGACGAGGTTCTCGCCGTCTTCGCCTTTGCCCCGAACAAGCAGATGGACATGCGGGTTATCCGTGTTCCAGTGATCGACCGCGACCCAATCGAGCCGGGTGCCAAGATCGTGCTGCATGGTGGCGACAAGATCGCGGGTGAACACACGGACGTCGGACAGCTCGCCGCAGTCTTCGGGCGAGACGATGAAGCGGAAATGATGCCGATCATCGGCGCAGCGTTCAGCGAAAGCATCGCCATTGGCGTTGTCGTTCCCCTCGTTGAAGAGCTCGGCATCCCGGCCGTCGCACGTAACACCATCGCGTTGCAGATAAGCCAAATGGCGGGCGAGCGGAGCGGCCGAGTATTTGAGCGAGCGATGCTGGATGATCCGCGCCTTGACCGTAACGCGCCGGTTCAAGGCGTAACTCCGCAACCGCAATGCGGGGCTGCGACCTCGGCCGCTTCGGCTTGTCCCGCGTGACGACCTGCCGCTTCGCATCGCGTTCGTGTTGCCGCCACGCTTTTGCACCATCTTGATCTGCGCAACGAGGGTTCGCGCTTGCTTGTTTGAAACCCGGCCCTGATCGCGGGGCTTGCCGGGTCGGACGCGGAAATCGTCGTCGCTCACCGGATTTGACCGTTGAAACTGGCTGCCATACCCAAGCGGCGCAGAAAACCCGCGATTTCCGGAAGTGCTGCCAGCCGGAAGGGCCGAAAGCTGGCAGCAAAAACGTGAGAAAACAGCGCGCCCACAACCACCAAGCCATACCGGCCTTTATCTTGCGATCCTTGTCTGCGCTTCGACCCCTGCCGCAATCCTCCCCCCAAACCTACGCTACAGACCGCCAGTCCGCGCCATAGCGCGCCACAGCGCGTCATTGCCGGAAGGCGGTCGAAACCGGCGCAAAAAGCTCGCTTTGTGCGCCATTTTGCGCAGGATTTGGGCTGCCAGTGGGTTGGTCGGCGGTGGCGACAAGATTGCTTTCAGACCGCTCGGAACGTGGGATGAAAAGCGATGCCTGAGTCCAAGAAATGGCGGTCACACCCTTATACGACCTTGGGACAGGTTGCGCTGCAATTGTTGATGGCGATGCAGCGGAAGTCGCAATCACCGTGCCACCAGATTGCAGTCGCGGTGCAATCCGCGCGACATAGTTGACGGTTTCGGCGGGCAATGGGCGACCGCGCTTGGCGTAATCCTCGTAGCGTCCGGGACCGGCATTGTAGGCGGCAAGGAAGCCCTCCGCACCGTAACGGTCATACATTTCGCGGAGGTAAGAAGTGCCTGCCATGATGTTGTCGCGCGGGTCGAAAGGATCGCTGCCAAGCCCGAACCGGGCGCGCTGGCGCGCCCAGGTTCTGGGCATGAGCTGCATCAGTCCCATCGCTCCCGCCGAAGACACAGCGCCAATCCGGCCGCCGCTCTCGACGCGCATCACCGCGTAGATCCAGTCCTCGGGAATGCCGAAGCGGAGCGAGGCTTCCGCAACGTGCGCTGCAATATCGACGCGTTCGGCTAGTGCGGAAGGCGTAGGCTGGGCAACCGCAGAGTTCCCCACCAGAAGGAGCGTGAACGCGCCGAGCGCAAGGAGCAGGCGCACTGTTCAGTCCGCCTTGTCGCGCTTGGCGGGCCGGTTCCACAAGAGCACATGGCTACGGGCGTCGGCCTGAAACAGGTTGGCGCGCAGCGGATAGGCGAAAGCCGGATCGTCGATCTGCACCGCGACATAGGCTCCGGCCTTCTCGCCGACGCGCTTCCAGCCTGCACCCACCTCGATCCGGTCCGCTTCGTCGCCCATCATCACGAGGTAATCGGGCGCGTTTTCCGTATCGGACGACTCGGCAGGAACGAGCGTCAACGCGACGTCGAGCGTGACGGTGCGCAAGCGCCCGGCGAAGCCGTCTTCGGTCGCGGCAAACTGGCCGATCTGGGTCATTGGTCATCTCCTTCTTTGCGGTTGGGCGTTGTGTTGGAAGGTTCATCGAAGGTCGGCTGTGCGAACCAGACATGGTGTCCGTCGGCCTTTTCATCAGTCCACACCGGCATGGCGCGACCAATCACATCCTCGATTTGCAGCGGCCCAAAATAGCGCCCGTCAAAACTGTCCGGGGCAGCGGGGTTCATCACAAAGAGCTCGTTCGATGTGATCCTACGGCAGCCGAACCATGCCGGGAGCGGGCGTCCGGCGCGGTCTCGCGCGCGGGCAATGCCAACCAGTTCGCCGTCGATGGTGACGCCTTGGGCAAAGCGGCAGACGCGCTGGCCGGAGACGGCGGCGACGCGTTTGAGCAGCGGCATCCGGTCGGGGAGATAGCTGCGGTCGCGCATCAGGCCGCGCAGTTCGAGCGGCGGTTCGATGGCAACGCGCTCGCCGACATGCAGGCTGGCCTTACCCCGGATCGCGTAGAGTCCGGTAGGAATGCTGGGCGTAGCGTTCCACACCAGATGGTGCGTCACCGGCACGACCAGCGTGGCGAGCGCAGCGAAGGCGACGCTTCCGGCGAAAAGGGCGATGCGCGGATTCATGGCGTGACCGCCAAGCGGGCAAGCCAGGCTTGGTGGCGTTCGGGGGTGTAGGCGCGCGGCTTGGCCGCAATCGCCATACGATTGTGGACGTGCCGCCAATGATCAGGCGCGACCTCGCAGGGATCGATTTCGGCGGCCTCGATCGTGTCGATCAGACGAAAGACCTGCGCGACCTTGGGCCAGCCAGAAACAGCAAGCAGGATGTCGCCGCCCGGATCGACCTGCGCAAGCGTAGTGAAGGGCTCGCGCGCCCCAACCGCGCGCACGATGTCGAGCGATGAGCGGATCGTGCCGTGTTCGTTCGACGCCCAGCGCACCAGCGCGAACACCTGACCGGGCGCATAGCTCTCGACGCGGGCGTGGCGGTCGATGATCCGGCTGGCCACCGGCTTGCCGAACTTGAGCCAATCCTCGCGTTGCTTTTCATGCCAGTGGAGCTCGACATGGGTGAGCATTGGCTTGGCCGCCAATGGGTCAATGACCGGCGTAGCGTTCGCTGGCGGCAAAGACGATGGAGCGTGACTCGCCATTACCGTCACCGCCGCACCATCGCGCTGTATTTGCGCTTGGCGGGATAGACGGTGCCGCTGCCCGGATCGCTGGTCGATTTGCGCAGGCCGAGTTCGGCCCAGGCATCGAGGTCGGCAATGGCATAGACGATGCGCCCGCCGAGCTTGCGATAGGCGGGGCCGGTTCCGTAGCAGCGGTGCTTTTCGAGCGTGCGGGTCGAGAGGCCGAGATGCACTGCGGCATCGGGGGTGCGGACAAACCGGGGTGTAACAGGGGCAACAGGTGCATTCATCGACAGGCTCCGGCGATCATGGGATCGACGGGGCCAGTCCCGCCGAACCAGGCGGGCAATGGCGCAAGCGGATCGCCAGCAGGGAGTGACAGATTGAGGGGTGGCCTCTTTGTCCCCCCTCCGGGTCAAACCGCCCTATTTGGGCGCGAAGCAAGGCAAGCGCCAGAATCCGCCGTCGATCATGCGCTCGGCTTCGCGGGTCAGCCGCCGGGTCTGGCGCTGCTCGTTTGAGCCTTTCCAGTCGCGCCCGGTGCCAAGCCGTGTGTTTGGGAAGACGATTCCAAAAGCGATGTCGCGCGCCGCTGCGCCAGCGCGGGCTGCGTCGGCAATGGCGAGGAGCCGCGCCAATTGCCGTCGGTGATAGGGCGTCGGCACAAATGGTGGGCGCGAAAAGGCAGTGGATCGACCCGCTTGCAGTGCGATGAGTTGCTGCGCAGCATTGAGCCGGATCGGAGCAGCCGCATCGGCCGGCACGACGAAAGCCGGTTCGCGGCGATCAGGCACACGGGAAATGCAAACACGCAGGCGGATATTGCCGCAGTTGTAGATCAGCTGCCTGTTTTCGGCCGTTTCGAGCGCGGCAAGCGTCCGCGTTTCAT
The DNA here is from genome assembly GCA_964554455.1 of uncultured Sphingopyxis sp. Lineage (GTDB taxonomy): Bacteria > Pseudomonadota > Alphaproteobacteria > Sphingomonadales > Sphingomonadaceae > Sphingopyxis. The sequence continues at coordinate 58,073 of CAZKOW010000013.1, read as the reverse complement.
CGGGCAACAGCGCCGTGAACTGGCCGGGGCTGCCCTCAACGAGGATTGTCGTGGCGAGTCGCTCGGGCGACCAGTGCGCCGGGACGGCGGCGGGCAGTGCGTCGGGTGGACAAGGGAAAGCTCAAGCCCCAACGCCGGGCCAGGCCCTCCTGTTCTGTTTTCGCGCTGGGCGGGTGACCGGAAATGCGCCGCTCGGTTGCGCCATGATCCCTGCCATAATCCTCGTTGCGCCGCAGGAACTCCTGCGCGAAATCCGCGTAATCGTGCGACGAAAAGTCGGCAGCGGTCGTGGGCGACCGCCAAGTCGATCCCCCGGACATACACTCTCCGTTGCGACCGCCCAAACAGGCCAAGCCTCAACTGTTTGATTAAGTGAAGAAAGCGGCAAGTATCCAAACATGCCGAGCCTCATGCCCGGCAATTGCCCGCCAAACGCAATCGATTGACAACTAATGTTTGGATTTCGCACCGATTGTTTGTGCGCGGTGCTTTTCGAGCAAAAGCCGATACCCGGTTTCCGTCATCCATTTGGCGCGTTTTAGATGATTATCATGGACTTGTCTGGCGTATTTAGGATCAGAAGCCGGATCAAACTCAAAGACGATCTCAACGACTTCGTGCCAGTCGGCTCCCTCGGCATCTGCATCAAGTAGCCGTAAATACGTGACAAAATGGGATTCGTCGTAGGGCGTGATGCTGTCCGATTGCGGCGGAGCAAGTTCGAAAGGGGCAATGGTCATTTAGTAAAGTGCACCTCCGACTCGCTTGGCGGTTTCCGTGATTCTAACACGATCCTGTCCATTATGGTGTTGTGTTCGGCGTGTTGCGCCCACGGCTTAACCTATACCCCCGTGTGGCATAAGGGGATTGCGCCATTTTACAGTGCGTTACGTCTAAACTCTCGCAAGTCCGCGTATTATAATACGTAGCGCCGAAATACGCGAACGGTTTCTAAGCTACGGATGGATATCCGTAAGCTGTTTGGGGCCAATGTTCGCCGTTACCGCCTTTCTGCCAATCTGAGCCAGGAAGCGGTTGCCGTGCGCATGGATGCGGATCGCGCGTATGTTAGCCAAATCGAGCGCGGCGGCCAGAATGTCACGCTGTTGACCATCCATCATCTTGCCGAAGCCTTGGGCGTGCGCCCGGTCGATTTGTTCGACGAGAGTGCTGGAGCGAACGAAAATTCAATCGAACCCCGCCCGGTGGAACCAGGCGGGGTCTGATCGCGGGCGGTCAGTCGCCGTTGCTGGCGCGGGTCCGCGACCAGATCAGGTTGTAGGTCGCGCCGTCCTCGTCGTCGAACAGGTTGGCGTAGATCGGGGCGGCGAAGCTCGGATCGTCGAGCTTGAGCGAGAGATAATCGCGGCCCTCGTTGCTCCGCTTGGCCCAGCCCGCCCCGATCTCGGCGCGACCGACGAAGACCCGGTGGGTCGGCGCCTTGTCGTTCTGGACGTCCTCTTCGACTTCGATGCGAACCTTCTTCTGTTGAACGCTCATCGTGACGATCTCGCCAGTGTAGCCCTTGGCGGTCTTGGTGAATGTGCCGATGTTTGCCATGTAGATTTCCTTTTCGGTTGTCGAACCCGCGACCATCGCGGCCTCGATGGCGACGGCAGGGCGGCGAGCCGGGACCGATGCACCTGAAAGGCCGCAACGCAGTGGAGGACAGCGCAGACGGCTGTATTTTGGGCCGCGAGGAATGCGTGGAACACGCAGGGGAAAATACTGGCGGCAAGCCGTTGCATCGCTGGGACCGGCAGGCGCTGAAAGCGCCGTTCGCTGCCAGTCCGCCATTGAGAGAGGCCGTATGGCTCGCGGGTCTGGAGCCGAGGGTCTGGGACATCGTGCAAGGTCGGCCCATTCATCAAGACCGATGCGCTGCCTGCGGCGTCAAGTCAGCACGGTTTTCTCACAGGAGATCCCGCCGCGTCGATGCAGAGGCGTCGAGAACGACGCTATCGCCGAACTCGGCGATCTTCGGTTACTGCCGAGATCGGAGCGGGTTGGGTCAGGCGGAATGAAGTTCCTGGCTGTCCTCGAATATGCCGATGAACAGGTGAAGCCGCGCAATCCATGCCAGCCCGTTCGACGACGGTGATTGCGGGACTACATCGATCCGCCCGCGCCAGCATCGGCGATTGACTGCCCGCGATTAGGCTTGGCCCGTTTCAGCCGGGTGGGGTTCGTTGTGTGGATCGCCGCTTATGGGCGTTCGCTTGAGATTGATCCGAACCGAGTCCAGGCCGCCACTGCGATGGCGGTGGCCGCTATGATCGGTAGGATTTGCTGCCAGATCGATACGGACATGATCGCGGCAGCTATGCCGCGCATGGCGTGATACCCCGCGAAGCCAGCGGGAAGCGCGAAGGCGAGGCCAACTACGAAGCGGGTTGCTGGCGAACGCACAGAGGCAATCAGGATTTGGGCAAGGACAAGCGTAGCGATCGCTGCGAGGGCAGCGGCGGCGATCGCAGCCAGCAGCCCCGCGCCGCTGGCATAGACTGCCTGCGCGGCGAGATAAGCGCAGCAGGCCGGAAATGCGTGGACCGCGAGCCGAATCAGCAGCGCGCCAATCAGCAAGGCGGCAATTGCAAAGAGGATGAGCCCGATCACCATGATCGTCTTTTGAATCCGGCTGCTGGTCTGGCGGAAGCCCCCAAATTGGCAGCCGCATCCGCCCATACGGCGGGCTGCGGCGGCAAAGGCCGGACGGCAGCGCCGTCCGGACCTTCGGGACTAGGCGGCAAGCCGCTCCTCCTCGACCTCAACGGCAACGCCGTCCGCTTCCTCCGCTTCGGCGGGAAGCGCGGCGGCGCTGACGGGGCCAGCGGGGTCCGGCTCCTCGGGCTTCTCTTGCTCCGCAATCCAGCGCGCCCGCTCCGCCGCCTTGACCGTGGCAACGCCGCCGCGCTCGGTGTAAGCCGATGGCGGGAACGCCATCCAGCGCGGCACCCACGCCTCGCGCTTGGGCCGTCCGCCCGCGCCGGTCAGGCAATCGGCAATCACGCCCTTGATGACCTTGCCCTTTTCCTTGGCGTTGGCGCTGGCGACGGCTTCGCCGCCGACCTCGGCGAGAATGGCGGTCGCCACCTCGCGGTCGCGCAACAGTTCGTAGAACGCCGCGTCCGCCGTCCAGTAGCTTGCCATATCGACCGACAACACTGGTCCAAGCGTCTCGATCAGGTCCGAACCGCTTGCCAGCGTTTCGGCCATGACCACCGCCAGCACCTCCATGACCACAGGGTCGGGAAGGTCGAGCAACCGCTCGACCAAAGGGCCGAGCGAAGCGCCGGAATAGCGGTCGCTGGTCACGCTGGCGCGCTCGGCATCGAAGCAGAGAACGCCAAGCACCGCGCGGCGGCGCTCGTCGAACTTGGCTTCGGCGACGCTGGTTTCGATGGATTCGGTGACGCTCTCGTTGCGGCTGCGCTGGCTTTGGACCTCGACCTTCCACAGTGGCGACCCCGCAATGGCATGGGCGACCATGACGCGCAGCGCGACCGAAGGATGCGCGGCGAGTTCGGTCCGCACCGCTGCGTGGCGGTGCAAATCGACATAAGCGGTGAGCGTCGAGGTCAGTTCGGGGCGCACCACCTTTGGCAGCGCCGCGCCTTCATTGCCTTCGGCTTCGGCCTTGCGAAGCCTCTGGCCTTCCTTGCTCGTGACATAGCCCTCATGGAAGGTGACTTCGCCGCGATTGCTGACGTCGATATAGACCCGACCACCCTTGCGCTTGGGCGCTTTCTCATGCTCCCAAGTCGAGAAACGCGCTTGCGGCGGGATGATTTCGACCGCGCTCCAGCCGTCCTCAAGATAGGCAGCTTGCCGCTTCTCGATTTCAGCCTGTTGCGCCGACCAAAAGGCGTCCGCGTCGGCGAAATAGCCCTGCTCCTCGAACAAGTCGGTGACGATCAGGCCGGAATAGTCGGCCAGGTCGAACAGCGCCACGCTGGTCGAAATCGCGCCGCCGCCGAACAGCCATTCTTTCAGCTGATGGCCGCGCGGGGTGTAGGCGTCCTCGTCGTCGAACAGCGCCAGCCACGCCTTTTGCTGCGCCTTGGTCGCAAGGGTCAGATGCTTGACGGTCGCGCCGTCAATTTCTTCGGCGCGATAGGCGTCGCGGATGCGCGGCAAGAGATTGCCGAGCGCGAGGATGCGCTTCACCTGCAATTCGGTCAGCGCGAAGGTCGCGGCAATATCATCGACTGTCCGGCCTTCCTTGACCAATCGGGTGTAACTTTCCCATTGGGTCACAGGGTCGGGCGACTGGCGCAGCATGTTCTCGATCATCGAGATTTCCAGCGCCTCGGCGTCGTCGTTCGCAGCGATGGCGATGCACGGCAAGGTGACATCTTCCTTGCCCGCAGCTTGGGCGGCGAGGCTGGCGAAGTAGCGGCGCTTGCCCGCGCATATCTCGAAATGGCCCTCGTTGCAGTTGGGCCGCACGATCACCGGAATGATGACGCCGCGCTTGATGACCGATGGCAAGATGTCCGACACGTCGGGCGGCTTCTTGCCTTGGCGCATATTGGCCTTCGAGATTGAAAGGCGGTCGATGGGGATATAGTCGATGTGCATGTTACTTACTCCATAGGTGGCCCCGCCTTCGGGGCATCTTAGGGGGCAGTGAAGGCGGGGCCGGTGAACCCGCGCGGACTTCCGACGCGCGGGCCTTCTGCCGCCAAGCCGCCAGCATGGCGGGGGTTAGGCGGGCGGAAGCTCATCAAAACAGGTCCAGTTGGTTGCGGGCGTTCAAGTCGAACAGCCCATGATCGGCTGGCCGCTGGCTCTTGCGTGGCAGCATCGGCGCATTGGCGAGCAAGGCCAGCCGTGCTGCGGGCGTTATCGGGGCAACGCCAGACACCAAGGTCTGAACACCAATCGGCGTGACCTCTGCGTCATAGCTGGCGGGGGCTGGCTCGCTGCTCATGCCGCTGCCTCCAGCTGCACCGTATCGGTAAAGGCCAAGAGATAATCCGCCGCCTTGCTGGCTTGGCTCGCGGCTTTGAAGATGGCGCGGCTATCGCTGCGCAGAACGGTCAGCCAATTGGCGAGATAATCCGCATGGCGCACGGTCGGGACAATACCGAGCGCGGCGCACAGGAAGGCCGAGGCCAGTTCAGCGCACAGTTCTTCGCGGGCATAGGCTGGCGTCCCGAACCCGCCGCGCTGGTCGCGGTCGAGCCGCGACTTATGGCCGGTCCAGTGACCGAGTTCGTGCAAGGCCGTGCGGTAATAGTCGATCTGCTGGTTGAATGCGGGCTGCGGTGGCACCTGCACAATGTCGAGCGTGGGCGAGTAATATGCCTCCGCCCCGCCAATCCGAAAATCCGCGCCCGTCGCGGCAATCAACGCCTCGGCATCTTCATGCGGCTCACGTTCCGGCAATGGCGCTGGGGTCGCGGCGAACCGCTCCGGCAATCCCTCGCACTGCGCGACATTGAACACCGTAAACCGCTTGAGAAATGGAATCGAGCGCACTGCCTCGGCGTCATCGCTTCCCTGCTCATGCTCGGCTTTGGGGATGAAACGGTCGGCATAGAACACCGTCTGGCCGCGTTCGCCTTTGCGGACGCTGCCACCTTCCGCCAGTGCCTGCCGAAAGGTCAGCCAATCCTGGCAGGCATAGCCGCCTTCAATGACCGCGCCCCACAGGATCAAGACATTGATCCCTGAATAGCAGCGGCCAGATACGGCATTGCGCGGCAAGCCAATGCCCGCCGCCGATACGCTCCACGGCTGAACCCAAGGAAACACGCCCGCCTCTAGCTGGGCAATGATCTTGGCGGTCACCTCGTCATAGAGCGAAATACGCGGCTCGTCCGCGCGCGCGGCGCGAAGCGCCGCCTTGCTACGCTTGCCGCTGTTCCGACGTTTCCGGTCAAATCCCATCGCTGCCTCCACGCACTGCCCAAAACCGCACACGGACCCGGCGGGACGGGGTGGGCGGCGAAGAGCGACCAGAGAGGCGCGGCGCGGACAGGCGCACCGGTATGACTGGGTTGCCAAGGCGAATGAAAATCAAAGACGGCCGCAACGCAGTGGAGGACCCGACAGGGTTGCACCTGGCCGCGCCGTGCCTAGACGGGAGCGCCGCCCACCCCGTCTCGCCGGGGCCGCACCAACAACGTCGGCGCGGAACGCGTCGTCCACAGCAACCTGCTCATGGTTCCATCGCGGCGAGCGACCAGCGAGATCGCCAAAGCAAAAGACTCGCACCCTGAACTGCGGCGGGTGTCGCGGAATTCACAAAAGCAGGCGGAAAGCCGGGAGTTGTCGGCTTTCAATCGCCTGCACATGAACCATGCCCACCGCAGTCAGAGTGCGCGCGGGGCCATTCTTATCGAACGTCGCGCCCGCAGGAGCCCGCCTTCATGCGGGCGGGACCGAGCGCGTCCTCAGCCCCGCCCAGATTCTGGGGTGTTGCGGGGCGAAGTCCCGCTAGAAGGGGTAGCTGGAGACGGCGAAGCGGCTCCGGCTCAGGGGAAGACTTTCCCCTTTGGCGAATCTGTCTCGAAATCGGCTCAAAAATCTCCCCAGACTAAATCCCAGACTAAAGCCTGGGGTGCTTGGAGGATTGTCGTTTAAGTCATTGAAAAAACTGGTCGGGACGAGAGGATTCGAACCTCCGACCCCCACACCCCCAGTGTGATGCGCTACCAGGCTGCGCTACGTCCCGACCGGCCCTTGACAGGCGAGGAGCGCCCCTAGCCTGCCTTGGGGGGCGATGCAAGGCCCGTTGGCCGCGATGGCCGCGATGGCGGGGTCAGGCGGGGCGGGCTTGAAATGGGCGCGCCCGGCCCCACCTGTGCGGATGCCGGTTGCGGGGGATGCAGGGCCGGGCGGGGCAGCGGCACGCGGTTGCGCCTTTTGCGTCCCCGTGATAGGCGCTCGCACCTTTTTCGCGCACGGCCCGTTCAGCCGTGCCCCCAACTTTTTGGTGGAAAGCCCGACTTTCATGACAAGTCAATTGATGATCTCCTCTGCTGCCGCTGGTGGCGCGGGGGCTGGCGGCTGGCTGATGCTGGTGCCCTATCTGCTTATTTTCCTGGTGTTCTGGCTGTTCCTCATCCGCCCGCAACAGGTGCGCATGAAACAGCACCGCGCCAAAATTGATGCGGTCAAGGTCCGCGACCAGGTGGTGACCGCAGGCGGCGTCGTCGGCAAGGTGACCAAGGTCGACGCCGATTATGTCGATGTCGAAATTGCGACGGGGGTGAAGGTGAAGGTGGTCAAATCCACGCTGGCCGACATCATCCTGCCCGGCGGCAAGCCCGCGAACGATTGATCGCGCCCGCGCGGCTGACACGGACCAGATATCATGCTCGATTTCCCCCGCTGGAAAACCATTGGCATCAGCCTGATTTTGTTCTTGGCGTTGCTGTTCACCATTCCCAGCTTCCTTCCCGAAAAGACCGCCGAAACGCTGCCCGGCCCCTTGTCGGCGCGGGTCAATCTCGGGCTGGATCTGGCGGGCGGGTCGCACCTGTTGCTGGAGGCTGACCTGTCGGATTTCCAGACGGTGCAGCTGGAAAAGATGGAACGCAGCGTGCGCCAGGCGATGCGCGGCGAACCGGGTCCCGACGATGATGTCGCCATTGGCGAAATGACGCGCGACGGCGGCCGCCTGACCTTCATGGTGCGCGAGCTGACGCAGATTGACGAAGCGCGCGAGCGGATCAACCGCCTGACCCAGGGCGCGCAGATGACGGGGCAGCGCGACTGGGACGTCAGCTTTGTCGACACCACCCGCGTTGTGCTGACTCCCACCGAAGCGGGCCGCGCGGTCGCCATCACCAATGCCATGGATTCGGCGCGCGATATTGTCGACCGCCGCGTCAATGCGCTGGGCACGCGCGAACCGACCATCATTCGCGAAGGCAATGACCGGATCGTCGTCCAGGTCCCCGGCCTGCAAAATCCCCAGCAGCTCAAAGATTTGCTGGGTCAGACCGCGCGGCTGGAATTCCGCATGGTCGATGAAAATGCCAATCCCGCCGATGCCGCCGCTGGCCGCGCACCGGTGGGCAGCGAGATTGTTCCCTATGCCCCGTCCAGCGGGCAAGAGGGCGGCTTTGAAGTGCTGAAGCGCCAGGTGATGATCAGCGGCGAACAGCTGATCAACGCGCAGCAGCAATTTGACCAGCAATCCGGTCAGCCCGTGGTGACCATCAGCTTTGATTCGGGCGGTGCCAACACCTTTGCCCGCGTGACGACGCAAAGCGTGGGCAAACGCTTTGCCATGGTGCTGGATGGCAAGGTGCTGTCGGCCCCGTCGATTAACGAACCCATTTTGGGCGGCAGCGCGCAGATTTCGGGCAGCTTTACGGTGGACAGCGCCAATGGCCTGGCCATCGCGCTGCGCTCCGGCGCGCTGCCAGTGAAGATGCAGATTGTCGAAGAGCGCACGGTGACCCCCGAACTGGGTGCCGATTCCATCCGCAAGGGCGCGCTGGCGGGCATTATTGCCACCACCGCCGTGCTGGCCTTCATGATCGTCGTCTATGGCCGGTTTGGCATTTATGCGAACATCGCGCTGGTCTTTAACATCTTCCTGATCATCGCGCTGATGGCGGCGTTCAATGCAACGCTGACGCTGCCAGGCATTGCCGGGTTCGTGCTGACCATCGGTGCGGCGGTCGATGCCAATGTGCTGATCAACGAACGCATCCGCGAAGAGTTGAAACGCGGGCGGCGCATCGTCGATGCCATCGACACGGGGTATAAAGAGGCGAGCCGCGCCATTTTCGACGCCAACATCACCAACGTGATCGCGGCGGCGCTGATGTTCTGGTTTGGCTCGGGCCCCATCAAGGGCTTTGCCGTGGTGCTGACCATCGGCATCGTCACCTCGGTTTTCACTGCCGTCACCGTCACCCGGATGCTGGTGGCTGACTGGCTGCGTCGGACCCGTCCGACCAGCATCAATATTTAAGCAAAGGCCGTAACGCGATGCGCCTGCTCAAACTTGTCCCCGACAACACCAACATCGATTTTCTGAAATGGCGCAATGTTGCCATGGCGATCAGCCTTTTGTCCATCATCGCGTCCATCGCGCTGGTGGCGACGCGCGGGTTGAACTTCGGGATTGATTTCGTCGGCGGCCAGTCGGTCCGCGTCGAATTTGCCGGGGCCGCCCCCAATATTGACGTGCTGCGCTCCAAGGTGGATGCCATCGGGCTGGGCGAGGCGACCATCCAGCAATTTGGCAACAGCAATGCGGTCAACATCCGCACCGCCTTGCCGGAGGGCGACAACAAGACCGCGGAAGAGGCTGGGCGCAAGCTGGTCGCCGGGATCAAGGCGGCTTATCCCACCGCCACGACCGGGGCCGTGGAAACCGTGTCGGGCAAGGTGTCGAACGAATTGCTGCGCACTGGCGTCATCAGCCTGGCGCTGGCGATGCTGGCGATCAGTTTTTACATCTGGGTCCGCTTTGAATGGCAATTTGGCGTCGCTGCGCTGTTCGCCCTGTTCCACGACGTGACGCTGACCTTTGGCTTTTTCGCGCTGACCCAGCTGCAGTTCGACCTCAACATCGTCGCGGCGATCCTGACCATCATCGGCTATTCGCTCAACGACACAATCGTGGTGTTCGACCGAATTCGTGAAAATCTGAAAAAATATCGCAAGATGGAAATCATCCCCTTGCTCAACCTGTCGACCAACGAAACGCTGTCGCGCACGGTGATGACCAGCCTGTCGATGCTGATGGCGCTGGGCATATTGGTCTTTTTCGGGCCAGACGTGATTTTCGGATTTTCGACCGCGATGCTGCTCGGCATTTTTGTCGGCACCTATTCGTCCATCTATATGGCGGCGCCGATCCTGGTGTGGCTGAAAGTGGGTCCGGACAGCTTCCTGCCGCGCACCACGGCGGCGACAGCGGGGGCGGAACGGGTGACCCGCGCCGACGACGGAGCGGTTGTCTAAGCGGTCCTTCCCGCAATTTGCCGCAGATGGTCGGCCAATTCGCGGCCGTTGCGGTCCCAGTCGAACCGCCCGCCCAGCGTTGCCGCGACCGCATCGGCGGCGGGGGGATTGGCCAGGATGGCGCGCACGGCATTGGCAATGGCATCGGGTGTGCGCTCCACAATCGCGCCCGCCAGCGGTGACGTTACCAGCTCGGCTGCGCCGCCTGCATCGCTGATGACGATCGGCGTGCCGCAGGCCAGCGCCTCCACCCAGGCGTTGGCAAGGCCTTCGCTCGCCGACGGCATCACCACGGCATTGGCGGCGCGGTAGAGCTGGGGCAGGTCGGCGTTGGCGACGGGGCCCAGGAACCGCACCCGGTCGGCCACACCCAGCCGCGCGGCCAGCGCGCGATAGTCGCTCTCGCTGTCGCCAGCCCCGGCCAGCGCATAGGTGACGCCGGGCAGGGCGGGGAGCGCGGACAGGACCAGCGCCTGGCCCTTGCGCGGGATCAGCGCGCCGACGGTCGCCATCACCGGGCCGTCCGGAAATCCCAGCGCGGCGCGGGCGGCGGCGGCATCGCCGGGGCAAAAACGCTGTGTGTCGATGCCGGTATAATGGACGCGCACCTTGGCCGGATCGATGCCAATGGCGGCCATGTCATCGCGCATCGCCGCCGACACGGCCAGCATGCCCGCCGCCGCCGCGCCCGCCGCGCGCACCTGGCCAGCGGTGGCCGGATCATGGCCAAAATGGCTGATATCCGCGCCGCGTGCCTTGATGGAAAAGGGGAGGGAGAGCGCCGCCGCAATCTGCATCGCCGCCGGGCCGTCGGGGTAGAAAAATTGCGCGTCGACCACATCAAAAGGCTGCGCCTGATGCAAGGCGCGAACCAGCGGCAGCACCGCGCGCGCGATCGCGCCCGGGTTGCGGGCTGCTCCGACGCGCGGGACCAGCATGAAACGCGGACGATGGACGCTCATCCCGTGCCAGTCGTCGACCTGCGGCAAGGCGCGCAGGGCGCGGTAGCGCGGGTGGAGCGACAACGGAAACGGCGGCAATCCAAGCGGCGCAACGATGGTCAGCTCGACGCCCGGTTGCGCGGTGAGCGCGCGCAGGCTCCGTTCGACAAACAGCCCGAAATTGGGCCGCGCCGCATCGGGAAACAATGTCGCAATGGACAATATGCGCAGTGGCGGCACCGGTTCAGAGCGAACGGATGAGCCGGACGGCAACCGCCGCCCAACTGGGGTTGGCGACGACCTGTTGCCGCTGACCCGCACCCAGCGGCAAAAGGTGCAGCTTTTCCCCGTCAACGCCCAGCAGCCGGGCAAAGATGAACCGGCCAGCGGGGCGAGGAACCAGGATATCGCGGTTCAGCGCGCTCGCCCAATCGCCGTCCAACGGCCGGCACCAGATTTCATCGCCGCTGCGATAATCGCCAATGGATCCGGTGACGCGCACCGCCAGCATGTCGGCGGTGGCCCGGGCAGTCATCGCGGCTTCGGTGCGCGTGGGCGCCTGCGCGCCATCGGGACCGAGCAGCGCGGTAATCGACAGCTGTGTGTCGGTGGGCAATTGCACCAGCTCGCTTGCATCCACGCCCAGCGCGGCGGCGATCCGGTTCATCCACCCCAGCGACAGCGTGCGGGTGCCGGTTTCCAGCCGCCCGATGGTTTGGGCCGTGGTCGGCGGCACACAACGCTGTGCCACCTCGTCCAGCGTCAGGCCCTTGGCGCGGCGCACCGCACGAATGCTGTTGATCATCTGCTTTTCCTGTATAACCAAATCGGTTCCCTATTTCCTACAAGCCTCACCAATGTCAAGGGGTGATTCGGTGCCGGGTCATCAGGACGCCGGCGAAGGAGAGCCATAATGCGTGCAGCCATGCCGATGACCAGCCAGATTCACCCCGATGACCGCGACGATCCGGCCAAAATCGCGCGGCGGGCGCAGCGCCGCGTTGCGGTCCATGCTCGCGAAAGTCCGCTCGCATGGCTGCATGCGCGCGGGCTGGTGAGCGACCGGCAGCGGCTGGCGGGGGAGCGGCTGCGCGCCGATTATGAACGCGCCGGGCTGGGTGCGCGCGTGACCATGGCGTGGGACGCGCCGCCGCAGGGCAGCAAACGCGGCGGCGCGCGCGCCAGCGATGCGGCTGCGGGCCGCATCGATGCGCGCGACCGGTTTCACCGGGCCATTGCCGCTGCCGGGCCGGGCCTCGCCGATATCTGCTGGCGCGTCATTTGCGCGGGCGAAGCGATGGCCAGCGCCGAGCGTGCGATGGGCTGGCCGGGCCGCTCCGGGCGGGTGGTGCTGACCCTCGCGCTCGACCGGCTGGCCGAATTTTATGGCGTGGGTGCGGGTTAGCGCCGGTCGCCTACCCCAACCCCTCCAACATCTCGGCCAGTTCGAGCCAGCGCTCCTCTGCCGCCGCCTTTTCCGCGCGCAGGGCGTCGAGCCGCGTGGTCAGCTCGGCAAAGCGGGCGTGGTTGCGGGTGAACAGGCTGCCGTCGGCCAGCTCGGCCTCTGCTGCCGCAATTTCCTTATCGATGGCGTCGACCCGCGCGGGCAACAGGTCGAAATCGCGCTGATCCTTGTAACTCAGCTTCTTGCGCGGCTGGGTTGTCGCGGCGGCGGGCGCGTCAGCCTTGGTTCTGGCGGCGGGGCGCGCAGCACGCGGCGGCGTCCGCTTCGCCTCCCAATCGGCATAGCCGCCCGCGACAATATCGACCTTGCCCGACCCGTCGAGGCCCAGCGTGACCGTCACCGTGCGGTCCAGAAAGTCGCGGTCATGGCTGACCAGCAACACCGTGCCCGCATAATCGCCAATCACTTCCTGCAACAGGTCGAGCGTTTCGAGGTCGAGGTCGTTCGTCGGCTCGTCGAGCACCAGCAGATTGGATTCGCGGGCAAATTCGCGCGCCAGCAACAGGCGCGAGCGTTCGCCGCCCGACAAAGCGCCGACCCGCGCATCGACGAGCCCGGGTTCAAACAGAAAATCCTTCAGATAGCCGATGACATGCTTTTTCTCGCCGCGCACATCCACCCAGTCGCCGCCGTCGGCCAATATGTCGCGCACCGTCTTGTCCGGGGCCATCAGGCTGCGTTGCTGGTCGATGATGATGCCGTCCAATGTCTTGGCCTGCGTCACCTTCCCGCTGTCGGGCACCATCTCGCCGGTCAGCAGTTTGAGCAGCGTCGTCTTGCCCGCGCCGTTCGAGCCGACGATGCCGATGCGGTCGCCGCGCTGGATGCGAAAGCTGAAATCGCGGATGATGGGCCGACCCGCAAAGCCGATGCTGACATTTTCTGCGACGATCACCGATTTGGACCGCACATCATCGTTGGTCAGGCCAAGTTTCGCGACCCCGGGCCCCCCGATCATCGCCGCGCGCGCGGCGCGCATCTCGCGCAGCTTTTCCAGCCGCCCCTGGTTGCGCCGCCGCCGCCCGGTGACCCCCCGCTCCAGCCAATGCGCCTCCAGCCGCAGCTTGGCATCCAGCTTGTCGGCGGCGCGCGCCTCTTCGGCGGCAATCGCGTCCATCCACGCGTCAAAACCGCCGAACCCGATTTCCTTGCGCCGGATGCTGCCGCGGTCGAGCCACAATGTCTGGCGCGTCAGTCGGGTGAGGAAGGTGCGGTCATGGCTGATCGCGACAAAGGCCCCGGTGTAGCGCGCCAGCCAGCTTTCCAGCCAGTCGATGGCGGCCAGGTCCAGATGGTTGGTCGGTTCGTCCAGCAACAGCACGTCGGGTTCCATGGCCAGCGCGCGGGCGATGGCGGCGCGGCGACGTTCTCCGCCACTGGCCGATGCGGCGGCACGGGTCATGTCGATGCCCAACGGCCCGGCGATGGCCGCTATCGCATGCGGGGCGGGAGCATCGGGGCCAGCAACCGCAAAATCCATCAGCGTGGCAAAAGGGCGAAAGTCGGGTTCCTGCTCCAGCATCACCACGCGCGTGCCGGGAACGATGACGCGTTTGCCCTCATCGGCTTCGTTCTGCCCCGCGAGCATCTTGAGCAATGTCGTCTTGCCCGCACCATTGCGGCCGATCAGCGCCAACCGATCCTGCGCCCCCACATAAATGTCGAGATGCCGGAACAGCCAGCCGCTGCCTTGCACCAGGCCAAGATTTTCATAGGATAGGATGGGAGCCGCCATGATGACCGGCGCGCTAGCTCCGCGCGGCGCATCGCGCAAGCGCGGTGCCGGGTGCCCGTTCAGCTTTGCGCAAGCGCGCGCGGCGCAGGGCCAAGCCGCCGCGCTTCCCTTGCGGCTGATTTTCATGGTCCAGGAGTATCAGAGCGATGCACAAGATGATCCTTGCCGCTGCCGCCACGGCCGCCGCTTTTCCCGCTGCTGCGCTGGCGCAGGGACAGCCGCCCGCTGACACCGGCATCATCAGCTTTGCGGTCAGCGAAGAGGTGAAGTCGGCCCCCGACCGCGCCAGCCTGGGCGCCGGGGTGACGACGATGGGCAAGTCGGCGGTCGAGGCTCTGCGCGCCAATTCGGCGGCGATGGACGCGCTGATCGCCGCCGCCAAAAAGCGGGGGATCAGCAGCCAGGATATTCAGACCAGCGGCCTCAGCATCGCGCCGCAATATGATTATCGCCCGCAGGAACAGGGCCAGCCACCCCGCCTGATCGGCTATCAGGCGAGCAATCAGGTGCGCGTGATTGCCCGCGACCTCAAAGGGCTGGGCGAACTTATCGATGCGATGATCGCGTCGGGGGGCACGAATATCGACGGGCCCAGCTTCTATGTTGCCGATCCCGATGCGCTAATGGACGGGGCCCGCGCGGCGGTGATGGCAAAGGCGAACAAGCGCGCTGCCGACTATGCGCGGCTGGCCGGATATCGCGAGGCACGGCTGATCAGCCTGACCCAAGGCGGGGCGTGGATGCCGCCGCCGCAACCCGTGCCGATGATGGCGCGCGCCGAAATGGCCGACGCCAAATTCGCCGCACCGATTGAACCGGGGCAGGTGGGCAATACGCTGACCGTGCAGGTCCAGTATCGGCTGGTGCGTTAGGGGCTAGACTGCTGAAACATAAGGGTTGACGGTCCGAAAGGCTCCCCTGATAGTGTAAGGGCGAATTACATTCCGGGGAGCCTTTGGGCATGGCATTACGGGTCCTGATGACGCTGGCCGCAGCAGGCGCACTGTCCATCGCGCTGTCCGCTGATGCCCAGCAGCAGGGGCAGATGATCAACCTCGATGGCACCCAATTCGAGGTCTACGAGTGGAGAAAAGAACAGTTCGGAGAAATAAGCTATACCGTCGTTCTGCCAAGAGGTTCGCGGCCCTGGGCAGGTGTCTACCTCTATGTCCCGGTAAACGGGTCTAATGGTCGCTGGAGTGTTGGCTGGCAGCTGACACCCCGCGAAAAGGCGGGAACATCTTGCGCCGATGAAGAACGCTGGGTTCGCGCCCTCGCACGCCACGCCGGGGTGACGTTGTCGAAATACGCCGTTGATCGGTGCAAATGGTATACGGGCTTTTTCGAGGCCCTGAGCACAAATGGCACCGCGACCATGACCCGGGCGGCGGCACCCGCGCCGGCGGCGGCGGCGGCGGCGGCGGCGGCGCGGTGCCGGGCCGATGCCTATGTCGGCGCGTGGCAACGACCGGGAACTGGACGGCAATCGCCCCAGGTCCAGATCGTCTTTACCCGCGAAGGACAGGAAGGGACGGGACTCGCCAGGGGCTATAACAACGCCCCCTATCGCGATGGCCATTTGATGGTGCAAAAAATCTATGGCGATGGCCAGAATTGCAGTTTCGAGGCGCGGTGCGGCGACACGATGAATGCCGATCGCTGCACGGTCAAAATTGATCCGGCGGCGGGCACGCTGACGATGACCGACAGTTTCGGCAATGTGGAATATGGCGGGACCTGGACACGCGCCGCCAGCATCGCAAGTGGGCCCAAGTGCAGCGGGCGGGATATTGAGGGCGACTGGCACCGCAGCGACGGATCGCTGGTGCCCATCGTTGGTGTTGACGGCTTTGCGCGCGGGCCGGGGGGCAATGCGCTCTTGTTCAATCACCCCGAAAACTGGCCGCGCGGGCAGAGCAAATTCCGGGCCATTTACCGCAAGGGCGGGGCCGACAGCTGCCAAATGACGGCCATTTGCGCCGGATATGACCGCAATAGCAGCACCGGTGCCGTCATCCGCAACGAACGCAGCTGCGAATTGACGGTGGACCCGGCGCGCGGGACGCTGCGCGAGAGCGGCTCAACCTATAGCTACAGCCGCACCCCGGGCGGGCGCGCTATGCCAGTGGCTGCGCCCAGCGCGCCGCCCATTGACGCGCAAGAGGTGGCCGCCACCCGCTCGCTCAACGCCGACCAGGTGGCGGCGGTGAAGCGCAGCACGGCGGCCTTTGACGCGGAAAAGAAGCGCATTGCCGATGAACAGGCCGCGAAGGAAGCCGCCTATCGCAAGGCGCTGGCCGACCGGGCGGCGCAAATTGCCGAAACCGAGCGCAAACACCGCGAAGCCGTCGCCAAGTGGGAGGCCGATGTTGCGGCGTGCAAGGCGGGCGATTTCAGCCGCTGTGGCCCCATGCCGCAATAGGCCCGGCGGGTTTCGGTGGCACTCGCCGCAATAGCAGAGACACTTTACCTGACCCCTCAAACACGCGCTGTCCGTCGATGCGGGGTCACGCAACCCTTCGACAAGCTCAGGACGGACGGCCATGTCCCCTGAGATATTCGCCGTGGTGCCCGCTGCGCCTCCGCGTTGCCGCGCGCGCAAAGAAAACGCTTCTCCACATCGGCAAATGCTGGCTCATGCTGGTCGATGGTCACTCGGGCCGCCTCGACCAACATGTCAAGACCCGCGCTGCCGATGCGCAGGCCGATTGCGCGTGAAGTTGCGGAGTTTTCCGCCCTTGTTCGTGCCGTTCAAACCGCCCCCGTCGCCCACGGCCAGGGGCGTTCGCGAAACCATTTGGTGATGATATATTTGCGCCCCTTGCGCACCTTCATCCCGTGATGGAGCGTGTCGGGGTTGGGCCGATAGCCGCCATCGGCGTCGCGGCGCAAATTGTTCCAGGCGAGCAGCTTGCCGGTCGCGGGCTGGTGCAGCTTGCCCGTGCTCAGGAATCGGGTGGCACCGCCCGCCGCTGGTTCGTTGAGGTAGATCATCATCGTCCAGCTGCGCTGCCCCGCATCGGCGCAATAAATGTCCCAGTCCGCACCATGTGGGTCGAAAAAGTCGGTGTGCGCCTTGAACTCCTGCCCCACATCATAGCATTGGCCCTGAATGGGCTCGCCAAAGGGCAGGGGAATGCCCGCCAGCGCATGCAGCCGGTCGTTGAGGGCGATGACCAGCGGGTCGCCATGATCAAGGTCGCAGGTTGTGCTGGTGCGAAATTCGCTGTCGCCATTGGGGTCGGCAATGGTCGATGGGCGGCGGTCGCGGTCGATCCGCGCAATCAGCGCCGCGCATTCGTCTGGCGACAAAAATCCGGGCAGGATGAATTGCTCCAGCTTGGCGCTGGGCACCTTGCGGATGGACGGCACCGCCGCCAGCCGCGCCAGCATGCCATCGGCCCCGGACGGGGACAAATCGATGGGGCCAAAGCGGGGGTCGACGGGCATGTCGCGCTTCTATCGCGCGGCGCGCGCGGGAACAATGGCCGAAGGAGGCGGGATGAGACACTACCAGACAAAGGCCGGGCTTGACGAGGGGCTGCCATCGCGCCTATCGCGCGCGTCTTGCAGATGGCCTGGCAAACGCCGACATCTGCCGTGTGGCGACCATAGCTCAGTTGGTTAGAGCGCCGGTTTGTGGTACCGGAGGTCGCGGGTTCGAGCCCCGTTGGTCGCCCCATTTTTTCACTGCGTCACCAAGAACCGTCCACCCTGAGCTTGTCGAAGGGTCGTCCTTCTTTTCGGCCAGCGCAAGAGAATAGGCCGCCCTTCGACAAGCTCAGGGCTAGCGGAGGGGGAATAGCGCGTGACTCCCATCGCCTATATGTTTATTGCCTAGTTAGGTAATTTCCTTACTTAACGAAGCGAGCCAGCCGATGACAGCCGTGTGGGACTTTCCCGATTTTGATGATCATGAACATGTCACCGCCTTTCGCGATGCGGCAAGCGGACTGACGGCGGTGATTGCCGTCCATTCGACGCATCTTGGCCCGGGGGCGGGCGGGGTGCGCTATTGGCATTATGCCGACCGGGCGGCGGCGGTCACCGATGCGCTGCGTCTGTCGCGCGGCATGAGCTACAAAAATGCCATGGCGGGGCTGCCGATGGGCGGCGGCAAGGGCGTGATTTTGGCGGGGGCAGGCGTGGAAAAATCGCCCGCCATGCTCGCGGCCTTTGGCCGGGCGGTGGACCGGCTAGGCGGCGCTTATGTGACGGCAGAGGATGTGGGCATGACCGATGCCGACATGGTCGCCATCGCGCAGCAGACCCGGCACGTCTCTGGCCTGCCGGTGGCCAGCGGCGCAGCAGGCGGCGATCCGGGTCCGCTGACCGCGCTGGGCGTCTATCTGGGCATCCGCGCGGCGATATCGCATCATCTGGGCACGGACAGCGCGCGCGATGTCCATATCGCCATCCAGGGGGTGGGCAGCGTCGGCGGCGGCGTGGCGCGGCGATTGGCGGCGGATGGCGCGCGGCTGACGCTGGCCGATGTGAATCTGGCCCGGGCCAAGGCGCTGGCCGAGGAATTGGGTGCGGACCTGGCCGACAGCGCCGCCATCATGGACGTCGATGCCGATGTGTTCAGCCCGAACGCGCTGGGCGCCATCCTGACCGAAGACAGCATCGCGCGGCTGAAGGCCCCCATCATTGCGGGCGGCGCGAACAACCAGCTCGCCACCGCCGCCGATGGCCAGCGCGTGCATGATCGCGGCATCACCTATGCCCCCGATTATGTCATCAACGCAGGCGGGATCATCAACGTCGCGCTCGAATATCTGGGCCAAGGCAACGGTGAGGGGGGATCGCGCGAGGAAGTCGAAAGCCGCATCCACCAGATACCGGGCCGCCTCGCCAGCATCTGGTCAGAGAGCAAGGCCAGCGGCCTGCCGGCCTCGGTCGTCGCCGACCGCATGGCCCAAAAGCTGATTGGTCGGGGCTGAAACTTGATTCTGTTTCAGTTGCACTAAAACACCCGGCACCGGCCCACGCCCCCACCCGGCCGCCCAATCCAGTTTACCTTGTGGGCGGCCGGGTGGGGGCGCGAGCCGGTGCCGCTTCCAAGTAAGTGGATTGGACTCTAGGCAGTTAAGCTGAGCGCCAGCCGCACGCTGGCGCAATAAAGATAGTCGCGCCCGTCCGCGCCAATCAGGTCGGCGAGCAACCGGTCAAAGGCCGGACGGTCGCCCGCCCGCGCGTGGTGCAACATGGCCAGCAGCGTCCCTTCGTCATGCGTAACGCGCGGGCAACAGGGGCGATACACCACCAGTGGATCGGGCCAGGCCTGTGCCATCGCGGCAATCAGCAGCCGAAAATTGCGCGCCACATCCCCGCTGCCGAGCAGGTCGTTCAGCCGTGGCTGGGGATCCACCTGCGCTTGCTGGGCCAGCGCGGCTATCCGCAGGGCGCGAATGACGCGGTGTGTGGCGGTCACCGGCACGCCGGAGGAATTGGGGGCAAGAGCAGTCGGCAGGGGCAGGAACATGGGTGTGATTCTCCAAGACTGTCGTTGAATTAATGCAACTGCGAATAAGTAGCAATAAGAAACTGCGCGGGAATCGGCTTGCATTTCATAAGTTAGCGAACTAACTAAAGTGGGCAATTGTCCCGACTCGGCGACAATCGTGAGAGGAAAGGGACGACCATGGCCGCCATTTCGCGCCGATTCATGCTGATCAGCGGGGGCTCTGCCGCCATCGTGACCGCTGGCCTCGGGACATTGGCCTGGTGGCCCGGTGCCAGTGCAGCCTCGCAGCCATGGCAGGATGCCGGGCAGGGCCTTGCGGACCCGCGGCTGGCGGCATTGTCCTATGCGATCCTTGCCCCCAATCCGCACAACCGCCAGCCGTGGCAGTTCCAGCTGGTGGGCAAAGAGCAAATCGACATTCGCTGTGATCTCGACCGCCGCTTGCCACAAACCGATCCCTTTGACCGGCAGATTGCGGTCGGCTTCGGGTGTATGCTCGAACTGCTGGTGATGGCCGCTGCGCAAAGCGGGTGGTCGGCTGAGGTTGCCCTCTGGCCGGACGGGGAGCCGCAGCCGCGGCTCGACCAGCGCCGCGTCGCCACCGTCCGCCTAGTGAAGAATTCGTCGCAGCGGCGCGACCCTTTGTTTAACGGCGTGTTGTCGCGGCGCTCAACGAAAACAATTTATGACAATCGCCCGGTAACCGGCGAGCAATTGGCCCGGCTCCTTAACCCTGCGGTCATTGCCGGGGTTGTGGCGGGCGGCAGCGTAGCAGCGGACCAGGTGAAGGCGCTTCGCGATCTGACCTGGCGAGCCTGGGTGACCGAATATGAGGACGCTGCGATGCGGCGCGAGAGCATCAATCTGATGCGCATCGGCAATGCCGAAGTAACGGCAAACCCAGATGGAATCGAGCTGCCCGGTGTCGTCATGGGATTGGGCAAGCTGGCTGGCTTCGTCACGCGGGAGACGCTCGATACCCCGGGCTCGACCGCGTATCAGCAGGGGCTCGACATGTTTGCACCAATTATGGCGTCGGCGCAGGGGCATGTCTGGTTGATGACCCCGGGCAATAGCCGCGCGGAGCAAATTGCCGCTGGCCGCCGCTGGGTCCGGTTGAACCTGCAGGCTCAGGCCATGGGGATTGCTATCCATCCGCTGAGCCAGGCCCTGCAAGAGGTAAAGGCGATGGCCGGACCCTATGCTGAATTGCGCGACAAGCTGGGGGTCACCGGTAGCGCGGTGGTTCAGATGCTGGGCCGTATCGGCTATGCCCCCTTTCCAGAGCCAACGCCGCGGTGGCCGCTCGCGTCGCGCTTGATCTCCGCATGAGCGCGCCGGATGAAGCCGCGCGGTTGCTCGCGCTGTTGACCGATATCAGCATCATCGACCAATTGTTAACGACAGCGGCAACGCGCGCCCTCGCGCCCTTGCTGGGAATGAGCGAATATGGCGTGCTCAACCATATGATGCGCCGCGGTGATGGCGAAACACCCACGCGGCTGGCGCGCGCGTTTCAGGTCAGCAAGCCATCGATGACCGCGACGATTGGCCGTCTGGCGGCAAAGGGCTTCGTGCGGGTAGAGGGCAATGCCGATGATGGCCGGTCCAAATATGTGCGGATCACCGATGCCGGCCGGGCGGCGCACCGACAGGGACGCGCTCTTCTGGCGGGGCTCCGCAGCGAGCTGTTTGACGGCTTCGACATTGCTGCGTTGCTGGAGCATGCCGATGCGCTGGCAGCGCTGCGCGCGCATCTCGATGCCCAACGCAACATAAGCGATGAACTTGCGTGAGCGGGTCTGAGCGCCCATCAGCAGGCAGTGCGCATCCTCTATCTGATCGGCGGCTGGGCGTCATTGCTGCTGGCGGGGCTTGGCGTCTTGCTGCCGCTGCTGCCGACGGTGCCGCTGGTGATCCTGGCGGCCTATTGCTTTGCCCGCTCCTCGCCCCGGCTAGAGGCGTGGTTGGTGGAGCATCCGACCATGGGCCCGCACATTCAGGCCTGGCGGACGCGCGGCGCGATCAGTCGGCGGGGCAAATGGGCGGCGGCGGCGGCCTTTGCCGTGGGGATTGCGGCAAGCGCCGCGCTGGCACCTTGGCCGTGGTGGCTGGCCCCCATCATCGCCGCGGCCATCTGCTTGCCCTGGCTCTGGTCACGGCCCGACGCCTAGACGCTGGCTCCGTCAACCAGCGTCGATTCCCCGCAAGTGGCACGGACTCCAGAAACGCTGGACCGTGCGCGGGCGCTCGCTTAAAGACCCGCATCTGATATGCACGCCTATGCCAATCCCGCCCGGTTTTTGTCGCTTGCCCGCCCGCTGACCGGATGGTTGCTGTGGGCCGGGCTCGCGCTGGTGCTCTTTGGGGCCTGGGCCGGATTGACACAGACGCCCGCCGACTATTTGCAAGGCGAAACGGTGCGCATCCTCTACATCCATGTGCCCGCCGCTTGGTTGGGCATGGGCGGCTGGACCGCGCTCGCGATTGCCGGGTTGGTGCAGCTGGTGTGGCGTCATCCGCTGGCGGGCATTGCCGCGCGCGCCATTGCGGTGCCCGGGATGCTGTTCACCGCGCTGTGCCTGGCCACCGGGTCGATCTGGGGCAAACCGACGTGGGGCACGTGGTGGGAATGGGATGGGCGGATGACGTCGATGCTCGTCCTCCTGTTCCTTTATGCCGGTTTCATCGCGCTGGCGAACAGCGACGCGGGCGATGGGCGCGATGGCGGCTCCATCTCGCGCGGGGCGGCCATTTATGCGCTGGTCGGGGCCATCAACATCCCCATCATCAACCGCAGCGTCGTGTGGTGGAACAGCCTGCATCAGGGGCCCAGCATCACCGTGCGCGGGTCGAGCATCGATGGAACCATTTTGTGGCCGCTCGGTTTCACCGTCATCGGCTTTTCACTGCTGTTCGGGGCGATCATCCTGATGCGGATGCGCGCGCAGATTGCCGAAAACCGTGTCCGCGCCCGGCTGCGGCGATTGGCGGAGGATGAAGGCGCGTGACCGATCAATGGCATTTTGTGATCGCGGCTTATGCGCTGACCGTGCTGCTGACCGGCGCGGTCCTGTGGGGCAGCTGGCGAGCCATGACGCGCGCTGAACAGGGTGCCGCGGCGGTGCAGCGGGACCGGCCATGAAGGCCAAGCATCAACGATTGACCCTGGCCATCATGGCCGCCGTCGCAGTGGCGGGGGCGGGCTTGCTGGCCGCAGGCGCGCTGCGCGACGAGGCGGCCTATTTCCGCACCCCGATCGAAGTGCAACAGGGCAAGGCCGATGTGGGCGAGGCGATGCGGCTGGGCGGCATGGTGCAAAAGGGCAGCCTCACAAAGCTGTCCGATGGGGTGACCATCCGTTTTGTCGCGACCGATGGCAAGGCCAGCCTGCCGGTGGAATTTGCCGGTATCACGCCCGATCTGTTCAAAGAGGAATCGGGGATGGTCGCCGACGGCAAATTGCGCCCCGACGGCGTGTTCCAGGCCGAGCGAATCCTCGCCAAGCATGACGAACGCTATATGCCGCCGCAGATGGGCGACATTCCCAAGGATGTGGGCAGCAGCGTGGCGGACCCGACCGCGTGATCGCCGAAATTGGTCATGCGCTGCTGTGGCTGGCGGCGGCGCTCGCGCTGCTCGCTTTGGTGGCCGGCGCGCTGCATTTGTGGTCGCCAAAGCCTGAGCTCGCGGCGCTGGTACGGCCGGCCAGCGTGACGCAGGGGATATTGTCGGTCATCGCCTTTGGCCTGCTGATTGCGCTGTTTGTCCGGTCGGACATGTCGGTCGAGTTGGTCGCGCGCAACAGCCACAGCCTGAAACCGATGATCTTCAAAATATCCGGGGCGTGGGGCAATCATGAAGGCTCGATGCTGCTCTGGCTGACCATATTGGGCCTGTCCGGCGCGCTGGTCGCGCTGTTTGAAAAGCGGCTGCGGGAGGATACGCTGATTGCCACGCTGACGGCGCAGGCGGCGCTCAGTGTGGGCTTCTTTGCCTTTCTGCTGCTGTCGTCCAACCCCTTCAAGCGCCTGCCCGTGCCCGCCCCCGATGGGCAGGGGCTCAACCCGCTGTTGCAGGACATCGGCCTCGCCTTTCACCCGCCCACGCTTTACGTCGGCTATGTCGGCCTGTCGGTCGCGTTCAGCTTTGCCGTCGGCGCGCTCATCACGCGCGAGGTTGGCCCCGCCTTTGCCCGCGCCATGCGGCCCTGGGTGCTGGGCAGCTGGATCTTCCTGACGCTGGGGATCACCGCGGGCAGCTATTGGGCCTATTATGAACTGGGCTGGGGGGGCTGGTGGTTTTGGGATCCAGTGGAAAATGTCAGCCTGATACCCTGGCTGGCGGCCACTGCGCTCTTCCATTCGGTCAGCGTGACGGCATCGCGCGACGCCCTGCGCGCCTGGACGGTCATGCTGGCGGTCGTCGCTTTTTCCATGTCGATGCTGGGCACCTTCATCGTCCGGTCGGGGCTGCTGACCAGCGTGCACAGCTTTGCCGTTGATCCCGAACGCGGGGCCTTTCTGTTGGCGCTGATGGCGCTGTACATCGGCGGCGCGCTGACGCTCTTCGCGCTGCGCGCGTCGTCGGTGGCAGAGGGTAAGCGCTTTGCCTTGCTGAGCCGCGAGGGCGCGCTGGTGGTCAACAATCTGCTGCTGACCGTCATCCTGGCTGTGGTGCTGCTGGGCACCCTTTATCCCATCCTGGCCGAAGCCATGGGGGAAAAGGTGTCGATCGGTCCGCCCTATTATGACGCGGTGACCGGGCCGATTGCGCTGCTGCTGTTCACTGCGATGGTGGCTGGGCCGCTGCTGAAATGGCGGCGCGATGATGGTGCGGTGCTGAAAGCGCGGCTGCCGCTGATGGTCGCCGGGGCCATGCTGGTATTTGCGGGCCTGATCGCCTTTGGCGGCACAATCGGCGTGCTCCCTTTCACCGGGATGGTCGTCGCGGGCTTTGTCGCGGTGGGCAGCCTGGCACCGCTGTGGAAGCGCAATTTGCGCCGCACCCCGCTCGCGATTTGGGGCATGGTCATCGCCCATTTCGGGATCGCGGTCGGGCTGGCCGGCATGGCAGCCGAAAGCGCCTTCATTCAGGAAAAGCTGGTCGCTGCGGCCCCCGGGGACAAGATCCGGGTCGGCCCCTATACCGTGCAGTTTCGCGGCGTGAAGCCGGTTGCCGGACCCAATTGGACCGCAGTGGACGCCGAATTGGTGGTGATCGAGCCGCGCGGCATCGCCGCCGTGCTGCGCCCGCAGGCGCGCGATTATCCCGGCCTGATGGGTGCGGCCCCGGTGGAAACGAAGGAGGCCGATTTCCTGACCCTGGCCGGCGGCCATTTGTTCGCCAATATCGGGCAGGCATCGACCGAAAATGGCGTCACCCGCTATCAGATTGCGGTGAAGTGGAAGCCGCTTGTCTATTGGATCTGGGTTGGCGGCATCATGATTGCGGTGGGCGGCTTGCTGGCGCTGATTGGCCGGGCGCAGCTGTGGGACTGGCTGCGCAAGCGGCGGCAGGCCAAGGCAGAGGCGCGATTTGCATGAAGAAAAATTGGCTCCTGTTCGCGCCGCTGGCGATTGTGTCGCTGTTGTTCGGCGTGTTCCTCTATCGGCTGAATGCGCCCGAGGACCGGATGGTGGAATCGCGCTGGATCAACCAGCCGATGCCGACGTTCAACCTTCCGCCCGCCACTGCGGGCATCGCCGGGCTCAAGACCAGCGATCTGGCCGATGGTCAGCCCCGGCTCGTCAATATCTTCGCCAGTTGGTGCATCCCGTGCAAGGCGGAAGCGCCGCAGCTTGACGCACTGGCCAAGGCAGGGGTTCCGATCGACGGCATCGCCATCCGTGACCGACCAGAGGATGTCGCGGCCTTTCTGGCCGAAACCGGCAATCCGTTCGACCGCATCGGCGCGGACATGCAAAGCAGTGTCCAGATTGCGCTGGGATCATCGGGGGTGCCCGAAACCTTCATCGTCGATGGCCGCGGCATCATTCGCGAACAGATTCAGGGGATTATTACCCCCGCCATGGTGCCTGAGATTCAGCGCAAGCTGGACTCGCTGAAATGACCGGCCGCTGCGCCTGGGCGCGCCGCGCTGCTTGGGCCCTGGCGCTGGCCGTGGCGGCACCGGCGGCCATGGCGCAGGACAGCCTGCCGCCCGCGCCATTGGCCTATAAACAGCTTGCCGACCCGGCGCAGGAAGCGGCGGCGACCGCGTTGATGCACGAACTGCGCTGTCTGGTGTGCCAGGGGCAGTCGATCGCCGACAGCGATGCGCCGCTGGCCGGGGACATGCGCCACGAAGTGCGCAGCCGCATTGCGGCAGGGGAAAGCCCCGATGCGGTGCGCGACTGGCTGGTGGCGCGCTATGGCAATTGGGTGACCTATGACCCGCCCTTTGATGCCGCGACGGCGTTGCTCTGGATCGGGCCGCTGCTCTTCCTGCTCGCTGGACTTTGGCTCGCGCGCGGGCGATTTGCTGTGGGCGTCCCCGATGAGCGGGGGGAGGGGGCATGATCTGGCTGTGGCTGGCCGCCGCCCTGCTGGGCACGCTGGGCCTGATGCTGTGGCTCGGCAAAATTCCGGCGGCGTCGCGCACGCTGGTGGCGGCGGCGCTGGTGCTGGGGCTGGTGGGCTATAGTGCCACCGGTGCGCCGGGCCAGCCCGGCAAATCGGTTGCCGCAGCGCGCAATGATGCGGGGTTTGGCGAGGCCATCAGCGGCAATCAGAGCGAATTGCGCGAACGCTTTGGCGAGGCCGGGCAATGGCTGGGCATGGCGGATGCGATGCAGCGGCGCGGGCGAACCGACTTGGCCATCAAGGCGATCGAAGGCGGGCTGAAACAATATCCCGACAATATCGACCTGTGGGTCGCCTTTGCCAATGCGCTGGTCGCCCATGGCGGGGACAAGATGACCCCCGCCGCCGCCCTGGCCTTTGACGAAGCGACGCGGCGTGCGCCCGATCATCCGGCCCCGCCCTTCTTCGCGGGCCTGGCGATGGCGCGGGGCGGCGATCTGGCGGGGGCCGAATTTGTCTGGGCCGATCTGCTGAGCCGATCTGCCGCCGACGCCCCCTGGCGCGCCGATCTGGAGGCACGACTGGTGCAGCTGCGCGCCATGCGGACGCCGCCCGCCAAGGGAGCAAATGGACCGGTTGCGGTCCCGCCCGCGCCCTGATTTTTCCCGCTTTCGCCGGTATCTCCCTTGGGTTAAGGGCCAGAGGATGGCCACCGAGTCGCAGTCTGCCGAGCAAGAGGGGTCGTTCGCGGCCGATGGTCAGGACCATCATCGCGATGGCTTTGCCAAACTTGCCATTGGGTCGGTCGGTGTGGTGTTCGGCGATATCGGCACCAGCCCGCTTTACGCCTTTCGCGAGACATTTTCGGGCCACCATCCCATCGAGCCCGACCAGCTGCATATCGTCGGTGTGCTGAGCCTGGTTTTTTGGTCGATGATGATGGTCGTGACATTCAAATATGTCCTGACCATCATGAAGGCCGACAATAATGGCGAAGGCGGCAGCCTGGCGCTGCTCGCCCTCATCAGCCGCAAATCCGAAGGGGCCAAATGGTCCTGGCCCATCATCCTGCTGGGGGTGTTTGCGACCGCGCTGTTTTACGGCGATTCGATGATCACGCCCGCCATGTCGGTGCTCTCCGCAACCGAAGGGTTGAGCTACGTCCACGAAGGGTTTCGCGATTATATCATTCCCATCGCGCTGGCCATATTGATCGGTCTGTTTGCCATCCAGTCGCGCGGGACGGCGAAGGTCGGGGCCTTTTTCGGGCCGATCATGATCGCTTATTTCCTGATGCTGGCGACACTGGGCATCATGCATATCGTCGGCAATCCGATGATCATTCTGGAAACGCTGAACCCCGTCAACGCGCTGCGCTTTTTCTATGTCGACGGCTTCACGGCCTTTGTTGCGTTGGGGGCGGTTGTTCTCGCGGTCACGGGCGCAGAGGCGCTTTATGCCGACATGGGCCATTTTGGCCGCGCGCCCATCGGCACCAGCTGGCTGGCCTTTGTGCTGCCATGCCTGATGCTCAACTATATGGGGCAGGGGGCAATGGTGCTGGGCGCCGATGCGGCAGAAGCGGCGCGGCTGATCAAGGATCCCTTTTTCCTGATGATGCCCGATGCGTGGCGCATTCCGGTGGTCGCGCTTGCCATATTGGCGACGATCATCGCCAGCCAGGCGGTGATTTCCGGGGCCTTTTCCCTGACCCAGCAAGCCATCCAGCTGGGCTTTATGCCGCGCATGCGGGTGGAACACACCAGCGCGTCGGCGGCGGGGCAAATCTATATCCCGATGATCAACTGGTTTTTGATGATCATGGTGATTGTGCTGGTGATATCCTTCGGGTCATCCAGCAATCTGGCCGGGGCCTATGGCATTGCGGTCACCGGGGCGATGTTCATCGACACCTGTCTGGTCAGCGTCGTGCTCATCACCCTGTGGCGCTGGCCCCTGTGGAAGGCGATTCCGGTGCTGGCGGTCTTTTTCATCGTCGATATCGCCTATTTCGGGGCGAATTTGCTCAAGGTTCCCGATGGCGGCTGGGTGCCGCTGGTCATCGGTCTCGTCATCTTCACCATGCTCACCACTTGGTCGCGCGGCCGCAAATTGATGCAGCAGGAAATGGCCGAAGGCGCGCTGCCCATCCCGATCTTCATCGGTTCGGCGGCGAAAAGCGCCGCGCGGGTGCCCGGCACCGCCGTGTTCATGACATCCGCTGCCGACGGTGTCCCCCACGCCCTGCTGCACAATTTGAAGCACAACAAGGTGCTGCATGAGCGGGTGATCCTGCTGACCATCAAGATTGCCAATGTGCCGTATATTGATGACACCAAATGCCAGCAGCTGGAGGAATTGGGCGAAGGGTTCCACCGCTTGATCCTGACCTATGGCTTCATGCAGCCCGTCGATGTCCCCGCCGCGCTGGCGCGGGTCACGGGGTGCGGCGCGCAGTTCAAGATGATCGAGACCAGCTTTTTCCTCTCACGCCAGACGCTGATCGCGTCGCCGACGCCGGGCATGCCCATCTGGCGGGAAAAATTGTTCGCCTGGATGCTGCGCAACTCGGAAAGCGCGATGGAATATTTCCGGCTGCCGACCAATCGCGTCGTTGAGCTGGGCAGCCAGGTCGCGATTTGATCGCTCCATTGTCGATGCGACATGGTGAATCCCGTTGCGTGAACGGAATTGGCTTGCGATGGCGATATCAGGTCGCGGCGGGCGGAGAAGCGATGCGCAATGGGGCAGGGCACGCAGCCATCGGCAGCTGAAACGCCAGACGGCTGGCATTTCCTGTTGCTTGCTGGCGGCGCGGGGGCGTTCAACGACGCCGATGCGCTGAGCGCACAATTGCGCCGCATGGGATTGCGGCCCGATGCCATTGCCGACATGCCCGCTGCGCTGGCCGGCACCTATCATCCGCCCAGTTGGCAAGTGCGGTTGGGGTCGCTGCAGGTTCAGCTTGCCATGGCGCGGCGCGACGGATGGGTGATGGGCGACGCGGCGGCTGCCACCGGCGTTGATCCGGCAAAGCTGGCGCCCGCCTTGCTGGTCACCCCCCAGGCCGGGGCGCAGGATGCCGCGCGGGTGGGACAGTCGCGCGAGCTGTTCAAGCTGGCCTGTCTGCTGGCCGACGCGGTCGATGCCCAGCAATTTTACTGGTCGCCAGCGCGGCTTTGGTCGCCCATGCCCATCTTTCGCCGCGCGGTGGAGGAAATGCTGACCAGCGGCATGCCGCCCGTGCTGCACCTTGTTGCTTTCCCGACCGATGAGGCCGGGCGGATGATGACGCGCGGTCTTGCTTTCTATTGCGGGCAGGAACTGGTCGTCACGGCCGCAAACGGCCTGCCGCCGCCCGAACAGCTGCGCCGCCTGGCGCGCCTGGCCATCGACATGATGGCCAACGGCCCCATCCGTGCCGCCCGCCGCTTTCAAGGGATGGTGGCAGGCGAAATGGTCGCGGTCGCGCCGCCACCGCCGGGCGCTGACCCCGCGCGCCTCAGCGTCGCCATAGAGCGGGCATGACCGGGCGGCGCTGGCCCCGCCATCCGCTCTGCCCGCCCGGGCATCAGCGCCATCATCTGGTCCCCCTGGCGTTGCTGGCGCGGCCGCAACTGGCGACCTTTCTGACCGCGCTCGCCGGGGGCGAGGCGATGCTCACGCGCTTTTCGTGCAATGGCCTGATCCTGCCGGCGACCGAGAAATTGGCGATGGAATCGAGCCTGGCGCTGCATCGCGGCCCGCATCCGGCCTACAGCGATGTGGTGGCGGCGCGCGTTGACCAGATTCGCGCCACCTCGGTCCTGACGCTTCCCGCTGGGTTGGCGGAAGCGCGGGCGCGGGTCCGCACGCTCCAGGCGGCGCTGCGCCGCGCGCTCACCGACCGCCATGGCCAGCGATTCTGGCTCAACCGGCGCGATCCCATGCGCGTCTTTGCCGATCGCTCCTATCTCGACGACGCCATTGCCGCGCTTTACGCTGTGGCCGCCCCGTCCCGTTCGGACAGGGGCGATCCATAGACGGAGGCGTTCAGAGGGTGCGGACCTTTGCCTGCAACTGCGCCCAGGCGTCCTGATATTCCGCCTCCAGCCGTGCGACGAACTGAGCGACGCTGCCCTTTTGCTTGACCGCGCCAATGCCCTGGCCCGATCCCCAAATGTCCTTCCACGCCTTGGCATCGGTGTTGCCCCCCGATCCGAAGTTCATGGACTTGAGATCGCCCTTGGGCAGATTGTCGGGGTCCAGCCCCGCCGCCTCGATGGACCCGCGCAGATAATTGCCGCTGACCCCGGTAAACAGGTCCGAATAGACGATGTCTGCAGCGCGCCCGTCGACGATACCCTGCTTGTAATCATCGACGGCATTGGCCTCGTCACAGGCGATGAAGGCGCTGCCGATATAGGCCAGATCGGCGCCGCATGCCTGCGCAGCCAGAACCGAACGGCCATGGCCGATTGCCCCCGACAGCGCGACCGCCCCGTCAAACCATTCGCGAATTTCCTGCACCAGCGCAAAAGGCGACTGCGTGCCCGCATGGCCGCCCGCACCCGCGGCAACGGGGATCAAGCCATCGGCGCCCTTTTCCACGGCCTTGCGGGCAAAACGGTCGTTGATCACGTCGTGCAGCGTGATGCCGCCCCAGCCATGCACGGCCTGATTCAGCTCTGCCTGCGCGCCCAGCGAGGTGATGGTAATCGGCACCTGCCATTTTTCGCAGGTCGCGAGGTCCGCCATCAGCCGATCGTTCGACCGGTGAACAATCTGATTGACGGCATAGGGGGCAGAGGGCCGATCGGGATTGTCGCGGTCCCACGCCGCCAGCTCTTCTGTAATGCGGTGCAGCCATTCGTCGAGTTGGGCCTGCGGCCGGGCGTTGAGCGCGGGAAAGCTGCCGACGATACCCGCCTTGCACTGCGCGATCACCAAATCGGGGCCTGATACGATGAACAAAGGGGAGCCAATGACGGGCAGGCGCAGGCGGTCAAAAATCGGGGGCAGGGCCATGGGTGGAAAGCTCCGGTTGGACAGGCAAGAAGGACGGTTCACCTTAACGTAAAGGGAAAGCGTGGCAAGGGGCATGTGCGCGCTGCGCGCTACGCGCTTTGCGCGCGCGGTGCCGTGCCATCGGACGCACCCGTCCTGCGGCCAGGCTGCAGGCCCGTTGCGTCCATGCGCAGCGGCGGGCGTCGCGCAAGGCCCGGGCGGCGTCTTTACAGGGCGTAAAGGTCCGCCTGCTACCATTTCATATTGAATCCTTAACCATGAATCTGGGCGGAACCGGCGGCAGTGCGCAACATTTTGAAATCCTTTACGGGTTCGGCACCCGACGCAGGGGCAGCGGCCCCGGCTGTCGCTGCCGGCCAGACGGGGGTCGATGCGGCGCGGCGGCTGGCGCTGCTCGATGAATTTGAACAGGCGGGGATTGCCTGGGTGTGGGCAACCGATGTGGATGGCGCGCTCATCTATCTGTCCGATGGCGCCGCAAAGCAGCTTCCTCATCCGCTCGGCGATCTGCTGGGGCAGCCGCTTGCCGCGCTGTTTGAGGTCGATGACGCGCTGCCCGAAAACCAGTCCAGCCGCCCCATCAAATTCCAGATGACGGCGCGCAACCGGATGGTCGATCAGGTCGTCGCTTTCGTCCCCGGGCGCGAACTGAGCGATGCGCGGCCCATTTGGTGGCAGATTACCGGCCTGCCGCATTTCGGCGCAGACGGCGAATTTGCGGGCTATCGCGGCAGCGCGCGCGACGTCACGCTGCTCTATTCCCGCAAGCTGGAGGACAGCCGCGCTGCCGAATATGACGCACTGACGGGCCTTGCCAACCGGCACCGGATCAACCGGCGGCTGGATGCGACGCTGGCGTCGTTCAAGGCGGCGAAGCGCAGCTGTGCCTGCATGCTGCTGGACCTCGACAAGTTCAAGGCCGTGAACGACACCATGGGGCACCCGGCGGGCGATGCGCTGCTCAAGGACGTGGCGCAGCGGCTGAAAAGCGTGGTCGGCCAGCGCGGCGAAATCGGTCGGCTGGGCGGCGATGAATTTCAGATCATCCTGCCCGACATGGAAGATCGCGGTGCGCTGGGCGAGCTGGCTGACAAGATTATTCAGCTGGTGTCCAAACCCTATGCCATCGACGGGAAGCAGGCGATTATCGGCACCTCCATCGGCATCGGCATCGCGCCGTTCGACGGGCAGGACCGCGACGAGCTGAACCGCAACACCGACCTGGCGCTCTATGCCGCCAAACATGGCGGGCGCGGGCAATATCGTTTCTACAACAGCGAGCTCAAGGACGAAGCCGCCGAGCGTGCGCTGCTGCTGGAGGATTTGCGCGAAGCGCTGGACCGCGAGGAGGTGGATATTTTCTACCAGCCCGTGGTGCGCACACTCGATTCGATGGTGGTGGGGTGCGAGGCGCTGATGCGCTGGGAGCATCCCGAACGCGGGCCGGTGAGCCCGGCCATTTTCATCCCCATTGCCGAGGAATCGAGCCTGATCGAGGTGCTGGGCGCCTTTGCCCTGCGCCGCGCGTGCCGCGATGCGGTGGCCTGGCCCGGCAGCGTGCGCGTCGCGGTCAACGTATCGGCAGCGCAATTCGCAAACCCCGGCTTTGTCGGGCTGGTGCAGGATGTGCTCGAGGAAACCGGGCTGGACCCCGACCGGCTGGAGCTGGAGCTGACCGAAAGCGTCCTGCTGGGCGACAGCGACGTGACCGCCCGGGTGTTTCGCGAATTGAAGGCGCTGGGCGTGCGGCTGGCGCTGGATGACTTTGGCACCGGCTTTTCCTCGCTCAGCTATTTGCGTTCGGCCCCGTTCGACAAGATTAAGGTGGACCGCAGCTTCGTCGATTCGGCGACCAAGGCGGATCAGAACAGCGTCAAGATTATCGCCGCGATCATTGGCCTTGCTGATGCGCTGGGCATGGATGTCACGGTCGAAGGGGTGGAAGCCTTTGACCAGCTGGACCTGGTCATCGCCAAGGGCGCCAAATATGTGCAAGGCTATCTCTATTCGCGCCCCTTGCCCGTCGATGATCTGGTCAAGCGGATGGAGAGCGGCCATTTGCGCATCGCGCCCAAGGGGCCCGATAAATATCGTCCCGAACGGCGCAGCGTGTTCCTGCGCATCGGCGTGATCCATGAGGATCATCGCTATGACGCGATCATGCGCGACCTGTCGAAAACCGGGGCGCGGATTGAGGGGCTGCTGGGCGTCCCCACTGGCACCGACCTGGTGCTTGACCTGGGCAGCGGACAATTGGTGGTGTGCCAGGTGAGCCGGTCGAAAGACGCCGAAATCGGCGTCGAATTTGAAAGCCCGCTGATCAGCGACGGGTCGGGCGGGCTGTGCACCCGCTACCGCATATCCCCCTACGCCCTCGCCGCCGCGCAGCGGGGCTGGGACGAAGGGCGCAGCCGCCCGCAATTCATGACCATCGACGTCGCCTCGCTCCGCGCGGCTTAGGGACGGCGAAGGGACAATCGGGGACAGTCCCCAATTACCTGAGTTAGCGAAATCACATATGGGTAATTGGGGACTGTCCCCGATTGTCCAAAGCGGGCGCTGCTTGCTCCATTGCCTCCGCCCCGCTAGGCGCGCGCGATGCTCAAGATTTCGGATCTGGTGGTGCGCCTGGGCGGACGCGCAATTTTGGACGGGGCGAGCGCGCGCTTGCCCCCGCGCGGGCGCATTGGCCTGATCGGCCGCAACGGCGCGGGCAAATCGACGCTGGTGCGGGTCATCGCCGGGCAGCTGGAGGCAGACAGCGGTCAGGTCGATCGGCCGCGCGGCAGCCGCATCGGCTATATCGCGCAGGAGGCCCCCGGCGGCAGCGCCACGCCGTTCGACACGGTGCTGGCCGCCGATACCGAGCGCGCCGCGCTGATGGCAGAGGCCGAGGCGTCCGGCGACGCGCAGCGGCTGGCCGAGGTGCACGAGCGGCTGATCGCCATCGAGGCGCACAGCGCCCCCGCGCGCGCCGCCCGCATCCTGGTCGGGCTGGGCTTTGATGAAGCGGCGCAGCACCGCCCGCTTGACAGTTTCTCGGGCGGGTGGCGCATGCGCGTCGCGCTTGCCGCGCTGCTCTTTTCGCAGCCTGACCTGCTGCTGCTCGACGAACCGTCCAACCACCTTGATCTGGAAGCGGTGCTGTGGCTGGAGGATTTCCTGATCGGCTATCCCGCCACCATCCTGCTGGTCAGCCATGAGCGGGACTTTCTGAACAATGTTGTCGACCATATCCTGCACCTGTCGGGGGGCAGGCTGACGCTCTATCCCGGCGGCTATGACGCCTTTGAACGGCTGCGCGCCGAGCGCCAGGCGCAGCTGGCCGCTGCGCGCGAGCGGCAACAGGCCGAGCGCGAAAAGCTCAAGGATTTCGTTGCCCGCAACAGCGCGCGCGCCTCGACCGCGAAACAGGCGCAGTCGCGGGCGAAGGCGCTGGCACGGATGCAGCCGATTGCCGAGTTGATCGACGATCCCTCGCTCAGCTTTGATTTTCCCGATCCCGATGCGCTGCGCCCGCCGCTCATCACGCTCGACCTGGTCAGCGTCGGCTATGCCGACACGCCAGTGCTCAGCCGGCTCAATCTGCGGCTGGACCCCGATGAGCGCATCGCGCTGCTGGGCCGCAACGGCAATGGCAAGACCACGCTGGCGCGGCTGCTCGCGGCGCAGCTTGCCCCGCTGGAGGGCGGGATGACCGCGTCGGCCAAGATGCGCGTCGGCTATTTCACCCAATATCAGGTGGAGGAGCTCGACCGCGACGAAACCCCGCTGGCGCACATGACCCAGTTGATGAAGGGGGCCAGCCAGGCGGCGGTGCGGGCACAGCTTGGCCGCTTTGGCTTTTCGGGGCCCAAGGCGACGACGGCGGTCGGCAAGCTGTCGGGCGGGGAGCGGGCGCGGCTGGCGCTGGCGCTCATCACCCGCGATGCCCCGCACCTGTTGATCCTCGACGAACCGACCAACCACCTGGATGTCGACGCGCGCGAGGCGCTGATCCAGGCGCTGAATGCCTATACCGGTGCCGTGCTGATCATCAGCCATGATCGGCACATGCTGGAAATGACCGCCGACCGGCTGGTGCTGGTCGACAGCGGCACGGCGCGCGACTTCGACGGGTCCATCGAAGATTATATCGCCTTTGTCCTCGCCAAACCCGCCCCCGATGACCGCAGCGGCGGCGGCAGCGGCGGTGCGCGGGGCGCGAACAAAAAGGATCAGCGCAAGGCCAATGCCGACGCCCGCGCCGCCTATCAGGCGCAGCAAAAGCGCGCAAAAGCCGCCGAGGCCGCGCTCGACCGGCTGACCAAAGAGCGCAGCGCCATCGATGCCGCGATGTTCGACCCCGCCAGCGCCGCCCCCGCGCTCGCCGCGCTGACCATCGGCGACTTGATGCAGCGCCGCGCCGCCCTGGAAAACCAGATCGCCGCCGCCGAAGAGGCCTGGCTGGAGGCCAGCGAAGCGGCGGAAGCGGCGGGCTGAGTTCGCCCCGCCGCGCGTTGCCCCCCGGTGCCCGAACTGCCATCGCCTTTCGCCTTGCTCTCAATCGGGCAGAGGCGCTCGCTCAGGGGACAGTCCCTTTAGGGACAGTCCCCGGTCGGGCATAGGCGCTCTGCTTAATCATGCATCCGCGTCACCCCGGCCCCCGCGCTGGGGTCCAAATTTGGGTAAAAGGCAAAGCTGGACCCTGGGTCGAGCCCGGGGTGACGGTTAGGGCTGGGGGCGATGGGGATCGTCCTTCGCCCTTTGGCTCCCCTTCGATCAGGCAGGGGTGCTTTTTCAGGGGACTGTCCCTTTAGGGACTGTCCCCGGTCAGGCCGATGCGCTGCTTCACGGGACAGTCCCCGGTCGGGCGGAGGGACAGTCCCCAGCCAGGCAGGGGCGTTCGCACCGCGACTGTCCCTTCGGCCACTGCCCCTTCTGATCGCGCCTACCCCCCGTTCGCCGCCGACAATATCGCCCGGACGCTTGCCGTTGCCACATCGGTGTCGAGGCCGCAGCCAAAGCGGCTGTGGCCGTCGGGGGTGCGGCATTCGACATAGGCGGCGGCCGCCGCGTCGCTGCCGTGGCCGAGGGCGTGTTCGCTATAATCGGTGATGTCCATGACCGGCCCGCCATTGTCGGCGAGCGCGGCGATGACGCTGCTCATCAGGCCGTTGCCGCGCCCGCTGACGCTGCGGATTTCGCCGTCGATGCGCAGCTTGCCGACGAACAGCCGGTCGCTGCCCTGATGCCCTTCCTGCCATTCGATAAGCTGGAATCGCTTGCCCTCGGTCGCGAGATATTGCGCCTCAAAGGCCTGCCAAATGTCGTCGGCGGTCAGCTCGCGGCTGCTGCTGTCGGCCAGCGCCTGGACGATGTGGCTGAAACTGGCCTGCATGCGTTTGGGCAGTTTCAGCCCCCGGTCCTGTTCCAGCACCCAGGCGACGCCGCCCTTGCCCGACTGGGAATTGACGCGAATGACCGCTTCGTAACTGCGCCCCAGGTCGGCGGGGTCGATGGGCAGGTAGGGCACCTCCCACGTCGCATCATTTTGCCGCTCGCGCGCGGCAAAGCCCTTTTTGATCGCGTCCTGATGACTGCCGGAAAAGGCGGTGTAAACGAGCTCGCCGCCATAGGGATGGCGCGGGTGGACGGGCAGCTGGTTGCAATATTCGACCGTCTTGATGACCGCGTCGATGTCCGAAAAATCCAGGCCCGGGTCGACCCCTTGCGTATACATGTTGAGCGCGATGGTGACGAGGCAGGTGTTGCCCGTGCGCTCCCCATTGCCGAACAGACAGCCCTCGACCCGGTCGGCGCCAGCGAGCAGGCCCAGCTCCGCCGCCGCGACGCCGGTGCCGCGATCATTGTGCGTGTGGAGCGAAATGACGGCGCGGTCGCGGTGCGGCAGGTGGCGGGCGAAATATTCAATCTGGTCGGCGTAGATATTGGGGGTCGCCGCCTCCACCGTCGCGGGGAGGTTCAGGATGATGGGTTTGTCTGCGGTGGGGGCCAGCACCTCCATGACCGCCGCGCACACCTCGATGCTGAAATCTATCTCGGTCGTGGAAAAACATTCGGGGCTATATTGGAACCGCCAGTCGGTTTGCGGCAGGCGCGCGGCATTGTCGGCCAGCATGCGCGCGCCATCGATGGCAATCTGTTTCACCTCATGCCGGTCCATGCCGAACACAATCTTGCGCCACGCCGGGGCGACGGCGTTGTAGAGGTGGACGATGGCCGTCCGGGCACCCGCCAGACTGTCAAAGCTGGTGCGGATCAGCTCGTCGCGGCTTTGCGTCAGCACCTGGACGGTCACATCGTCGGGGATGCGGCCCTGACGGACCAGGCCCGAGATGAAATCAAATTCGGTCGCGCCCGCCGATGGAAAGCCGACCTCTATCTCCTTCAGCCCGATTTTGCACAAGAGGTCGAAAAAGCGGGTCTTTTTCTCGGCATCCATCGGGTCGATCAGCGCCTGATTGCCGTCGCGCATGTCGGTGGACAGCCAGCGCGGTGCGGCGGTGATCGTGCGCGAGGGCCATTGCCGATCGGGCAGGGGGATTTGCGGAAAAGGACGGTATTTTTGCGCAGGATCGCGGAGCATGGGGCGGGTCACTTCTGCTGCGGTGGCGGGGGTTTCGCGGATTTTGCCCTTGGCCGTGTTGCCGCGCCTCAACCGCGCGGACGGTTCGTCACGCCCAAGGGCGTGGCAGTCGCAGAAGCAGGAGGGCGTTGCCGATCATGCGTGATGCTGTGGCGGAAAATGTCGCGGCGCGCAAGGGAAAGTCATGCATTGTTGCGCAAACGGCGCGGCTATTGGGCCTTTGCGTCCGCCGCGATCAGGCGGCGTTCTTCAAACCAGCGGCGCAGCGCCGCAGCGGTGCAGCCGCTGAACCCATAGCTGCCGACCGATGAGCAGCTGTCGGGGCGCGAGAGGCGCGCGACATTTTCATAGCTTTCAACCTGCGCCGACCAGCTCGCCCCCATGGCGCGCCGCTCCTCGCGCTTTTCGCGCAAGGGGGCGGGAATGCGGTGCCGCTCGCTTTCGGGCAGGCGCGCGCAGGCAACAATCTCATCCTCCACCGGCGGCGGGCATTTTTCATCACCATAGGTCACCAGAAAAGACCAACGCTGCGTCCCGTCGGGCAGGGTTTC
This sequence comes from uncultured Sphingopyxis sp., assembly GCA_964554455.1. Classification (GTDB taxonomy): domain Bacteria; phylum Pseudomonadota; class Alphaproteobacteria; order Sphingomonadales; family Sphingomonadaceae; genus Sphingopyxis. Next base: position 19,857 of record CAZKOW010000013.1, on the reverse strand, counting down.
GGGGCTGGCCGCCGAAGGTCCGGTGGCGAGCAGGAGGAGCGGGAGAGCAGCGGTCAGCATCATGCCGTCCTAAGCCGCCTTCATGAACGCGGGATGGATGAAGGGGGCGATGGCCAACACGTCGTCATTCTGGACGTGATCCGGGGTAACGCGCCACCAACGCTTCGTCATCCCGGACTTGATCCGGGATAACGCGCCATCAGGGGCTTGTTGTCCCGGATCAAGTCCGGGACGACGATGGTTGGGGACTGTCCCTTCAGGGACTGTCCCCGCTCACCTGCGACCCATTTAATTCTTCGCCTTGTCCACCAGCTTGTTCTTGGCGATCCACGGCATCATCGCGCGCAGCTCGCTGCCTACTTTTTCAATCGGGTGGGCGGCGGCGGCCTTGCGGCTGGCCTTCAGCTCGGGCTGGCCGGCCTGGTTGTCGAGCACGAAATCCTTCACGAAACGGCCCGACTGGATGTCGGCGAGCACGCGCTTCATCTCGGCCTTGGTCTCGGCGGTGATGATGCGCGGGCCGGTTTTGATGTCGCCATATTCGGCGGTGTTGGAAATCGAATAGCGCATGTTGGCGATACCGCCTTCATAGAGCAGGTCGACGATCAGCTTGGTTTCGTGAAGGCATTCGAAATAGGCCATTTCGGGGGCATAGCCCGCCTCCACCAGCGTTTCGAACCCGGCCTGGATCAGGTGGGTGATGCCGCCGCACAGCACGGCCTGTTCGCCGAACAGATCGGTTTCGCATTCCTCGCGGAAATTGGTTTCGATGATCCCGCTGCGCCCGCCGCCGACGGCAGAGGCATAGGAGAGGGCGAGCGCCTTGGCATAGCCATTGCCCGCGCTGCCGCTGGCCTCCTGCGCCACCGCGATCAGACAGGGGACGCCGCCGCCCTTCTGATATTCGCTGCGCACCGTGTGGCCGGGGCCCTTGGGCGCGATCATGATGACATCTAGGTCAGGCCGCGCGTCGATCAGGCCGAAATGGATGTTGAGACCATGGGCAAAAGCAAGCGCGGTGCCGGGGCGCAAATTCGCCTCCAGATCCTGATAATAGATGCGCGCCTGATGCTCATCGGGGGCCAGGATCATGACGACATCGGCCCAGGCCGCGGCCTCGGCATTGGTCATCACCTTGAAGCCCGCCGCCTCGGCCTTCGCGGCGGTCGCGCTGCCGGGGCGCAGCGCGATGGCAACCTCCTTCACCCCGCTGTCGCGCAGATTCTGGGCATGGGCGTGCCCCTGGCTGCCATAGCCGACGATGGCGACCTTCTTGTCCTTGATGAGGTTCTGGTCGGCGTCGCGGTCGTAGTAAACTTGCATGGACTGTTTTTCCCTGTTGTTTCGTCACCCCGGACTTGATCCGGGGTCGCGCTTTGCTCTGGTGCCCAGCGGGACCCCGGATCAAGTCCGGGGTGACGGTGGTTGTTCAATTTTCCCCCGCCCCCCGCGCGATGGCGACGACGCCGGTGCGGCCCACTTCGACCAGCCCGCATTCGCGCATCAGGCCGACGAAGCTGTCGACCTTTTCGGAGGTGCCGGTGATTTCAAAGATGAAGCTGGTGAGCGTGGTGTCGACCACCTTGGCGCGGAACACATCGGCCAGGCGCAGCGCCTCGATCCGTTTTTCGCCCGTGCCCGCGACCTTGATCAGCGCCAGTTCGCGTTCGACATGCGCGCCGCTTTCGGTGAGGTCGGTCACCTTGTGGACGGGGACCAGCCGGTCGAGCTGCGCAATGATCTGGTCAATCACCTGCGGCGGGCCGTTGGTGACGATGGTGATGCGCGACAGGGCATGATCAGCGCTGATATCGGCCACCGTCAGGCTTTCGATATTATAGCCGCGCGCGGAAAACAGCCCGGTGATTTTGGCGAGGATGCCGGCCTCGTTGTCCACGGTGATGGCGAGGACGTGGCGTTCGGCCTTGGCCTGGGTGATTTTCATAGGCAAACCTCCACCCAAAATCGGGGACAGTCCCCGATTTCGCATTGGCAGGTCATGCGCCGCGTTAGAGCTATCGAAATCGGGGACTGTCCCCGATTTTGGTTTGCCATGGTCCCCATCACACCAGTGCCTTTGCTTCATCGTCCATGGTGCCGCTCACCTGGTCGGCTTGCAGGATCATGTCGGTGTGGGCGGCGCCCGACGGAATCATCGGGAAACAATTGGCGAGCTTTGCCACGCGGCAATCGACCAGCACCGGGCCGTCGTGCGCCAGCATCGCGGCGATGCCATCGTCTAGCTCGCCAAGCGTTTCGATGCGGATGCCCTTCCAGCCATAGGCCTCGGCCAGCTTTACAAAGTCTGGGAGGCTGTCCGAATAACTGTTTGAATAGCGGCTTTCATAGGTCAGCTCCTGCCACTGGCGGACCATGCCCATATATTCATTGTTGAGGATGAAAATCTTGACCGGCAGGCGATATTGGGTCGCGGTGCCGAGTTCCTGAATATTCATCTGGATGCTCGCCTCGCCCGCGATGTCGATGACCAGCGCGTCGGGGAAGGCAAGCTGCGCGCCGATGGCGGCGGGCAGGCCATAGCCCATGGTGCCCAGCCCGCCGCTGGTCAGCCATTCATTGGGCGCGTCAAAATCGAAATGCTGCGCCGCCCACATCTGGTGCTGGCCCACTTCGGTGGTGATGATGGTTTTCCTGCCCTTGCACGCGGCGGCCAGCGCGCGAATGGAGCGTTGCGGCATGATGTCCGCCCCGGCGCGCTTATCCTCTGGAAAGTCGAGGCAGCGGGTCGCGCGCCAGCCGTTGATGCGCCGCCACCATTCGGCATAGTCCGACCGGCTATGGCCCGCGGCCTGCCATGCCGCGATCAGCGCCGCCAGCGCCTGGGCGGCGTCGGCGATGATGGGCAGGTCCACCGGCACAATCTTGTTGATGCTCGACCGGTCGATGTCGATGTGGATTTTCCGCGCATCGGGCGCAAAGGCATCGAGCCGCCCGGTCACCCGGTCATCAAAGCGCGCACCGACACAGATGATGAGGTCCGCACGGTTCATCGCCCAATTGGCTTCATACGTGCCGTGCATGCCGAGCATGCCCAGCCAGGCGGGGTCGCTCGCCGGAAACGCGCCCAGCCCCATCAGCGTCGAGGTGACCGGCGCACCGGTCAGCGCCTGGAGCGTGCGCAGATGCTCGCTGGCGGCGGGCCCGGCATTGATGATGCCGCCGCCGGTGTAGAAAATCGGCTGCCTGGCCGCCGCGATCATGGCGACCGCCTGGTCAATCGCCGCCGGGTCCGGCTCAATCTGCGGGCGATAGCTGCGGTGGTCGATATGGTCGGGCACGCGATATTCGGCAGTGGCGACCTGCACATTTTTGGGAATGTCGATGACCACCGGGCCGGGGCGGCCGTTGGTGGCGATGTAAAAGGCCTCATGCATCACCGCGCCCAGCTTGGCGGGATCCATGACCAGATAATTATGCTTGGTGCAGTGGCGCGTGATGCCCACTGTGTCGCATTCCTGAAACGCGTCGGTGCCGATCAGCGTGGTGGGGACCTGCCCCGTGATGACGACCATCGGGATGCTGTCCATCAGCGCGTCGGTGATGCCGGTGATGGCATTGGTCGCGCCGGGGCCCGAGGTGACCAGGACGACGCCAGGCTTGCCCGTGGCGCGGGCATAGCCCTCTGCGGCATGCGTCGCGGCCTGTTCGTGGCGGACCAGAATGTGGCGGATGGTCGGGTGATTATACAGCATGTCGTAAATGGGCAGCACCGCGCCGCCCGGATAACCGAACACCGTATCGACGCCCAAATCGACGAGCGCCTGCACCACCATTTCCGCGCCGCTCATTTCGCGCACGATTGACACTCCATCCTGCCTAAACTGTCATGCTGAAACACGTTCAGGGTGACGGGTTGAAACTGGCCCACCACCTTCATCCCGCTGCGCCCTTACACCGGAGCCCTGCGCCTGTCGAAGGGCGTTTCGCTTCGACACGGGCTTCGACAAGCTCAGCCCTTCGGTGACGGGGCAACATGGTGCGGCGCAATAGATGTATGATTCTAAGCTGTCAACACGCTATCACGCAAGTTAATTGCCAAATTATCAATTTCAGTGTGATTTAATGATTCGCTTTGGCGTGGCCAGTCGCCGGGAAACTGGTTGCGGAACCAGGTATATTGCCGCTTGGCATATTGGCGCGTCGCGGCCTGGGCGCGGGCCAGCGCCTCCTCCACCGTGTTCGGGCAGAGGCCGGAGTCCTGGCCGCCGGGGTCGTGTTCGCCTGCCAAAGCTCCGGCCCGCGCCGGAGCACGGTTGGCCTGCGCCGGAGCGCGGCTGGCTTGCGCCGCCAGCATGTCCGCCAGCTGGCGCACCCCGATCGCGCGCATGACGGGCAGCTGGGGGCTCAGGCGGCGGCCCAGCAGCGCCTGAACCTCCGACAGCGCCCCGCCCGCGATCATCGCCGCCAGCCGCTGATCGCAGCGGTGGTAAAGCCAGTCACGCGACGGCAGGAGGAGGAGCGGGGCGAGCGCAATCTGGTCCGCAACGCCGCCCTCGCGCCGCGCTTGCCAGATGTGCAGCGGCGTGCCGGTGGCGGTGACCACCTCCAGCGCGCGGGCGATGCGCGTCTTGTCCTGTGGTTTCAGCCGGGCGGCGGCCTGCGGGTCGGCGGCTTGCAGGCGGGCATAGGCCTCCGCAACCGGCAGCGCGCGGATGGCGGAGCGCACGCCCTCGTCAATCGCCGGGATGGGGGCAATGCCGTTCAGCAAGGTCGTCAGATAGAGGCCAGTCCCGCCGACCAGAATGGGGATGGCCCCGGCGGCATGGGCGGCCCGAATTTCGGCGTGCGCCGCACCGGCCCAGCGCGCGGCATTATACGCCTCCGCCCCATCGACATGGCCGAACAGGCGGTGGGGGATACCCGCCATTTCGCTGGCCGTTGGCTGCGCGGACAGGATCGGGATATCGGCATAGACTTGGCTGGCATCGGCGTTGATGATCACCGCCTGCTGACCGACCGCGCGCAGCGCCTGAGCGGTGGCAATCGCCAGCGCGCTCTTGCCGCTGGCGGTGGGTCCGGCAATAAGCAGGACGGGCGGTCGTTCATTGTTCGCTGACAAAGGGGTTTTCATGACCATCGCCACGCTGATAGCAGCCGACCGGCTGGACGACGAGATGGTCGCTGCTGCTACCGCGCAATTGGCGGCGGCGGGCGTGATGGCGGGGCCGCCGCAGTGGATCGACCGGGGCAGCGCCGCCGACCTGCCGCTCACCGGCGATGCCGCGCGGGCGCGCGCCGTGCTCGCCGAGTGGCCGGCGCCGGTCGATGTCGTGCTCCACCGCGCGGGCGCGCGGCGCAAGCGGCTGATCATCGCCGACATGGATTCGACCATGATCACCGTCGAATGCATCGACGAGCTGGCCGATTATGCCGGGATCAAGCCGCAAATTGCCGCCATCACCGAACGGGCGATGCGCGGCGAGCTCGATTTTCGGGCCGCGCTGGCGGAGCGGGTGGCGCTGCTCGCCGGGCTCGACGCCAGCGTCATCGATCGCTGTCTGGCCGAACGGGTGGCGTTGATGCCCGGCGCGCGCACGCTGGTGCAGACGATGGCAGCGGCGGGCGCGCGCGCGGTGCTGGTGTCAGGCGGCTTCACCCGCTTTGCCGAGCCGGTGGCCGCCGAAATCGGCTTTCACCGGGCCGTGGCCAACCGGCTGGAGCTTGCGGGGGGCAAATTGACCGGCAAGGTTGCCGACCCGGTGATCGACAGCGCCGCCAAGCGCGCCGAACTGGAGGCAGAGGTGGCCGCCCTGGGCATCACCGCCGCCGATGCGCTGGCGGTTGGCGACGGGGCCAATGATGCGCCGATGCTGGCAGCGGCAGGGCTGGGCGCGGCCTATCGCGCGCATGCCGTCGCGCAGGCCGCTGCCAGCGCGTCGATCACCCATGGCGACCTGACCGCGCTGCTGTGGGCGCAGGGCTATAAACGCCACGAATGGCGGGGTTAGCGCGTGATGACATTAAGTTGATCTAATCCGTCATGCTGAACTTGTTTCAGCATCCATGGAGCAATGCAGCACCCTTGCGCCATGGACCCTGAAACAAGTTCAGGGTGACGATTCAATCTAACCTTATGCTGATCGAGCGCGGCGTCGGAACCCTGACTATTTGCCGATCACGACGCACGCCTGACCGCCCGGCTTGACCGCCGCGCAAAAGGCGTCGGCGGCGCTGCGGCTGGCAAATTCACCGGCTTGCAGGCGGGTGATCGCCCCGGCCTTGACCAGATAGGGTTGGGCCGCAGCGACGGCGGGATATTTCTTTTCAAGGCTGAGCCACAGCGCGCGCGCATTGCCTTCGTTGCCAAAGGCACCGAGCTGCGCGCGCCAGCCGCCCTTTGCCGCCGCAGCCGGGGCCGGTTGCGGGCGCGGGGTTGCCGCGACCGGTGCGGGGGGCGCGGGCGGCGCTTCGGCCACGCGCACCGGCGGCGCGGCGGCTGGCGGTGCAGCTTCCGGCGGCGGGGCATAGCCGGTGCCCGTTCCCGTGCCGATGCCAGTGTCGCTGGGCGGCAGTTCGGCGGTGCGAATGGGGGCGGGGACGGCGGCGGGGCGCACCGGGCGCGGCGCGGCGCGCGGCGGCTCGGGCGCGTCATAGGCGGGCGGCGGCGGAATCGCACCCGTGCCAATCACCGGCGGCGGTACATAGCGCGGGCCGGGTTCGGACGCGGGCAGGCGCGCGGGCTTGACGGCGCTGGGGGCAGGCTTGGGCGCGGCGGGCATGGCGGCGGTGGCGGCGGCCAGCCGGGTGCGCTGCTCGCTGCGCTCCATATCGGGCAGCATGGCCAGCCCGCGCTGACGATCCTCCAGCGGGATCAGCCGGTCGAGCTGCGCCAGCCGGGCCGACGCAATGGACAGGCCGGCATCGCTCGCCCGCTTGGTCAGCGCATAGGCGCGCGCCCAATCGCGCGGGGCCAGATCGCCGTTGAAATGGGCGGTGCCCAGCACATATTGCGCGCGCGGCTCGCCCCGGGCGGCGGCGCGGCCCAGATAGGGCATCGCGGCCTCGCGCTTGTTGGCGGTGAACAGCACCAGCCCCAGATTATCCTCGGCCTGCAAATGGCCCTGGTCGGCGGCGCGGCGATACCATCCCTCGGCCTGCGCCAGATCGACGGGGACGCCGCGGCCCAGCTTATAGGCCTGCCCCAGGTTGAATTGCGCATCGGGATCACCGGCCAGCGCCAGCGGCCGCCATTCGGCCACGGCGGCCTGATAATCCCCGCGTTCCCACGCATCGACCCCGGATTTGACATCGGCCAGCGCGGGCGTCGCGGCGCACAGCAGCGCGGCAGTGGCGGCCAGCGGGGTCACCAAGGGGGCAAGAGCGGCAAATGCACGCATGGTCGAAACTCTCCATCCTGAACAGGCACCGGGCGCGGGCCCGACATGGCAAGCGGCTGATTAACCGACAATGGCTAATAGGGCGTTAGCGACATTTGACCAACGCGTTACCGCGCAGTGGGGAAGGGGGCGCGACTGGCCCCGTCCTGCAACTTACCTGCGTCACCCCGGCCTCCGAGCCGGGGTTTAGCTTGTGGGGCAGACTGAAGCTGGACCCCGGGTCACGCCCGGGGTGACGGGGTTGGGTGACACCGCGCCGGATATCGCCTGTCGTGCCCCACACTCGTCACCCCGGCCCCCGCGCCGGGGTCTAGCTTGTGGGGCGCGCTGAAGCTGGACCCCGGGTCACGCCCGGGGTGACGGGGATGGGGGTGCCCCGCATCCGGCTTGCGCCACGCCCGGTGCGCAATTGGCAAAAGCGCGGTCCCGGGCGGCCTGTGGTTGTTAATGCGCTGGTAACCATGGGCGGCAACAGCGTCTTCATCATGTTTTCACCGGCGTTAACCAAATTTTAGCGCCCGGCGTGGCACTCCCCCCACCATCACTCTTCCACTTGGGGGAAATTGCAGTGCGCGTTTTGGCTTTGGCTTCACAAAAGGGCGGATCGGGCAAGACAACCTTGTCGGGCCATCTGGCGGTTCAGGCGCAGCTCGCCGGGGCGGGCCCCGTGGTGCTGATCGATATTGATCCGCAAGGCTCGCTCGCCGATTGGTGGAACGAGCGCGAGACGGAATATCCCGCCTTTGCCCAGACCACCGTGGCCCGCCTTGCCTCCGACCTGGAGGTGCTGCGCCAGCAGGGTTTCAAGCTGGCCGTCATCGACACGCCGCCCGCCATCACCATGGCGATCCAGAGCGTGATCGGCGTTGCCGAGCTGATCGTGGTGCCGACCCGGCCCAGCCCGCACGACCTGCGCGCCGTCGGGGCGACCGTCGATTTGTGCGAGCGCGCGGGCAAACCGCTGCTGTTCGTCGTCAACGCGGCGACGCCGAAAGCCAAAATCACCTCGGAAGCCGCCGTCGCGCTGTCGCAGCACGGCACGGTTGCGCCGGTGACGCTGCACCACCGCACCGATTATGCCGCGTCGATGATCGACGGCCGCACGGTGATGGAGGTCGATCCGGCGGGCAAATCGGCTGAGGAAATCCGCTCGCTGTGGACCTATATTTCCGACCGGTTGGAAAAGAATTTCCGCCGCACCATTTTCGCCGCGCCAGTCGCCGCCCCCGTGGCGGGCTTTGGTGCCATGCGTCCGCTGGGCGGGGGCTTCGGCCGCCGCGTGGCGGGGCAGTAAGCGCGGGCGAGGGGGCACGGCCATGGGCGAACCCAAACCACTTGCATCGCTGACCGGCGGGCTGCTCGCGCGCAAGGGCGGCGCGCGCCCGGCCATGCGGCGGCAACCGCTGGGCAGCGGCCCTGCCGATGGCGCGGGCGGCTATGACGATCTGGGCTGGAACGACATGGGCTATGATGTCGATCCGGTGCAATCGGGCGACCATGGGCCGCGCGTCGATATCAAACCGCTGCTGACGGGGTCGATGCCCGCGCATAACCTCGCCGCCGAACAGGCGGTGGCCGACCATGACGAGCTGCCGGAAAGCGCCGCCATAGCTCCGCTGCCCTTTGCGGCGGATGCCGATTTTGCCGCGCCCGTGGCCAAGCCGGAAATCGTGCGCCAGCAAGAAGCCTTGCAAGCGCGGGTCGAGCCGGTCGCCGCGCCCGTCACTGCGCCCGCGCCGGTTGCCGCGCCTGCGCGCTCCATTCGCCGCGCCGATGGCCCGCGCGCATCCGCTGCTGCCAAGGCGCGTGACAAGGCCGCCTTTACCCTGCGGCTCGACGCGGAACGCCATCTGCGGCTGCGTCTTGCCAGCGCCATTTACAATCGCTCGGCGCAACAGATTTTGACCGACGTGCTCGACTCCTATCTGTCGGCACTGCCCGAAATTGATGCCATGGCCAGCCGCTTGCCAGCCTCGCCAGCGCATCGCACCTCCACCCACAGCTTTGCCGGGGACGACCAATGAACCGCAGCATGATCTTCAAGCTTGCCGCATCAGGACTGGTGCTGACCTTTGCCACCAGCGGGTGCAGCGGGATCAGCCCGGCCAAGCTGTCGTCGGCATCGCAGCCGGGGCTGGCCAAGCCCGATCAGGCCGCCAAAGCCGCCGCCAAGGCCCGCGCCTTGCTGGCCGAGGGCAAGGCCGCCCGCGCATTGGGCCAGGCCGAACTGGCGGTGTCGCTGAACAATGGCGATGGCGGGCACCGCGCCCTGCTGGGCCAGGCCTATTTGTCGTCGGGCCGCTTCGCCTCGGCGGCCACCGCCTTTGACGATGCGATGAAGCTGGGGATCAATGATCCGCAGACCGTGGTTGGCCTGGTGCTGAGCAAGATTGCCGCAGGCGATTCGCGCGGCGCGCTCAAGCTGATTGACGATCATCGCGATGCCTTGCCCGCCTCTGACGCCGGCCTGGCGCAGGTGCTGGCCGGTGATGTGCAGCGCGCGATTGTGACGCTGACCGAAGCCGCGCGCCAGCCCGATGCGGGCGCGCGCACGCGCCAGAACCTGGCCTTTGCCTTTGCCATGGCCGGGCGCTGGGCGCAGGCCCAGATTATCGCCGCACAGGATTTGTCGCCTGCCAAGCTGGATGGCCGGATGGCCGAATGGGCCGCCATGGCGCAGCAGCAGCAGCCCGCATTGCGCGTCGCCGCGATGATCGGGGTCAAGCCGGTTGCCGACAGCGGCATGCCCGTGCGCCTGGCGCTGGTGGTTCCCGATGCGCCCGTCGCGCTGGCCGCTGCAGCGGTTGACCCGGCCCCGCTCGCCGAATTTGCGCCGCCGCCGCCGCCCGCCGCGACAGTGGCCGCCGTCAGCGAAACCATCGCGCAGCCCGCGATTCGCAGCGTCGAATTGCCGATGCCGACCACCCCTGAAAAGGTGGCCGAGGCGCAGATCATCCTGGCGGAAACCAAACCCTATCGCGTTGCCCCGCGCGGCGCAGCGGCCAGCCCGCCGACCCGCACGGCCGCGGTAGCAGCGCCTGTTGCGGGCGAGCGTCCTGCGGCTGCAGAGGCGCGCGCGCTGGCCGCCCGCGTCAACGCCCCGGCGGTGCGTGCGCGCAGCTTTGACGCCAAAAAGCCATCGGGCTGGGCCGTGCAGCTGGGTGCCTTTGACACGCTGGGCATTGCCAAGGAAAAATGGGCCTCGCTCAGCCGCGCCAACAGCCCGCTCACCGAATTTCCGGCGTCCAGCCAGTCGGCCAATGTGAAGGGCCGCACCTTCTATCGCCTGACCGTCAACGGCCTTGCGACCCGCGCTGAAGCGATGGAGCTGTGCGCCACGCTGAAGGCCGCGGGGCAGGGCTGCTTCGTCCGGTCGATGAATGCAGGCGAAAAGGTGCAATGGGCCGCGCGCCCATCCATGAAACTCGCCGCGCGCTAACCGCAATTGCGGAGACGCGCAGGCGCCCATGCTGGCCCTGACCCATCTCTAATCCTGTCGCCCCGGGCTTGACCCGGGGCCCAGCTTTTCTGGCGGCAATCGAACAAGCTGGACCCCGGCTCGGGGGCCGGGGTGACGGTGGGGGGGAAAGGGATTCCACTCTTTCCCGTCACCCTGGGCTTGGCCCGGGGGCCAGCTTGTCCCTGCAACCCCCTATTCAGCGGGCAGCTTGCCCCGTGCGGCGTCGCTGGCGAGCTGGTCCGCCCATTCATTATCGGGGTCCCCGGCATGGCCCTTGACCCAGCGCCAGTCAACGCGGTGGCGCGCGGCCTGTGCGGCCAGTTGCTGCCACAGATCGGCGTTGGCGACCGGCTTTTTCGCGGCGGTTTTCCAGCCGTTCTTCTGCCACCCATGGATCCATTTGGTGATGCCGTCGCGCACATAGACGCTGTCGGTGGACAGGATGACGGTGCAGGGCCGTCTGAGCGCCGCCAGCGCGCTGATCGCGGCTTGCAGCTCCATGCGGTTGTTGGTCGTGTCGGGGGCGTGGCCCGCCAGCGTGCGGACAACCGTGCCCCAGCGCAGCACCGCGCCCCAGCCGCCCGGCCCCGGATTGCCCTTGCACGCGCCATCGGTGGCGATGACGACCGTTTTGCCCGCGCTGCTCATGTCCCCGTTGCTCATCGCTGGGCGGCGTAGTGATCAAGGCGGCGGAGAAAGGCGAGCGGGTCCTTGCGCACCACCAGCGCGCCGGGCGGGGTGTTCACCCAGTCAAAGGCGCGGGTGAGCAAGAAGCGAAGGCACGCCCCCCGCGCCAGCGCGGCAAAGGCCGCGCATTCGGCGGCGCTGCGGCCAAACACGCTGTCATAGCCCGCAATCAGCGCATCGCCGACGGCAGCGTCATGGCTGGCCCCATCGGCGGAAAAGCTCCACGCCGCATGGGTGACCGCCAGGTCCCAGCCGCGCACCTCGGTGGCGGCGAAGTAAAAATCGATAAGGCCGCCGACGGCATCGCCGCGCATCAGCACATTGTCGGGAAACAGGTCGCCGTGCACCACCGCTTGCGGCAGGTCGGCGGGCCAATGCTTCTCCAGCCAGGCCAGCTCGTCCGCCACCCGCGCCGCCAATCCGGGGGCAATGGCATCCAGCCCGTCGCTGCCGCAGCGCCCCGCCAGCGCCTGCCACCCGGCCAAGCCCAGTGCATTGGGCCGGGTGAGCGGAAAATCGGTCAGCGCGGCGTGCATCTGGCCCAGCGCCCTGCCGACGCTGTGCGCCTGCGCCGCGCTGGGGTGCGACACCGAAATGCCGGGAAGAAATTCGATAAGACACGCGGGACGCCCGGCAACCATCTGCAATTGCTGGCCATCACGGTCGCGAAAGGTGCGCGGCACCGGCACCCCGCGATCGGCGAGATGATCGAGCAGCGCAAAGAAAAAGGGCAGGTCGGCGCGATCTACGCGCTTTTCATACAGGGTCAGCAGCAAGCGCCGCTCGCTGGTGTCGAGCAGATAATTGCTATTCTCCACACCCTCGGCAATGCCTTTGGCCGACACCAATGTGCCCAGGTCATAGCGCGCCAAGAGCGCCGCCATCTCCTCCGCCGAAACCTGCGTGTAAACGGCCATCAGGCAGCGGTGACTTCCAACCCGCGCGGCAGTTTGAAAATCATATGCTCCTCGGCGGTGGTCACCTGTTCCTCCTCAACCGGGCGCACCGTGGCGACCGCGGCGATCACCTCGCGGACCAGGATTTCGGGCGCGCTGGCCCCGGCGGTGACGCCCAATGTGCGGACCCCATCGAGCCAGGCGGGGTCGACATCGCTGCCGCGCTGCACCAGCCGGGCAGGGGTGCCCGACCGCTCCGCCACCTCGACCAGCCGCAGGCTGTTGCTGCTGTTCGACGCGCCGATGACCAGCATCAGGTCGCATTGTTCGGCAATTGCCTTCACCGCCGCCTGGCGGTTGGAGGTGGCGTAGCAAATATCCTCGCCCTTGGGCGCGACAATGCCGGGAAAGCGCGCCTGCAACGCCGCGACAATGGCGGCGGTATCGTCAACCGACAGGGTGGTTTGCGTCAGAAACGCCAGATTTTCGGGGTTTTCAGGGTTCAGGCCCGCCACATCCTCCACCGTTTCCACCAGCGTCATGGCGCCGGGGGGCAATTGGCCAAAGGTGCCAATCACCTCCGGGTGCCCGGCATGGCCGACAAAGATGATGTGCCGCCCCGCTTCGAAATTGCGTTCGGCCTGGCGGTGCACCTTGGACACCAGCGGGCAGGTCGCATCGAAATAGGTCAGCCCGCGTGCCTCTGCCTTGGCTGGCACCGCCTTGGGGACGCCGTGCGCGCTGAACACCACGGGCACGCCGTCGGGCACGTCGTCCAGCGTTTCGACAAAAATCGCGCCCTGCGCTTTCAGCGTGTCGACGACATATTTGTTGTGGACGATCTCGTGGCGGACATAGACCGGCGGGCCAAAGCGTTCGAGCGACAGCTCGACAATACGGATGGCGCGATCAACGCCCGCACAAAAGCCGCGCGGCGCGGCAAGGAGCAGGCGGATGGGGGCGGCGGCGGGGTCGGCAGCAGTCATCCCCCCGCCTTAGCCGAGCGCGCCGCCCACGCAAAGGGCTTGCGCAGGCAATAGGCAAAGCAGCGGCAAGAATTTCGGCCCCGCGTCCTGCCACGCCGTCACCCCAGCCCCCGAGCCGGGGTCCAGCTGTCCGCACCGCCGGTAAAAGCTTTCACCTTAGCCCTGAGCCTGTCGAAGAGCGTGGCGCGTCCGCGAGCCTCAGGTCCATGGCTGCGCCACGGGCTTCCACAGGCTCAGCCCTGCGGTGGAAGACCATCCACCGTCACCCCGGCCCCAGAGCCGGGGTCCAGCCATTTACCTCCAAAGACGCGGAGATAGCTGGGCCCCGGGTCGAGCCCGGGGCGACGGGGGGCCGGTGATTGGGGTTGGTGACGGGGGGAGGCCGGGGGGAGGCCGGGGAAAGCGGGCGGTTGATGTGCCAGCCGGTCGCTATTCGCCCGCCGGTGCCCGAAAAAAGCGCCGCGCTGCATTGCGCGCCGTTCATCGCGCCGATAAGAAGCGCAGCGCATGGTGCCGGGGCGGGGCCGATGTCCGGACGGGACATGCGCCCGGCATGCCAAGGGCCAGAGAGGAATTTTTGGGTGCGAGTAATCAAGTCATCGGGCCGCCGGGCCGTGCTTTTGTCGGTGTCTGCGGCGGCCATGCTGGTCGCGGGCTGTGCCAAGGATAATGAGATTGACCTGTCGTCAGGCGTCGGCATTACGGCGACGCGCAGCCTGTGTCCTGCGCTGGCGGTGCCGCTGCACACCGGCGATATCACCCTGTTCGATCCCGCCACCAGCCGCGATGCGCGCGCCATCGATGTGGTCGCCGCGATCAGCAAGCTGACGCCGCAGTGCAATGAAAGCGGCGAGAAAATCTATATGCTCGCCGATTTTGAGGTGCAGGCCACACGCCGCGACGCGGGCCCCGCGCGCACGGTTGAGCTGCCTTATTTCTCGACCGTGGTTCAGGGCGGCAGCGCGGTGGTGGCCAAGCGGCGGGGGACGGTGTCCGTGACCTTTGCCGATGGCCAGACACGCGGCAGCGGGCGCGCGCAGGCATCGGCCTTTGTCGACCGCGCTGCCGCGACGCTGCCCGCCGACATCATGGAACGCATCACCCGCAAGCGCCGCGCCGGTGACGAAGATGCCGCCGTTGACCCCCTGTCCGTGCCCGAAGTGCGCGCGGCGCTGCAACGCGCGAGTTTTGAGTTGCTGGTCGGTTTCCAACTGACCGAGGCGCAGCTCGAATATAACGTCCGCCGATAGGGGCACGCGGCGCGGTGCGCGCCGCTGTGCTCCGGCCTGCTGATCGGGCCTCCTGGCGGAGGCATGACTGCGGCCATCAACGGAAATGCCATCGTGACGATTTTTGCCGATTTTGCCCTTCATATCGATGCCGCGCTTGACCGGTTGACGCTGGCGGGCGTGCTGCCCGACGGCCTTGACCGCGCCAATGTCAGCGTTGAGCCACCGCGCGATCCGGCGCACGGCGATATTGCGACCAATGCCGCGATGGTGCTCGCCAAGCCCGCGGGCACCAACCCCCGCGCGCTGGCCGAGGCGCTGGCCGCCGAGCTGCGCCGCGTGGACGGCGTGACGTCGGCCGATATTGCCGGACCGGGTTTCCTGAACCTGCGCATCGACCCGCGCGGCTGGGCCGACGAACTGGCGCTGATCGCGCGCCAGGGGGCCGATTATGGCCGGTCGGACATGGGGCGCGGGCGGCGCGTCAATGTCGAATATGTCTCTGCCAACCCCACGGGCCCCATGCATGTCGGCCATTGCCGGGGCGCGGTGGTGGGCGATGCGCTCGCCGACCTGCTCGCCTTTACCGGGCATCAGGTGATCCGCGAATATTATGTCAATGATGCGGGCGCGCAGGTGGATGTGCTCGCCCGCTCCGTGCACCTGCGCTACCGCGAGGCGCTGGGCGAGGCGATTGGGACGATTCCGGAGGGGCTGTATCCCGGCGACTATCTAAAGCCCGTGGGCGCGGCGTTGGCGGCGGAATATGGCGACGCGCTGGTGGGGCAACCGGAAAGCGCCTGGCTGGTCCCGGTGCGCACCCGCGCCGTGGCGGCGATGATGGACATGATCCGCGCTGACCTGGCGCAACTGGGCATTGCCCACGACCTGTTTTCCTCCGAAGCCGAATTGCAGGCGGCGGGCAAGCCAGCCGCCGCCGAAGCGCGGCTGCGCGCCGCCGGGCTGGTCTATGACGGCGTGCTGGAAGCGCCCAAGGGCGAAACGCCCGAGGATTGGGAACCGGTTCAGCTGCCGCTGTTCCGCGCGACGCAATTTGGCGACGATCAGGACCGCCCCATCCGCAAATCGGATGGCAGCTGGACCTATTTCGGGGCCGACCTTGCCTATCATGCCGAAAAGGCGGCGCGCGCCGATGAACTCATCGACATTTGGGGCGCGGATCATGCCGGCACGGTCAAGCGCATCCGCGCCGCCGTCGCCGCGCTGACCGGCGGGCAGACGCGCTTTGACGTCAAGCTGGTGCAGATGGTCCGCCTGCTGAAGGACGGCGAACCGTTCAAAATGTCGAAGCGCGCGGGCAATTTCGTGACCCTGGCCGATGTGGTGGACATGGTGGGCAAGGATGTCGTCCGCTTCACCATGCTGACGCGCAAGGCCGATGCGCAAATGGATTTCGACTTTGCCAAGGTGGTGGAGGCGTCGAAGGACAATCCGGTCTTTTACGTCCAATATGCCCATGCGCGCATTTTTTCGCTGAAGCGCAAGCTTGCCGACAGCGGCCTGGAGCTGCCCGCGCCCGACGCTGCCTTGCTGAACAATGCCGAATGGGCGCTGGTCAAGCTGCTCGCCACCTTTCCCCGCACGGTGGAGGCGGCGGCGGCGAATCGCGAACCGCACCGCATCGCCTTTTTCCTGGGCGATGTGGCGGCGGCCTTTCACGGCTGGTGGAATTTGGGGAATGATCAGCCCGGCGCGCGGGTGATTCAGCCGGACAATCCGGCGCTCACCGCAACGCGGCTTTATTTGGCCGAACAAATCGGGCAGATTGTCCGCAACGGGCTGGCGCTGATGGGGGTGACAGCGGTCGAGGAACTGGCGTGATGGCGACAAGCGGCAATGATGGCAACACGGGCACGGGATCGGGCCCGGGTTCGGGCGACGGGCTGAACCTTGATAATGAGGATCGGCTGCCCTGGCTGGAGGCGGCCGACCATTATGATGATGAAGAGGCGGTGTCGCCGACGCGGCTGTTGGCGCTGGTCGTTGGCGGGCTGGTGCTCATTGGCGCAGTGATGGGCGGCCTGTGGTGGCTCCAGGGCGGCGGCAGCCGGGGCGAAGGCGAACTGATCGCCGCGCAGGATGGCCCCTATAAACAGCCGCCCGCGACCGATGGGGCCAAGCAATTTGAGGGCGAGGGCGACGCGAGCTTTGCCGCGAGCGAAGGCGCTGAACCGGCAGGCAAGCTGGACCCCAGCAAAATGCCGGAAGCGCCCGCCGTCGCCGCAGCGGCACCAAAGGCCGCGCCCGCTGCGCCCGCACCCGCACCCGCACCTGCCGCACCGGCCAAGGCTGCGCCCGGTGCGCCAGCGGACAAGGCGCAGATGGTGAAGGGCCCCGCGCCCGTGGCCAAGGCCCCGGTGGTGGCAAGCAAGGCCGCGCCGCCGCCGTCTGCGAAAACGGTTCCAGCCAAAGCGGTGCCAGCCAAAGCGGCCGCTTCACCCGCCAGCGGCGGCGGCGCGACGCTGCAACTCGGCGCGTTCAGCAGCGAGGAAAGCGCGGCCAAGGCGTGGATTTCGCTCTCCAAACGCTTTGCCTATCTGCAAGGGCTGGGCAAATCGGTTGCGGCGGCAGAGGTGAACGGCAACACCGTCTATCGCCTGCGCGCGGTGGCGGCTTCGGCGGCTTCGGCGGCGGATATCTGCGGCAAGCTGAAGGTGGCCGGAGAGAATTGTGCGGTTGTGCGCTGAAAAGCCTTGATTTCGCCCCTTGGCGACGCTGCGCCCCTGTGTCATCTTCCTGACCAGGGATCCGGGGGCAGGGGGCTTGCGGGCGGTAAAGGGAAAGGCGCATCGATGCTGCCTGCGATATTTGGCATGGCAGGGCTCAGCCTGAGCGCGGAAGAGCGGGCGTTTTTCCGCGACTCCAACCCGGCTGGCTTTATCCTGTTCGCGCGCAATATCGCCGACCGCGCGCAACTGCTGGCGCTGACCGATGAGCTGCGCGACGTGTCGGGCCGTGCCAATGTGCCGATCCTGATTGATCAGGAGGGCGGGCGCGTCGCGCGGATGCGCAGCCCCGTCTGGCCCGATTTCCCGCCGGGCAGCGTGTTTGACGCCCTGTATGAACGCGCCCCCGCGAGCGCGATCGAGGCCGCGCGAACCAACGCCCGGGCGCTGGCCGCACTGCTCGTCGAATGCGGGATTAATGTCGACTGCATGCCGCTGCTGGACGTGCGCCAGCCCGGGGCCAGCGACATTATCGGCGACCGCGCGCTGGGCAGCGAGCCGATGCGCGTTGCGGCGCTGGGCCGGGCGATCCTGTCGGGATTGCAGGATGGCGGCGTGGTCGGCGTGGTGAAGCATATGCCCGGCCATGGCCGCGCGCTGCTCGACACGCACAAGGCGCTGCCGATTGTCGATGCCAGCGATGCCGCGCTGGCCCAGGACCTGGCTCCCTTTGCCGCGCTGCGCGACGCCGCCATGGGCATGACCTGTCATGTGGTATTCAGCGCGTGGGACGCGGAGCGCCCGGCGACACTGTCCCCCTTTGTCATCGAACAGATTATCCGCGAACGCGTCGGCTTTACCGGGCTGTTGATGACCGACGATCTGGACATGGACGCGCTGGACGGCGATGTGCCTTCGCGCGCGGCGCGGGCCATTGCGGCGGGGTGCGATATTGCGCTCAATTGCTGGGCGCGGATGGATGACATGATCGGCATTGCCAAGGCATTGCCGCCGATGACGCAGGCCGCCCGCGCGCGGCTGGACAGCGCGATGGAGCGCGTCGCCCGGCCCCGCCCCAACGCCGATTTTGCCGCGCTGATCGGGCACCGCGACGCGCTGATGGCGGCGGTGTGACCGTGGCCGAGGCGCTGCTTGACTTTGCCGGGGAGGCGCCGGGCCGCGATGCCGATGGCGGCACGCTGCAATTGTCCTTTGACAGTTGGGAAGGGCCGCTCGACCTGCTGCTGACGCTGGCGCGGAACCAAAAGGTGGATTTGCGCGCCATTTCCATCCTGGCGCTGGTCGAACAATATCTGAATTATATCAACGAAGCCCGGGCGTTAAAGCTGGAAGTTGCCGCCGATTATCTAGTGATGGCGGCCTGGCTTGCTTATCTGAAATCGGCGCTGCTGCTGCCCAAGGATCCGTTGGAGGAGCCCTCGCCCGACGAATTGGCGCTGCGGCTGCAATTGCGGCTGCAACGGCTGGCGGCGATGCGCGAGGCGGCGGCGAGGTTGATGGCGCGCGACCGGGTGGGCCGCGATGTCTTTGTGCGCCCCGCGCCCGAAGGGCTGCGCGAGGTGCGGCTGCGGCAGTGGGATGCCAGCCTTTACGACCTCATCGCGGCCTATGGCCAGGTCAAACTGCGCAGCGCGCCCGTGGTGCATATGGTGGCGCGGCGGCCCGTCGTGACGCTGGATGCGGCGCTTGGCTATTTGCAAAAAATGCTGGG
Source organism: uncultured Sphingopyxis sp. (assembly GCA_964554455.1). Taxonomy (GTDB): domain Bacteria; phylum Pseudomonadota; class Alphaproteobacteria; order Sphingomonadales; family Sphingomonadaceae; genus Sphingopyxis. The sequence goes on along the minus strand of CAZKOW010000013.1, from coordinate 822 downwards.
CGTCACGCTGGACTGGACCGAATTGTCGGCGTTTCTGCCGCCCGAATTTGACGGGCCGCTGCGCCGCTCGGCGTTGGCGTCCAGCTTTGTCGCGGCGCTGGAACTGGCGCGGCAGGGCCGGCTCGACATGCAGCAGGATGATGCCTTTGCCCCGCTCTATCTGCGCGCGGCGGCGGCATGACGGCCCCATGACGGCCATGGACCCGACGACGCGCGCGGTGCAGGCGATGCTGTTCGCCGCCGATGCCCCGCAAAGCCCGCGCGACCTGGCCGAGCGGTTGGGGGAGGGGCTGGCCGAAGTGCGCGCCGCGCTCGCGCAATTGGCCGCGCACCATGCCGGCAGCGGCATCGAGCTGGTGGAGCGCGGCGGCCTGTGGCAGCTGCAGACGCCCGCCGACCTTGCCTGGCTGCTGCGCCGCGAGCGGGACGAGGTGCGCAAATTGTCGCGCGCGGCGACCGAGGTGCTGGCCATCATCGCCTATCATGAACCCGTCAGCCGCGCCGAGATTGAAGCGATTCGCGGGGTGCAGACGGCCAAGGGCACGCTTGATGTGCTGATGGAGGCGGGGTGGATTGCCCCGGCGGGCCGCCGCGAAGTGCCGGGGCGCCCGCTGATCTACAAAAGCACGCCAGCCTTTTTGACCCATTTCGGGCTGACCAGCCGCAAGGATTTGCCCGGAATCGATGATTTGCGCGCCGCTGGCCTGCTCGACCCCGTCGACACGGCCTTTGACGCGCTGTTTGATGACGCGGTAGACGATGCTGACCTAGGGTCTGTGGGGATTCACAAACTGGTTTGGATGTGATTCAAGCTGTGGATGG
>CAZKOW010000012.1:0-91655 GCA_964554455.1 uncultured Sphingopyxis sp. | reverse complement strand
GTCCCTCCTCCGCTACCATCCCATATCCTCTGCACCCTCATCCCGGGCGCTGGCGGGCATAGGCCATTTGGTTAGTCCCTCTGGTCAATGGCGCGCGGGCGCTTTGCTGTCATCCTTTCCGCTCAATCGACGCTGGGGATGGGATGATCGCGATGGGGAAATTCACCAAGATGCTGATGGCAGGCGGTGGCGCGTTGCTGCTGCTGGCCGCTGCGGCACCCGGCCTTGCCGGGCAAGTGCCGGAGCCCGAGATGGGCGGCGGCTTTTTCGGCTGTCCCGCCGATACCCAGCTGCAACTGGCGTTTGACCCGCGCCCGCCGACCATCATCCCGGCCAATGTCGCGGTGACCGATCCGCGCTATGTGGTGCGCTGTGTTCGCCGCCGGGTTGAAACACCGCTGGCCTGTCCGGCGGGGCAAAGCGTCGTGGCGGTGCCGGGCGTTGACCGCTGCGCTGCGGCAACAGGGGGCGGCACCCAGGTCAACCTGAGCGACGGCTCCGTCCGCTCCACCAACACGGGCGTCCGCTCATCGCGCGACGGCACCAGCAACACGGTCGCCGTTGGCGAGAGCGACGGGTCGGTCCGCTCCGGCGTCACCACGGCGCGCGACGGGACCAGCAACACCATCGTTGCGGGCGAAGCGCCGTCGCTGTGCGGCGCCGGGCTGACGCTGCTGGTCGATGTCATCGGCACGGCGGACCGCTGCGGGCGGCTTGCGACGCCCACCCCCAATCTGCCGATTGCCGGGACGCACAAGGTGCTGGCGCGCATTACCGCCGCGCCGACCACCGCACCGCAAACACCTCAATGACAAGGAGACGAGAGATGAAAGTTGCAAAGCTGGCACTGTTGACCAGTGCGCTCGCTGCCCCGCTGCTGCTCGCCCCGGCGGCGCAGGCGCAGGCGGCCCAGGGGTGGGAGCGTATCCACAACACCATTCAAATTGGCGGCTCGCACGCCGAACAATGCGGTTTTGAGCGGCTGAAGGCGAGCGACAACCGCCCGCTGACCATCGCCGATGGGACGATTTTCGGCATAGAAATTGTCGGCCATGGGATTGATCTGAACAGCGCCGCGCCCACCATCACCGGCGTCGACGGGATCGAAATCGGTGAACCGCGCCGCTATGGCGGCATGGAAAACAGCCGCCGAAACAATTGCGGCACCATCGGGTCGGTCCGTTTTACCCTGAAAGTGCCCGATTTGACCGCCGACACCAATGCCACGCTGCGCATTGGGTCGGGCGTCGTGGTGCCGCTGCGCATCCTGGCCAAGAGCCGGTTGCGCGACGTGCGCTGGATTCAGGCCAATACGCCGACGCCGGACCAACCGTCACCGCCGCGTCCGCCGTCACCACCGCCGCCGCCCCCTCCGCCGCCGCCGCCGCCGACACCCTGTGTGCCCACCGGACCGGGCAACCATGGCTGTATGGGGGTAAAGGTGTTTCCGGTGACGGTGCAATCCTCGACACCCTTTGTGCCCTTCACCATGCCGCGGTGCCTGCGGAACCTGCCAGGGGCCTCGTTCGGGACAGCAAACGACACGCTGCGCGTGAGACTGCCTGACAATCGGGCTGCTGCGGCGCAGGACGATTGCTTCCGCTTTCCGTTCATCGTCTTTACGGAGTTTGCCTTTTCCGCGGACGTTAACTCCACGGGAATTGATTTTGGCAGCTTTTTTGAAGACCCTGGCATCGAACGCCAACTGACGGTTGAATTTCCGCCCGTTTATAATGCGCCCAGCATTGACCGGAAGGGCAAGGAGGTGCTCATCTATCTGCGTCCCGATTTTGTCGAAGCCTTCACCGGGTCGCTCAGCATCCCATTTACGTTCATCAGCCCGCGCGGTGACCGGCATGTGCTGACGCTCAGCCTGAACTCGTTCACTGCCTTTGCCGTTGACCGGGTGGAGGTGAATCCGCTGGCCAAGCCCGCCGTCGGCGCGGCGATGGCAACCGGGGGCGCGCGGCTGGGCGGCGTCGCCTCGGCGCGCGCGATTGGCGGGGCGGCCAGCCCGGCCAGCAGCGTCACCGCGCGCTTTCATCTGAAGCCGACCGAGGTGGCGGGGGATTATCATTGGGCGCTGGAACCGCTGGGGCAGGGCAATCCCACCCGCTGCTTTGCGCAAACGACAGGCACCTTCACCCCCGCCAGTGCGGCCACGCGTTTCGTGGATGTTGCACTCACCCGCACGCTCGCTGCGGGCTGTGCGGGAACGTCGGTCACGCTGGTTGCCTGGTCGGGCCAGCCGGGGAATCGGTCGTTGCCGCTGTATCGCCGGACCGTGACGGTGCCGGCTGGCTGATGCACGGGCGGCGCAGCCTTATGGGGATGGCGCTCGCGCTGGCGGGGCCGGGGCTAGGAGGCGAGGGCGCGGGGGCCACCCCCGCCGTCACCGCGCCATCGGCGATCCCCCAGTGCAGCGCCCCCAGCCACGACCGGCTGGTCATTCGCAAGGGGCGCGATGTGTGCGGCGGCACGCTGGGCAGCCGGGGGCAGCCGGTGGCATCGGGCTATCTACCCACCGGCTGCGCCAGCGAAGCGCAAATCTATCGGATTGATGCGAACGGATGGGCCGACCGCTGCCTGCGGCGGGCTAGCAACCAAGGGGAAAGATGATGCGGCGATTTTCAGGGGCGATGCTGGTGGCGCTATTGTGCGCAGGCACCATGCTGGCACCACCGGCAGCGGCCAAAGGCAAGCGCGATGCGGCGGTCGATACGGCGGCGCTGGGGCGCGATCAGCTGATCAGCCTGGGATCGGCGGCGTTGCAGCGCGACGATGCGCGCGGCGCGGCGGGATTTTTTGCGGAGCTGGCGGCGCGCGAGCCACGCAACGGCACGGCGCACACTTTGCTCGCCATGGCGCACCATCTGGACAGCGCGCGCGACCCGGCGGCGCTCGACATGGCCCTGTCGGGCTATGACCTCGCGCTGCGGGCCGAGCCGGGGCAATATTGGGCAGCGGCGATGGCCGGGCGCGCGGCCTTTGACCGGGGACGCTATGACGATGCGCTGGGCCATTTTGCTCAGGCGCTGTTGATGCGCCCCGGCGATGCGCGCACGGCGGCGGCGCTGGCGAGTGCGGCCTTTATGGTGGGCGATGCGCCGCTGGCCAGTGTCGCGGCGGGGCGCGCGGCGGCGATTGATGCGGGGGCAGAGGGGCAATATCTGCGCCTGGCCGCGCTGGCGGCGGCGGCGGCGGGCAATGCCGCGCTGGCCACCGAGCGGCTGGCGGCGCTCCAGGCGCGCTTTCCCGCGTCGGCAGCCACGGCGCAGGCGCGCGTTGCCGCGCTGCTGCAAACCGCCGCCGTCGATCCGGTGGTGGCGGCGGGCGATGCGCCGCTGGACGCCGATGCCGGGGTGCCGAACCAGATTTCGGTCGATGTCGCCATCATATTGGCCCAAAACACCCGGCGCGAGCGGACGGGGTTCAACCTGCTCGACGGGTTGGGGCTGCAATATGGGTTCAACCGTGCGGGAACGCGCACCATCAACCGCGCCGATGGCGCGCCGACGGGCAATGCCTATCAACGTGTGCTGACCGCGACGATCACCGTTCCACAGCTCAACTACAACCTCAATCTGTTCAACCGGGGCGGCCAATATTATTCGGTGGTCGCGCGCCCACAGCTCACGGCCTTTCGCGGCGAGGAAAGCGAATTTTTCATCGGGCGGTCGCTCAAAGTCGCGGTGGGCGGCGTCAACCTGGGCAATCTTGAGAATATCGACATCGGCATCGAGATGAAGGTGACGCCGCAAGAGATTACGGCGGAAGGGGCCAAGATTCGCATTGAAACGGGGCGGAGCTTCGTCACGGCGGATCAGGCGGGCAATTTCGCCGAAGCGCTCACCACCTTCCGGCAAAAGGTGGCAGCGACCGCCGAGGTGCGCTTTGGTGAAACGCTGGTGCTGTCCGGCCTGAATGAGGCGGTGGAGGATCGCAATTACAGCAAGACGCCCGTGCTGGGCGACCTGCCGTTGATCGGCAATGCCTTTAACGAGCGTAACAAGATCGAACGGCGCGACAGCGTAATCGTGCTGGTCACCCCGTCGCGCCCAGTGTCGCTCAGCGGGCGGGCCTATGCCCGCAGCGAGCATGTCGAACGGCTGACCAAATTGTGGACCGAGGTGATCGACCCGGCAAGCGATGCCGCCGCCACCGAGGTCGCTTTGCGCCGCAGCCGCGCCTTTTCGCGCATGACGCGCGGCGACGTGCCCATGGCCTTTCCAGGGCCGCGCCAGGTGGCGGGCGAAGCGCTGGGCGAGCTCATCGTCCCGGGGAGCAATTGATGCGCGCCATCCTGGCCGCAGCGATGCTGTCCGCCGCCAGTCCCGCCGCAGCGCAAGACCCCGAGGTGGCAGCGCAGCTTGCCGCGCAGGCCCGGCAAATCGCCGCGCTGGAGGCCGATCTGGCCGCCCTGCGCGCCTTGGTGAGCGGCGGGCCGCGTGGCAGCGTGCTGGTCGGCGGCCCGCGCAGCGACCGGGTGGAGCTGCGGGCGAGCAACAGCAGCGTCGTCGTCGAACATGACAAGGTGACCATCGACGCCAAACGGGTGACGATCAACGGCATTACCATCCGGATCGACGGGCTTAATGCGATTGCCCTTGATGCGCCGTCCATCGCGATCAAGGGGGCCGGGCTCACGCCGCTGAAAGGCGCTAAATTGCCTGGGAATTAGCCCGTCAGCTGCGCCAGTGCCGCTGCCAGCTTGGCCTCGTCCACCGGTTTCAGCATGACGGGCAGGCCCAGCGCCGCGATGTCATCCTGCGTTGCCTTGCTAGCATCCCCGGTCATCACAATGATGGGGATGCCGGGCAGGGTGGCGCGAAATTCGCGGACCAGATCGGTGCTCGTCCCCGGTCCGCCAATATGCCAATCGGTCAGCAGCAGGTCCGGGCGAAAACCCCGGCACAGCTGGTCGCGCAGCGCCGCCTCGCTCGCGGCGGTGTGCACTTCAATGGCACCTTGCCAGCGGCACCATTCGGCCATCGCCTCCAGCGTATCCACATAATCGTCGACCACCAGCAATTTGCGCCCGGTCAACAATTGTCCGCCAGTCGGTGCAGGCAGCGGCAGTTCGGCGGCAACCCCCGCCGCACTGGGCAGGGTCAGGCGGATATGCAGCCCTTGGCCCGCCATCGCCGGGTGCAGCGTAATCCGCCCGTTCATCAACGCCGCCAGCTCGCTGGCAATGGCCAGGCCCAGGCCCGATCCCTGGCCATGGCGCTGCGCCGCCGGGCCCTGCGAATAGGCCGCCAGATAGCTTTGCTGTTGCTCCATATCGATGCCGATGCCGTCGTCGATGACGCAAATCTCGACCTCTCGGCGCATGCGGGCAAAGATGCGGATGCGGGCGCATTGCGCGTGGGTGATGGCATTGTGCACCAGATTGCGGATGATGCGCGCCACCAGCGCCGGGTCGGCATGCGCCTGCGGGTCGCGCACGGCCAGCCAGCGCAGGTCAATATGCGCGCGCTGGGCCAAGGGAGCCATCTCCTGCGCCAATTGCGCAAAGACATCGCGCATCGCCACTATTCCGGGCCGCGGCGTCACCGCGCCGCTTTCAAAGCGCAAATGATCGGCCATATTTTCGAGCAGGCTGTTCGCCTCAGCCAGTCCGCGCCGGATGCCGTCGATGGCGGACTGCTGGTCGCTGGCCGTGGTTGCCTGCGCGGCATTGTGGGCAAAGAGCAGTGCAGCCTGAATTGGCTGGCGCAGGTCGTGCGACGTCGCCGCGACAAAGCGGGTGCGCGATTCGCGCTCGCGGCGCGCCGTGCCCAGTGCCTTTTCCAGGTCAGCGGAAATGCGCTCAGCCTCTATCCGCAGGCGGATCGCGGTGCGGATGGCCTGTTTCAATATCAGGGCGACGACAATCATCATCGCGCCAAACCCCAGCAGGAACAGCCCCAGCGGGACGGCGTAAATGGTTTCGTTCAAAAAGAAGAACAGCGCCGCTGACCCGAAAATTGTCACAACGCCAAAAATGATGGTGCCGGTGGATTCGGCGGTCGACACCACTTGCCCGCTGATGGCGGCGGAATAGAAAATCACCATCAACAGCCGCAGCGGCTCGCTGGCATAGGGCAGGAGCAGCCAGACGCTGCTCGCCACCGCCAGGTCGAACAGAATGGCGACCAGCTTGCCCAGCGGGCTCCAGAAGCGCGCAATGGCCGCGTCATCGGGCTGGGCGAGGTGAAAGGCCAGCGGCACCGCCGCCATGATCAGCGTGACCGCCAGCGTCGCCCCAGCCCACAGGTTGAGCCGCGATTCGGGGACCAGCGGCGCGAACAGCGTATAGACATAGAAAAGCGTCCCGGCGACGACCAGCGACATCAATCCCGCGAGCGCAAATTCCAGCCGCGATTCCGCCCCGCGCACCTGTTCCATATCCGCGCCCGGCGGGGCGGAGCCTGCCGGTTGGCTGCTCATGGGATCAGGCCCAGCCGGCCTGCGGCGATGACTGCCTCGGTGCGGTTGGCGACGCCCAGCACGCCAAAAATCTGGGCCAGATGCACCTTGACGGTGGCGGGCGAGATGGCCAGCGTGCGGCCGATTTCCTTATTCGCCTGCCCTAGCGCCAGACAGCGCAGCACGGCGCGTTGCCGGTCGGTCAACCGCACATCCGACCCCGGCGAGGCTGCAATCGCTCCGCCTGTCAAGGCTGGATCCGGGAAATAGCACTCCCCCGCCAGCACCCGGCGCAACAGGGTGACAATCATGTCCGGCGGCATGGATTTGGGCAAAAAGGCCTGCGCCCCGCTGGCGGCGGCCAGACGGATTTGCGCGGCGTCCTCGGTGCCAGAAAACAGCACGACGGGCGTATCGGGGCGCAGCGCGCGCGCGGCGGCGACATTGCGCGCGACATCCTCACCCGGCAGGTTGATGTCCAATATCCACAGGTCCAGCCCGGGCATGGCCGCCGCCACCTGATGGGCGGCGGCAAAGCTGGTGTAATGGCGCACCTCGGCGGCAAGCTCGCGGCTCAGATGGACACGCAGCGCCTCGCCGACGATGGGATGATCGTCGCAGATCATGATGCTGATGCCGCTGGCGCCGTGCAAATCCTGCCCCCCGCTTGCCTGACAATGGCAGCTTGCGGCAAAGCGGCGGGGCAAGACAAGGACTATCTTGCGCGCCGCGCCGCTGCGCGCCTCACCCCACCAATATCGCGCGCAGGTCGTTGACGTTGGTAAAGGTCGGTCCGGTGACGATGGCGTCGCCCAGCTGCGCAAAGCCATGCGCGCTGTTACTGGCCGCCAGCAATTGCGCCATATCCAGGCCAAGGGCCGCCAACCGGGCGAGTGTATCGGGCAGCACCAATGCCCCGGCGGCGTCGCTGTTGCCGTCGATCCCGTCGCTGTCGGCGGCAAAGGCGCAGATGGCGGGATGGCCCGCCAGCGCCTGGGCCAGCGCGGCGGCATAGCATTGGTTGCGCCCGCCGCGCCCCTGGCCAGAGACGACCACCGACGTCTCCCCGCCGGAGATGAGCGCCGTGCGGCGGCCCGCTGCGGCCTCGTCCAGCGCCTGCGCCGCTTGCGCGCGCGCGATGGCCTGCGCATCGCCCTCGATGGCGGCACCCAGGTTGATGACGGCATAGCCCGCCGCTGCGGCAACGGCGGCCATCGCGTCCAGCGCCATGCCGCCATGCCCGATGCAGCGCGGCGGCGCGGGGTTGGGCCTATCGGGGGCGGGGCGATCGCCGCGCGCGTCAAGGGCGGCGGGCAGCGCCACGCCCCAGCGCGCGGCCAGGGCACGCCAGTCGTCATCAGGGGCCATGGGACAGGTCGGCCCCGACGCGACCAGCGCCGCATCGTCCCCCGGAATGTCCGACAGGACCAGGGTGCAGACGTCGGCGGGTGCCGCCGCCATCGCCAGACCCCCGCCCTTGATCAGCGACAGGTGGCGGCGCAGGCGGTTGATATCGCCGATGGGGGCCCCGGCGGCCAGCAACTGCTGCGTGATCGCCATCTTGTCCGCCAGCGTCAGCGGGGGGCGCGGCGCGACTATCAGCGCCGATCCGCCGCCCGACACTAGCGCCACCAGCCGGTCGCCAGCGGTCAGACCCCGGGCCAGCGCCAGCGCGCGCTGCCCCGCCTGCTCACTGCGCGCATCGGGCACCGGATGGGCGGCAAAGACCGTCGCAATCTGGGGCGGCAGCGCCGCGCCGGGGGGCAGCCCGCCATCGGGCATGATGACCAGCCCGGCATCGAAATGGCGATGGCGCACGGCGACCGCCGCCATATCACCCGCCGCCTTGCCCACCGCCAGCAAGACGTTGCGCCCCCGGGGCCGGTCGGGCGGCAAATGCGTGGGCAGACAGGCATCGGCGCGGACCGCCGCCACCCCGGCGTCAAACATGCGCCGCAGCAAGCCCCGCTGGTGCGCCGCACCCGTCAAAGCCGGGCAGGCTCCAGCCGCGGCAGGATGAGATGGATGATGAGCAAGGCGATGAGGTAGATGGACCCAAAGGTCAGGAAAATGGGCGTATAGCTGCCCACATTCTCCAATATACCGCCCACATATTGCGCCATCAGCATGCCGCCCACGGCCCCGGCCATGCCGCCGAAGCCGACGACCGAGGCGACCGCGCGGCGCGGCATGACGTCCGATGCCAGCGTGAACAAATTGGCCGACCAGCCCTGGTGCGCCGCAGCCGCCAGCCCGATGATCGCAACGGCGATGAACAGATTTTCGGCAAAGATCGCCAGGCTGACCGGCAGGACGCACAGCGCGCACACCAGCATCGCGGTCTTGCGGCCCGCATTGATGCTCCACCCGCGCGCAATCAGCCTGGATGACAACCAGCCGCCCCCAATGCTGCCAACATCGGCGAGCAGATAGATGGCGATCAGCGGCGGGCCAAAGGTTTTGAGGTCCAGCCCGTAATTTTTCCCGAAAAAGTCGGGCAGCCAGAAGAGGAAAAACCACCAGATGGGGTCGGTCATGAATTTGCCGATGGCAAAGGCCCAGGTTTGGCGATGGCGGATCAGCTCGGTCCATTTGATGGGCGTTGTCGGCTCTTCGGGGTCGGACAGGATGTGCGCGCGCTCCGCCGCGTTGACGCGCGGATTGCCGTCGAGTGGCCGATAAAGCCAGAACCAGAACCCCAGCCAGACAAAGCCCAGCGCGCCAGTGATCAGAAACGCCGCCTGCCACCCCATGCCCAGCGTGACGACGATCCACGCGACAAACAGCGGGGTGACAATGGCCCCGACATTGGACCCGCTGTTGAAAATACCGGTGGCAAAGGCGCGTTCCTTTTTCGGGAACCAGTCGGCGGTGGCGCGCACGGCGGCGGGAAAATTCCCAGCCTCACCCAGCCCCAGCGCAAAGCGCGCGGCCATGAAACCGGCAACGCTAGACGCCGCCGCATGCGCCATGCCCGCCAGGCTCCAGAAGGCTACGGCCAACGCATAGCCCCATTTGACGCCGATGCGGTCGATCAACCGCCCGACGCTGACCAGGCCGATGGCATAGGCCGCCTGAAAGGCGAACACGATGTTGGCGTAATCCTGTTCGGACCACCCGAACTCCGCGCTCAATGTGGGTTTGAGCAGGCCGATGACCTGGCGGTCGATATAGTTGACCGTAGTCGCGAAAAACAGCAGCGCGCACACCATCCAGCGATGCCCGCTGCGCCGCTGTGCGCCTGCATCGCTCGCCGCCGTTGCTGCGTCCATAACCGCTCTCCCAAGCCGCCGGGCTTCCCCGATTGTGCTGGCCAATATCCCTTAAAAGGTCTGGCCAATTTGCCTGCATGGGGTTAAGCGTGGCATTGCGGAACGTCAAGTGCTGCCGCTGGTTTCGCAGCAAGTCCATGCTGCGGGCGGAATGGCGGCACACGGCGACCGCGAAACTGGCCTGACCAAAGCGGGCGCAGCAGTCATGGGAGGGGGAAGGATGCTTTTGTCGATGCTTGCGGCGGCGATGCTGGCCGCCGGCGGGGGCGCTGCGCCCGCCAGCCTGCCCTGCGATATCCGCCGCTTTGGCGCGGTGGCGGACGACGGGCGCGCGGACACCGCTGCGATTCAGGCGGCTATCGACGCCTGTGCGGGCAGCGGCCAGGCGGTGGTCATGCCGGCGGGGCAGTGGGACAGCGGCGGGCTGACGCTGCGCTCCAACTTGTCGCTCACCCTCGCGGGCGGGGCGCGGCTTGCCATGTCCACCAACTATGACGATTATGCCCCGCGCGCCGAACTGGATGGCCACCGGGTGCTGATCCACGGCCATGGGGTGCGCAATGTCGAAATTGGCGGGACCGGCACCATCGATGGCATGGCCGCGCCCATCTATGCCGCGATGGACCAGATCATCGCGCGCAACCCCGATGATCCCGCCGCCGACCGGCGAGCGCGCTTTGGCCTGTTGTTCAGCGATTGCAGCAATATCCGCGTCCGCGACATCACCATCCGCGACACGCCCATGTTCCTGATGGCGGTGCGCCAGTGCGACAATGTCGTGCTCGATGGCTTCACGCTCGATGCCCCCATCGACAGCCACAACACCGATGGCTTGCAGATCATCGATTCGTCCGATGTGCGCGTGACCAATTGCCGCATTTCGGTGGGCGATGATGGCATTACGACCAAGGCGCAGGGGGACCGGCCCATCGAACGGCTGATCGTCGACAATTGCGTCATCCGGTCCGATGACGGCGCGATCAAGCTGGGCACCCAGTCGCGCGGCGTGCTGCGCGACAGCCTGTTCAACAATATCGCCATAGTCGATTCGCGCTATGGCATCGCGGCCTTCATGATCCGCGGTGGGCTGTATGCGAACAACCGCTTTACCAACATCCGCATTGCCACCGGCGGGCGGCACCGGCGCGGCTTCCCCGTCTTTGTCGATATTGACGATCGCGAACGCAATGCCGCGACGGGCGAGCTGGGGCGGATCGAGGGGCTGACCTTCGACAATCTGGACATCACCACGGGCGGCAACATGCTGATCGCCGGGCACCCGCGCTCACCCATTCGCGACCTGACGTTGTCCAATATCCGGTTCCGATCGACCGAGGCCGATGCCATCGCGGCGGGCGACCGCAAACCCTATGGCAACCGCCGTTTTCGGCCCATCCCGGGCTCGCCCGATTATGCGGGGGTCGCCGCGCATCTGGTGCTGGGGGAGGTCGACGGCGCGCTGCTCACTGGCGTCAGCCTCCAGGGGAAGCCAGGCTCGGCGCGCGAAGCCATGGCGCTGCGCAATGTCACGCGCTTGAAAGAGGAAAGGCGCTGACGCGAGTCTCCGCAATCCAACGCAGTGCTCCGACGCAGGCCGGAGCGCTGGCATGCGATCGCGGCCTACGCGGCCAAAGCTCCGGCCTTCGCCGGAGCGCAGCGGCAGTTAACCCGCCGCCGCGCGGATGGCGGCTTCATTGGGCTCCAGGCCCAGACCCGGGCCGCTGGGCACGGCCATGCGGCCATTGACCGGCAGGATGCGGTTGTTGAAGTAACGCCACAGCTCGGCCAGCCGCTTGGCTCCCGGATGCTCCTGTTGCCGCGATGCCGTGCGCGCGCGGGCGATGAAATGGGCGTGCGCGGCGCTGAGCAGCGTCGGGCGGGCATTGTGCACCGATATGGGCAGGTCAAAAATCTCGGCCATGCTGGCGACGTGCAGGCCAGCGGTCAGCCCCGACAATTTGGACACATCGGGATTGATGAGGTCGGGCCGCCCCTGCCCAATCAGGTCGCGGAACATCCACGGCGTATATTCATGCTCGCCCGCCGCGATGCTCATGTCCAGCGCGTCGCTCACCTGGCGCAGCGAGGCATAATGGTGCATCGCCACCGGCTCTTCGAATACCGACACGCCCAGCTGTTCATACAGGCGCTTGCCCATCTGCACCGCGCGCGCCGGGCGATAGCCATTGTTGGCATCGACATAGAGGGGGACGGCGTCGCCAATCGCGCGGCGCACGGCGGCGGCGGTAACAAAGGTGGGATCGGGATCGGGGTCCACATTTTCCTCGCGGATGCCCATGCGCACCTTGATGCCCATGAACCCCTCGCCCATCAACTCGGCGGCGCGCGCGGCGGCCTGGTCGGGCGTCATGAACTTGCCGTCGCCCAGATCGCGGCTGAAGCTGCCATAGACGGGGAAATCATCGCGAAACTTGCCGCCCAAGAGCGCCCAGACAGGCTTGTCCAGCAGCCGCCCGCGCAAATCCCACAGCGCGCAGTCGATGCCCGCAATCGCCTGGCTGGCGATGCCGCCGGGGCCCAGCTCATCATATTCATAATGGAGCTTGGCCCAGGTCGCCTCGCCCGCGAATATATCGTCGCCGGTGACAAAGCGGGCCATGCTGTCGTTGATCAATCTGGCGACAAAGCGCGCGCCGCTGTGCCCTGCCTCGCCCCATCCGGCGGTGCCGTCATCGGCGGTGACCTTGACGAACACCGCGCGCGGGACGGCAAAGGCCTCTATCCTGGCAATGCGCACCTGGCCGCGATTGGCGGCGAGCAGGGGCAGGGGGGCAAGGGTGCCAGCGGCCATCAGGCCTGCCAACAGGGTTCGGCGCGCGATCATGCCAGTGTCTCCTGCATCCGTCGGTGGGTTGCCTGGTCCAGCGGATAGCCCCAGACCAGCCAGGCGGAAATGGCAACCCCGGCCAGTGGAACCAGCGCCATAATGGCCTTTAGCCCCAGCAGCGTCGCGGCGCTCTGTTCCGCATTGGGCACATAGCCGATGCCGGTCAGCAGCCAGCCGAGCAGCGCGCCGTTCAGGCCCAGCGCCAATTGCTTGGCGAACGAGGCGATGCCGAAAATCTTGGCATCATGGCGCTGGCCGGTTTTCCACGCATTATATTCGACCGTGTCGGGCAGCATCGCCCAGAACAGCACCTGATAGGCGACATTGCCCGCCGATATCAGCCCGATCAACGCCGCCGCAATCCACGGATCGCGCGACGGATTGAGGAAGAAGAGGATGAAGGCGATGGCGCTGACCATATTGGCGTAGAGCCAAGTGCGGCGTTTGGACGTGTGCCGCGCCACCGCCGCCCACACTGGCGCAAAGGCCAGGTTCATCACCAGCGCAAAAGGCACCAGATTGGGCACCAGATCGGGCCGCTGCAGATAATAGGTGACATAATAGACCAGGCATTTGTTGGTCATCGTGAACGCCAAGCTGGACACGATGATGCAGCCAAAGATGCGCGCCAGTGGGCCATTGTCGCGCGCCAGCGCCAGCGAGGCGCGAAAATCATCGATGCTGGCGCGCAGCGACAGGCCCGCCGGATTGGCCGCCACCAACCGCTCCGGCTCGCGCGTGGTGGCAAAGGTCAGCCAGAAAAAGGGCAGGCTGACCACGGCCACCAGCCCGGCGGCGATGACATAGGTAACATTGCTGTCGCCCCCGCCCAGCATGGCTACCAGCCGCGGCATGGCAAAGGTGACGACCGCGCCCCCGCTGAAGGCAAAGACCATCCGCCAGCCCGCCAGCGACGAGCGTTCATCGGCATCCTGCGTGATGCGCGCCGACAGCGAGCTATAGGGGATGGACACGACCGAATAGGCGGTGCGCAGGAATATCTGCGACAGCAGCGCATAGAGGAACAGCCCCATTTGCTCCGCTTGGGGCGTCAGAAAGGCCAGCATGAAGGCGATGACGAGCACGGGAGAGGCAAAGATCAGATAGGGCCGATAGCTGCCCCATCGGCTGCGCGTCCGATCCGCAATCGCGCCGATGACGGTGTCGGCAAAGCCGTCCCACAGGCTGGCGATCAGGAACACCGTGCCCGCCAGCCGCGCATCCAGCCCCAGCACATCGGTGTAAAAGGGCATCAGCAACAGGTTGAGCGATTGCCAGAAAATGTTGAAGCCAAAATCGCCCGAGGCCCAGCCGAGCTTGCTGCCCCATCCCAATTTGGCGCTGGTCATGCGCGCTGCCACAGCTGGCGCACCCGCCACGCGGCCATTTTGGGCTCACGCGTGCGGGTGAACAGCCCTTTCAGATTGTGGACCACGCGCCGCCCATGCTGCGCCGTGCGGAAATCGGCAAAGGCCCAGACATGCCCGCCGATGCACGCCGGGTGGGCGGTGATGACATCCCAATAGGCGGCAATCAGCTCCGCCTGATATTCCTCGGTAAACAGCTGGGGATAGCTCGCATGCTGCCCGGCCAGCGCATCGGCCCCGAATTCGGAGATAAGGATGGGCTTGCCATGACTGGCGATCACGTCGAGGTCGGCGGTGAGCCGCGCCGTCGCCCGCTCCAGCTGCGCCGGTTCGCTATACCAGCCATGATAGCGGTTGATCATGATGAAATCGGCGACGGCAAAGGCCGGATCATCATTGCCCGCATAGCCGACATTGGCATGCGTCAGCGGACGGGTGGGGTCCGCCGCGCGGGCATGGTCGAACAAGGCGGTCCAATAGGCCCCCGATTGCGTCCGATACTCCGCCTCACCCAGATAGCCTGGCTCGTTGGCCAGGGACCAGGCGATGACGCAAGTGCGGTTGGCATCGCGCGCGATGAGCTCGCGCGCCGCCTGTTGATGCGCCGCCAGCGTCGCGGGATTGACCTTGCGGAAATCCAGGTTGATGGAAAACACCTCATCAATCACCAAAATCCCCAGCTCATCGGCGAGGTCGAGAAATTCCTCGGCATAGGGATAGTGCGACGTCCGCACACTGTTGGCACCCAGCCATTTCAGCAGCTGAAAATCCTTGGCCAGCTGCGGCAGATTCAGCCCGCGGCCATGCAGCGGGCTATCCTCATGCTTGCCGCAGCCCTTGAGCGTGATGGGCGCGCCGTTCAGCAGCAGCTGGTTTCCCGCCACGCTCACCGCGCGCAGGCCCAGCCGCTGGTCGGCGCGGTCGATGACACGCTCGCCGTCCAGCAGCTCGACGGTCAGAGCGTAAAGATAAGGGTCATCGGGCGACCAGCAGCGCGCGTCGGCGACCATGCTGGCCAGCGCCGCCCGGCCATCAACCAGCGGGGCCGTTGCCGACGCCGCCACATCGCCGTGCCGATCGGTGAGCGTCAGCCGCGCGGCCGTGCCTGCGGCGGCATGGACCGTTGCGGTCAGCGTGGCGGCCTCCCCCGCAACCTGCGTGACGATGCGATAATCGGTCAGGCCGTGCGCGGGACGCACCACCAGCGTGACAGGGCGGTTGAGCCCGCCATAGGGGAAAAAGTCAAAGCGCACGGCGGGCAGATATTCATCGCGCGGACGCCCTTCGGCGGCATAGTCCGCCTGCGTCACGCGCTGCGTCGGGCCGTCGACGGGGAGCAGGTTGGTCACGCGAACCACCAGCCGCGCCGGGCCGCCGGGAAGGGGGCCCGTGGCCAGTGGCACGACAAAGGGCAGCATCGCCGCTCCGCTCGCCCCGGCATGGCGGCCATCGATCCACACATCGGCGGCATAGTCGGCCGAGGCAAAGTGCAGCTCCGCCACCTCGCCATCGTTGAGCGCGGGCACATATATGGCGCGCTGATACCAGGCCGGGCCGACATGGTTCATGCCGCCCACTTCCGCCAATTGCTCGTTCCAGCTGCCCGGCACGGCGACGGGGTGCACCGCATCCGGATCGCCCAGGCCGATGGCCCGTTCCCAGCCTTGCCGCTGACCACAATCATCTGGGTCGAGCCGCAGGTGCCAGATACCGCCCAGGTCGGTGGCGCGGCGCAGGGCGTTGGTTTGCGGGCGGATCATCGGCGCGCGCCCGGCGATACGGGCATCAGGCCGATGGGCATCACCAGCTTGCGGATGATGGCACCGGGGTGCTGGACCACCACAGCGGCCAGCCGGTTGCCGGTTTCGGCGGCGGTCACCAGATCCGCCCCTGCCAGCCGCGCGGCGATGAAAGCGGCGTTGAAGCTGTCGCCCGCCCCGGTGGTGTCGCGCGGCGTCGCCACTGCCGTCCCGGCAACCAGCTGGCCATCCGTCCCATCGGTGACAAACGCCCCCTCGCGCCCCAGTTTCACCGCAACCTCGCGCGCGCCGGCCGCCAGCCAGCGGCGCGCGCAACCCTCGGCATGGCTGTCGCCAAACAGCGCGCGGTCGTCATCCAGCGTGGGCAGGGCGATGCTGACATGGCGGGCAAAATCGCTCATCGCGGCGCGCGCGGTGGCGGCATCGGGCCAGCCGCGCGCGCGGTAATTGCTGTCAAAGGCAACGTCGCCGCCATGGGCCCGCACGGCGGCGGCGAGCGCGCCGATCCGGTCACGCTCCGCCGGGGTGAAGAGCGACAGGGTGATGCCGGACAGATAGAGCAGCCGCGCCTGCGCCGCGCGCGCCAGCGCGGATTCGGCACCCGGGCAGTTGAAAAAGTCGCGCACCGCCGCCTCGCCGCGCCAATATTGAAAGCTGCGCTCGCCCGCATCGTCGACGCGAATGGCATAGAGCCCCGGCGCGCGCGTCGCATGCGTCAGCGTCAGGCCGTCGCCAATCCCTTCGGCGGCCCAGGCCGCGCGCATGTCGGCGCTGAACACATCCTTGCCCAGCGCCGACATATAGTCGACGTCATGACCCAGCCGTTTCAAATAGACCGCGACATTGTAACTGTCGCCGGCAAAGCCCAATTGCCAGCTTTGCGCGCCCGGGGCGCTGCGCGACAGTTCCACCATGCATTCGCCAAAGGCAATGATGCGGGTCACTGGCCTTACCAGTTCCACATGGTCCCGTCCTCCAGCCGGGCGACCGGCAATTGGGCGGGGCGATAGGGGAATTGGGCGGCCAAGGCTTCGTCGATGGTCACGCCATGCCCCGGGCTCTCGCCCACATGCATATGGCCGTCCGCAAAATGATAATCATGCGGGAAAACCGCATCGGTTTCGGGGGTGTGCCGCATATATTCCTGAATGCCGAAATTGGGCACCCAGCTGTCGAAATGCAACGCCGCGCCCATCGTCACTGGCGACAGGTCGGTTGCGCCATGGCACCCGGTGCGCACCTGATACAGCGCGGCAAAATCGGCGATGCGGCGCAGGTGCGTGATCCCTCCCGCCCCCACCAAAGTGGCGCGGATATAGTCAATCAGCTGGTGCTGGATCAAATCCTTGGCATCCCAGATGGTGTTGAAAATCTCGCCCACCGCCAATGGCGTGGTGGTGTGCTGGCGGATCAGGCGAAACGCCTCCTGATTTTCCGCCGGGGTTGCATCCTCCATCCAGAAGAGCGCAAAGGGCTCCAGGCTCTTGCCCAGCCGCCCCGCCTCAATGGGGGTCAAGCGGTGGTGGACATCGTGGAGCAGGTGCGGTTCGAACCCATAACGGTCGCGCAGCGCCGCAAACAATTGGGGGGCATAGGTCAAATAGCTCGCCGTGTTCCACAGCGTTTCGGTGGGTAGCGCCGCATCGGCGGGCTCGTAATAAAGGTCGCCGCGCCCCACGCCATAGGCACCCTTGACGCCCGGAATGCCCGTCTGCGCGCGAATGGCCCGATATCCCATGCCAATATATTTGCCGACCGCCTCCACCGTTTCGTCAATGTCGGCACCATTGGCATGGCCATAGACCATGATGCGTTCGCGGCTCTTGCCGCCCAGCAGGTCATAGAGCGGCATGCCCGCCGCCTTGGCCTTGATATCCCACAGCGCGACATCGACCGCGGCAATGGCGCGCATCGTCACTGGCCCGCGCCGCCAATAAGCGCCGCGATACAGATATTGCCAGATATCCTCGATCCGCCGGGCATCCTTGCCAATCAGCGCGGGGCAGACATGATCGGCCAGATAGCTGGCAACCGCCAGTTCGCGGCCATTCAGCGTTGCATCGCCGATACCGTCCAGCCCCCCCTCGACTTCGATCTTCAACGTCACGAAGTTGCGGCCCGGGCAGGTGACAATCACCCTTGCGCTCAGGATTTTCAAGGTTCAACTCCCCGTATCGGACGCGGTCGCGCGCAGCTGCGCCGGTCGCTTTTTGGCATTGCCCGGCGTCATGCGCTGTGATAATTGGTCTGTCAAGTAAGACAGATTGTCCTGACCAAAATTGCAGTTGGTCGCGGGACAGGGCGGGAGAATGACAGTGAATGCAACGCCGCAGCCCAAATCGGCGCGACTCTATCAGGCGGTGGCGGAACGCATCGCGCGCTCCATCGCCTCTGGCCAGTATCGCAAGGGTGAACGCCTGCCCGCCGAACGCGAACTGGCGGCGCAATATGAAGTCAGCCGCCCGACGATCCGGGAGGCAATCATTGCGCTGGAAATCGACGGGCTGGTCGAAGTGCGCGTGGGATCGGGCGTCTATGTGACCGAGCGCAAGGCCAAGGCCACCCCCCAGGTGATGGACATTGGCGCCTTTGAACTCACCGAGGCGCGCCTGCATGTAGAGGGGGAGGTGGCCGCGCTGGCCGCGACCCATGTGACCGATGAAGAGCTGGAGGAGCTGGACCGGCTGGTCGCCGAAATGAACCGCGCCAACCCCAAGGGCGGCGGCGAGCTGGTGGACCAGAAATTCCACGAAATGATTGCCCGGATCAGCCGGAACAGCGCCATGCTGGCGATGGTCGAACAATTGTGGACGATCCGCAACCGCTCCCCGCAATGTGTGCGCATTTTCGAAAAGTCGCGCAACAAGGGCTATGTCCCCGTGGTCGATGAACATAGCGCGATTGTCGACGCGCTGCGCACCCGCGATCCCAATCAGGCGCGGGCCGCGATGCGCAGCCATTTGAGCCGCGTGCTCGAATATCTGCTCGACGCCACCGAGGTGGAGGCGATTGAAGAAGCGCGGGCAAAAATGGCGGCGCAGCGGTCGCGCTTTGGCCGCTCTGCCTGAACGCTCCGCGATGTTTTCGGTCGCCTCCGTCAATCGTCATTGCGAGCGAAGCGAAGCATTCCAGTGCGGCGTAAACCCTCCTGGTTTGCTTCGCCTGCGGCTCGCAATGACGATGAATTTTTCCGCTGACTGATGCGAATGGCATCATCGCCGATTGCCGTGCCGCCGGGCTGCTGGCCCCCGATGAGCGCCCGGCGTCCCAATTGTTGCTGATGGAAAGATTGTCATGGGCATTCCCCTTACCCTGAACCCCGATCGCCTGTTTGCGCCGGATGCCACCGTGCGCGGCATTGCCCGGCGTCTGTATGCCGAGGTGCAGGCGCTGCCGATCCTGTCGCCGCACGGCCATACCGACCCCGCCTGGTTTGCGGGCAACGCCCCCTTTGCCAATCCGGCGGCGCTGTTCATCGAACCTGACCATTATGTCTATCGCATGCTCTATTCGCAGGGGATTGCGCTCGACCGGCTGGGCATTCCCGACCGCGATGGGCGGCGCAGCGATGTCGATCCGCGCGATGCCTGGGCGCTGTTTGCCGGCCATTATCATCTGTTTCGTGGCACCCCGTCACGGATGTGGCTGGACTGGGTCTTTGCCGAAGTGTTCGGGATGACCGAACGGCTGTCGGCGGCCAATGCCCATGTTTATTATGATGCCATTGACACGGCGCTGGCGCAGGACGCGTTTCGCCCGCGCGCGCTGTTCGACCGCTACCGGATCGAGGTGCTGGCGACGACCGAAGGCCCGCTCGATCCGCTCGATCACCACCGCACCATCGCGGCGGCAAATGCGGCGGGCGAATGGGGCGGGCGGGTCATCACCGCCTTTCGCCCCGACCCGGTGCTCGATCCCGATTTTGAAGGGTTTCACGCCAATCTGCGCGCGCTGGGGGATTTGACCGGCGAAGATGTGCTGTCCTGGCCCGGCTATCTGGCGGCGCTGCGCCAGCGGCGGGCCTATTTTGCTGAGCTCGGCGCGACCTCGACCGACCATGGCCATCCGACCGCCGCAACCGCAGACCTGGCGGCGGCGGACGCGGCGGCGCTGTTTGCCCGGGTGGCGAGCGGCCCGGTGTCGGCGGCGGACGCCGAACTGTTCCGCGCCCAGATGCTGACCGAAATGGCGCTGATGAGCCAGGATGACGGGCTGGTCATGCAAATTCATCCGGGAAGCTTTCGCAACCACAATGGCCCCATTTTCGACCGCTACGGCCGCGACAAGGGGGCCGATATCCCGACGCGGACCGATTATGTCCGCGCATTGAAGCCGCTGCTCGATCGGGTGGGCAATGACCCGGCGCTGACCATCATCCTCTTCACGCTCGACGAAAGCGTCTATGCGCGCGAGCTCGCGCCGCTGGCGGGCCATTATCCGGCGCTGAAACTGGGGCCAAGCTGGTGGTTCCACGACAGCCCGGAAGGCATGCGGCGGTTCCGCCAGATGACCACTGAAACGGCGGGCTTTTACAATCTGGTCGGGTTCAACGACGATACGCGCGCCTTTTTGTCCATCCCGGCGCGGCATGATGTGGCGCGCCGGATGGATTGCAATTTCCTTGCCGAACTGGTCGCTGATCACCGGCTGGACGAGGATGAGGCCGCCGAGCTGGCCATCGACCTGGCCTATCGGCTGGCCAAGCAGGCCTATAAGCTGTGAGCGGGCGGTGATGACGGGGCGGCTTGCGGATGCGGTCATTGGCGGGCTGCCCGCCGATGTCGGCCGCCCATCCTATGACCGGGCGGGCGTCGCCATTGGCGTCCTGCACCTGGGCATCGGGGCGTTCCACCGCGCACACCAGGCGGCCTATTTCGACCAATTGCTGGCCAGCGGCGACGCGCGCTGGGGCATTGTCGGCGTATCGCTGCGCTCGCCCGCTGTCGCTGCGCAAATGAACCCGCAGGACGGGCTGTTCACGCTGCTCAGCCGCAGCGGCGACGGCGATGAAGTGCAGGTGATCGGCGCGGTGCAATCGGTGCTGGTCAACGGCCCCGACACGCGCGCCATCATGGCGCATTTCGCCAGCCCCGCGCTGCAGATTGTCAGCCTGACCGTCACGGAAAAGGGATATTGCCACGATCCCGCATCGGGCAGGCTGCGCCGCACCCATCCCGATATTGTCCATGACCTGGCAAACCCCAGTGCGCCGCGCAGCGCAATTGGCCTGCTCGTCGCGGGGCTGGCGGCGCGGCAGGCGGCGGGCGGCGGCGCGCTGACGGTCATCAGCTGCGACAATCTGCCCGAAAACGGCCTGGTGCTGCGCGCCCTGGTCAGCGAATATGCCGCGCTGGTCGACCCGGCGCTGGAAGGCTGGATTGCCAATTGGGTCAGTTTTCCTGCGACGATGATCGACCGGATTGTCCCGGCCACAACCCCCGCCGACCGCGACGCGCTGATGGCCCATCTGGGCTGCCGTGACGAGGCGATGGTGAAGGCCGAGCCCTTTTCGCAATGGGTGATCGAGGATAATTTTGCCGGTATCCGCCCGCCGCTGGAACGGGTGGGGGTGCAGATTGTCGCCGACGTCCGCCCCTTTGAATTGGCCAAGCTGCGCATGCTCAACGGGTGCCACAGCCTGATGGCCTATATGGGGTTGCTGCGCGGGCACGCGCGGGTGGATCAGGCGATTGCCGACCCCGCCATTCGCGCCGTGGTCGATCAATTGATGCGCGAGGCGGCGGCGACGCTGCCCGTGGTGCCGGGGCTGGACCCGGCGCGCTATGCCGCCGAGCTTATCGAACGCTTTGCCAATCCCGCGCTCGACCACCGGCTGGCGCAGATCGCGATGGATGGCTCGCAAAAACTGCCGCAGCGGCTGCTCGGCACCATGGCCGATCATGGCGCGGCGGGGCGCAGCGCCGATGCGGCGGCGGTGGGCGTGGCGGCGTGGCTGCTGCATCTGGGCGGCCCCTTCCTCAACGATCCGCTGGCGGTCGAGCTGCGCGCGATCCATGCCGCTGGCGGCGGGGACCCGGCGGCGCTGGTGCGCGCGGCCTGCGCCTTTGCCCCCGTCTTTGGCGAAGCCGGGCAATCGCCAGCGATGGCAGCGCAGATTTTGGCGGCGATGACCGCGCTGACACCGATGGTGGCGGCGGCGTGAGCGGGGCGGCCATCCTGCGCGCCCATGCAGCGGACGGCGTGGCCACCGCGCTGCGCCCCCTGGCGGCGGGCGAGGTGCTGGCGGGCGGTGCCACCGTGCAAACGGCGATAGCCGCCGGGCACAAGGTGGCGGTGCAGGCCATGGCGGCGGGCCAACCGGTCATCAAGCTGGGCCAGATGATCGGCGTGGCCCGCTGTGCCATTGCGCCGGGCGATCATGTGCATGTCCACAATCTTGCCTTTGCGGGCGGCGCGGGCGCGGCGCAAGCGGCGTCCCGCATTACGGAGGTCGCCCCGCGCAGCGCCAGCTTTTCGGGCATCGTGCGCGCCGACGGGCGGGTGGCGACGCGCAATTTCATCGGCATTTTGACCAGCGTCAATTGTTCGGCCACCGTCGCGCGGCGGGTGGCTGACCATTTCACGCCTGACCGGCTGGCGGCCTTTCCGGCCATCGACGGCGTTGCCGCCTTCACCCACAGCAGCGGGTGCGGCATGGCCAAGGCGGGGCAGGGGATCGACAATCTGCGGCGCACCATCGCGGGCTATGCGCGCCATCCCAACTTCGCCGCCGTGCTGATCATCGGGCTGGGGTGCGAGGTCAACCAGATTGCGGCGCTGGTCGACCGCGAAGGGCTGACGGTCGATGGCCAGACGATCCGCACCCTCGACATTCAACAGGCGGGCGGCACCCGCGCCGCGATTGACGCAGGCATTGCGGCGGTCAGCGCGCTGTTGCCCGCCGCCAATGCGGTGCAGCGCGAGCCGGTATCGGCGGCGCATCTGACCGTCGGCCTGCAATGCGGGGCGTCGGACGGCTATTCGGCGCTGACCGCCAATCCAGCGCTGGGCCGGGCGGCGGACCTGGTGGTGGCAGCGGGCGGGCGCGTCATCCTGTCCGAAACGCCCGAGGTGTTTGGCGCGGAAAATCTGTTGATTGAACGCGCACGCAACGCCGCGGTGGCCGATGCGCTGCGCCAGCGGCTCGCCTGGTGGCAGGATTATGCCGCCGGCCATGGCGCCGACCTCGACAATAATCCCTCGCCCGGCAACATCGCCGGGGGCATCACCACCATCTTGGAAAAATCGCTGGGGGCGGTTGCCAAATCGGGGACCAGTCCGCTGAACGCGGTGGTTGATTATGCCGCGCCGGTGACCGCCCCGGGGTTCAGCTTCATGGACACGCCCGGCTATGACCCCTGCTCGGCCACCGGCCAGATTGCGGGCGGGGCCAATCTCATCGCCTTTACCACCGGGCGCGGGTCGGTGTTCGGGTCGGTGCCCGCCCCGACGCTGAAGCTCGCATCGAACAGCGCGCTGGCGGCGCGGATGGCCGACGATATCGACATTGACTGCGGCCGCCTGATTACGGGAGCGGCGACGCTGGACATGCTGGGCGAGGAAATTTTTTCCGCCATGCTGGCACTCGCCAGCGGACAGCGGAGCCGGTCCGAGGAGCTGGGGATCGGCGACAGCGAATTTGTCCCCTGGGTGCCGGGAGCCGCGATGTGAGGGGCTTGCTGGCGTTGTTATGCCTGTGCCTGTGGAGTGAGGTGGTGGCGGCAAAGCCCGTGCCCGCAGCCGAGGTGCGCGCGGCGTTGATCGAGGTCGGCGATAGCATCGCCAATGTCGTGCTGGACGAGCAGGGCCGGGCGCGCGGCGATTATGGCTGGCAAACGGGCCGCTGGAGCGAATATGAGGTGGCCTGGCATGTGGGGCAGGCGATCGAAGGCCTGCTTGCGGCGCACGAAGCGACGGGCGATGCACGCTTCCTGGCCAAGGCGCGGCAGGCGGGGGATTATTGGGTCGGCCTCGAAATCCGCGAAGGGCCGCTTGCGGGCATGATCAACGCCGCGCATGGCGACCGGCTGGGGCCGCTTATCAACTTCACCACGGTGGGCAACGGGACGCCCGGGCTGTTCCGGCTGAGCCGCGTGACCGGCGATCCGCGCTATGCCGATGTTGCAGCCCGCGCGATTGTCTGGCTGGCGCGCAACATGGCGGTGCCGGGGCATCCGGGGCTTTATTACAATATCATCGACCCCGAAACGGGGCGCATCTGGACCGACAAATCGCCCCACCATGATGTGGAGCGGGCCAGCGTGACCCAGGTTGCCCGCCCGAATATCGAGGGGTCACCGTTCCTGGATGCCTGTCTGCACCTTCAGCAGCACTGGCTGTGCGATGCGCAGATGGACCTCGCGCGGCGCACGGCGGCGCGGCAGTCGCCTGACGGGCTGTGGATGGAATTTGAACCCAATAATCCCGAAACGGGCGGGGTGCATCCGCGCTTCAACAGCTGGAATGCCGAAGCGTTGCTGCGCAGCCACCGGCACCGGCCCGATCCCGCGCTGCTCAATGCCGCGCTCGCGACGGCGCGCGCCAATGTGCGGATGATGCAGCGCGACGGCAGTTTCGACTATGTCCAGAACCGCGACGGCACCAGCGGGCGCGAATCGCCGACAGGATCGGCGACCGCCTTTGCGGGCCTGCTCTGGCTCGACCTGCGTGCGCTGGGGCATCGGGACTTCGACCCGCAAATCCACGCCGCCGCGCGCTGGTTGATCGCCAACCGCTTTGCCGCCGACCATGCCGATCCCAATGTGCGCGGGCTGGTGGTCGAATTGCGCGTCAAGCGCGATGCCAATGGCCGCCGCGTGACGCTGCTGCGCGATCTGGGCAGTCCGTTTGCCGCCCGCTTTCTGGCGGCCTATCTGGCGGCGTTTCCCGGGGACGCGCCATGATGGTGGGCCGGCGCGCGCTGCTGGCAGGGGGCGGCCTGCTGACGCTGGCGGCGGCGCTGCCCGCGCTGGCGCAGCCCGTGACGCCCGCCGCCAAACAAGCCCGCCCGCTGCTCCACCTGCCCGCGCGCCAGCGGATAAGCCTGGACGGCGAATGGCGCTATATCCTCGATCCCTTTGACGCGGGCAAGCGCGGCAACAATCGCCGCCGCACCTTCTGGCGCGATTTCCGCCCGCCGCCCGATGGCGCGCTGGTCGAATATAGCTGGGACGACAGCCCGAAAATGACGGTCCCCAGCGACTGGAACAGCCATGCCCCCGAATTGCTCTGGTATGACGGGCCGGTCTATTTCCAGCGGCTGTTCGATGCGCCCGCGCCCGCCTCCCCGACCGATGGCCAGCGGCGGTTCCTGTGCTTTGATGCGGTCAATTATCATGCGACGGTGTGGCTCAACGGCGAATGGCTGGGCGAACATGAAGGGGGCTTTACCCCCTTTGCCCTCGACGTCACCGACCGGCTGGTCGCGGGGGTCAATCGCATCACCCTGTGCGCCGACAGCCGCCATCACCGCGAGGCGGTGCCGACCGACTATACCGATTGGCAGAATTATGGCGGCATCACCCGCTCGGTCTGGCTGACCAGCGTGCCCGCGACGCGCATCGACGATGCGGTGGTGCGGCTGGTGGATGACCGGGTGCAGGTGATCGTCACGCTGGCGGGTCCGGCGGCGGCGGGCGCGGCGGTTGCGGTCACGCTGGACCCCCTCAAATTGTCTGGCGTCACCGACGCGGCGGGCCAGGTCACATTGTCCGCGCGTCGCCCCCGCGCGCTGGCGCTGTGGTCGCCCGACCAGCCGCTGCTTCACCCGCTGGAGGTGGTGAGCCCCACCGACCGGCTGCGCGACCGCGTCGGCCTGCGCCATGTGGCGGTGGCGGGGCAGCAGATTTTGCTGAACGGCAAACCGCTCTGGCTGCGCGGCATATCGCTGCACGAGGAACCCATTGGCCCCGTCGGCACCCGGCGGATGAACGAGGCGGACGCCCGCCGCCTGCTGGCGGAGGCCAAGGCTTTGGGGTGCAATTTTGTTCGCCTTGCCCATTATCCGCATGGCGAGACCACGGTGCGACTGGCCGACGAAATGGGCCTGCTGGTGTGGGCAGAGGTGCCGGTCTACTGGGAACATATTGCCTATGGGTCGGACCATACGCTGGCACTGGCGACATCCATGCTGGCCGATATGGTGCGCCGCGACCGCAACCGCGCCAGTGTCATCCTGTGGTCGGTCGCCAATGAAACCCCGGTGGATGATGTCCGCACCCGCTTTCTGCGCGCCCTGATTGCCGAGGCGCGGGCGCTTGACCCCACCAGGCTGATCACCGCCGCGCTCAACAAGAATGTTGACGTCGGCGGCGCTGCTGAGGGGCAGAGCCATTTTGTGGTGGAGGACCCGCTCGCCGCCGACCTCGACGTCATTGCGGTCAATCAATATGAGGCCTGGTATTCCACCCGCCGCCCCGATCAGCTGGACCAGGTGCGCTTTTCGTCCAAATTTGCCAAACCGCTGATCTTTTCCGAATTCGGGGCCGATGCCCGTTATGGCACGCGGGGGCCGCGCGGCCATTTGTGGACCGAGGAATATCAGGCCTGGCTTTATGAAGAGACGCTGAAACTGGTGGACCGCACGCCGGGCTGCGCAGGGATATCGCCCTGGCTGCTCAAGGATTTCCGTTCACCGCGCCGCTGGCATGGCCAGCATCAGCAATTTTGGAACCGCAAGGGGCTGATCGCGGAAACCGGCGAACGCAAACTCGCCTGGACGGTGCTGCACGACTATTATGCGCGGCGCGCGGCGGACCCGGCATGATCGCCCGACGCACCGTGCTGCTGGGCGGGGCGGCCCTGACCACATTGGCGGGCTGTGCCACGGCGCGCGCGGTTGCCCCGGTTGCCGACCCCTGGGCAGAGGCCGACCGCATTGCCGCCGCCATTCAGCGCCCCCGCATCGGGCCGGGCAGCGTCAGCATCGCCGATCATGGCGCGGTCAGCGGCTTTGACCGCGACGCGCTCCCCGCCGTGCGGGCGGCGCTGGCGGCGCTCGGTCCCGGCGGCGGTCGGCTGGTGGTCCCGCCCGGGCAATGGCGTCTGGACGGCCCCATCCACCTGACCAGCCGCATCGAGCTGCACGTCATGGCGGGCGCGCATATCCGCTTTTCCACCGATCCCGCCCATTATCTGCCTATGGTCTTTACCCGGTGGGAGGGGACGGAATGCTGGAATTATTCGCCGCCCGTCTATGCCATCGGCGCAGAGGATATTGCGATCACCGGCGGCGGCACCATCGATGGCCAGGGGTTTGCCGGCTTTTTCCAGTGGCGCGCCCGCCAGCGCACCGATCAACAGGCGCTGCGCCGCATGGGGGCAGAGGGCGTGCCGGTGGCCCAGCGCGTCTTTGGCGCGGGCCATTATCTGCGCCCCAGCTTTGTCCAGTTCATGAGCTGCCGCCGCATCCTCATCGACGGGCCGCGCTTTGTCGATTCCACCTTCTGGATGATCCATCCCGTCTATTGCGACCAGGTGACGGTGCGCAATGTGTCACTGAAAAGCGACCATTTGAACAGCGATGGGGTGGACCCTGACAGTTCGACCAACGTCCTGATTGAACGCTGCGAATTCGACGTCGGTGACGACGGCGTGGCGATTAAGGCGGGCCGTGATCAGGATGGCTGGCGCGTGGGGCGGCCATCGTCGCACATCGTCGTGAGGGACTGCGTCTATCGCGGCACTGCGGGCGGCGGCATGGCGATCGGCAGCGAAATGTCCGGCGGCGTCCACCATGTCTATTGCCAGCGTTACGCGATGAACGATGTCGTCCACGGCCTTTATTTCAAATCCAACCGCGACCGCGGCGGAGAAATTCGCGACGTCCACATCCGCGAAATCGCCATCAACAAGGCGCAATCGGTCATCATCTTCACCACCGACTATCACGGCCATCGCGGCGGCGATTATCCCACCCGCTTTACCGATATCAGCATCGAAAAAGTGGCGTGCGG
This sequence comes from uncultured Sphingopyxis sp., assembly GCA_964554455.1. GTDB lineage: Bacteria > Pseudomonadota > Alphaproteobacteria > Sphingomonadales > Sphingomonadaceae > Sphingopyxis. Next base: position 64,043 of record CAZKOW010000012.1, on the reverse strand, counting down.
CGAAGCGATTGTCGGGCTGAGCATCGTCGGGGCCGAGCGCGCACCCATTGGCCGCGTCGACGTGCGCGAGGTGGTCATCGGCACCGCCCGCACCCCGCTGCGCACCCGCTTCGCCGATGGCCTGGCTTTCCAGGACGTGCTGGTGAACGGCGCGCCGCTGGTGCCGCTGCGCGAAACGGGGCCCGAGACATTTGCCGACCAGTTGAAGAGTTGAGGCCGTGAAAACCCGCGCGTCATCCCGGGCTTGATCCGGGATCCCGCTTCGGGCCGGAAGAGCTGGACCCCGGGTCAAGCCCGGGGCGACGGGTTAGGGGGGTCAAAGCCGCCGGGCGTCTTTCCAGATCGCGGGGTCGATGGTGACCCCAAAACCCGGGCCGGGCGGGAGGCGCAGCTCGCCGTTCACCGGGACAATTTCGGGTGCATGCGGGAAATCCAGCACGCGCGGGTTCATGCGATATTCCTGAAGCCCATAAAGATTTTCGGCCTGCGCCGCAAAGTGCAGCAGTTCGACCGTTTCCATCCCGTTGCGCGGATAGTGGGGGGCGATGCCGACCCCGGCCTGCGCCGCCATGCGCTGCACCGCCAGCGTGCGGGTCATGCCGCCATTGTACATGAAATCGGGCTGCAAGATGTCGAGCCCCTGATTTTCGATATACCAGCGCCAGCGTTCCATCGCGCCGTCCTGCTCGCCGCCCGCGATGGGGATGGTGACGCGCTGGGTGACCTGGCGGGTCATTTCAAAATCCTCGAACGGACAGGGCTCTTCCAGCATGGCGACGCCGTGATCCTCCAGCATCCGGCACAGTTCGATGGCGGCGGGCGCGTCATAGCTGCCATTGGCATCGGCATAGATGATGAGCTCGTCGCCGAAATGCTTGCGCACCCCCGCGACAATCGCCTCGCTGCGCCCCGGGCTGGCGTCGGCGTTGCGGCTCATCCGCCCGCCGACCTTGATCTTGACGCCCTTGGCTCCGGTGGCGGCAATGGCGCGCTCCAGCTGCGCAATCTCGCGCGGCGCATCGGTGCCGCGGTTCAGGCTGGACACATAGATGGGAATCGCCTCGCGCCGCGCGGGGCCCATCATGTCGACGCAGCGTTTGCCCGCCGCCTTGCCCAGCATGTCCCAGATGGCCAGCTCCAGATGGCCAATGGCGGTCCAGAAGGCGAGGCCCGCAAACTTATACTGGCTGGTGTAAACCCGGTCGACCAGGCGGGGCAGGTCGCGCAAATCGGCCTTGCTGAACGCCGGGACGGCGATCTGGTGGAACAGGCTGGTCACCTCCTCCATCCGGCTGTTCGCCTTGATGACGCCCTCATGCCCGTCGGTGGAGGTGACGCGGACAAATTGGTGCCCGCGCGCGCAGACCACCAACAGCTCGGCGCTGGCCAATGTCAGCGGCGCGGACAGGTGCGCGTGAAAATCAACCGGCGCGGGGTCATCGGCGAAGCGCAGCAGACCATCCTTGCCGCGCCGTGCGGGCGTGCGCTGCGCCAGTGCGGCAGGCGCCAGGGCAAAGGGCGCACTGGCCAGGCCAGCGATGAGCATGCGGCGGTCGATCATCATGGGGCCTCCTCCTTTATGCGATAGCGCAGCAGCGCCGCCTGTGCACCCGGCGGCATCGGCAGGGTCAGCGCCCCCTCTGGTCCGACCCGTGCCTCCTGTGCCGTCAGAGGCCCCAGGAGGGGCGTCAGCTGCACCAGGGCTCCCGGTGGCAACAGTGTGCGAAATGCGCCTGTGCGGGCCGCCAGCGGCTCCTGATACAGCATCAGAAAGCCGCTGGTCCCGTCGGCGGCAAAGGATTGAAAGCCGGGCCGGTGGCTGCCTTTCGGTTCCTCGCCAATCGGCAGGATGGGCTGGCTATGCCAATCGGCCTGCACCGCGCGAAAGGCCGCGATCATCGGGGCCAGCTCGCCCACTGCCCCGGCAGGCAGGCCGGTGGTTTCCATCCACGCCAGCGGCTGCCCGGCCAGCGTCGCGGCAAGGGCAAAGCGCTGGCCCACCGCTGCCGGGGCCAGCGGATCGTCTGCGGCATATTTGTCCGCATTGCGCGCGACATTCAGAAATTCGGCCTGAATCCACTGCGGCGGGACATAGGCCGCGAGCTGCCACAGATTGCGCAGCGTGCGGTGCGGATAATAATTGCCCCAGTCGGTATAGCGGTTTTCCAGGAAGATATTGCCATAGCGATTGACCGCGAAAAAGGCGGGGCGGCGACCGGCGGTGACGTCCATGTTGATGACGATCGCGCCCCGGCTGTCGGTGCTGATCCGGTCGAACATGGCGACCAGATTGGCCTCGGCTCGCCGGGTCGGGATATGGACCCCGTCGATCTTCACATGCGCAATGCCGTGCCGCCGCCACAGGTCGATGATGATGTCGGCATCGCGCTGCCATGCGGCAAAATCGCGCGCCTGGCTGGGGTTGAACCAGATGCCGATGGCGATGCCGCGCGCCCTGGCCGCCGCCACAACGGGAGCCAGCCCGCGCGGAAAGCGCGCCGGGTGCGGCTGCCAATCGGCGGCGGACCAATCCTCCCATTTCGCCCCCGCCTTGCTGGCCGAATTTTTGGACAGGCCCGCCTGCCACCCATCGTCCAGCTGCACGACGCTCAGTCCCAGGGCGGCGGCGCGCTGTACCTCCGCCAGCATGAACGCCTCGGTCATGCGGGCATCGCGCGACCGGTCGCCCCAGCTGTTGGACATCAGCATGGCATCGCGCGCGGCGACAAAGGGGCGGATGGTCATCATGTGCTGGCGCAGGCGCAGGCGGAAATCCTCCTCCGTGCCGTCCGTCATCCCGATAGTGACCGGATAGGCCTCCTCCCACCCGTCGGCGTCGGCGCCGGTGCCGTCGATGCCCGCGGCGGTGGCCGTCACCTCGCCGCTGCGCAGGATGAAATCCGCCCCGGCCCAGCCCGTCTGGTCCGCGCCGAGCGGTGCCTCGCGCAGCAGGAACAGGCCGTCGCGCGCGCCCGTGCGCTGCAGATGCGCGATGGCCCCGACCTCGGCCTTGGGCTCGCGGTAGAGGGACAGGCGGCTGCGCTGGACCAGATTGTCGTGATAATCGGTCGCCGCCTGCAATCGGACGATGTCGGCCCGCCAGTGCGGGCCGCCGGGCAGGGCCAGGCGGTCGGCGGCCACCACGGCCAGGTCGCGGGCGCGGGTTTCGCTCTCGATCATTTCGCGGCCCGTGCTGATGGCGGCGTGGCGCGGGCTGATGCCGCGAAAGGCGGCCGTGCAGCGGATGGCGGGGCTGCCGGGCACCAGGGTGCAGCGGCGGCGCAGGTCGGCGCTGCCCAGCCGCGCCGTCACCGTCACCGCGATATGCGCGGGCGCAATGCCATCGGCGGCGACAATGCGCGCCGACCATTGGCCCTGGCCCGGTTCGGCGGTGGCCGCGATGCCCGGGCCCCGGATATCGGGGCCATCGCCCAACAGGATAATGTCGCGGCCCCGCGCTTCATCGCGCAGCGACAGGCCGATCAAATGGCCGTCGTTCCATGCAAAGCGCCGCGTCAGGCTGCCCGTGGTCAGCGTCAGCACCCCGCCATCGAAGCGCACCGCAGCGCCCCCCAGCGTCTGCTCCTGCGCGCTGGCCGGGGTTCCCACCAGCAGCAGCGCCGCCGCGATCAGCCGCGCTCTCACTGGCCCGCCGCCGCCTGGCGGGCATAGCGGTCCTTTACCACCTGCCACGCCAATTTGCGGTTGCCTGCTGGGTCAATCAGCCCCTTGCGGTTCCAATAATTTTGAAAGCGGCTGTGGAAGCGGCGCGGGCTGCGGAAATCCTTCAATATCCAGGGCACCGTGCCCGCCAGTCCCGGGATGCGGTCGGCCATGGCAAAGCTGCGGTCATACAGCAGCGCCTGATACTCCTCGCTCCACCGGGTCAGCGGGTCGGCACGAAAGCCATAGAGGGCATCGGCCCCAAATTCGCTGAAGATCAGCGGCTTGTCATAGGCGACAATCCAGCCGACCTCGTCAATCTGCGGCGGGGTGCGATAGCCATACCAGGCCTCATAACGGTTCATGGCCAGCACATCGACATGGGCGCCCAGCGGGTCGTCAACCCGCACCTTGCCCTCTGGCCCCGAACTGTCGTCGGCATTGTCGTGCAGCGCGGCGGTGACCAGCCGGTGCGGGTCGCGCGCCCGGACATCGTCGATCAGCGCGCGCATGAAGGTCAATCGTTCCGCCGTTTCGGGGGTTTCATTGCCGACGCTCCAGATGATGATGCTGGCGCGGCTGGAATCGCGCTGCATCATTTCGGCCATCATCAGCTTCGCCTGCGCCAGCGTGCCGGGATCGGCAAAGGCCATGTCCCAGTAAACCGGGATCTCGCTCCACACGACCAGGCCCATCGCGTCGGCGGCGCGCAGCATCTCCTCGCTATGCGGATAATGGGCGAGCCGCACGAAATTGGCCCCCAGCGCCTTGGCCTCGGCCAGCAGCGCCTGGGCGGCGGCGGGGGTGATGGTCCGATTGGCATTGGTCCCCAGCGCCTCTTCATGCAGCGATACTCCGCGCAGGAACAAAGGCTTGCCGTTCAGCACGATGCTGGTGCCCGCCACGGCGATGGTGCGAAACCCGACGCGGTCGCTCAGCCGCTCGCCAAATCCGGTCGTGATGACGGCATCGTAGAGGCGCGGGTTGCCGGGCGACCAGCGTTCCATCGCGCGCGGCGGCGCTGCGGTCAGCGCGGCGCGCCCGTCCGCCCCGGTGCGCAGCGTCCGTGTCCAGCCCAGCGCGGGCAGGCTGACCGTGATGCTGGTGCCCGCCGCGCCCGGCCCGTCGAGCGCCACCGCGACGGTCAGCTGCCCCGCGCGGTCCAGCCCGATGGCATGGCTGCGGACAAAGGTTTGCGGTACCGTCAGTAGGCGGACGGGCCGGGTGATCCCGCCATAATTCCACCAATCCACCTGCTGCGCGGGGACGCTGGTGGGCAGGTGGCGGTTGTCCGCGCCGACCACCAGCACATTATCGCCCGCCTTGAGCTTGCCCGTCACCTCCAGCGCAAAGGGGGTGAAGCCGCCGCGATGCTCCCCCAATTTTTCGCCGTTCAGATAGACATGGGCATGGTGGTTCACCCCATCAAACTGGACAAATTGGCGGGTGCCGGGCGGCGGTGCGGCGGTGAAGCGGCGGTGAAACCACATCATCCCTTCATACCAGTGCAACGCCTCCACCTGCGTTGACCAGTCGCCGGGAATGGTCATCACCGGGGCGCTCGCCCACTCATATTCGAGCAGCTCCTGATTCTGCGCGGTCAGATCGCGGGAAAAATTGCGCATCCGCCCGGGTCGCAATCCCATCTTCATCGGATCGACAATATAGCGCCAGGGCCCGTCAAGCCGCACCTCGCTGCGCCCCGACGCCGGGGTCGGTGCCGTGGGCTGCGCCTGCAAAGGCACGGTAAGCGCGGCCCAAACGGCCAGCAGCACCACCGCCAGCCATGGCCTGGCCCATCCCGTGCGCACCGCGACCGGCATGTCATCCTCCCGTCATATTATCTTGCACCATCTGACCAAATCGGTATTATTGGTCAAGCCAATTTGTGGAGACGTGTCGATGATTGCTGTCCAAACGCCGCTGCGCGCGGGTGTTGCGGCGCTGTGCCTGATGTTGACGGCCTGTGCGGGGGCGGCCGTGCAGGCCGCGCCCAAGGCAGCGGTTGAACCGGCTGCCGCAGTTAAACTGGTGACGCGCATGGACCCGGTGTTGGCGGCAACCACGGCCCTGGCGCAGCGGCATGGTGCGGACCGGGTGCTGCTGGTGTTTGACCTCGACAGCACCCTGCTGCGCAACAGCCGCCAGGAACCCGATATTGCCGGGCTGAAGGACAGCGACCCCGACCAGTTTCGGGGGGTGGAGCGCGCCGTCATCTATCTGTCGCGGTTGGTGCCGATGGAGCCGGACCTGGCAGCGCGGGTGGCGGCGGTGCAGGCGGCGGGCATCGACGTGCTGATCCTCACCGCGCGCGGTGCCGACATGCGTGACATGACGCTGCGCGAACTGGCGGCCAATGGCTTTGGCACGCTGCGCTCCCCCGAATGCGGCCCGCCGCTGTGCCGCAAGCGCGGGATCGTCCCGGCAAGCGATGTGCTGGCGGCGGCAACGGCGGCGATGGGGGCCGACCGGCTGGCCGCCATCGGCTTTGCGCGCGGGCGCGACATCACGGTGGCGGACGGGGTGGTAACGGCGGCGGGGCTGGACAAGGGCGTGCTGCTGCGCGCGCTGCTCGCCAGCTTTCCCAAATCCTATGACGCGGTCGTTTTTGCGGATGACGCGCAGAAAAATGTCGATCATGTTGCGCGCGCGGGGGCGGTGCCGGGGCAGACGCTGGCCATTTTCCACTATCGCGGGCCCGCGCGCACGGCGGCCGAAGACCCGCGCAGCCGCGCCGCCGTCGACGCCGACTGGCAATCCGCCACGGGCACCATCTGCCGCGCGCTGGCCCCGCGCTGGTGCGACGCCGGGGCCGAATAGGCCGGTCTGCATCCGCCAGGGTCAAGCTGGACCCCGGCTCGGGGGCCGGGGTGACGGAGAAGTTTCGGGGAGTATGCGACCGAAGCATATCCCAATCCATTTCGTCACCCCGGGCTCGACCCGGGGTCCAGCTTCCTCGCGTCCACCCCAACAAAAAGCTGCCCGGCGCATGGCCGGGCAGCAGGGGGTTCGGAGAGAATATGGGAAGGAGCCGAACCAATTAGAATTTGATGCGCACCCCCGCCTGATAGGTGGCGCCGAAATCTTCCACCCGCTCGAACAGGCCGGTGCGGATGCCGCGCCAATAGGCGGTGTTCTTTTCCTCAAAAATATTGATGGCGTCGGCATAGACCTGAATGGCGTCGGTGATGTTCACCCGCACATTGATGTCATGCTGGGTATAGGGCTGGCGGAAGCGGTCATAGGCCGCGATATTGCCAATCCCGCGCAGCCGTTCGCCCGTATGGGTGACCGAATAGCGCATGGAGAAAGTGTCATTCTCCCACCCCGCCGACACATTGCCGGTAAAGTCCGCCTGTCCCGGGAACGGAAAACGCTCGCCCGGGCGCTGCGAAATTTCCGCCCGGCTTTTGGCCAGCGTGACGTTGCCGGTGACGAACAGGCCAGAGAGCAGGCCGGGCAGCGCGCTGAAATTGTGGGTCAGCGCAATTTCCACCCCGGTCACCCGCGCCTTTGCCCCGTTGATGACGGTTTCGATGTTGCGGAAATTGGTGGCCACCCCAGCGGGCAGGATGATGTCCGTCTGGGCGATGTTATTGGTGTTGAAATCGACGAAGAAGTTGCGGATTTCCTTGTGAAAGGCCGCAATGGAAATGGCGGTGTTGTTCGTCGGATACCAGGACAGCGCCGCATCAAATTGATGCGCGCTCAGCGCCTGAAGATTGGGGTTGCCCGCCACCATGTTGCGCGTCGTGGTGGGCGCGGCAGCATCAAAGCGCACCTGAATGCGGTTGGATGCATCGTCAAAATCGGGCCGCTTCACGCCCCGGCTATAGGACAGCCGCGCCAGCAGGCGGCTGGTTGGCTCGATGCGCAGCAGCACGCTGGGCAAGAAATCGGTATAGCTGCGGCTGACGGTGCCCAGGCGAATGGGGGTCAGCGGGTTGCGCGTCCGGTCCAGCCCGTCGGCGTCGGATTCAAAGAAGAATCCGCCGCTTTCAAACATGGTCTTTTCGACGCGCGCGCCGCCGATCAGCTTGACCGCGTCGCCCAGCTGGAAATTGCCCATGATATAGCCCGCGAGCACATCTTCGCCGATGTCGAAATCGCTGGCGACGGTGTTGTCCTGCCGCTGAAAAGTCGGCACGGCGAGCAGCCGGTCGCGCGCGTCAAAGAACAGCGTGCGCGCCTCGGCCAGCGCCGGGAAGGGGCCAAAGGTCTGGAATCGCGGCTGCCGGTCGAGCAGCGGAATGGTCGCCAGCGTCGTGGTGCCCAGGCCAACGGCGGTGGGATTGCCGTTATATTCGGTCTTGTCGGCGGTCTTGGCGCGGTCGCGATACTTCACGCCCGTTTTGATGAAATGGTCGCCAAAATCATATTGCAGGTCGAACCGCCCAGTGATGATCTGGTCATCGCGCTCCTCTTCGATGAAGAGGAGATTGGAGAAGCGGTAATTGGCAAGCACCGCCGGATCGGGCCGGGTGCGGTCGCGAAAGGCCGTGGTGACGGCAAAATCTTCGCCCCACACAATCTCTTGCCCGATGTCGTCGATTTCAAAGCGGCCCCGCACCCCGTCCACCTGGCTCCAGCGCGCGCGCGACCAGTCGAACTGGCTGCTGATCGTCCAATCGCCCTGGACGTTGCGGTGCCCCGCCGACAGGGTCCAAAGCCGGTCGGTGGTCGGCTGGAAGAAAATCTGGTTGCGCTGGCGCACGTCGATGAAGCGGCCGCTCATATCGTCGATCAGTTGCACCTCGCTGCCCGTTGCGCGCTCGGTCTGCCACTGCGACTGGATGCGGATGTCATCGTCCTTCAGCGTGCTGAACTGCCCGCGCAGCCAAAACTCCTGCCCCTCATAGGGACGGAATTCCAGGTTGAGCGTGGCGCCAAAGCGTTCGCGCTCACCCACCTCGAACCGCTGGTTGACTTCGGCAGGATAGATGAAATCTGTGCCGCCCCGGTTGATGATCAGCGGCGGGTCTTCGCTGCGCAGATCATCGCCCTCAATCTTGCGCTTGAAATAGCTGAGCGAGACGGCGACGCCGACCGTGTCATTGGCCAGGCGGCGGGTCAGCGCGACCGACCCCTTGGGGCTCCATTTGCCGGCATAGTCGTTATAGCTGCCCTCCAGCCGGATGGTCGTCACATTCTTGCGCGATTGAAACGCCGACAGCGATTGCAGCTCCACCGACCCGCCAATCGCATCGCCGTCCATGTCGGGCGTGGTGCTTTTGTTGACGATGATCTGGCCCAACAGGTCGGTGGGGATGACGTCCAAATTGGTGGTGGTGTCGCCCGGTTCCGACGTGCCGATGCGCGCGCCGTTGACGGTCACCTGAGTGAAGGTGGAGGGCAGGCCGCGCAGCGACACGCTGCGCCCTTCGCCCTCGGCGCGGTCGATGGACACGCCGGGCAGGCGCTGCAACGCCTCGGCACTGTTCTGATCGCCAAATTGGCCGACATCATCGGCGGTGATCACATTGGTGACGGTGTCGGCCTTGCGCTCGGCGGCAATGGCCGAATTAAGCGCGGCGCGCTGGCCGGTGATGACGATTTCATTGTCATCCGATTCGGCGGTGGTGTCCGCTTGCGCAAAGGCGCTGGTTGAAATGCCCGCCAACAACAGGCCGGTGGCCGTTTTCCACAACATCGCTATCCCCTTGGCTTTATCGGCTAGTAAGATTGCCGATATTTGATTTGGCCGGATGGCTATAACATACCTAGCCAGTTGTCAATCAACAGGTCAGACCAATTTGAAACCGGCCTGACCTGTTAGCGCCCGTTACGTTGCACATCGCCCCGCGCCGCCGCCAGCGTGCTGGCCCGATTTGGCTTTCGCTTGGCCGCCCCGCGTGGCAGGACAGCCACCGGGCCACAGCGGGGCAAGCAAGGGAATGGCGCGGATGATGGGGGCAGGCTTTCGGCGTTCAGGCCGCCCAGGGGCGGGCGAGGCTCCGACCGGCGCTGCGTCCTGCGCCGCGCGGGGATGAGCATGGTGCCGCCCCCTCCGCCGACCGCGCGGTTGAACCTGGGCATTACCGGGCACCGGTCCAGCAATCCCGCGCTGACCGCCAACCATGATGCGATTGCGGCGGTGCTGGCGCAGCTGTTCGACGCGCTGGCCGCTGCGGCTGCGGCGCGCGGCGCGCCGGTGCGGCTGCACAGCCTGCTGGCCGATGGCGCGGACCAGCTGGCCGCCGAAGCCGCGGTGGCGCGCGGGTGGGAGCTGGCGGCACCCCTGCCGTTCGGCCTGGCGCTCAACATTGCCATCAATGCCGCGCCGGGCGATCTTGCCGATTGCGACGCGCTGCTGGCCGGAGCCGCCCCCGCCGATCCCGCCGTGGCGGCGCGGGCGGCGACCATCGCGCGGCTGGCGGGGACGGGGCGCTGCTTTGCGCTGGCCGAGCGCGATCCGTTGCTGGCGCGGCTTTACCGGGCCAAGCTGGCGGCGCCCGACGATCTGGTGGCGGCGCAGGCCTTTGCCGTGCGCTGCTCGGCGCGGGTGGCGCTGGCCGGGCGGGTGATGATCGAACAATCGGACCTGGTCGTCGGCATCTGGGACGGGGTCAGCCGCGCCTATGTCGGCGGGACGGGGCACAGCATTTCCGAGGCGCTGGAGCATGGCTGCCCGGTGCTGTGGATCCATACCGATCGGCCCGATGACTGGCGCATTCTGCACGCGCCAGAGGCTTTGGCGGCCCCCCACTTGGTCAGCATAGAGGGGCGCGAGGCGGAGCTTGACCGGCTGGTCGCCGCCGCGCTGCGGCCCGATGGTGCCGATGGCAGCGCGGCGATGGCGGGCGAACGCTGGCACCCGCAAAGCCGCCGCTGGTGGACCGCCTATCGCCGGATCGAGGCGATGTTCGGGGGCGAGGGGCGGCCGCTGCGCGCGCTGGTGCAGGATTATGAGGGGCCGGATGCAATTGCGTCGGGCAGCGGCGCACAGCTGCTCACAGCTGCCAAATCGCTGCCACATGCCGACATGGACCGCACCAAAGCGATCGCGGCGGACATTTTGCCGCGCTTTGCCTGGGCCGATGGCATCAGCAGCTATTTGTCCGACTGTTATCGCGGCGGCATGACCACCAATTTCATCCTTGCCGCGCTCGCGGTGGTGGTCGGCATCGCTTATCAACCCTTTGCGAGCAGCGCCGACAAATGGCTGTTCGCGGGGGCCGAGTTTTTGTTGCTGGCCGCCATTTTGATCACCACCGCGCTGGGGCGGCGCTGGCGCTGGCATGGGCGCTGGTTTGAAACGCGGCGCGTGGCGGAATATCTGCGCCATGCGCCCATCATGCTGCTGCTGGGGGTGGCGCGCGCGCCGGGGCGCTGGCCAAAGGGGATTGCGGTTGCCTGGCCCGAATATCATGCGCGCCACGCCATCCGCTCGGTCGGCCTGCCGCAGGTGGCGCTGACCCCCGCCTATCTGCGCGCGGCGCTGACCACGCTGCTGCGCCCGCATGTCACGCAGCAGCGCGATTATCATCAGGCGAAGGCGCGGCGGCTGACCCATGTCCACCACGGGCTCGACCGGCTGTCGACGCGGTTGTTCCAGCTCGCGGTGCTGTCGGTCGCGACCTATTTGCTGGTGAAGGCGGGAGCGGCGCTGGCGATCCTGCCCGACGCCTGGCCCGCCGCGCTGACCAAGCCCACGACCTTTCTGGGGGTGGCGCTGCCCACCTTTGGCGGGGCGATTGCGGGCATCCGCTATTTTGGCGACTTTGAACGCTTTGCCGCGATATCAGAGGTGACGGCGGCCAAGCTTGACGCGCTCGACGGCCGCATGGCGTTGCTGCTGGCGGCGAGCGATGAACATCTGGACTATGCTCGCGTGTCCGAACTGGCGCATGCCGTCGACGCGGTGGTGGTGGCCGAGATTGAAAATTGGCAGGCGGTGTTCGGCGGCAAACATATTGCGGTGCCAGTGTGATGCGGCGCGGCGGGGCCAGCCTTTGCGCCCTGCTGCTGGCCCTGCTGCTGCCCCCTGCGGCGGGTGCGCAGAGCCCGCCATCTCCGCCGCCTGCCGCCACCAGCGATGACCGCGATGATGCTGCGACGCTGCCCGGCACCTATTTCCTGGAATGCGACAGTTTTGAGGAGGGGTGCCAGCGCGATGGCGGCGGCTATGGCGGCGGGCTGGTCTTTCCGATCACCTTGTCTCAGGCACCGTGGCAGGCGGCGCTGTGGTCGTTCAAATATACCGACTATACGGCAGAGGAATTTCGCGCGAAGCCAGAATGGATGCGGCGGCACAAATGCGGCGGCACGCTGATCGCGCCCGAATGGGTGCTGACCGCGGCCCATTGTTTTGGCGGCAAGCTGGCCGGGCATCCGATGCGGGTGCGGTTGGGGGCAAGTTCGCTGACCGATGCGCGCGGCGTGCTCTATGATGTGCTGGAGACAATCCCCCATCCCCGCTACGCCGCCGCGCAGAAACGCCATGATATCGCCCTCGCCCGGGTGCGGCCCGTTGGTTTGGGCCGGGTGCGCCCCGTCCGGCTGGCCGGGGTGGTTCCCACCCCGCCGCTGGCCAAGGGCACGGCGGTCAGCTTTTTCGGCTATGGCCGCACCTATGACATAACCGGCACCAATGGGGCGGATGTGTCCGCGATCCTGCTGGGCGGCGTGGTCCGGCTATGGTCCAACCGCGATTGCGCGCGTGCCTATGCCGATTTTCCGGGGCGCATCACGCCGCTCACCCTGTGCGCCAGTGGGGAACAGCGCACCGACAGCTGCACCGGCGACAGCGGCGGCCCGCTGATGATCTATGACCGCCAGGGGTGGGTGCAGGTCGGCGTCATCAGCTGGGGCGACGGGTGCGGCCAGGCGGGACGCCCGGGCGTCTATGTCCGCGTCGACAAATATCTGGCTTGGATCTGGGAGACAACCGGCGGCGCGGCAGGCCGCCCCCGTCAGCGTGGCGAGCGGCTGCCATGATCGCCCGCGCGCTGCTCGCGCTGATCATCACTATGCTGGGCGTCGGGGCGGCGCGGGCACAAATGCCCCCGGTCGGCGGCGGGCGCGATGATGTCGCGGCCCTTCCCCGGACCATTTATGACGAAGCCGGCGCGCTGCCGCCGGCCTGCACGCCGACGCCCGACGGCGGGCTGATCTGTTCGGTCTTTTCCATCGACTCCTATCCCGCCAGCCAGGCCGACGCGCCATGGCAAGCCTCGCTCTGGTCCTTCAAATATACGGACTATACGGCGGAGGAGCTGCGCGCGAAGCCCGAATGGATGCGGCGGCACAAATGCGGCGGGACGTTGATTGCGCACGAATGGGTGTTGACGGCGGCGCATTGCGTGACGGGCCAGCTGGCGGACCATCCGATGCGCGTGCGGCTGGGATCGCCGCGGTTGACCGACAGGGCGGGGCAATTTTACCCCGTGCGCCGCACCATCGTGCATCCCGGCTATACGCCGCGCACCAAACAGAATGACATTGCGCTGCTGAACATCGCGCCCGTTGCGCTTGCGGGGGTGGTCCCGGTCACGCTGGCCACGCCGCCGCCGCCGCGCACGGCCCCGCACCCGGGGCCCGCGATGGTCTATGGCTTTGGCGCGACCCGCGATGCAGCGGTGTCGGCCATCCTGCTGATGGCCCCGGTTCAGCCATGGGCGCTTGCCAGATGCCAGGCGGCCTATCGCGGGCATGTGGCGCCGGTCACTGCGCTCAACCTGTGCGCCAACGCACCCGGCACCGACAGCTGCCAGGGCGACAGCGGCGGCCCCCTGATGCAGCAGGACCAGCAAATCGGCGTGGTCAGCTGGGGCGAAGGCTGTGCGCAGGCGGACAAGCCCGGCGTCTATGTCCGCGTCGACAAATATCTTGGCTGGATCGCACGCGTCACCGGCGGCGCAGCAGGCACGCGCGGGCGGACGCCCACGGGCGCAGCGCAGCGGCCCGCGCCGTAAGCTTCAAAACCTCAACCCGCCATCAACGCCGGGAAAAAGCCCTCATGTGCGCGGCGCAAATCGTCGAGGGCGACGGCAAAATCGCCCTCGGGCAGTTCAAAGATGATGCGGCTCTTGATCGTCCGGCCCAGCGGGTCGATCGGCACATCGGCGGCATGCGCTGCGGCCAGGAAATCGGCCAGGCAGGTGTCGCAGACGGTGACGAGATACAGCCCCTGATCCTCGCCGAAAAAGCTGCCCGCGATGCCAAATGGCTGTTCCTCGTTCACCATCACGCCAATGTCACCCGCCAGCGCCATTTCGGCGAGCGCAACGGCGACGCCGCCATCGGCCACGTCATGACAGGCGGTAATCCACCCCTGACGGATGCTGGCGCGGATGAAATCGCCGGTGCGCCGTTCGGCGGTCAGGTCCACCGGCGGGGGCGGCCCATCCTCGCGCCCATGGCATTCGCGCAGCCACAGCGACTGGCCCAGATGCCCGCCGCGTTCGCCCACCGCGAGCACGATATCGCCGGTGCGTTTGAAGGCGATGGTCGCGGCCTGCCGCCAATCGGGCATCAGGCCGACGCCGCCGATGGCTGGTGTGGGCAAAATTGCGCTGCCGCCGCCGGTTGCCTTGCTTTCATTATACAGGCTGACATTGCCCGACACGATGGGGAAATCCAGTGCGCGGCACGCTTGCCCCATGCCGTCCAGACAGCCGACAATCTGGCCCATAATCTCGGGCCGCTGCGGATTGGCGAAGTTCAGGCAATTGGTCACCGCCAGCGGGGTTGCGCCCACGGCGGTCAGGTTGCGCCACGCCTCTGCAATCGCTTGCTTGCCGCCCTCCACTGGGTCGGCAAAGCAATAGCGCGGGGTGCAATCGGTGGTCATCGCCAGCGCCTTGTCATGGCCATGGACGCGCACCACGGCGGCGTCCCCGCCCGACAGCGCGACGGTATCGCCGCCGACCTGGCTGTCATATTGTTCCCAGATCCAGCGGCGCGAGGCGATATCAGCGGACCCCATCAGCGTCAGCAGGTCCGCCGCCGGATCGGCGCTTTCGGGCGCATCGCTCAATTCGGCGCGCTTCGGCGTCGGCACATGCGGCCGATCATAGAGCGGCGCATCATCGGCCAGCGGTGCAAGCGGAATGTCACAGACAATCTGGCCATGATGTTCGAGCACCATGCGCCCTGTGTCGGTGACATGGCCAATGACCGCGAAATCCAGTTCCCATTTGCGGAAAATGGCCTGCGCAAAATCCTCCTTGCCGGGTTTCAGCACCATGAGCATGCGCTCCTGGCTTTCGGACAGCATCATTTCATAGGCGGTCATGCCGGTTTCGCGCTGCGGCACATCGTCCATTTTCAGGTGGATGCCGACGCCGCCTTTCGATGCCATTTCGACCGACGAACTGGTCAGCCCCGCCGCGCCCATATCCTGAATGGCGACAATCGCGTCCGACGCCATCAACTCCAGGCACGCCTCGATCAGCAATTTTTCGGTAAAGGGGTCGCCGACCTGCACCGTCGGGCGCTTTTCCTCGCTATCCTCGCCAAAGTCCGCCGATGCCATGGTCGCGCCATGGATGCCGTCGCGCCCCGTCTTGCTGCCGACATAGACAATGGGATTGCCCACCCCCGAAGCGGCGGAATAGAATATCTTGTCGGTGTCGGCGACGCCCACGGTCATCGCATTGACCAGGATATTGCCGTCATAGGCGGGGTGGAAATTCACCTCGCCGCCCACTGTGGGCACGCCGACGCAATTGCCATAGCCGCCGATGCCGCGCACCACGCCGCTGATCAAATGGCGCATCTTGGGATGGTCGGGCCGCCCGAACCGCAGCGCGTTGAGGTTCGCCACCGGGCGCGCGCCCATGGTGAACACGTCGCGCAAAATGCCGCCGACGCCGGTCGCTGCGCCCTGATAGGGTTCGATGTAACTGGGGTGGTTGTGGCTCTCCATCTTGAAGATGGCGGCCTGGCCATCGCCAATGTCGATGACGCCCGCATTCTCGCCTGGGCCGCAAATCACCCATGGCGCTTCGGTCGGCAGCTTTTTCAGATGGATGCGCGAGGATTTATAGCTGCAATGTTCGGACCACATGACCGAAAATATGCCCAGCTCCACCAAATTGGGCTCGCGACCCAGCGCCGCCAGCACGCGCGCATATTCATCCTCGGACAGGCCGTGCTCGGCGACGATTTCAGGGGTGATACCAGTCATGCCCGCGCCTTTAGCCGCGCAAACCGCCCCCGCCCAGTTCTCAAAATCGGGGACAGTCCCCGATTTCCGAAGTGCAGCCCTTGACAAGCAACGCCAAGGCGAAGCAATCGGGGACTGTCCCCGATTTTGGTCGATTTTTTTTGGAGGCCGCCATGCCCCGTGTTGCGCGCCGCGTCATTCCCAGCGTTCCCCACCACGTCATTCAGCGTGGCAACCGCCAGCAGCCGATTTTTTTCAGCGATCTAGACCGCCGCGTTTATCTGGACCTGCTCGCCAGTGCCCTTGGCGCTGCCGGAACCAAGTGCCTCGCCTGGTGCCTGATGGACAACCATGTGCATCTGATTCTGGTTCCAAAGACGGAAGATGGGCTGCGGCAACCGCTGGCGCGGACGCACACCTCTTACTCGCAGCGCATCAATCGGCGAATGGGCCTTACCGGCCATCTTTTCCAAGGTCGGTTCCAAAGCTACCCGATGGACGACCGTCATCTGATGGTCGCCGTGCGGTATGTGGAAAATAACCCGGTAGCCGCAGGCATGGTAGGGCGCGCGGAGGATTGGCAGTGGTCCAGTGCGCGGGCTCATGTCTTCCAGCTGGATGACGGACTGACCAATGTCGCCGAACTGGGCCGACATGTGGCCAACTGGCGCGCCATGTTGACCGGCGGGCTTGAAGCGGCGGATGCGACGCGAATAGATGCGGCACTGGTTTCGGGTGCGCTAGACGTGCCCCGCCGCCAAGCGGGCCGACGCTCCAAAATCGGGGACAGTCCCCGAATTAAATTGGGGACTGTCCCCGATTAAAGAGGGCGAGGGTCAACCATGCCGCTGCACCTGCTGCTGCGCCGGTGGCGATGGTGCCCCAGGCGATATCGAGCAGCGTGACCTTCAGGCTCCACACCTTCAGCGTCGCATAGTTGGTGAGGTCATAGGTCATGTAGCAGAAAAAGCCGAACAGCGCGCCATAGACGAGCGCGATGTGCCACTGCCCGGCCTTGAGCGCGGGGGCGACGGCGAAAATCTGGATGCCCAGCATATAGAGCGCGTAGAAGATCAGCGCGGGTGCGGGCCGCCAGCCCTTCATCAGCACTTCGCCGATTTCGGGGCGATAGACCGCAGGCACCATCTTGCCCAACCACAGCGCGTCGAGCACGCCGAACAGCACCGCCGTGGCGACATAGGCGACGATCAATTGCATGGTCATGCGGAATTTCCCCCCATTGCGCCGCGCGGGCGCGGATCGGCCCAGATGGCCGCGACAATCAGCAACGCATAGACCGCCAGCATCGTTGCGGGAATGGTGGCGCTATAGTAGCTGTCCTGCGGCCCGAACCAATTGGCCCCCTGCACCGCCAGGAGCAGCGCCAGCAGCGCCCACAGCCGCGCCGTCATCCCGCCGCGCGCCCGCGCCAACCAGGCAAAGGCCCCGCCGATCAGCGCCAGTTCCAGCGGCATGGCGATGGCGGGATGGTTCCACAGCCCCAGCCCCAGGCGCGGCCCACTGCCCCACAAAGTCAGGTCGGGCACATGCACCAGCCAGTCGATAAACCAGTGCGACAGGACCACCAGGGCCGCGATCAGGCCGGCCATCATGCTGCGCAGCATCGCTGCAACAATAATGCCGAACCCCAGCCCCCAAAGGGCGGTGCCCAGCAGGCTGTGGGTAAAGGGCATGTGATAAAGGTCCATCGGGTTCATCGCGGTAAAGCCGGGCACAACCCGCATCGCTTCCGTCCCCGAAAAGAGCAGCGTGGCAAAGCCGATGTCGACCAGCTGCGCGGCGGCGAACAGCATCCCCAAGCGGGGGGCCGCCGGATGGGTCGCCGCGACCAGCGCGGGCGCAAAATGGCCGATGAACATGGCACGCCACGCTAGGCGCAAAAGCCGCAACGTCAAGCTTGACCCGGGCGCGCGGCTGCGGTCAAAGCATGCGCCATGACCGATATTCCCACCGGCACTGCGCCGCCCGAATCATTAAGCTTTGAAGCCGCCATGGCCGAACTGGAAACCATTGTCCGGCGGCTGGAGAGCGGCGACGTCAACCTTGAGGAATCCGTCGCGCTGTATGAACGGGGACAGGCGCTGCGCCAGCAATGCGAGGCGCGGCTGAAAGCCGCCGAACTGCGCGTCGAACAGGTCAGCGTGGGTGGCGACGGACGGCCAACGGGCACCGTGCCCTTTGGTGATGCCGGATGAGCATCGCGGCCGTGACCGACAATGCCCTGCTGAGCGAGGCCCAGGCCGATGTCGCCGACGCCATCGACCGTTTTTTCGACCAGCGGCTGGCGGTGCCCGACGATGCCCGCGCGCCGCTCTATCACGCGATGCGCCACGCCGCGATTGGCGGCGGCAAGCGGCTCCGCCCGCTGCTGGTGCGCGCGGCGGGCGACTTGTTTCGCGTTGACCGCACCCTGTCGCTGACCGTCGGTGCGGCGGTGGAGGCGATGCACGTCTATTCGCTGATCCACGACGATCTGCCGTGCATGGACGATGATGATCTGCGGCGCGGCAAGCCGACGGTGCACAAGGCGTTTGACGAGGCGACGGCGGTGCTGGCGGGCGATTCGCTCCATGCGCTCGCCTTTGAATGGCTGGCGCATCCCGATTGCCATCCCGACCCCTTTGTGCGCAGCGAATTGCTGCTGGAACTGTCGCGCGCGGCGGGGCCAGCGGGGATGGCGGGCGGGCAGATGATGGATCTGGCGGCCGAAACGACCAGTTTTGACCTGGAAACGGTCAGCCGCCTGCAACAGCTCAAGACCGGCGCGCTCATCGCCTTTTCGGTGGAGGCGGGCGCAATTTTGGGCCGGGTGCCGCCCGAGGGCCGCCGCGCGCTGGTCGCCTATGCCCGCGACATCGGCCTCGCCTTTCAGATTGCCGACGACATTTTGGATGTGGAGGGCGACGAGCAACTGGCGGGCAAGGCGCTGCACAAGGATGCGGCGGCGGGCAAGGAAACCTTTGTCGAGCTGATGGGGCTCGACCGGGCAAAGGCGCAGGCCGAATTGCTGGTCAATCAGGCGGTTGCACATCTGGGCGGCTATGGCGAAGAGGCCGAACTGCTGCGCGCCATCGCCCGCTATATCATCGAAAGGGACCGGTAATGCGGATCGGCGTCTATCCCGGCACCTTTGATCCCATCACCTTGGGTCATATCGACATCATCCGGCGCGGGGCCAAGCTGGTCGACCGGCTGGTGGTCGGCGTGACGACCAATATTGCCAAGGCGCCGATGTTCTCGGACGAGGAACGCCTCGCCATGGTCCGCGCCGAAGTCGCCGCGATTGGCGGCAATATCGACGTGGTTGGCTTTAATTCGCTGCTGATGGATTTTGCCGACCGCGAAGGCGCAGGCGTCATCATCCGCGGCCTGCGCGCCGTGGCCGATTTCGAATATGAATATCAAATGGCGGGGATGAACCAGCAGCTGAACGACCGCGTCGAAACCGTCTTTTTGATGGCCGACGTCTCGCTGCAACCCATTGCGTCGCGCCTGGTGAAGGAAATTGCGATTTTTGGCGGCGACATCGCCAAATTCGTGACGCCCGCCGTGCGTGACGCGGTCGTGGCGCGCATCGCCGAACGGGGCTTGCGGCAGGGGGAATAGCCCTGTGAAGCGCAATCATTGAGCGTTCAGATTTTTCCCGCTAGGGACCATGCGGCAATGGGGTCGCGCAGCTTCTTCGGTTCAGGATTTTTGACTTATGGCTTTTGTGACGCGGACTTCATGGCTTTCGGCGCTGGGTTTGGCGCTGGCCCTCGCCAGCCCGGCGGCGGCGCAGGAAACGGCGCCAGCGGCGCCTGCCCCCGCTGCGGCCCCCGCAATGACCCCCGATCAATATCTGGGCGTGCCCGAATATATGCTGCATCTGGACCTGTCGACCGGCGGGCGGGTGACCATTCAGCTCTATCCCCATCTGGCCCCCGCGCATGTTGAGCGGGTCAAGCAACTGGCGCGCAGCGGCTTTTATGACGGGCTGAAATTCCACCGCGTCATCGACGGTTTCATGGCGCAGACTGGGGACCCGACCGCGACCGGCACCGGATCGTCGCTGCTGCCTGACCTCACCGCCGAATTCAACGCCATCCCGCATCTGCGCGGCACGGTGTCGATGGCCCGCGCCCAGGAACCGAACAGCGCCAACAGCCAGTTTTTCATCATGTTCATGCCGCGGTTCAGCCTGGACCGCAATTACACCGCCTTTGGCCGGGTGGTATCGGGGATGCAATATGTCGACGCCATCCAGCGCGGCGAGCCACCCGAGGTGATGAGCCGGATGGTGCAGGTGTCGGTCGCCGCCGACAACAAGCCCATGCCCCCCGCCAGCGCGCTGGTGGAGGCGGCAGCACCCGCACCCGCACCGGCTCCGGCGGGCTGACCGCAAGGGTTTCTTTCAATCCCGTCTGTCCTGAGCTTGTCGAAGGACCGTCCTTTTCTTCTTCCTTCGGCAAAAGGGAAGAACAGCCCTTCGACAAGCTCAGGGCAGACGGAAAATAGGATAGGGATGGTTTGTGCGCGTCGACGCCTTTGATTTCAGCCTGCCGTCCGAATTGATTGCGCTGCGCCCCGCGCGGCCGCGCGATGCGGCGCGGATGTTGCTGGTCAGCGGCGGGCAGATGCAGGACCATGGCGTGCGCGATCTCCCCGCGCTGCTCCGCGCGGGCGATTGCCTGGTGTTCAACGACACCCGCGTCATCCCGGCCCAGCTCGACGGGGTGCGGCGGACGCACAAGGGCGGGGAGGCGCGGATTGGCGTGACGCTGCACAAACGGCTCGACCTGCGCCGCTGGCAAGCCTTTGTGCGCAACGCCAAACGGCTGGCTCCCGGCGACCGCATCGAATTTGCGGGCGGCGTTTCGGTGCTGGCGCAGGAGCGGTTGCCCGATGGTAGCTTCGTCATCCGCTTTGATGGCGATGAACCGGTGGAGCTGCTCCTCGACCGCGCCGGACACATGCCGCTGCCGCCCTATATCGCGGGCAAGCGGCCCACCGATGACGCCGATCGCAGCGATTATCAGACGATGTTCGCGGCTGAGGACGGCGCGGTGGCGGCGCCCACTGCGTCGCTGCACTTCACCCCCGACCTGATCGCGGCGATTGATGCTGCGGGCATTGGGCGCGAGACGCTGACGCTGCACGTCGGGGCGGGGACCTTCTTGCCGGTCAAGGCCGATGATACCGACGACCATGTCATGCACGCCGAATGGGGCCGCATCGATGCGGTGACGGCGGCGCGGCTGAACGCCGTGCGCGCGGGTGGCGGGCGGATTATCGCGGTTGGGACCACCGTGCTGCGCCTGCTCGAAAGTGCTGCCGATGCCGATGGCCGCATTCAGCCGTGGGAGGGGGACACGAGCATCTTCATCACCCCCGGATACCGGTTTCGCGCGATCGACGGGTTGATGACCAATTTCCACCTGCCCAAATCCACCCTGTTCATGCTGGTGAGCGCGCTGATGGGGCTGGATGTGATGCAGGCGGCCTATGCCCATGCGATTGCGGGTGGGTATCGTTTTTACAGCTATGGCGATTCCAGCTTGCTGCTGCCATAGGGCAGCCGAGTGAAAAAACCGCAGGGCTGAGCGTGTCGAAGCCCGTCCCGCCTTCGACACGCCCTTCGACAAGCTCAGGGCTTCGGTGAAGTTAGTTCGTCCATGACCGCCCCCCGTTTCCACTTCACCCTTCACGCCACCGACGGCGCGGCGCGCACGGGCGACATTGCCATGCAGCGCGGCACCATCCGCACGCCCGCCTTCATGCCCGTGGGCACGGCGGCGACGGTGAAGGCGATGCGGCCGGCGGAGGTGCGGGCGAGCGGGGCCGACATTTTGCTGGGCAACACCTATCATCTGATGCTGCGCCCCACCGCTGAACGGATGGACCGGCTGGGCGGGCTGCACCGCTTCATGGGCTGGGACCGCCCGATCCTCACCGACAGCGGGGGGTATCAGGTGATGAGCCTCGCCGCGCTGACCAAGCAGAGCGAGGAGGGGGTGGCGTTCAAGAGCCATCTCGACGGATCGCGCCATATGCTGACCCCCGAACGGTCGATGGAGATTCAGCGGCTGCTGGGCAGCGACATCGTCATGGCCTTTGACGAATGCCCGCCCAATGGCGTCGACCGCGATCGGGCAGAGGCAAGCATGCTGCGCTCGATGCGCTGGGCGCAGCGGTCGCGCGATGGCTTTGATGCAGGCGCGGAGCATGCGGCGCGCGCGGCGCTGTTCGGGATACAGCAGGGGTCGCTGGACGAAGGCCTGCGCGCCCATTCGGCGGCGAAGCTCATGGATATCGGCTTTGACGGCTATGCCATCGGCGGCCTGGCGGTGGGGGAGGGGCAGGCGGCGATGTTCGGCGTGCTCGACTATGCCCCCGGCCAATTGCCCGCCGACAAGCCCCGCTATCTGATGGGGGTGGGCAAACCCGACGATCTGGTCGGCGCGGTGGCGCGCGGCGTCGACATGTTCGATTGCGTGCTGCCGACGCGGTCGGGGCGCAATGGCCAGGCCTTTACCTGGGACGGCCCCATCAACATCCGCAACGCCAAGTTCGCGGAGGACCAGCGGCCATTGGACGAAGCGTGCGATTGCCCCGTCTGCACCACCTGGACCCGCGCCTATCTTCACCATCTGGTGCGGTCGGGCGAAATGCTGGGGGCGATGCTGATGACCCAGCATAATCTGCACTTCTATCAATCGTTGATGGCCGCGATGCGCAGCGCGATTGCGGAACGGCGCTTTGCGGTGTTTCAGACGGATTTTGCCGCACGCTATGCGCGCGCCTGATGTCCGCTATCCGGGCGCTGTTTCAGCGCTATGCCGCAATCACCAGAGCAAATTCGGTGCGGTCCGCCGACCGCACCAGCTCGCTGCGCAGCTGGCGTGACAGGCCGCTGAGCACCCGGGCAATATAGCCGCTAGTCAGCGCGGCATCGCAAGCGGGCAGGGCATAGACATCGCTGTGGACGGTCAGCGTCATGGCCCCATCGGCGTCGCGGTGCAGGGCAATGCGGATGATGGCATCGCCGTCATGGCCCAGCGCCAGTTCGATGAGTTCGGTGAGCAGAAAGGCAACCGGCAAGGCCACGTCCTGCGGCAGGGTGAGCGCGGGCGCGATGTCGGCCACCACGGGTGGGTGGTCGGACAGGCCGTCGGGGTCGCCGAAAATGCCGCTGATATCCTCCACCAGCTGGCGCGCGCTGACGCAATCGGCGGCGTCCCCTTGGCTCACCAGATGGCGGTGCACGCTGGTCAGGGCGTCGACGCGGTGTTGGATGGTGCGAAACGCATCGCGCGCGTCCTCGCTCGTCGCGCCGCGTTTGTGCAGGTTGAGCAGGCTGGCGACCACCTGCAAATTATTCTTCACCCGGTGATGCACCTCGCGCGTCAATTGGCGTTGCAGCGCGCGGGCATCGTCCAGCGCCACCCGGTCGGCGGCCAGCCGGTCGGTCGCCTCGCCCACGCGCTTGTCTATTTCCAGCATCCAGCGTTGCTGCGGCGAGGCGTGATCGGGGGGGCGATCCTCGGCCAGATGGCGGACCAGTCGGCCCAGCGGGCGCAGCAGATTGCGGTCGGCAAACCACGCCACCGCGACCATCACCGCCAGCGCGTGCAGCGTCGCGATCACCAGCGACATGGCCATGCGGTCGGTAATCGCGCGCTCCAGCAACACCAGCGTCGCGAGCGGCAGCAAGCCGACCAGCGCCAGCGCAATCAGCACGCGGGTCCGCGCCTGGCGCAGGGCACGGCGGGCAAGGCGGGTTCGGTCGGTCATGCGGCCATGCTAACCCGTCGGTCGCCCACTTGCCAGCACCGGCTGAGCGGCCGATAACAATGGCGATGACGACCCCCGATGAACGCCGCGATGCGCTGGCCCGGGCGCAGGCGCACGCCCCGTTTCTGGCGCGGCTGGCGGCGGACTGGCCCGATGATGTGGCGTGCTTCCTGCGGAATGGTGCCGACGCGGCGCTGGCGGCGTTGCAGCAGGATCAGGGCAGGCGGGACGACGCAGATATGGCCCGTTCGCTCCGCCAATGGCGCGGGCGGCATGCGCTGCTGACGGCGCTGGGCGATTTGGCGGGCGAGCATGATGTGGCGACGACGTGCGGGCATTTGTCCGATTTCGCCGACCGTGC
This sequence comes from uncultured Sphingopyxis sp., assembly GCA_964554455.1. Lineage (GTDB taxonomy): Bacteria > Pseudomonadota > Alphaproteobacteria > Sphingomonadales > Sphingomonadaceae > Sphingopyxis. The sequence goes on along the minus strand of CAZKOW010000012.1, from coordinate 40,116 downwards.
CTGCGACCTTGCGCTGGCGACCGCGATTCAGGAACGCATGCCGGATGCCGCGTTGCAGGGCATCGCCATCGTCGCGCTGGGCAAGCATGGCAGCCGCGAGCTCAACTATTCCTCCGACATCGACCCGATACTGATCTTTGATCCCGCCACCTTCCCGCACCGGTCGCGCGATGACCCGGCGGAGGCGGCGGTGCGGGTGGCGCGGCGGATGGTCGAACTTTTGTCGGCGCGCACGGCGGACGGCCATGTGCTGCGCGTCGATTTGCGGCTGCGCCCGCATCCAGAGGTGACGCCCATCGTCCTGCCCGTCGACGCGGCCATTTCCTATTATGAAAGCCAGGCGCTGCCGTGGGAACAGGCGGCCTTTATCCGCAGCCGGGCGGCGGCGGGGGACCGGCGGCTGGGCGGCGATTTCCTGCGTGCCATCCAACCCTTTATCTGGCGCAAGTCGCTCGATTTCCGCCAGCTGGGCGAAATCGGCACGATGACCGACCGGATTCGCGACCATTATGCCGGAGGGCAGAGCTTTGGCCCCGGCTATGATCTGAAGCGCGGGCGCGGCGGCATTCGCGAGGTGGAATTTTTCGCGCAGGTGCACCAGCTCATCTATGGCGGGCGCGATGCGGCCTTGCGCTGTCCGGCCACCTGCGACGCGCTTGCTGCGCTGGCGGCGGCGGGGCGGATTGACGGCGCCATCGCCGACCGGCTTGCCCGCCACTATGCGCTGTTCCGCCGGATCGAGCATCGGTTGCAGATGATCGAGGATCAACAGACGCACAGCCTGCCCATCCAGGCAAAGGCGCTGGATGCGGTGGCGCGGCTCGATGGGCTGGCCGATGCGGACGCGCTGCTGGCGCAGCTGGAACCCGCGACGCGCGATGTGGCGCAGGTCTATGACCGGCTGGTGGCGCAGCGCGGCGCGGCGACCGGTTGGCCGCGCGACCCCGCCGACCTTGCCGCTGCCATCGCCGATGCGGGCTTTGTGCCGGTGGAGGTCGCCGCCGCGCGCATCGCCGAATGGCGCAGCGGCGGCCTGCGCGTGCTGCGCAGCGCGGCGGCGCTGGCGGCGCTCGAAAAAATGCTGCCCCAGCTGATCACCGCCTTTGCCGCCGCGCCCGACCCCGAAGCGGCGCTGGCGCGGTTTGACCGGATGATTGCGGGCCTGCCAAGCGCCATCAATTTCTTTCACCTGCTCGCCGCCGAACCCGCGCTGGCGCGGGTGATGACGCGGGTGCTGGTGCTCGCCCCCACGCTCGCCGATGCGCTGGGCACGCGCGCCAGCCTGATCGAAGGGTTGATCGACGCGCGCGCCTTTGACGCGCCCGCCGCCGCCGCCGATCTGGTGACCGAATGGCAGCGGCAGCTCGCGGGCCGCGATTATGAAGCCGTGCTGGATGCGGTGCGCGACCATGTCGGCGAACGGCGCTTTGCCTACGGCGTCCAGCTGGTCGAGGGGGTCACCGATCCGCTGGTCGTGGGCGGCGGCTATGCCGCGCTGGCAGAGGCGGCGCTGGTCACATTGGCCGATGCCACGATTGCCGAATTTGAACGCGCGCATGGCCGCATCGCCGACAGCGAGCTGGTCATATTGGCGCTGGGCCGCTTTGGCGGCGGCATGCTGACCCACGCGTCGGACCTTGATCTGGTCTATCTGTTCACCGGCGATCATTTGGCCGAATCCGATGGTCCCCGCCCATTGGGGGCGACCCAATATTATAACCGGCTGGCCCAGCGGCTGACCGCGGCGCTGTCGGTGCCGACGGCGGCGGGCAAGCTGTATGACGTCGATACGCGGCTGCGGCCGTCGGGGGACCAGGGGCCGCTGGTCGTCTCTCTCGACAGCTTTGACCGCTATCAGCGGCAGGATGCCTGGGTGTGGGAGCATATGGCCATGCTGCGCGCGCGCGTGGTTTATGGCAGCGCGGGCGCACGGGCGACAGCGACCGCCCTGCTCGATGCGCTGCACCGCACCGCCCGCGACCCCGCCATGCTGCGCGCCGAGGCCGCAGCGATGCGCGCCCGCATTTCCGCGCACAAGGCACCTGCCGGGCCCCTGGATGTGAAGGCGGGGCCGGGCGGGCTCATCGACCTGGAATTCGCGCTGCAAGTGACGCAGCTGGCGCACGGCGTGGGCCTGCACCCCGGCATCGGCCCTGCGCTGGCGGAACTGGCGGCGGCGGGCCATGCGCCGCCGTCCATGACGGCGGCAGCGGCGCTGCTGACCCGCATGCTGATCCTGCTGCGTCTGGCCGCGCCCAGCGGCGAGCCGCCCACGGCGGCGGGCCGGGCGATGGTGGCGCGCGGCTGCGGCCATGCCGACTGGCAAAGCCTGCTGGACGCACACGCCGATGCGCGGCAACAGGTCGCCGGGTGGTGGGATATGATTCGTGATGCGAAAGGTTGAATAATGGCCCTCAATATCGGTGATCCCGTTCCCGCCGTGACCCCGCTCGACGCCGATGGTGCGCCGCTGCCGCTTGCGGGCCTCGTCGGCAAACCCTTTGTCGTCTATTTCTATCCCAAGGCCGACACCCCCGGCTGCACGACCGAGGCGCAGGATTTCACGCGCCTGGCCGACCAGTTCGCCGCGCATGGGGCGCAGGTGATTGCCGTGTCGCGCGACACGCCCGCCAAGCTGTGCAAGTTTCGCGACAAATATGGGCTGACCGTCCGGCTGGCCGCCGACGCCGACGAAGCAACGTGCGCGGCCTTTGGCACCTGGGTCGAAAAATCCATGTATGGCCGCGCCTATATGGGCATTGAACGCGCGACATTCCTGTTCGGGGCCGATGGGCGGCTCGCGGCGGCGTGGCGCGGGGTAAAGGTCAAGGGCCATGCCGACGCGGTGCTGGAGGCGTTGCAGGCGCTGTGACCGATGGTCGGCAACGAACCGCAGGGCTGAGCTTGTCGAAGCCCGCGTCAATGGCGCACAAGGATCGACCGGCATGTCACTGCGCTGCGCCCTGCGACAGGCTTGGGGCTTCGGTTCAGTGAGCAGCGTCGCCCACGCGGCGCGCGCGGTGTTGCTGACGGCGGCGCCAGAGGGCAAACGCCGGGCCGCGCGCGACCTCGCCCGGGCCTGGCGCGCCGGGCGGCTGGCGCACCGGTTCGATGCCGCCATGCCCGATCAGCCCGCCTGGCCCGACCAGCCCGAACTGCTCGCCCCCAAATATATGCCCAAGCGCCGCGCGGGCTCCACGCTGGCCGGGCGCGTCGCCATGCTCCACGCGCTGGCGCATATCGAATTTGTCGCCATTGACCTGGCGGTGGACCTGGTGGGCCGGTTTGGCGGGCAATTCCCGCGCGCCTTTACCGATGACTGGCTGGCCGTTGCGGCGGATGAAGCGATGCATTTCGCGCTGCTCGACCGGCGGCTGCGAACGCTGGGCAGCCATTATGGGGCGCTGCCCGCGCACGCCGGTCTGTGGCAAGCGGCGGCGGCGACGGCGGACGATGCACTGGCGCGGCTGGCCATCGTCCCCATGGTGCTGGAGGCGCGCGGGCTGGACGTCACACCGGCCACGATTGCGCGGTTCGAGGCGGTCGGCGATGCGCGCAGCGCGGCCATTTTGCACCGCATCCTGACCGATGAAATCCGCCATGTCGGCGCGGGCACGCGCTGGTTCCGCTGGGCCTGCGACCAGCGGGGATTCGCGGCCCCCGACCAGTGGCAACAGCTGGTAAAGGCGCGTTTTCGGGGGTCCGTTAAGCCACCGTTCAACAACTCAGCGCGCGATGCAGCCGGTTTAACGCAAGAATTCTACGCCCTCATTGCTTCGTAACCAGCGGCTCTGCACAGACGATGGCAGCGGTGCCCGATCAGTCTGGCACCAGAAAATTGCAGTGCAGGCGGGGTCGGGAGAGGGCCTTTTTCTGCCGACATGACGGGGTCGCACCAGGTGTCATTTGCTTTTACTGCCAGGTCGCTGCGCGGCGTAATTCTTGCTTTCGCCGCGATGATGATGGGCACTGCCGTTCCTGCCGCCGCCAATGGCGCCAGCACCGGCGATATCCCCGTCGACATGCCCGAACAGGAATTTGCGAGCATCGAAGAGGCCAATGCCGCCGCCATCCGCGCCGATTATGAGGCGCGGTCGGTGCACCGCCTGTGGCGGCAACTCGACACCGGCATGGCGGCCACCACCGCCATCGCCATCCCGTCGCGCCGCCCCATTGACGCCATGCGCCTGTCGTCGGGCTATGGCATGCGGGTGCACCCGGTGACCGGGCGGCTGGCGCGGCACAATGGCATCGACATTCCCGCCCCGCATGGCACCCCCATTTACGCCACCGCCGACGGCATCGTCGGCCGCGCCCAGCGCCTGGGCGGCTATGGCCTCTATGTCGAGGTGGAGCATGGCAACGGCATCCAGACCCGCTATGGTCATATGTCCTCCTTCATCGTCACCTCCGGCCAGCGAGTGAAAAAGGGCGATATTTTGGGTTATGTCGGCTCGACGGGCCGCTCCACCGGCAACCACCTTCATTATGAAGTCCGCATCGCGGGCACCCCGGTCAATCCCATCCCCTTCGTCGAATCGGGCGAAGCGGCGCTGGCGATGCTGGCGGGTGACACCGCCATGGGCGGGCCCGAGGATTAAGCCGGGTTTTGCGGCAGCCACGAACGGGGCGCCTGCGGGGCGCCCTTTTCATTTCGGCAGTTTCGACTATCTTGCGGGTATGACCGACACGCTGACCGCCGCTGAGCTGACGCTGACCCCTGCTGCTGCGGCGCGGGTGCGCTGGATTGCCGACCGCAAGGGCGGGGTGCCCGCGCGGCTGCGCCTGGCCGTCGATGGCGGCGGCTGTTCGGGATTTACCTACCGCTTTGAACTGGCCGATGCGGTGACGGCGGATGACCGGGTGACCAGCACCGACGGCGTCGAGCTGGTCGTCGATGACATCAGCCTTGATCTGGTGCGCGGCTGTGTGGTGGATTTCGTCCAGTCGCTGGGCGGCGCGGCGTTTCAGGTCAGCAATCCCAATGCGGCATCGGGCTGCGGCTGCGGCGCCAGCTTTTCGGTCTGACGCGGCCCCCCGCTCCATCGCGCTATCATGAAAATCGCCACCTTCAACATCAACGGCGTCAAGGCGCGGCTGCCCCGCCTGCTCGAATGGCTGGACGAAACCCGCCCCGACATCGCCTGCCTTCAGGAGCTGAAATCCAGCGACGAGACCATTCCCCGTGCCGAAATAGAGGCGCTGGGCTATGGCGCGCTCTACCATGGGCAAAAGGGGTTCAACGGTGTCGCCATATTGGCGCGCGGGGCGCAGCCCCAATTGGTGATGCAGGGCCTGCCCGGCGATCCGGATGATGAACAGTCGCGCTATCTGGAGGCCGATGTGCACGGACTGCGCGTTGCCAGCATCTATCTGCCCAATGGCAATCCGCAGCCGGGCCCCAAATATGATTATAAGCTGGCGTGGATGGAACGGCTGCGCGCGCGGGCCCGCGCCATTTGGGCCGAAGAGGTGCCCGCCGTGCTGGCGGGTGACTATAATGTCATCCCGTACGACGATGATGTGTGGGACCCGCGCGCCATGGCGGCGGACGCGCTGATGCAACCGGGCGCACGCGATGCCTGGTTCCGCTTGCTGGGGGATGGGTGGACCGACGCGCTGCGCAGCCACCATCCGGCGGGGCATATCTGGACCTATTGGGATTATCAGGCCGGGGCGTGGCAGCGCGACCATGGCTTTCGCATCGACCATCTGCTGCTGTCGCCCCAGCTCGCCGACCACCTGAGCGCCGTCGGCGTCGACCGCACCCACCGCGCCCGCGAAAAGGCGAGCGACCATGCCCCGACCTGGGTGGAGCTGCGTTAGGGTGGACGGATTAAACCGCCGGTTTCGGTGTGTTTCAGCGAACGAGGCGGTCGCCCGACATCCAAACCAACCTCGCGCTCCGGCGCAGGCCGGAGCTTTGGCCGGCGCGGGCTGCGGTAACCGCCAAGGCTCCGGCCTGCGCCGGAGCACGGCTATTGCGGTAGGGCAGGGCTGTATTTAGCCCCTCCCCTGAAGAGGAGGGGGTCGGCCTATGTTGGAAAGGCGCTTAACCCTCCGCCAGCATCGCCAGGCTGATCGCCCACAGCCGCTCGGCGGCTTCATCGTCACAGATATGGGCATTGGCGCCGGTATAGCGTGCCATGGGGCTGGCGGGGTCGGCGGGGGATGCGACCTCGCAATCTTCGAGGTAGACGCCGGGCTTGCCCGCCAGCAAGGCGCTCGTCGCGGCCCACAGGCTGGTGGAGCAGCCCTGCTCGGGCGTCTTGAACCCGCGCTTGGCAAGCTCCGATGGCGAACCATCGGCATTGGTCCACCCCATCATCGTCGTCTCCTCGACCGTCAAATGGCGCTGCAGCGGCGTGAAAATCCCGCCCGGATGGACGCCAAAGGCCAGCCCGCCCGACGGCGCGAGTCGCCGCGACAAGGCGTTGGCGAACAGCGCATTGGCGGTTTTGGACTGCCCATAGGCCTGCCATTTGTCATAGGGCTGGGCGGTGAAATGCACATCGTCCCAGCGAATGTCGCTGACCTTGTGCCCCGTGGAGGCCAGCGCGACGACGCGCGCGCCGGGGGTGCGCTCCAGCAGCGGCATCAGCCCCAGGGTCAGCGCCATATGCCCCAAGTGGTTGGTGGCAAATTGCGCCTCCCACCCCGGGCCCAGCCGCGTTTCGGGACAGGCCATGATGCCCGCATTGTTGATGAGCAGATCAAGCTGCGTCAGCTCTTCCACCAATGTGGTCGCCAGCGCGCGGACCGAGGCGAGATTGCCGAGGTCCAGCGCCACGCTGCGCACATCGCCCGTCACATCGGCCAGCGCCGCGTCGGCCTTTGCCGGGTCGCGCACCGGCACAATCACCCGCGCCCCGCGCCCGGCCAGCGCGCGCGTAGTTTCCAGCCCGATGCCCGAATAGCCCCCGGTGACAATGGCGGTCTTGCCGGTCAGGTCGATGGCGGCCAGCACCTCGGCGCCCGTTGATTTGGCATGAAAAGGCGACCCCGTGGGCCGCTGGTCGGCGATGGCCATGCGTGTTCCTCCCCACCGGGGAGTGGTCCCCGGTCCAGCGGGGACAATAACCAGCGCCGCCCGGCGCGCAATGGCGCGATGGCCGATGGCGGCATTAACGCGATTTTTGCCTGTTGCCGCCACTATGTGGCACGATGGCATGGCATGGCTTCTGGACGGTCTGGCTGCGGCTGGCGGCGCTGATGGCGCTGGCGCTGGCTGGCGTCAGCGGGCCGGCGCGGGCGCATGACGGCATCGACGACGGCGGCCCGGTGCGGCTGAACCTGCAACCCTGCATCAAGGCGGCGGTCGCGGGTGATAGGGCAGCCGCGCTGCTCCGCGATGCCGCCGCCTTTGACTGCACCACGGGGCAAACCGAGTTCGGACCCGGCGACTATTGGGTGCGGCTGGATGTCCCTGGCCCTGCGTCCCCGGCGGCACGCAATCTGCGCTGGACCAGCCTATGGCAAGCGGGCGCAACAGTGCATGTGGCCTATGACGACGGCATCATCACCCGCTATGCCGTGCCTGCGGCGAACTCGGGGCGCTATGTGCATATCGGTGGTTACTTCACGCTGCCGCTGCGGCGCGACAGCGTGGCCCGAACCATCCTGTTTGAGGTCAGGGACAGCGGCAATATGCGCGGCATATTGCTGGGCCCGACGCTCGCCAGTTCGGATGTCATCGCCGGGATCGATACCCGGCGCGCCGCGCTCTATGGCGGCTTTGTCGGGCTCTGCCTTGCCCTGCTCGCCTATAACATCATGATGTGGCGCGCGATCCGCGAACGCTATTTGCTCGCCTATTGCGCCATGGTGGTGGCGGCGCTTGCCTATGCCTTCACCTCATCGGCGACGCTGGCGCAGCTGGTGCCCGCCATCGACAATAATCTGCGGCTGCGGATCAACTATGTCCTGCTGGCGGCGACGGCCATGGCGGCGCTGTGGTTTGTCCGCCTCTTCTTTGACACGGTGGCCTTTTCACGGCGCTTTGACCGGGCGCTGGTGGGCGGGATGGCGCTGGTGGGCGCGACATCGCTGGGCTTTGCGCTGCTGGCCCCATGGCAGATCGGCATGCTCGACACCGTCTATACGCTGTCCTTTGCCGCTGTCTTTGCCCTGGGCCTGGTCATGTTTGTCAAAGGGTGGCGGACCGGCGGCCAGGCCGAACGGCTGTTCGTCGTTGCCTGGCTGTTGCCGGTGGCGTTCAACCTGCTGCGCATGCTGCACAGCCTGGGGCTGATCGCGCATAATTTCTGGATCGACAATGCCACCTTGGTGGCGATGAGCGCCGAGGCGTTGCTGGCGTCGATGGTGATGGCGCACCGCATCCGCTTCATGCGCGCCGACCGCGATGCCGCGCGCGCCGATGAAAAGGAGGCGCGGCTGCTCGCCGATACCGATGAACTGACTGGCCTCGCCAATCGCCGCGCGCTGATGCGGTCGGCCTGTCCGGCCCCGGCAGAGGCGGGCCAATATCGCCTGATCCTGATCGACATCGATCATTTCAAGGCCATCAACGACAGCGCCGGGCACAGCGCGGGCGACGCCGTGCTGCAAAAGGTGGCGGGCGTCATCCGCGCCGCCATGCGCCCCGAAGTGATCGCCGCGCGCATCGGCGGCGAGGAATTTGCCCTGCTCTTTCCCACCGGCAATGTCGATCGGCGTTATTACAGCTCGCTGCTCGCGCGCATCCGGGCGCTGCCCCCCGTCGGCGGCCAGCGGGTGACCATTTCAATGGGCGCGGCCAATGGCTGGCTGGGCGGCAGCGAGGGCGAATGGCTGGCGCTCTACCGCGCCGCCGACGCCGCGCTCTATGAAGCCAAGCGGACGGGGCGCAACCGGTTGGTCGTCGCCCCGCGTTACCGCGATCTTCCCGAAGTGGCCTGACGCAGGAGCATGGCCTTGTTCGATGACTATAAGCGCGAACAGCTGCGCCAGACCGAAATGGCGCGCTTTCACCGCTGGTTCGTGCGCACGCCGATGGGCTGGGCCTATGTCGACCGGGTGGGCCGGCCGCGCAAGGTGAGCGACGATGAACATGCCGCCTGGCAGGCCGAAGCCGCCGCGCATGTCGAAGCGATCATCGCCGATGCCAACATCAAATTGGCATGGGCCGCAGCGGGCCTGATTGCCGCCTATGTCGGCGGGACCGCCATCATGATGATGCTGGGCATCACCGGCACAGTGCGCTCGATGGGCATTGCGGCCTGCGCCGTGCTGATCGAGGCGGGGCTGATTGGTGTCGATATCTTTGATTATGTGCGCGGCTGGCGCATGCTGCGCGACCGGGTCGAGGCGGCGGTGGCCGGGCGGGCACCGCTGGCAGTGGACCCGGACCGCGCGCGCATCCCGCGCAATTGGTATCATCTGGCGCAATTCATCGTCATCGCGCCCTTTGTGCTGCTCTATTTCCTCAGTCATTTTCAGCCCCATATCGTCGGCTGGTTTCGGATAGAGATTTTCTATGGCCTGGTGATCATCGCCTGGGCGCTGCATTTTGCCGCGCGGCGGCACGACCGGCTGGCGCAGGAACGGCTGGGCCGCCCGCTGCCGCGTCCCGCCAAATAGGCGCCGTCGCTGGACAAGCGGCAGGCCGCCATGCACGATGGGCCGCGTGAGTGATTTTGCCGACCGCCTGACCCGCCTGATGACCCGGCTTGTCCCGCCCGCGGGCGGCGCGGGCGCGCTGGCGGGCCTGACCCGGCTGTCGGGCGGCGCCAATATGGAAAGCTGGGCCTTTGACTGGGGCGGTGCGCCCTATGTGCTGCGCCGCGCGCCCAGCGCCGGCTATATGGCGGGCCGCCCCTTCGGTCATGCCGACGAAGCCGCGCTGGTCCGCGCCGCGCATGCGGGCGGCGTGCGCGCGCCGGCGGTGGTCGGCGTGCTGACCGATGGCGACGCGCTGGGCACCGGCTATGTCATGGCGCGCGTGGCGGGGGAGGTGAACCCGGCCGCCATTTTGGCCGCGCCGCGCCCCGAATTGCTGGCCGACCTGGGGCGCGAGCTGGCGCGCATCCACGCCCTGCCGCGCGCGGCGATCCCGGCGGCCATCCCCGTGCTGGATGTCGGTGCGGCGCTGGCGGAACTGGCCGATCAATTTGCAGACTTTGGTGGTGACCGCCCCGTGATTGCGCTGGCCATCCGCTGGTGCCGCGACCATCTGCCGCCGCCGCCTGCCGACCCGGTGCTGGTGCACGGCGATTTTCGGCTGGGCAACATCCTGGTCGATGATCGCGGCCTCGCTGCCGTGCTCGATTGGGAATTGGCGCATCTGGGCGATTTTCATGAGGATCTGGCCTATGGCTGCATGACCGTGTGGCGCTTTGCCCGGCCCGACCGGCCTGCCTTTGGCCTGGGCGGGCTGGAGGCCCTGTTCGCCGCTTACACGGCGGCGGGCGGCGCGGCGATTGACCCGGCGCGCTTTCGTTTCTGGCTCATCTACCGCACGCTGTGGTGGGCGCTGGGCTGTCTGACCATGGGCGCGGCTTGGCGCGGCGGCGTCGACCGCAGCCTGGAGCGCGTCGTCGTCGCGCGGCGCACGGCGGAACAGGAATTGGACCTGCTGCTGCTGTTGGAGGAAGAAGCGCCCGCAGCGGAACGGGCCCGCCCGCTGCCCGCCGCCGCGCCGCTTGCACCGCCGACGCAGGGCGAACCGACGGCGGGCGAACTCGTCACGGCGGTGCGCGAATGGCTGGCCAGCGACATCAAGCCGGGCGCGCAGGGCCGCGACAAATTTCTGGTCGCGGTGGCAATGAACGCGCTGGGCATCGCGGCGCGCGAGCTGGACCGCCCCGTCGCCTTTGCCGACAAGCCGCTGGCCGACGCGCTGCTTGCCGGGGACCGGACGCTGGCCGAACCGGGCCTGCTCGCCCGGCTGCGGCGGCAATGCCTCGACAAGCTGGCGGGCGATATGCCCAAATATCCCGCGCTGGCGCTCGCCCGCGCGCAGTGGAAGGATGCTGCATGAGCAAAAACCTGTCGATCGCCATCGTCTCCGACGTCGTCTGCCCCTGGTGCGTCATCGGCATCCGCAGCCTGGAGGTGGCGCTGGACCGGCTGGACGGCGTGACGGCGGACATCACCCTCCACCCCTTTGAACTCAACCCCGACATGGCGCGCGAAGGCGAGAATGTTGCGCAGCATATCGCCAAAAAATATGGCCGCGCGCCAGGGGACAGCAGCGGCATCCGCGACGAGATCAAGCGCCGTTCGGCAGAGGTCGGCTTTGCGATGAATACGGGCAGCGACAGCCGCATCTGGAACAGCTTCGACTGCCACCGCCTGCTCCACTGGGCGGGCGAGGCGGGGCGGCAGCGCGCGCTCAAAATGGCGCTCTTTACCGCCCATTTCAGCGAAGGGCGCGACATGGGCGATCCTGGCGTGCTGACCGATTGCGCCGCCGCGGCGGGACTGGACCCCATTGAGGCCGCCGCCATCCTGTCCTCCGACCGCTATGCCAGCGCGGTGCGCGCCGAGGAAAGCTATTGGCGGCGCGAAGGGGTGCAGGCGGTGCCGACCTTCATCGTGGCGGGCAAATATGTGATCTCCGGCGGCCACCCCCCAGAGGCCTTTGAACGCGCGCTCGCCAAGATTGCAGCGGAGGTCTGAGGCAGGCGGTCAGGCAGCGACGCGAAGCCGCACGCCCAATGCTTTGAGCACCGCGTTGACCGTTGCGAAACTGGGGTTTCCGCCTTCGCCGAGCGCCTTATACAGCCCGGCACGGGTAAGGCCGGCCTTGGCCGCAATTTCGGTCATGCCGCGCGCTCTTGCGACATGCCCCAAGGCGCGGCGGATTTCATCGACATCGCCATCGGCAAAAACGACCTCCAGATAGGCGGCAATCTGTTCTTCGCTGTTCAGATGCTCGCCAATGTCCCAGCGCGTGAGCCGTGTGGTCATATCCCGATATCCTTCACCAATTTCAGTGCTTTATCAATGTCCCGCTGCTGCGATCCCTTGTCGCCACCACACAGCAGCACAATCCACTGGCCGCCATGCTGCATGAAATAGAGCCGGTAGCCCGGTCCATGATGGATGCGCGCTTCGACCACGCCGTCACCGATGACCGACACGTCGCCGACATTCCCTGCCTCCATGCGTTCAATGCGTCGCAGAATATGGGCCTTGGCTTGCACATCCCGCAATTTGGCAAACCAGCGTCCAAATTCCTCCGTTTGACGAATCTCGATCATGTGCTCAATTGCCGGTCACGGACCAGAATGTCAACCATAGGAAACACGCATGGACTTCGCCATTCCCGCCGACCTGGCGGCCTATCTGGCCGAACTGGACGCCTTTATCGCGGCGGAAATCGACCCGCTGGTGGCGGCCGATGACAATATCCGCTTCTTTGACCATCGCCGCGAACATGCGCGGACCGATTGGGACAATCATGGCCTGCCGCGCGCGGATTGGGAGGATTTGCTGCGCGAGGCGGGGCGGCGCGCCGATGCGGCGGGGCATTGGCGTTTCGCGGCCCCCAAAAAATATGGCGGCCAGGACGGGTCGAACCTGTGGATGGCGGTGATCCGCGAACATCTGGCGGCCAAGGGGCTGGGGCTGCACAATGACCTGCAGAATGAGCACAGCATCGTCGGCAATTTCCCCTTTGTCGAAATGTTCGAACAATTTGCGACAAGCGAGGAGCAGAAGGCGGAGTTCATCCTGGGCGGCTTTGCGCGGACCCGGATCACCGCCTTTGGCCTGACCGAACCCGACCATGGCAGCGACGCGACGCATATGGAAACGCGCGCGGTGCGCGAGAGCCGCGATGGCGTCGATGGCTGGCGGATCAACGGCACCAAAATGTGGATCACCGGCATGCATGTCGCGACCCACTGCGCGACATTCTGCCGCACCGACGGCAATGATGGCGACGCGCGCGGCATCACCTGTCTGCTGGTGCCCAATCCGTCGCCGGGGTTGGTGATCGAGGAATATTTGTGGACGTTCAACATGCCCACCGATCACCCGCGCCTGTCCTTCACTGACGTCTGGGTGCCCGACAGCGCCCGGCTGGGCCCGGTCGGCGGCGGCCTGTCCATCGCGCAGAGCTTTGTCCATCAGAACCGCATCCGCCAGGCCGCGTCATCGCTGGGCGCCGCCGTCTATTGTATCGAGGAAAGCGTGCGGTATGCCCGCGCGCGCAAACCCTTTGGGCAGGCGCTGGCGAAGAATCAGGCGATCCAGTTTCCGCTGGTCGAACTGGCGACCCAGGCGGAAATGCTCCGCCTCCTCATCCGCAAGACCGCGTGGGACATGGACAATATGCCGCACAAGGACATTGAACATCAGCTGTCGGACAAGGTCAGCATGTGCAATTATTGGGCGAACCGCCTGTGCTGCGAGGCCGCCGACCGCGCGATGCAGGTGCATGGCGGCATCGGCTATTCGCGCCACAAACCGTTCGAGCATATCTATCGCCACCACCGCCGCTATCGCATCACCGAAGGCGCGGAAGAGATTCAGATGCGCAAGGTGGCGGCCTATCTGTTCGGCTATCTGGGGCCACGGAAGGGGAATATGGGATAGGGGGGAAGACCAAGCCGCTCCAAATCCGCCACTCTCCGTCACCCCGGGCTCGACCCGGGGTCCAGCTTGTCTCCGGCCCGCCGCGCCGGAAGCTGGACCCCGGCTCGGGGGCCGGGGTGACGGGGGGAGGGCAGCGGCTGCCACATTATCGGACGCTGCGATGGTCAACCGTTCACTCCGCACGCCGCTGCCCCTTGGCCCGCTCCGTCACCCCGGGCTTGACCCGGGGTCCAGCTTGTCCTCTGCCCGCTGCGCCGGAAGCTGGACCCCGGCTCGGGGGCCGGGGTGACGGGCTATCGCGGCGGTCGCACGCCCCAGCCTGCTTCGGCGAGCAATTCGGTGACCGTACTTCGTCCATCCCAAAGCGCGGCGTTCCAACCGCATTGACGGGCGCTGTCAACATTGTCGGCTCGGTCATCGATCAAGAAGATGGCCCCAGGTGTCAGCGACGTTCGCGCCGCGACAGCCCGATAAAATTCCGCCTCAGGCTTCGCATGTCCCAGGTCCGCTGCATAATGCATCTGATCAAACTGGCTGCGCAGGTCGAGCCGGTCCCAAAGATAGGCCGCACGCTCATGCTCTTGAACCGTGGCCAGATGAACCTCGACGCCGCCGGACCGGATCAACGCGAGCTCGGCCAGCAGGCGGTGGTCCAAATGCGCGTCATGGCTGAACCAATAATCGATAAGGGTATCGCAGCTGACCGATGGGGACATGTCCGCAAGCACCGGACCCAAACGGTTGCGCAGTGGCGCGCGGCCATGGATCACATCATCCCAATGCCGCTTGAAGAATAATTGGTGCAGCGCATCGGGACATAGGCCGATGTCGGTCAACAGCCGTGCGCTCCAGCCATTCGGGTCGGGGTGAACAATCAACACCCCATCAACATCGACCATAAGAGCACGGCGCATAGGGCGCATACACCATGTCGGCGCACACCGCGCAACGCTTTCAGCGCGCGGCTTGCCTTGCGCCCCTGCCATGGTAGGTTTTACATCAAAACCAAAGAGACAAGGGAGCAGGACATGCACGATCTGGTGATTCGAGGCGGCATGGTCGTCGATGGCAGCGGGGCGGCGCCCTACCCGGCCGATGTGGCGGTGGATGGCGACCGCATCACCCGCGTTGGCGGCGATATCGGGCCGGGTTCGCAGGAAATTGACGCGGCCGGCAAAATCGTCGCCCCCGGCTTTGTCGACATTCACACCCATTATGATGGCCAGGCGACCTGGGACCAGGAAATGGCCCCATCGAGCTGGCACGGCGTCACCACCGTCATCATGGGCAATTGCGGCGTCGGCTTTGCCCCGGCGCGGCCGGACCGGCACGGCTGGCTGATCGGCCTGATGGAGGGGGTGGAGGACATCCCCGGCACCGCGCTGGCCGAAGGGATGACATGGGATTGGGAAACCTTCCCCGAATATCTGGACGCGCTGGAAAAGCTGCCGCGCACCATCGACGTTGGCACCCATGTGCCGCACGGTGCCGTCCGCGCCTATGTGCTGGGCGACCGCGAACGGCCGGGCGCGGTGCCGACCGAGGAGGACATTGCCCAGATGGCGGCGATTGTGGAGGAGGGCGTGCGCGCAGGTGCGCTGGGTTTTTCCACCAGCCGCACCGTGCTCCACCGCTCGGTCGATGGCGAAGTGGTGCCGGGGACGACCGCGACCAAGGAAGAGCTGATCGCCATTGGCCGGGCGATGGGCCGCGTTGGCTATGGCGTGTTTGAAATGGCAAGCGACATGCGCCGCGAATGGGATGAATTTGGCTGGATGGGGGCCATGAGCCGCGAAACGGGGCTGCCCTGCACCTATGCCGCGCTGCAAAGCATTGCCAAGGAAATGCCGCTCGATGAACAAATCGCCGCGATGCGCGCCGAAAATGACAATGGCGCCAATATCGTCGCGCAAATTGCGCTGCGCGGTAACGGCATCATCATGGCGTGGCAGGGCACCGTCCACCCCTTTCGCTTCCGCCCCAGCTATCAGGCCATCGCCGACCTGCCCTGGGCGGAGCAAAGGGCCCGCCTGCTCGACCCTGCGTTCAAGGCGCAGCTCCTGTCCGAAAGCAATGACATGAGCGAGGTCAATCCCGACATCGTCGGCCTGGTGATGGTGGTCGCGGGCGGCTGGGGCCTGCAATATGAAATGGACCCCGGCTTTGATTATGAACCCACCGCCGCCGAAAGCATCCTGGCGCGCGCCGAAGCTGCGGGCATGGATCCGGCGGCCTATGCCTATGACCTCTTGTGCCGCGACGATGGCCGCGGGTTCATCTATCTGCCCATCCTCAACTATGCCGACGGCAACCTCGATTTCCTCGAAACGCTGCAACAGGCGGGCGATACGGTGAACAGCCTGTCCGATGGCGGTGCGCATTGCGGCACGATTTGCGATGCGGCCAGCCCCACCTTCATGCTCCAGCATTGGGTGCGCGATCGCAAGCGCGGCGGGCGCATCGCGCTGGAAACCGGGATCAAGCGCCAGTGCCGCGACACCGCGCTGCTCTATGGCCTCGACGACCGCGGGCTGGTGCAGCCGGGCTATCTGGCGGACCTCAACGTCATCGATCTGGATGCGGTGAAACTGGGCAAACCCTGGCTGGCGTTCGACCTGCCCGCAGGCGGCAAACGCCTGCTGCAAAAGGCGGACGGCTATGTCGCGACGATAAAGTCGGGGCAGGTCACGTTCCGCAATGGCGTGTGCCAGGGCGTCTACCCCGGCGGCGTCATCCGCGGCCCCCAGCGCGCCGAACTGGCGATTGCGGCGGAGTAGGGTCGAGCACCCCCCCCCCCGCCTGAGCTGAGACTCGGTTGCCATTGATAGGACCGTAGGGCTGAGCCTGTCGAAGCCCGGTTCCTTCCGGCACCGGACAAAGACAAGGCCAGCCCTTCGACCAGCTCAGGGCAGGCGGGAGGTCGAGAAGGTGTGCCTTACTGCCGCAAATCCGACGGCAGCGTGGGTTCGCTGATCAACGCTTCAAACCGCCGCCAGCGCGCCTTTACATCCGCGCCCTCGCGCGCGATGTCGGCGCGCACCATCGCTTCGCCCAGGCCATAGTTGATGACATAGCTGCGATAATTTTCGGTGAAGCGCACCGACTGGTCGGCGCGGGCGGGGGACATGAGCAGATATTGCTGTGTCAGCTCCACCGCGCGGGCGCGGGTGATTTCGCCGTCCAGATATTGCTGGGCAATGGTGATGCGCGCGCCCGACACCGCCTTGATGGCGTCGAGCAGCTGCCAATAGGCATCGCCGCTGGGCGGCGCGATCCCCGCCAGCGGGATCAGCGCGCTGCGTTCATAATCCGCTTTAGCCGCGCCCGGAAACGCCATTTCAATGCCATAGTTGGATGTGCCCTCGGCAATCAGGCTTTGCGGGCTGTACAGCGGATAGACGCTATATTCCAGCCAGCCGCGCCCGCGCGCCAGCCGCTGTTCCAGCAGCATATTGTGCGCATGATGCCCCGGATAGCCTTCATGGCAGCCAAGGTCGACGGCGCGCGACAGGCGGATGGGGAAATCGGTGTTGATCTGGATCAGGCTGTTCAAATTGCCCTGATAATAATTATAGCCGCTCCAGCTTTTCCCCGTCACAAATTCCAGCCGGAAATCCTCGCCCGCGGGCAGCGCGATGTGCGCGGCGGTGGCCGCCCGGCACGCCGCGATGCTGGCCGTGAACACCGGCAGCAGCTTGTCCTTGGGAATGGTATAGCGGTCGAGAAAGGCATCGACGCGCGCCGCCAGCGGGCCATCGCCGGGGAGCAGCGCGGCAATGCGCGCCAGCCCCGCGTCATAGGCGCTGAGCGGGCGGATGACGGGCCGCACGCCGAACAGCCGCTCTGCCTCCTCCACAAAGGGAAAGCGGGTGCCGTCCATCATTTTGAGCCGCGTGTCGGCGGCGCGCAGCTGCGCCCGCAAAAAGGCCGCACGGCGGGCGTCAAGGCCAGTCAGGCCAGCGGCCTGCGTCCGCACCCGCGCGTCCAGCGCCGCCACTGCACCGCGCAGGTCCGCCTTGCTGCGCGGAGTGCGCTCGGCGGCGGCCTTGATGTCGGCGGGGCCATAATAGGCGTCGATATAGCCGTCCTCATGCGTGCCGATTTCCAGGCTGACCGCCAGATAGTCGCGCGCGATGCGGTCCATGCTGTCCGCCGGGACTGGCGCGGCGGCGGGCGACGGCGCGGCGGGGGGCGTCGGGGCGGCGCTGCACCCCGCCAGCATCAGGACGCTGGCCAGCAGCAGGACCGCCGCCTTCACCGTGCGGCTCCCGCCGCGGGCGCGTCGCTCATCGTTTCGACATCGCCATCGGCGCTGATTTCGGCGGCGATGTCGCGCTCTTCGGCGGCCTGGTCAGCGGCGGGGCGGGCAAAGCGCAGGATAGCATAGCCCAATAGGCCCGATGCGATCGACCCCATCAGCGTGCCGATCTTCGCCTCCTCAACGAGCAGCGGGTCGGCAAAGGCCAGGCTGCCGATAAACAGGCTCATCGTAAAACCGATGCCGCACAAGGTGCCGACGCCATAAATCTGCACCCAGGTCGCCCCGCGCAGCTTGGCCCCGAAACCCGCCTTTACGGCCAGCCAGACCGCCGTGAAAATGCCGATCTGTTTGCCCAGGAACAGGCCCAGCGCGATGCCCAGCGGCATGGGCGCGAAAATCTGATCTGCGGTCATGCCGGTCAAGTCGACGCCCGCATTGGCAAAGCCGAAAATCGGCACAATGGCAAAGGCGACCCAGGGGTGCAGCCCATGTTCCAGCCGGTGGAGCGGCGATGCCGCGCTGTCCGGCGCGCCGGGGGATTTGACGATGGGAATGGTCAGCGCCGCCAGCACGCCCGCAATCGTTGCATGCACGCCCGACAACAGCATGGCATACCACAGCAGCGCGGCCAGGATCAGAAAGACCGACAGGCGGCGTTGCCCCATCCGGCCCAGCGCCAGCATCACCGCAAAGATGATGGCCGCCGCCGCCAGCGCCACCATATTGATGCTGGCGGTGTAAAATAGCGCGATGATGATGACCGCGCCCATATCGTCGATGATCGCGACGGTCACCAGAAACAGCTTGAGCGAGGTGGGCGCGCGCGGCCCCAAGAGCGCAAGCACGCCCATGGCAAAGGCAATGTCGGTCGCCGCCGGAATGGCCCAGCCATTGGCCACGCCGGGCGACCCGGCCGTGACCACCAGATAGATGAAGGCAGGCACCACCATCCCGGCCGCCGCCGCGACCAGCGGCAAGCGCCGCTGGCCCCATGTCGCCAGCCGTCCGTCGACAAATTCGCGTTTGATTTCCAGCCCGACGAGCAGGAAGAAAATCGCCATCAACCCGTCATTGATCCACAAATGAACCGTCATCGGCCCCAGTTTGGGGGTCAGTTCGGGGCCGGTGACAGCGTTCAGCAGCGCGCGATAGCCATCGCCCAGCGGCGAATTGGCCAGCACAATCGCCAGCGCCGCCGCGCCCATCAGCAAAATGCCGCCGGCGCTTTCGCTTTCCAGAAATTCGCGCAGGGCCGAACGCGGATGGGCGGGGTTGGACGATGCGGTCACGAAGGGTCTGCTCCTTGCAATTGCGGGGGACATGGCCCGCGTCTGGTGTTTGCCGCCCGACCCTAGCGGCAGGTGGCGGCAGGGTCACGCAAAACTGGCAACGCGCGGGCGGCAACGGACGTTCCGGCGGCCGCCCGGGGCGCAGGCGCGTCAGGCCAGCAGCGCCTTGGGCGTTGATGCCAGGATCAGGCGGATTTCCTGCGTCTTGACCAGCCAATAGGCCGCCAGCGTCACCGTCCCCAGCACTTCGACCACCAGGGTCCAATAGCCCTGCCACGGCCCCGCGAGCGTCAGCAGCAGCGCCGTGGCAGGGCACAGCGCCATCAGCACCGCAAAGCAGCGATAGGCCCGGCGATAGCGCGCCGCGACTGCGTCCGGCAGGTGCACCAATGTGTCGCGCGCACAAAACCAGCAGACAAAGGCCCCGCCCAGAAAAAAGGCAAAGGCGCCGATGGCATGGAGCAGCGGCGTCGTCCCGCTGGTGTCGATGGGAAAGACCGCAACCATCACCGCACCCAGCGCACTGATGTTCAGCGCCAGATTCTCGGGCTTTGAATAGCCCTTATACAGATACAGCGGCGCAGCGAGCAGGAACAGCAAGCCGACAAACAGGTCGCGCAGCGGTGTGTGATAATAGGCGCTGAGCGACCGCTCCACCCCGCCGCCCGCCGCCAGGCCGCCAACCACCATCACCAGCGGCACCGCCAGCCCGACCAGCGCAATGGCGATTCGCAGGTTGAAATAGCTGCCGCGAATGGCCGAATTCAGCCAATGATCCTGCACTGCCACCGCCCATCCCTCCATCACCAACCTTATCCAAGGCCAGATGTTTAACCCATATGGTTCGTTGTAGGAAAGCGGTTTTTTTGGGGGGGCGGCTATATTCAGATTTTGCGGGATATTTCCGTTGCCTGCGAGGGAAATTTTTCGATCAGCATCTGTAGCACTGCCAATTGATCATCGCTTCGCGCCTTGCGGATCAAGGCCTTCAGCTTGAGCAAAGAGGGACGGTCTGGCGTAATGTTCGATGCCCCTTCGTTGCAGACGGAGCAAATTGCGCGCAGATTATTCGGGTCGTCCGTTCCGCCCATCGACTTGTCGATGATATGACCCATGTGGAGCCGGGTCTTGCGCGATGGATCAAAGGGGTGCGGCTCGCCAGCGCCTGCACCGCACATCTGGCACGTAAACCCGTTGCGGTCGAGCACGACGGCGCGCGTTTCCTTTGAGATGCCGCGTTCAAAGGCAGGTTCAGGTTTGGCGGTCAGCAGCAAATATTGACCCGGTTTCAATTCGGACCGATCATTGTGGGTGAGAATTTGAAAACCCTCTTCATTGCGCAATTCGCGGATGCGCCTGGCCCATTCACTGATGCCGCCCGATGCGTCGCGCAATTCGTCGCTGTCGAGAACGCGCCCCAGATTTGCGAGGAAATAATCACGCAATTGATCGCGTGCGCCCACTAGGCGGCTCGCACATGGACCTGCCGGCTGGCGGCCAGCGCGATGCGGATGCGGTTGGCGACTGCCTTTGCCACCGGGGGCGGAAAGGCATTGCCGACCTGCCGATAGCTGACCGTTTTGCCGCCGTGGAATTGCCAATGGTCCGGAAAGCCTTGCAACCGCGCGACCATGCGAACGGTCAAACGCGGCGTACCAACGAAATCGGCAGCCGGTGCTTCGTTGGCAAGGCTGATGCCTTCTACTCCAAGTGTGGCCCAAGCGCGGCGCGCGCGGGTGGGTCCCAAGTCAGGGCCGCCATGCTTTTTGCTGCCGCCGACGATGGTCGGGGCAATGTCATTGGCACCAGCCACCCACCGATCAACGCCGCGCCAGCCGTTGGCGGCCATAAGGTCGAGAAGCGTCTCACCCACAGTGGGCGGGTTGTGTGGCAGCACCTCTGGCCAGTCAAAGGCGTCGGCTATATCCTGCTTCAGCGCGACGATGATGACCCGGGGACGCAGCTGCGGCACGCCAAAGTCCGATGCGTTGAGCAAGCGCCATTCGGTGCGATAACCCATTTTCGCGAGCTGGCTTTTCAAGCCGTTGCGATAATCCTCAAACACGGCCGACAGAAAGCCGCGCACATTTTCGATCATGATCGCACGCGGGCGAATTTCGTCGATCAGGCGCAATGCAGCGGGAAAGAGGTTGCGCTCGTCGCGCTCCCCCAATTGCTTACCGGCAATGGAAAAAGGAGGGCAGGGCAACCCGCCCGCGAACAGGTCGGTTCCAGCAAAGGGCCGCCCATCAAAGTCCTGCATATCGGCGCAGCGCACGTCCCAACGTGGCCGATTGAGGCGCAGCGTGGCTGCAAAATCTGGCTCGATTTCGACCAGGGCATTGTGATGAAATCCGCCCTGTTCAAGGCCAAGAGCTTGCCCGCCAGCGCCGGCACAGAATTCGATGGAGTTCATAGGCTTTCAATATGTTTTTGCTTTGTTCTGGTCAAGGCTAGTTTTTCGCTTCAGGGTTCTCGGGACTGATTGAAGTCAAGTCGTCGAAGCGACGCTTGACGGAGCAACGATTGGCAATACAGTTGGGTTCGGAGAGGAGAGCGGCGGCGATATCCTTGTGAAGGGGATATGCTTGGTGAGCGCTCTCCTCTCCGACCTCCAGCAGCGTGGATTCTGTGGAGGTTCCAAAGAAACCCTGCCACTTCCACAGCGCGATGCAAGACCGCAAATGACGAATTAGGGACTCGGTTCGTCGCCAATTTGATTCCGTTCGTCGCGTCAAAGCCTGCAGTGATTTAAATCACAAATGTTGAGAATGATCTGTGAGTGATGGACTGTGTTTAATTGGCTGTGGTCGTCGACTTCTTGTTGCAATTTAAACCCGAAACCCGCCCACATTCCTCCGGCTCGACTGCACCGACAGCAATTTTTTGCCAGCCGCCGTCAGCACCCATTTCGGCCCCTGCTTCACAATCAGCGCCAGTGCGGCCAGCTCATCGCGCACCGGATCGCTCGGCAGTTGGGGGCCGCGGTTGCTCAGCCCCTCCAGGCATTTGCGCTGCGGCGCGGTCAGGATCAGGTTGGTGGTGGGGGTGGTCACTCCGCCGCCACCCCTGCTGCGGCGAACATGTCGACGTCGCCTGCGCCGTCGTTGACCGCCACTGTTTCGCTGCCCTTGGCGCGTTTGCGGCTGTCAAAGCTGGACCATACATCGCCCCAATTGCCGCGTGTCGCGGCCTTGGCATATTCGGTGGCGCGGGTTTCGAAGAAGTTGGCGTGCTCCACCCCGTTGAGCAGCGGCGCGAGCCACGGCAGCGGGTGTTCGTCAATCATGTAAATCGGTTGCAGGCCCAGCTGCCCCAGCCGCCAATCGGCGATGTAGCGGATGTAGCGTTTGATTTCCTTGGCCGTCATTCCCGGCACCGGGCCCATTTCAAACGCCAGGTCGATGAAGCCATCCTCCAGCCGCACGACCTTTTGACAGCAATCGATAATGTCCTCCTTGACCGCCTTGGTCAGGCAGTCGCGTTCCTTGGTAAAGGCATGGAACAGCTTGGTAATGCCTTCGCAGTGCAGGCTTTCGTCGCGCACCGACCAGCTGACGATCTGGCCCATGCCCTTCATCTTGTTGAAGCGCGGGAAGTTCATCAGCATGGCGAACGAGGCGAACAGCTGCACCCCTTCGGTAAAGCCGCCGAACATGGCGAGCGTGCGGGCGATATCCTCGTCATTGTCGACGCCGAACTGGTGGATGTAATCGACCTTCGCGGCCATTTCCTCATATTCCAGGAAGGCGGAATATTCGGTCTCGGGCATGCCGATGGTGTCGAGCAAATGGCTGTAGGCGGCGATGTGCACCGTTTCCATATTGCTGAACGCGGTCAGCATCATCTTGATTTCGGTGGGCTTGAACACGCGGCCATAATGTTCGTGGTAGCAATTTTGCACCTCGACATCGGCCTGGGTGAAGAAGCGGAAAATCTGGGTGAGCAGGTTGCGCTCATGCTCCGAAATCTTCTGCGCCCAATCGCGGCAATCCTCGCCCAGCGGCACCTCTTCGGGCAGCCAGTGGATCTGCTGCTGACGCTTCCAGAAATCATAGGCCCAGGGATATTCAAAGGGCTTGTAGGAGGTGCGGGCTTCAAGAAGGGGCATTAGCGGACTCCGGTTACAAGGCTTGCCAAAATCCCCTCCCCCTTGTGGGGAGGGTTAGGGTGGGGGCGTGCCGCGTCTGCGGCACAGGAAATTGTCGCGATCGGGGTGAAAGTTTCTTGTGGCGCGCAGACGCGCGCCGCCCCCACCCCGACCCTCCCCACAAGGGGGAGGGCGTTTGCGATGGCGGCCAACACGCCATCCATATTGTCATCAACCTCAATGTTCCAGAACCGCAAGACGCGATAACCCTCGCTCGCAAGATAAGCAGTGCGTTCGGCATCGCGGACTTGACTAGCGGCGCTGCCATGCTGACCGCCGTCGACCTCCACCACCAGCTTGGCTTTGTGGCAGGCAAAGTCAGCGAAATAGGGACCAAGCGGCACCTGCTTACGAAAGTGAATATCGGGAAACACCTCACGCAGCGCCCGCCAAAGCTTGCGTTCTTGCGACGTCATGTCGCGGCGCAAACGGCGGGCTCGGGTGATCGCGTCGGGGTGGAGGGAGAGGCGCTTCATGTTCAATGACGCTGAGTCTTTTGCGGCGCAGACGTGCCGCGCCCCCTCCCTGCCCTCCCCACGAGGGGGAGGGTAATTGGTGAATGCCGCCGGCTCACTGGCACGCCAGGCATTCGTCATAGTCGGTGCTTTCGGCCGACAGCTCATATTTGGGGGCCTCGGCGGTGTTGTCCGCTTCCACCCCGCCTGCAAAGCCGGCGCGCTGGATGCTCTTCGACCGCAGATAGTAAAGCGACTTGATGCCCAATTCCCACGCGCGGAAATGGAGCATCAGCAGGTCCCATTTTTCCACATCGGCGGGGATGAACAGGTTCAGCGACGCCGCCTGGTCGATATAGGGGGTGCGGTCGGCGCTGAGTTCCAGAAGCCAGCGTTGATCAATTTCAAAGCTGGTCTTGAACACATCCTTTTCCTCTTGGCTGAGGAAGTCGAGGTGCTGGACGCTGCCGCCCTTTTCCAAAATGCTGCTCCACACGCCGTCGCTGTTCTTCGCCTTGTCGACCAGTAGCGATTCCAGATGCGGGTTTTTGACGATGAAGCTGCCCGACAGCGTCTTGTGGGTATAGATATTGGCCGGGATGGGTTCGATGCACGCGCTGGTGCCGCCGCAGATGATGGAGATGGACGCGGTGGGCGCAATCGCCATCTTGCAGCTGAAACGCTCCATCACGCCCATGTCGGCGGCGTCGGGGCACGGGCCCCGCTCCTTGGCGAGCAGCATGGAGGCCTGGTCGACCTGCGCGCGGATATGCTTGAAGATTTTGAGGTTCCACGATTTGGCCATCGCCCCTTCAAAGGGAAGGCCGCGCGCTTGCAGAAAGCTGTGGAAGCCCATGACGCCAAGGCCGACCGAGCGTTCGCGGCTCGCCGAATATTTGGCGCGCGCCATTTCGTCGGGGGCGCGGTCGATATAATCCTGAAGCACATTGTCGAGGAAGCGCATGATGTCCTCCACGAACATCTTGTCGCCATTCCATTCGTCCCACGTTTCCAGGTTCATCGACGACAGGCAGCATACCGCCGTGCGGTCGTTGCCCAGATGGTCGCGCCCCGTGGGCAGCGTGATTTCGCTGCACAGGTTCGATGTGGAGACTTTGAGGCCCAGGTCGCGGTGATGCTTGGGCATCATCCGGTTCACCTGATCGATGAAGATGATATAGGGCTCACCCGTGGCCAGCCGCGTTTCAACCAGCTTCTGAAACAGGGTGCGGGCATCGACGGTGCCGCGCACGCTCTGATCCTTGGGGCTGCGCAGGTTGAACTCGGTCCCGTCGCGCACCGCCTCCATAAATTCGTCGGTCAGCAACACGCCATGGTGCAGGTTCAGCGCCTTGCGGTTGAAATCGCCCGACGGTTTGCGGATTTCCAGAAACTCCTCAATCTCCGGATGGCTGATGTCAAGGTAGCAGGCCGCCGAACCCCGGCGCAGCGAGCCTTGCGAAATGGCCAGGGTCAGCGAATCCATCACGCGGACAAAGGGGATGATGCCGCTGGTCTTGCCATTCAGGCCGACGGGTTCACCAATGCCGCGCACGCTGCCCCAATAGGTGCCGATGCCGCCGCCGCGGCTGGCGAGCCAGACATTCTCGTTCCAGGTGTTGACGATGCCCTCCAGGCTGTCGTCGACCGAATTGAGATAGCAGCTGATAGGCAGGCCGCGCCCCGTGCCGCCGTTCGACAGGACGGGGGTGGCGGGCATGAACCACAGGCGGCTGATATAATCATAGATGCGCTGCGCATGCGGGGCATCGTCGGCATAGGCGGCGGCGACGCGCGCGAACAAATCCTGATAGCTTTCGCCGGGCAGCAGATAGCGGTCCTCCAGCGTCTCCTTGCCGAACGCGGTCAGCAGCGCATCGCGGCTGGAATCGGTTTGCACGGCAAAGCGCAGGGCGTGGACCGCCTGCGAATCGCTCTGCGCGTTCAACTTGGTCGCATTGAGCGTGGACGCGGCCGGGCTGGCGGGCGCAGCGAGCGATTCGCTGTCCTTGGCTGCCACCGTCTTGTCCAGTTCCACCGTTGCCACGTCGCTCATCTCCACCCGGTCCGTATCGCGAAAATCCATCGTTTCTGTGCCCCTGTTCGCGCGGGTTGCCCGCGCGGTTGTTCCTGTCATGTTCGACTCGGGGCGAAACCCCCGTTTAGCATTTTTCCCGTCGCGCGCGGGGAAAAATCAGCGCGAAAAAATCTGTTTCCGCGAGTCGGTTTTCGCGACTCCGCAGAAATCCGCCAAAAGCGGCAATCTACTATTTCTTGGGTTTGCCCCCCGGGTGACCCACAACCCATAGTGCCACGCGCGCGCCGCGATGCAAGACGGTAAATGACGAATTAGGGACTCGGTTCGTCGATAATTTGATTCGTCTCGTCGCACGGGCGCGCGGCCAGCCGTGACGGGCCCGGGAGCGAACCGCTGCGGATCGGCAGCGGACCGATGGCGCCACTTCCCCCCTTGCGCGGTGTTTCCAGACTGTTAGCTTGGCAAGGCAAAGAACCATAAGCATTGGCACGGCCGGGCGGGCCCTGGCTGGCGCGGGATAAGCAAGGGACAAGGGGGCCTCATGAAACGGCGCATCGTGCGTCTGGTGGTGATCGCCACGCTGCTTGTCGGCGGCATCTATGGCTGGCGCGCAGGCTGGTTCGGCGGGGCCGAAGCCGCGCAAACCATCAACGGCAATGTCGAGGTGCGCGAGGTGGAGCTGGGCTTTCGCGTCGGCGGGCGGATCGCGGCCATCATGGTGGACGAAGGCGATGCCGTCACCCCCGGCATGACGCTGGCGCGGCTGGATGCAGCCCCCTTTGCCGACGCCATGGCCAGCGCGCGCGCCGACATTGGCGTCGCCGACGCCGCGCTGGTCCGGCAAAGAAACGGCAGCCGCCCGCAGGATATCAGCGAGGCCGAAGCGGCGCTGCGCGCGGCCGAGGCCGTGGCGGTCAACGCCGACAAGGAATTTGCCCGGGTCAGCGAGCTGGCCGCCAAAGGCTTCGTCTCTGCCGCAAGGGTCGACAGCGCGCGCGCGGCCAAGGACGCCGCCCGCGCCGCCATTGATGCCGAACGGGCCCGGATCGCGCGCCTGCGCGAAGGCACGCGCGCCGACGAAATTGCAGAAGGGGCCGCAGCGCGCGGCGCAGCACAGGCACAGGCGCGGCGCGTGGCGACCGACATGGCCGACACGGTGCTGACCGCGACGTCGGCGGGGGTGGTGCAAACCCGGGTGCTGGAACCCGGGGCCATCGTCGCGCCGGGCGCGCCCGTGCTCGCCATCGCGATTACGCAGCCGGTGCGGGTGCGCGCTTATGTTCCCGAACCCTTGCTGGGCCGGGTCAAGCCGGGGCAGCGCGCCTTTGTCGTCGCCAGCGATGGCCGCCGCTGGCCCGCGCGCATCGGCCATGTGTCGCCATCCGCCGAATTCACCCCGCGCACGGTGGAAACCGAAAGCCAGCGCGCCGATCTGGTCTATCGCATCCGCCTGATCGTCGATGACCCGGCGGGCGATTTGCGGCAGGGCCAGCCGGTCACCGTGGACCTTGGCCGCGCCCAATGAGCGTGGCGGTCGCCAGCGTGGCCGCGCTGGTCAAACGCTATGGCGATGGACCTGCGGCGCTGGAAGGGGTCAGTCTGACCATCGCGCCGGGCGAAACGCTGGGGCTGGTCGGCCCCGATGGTGCGGGCAAGACGACGCTGCTGAAACTGCTGGCGGGCATGGGCCGCGCGGAAGCGGGCACCATCACCATCGCCGACGATGTGCGCGCCCGTCTGGCCTATATGCCGCAATCGGCGGGGCTGTATGACGATCTGTCGGTCGCCGAAAATCTGGCGCTTTATGCCGATTTGCGCGGTGGGGCCGATGCGGCGGCGCGCGCAGAGGTGCTGGACGCGGCGGGGCTGACGCCCTTTGCCGCGCGGCTGGCGGGACAATTGTCGGGCGGGATGCGCCAGAAATTGGGGCTGGCCTGCGCGCTAGTCACGCGACCGCGGCTCGTGCTGCTCGATGAACCCAGCGTCGGGGTGGACCCCGTCTCGCGTGCCGAACTGTGGGCGCTGGTCGCACGGCTCGCCGGGGACGGCACTGCCATCATCTGGGCCACGAGCAATTTGGACGAGGCCGAGCGGTGCGACCGCGTGCTGCTGCTGCACGAAGGCCGGGTGATCGCCAGCGGGCCGCCGACCGAGCTGGCGGGCGCCATGACGGGCCGGGTGTGGCGCATCGACATCGAAGGGACGCGCGCGCGCCGCGTGCTGGCCGCGGCGCTGGCCGCCCCCGATGTCATCGACGCAACGGTTCAGGGGGCGTCGGTGCGGGTGGTGACCGCGTCGGCAGAGCCCGGGCCGCTGGCAGGCGCGCTGGCGCAGATCAATCCGCTGCCGCTCAGCCCGGCCCCCGCCCGGCTGGAGGATGCCTTCATTGCCGCGCTGGGCGGCGCGCGGCTGGAACCCAGCCCGCTGACAGAGGCCTATCGCACCATCCCGCCGCACAGCGGCCCGATGATCGAGGCCGACCGGCTGGAACGCCGCTTTGGTGACTTTACGGCGGTTGGCGGCGTCAGCCTGTCGGTCGGGCGCGGCGAGATTTTCGGGCTGCTCGGCCCCAATGGCGCGGGCAAGACGACCAGCTTTCGGATGCTGTGCGGCCTGATCAACGCCAGCCGCGGCACGGCGCGCGTCGCCGGGCTGGACATGGCGCGCGACCGCGCGGCGGCGCACCAGCAACTGGGCTATATGGCGCAGAAATTCTCGCTCTATGCGACGCTGACAGTGGAACAGAATTTGCGCTTCTTTGCCGGTGCCTATGGCCTGGCGCGCGGGGACCAGCGCCGGGCGGTCGCCGATGCGCTGACCATGTTTGCGCTCGACCCCGTGAAGAACCACAGCGCCGGCGACCTGCCGCCGGGCTTTCGCCAGCGCCTCAGCCTCGCCTGCGCGATCATGCACCAGCCGCCCGTGCTGTTTCTGGATGAACCGACATCGGGCGTCGACCCGCTCACCCGCCGCGATTTTTGGTCGCACATCAACGCCATGGCCGAACGCGGCGTCACGGTGTTCGTCACCACCCATTTCATGGACGAGGCCGAATATTGCGATCGTATCGCGCTCATCTATCGCGGGCGGATGATTGCCGAAGGGACGCCCGATGCGCTGAAGGCCGGGGCGGGGGCCGACACGCTGGAGGCCGCATTTTTCCGCCTGCTCGCCGATGAAGCGGTGGCCGCATGACCGGGCGCTGGGGGCGGATGCGCGCGGTGATGCGCAAGGAATGGGGGCAGATCCGCCGCGACCTGTCGACCTTTGGCATTGCCGGCCTGTTGCCGCTGCTGCTGCTCTTTCTGTTCGGCTATGCGGTGTCGCTCGACACGGCGGCGACGCGCACGGCGCTGGTGATGCAGGACCAGGGGGCGGCGGCGCAGCGGCTGGCGGGGGCCTTTGCCGCCAGCCGTTCGTTCCGCATCGAACCCGCCGCATCGGTCCGCGCCGCCGAAGACGCGCTGGTTGCGGGCCGCCTGCGCGCGATCCTGATCATCCCGCAGGATTTTTCGCGCACCCTCGCCCGGGGACAGGCGGCGCAGGTGCAGCTGATCACCGACGGGTCTGTCCCCAACACGGCGGCCTTCGCGGCGGGGCACGCCCGCGCGCTGCTGCGCCACTGGTCGGCACAGGAGGCCGCAGCGCGCGGCCAGAGCCAGCCCCCGCCGCTGACCATCGTGCCGCATTATGTCTATAATGCTGAGCTGAAGAGCCGCCATTTTCTGGTCCCCGGCGCCGTTGCCATCGTCATGGCGATGATCGGGTCGATGCTCACCGCGCTGGTCGTCGCGCGCGAATGGGAACGCGCGACGATGGAGGCGTTGCTGGCGACGCGGCTGACGGTCGCGGAAATGACGATTGCCAAGGTCGTGCCCTATTTCCTGCTTGGCCTCGGCTCGATGGCCCTGTGCGTGCTGGTGGCGGTGGGGCTCTATGATCTCCCGCTCAAGGGCTCGCTGCTGGCGCTGGTCGCGCTGTCGGCGGCTTTTCTGTTCGCGACACTGGGGCAGGGCCTCCTCATCTCCGCGGCCGCCAAAAGCCAATTTGTATCGACGCAATATGCCCTTTTGTCGGGCTTTCTGCCCTCGCTGCTCCTGTCGGGGTTCCTGTTTGAAATCAGCTCCATGCCCACCGCCATTCAATGGCTGACCTGGCTGGTGCCCGCCCGCTATCTGATTCCGCCGCTCGAATCCCTGTTCCTGGCGGGCAATATCTGGGGGCTGATCTGGCCCAATATGGCGGCGCTGATCGGCTTTGGCCTGTTCTTTTTCTGGCGCGCCATCGGCGCCACACGCAAGAGCATCGCGTGATGGCGCGGCTGTCTGCGCTCACCCGCTTGGCC
The DNA here is from genome assembly GCA_964554455.1 of uncultured Sphingopyxis sp. Lineage (GTDB taxonomy): Bacteria > Pseudomonadota > Alphaproteobacteria > Sphingomonadales > Sphingomonadaceae > Sphingopyxis. The sequence goes on along the minus strand of CAZKOW010000012.1, from coordinate 10,036 downwards.
GCGGTGATGGCCAAGGAATTGCGGGTCGTGCTGCGCGATAAAAAGGCGCGCACGACGCTGCTTTTCTCTCCCATCGTTCAATTGCTGCTGTTCGGACTGGCAACCACGCTGGAGGTGCGCGGGGTCGATATCGGGATCGTGGCGCGCGACAATGGAGAGGTAACCCAGGCGATGGTTGCCGCCATCGACGCCAGCCCCTGGTTTGACGAGGTGAAGCGTTACCCCGACGCCAATGCGCTGCGCGAGGCGATTGCGGTGCAAGCCGTGCTGGGCGGCGTGCTGATCGCCCAGGATCAGGATGGGGCGGTGCGGCGCGGGGATGGTGCGCCGCTGCTGGTGCTGCTCGATGGCCGGCGCGCCAATGCGGCACAGATTGTCGCGGGCTATCTCGACGAAATCGCGCGGGCAGAGGGCGCGCGGCTGACGCGCAGTGCGGCCCCCGCGTCCGCCAACCTGGCCGTGACGCATTGGTTCAACCCCAATCTCATCTATCTGTGGTTCACCATGCCCAGCCTGATTGTCGTCATCGGCGCGGTGCAGGTCATGTCGGTGTCGTGCCAGTCGGTGGCGCGCGAGCGGGAATTCGGAACAATTGAACAATTGGTCGTGCTGCCGCTCGCCCCGTGGCAAATCCTGATCGGCAAACTCACCCCGGCCTTTCTGGTCGGCATGGCGACGGCGACCTTTTTCGTCCTGTTCATCCCGCTGGTTTACGCAGTGCCGCTGACCGGGTCGCTGGTCATGCTCTATATCGCGCTCAGCGCCTATTTCCTGGCGCTGGCGGCGCTTGGGGTTGCCATCTCCTTGCTTGCCCGCAACCAGCAACAGGCGTTTCTGGGGATGTTCCTGGCCACCATTCCGATCATCCTCTTGTCCGGCTATGCCTCGCCGGTCGATAATATGCCGCCCTGGCTGCAAACGGCGGCCTGGGTCAATCCGGCCAGCCATATCCTGCCCGTGGTCGAAGGGCTGTTCCTGAAAGCCATGCCCGCCGCGATGGTGTGGGACGCCATCGCGCCGGTCGCGCTGGTCGGCGCGCTGGCGGCGGCACTGGCGCTGACCCTCATTCACCGGCGGCTGCGCCAGGGGCATTAATTGCCGGGGGGCGTGGCTGTCCGGTTTCAGGTCGCTTTTGCGGCAATCGGGCCACATTGGGTCAAAATTGGACTCGGTTCACCGCAAAATCCAATCAAAACAGTTGCCATGCCGTGCAGCCCTGTCATCCTTACCCCGCTATTTACCAAGTCCATCGTGGGGGACAGGGAGGGGTTATGACGGCGCAGCCGATGAATCTGGGCGCGGCACCGCATCGGGCGGTTCCCGGGCTGGATGTCGACAAGGCCATGTTCGATGCCGCACGCCAGCGGCTGGCGCTGCCGGATCGGCTGTTTGCGCTGGAACAGCTCGATTGCCTGTATGACGATAGTGCCGCGACGCTGTGGACCTTCATGCGGCCAAAGGGGCGGCCCAGCTTCAATCCGGCGATGCTGTCCGATTTCACCAAGTGGCAAGAGGATATCGCCACGGCCTTTGGTCCGACCGGGGTGCCGCTCGACTTTCTGGTGCTTGGCTCGCGTGTGCCCGGCGTCTTTTGCTATGGCGGTGACCTTGACCTGTTCGGCTCGCTGATCCGTGCCGGGGACCGGGCCGGCCTCATCCGCTATGGCCGCGCCTGCGTTGAAATTCTGCACCGCAATATGGCGTGCCTCGATTTGCCGCTGGTCACCATCGGGCTGGTCCAGGGGGATGCGATGGGCGGCGGTTGGGAAGCGTTGATGTCGTTCAACGTCATCGTCGCGGAAAAGGGCGTGAAGTTCGGCCTGCCCGAAATCAAGTTCAACCTGTTTCCCGGCATGGGCGCGCACGCCATTCTATCGCGCAAGGTTGGGTCGGCCATGGCCGAACGCATGATCCTGTCGGGCGAAGATTATACCGCCGAACAGCTGCATGCCATGGGGCTGGTTCATGTGCTGGCCGAACCGGGCGAAGGCGTGGCGGCGGTGCGCGATTATATCAAGCGCGAACGGCGCCGGCTTGCCGGGCATGTCGGGGCACACCGGTCGATGCGGATGGCCAAGCCTGTTACTCTGGACCAGCTGGTCGCCATCGTCACCGAATGGGCCGACACCGCCCTGAAGCTGAGCGAAAGCGACCTGAAAATCATGCGCTTCATCGTCAATCGGCAGCGCAATTATCAGCTGCCTGACGCGGACGGGGATCAGGCCGCCCGTTTGCCAATCGCAGGCTGAGCCAGCAGCGCGGGAACCTGGTTGGCGGGAATCCCGCGGCTGAACAAATATCCCTGCCCATGGGTGCAGCCCAGGCGGCGGACCCGTTCGGCATCGGCCTTGGTTTCAATCCCCTCGGCCACCACCGGCATGGCCAGCCGGGCCGCCAGATCGGCAACTGCGGCAACAATCGCGCTCGCCCGGTCGCCGTCGGTCAGGCCGCTGACAAAGCTGCGGTCGATCTTGATTTTGGAGAAATCAAACTCGCGAATATAGGAGAGCGAGGAATAGCCGGTGCCAAAATCATCGAGCGTCAGCCCAATGCCCGCTTCGCGGATCAGGCGGACAAATTCCACCACATGCTCGGTCTTGCCCGCGAACACATTCTCCGTAATTTCCAGCTCCAGCCGGTGGGCGGGCAGCCCGGATACTTTGAGCGCGTTCAAAAAGCCCAGTGCCGCGCCAGGGGCCTGCATCTGCACCGGCGATACATTGACGGCCACCTTCACATCATCGGGCCAGGCGGCGGCAGTGCGGCATGCCTCCTGCACGATCCAATTGCCCATGGTGATGATCAGGCCGGTCGCCTCGGCAATGGCAATGAATTCATCGGGGCTCAGCATCCCGCGTTCCGGGTGTTGCCAACGCACCAGGGCCTCCATCGCGGCAACGCGCCCGGTCTTGAGATCGACGATCGGCTGATAATGCAGTTGCAATTCGCCGCCGCGCACCGCGCTGCGCAATTCGCCTTCCAGCTCGCGGCGCCGGTTCAGTTCCTGGTCCATCGACGGATCAAAGAAATTCTGCCGCGCCCGCCCGCCGACTTTGGAGGCATAGAGCGCCATGTCCGCTTGCTGCATGATGACGGCGGCGGATTGGCCGTCATCGGGGTGCAACGCGATGCCCAGCGACGCGCTGACCGCGATATTGTGGCCGTCGACCTGAAAAGGCTGGCCAATGACGGTCAGGATCAGGCGGCCAAAGGCATCGGCGGCGACGCGGTTCATCGCCGGGGCGACGATCACAAATTCATCGCCGCCAAAGCGGGAAATCAGCATGTCGGGATCGCACACCGCGCGCATGCGGTTGGCCACCTCCACCAGCACCCGGTCGCCAACGGGATGGCCCAGCGTGTCGTTAACCTCCTTGAACCGGTCCAGGTCGAACCAGAAGAGCGCAAAGGCGGGCGGGGTGGGTTCGCGAAACGCCTTGGCCAACCAGTCGTCGAGCCCCGCCCGGTTGGCGAGCGAGGTGACCGGATCGGTGGTGGCAAAGGTGCGCATCTCCTGCGCCAGCACGGCGTTGCGGTGCGCCGAGGCAAAGCTGGCGTGCACAATGTCATAGGTGCGCAGCGTGATGCCGATGACGGCGATGATGAACAGGATCTGGGATATGGCGAGCAGCCAATAGGCCACCGACCCGGCGACCATCAGGCCGATGGCCAGCGGCACCGACGCCAGCAAATTCTGGCCAATGGCGATTTGCGGGCGACCGGCATTGCGCGCTGACACCCCGGCGGCATAGCCAATGGCATTGGCCGCCGCGAGCACATGCAGCTCAGGCTGGGCCGCCAGCACGACGGTAAGCCCGGCGATTGCGCCGAGGACAAGGGCATAGCCCCACGCCCCCGCCTCATAGACCAATTCCAGCAGGCGGGTTTGCGCTTCATTCTCCTGCGCCATGCGGTGAAAGGCAAAGGCCGATGCAATCCGCCCGGCGACCACTGCGGTCAGCAGCATGGCGGTATAGTCCAGGATAACATGGTCGGCGCGCCAGGCGATGTAGAGCGACCCGATCAGCCCGCACAGCGCGCCCAGGGTGAGCGAGGTCGGCGACGAGTAAAGGGTCGCCACCAATGCAGCGCGCACCTTTGCATCGATCACCGCGCCATCGCGCGAGCCTGTCAGCCGTTTTTTGATGAGCTTGACCAAATTGGGCGTCCCGTCACCTTCCAAGCCCGGTCCATCGCAGGAAAGGCTGGAAAAATGGTTAACGCGCTGGTCAGCATTGTTACCGTCGGCACCGGGTTCGGCCGCCGGATCAGCGGTTGGCGGGCGGGCGCCGATAGTCATGGCCCCGAATCCGCGCGGCCACCGCCGGGGTCAGCACGGCCCCGGCCACCAATGCCCGGTCCAGCATGCGCTGGATGCTGTGCCACCACCGGCAACTGGCCATTTTGCCTTGCCAGAACGCCGTCTGGGCGCGCTGCGCGGCGACATAGGGGGCCTGATCGCTATGGTTGACCCACAGCCGCTGGGCCGCAGCGGCCACTGCGCGATAGTCGATATCACCATTGTCGTTGGCCGCAAAAATGGGCGCGCCGGGGCACGACACCGGCTTGCGCCGCGATGTCCACGTCACCGTCACCAGCGATCCGCGCGCAGCGCAGGCCATAATCGCTCCTCCCGGCCCGCGCTTGCGGGCTGGGGCGATTATCGGCGCAAGTTCCTAATGAGACGTTGACGCGCGCAGGGGGACTGCCCGGTCAGGCAACGGCGGGCAGGGGCGGCAGCGCTGCCTCGCCCGCGGTTACCGCCGCCGCCAGGCCCAGCGCCGCCGGCACAATCTGCTCACCATAAAATTGCGCCGTGGTCACCTTGGCCGCCAGAAATGCGGCATCACCCTCGCCGCGCGCCAGCATCGCCTGCGCCGCGCGGGCCTGATCCTGCAGCAGCCAGCCGCAGGTCGCGGTGGCCAGCATGGTGAGATAGGGGTAGCTGCCCGCCAGCCGGTCGGGAATGCTGGCCCGCTCCAACCAATCGGTCAGCGCGGTCAGCCGGTCGGCCAGCTCGGCGAGCGCGGCGCAGTCCCCGGCCCCGGCCCGGATATCGGCAATCAGGCTGCGGATGCCATCGCCGCCCGCCATACCCAATTTGCGCCCGACCAGATCGGCGGCCTGAATGCCGTTGGTCCCTTCGTAAATCGGGGCGATGCGCGCGTCGCGATAATGCTGGGCGGCGCCCGTTTCCTCGACAAAGCCCATGCCGCCGTGAACTTGAATGCCAATGCTGGCTACTTCGCAGCCGATGTCGGTGCCATGCGCCTTGGCCAGCGGGGTCAGGATTTCGGCGCGCAGGGCCGCTGCCTCATCACCCAGCTTGGCAAAATCGACCTGCGCGCTGGCATAATAGACAAGCGCGCGCGCCGCCTCGGTCTGCGCCTTCATCCGCCACAGCATCCGGCGCACATCGGGGTGGTGGTCGATGGCGACACTGGTCTTGTCGGCGGACCCGGCAAGCGCCGACTGCACCCGGTCGGCGGCATAGCGGCGCGCCTGTTGATAGGCGCGCTCGGCAATTTGCACGCCCTGGCACCCCACCATCAACCGCGCATTGTTCATCATCGTGAACATCGCGCGCATCCCGCCCATTTCGGGTCCCACCAATTCGCCCAGGCAATCGCCATCGTCGCCATAGGCCATGACGCAGGTGGGCGAGGCGTGGATGCCCAGCTTATGTTCGATGGAAACGCAGCGCACCCCATTGTCGATGGTCGGTTGGCCATCCGCATCCAGCCGGTATTTGGGCACCAGGAACAGCGAAATGCCGCGCGTGCCCGCGGGCGCGCCCGGCGTGCGGGCCAGCACCAGATGGACGATATTGTCGGTCAGGTCATGCTCGCCAAAGGTGATGTAGATTTTCTGCCCGCGAATGCGGAACAGGCCCGATCCATCGCCAACCGGTTCGGCGGTGGCGCGCAGCGCGCCGACATCGCTGCCCGCCTGCGGTTCGGTCAGGTTCATCGTTCCGTTCCACGCGCCGCTGATCAGCTTGGGCAGCCAGGTCTGGCGCTGCGCCTCGGTCCCATGGCCGGTCAGCGCGTGGATCGCGCCGGGGGTCAGCAGGCTGATGAGGCCAAATCCCATGTCGGCCGTGCCAATGGCTTCGGTCACCAGCGCGGCCAGGGTGAAGGGCAGGCCCATGCCGCCATATTCGGTCGGCCCGTCAATGCTGCCCCAGCCCGCGTCGACATAGGCCTGATAGGCCGCCTTGAACCCCGGCGGCATGATGACCGCACCGTCCTGCCAGCGCGGCGGCTGCGTATCGCCGACGCGGTTCAGCGGGGCATAAACCTCGGCCGCAAATTCCCCCACGCCCGTGGCAATGGCCTCCACCATGTCGGGCGTCGCGGCGGCAAAGCGCGGGTGCGCGGCCAGGGCGTCAATCCGGGCGGTATGGCGCAGGACGAAAAGCTGTTCGGCGGTCGGCGGGGTATAGGTCAAGGCGGGCTCCATCGGGGCTGGCGCTGATGCGTCGCGCGCGCCTATAGCGCGGCATGGCCGCCGCTTCAAACCAGCCTTTTGTTACCCAGACGATGCCCTTTGGCCCGGCGGCCATGGCGCGCGCCGCCGTGCTGATTGCCGCTGGTCAGCCGGTGGTGGTGCCCACCGAAACCGTTTACGGCCTGGCCGCCGATGCCACGCGCGGGGACGCCGTCGCCGCCATCTATGCGGCCAAGGGGAGGCCATCCTTCAACCCGCTCATCGTCCATGTGGCCGATCGGACCATGGCGCAGCAGCTGGGCCAATTGGGCGCGGCGGAGCGCGCGCTGGCCGCAGCTTTCTGGCCGGGGGCGCTGACCTTGGTGGTGCCCCGCACCGCCGATTGCCCGGTGGCGCAGCTCGCAACGGCGGGGCTCGCCACGATTGCCCTGCGGTGCCCGGCGCACCGCGCGATGCAGGCCCTGATCGCGGCGACGGGCAAGCCGCTCGCGGCACCATCGGCCAATGCCAGCGGGCGGATCAGCCCGACGCGCGCCGCGCATGCCGCCGCCAGTCTGAACGGGCGCATTGCGCTGGTCATCGACGATGGCCCCTGCGCTCAAGGGCTGGAATCCACCATCGTGCGGGTGATGGACGGGGCGGCGCATATCCTGCGGCCCGGGCCGATTGTGGCCAGCCAGATCGCGGCGGCGGCGGGCTTGCCCGTCGTTGCAGGGGACGGCGGTGGGGACATCATCGCCCCGGGACAGCTCGCCAGCCACTATGCCCCCGCCAAGCCGCTGCGGCTCGGCGCGCAGGATTTTGCGGATGACGAATGGGGCATTGGCTTTGGCCCGCTAGGCGGCGATGACAATTTGAGCGCGGCGGGCGATCTGGCCGAAGCCGCCGCCCGGCTGTTCGACGCACTGCACCGCGCCGATGCCAGCGGGAGAGCGCGCATCGCCGTCGCCACCATCGCCGCTGGCGGGCTGGGCGATGCCATCAATGACCGATTGGCGCGGGCCGCCGCGCCGCGTTAGAAGAGCGGCGCGCTGCCGCCCACAGCCATCGCCGTGCCAACCCAGCCGACGGGCACGAGCAGCGCAAGCAACCACAGCCGCGCCACATCGCGGCGATAGCGGCGGGACAGCGCCGGGGACGGCAGCGCCTGCTCCCCAAATCGCTGCCAACGACGCTCGACCAACCGCGCATAGGGAATGGCGACACCGATCAGGGCGAGCAGCGCCGCAATGCTGATCAACCGGTGCGCCCCGGCCTCAATGGCCGAGGCAACCAGCCAGATTTGCGCGACGGCAAACAGCAACAGCGCTGCCGCCACATGCCGCGACATGCGGTTGCCCAGGCTGCGCGCACGGGTGGTAAAATTGGCGCTGCGCACGGCAGCGCGCGAAGAAAAATTTGTTGCCATAAAAAGCCTCGACCGGGCCAGTGCGACTCCCACGGTCTTGGCGTCCCACCGGCCCGCTACAGAGTCAAGGGGTGCAGCGGCATTTCCCCTACGAAAGCCGAGATTTTTGGTCAATAATCCCGCCGTTCACCCCTTGCCGCAACCGATGGCCCGAAAAAGGGGCGAAAGCGGCCTATTTGCGCCAGCGTCCGCCGCCGGAACGCGCGCGCCGTTCGCCCGAGTCGCGGCGCGGATTGTGGGGCGATTATCCCGTTGTGCGCGTGCCGATGACACGCCATGCTGGGCAGCGACAATGGACAGGCAGGGGGTTTATATGCGGCGGGTATTTACGGGGATAACGGCGGCGGCGCTGGCGGCGCTGACCGTCCCGGCCATGGCAGCTGACGGGGCGGCACAGGGTTCGCCGCATCCCATCGCCAATCCCGCGCTGGCATCGCTGGTCGATGAATATTGGGCGGCGGTGCTGGCCGATGCCCCCGTCTTTGCCTCGTCGCTGGGGGAGCGCGCGCACGACGGCAAGGTGGAGGATTACTCGCTGGCCGGGGCCGATCGGCAAGCCGCCGCTGCCGCCGCATTTTTGCGCCGGCTGGACGCGATCGACCTTGCGGACCTGTCGGCTCCCGATCGCGTTAACCACGGCATTTTGCGCCGCTCGCTGCAAGAGGTGATCGAGGCCAATGGCTTTGGTCAGCGGGCGATGAACTTCACCAACCGGTCGGGCTGGCACCAAAGCTTTGCCGGCATGGCCGACAATCTGCCGTTCAAGGTGAAGGGCGATTATGAAAGCTATAACGCCCGGCTCGCGCAATTTGGCCGCGTGAACGCGCAGGCGATTGCGGTGGCGAATGACGCGATCAAGGGTCGCTATACGCTGCCGTGCGACGCGCTGGGCGGCTATGAAAAATCCATCGAAGGGTTGATCGTGGCGGACGGCGATCTGGCCAAATCGCGCTTCATGGCCCCCTATCACCGCCCGCGCCCCGACGCGGTCAGCGAGGCCGATTTCCGGGCGCTGGCGCAGCAGGCCGAAACGACGGTGACGACGATCATCCACCCGGAACTGCGCAAGCAGCGCGACTGGTATGTCACCCGCTATCAACCCGCCTGCGCCAAAGATCCGGGCATTTCGGCGCAGCCGGGCGGGGCGGCCTATTATGATTTTCGCATTCGCCAGATGACGACGACCACCATGGGTGCAGAGGAAATCCACCAGCTGGGGCTGAGCGAAGTCGCGCGCATCCGTAAGGAGATGGAGGCGGTCGCGACAAAGGCGGGTTTCCCGACGCGGGAGGCCTATATCGCCCATCTGCGCACCGACCCGCGCTATTACGCCAAAACGCCCGAGGAGTTGATGCGCGAAGTGGCGCGGGTGACCAAGGATATCGACGGGAAAATGCCGTCGCTGTTCCACAAATTGCCGCGGCTGCCCTATGGCATCAAGGAAATCCCCAAGGAAATCGCCGAAGGCACGACGACGGCCTATTACAACCCGGGGTCGCCCGACATCGGCATTGCGGGATTTTACTTCGTCAACACGTCCAAGCTCGACCAGCGCCCCTTGTGGGAGGTGCCCGCGCTGTCGGTGCACGAAGCGGTCCCCGGCCACCATCACCAGATCGCGCTGCAACAGGAATTGCCGCTGCACGATTTTCGCAAACATGGCAGCTTCTTCACCGCCTTTGTCGAGGGGTGGGGGCTGTATAGCGAGCGGCTGGGGATTGAGATGGGCCTGTATGACACGGCGGCCAAGGATATGGGCCGCCTGTCCTATGAAATGTGGCGGGCATCGCGGCTGGTGGTCGACACCGGCATCCACGCCAAAGGGTGGAGCAAGGGCCAGGCCATCGCCTTCATGACCGACAACACCGCGCTCGCCCCCGCGAATATCGAGGCAGAGGTCAACCGCTACATCGCCTGGCCGGGGCAGGCGCTCGCCTATAAGATTGGCGAGCTGAAAATCCGCGAGCTCCGCACGCTGGGCGAAAAGGAGCTGGGCGCGAAATTCGACCTCGCCGCCTTCCACGATGTGGTGCTGGGGCAGGGCGCGGTCCCGCTCGACGTGCTGGAGCGCCAGGTCAAGGATTGGATTGCGGGGGAGCGGGGGAAGTAGGTCTGAACCCTTATGTCATCACGCTCTAGGGTCTGTGGGGATTCACAAACTGGTTTGGATGTGATTCA
>CAZKOW010000011.1:0-96131 GCA_964554455.1 uncultured Sphingopyxis sp. | reverse complement strand
GGTCGCTGGTTCGAACCCAGCAGGGCTCACCACCTCTCTGCAATCGCCCCTGGCACAGCGCAACTGTTCGCAGCGCGGATAGCCGCAAGCTGTGCCACAAAGATATTGTGACAAAACGCACAATCGGGCATCTGGTCTGCGCCTTCGGGACGCCGGGGCGATGTCCGGTAAAGGGGTTGCCTGCCACATGGTCGGGCAAAAGAGGGGGATTGTCGATCGGCATGGAGAGAGAGGCGACCCTGGCCCTGGCGGGCCACGGCGGCAGTCTGCCGAGCGAGGAGCCTTTTCCTGCGCCGCTGCGCACGGCCTTTCTGGCGCGCGCGCGCAGCCTGTCGGTCCGGCAGGGGCAGGTTATCGTCGCCGAAGGCACCGAAAGCCGCGACGTTTACCTGATCCAGTCGGGCCGCGTACAAATCTCGCTGCTCTCGCCCAGCGGGCGCGAGGTGATCCTGCGCGATATGCTGCCCCATTATCTGTTCGGCGAACTGGCGGCGATTGACCGCCTGCCCCGGTCCGCCTCGGTCGTGGTCAAGGAGGCGTCGCTGCTCGCGCAGATGACCGGCGATGAATTCCTCGACTTTCTGGGCGAGGTGCCGCGCGCGGGCCTGTGGATGGCGCAGCAATTGGCCGCGCGCGTCCGCGACCTCACGGAAAAGGCCTTTGCCTTTGCCACCCTGCCCGTTGCTGGACGGGTGCATGCCGAATTGCTGCGCATGGCAGCGAGCGGCGCGGCCCCCAATGGGTCCCAAGCGGTTGCCACGGGCGACAGCGTCACCTTCACCCGCGCGCCCACCCATGCCGAGCTTGCCGCCCGCATCGGCACGCACCGCGAAGCCGTGTCGCGCGAGCTGGGCCAACTGGCAGCGGAAGGGCTGGTGCGGCAACAGGGGCGCACGCTGACCATCCTGTCGCTCAAGCGGCTGCGCCAGCTGAACAGCCGATTTCAGAAATGACCGATGGGCTGGGCGCGGATGATCGCGGCGCGGGCGGCCCGGGCGCAGCCATCGCCGCCAGCCAGCGCCAGCATCTCGTGCTGCTGTTCACCGACCTCACCGACTCCACCCGCATCGCAGCGGCGATGGAGCCCGAGCTTTACGCCGATCTCCTCCAGCAACTGCGCCAGCTCATGGCATCCATTGTGCCCCGCCATGGCGGCGAGATTGTGCGGATTGATGGCGACGGCGCGCTGTGCATTTTCGGCTATCCGGTCGCGCATGAAGACGCCGGGCGGCGCGCGACCGAGGCGGCGCTGGATCTCCACGCCGCTGCCGCCGCGCTGGATGCCGCCTTTGCCGGCGCGGGCGTGCGCATCCGCATGCACAGCGGGGTGCATGGCGGCGTCGTCCTGCTCCGCGTCGGCGATCTGGTGCGGGGCCGCTATGAAATGCTGGGCGATGCCACCAACATCGCGGCGCGCCTGTGCGATCATGCCGCCAGCGACCAGGTGGTGGTGAGCGAAGGGACGCTGGGCACCGACCGCCATTTTTTCCGCACCGGCGCGCGCCATATGCTCGCCTTGTCAGGGCGCGAACAGCCGATCGCCGTCTATCCCGTCGTCGGGCGCACCAACAAACCGACCCGGCTGGCGGCGCGCGCGGCCCAGGGGCTGACGCCGCTCGTCGGGCGCGGCGCGCTGCTGGCCGATACGGCGGCCTGGCTCGCTGGGTCCGCGCCGGGGCAGGCCGCCTCCACCCGGTTGCTGTGCGGCCCGCCGGGGATCGGCAAATCGCGCCTGCTCGCCGAAATTGCGGCCAGGGCGCAAGGCGCGGGGTGGCTGGTCGCGCAAGGCTATTGCGAGGCCTATCTCGCCGCGAGCCCGCTCCAGCCCTTTCGCCAACTGGCAGCGGCGCTGCGCGCGCAAATGGGCGCTGCGAGTGAATATGCGGACGAAGCGGCGCGCGAGCCGGGCGATATTGCCGCCATGCTCGACCGCATCGCTCCGCAGCAACCCGTGCTGCTGCTGATTGATGATTGGCAATGGAGCGATGATGCCAGCCGCCAGGCGCTGCGCCGCCTGCTCGACCGTGCGGCCCCGCCGCCGCTCCGCATCGTCATTGCGGCGCGCGAGGCCCCGGACTGGCTTGCGCACGATCCCGCCGTGCAGAGCATTGCCGTCGACCCGCTCCCCCCCGACGATGCCGAACAGTTGATTGCCGCCCTGTTGCCGCACGCCGACCAGATGCTGGTGGAGCGCATCGGCGAGCGCGCTGGCGGCACGCCGCTGTGGGTGGAGGAATTGTGCCACATCACCCGGGGCCAGGGCCAATTTCTGACGGGCGAGCCCAGCACCGGGTCATGGTTCGACTTTGCCGTTCAGGCGCGCCTGGCGCAGCTCAGCGCGCCAGCGGCGGCCCTCTTGCGGCTTGCGGGCACGGTGGGACCGGTCAGTCCCCTCTGGCTGCTCAGCGCGGTGCAGGGCCAGGCGATTGCCCCGCACCTGCTCGATGAACTGGCCCAGGCCGATTTCCTCTATCCCGGTCAGAGCATCGGCACGCTGCGGTTCAAGCACGGCCTGACCCGCGACATTGTCTATGCGGGCATTGGCCGCCGCGAGCGGCTGACCGCGCACCGCGCCATCGTTGCCGCGCTGGAAGAGCGCAGCCGCTCCGAAGGGGTGAATTTGCCCGTCGACATGCTCGCCTGGCACAGCCATGCAGGCGAAGATCCGCCGCGCGCGCTCCACTATGCCATGCTGGCCGGTGACGCCGCGCTCAAGGCCGCTGCGTTCGACCGCGCTCAGGGCCATTTCCGCGTCGCCTTTGACCAGCTTCAGCGGCTGCACAGGCCGGACTCAGCCCCGGCCCCGGACTATCTGCCCATGCTGCGCCGCATCATCCGGGGCTATGGCCGGGCCTGTGTCATTGATCCGGACCGCGCCAATGCGCCAGGCTTCACGGCCATGACCCGCGCTGCCGAAGCGTCGGGGGACCGCGAGGCGATTGCGCTCGCCAGCTATTGGCAGGGCGCCCACGACTATGGCCTGGGCGAGCCGCGCCGGTCGCTCGCGGCGCTGCGCGTGGCGCAGCAGCATGTCGACGCCCAAAGCGCGCCGGGCTTTGCGGTGCAGTTGCTTGCCAATCTGGGGCAATCCAGCGCCATTGCCGGGCGCTATGCCGACGCCTTTGGCTATATGGAGCAGTTTCTGGCCGCGCGCACCGCCGCTGGCCCCCCGCAGCGCGCCAGCGTCAGCCTGGCCTATTGCTTGTCCTGCCGGGGGCTGATCCGCGCCGACATTGGCGATTTTGCCGATGCCGAAGCCGATTTTCGCGCGGCGATGGCGGCGCTGCATGGCGAACCCCTGCCCATCGGCGCGTCCATCCTGTCGCAGCAGGCGCTGGGGCAGGTGTTTGCCGAAAATTTTGGCACCGCCATCACCATCGCCGCAGAGGCCGAGGCCATTGCAACCAAGGCGCGGGCGACCTTCTTAATCCAGGCAGCGCAGGTTATCCGCGGCTATGCCGAATGGCGGCATGCGGAGTCGGAGACCGGCTTCAACGCCTTTGTCGAGGCGACGCTGCGCCTCCATCATTCGGCGCAGTTTCAGCGCATGTCCTATAAATATGGCTGGCTGGCCGAGGCGATGGCGGCGCGCGGGGAAACCGGTATGGCGCGGCAATTCATCCTGTTGGCGCTGCAACGGGCGCAGCGCGGCGACCGGCTGGGCGAGGCGAATGCCGAACGCGCGATGGCGCACTTGGCCGCAGGCGGCGCGGCGCGGCACGGCCCTGCCCATTATCTGCGCCGCGCCGACACCGCCGCCGCCAAACGCAGCAGCCACCGCGAGGCCGCCCTCAATCGCCGCTGCGCCCGCGACCTTGGTCTGTCATAGGCGTTTCCAGTCGCTGATCTGGATGATGAGCGACGCGGGCTGCGCCTGAATGCGGCCTGCGTCGAACAGCGCCGACAAAATCCCCAGCATCGATCCCATCGCCATTTTATAGGCGGGGCACGCATGCGCGGCACTGCCATCCGGCTGCACCGCCGCCGTGCGCATTCCGCCAAAAATGGGCGACACGTCCGCCCGCTCCGCCCCTGCCGCATCGGCATCGTCGGCGGTGGCGGACAGCAGGCCCAAAATCACCTGTTCGCCATGCCAGAAATTATGGCCAAAGCGCCGCACCGGCACCAGCGGCGTCGCCGACTTCACCGTCCGGAACAGCAGATCGGGGGCGGGGCGTTTGCGCATCGCGCGCCGCATCGCCATGCCGAACGCCGCCTCTGCCTGGTCATAGCTGGGCGGGCGATGGCCGGTCAGCCGGTGGAGTGCCGCCTGATGCTGCCACAATGTTTCCTCGGTCAGCCATTCAAACAGGATGAAGCGCAAATTGGCGTCCGACGGCGGCAGCATCCCCACCATGATGCCCAGCAGGTTGCGGGCCAGCAAATCACCCTGATCGGGCCCGATGGCGTCATACATTTTCTTTGACACCACGCCTGCCACCGTCCCCTTGCCCGCGCGATAATCGGCGACCAGCGCATCCACGGCGGCCTTTAACGGCGCGCCGTGCAAATAGGCATAGTCGCGAATGCTCCGCGTCGGGCGGGGGTAAAAGGCGTGCCGCGACTGCGCCATGAAATCGCCGGGACAGCGCGGTTTGCGCGTCCCGGGCGCGGGCGCGGAGCCGTCGGGCGCAGGCTTCACGGGCCTGGCCCAGCCCCAGGCCCCATTCTCGACATAGCGGCTTTTGGTCGGGGCCGCTGGGTCCAGATTGTCGGGGATGTCGAACCAATAACGGCACAATTCGCCCAGTGCCGGCATGATGAACTGGCGGCGCAGCTCAATCTTGAAATAGGGTTTTTCGCGCCCCCCGGCGGCATCAAACACCGCCTGCGCGCCCAGCTTGTAGCGGTCGAGCAGCGCGGCGGCGATGCCATAGCCTGCCTGGAACGACGCCGCATAGCCCGTGTCGGGATCATCCGGCCCATCGCCGAACAGGATGCGGTTGGTCGCCGCCGATTCGCGTTCGTAATCCTGCGCAGGCGTATCGGGGTCCATGGTGATGTAAATCGGGCTGGTCGTGCTGCTGAACCTTTTGCCCTGTTCCGCCACCGAAAAATGGCGGTGATCGCTGAAGACAGCCTCGATATTCTCAGCCGACCCGACCAGGGTGATGCCCACCCCGAAATAGGCCTCCAGCTCGGGCGTCAGCGTCTCGGCCTCGGTCGAGGCCATGGCGGTTTCCACCGCATCCAGCACATTGATTCGCCGCAGTGTGCGCTTGAGCCAGCCGTCGCTCAGCTTGTTGTTGCTCTGCCCCTCGTCCCTCGGCACGCGCAGCGGCAGGCGATAGACCCCGCCGGGCCGCGCGCGAATGGCGCGCCACACATCGGGGCCGATGGATTTTTCGGTAGGGTCCTTGGTCTGGAAATCCTCCAATATCGCTTTCCAAATCAGCCCGCGCGCGCGCAGCGGCAATTGTTCGATCCGGTCGATGATATCCTCGCCGCGCGCGGTGCTCGTCCGGCGCGACGCCAGCTCGTTGGTGCGGGCAATCTGATCATCGGTCAGATAGGCCAGCGCCGCACGCGACGGGGTAAACAGATATGCGCCCCAGTGCAGGCTGGTCAGCGGCGCGGGGATGGGCACATGAATGACCCGGCGGTCGGGGCCGGTGCCATAGACAAAGCGGAAATTGCGCTGTTCCCCGCTCTTGCCCTTTGTCCCGATCAGCGGATCATTCTGGAACGAGGCTATCCCTGTGCTGTTGCCGCCGTTCATCCACCGCTGCACCGTTTCAAACTGTTCGGCGATGCTGGCGTTATAGGCCATGAACATTACCCCGCGCGGCGCGTCGATATTGCTGCCGTCGCTAGCGAGGTCCGGGCCAAAGGACATGCCGCGGCGCAGCAGGCGCGGGGCGCGGCGACCGTGGAACTGGTCGCGCGGATTGGCGCGGCGGATATGTGCGGCGAGCGGACAGCCCTGCCCCTTGGGATCGGCGGCATAGTCAAAATCATTGCCCGTGCCGATCAACGGGCGGCCATCGCGGTAGCGGCCCACCAGCCGCGCGGCGATTTCCTCGCGCTGCTCCTCTGCCGACAGCGTTTCGGGCAGGCCGACCTGTTGCCCAATCACCTGGTCAAAGGCGCGGCGATGCTGGGCAATTTTGCGGATGACCAGAAAGCTGCTGCCGATCATCCAGCCGGGAAAGCGCGGGCGTTCCCCCGCCGCTCCGCTGTCCACTTGCGGGGCATGGTCCTGATTGTCGTTGCGAAAGCCGAGCAGCACCTCGCCCAGCCGCACCTGATTGCTATAAGCAAAGGGCGGGTCTTTGGGCAGCGGAAAGTGATCGGCATCGGCGGGCCCCGCCAGATGGCCGCGCGGATCATCATCGCCGATGCCCGGCACCGCTTCGGGCTGGCTGATGCCGTCGCGAAAGCCGAAATGGTCGACGCTGCTGCCCGGATATTGGGGGTCGTCGCCCTGCGGTTGCTGTGGCCGGATCATTGATTCAACCGCGACCAGCTGCACGCCCGGCTGATCGGTGCCCAGCCGCGCAATTTCTGCGGCAATCGGATGCTGGGGCGCGATCCATCCCTTGGTGCTGCTTTCCATGACATCGGCGTCAAGCGCCGCCCCATTGACCAGCACCTCCGCCGATTTGCGGAAATCAATATAGCGCGCGCCGGATTCCAGCGACGGCGGCGGGGCCCAGCGCAGCTGGACCACAAAATCCAGCTCCGAAATCTCCACCGGCGGCCGCGTCTGCGCCTCACCCGGGGCCAGCGGCGGCCAGTTGCGTTCGGGCAGCGTCCAGCGGCGGGGATGATTTTCGCGCACATCGCCCATCATGGGCGCGCGTTCCGCCATGCCTTCGCGAAATTCCTGGGGAAAGGTGCGCAGCACCGCGTCATTGCCCACCAGCTGGCGAACCCCGGCATAGGTCAGCGACAGCGACCGGAAAATGCCATCGGCGGGCGGCGCGTCGCCCTCCCACTGCACCGGAAAGTCGCGCAGAAACGCCCGCGCCTTGGCGACATCCTTGAACTGAAAGAGCAGCATCGCGCCATGCGTGATCCGCTCCCCGCCCGCGTCGAGCGAGGTCAATATGCCCGCCTGCACCTCTGACGGCACAAACTCCGGGTCGGGCGGCGTCGCCATTTTGGGCGCCTTGGCCATGTCCGTGTGAAACCAGGCGAGCGGTTCGGCATAGGCGCGGGCGAGTTGCGGCGGAATGGCGGCCACGTCCCATTCCTTGAGCAGGCTGCGCGCGGCGCGGAGCAGGAAGCGGCCGTCGGCGGGATGCGGATCGTCGGGATCGGCCTTGGCCGCAATCGCCTCCGCTGGGGTTTCCGGCACCAGCCGGTCGGGCGGATAAAAATCCGCAAGCTTGTAGAGCACGGTCAGCGCCTCCAGCGCAGGCCGGTTGACCGCCAATTGCCCCGCAAAGCCGTGCTGAAGCGCCCGCGCCCGCCGCGCCGCCGCCAGATCCTCTGGAAAATCGAGCGTCATTTCGGCAAGGTCTGCGTCGCTGGCCACGCTGCCCGCCGCATCGACGCGCAGCGCCCGCCGCTGCATTTTTTCCAGCTTGGTCAAATAGATTTCATCGCGCACCGACAGGCCGGTGGTGGCGTAGAAAATGGCCGAATCAATCTGGTGATCGCGCACCCATTGCAGATATTCGGCAAAGGGCGTCTCGGTCGCCGGGCGATAGCCTTCGCAATTGCACAGCAGCAGGTCGAGGAACGCGCCGAGCGGATGCCAGATGAGCCGCATATAGGGCTCCAGCGCCGCATCAAAGGTCGCGACGACATAGAGATATTGGCGCGGGCGCACGCTCGCCATCGCCGCGCCGCGCGCCGGATCGGCGGCCAGCAAGTCGCGGTCGACAATGCCGATACGAAAATCGAACAGCGACAAGATGCGTTCGGTGGTGTCCGAATAGAAAGTCTCAATCTCATGCTCGCGCAGGCTGGCGCGCACCTTGTGCAGCGCCTCTGCCACCAGCGTCGCCCGCGTAGCATAGGTGACATTTTCAAAGGCGTGGATGAACCCCTCCTTCACCGGGGCCCACACCACCAGGTCGACAATGCCGTCGATCGATTTGCTGCTGACTTCGCGCGCCATCGTCACCCCCCTGATTGCGAGCGCGAGGCTGCCACCCTGCCAGGCAATCGGCAATGGCCTGCGGGGGATGCTGTGCGAAAAATCACAGCGGTGGCGTGGCATGCGCCAGGCCGGGATGCGCCGCCCCTGCCATGGCCCCCTTGCACCGTCGATGCCGCATCCCATATCCCGGGCATGCAATCATCCAGCAGCAGCGCCGCCCCATGGCACGGCACCACCATCTTGTCCGTGCGCACCCCCGATCAGGTTGTCATCATCGGCGACGGCCAGGTGTCGATGGGCCAGACCGTGATGAAGCCCAATGCGCGCAAGGTCCGCCGCCTGCACGATGGGTCGGTTATCGCGGGCTTTGCCGGGGCGACCGCCGACGCCTTCACCCTGTTCGAGCGGCTGGAGGCCAAGCTGGAGCGCCACAATGGCCAATTGATGCGCGCCGCGGTCGAACTGGCCAAGGATTGGCGTACCGACAAATTTCTGCGCAATCTGGAAGCGATGATGATTGTTGCGGACAAGGATGTGACGCTGGTCATCACCGGCAATGGCGATGTGCTGGAACCCGAAACCGGGGTGACCGCCATCGGTTCGGGCGGCAATTTCGCGCTGGCGGCGGCGCAGGCGCTGGTGGGATATGAGGACGATGCGGAGGCGCTGGCCCGCCGCGCCATGACGGTGGCCGCCAGCATTTGCGTCTATACCAACGACCGCTTCACCATCGAAACCCTTCCCGCAAAGAGCGCCTGAACCCATGCAAAACAGCCTAACGCCCCGCGCCATCGTGGCCGCGCTCGACGCGCATATTGTCGGCCAGCAGGACGCCAAACGCGCCGTTGCGGTTGCCCTGCGCAACCGCTGGCGCCGCCAGCAACTGTCCGGCGAGCTGCGCCAGGAAGTGACGCCCAAGAATATCCTGATGATCGGCCCGACGGGGTGCGGCAAGACGGAAATCTCGCGCCGCCTCGCCCGGCTGGCCGATGCTCCCTTCATCAAGGTGGAGGCGACAAAATTCACCGAAGTCGGCTATGTCGGGCGCGATGTGGAGCAGATCGCCCGCGATCTGGTCGAAGAAGCGGTGCGGCTGGAAAAGGACCGGCGGCGCGAGGCGGTGCGCGCCGCCGCCGAAGAGGCGGCGATGGAGCGGCTGCTCGACGCGCTGACCGGCAAGGGCGCGAGCGAGGCGACGCGCGCCAGCTTTCGCCAGCGCATCCGCGACGGCCACCTCGACAGCACCGAGGTGGAGGTGGAGGTCAGCGAGCCTGCCGCCCTGCCCTTTGAGCTGCCCGGTCAGCCGGGGCAGATGAACATGATCAACCTGACCGAAATGCTGGGCAAGGCGATGGGCGGCCCGCCCAAGAAGCGCCGCAAGCTGAAGGTCATCGACGCTGCCACGCGGCTGATTGAGGAGGAACAGGACAAGCGCCTGGACCATGACGATGTCGCCCGAGTCGCGCTGGCCGATGCCGAGGCCAATGGCATCGTGTTTCTGGATGAGATCGACAAGATCGCTGTCAGCGACGTGCGCGGCGGATCGGTCAGCCGCGAAGGGGTGCAGCGCGACCTGTTGCCGCTGATCGAAGGGACGACGGTGGCGACCAAATATGGTCCGCTGAAAACCGACCATATCCTGTTCATCGCCAGCGGTGCCTTTCATGTCGCCAAGCCGAGCGATCTCCTCCCCGAACTGCAAGGCCGCCTGCCGATCCGGGTGGAGCTGGCCGCGCTGACCGAAGCCGATTTTGTGCGGATTTTGGCCGACACGCGTGCCGCGCTGCCGATGCAATATGCGGCGCTGCTGGAAACCGAAGGCGTGACGCTGCGCTTTGCCGACAGCGGGCTAGCGCGCATTGCCGCCATTGCCGCAGAGGTGAACGAGCGCGTCGAAAATATCGGCGCGCGCCGCTTGCAGACCATCATGGAAAAGCTGCTGGAGGACATCAGCTTTGGTGCTGAGGCGATGCACGGTGTGACTGTGGAGATTGACGCCGCCTATGTCGACCGTCAGCTTGCCGATATCGTCGGCGACACCGATCTGGCCAAATATATATTGTAACGAAAACGACCGGAAATTTGGGGCAAACCACCGCGTGCCGCGCGTCACAATTTGACTTTTTCGGGCTTTCGGTGCGAAAGCACCCCCATCCGCACGGCACAGGGTCGCAACGCTGGCGGAGGGAGAGCCCGATGACGGAAGAAGCAACGCCTGAACAGGGCGAGCTTGGTATCTTGCGAGCCGGTGACCGGCTGCGCATGGCGCGCGAAGGGGCTGGCCTGACGGTGGCGGACATTGCCAACCGCACCCGCATTACCCAGCGTCACATCGCCGCGATTGAGCGGTCCGATTTTGATGACCTGCCGGGGCGCACCTATGTCAGCGGCTTTGCCCGCGCCTATGCCCGCGCGGTCGGCCTGCCCGAGGCCGACATCGCCCGGGAAATCCGCGCCGAACTCGACGGCGGCGCCATGCGCCCGCGCGAGGTTTATGAGGCCTATGAACCCGCCGACCCCGACCGTGTCCCATCGCGGCGATTGGCCTGGACCGTCTTTGGCGCGGTCGTCATCCTGGCCATCGCTTATGGAACGTGGCGTACCTTGGCGCTCGACAATGCCGTCGAGCCGGTGGCGGCAAGTGCAGTGGTCGAGGCAGGCGATAACCAGGCCGCCGCACCGGGGGCAGAGGCCGCTGCCCCCGCGCCGCCGCCGACCGCCGCCGCTGGAACCACCGCTACCGTCATCCTGTCGGCACCCAGCGACAGCCGGGACGGCGTGTGGATCGGCTTTGACGACAGCAATGGCAAAACCGAAAATTGGCGCACGCTCGACCCCGGCGAAGAGCTTACGGTGCCCGCCGATTATCTGGAAAAATTCACGCTGCGCACCGCTAAGCCGCAGATTTTGCGCGTGACCGTCAACGGACGCGATGTCGGACCCATTGGCCCGGCGGATACGCTGGTCAAAAATGTGTCGCTCAAACCGGCGGACCTGTTGGCGCGCGCGGCCAGCGCCGCCGCGCCGCCAAACGCGCCATCGCGATAATCGGCCCATCGCCCGCAAATCCCTTTTGCAGCCTGTCGTGAAGATGTTAGTTAACGCCATGACCACTTCAAAGATGAACCCCACTCTTTACACGCGGGCGGCGCTGGCGGCGCTCAGCATTGCCATGCTGGCCCCCATCCCTGGCCTTGCGCAGGAGGCAACCGTCGCCAAGCGGGTGGAAAAGCTGGAAAAGGAAATGCGCGCGGTGCAGCGCACCGTGTTCCCGGGCGGCGCGCCGGCCTTTTTTGAAGGCGAAATTGCGCCCGATGCAACCCCCGGCGAGCGCGCGGCGGCATCGACCCCCTTGGCCGAGCTGACGTCGCGCGTGGACGCGCTGGAGGCGCAGCTGCGCAGCGTGACCGAACAAAGCGAGCAAAACGCCTTCAAGCTGCGCGAAATTGAAAAGCAGCTCGCCGCGCTCAAGGCCGACGCCGACAAGCGGCTCGACGCGCTGGAAGCGCCTGCCGCCGAAGCAACACCCGCTTCTTTGCCGCCAACCAGCGCGCCAGCCGTAGCAACCCCGGCGGCAGCGGCCCCGACGACGACCGCGACGCCGCGCCCCGTTGCAACAGCGGCGGCGGCAGCGCCAACGCCTGCAGCCAACCGCCCCGCCGCCAATCCGGCTGCAGCGACCCCGCCGGCCACCGCCGTCAAAGCCTCGCCGCAGCGGCTGGCGCAGGTGAAGGCCGTGCCCGTCCCGGCAACGGGCAATGCGGTCGATGACGCCTATAGCTATGGCTACCGGCTGTGGGAGGCCAAACTCTATCCCGAGGCGCAGGCGCAGCTCAAACAGGTGGTGGCCAAAAATCCCAAGCACCGGCTGGCCAGCTTTGCGCAGAATTTGCTGGGCCGCGCCTATCTGGACGAAGGCAAGCCGAGCCTGGCGGCGCGGGCCTTTTTCGACAATTACAACGACCGGCCTGACGGCGAACGGGCACCGCACAGTTTGATGTATATGGGCGTGGCGCTCGACAAGCTGGGCCGCAAGGCCGATGCGTGCAAGGCTTTCCGCGAGCTGGAGGAAGTATATGGCGAGCGGGCCCCGAAAGACGTCCGGACCGAAGCCGCCGCCGCCAAGGCCAAGGCGGGCTGCTGACCCCGACCCGCTGGCGCGCCTCGCCGCGTCACTGGAGCAGCTTGTGGGTGCCGAATGGCACCGCGAACTATACGGCGTGGCCGTGTCGGGCGGCGGCGACAGCATGGCGCTGCTGGACCTGATGCACCAGCTCCTCCCCCGGCAGGTTCAGGCAGCAACAGTCGACCATGGCCTGCGCGCGGCGAGCGCCGATGAGGCCGCATTGGTGGGTTCCCATTGCGCCGCGTTGGGCGTGCCATGGACCTGCCTGCGCCCGCCGCACGCGATTAAGGGTTCGCTCCAGGCCGAAGCGCGGCTGGCGCGCTATGCTTTGCTCGAACGCTGGCGGCGCGATGAGGGGATCGGCTTTCTGCTGACCGCGCACCATGCCGATGACCAGCTGGAAACATTGGTCATGCGGCTCAACCGGGCGAGCGGCGTGGGCGGGATGGCGGGGATCCGGCGACGGCAGGGCCGCATCCTGCGCCCCTTGCTCGATTGGCGGCGGGCTGAGCTGGCACAGTGGCTGCACGCCCGGTCGGTGCCGCATGTCGAGGACCCATCCAATGCCGACCCCCGCTTCGATCGCGCCCGCCTCCGGCTCCAGCTGGGGCAGCAGGATTGGCTCGATCCGCTGGCCGCCACCCGCACTGCCGCCTGGCTCGATCAGGCGGACCAGGCGCTCGACTGGATGGTGGGGCAGGCCATTGCCCGCTGGCCGGATGCCGCCGACCCGGCGATCATCCGCGATGAGGCCTATCCCGACGAGCTGTTCCGGCGCATCATCCTGCACCGCCTGTTGGCGCACCAACCGGGGCTCAGCGTGCGCGGCATCGCCTTGGATGGCGTGATGGCCGCGATGCGCGGTGGCCGCCGCGCCATGGTTGGCGCTTTGCTGATTGACCCGGCAAGCGCGACGGCTCCAACGCTTTGGCGCATTTCTGCGGCCCCTCGCCGAAAGCCGAACATAAAATAAAGACAGACGGCGCCGCATGGCGCTTATTGCCAAAATGCAGCTTATTCCTATGTTGCACGTTGAACTGTGCGGGCATCACGCCCGGCAAAGAGGGTGATCATGCAGGACGATAAGGAACCGCCGAGCAATCCGTGGCTGAAAAGCGGCATGATCTGGGCCGCCATTTTGCTGGCGATGATCGTCGTGGCATCGATGTTCAGCACGGGCACGCAGCCGCCGGGCGAACAGATCGCCTATTCCGAGTTCCGCAAAAAGGTCGAAGACGGCAGCGTGCGCGAGGTGGTGCTGAGCGATCAGCGGGTGACCGGCAAGTTGACCAACGGCGACAGTTTTTCCGCCAACATGATCCGCGACCCCGAACTCACCAAGATTTTGACCGAAAACAACGTCAAATTCGATGGCAAGACGGTCGAAACCCCCAATTTCTGGATGGCGGTGATGGTGCAGCTGCTGCCCTTCCTGCTCATCCTCGGCATTGCCTTTCTGGTGTTTCGCCAGGTGCAGAAGAATAATGGCAATGGCGCAATGGGCTTTGGCAAGTCGCGCGCGAAGCTGCTCACGGAAAAGCAGGGGCGCGTGACCTTTGACGATGTCGCGGGCATCGATGAAGCGCGCGAAGAGCTTCAGGAAATCGTCGAATTTCTGAAGGACCCGGGCAAATTTTCCAAATTGGGCGGCCAGATTCCGAAGGGCGCTTTGCTCGTCGGCTCGCCCGGCACCGGCAAGACGCTGCTCGCCCGCGCGATTGCGGGTGAAGCGGGCGTGCCCTTCTTCACCATTTCGGGCTCCGACTTTGTCGAAATGTTCGTCGGCGTCGGTGCGAGCCGCGTGCGCGACATGTTTGAACAGGCCAAACGCAACGCGCCATGCATCGTCTTCATCGACGAAATCGACGCGGTCGGTCGCCATCGCGGCGCGGGCCTGGGCAATGGCAATGATGAGCGCGAACAGACGCTGAACCAGTTGCTGGTCGAAATGGACGGGTTTGAGGCCAATGAGGGCATCATCATCGTCGCGGCGACCAACCGTCCCGATGTGCTGGACCCCGCGCTGCTGCGGCCGGGCCGTTTTGACCGCCAGGTTGTTGTCCCGCGCCCCGATATTGATGGCCGCGAGAAAATCCTGTCGGTGCACACCCGCA
Organism: uncultured Sphingopyxis sp.; assembly: GCA_964554455.1. Taxonomy (GTDB): domain Bacteria; phylum Pseudomonadota; class Alphaproteobacteria; order Sphingomonadales; family Sphingomonadaceae; genus Sphingopyxis. The sequence continues at coordinate 81,841 of CAZKOW010000011.1, read as the reverse complement.
AAAAGCCGCTCGCGCCCGATGTCGACCTGCGCAAGATTGCGCGCGGGACCCCCGGATTTTCCGGCGCGGACCTTGCCAACCTGGCCAATGAAGCGGCGCTTCTCGCGGCGCGCAAGGGCAAGCGGCTGATCGCGGCGCTGGAATTTGAAGAGGCCAAGGACAAGGTCATGATGGGGGCCGAGCGCCGGTCCATGGTGATGACCGAGGATGAGAAGAAAGCGACCGCCTATCATGAGGCAGGCCATGCGCTGGTGTCGCTCCACGTCGATGGCTGCGATCCGCTGCACAAGGTGACGATCATCCCGCGCGGCCGCGCGCTGGGGGTGACCTGGAATCTGCCCGAACGCGACCGTTATTCGATGAATATGAAGCAGATGAAGGCGCGGCTCGCGCTCTGCTTCGGCGGGCGCATCGCCGAACAGCTCATCTATGGCAAGGACGAGCTCAATACCGGCGCGGCCAACGACATCCAGCAAGCCACCGACATGGCGCGCGCGATGGTGATGGAATATGGCATGTCCGAAAAGCTCGGCTGGCTGCGCTACCGCGACAATCAGGAGGAGGTGTTCCTGGGCCACAGCGTCGCGCGGACGCAGAGCATTTCGGGCGAGACCGCGCGCCTGATCGATGAAGAGGTGCGCCGCTTTGTCGAGGAAGGCGAAAACACCGCCCGGCAGGTGCTGAGCGACAATATCGAGGAACTGCACCGCTTGGCGGCGGCGCTGCTCGAATATGAAACGCTGTCGGGGGATGAAGCCAAGCGCGCCATCGCCGATGAACCTATTGGCCGCGACAATGACCGCGGCAATGCGGCGGCCCCGATCAGCGGCCATGCCGGGTCGCTGCCGCAGGTCAAACGCCGGCCCAAGCCCTTTGGCGACGCCTCGCCGCAGGGGGTCTGAGACGCGGTCAATCCCTCGATTCATCGTGGATTCATCGGAAACGGAATATGCCCTGCCGGTCCTTGCTGGCAGGGCATTTTCTTTTGCGCCGCTTGGGCTATGAGAGACGCCCGGCCATATGGATGGAAAGAATCAGGGCGTCATGTCTGCTTCGCTGAAATTGCTTGTCCCCTTGCTCCTCGCACTCGGTGGCGCCGCGCCTGTGGCGGCGCAAACCGGCACCAGCGGGATGGTGCTCGACAGCGTGGTGGAACTGGAAAAGCGCGAAACCGCGCCCGACGGCACGGTGACGCTGCGCTATACCACCCCCGATGTGGTGATCCCCGGTGACCGTGCGCGCATCACGCTGAACTATCACAACCGCGGGCGGGTGCCCTTCACCAATTTGCGGTTGAACAATCCCATCCCCGCCGGCTTGCAGTTTGAGGGCAGCGAGAGCCTGACGGGGTTCAGCCTGTCGGTCGATGGTGGCACCGTCTGGGGCCAATTGGCCGATTTGAAGGTCAAGGACGCCGATGGCAGCGAACGCGCGGCACAGGCCACCGACGTGACGCATGTCCGCTGGGTCTTTACCGAACCCGTGCCGGTGGGCGGGCGCGGCAGCGTGACCTTTTTCACCCGCGTCCGCTGATCCGGGCGCCGCGCGCCGGTGCCGCTCTATTGCGATGAATCGGGCGGTCTGTCCGCCGACGCCATGGTCTTTGCCGGGGTCGCGATGACGAGCGCAGCCGCCGAAGCGGTGCTGGGCCGATTTCGCGCGGTGACCGGCCTGCGCGGCGAGCTCAAAGGGAGCCGCATCACGCTGGCCGAGCGCGCCTTGCTGTTTGAAATATTGGTCCAGCACGACGTGCGCGGCTGGATCGCCGTGGCGGCAGGACCCTGGCTTCAGCGAGCGAAAGCCGACGGCGTCAGCGATCTGGCGCTCTATTCGCAATTGCTGGACCAGGTGGTGACCGCCTATCTCCCGGCGACGGGGGGTGCCTGCGCCGAAATTGTCATCGACGAAGGCCGCTATGACCCCGGCCTGTTGGGCCATGTCCGAGCCGATGTTCAGGCGGCGCTGGGCCAATGGGGCCGCGCGTCGTTGGCCGACAGCCGGCGCTGCGCCGGGGTGCAAATTGCCGATGTTGTCGCCAACAGCCAGTTCAACATCGCCGTTGGGTCCGCCCGCGCCGCGCGGATCGCGGCCATCATGGCCCCCTGGCTCGAAAGCCGCCGGATCGCCGTCCTGCCGCTGCCCTGATGCAAAGGGTTCGGGAAGCGGGCAACGAAAAAGGGCCGCCAACGCTGGCGACCCCATTTCTCATTTCGTTTCCGTCCGCAGGCTGATCAGTCGAAATCCGACCCACCGCCCGCCGGGCTGCGCGGCGGGGCCGCTGCCGTCAGGCGCAGCGCCTCTGCCGAGCGCGAGATGGAGCTGATTTCATCGGGCGTATCATCATCGTCGATGCGCACCTTTTGCAGTGTGCCGACCAACGTTTCGCCCAGATCGTCAGGCCGGATGGTTTCTTCGGCAATTTCGCGCAGCGCGACAACCGGATTCTTGTCGCGATCGCGCTCAATCGTCAGCTCCGCCCCGCCCGAAATTTCGCGCGCGCGGTGCGCGGCCATCAACACCAGATCAAAACGGTTGGGAACCTTGTCGACACAATCTTCAACGGTAACGCGGGCCATGGAGCATCCTTTGCGGGGGAGTGGCAAACGGGCGGCGCGGCACCCGTGGTCAGCGCGCGGCGCTAGCAGCCACCAGGGCAGAAGTCAATCAATGCCGCTTGCCAGCACTGGCCCGGCCCGCGATAGAGGGGGCCATGGCCACGCCCGCGAAACTGATTGACCTGCCCGCGGGAACCGAGGTGGAGGTTGGCGGCAACCGCCTGCGCTTCATGGTCGATTGCGATGCCCGCATCGACCAATATGTCGCGTTGCTGGACCAGGCCCAGGCCAGCATCGAGATCATCAGCTATATCCTTCAGGACGATAGCGCGGGCGACCGGGTGCGCCAGGCGCTGGTGCGCGCGGCGGCGCGCGGCGTGAGCGTGCGGATGGTGGTCGACAGTTTCGGGTCCAACGAAACCGATGACCAGTTTTTTGAACCCCTGCGCGCGGCGGGCGTCGCGGTGGAGTTTTTCTCCCGCCGCTGGCGCTCCTCCTATCTGATCCGCAACCACCAAAAAATGTTGATCGTCGATGGCGACACGCTGTTTTTCGGCGGTTTCAACCTGTCCGATTGCTATTTTGATGGCAGCAGCCCGACCGGCTGGACCGATTTGGGGCTGTTGCTCACGGGTCCGGCGGCGGCCCCCATGCGCGACTGGTTTGAACGGCTCTACGCCTTTACCGCCGCCCATGATGGCAATTGGTTGCGGCTGCGGCGGATGATCCGCGATTGGCAGACCGCGCATCCCGCGCATGGCCAATTCCAATGGCTGGTCGGCGGCCCGACGCAGCGGCTGTCGCCCTGGGCACGCGCGATCCGCAGCGACCTGACGCTGGGCCAGCGTATCGACATGGTTATGGCCTATTTCTCGCCCGGGCAAGGCATGCTGCGCCGTTTTGGCCGCGCGGCGCGGCGCGGCCCGGTCCGCCTCATCACCGCCGCGCGGTCCGACAATGGGGCGACAATCGGCGCCGCGCGGCTGCTCTATGGCTATCTGCTGCGCAAGGGCGTGACGGTTCAGGAATATCTGCCGCAGCGATTGCACATGAAATTGGTCGTGGTCGACGACGCGGTGTATATCGGTTCGGCCAATTTCGACATGCGCAGCCTGTTCGTCAATGTTGAGCTGATGCTGCGCGTTGAGGATGCGGCCTTTGCCGACCAGCTCCGCGCGCTGGTCGAGGCGATGGCCGAGCAGAGCGAGACGATCAGCCGCGAATGGGTGCGCTCCCGCGGCGGGCTAATGACCCGCATCCGCTGGTTCCTGTCATGGCTCGTGGTCAGCACCATCGACTATACGGTCGTGCGGCGCCTGAACTTCGGGCTGGAAGTGGACCCGGAGGCACCGGGCCTGCGGATGGAAGTGCCCGCGCAGGAGGGGTAACCCCGCCCCCTTTTGCCAAATTCAGTCTTTCCAGCCCCAGAACAGGAAACAGGGCGGCACGTTCCACCATTCAAAGCCATTGTCGATCCGCGCGAAATGCACTGCCAGAAAGTCGCGGGCGCGGGCGCGGAATTGATAGACCAGAAACGCGCCATCCTTGCGCAGCACCCGGTGGGTCGCCGCCGCTATCGCCGGCCCCACGCCTGCGGGCAGGGTGGAGAAAGGAAGGCCGGAGAGCACATAATCGGCCTGCGCAAAGCCATGCGCCTGGACGATCGCCTCCACATCCGCGGCCGACCCCAGCACGGGAATGAAGCGGCTGTCGCGAATATCCTCGCGCAGAAAGTCGATGAAATCCGGGTTGGTGTCGATGGCGATCAGCACCGCGTCGCCGGGCAGATGTTCGAGCACCGGGCGGCAGAAGGTGCCGACCCCGGGCCCATATTCGACAAACAGCTTCACCTCGTCCCAACGCACCGGCGCGAGCATTTTGGCCATCAGCGTGTCGGAAGACGGGATGATCGACCCGACCATCACCGGATGCTTCACAAATCCTTTGAGAAACATGCCCCAGGGGCCCATCCAGCGGATGATTCGGTCCACCAGACGCTGGCTGGACCGCGGTTTCGCTCGACTGGGCAGCATCTAATCATCCGGATTGTTGCAGACGCCACGGCAGTCGCAAATTCGCCCCCGCGTGGCAAGAGGATAACCGCCGGGTGCAGGACCGGGAGGCTGGACAGCGCCGGGCCGCTGTGAAATGGGATGCGCCATGCGCTTTGCCATTCCGCCTGCCGGTGCCGTTGCTGTCCTTTTCCTGTCCGTCCGCAATGCCATGGATGCCAGCGGCTATAGCGCCGCAGCGGCGCAGATGGAGGCGGCGGCAGCGTCCATGCCCGGCTTCATCGGCTTTACCGCAGCACGGGGCAGCGACGGCGTAGGCATTGCCGTCAGCTATTGGGCCGACGAGGCCGCCGCGCTGGCGTGGCGCGACCAGGCCGACCATGCACGCGTGCGCGATCAGGGGCGGGCCATCTGGTATGATCATTATTGCGTCAGCATCGCCCAGGTGACGCGCGCCTATCATTGGGATCGCCCCCCGGAATGAGAGCGGTCGCCAAATCCATCCCCAATGACCGCATGGCCGTGCTCTTTTGCGTCATGCTGGTGGCGGCGGCGGGCAATACCGCCATGCAATCCATTTTGCCCGCCATCGGGGCAAAGCTGCAAATCCCCGACGTGTGGGTCAGCCTGGCGTTCAGCTGGTCGGCGCTCTTGTGGGTGGTCACTGCGCCCCGCTGGGCCCGGCAGTCGGACCAGCGCGGGCGCAAGGCGCTGATGGCGCTCGGCGTTATCGGATTTTCGCTGTCGATGGTGCTGTGCGGCCTGGTCATCTGGGCGGGGCTGTCGGGCTGGCTCGGCGCAGGGCTGACCTTCATCCTCTTTGCATTGTCGCGCAGCCTTTATGGCGGGTTCGGCTCGGCGGCGCCGCCCGCAGTCCAGGCCTATGTCGCCGCGCGCACCGATCCGGAAGAGCGCACGCAGGCGCTCTCGCTCGTCTCCTCCTCCTTCGGGCTTGGCACCGTGATCGGCCCGGCGATTGCGCCGCTCTTCATCCTGCCCCTTTTTGGGCTCGCGGCCCCGATGCTGGTGTTTGCAGCCATTGGCCTGTCCGTGCTGATCGCGCTGCGCTGGCGGCTGCCGGACGATATGCCGCGCTTTGCCGCGCGCGGCATTGTCGCCCCCTACCCCGCCGCCGCCAATGTGGCATCGGTGGCAGAGGCGCAAAAGGATGACGCCAACGACGCCGCATCAGCGCCGCGCCGTCCGCTCGCCTGGCGCGATCCGCGCACCCAGCCATGGCTGCTCGCCGGTTTCATCGGCGGGCAGGCGCAGGCGATGATCCTGGGCGTGGTCGGCTTTCTGATCCTCGACCGGCTGGGCCTGCGGCTGCGCCCCGATGAGGCGGCGGACCCCACGGGCGTCGTGCTGATGGCCGGGGCGATTGCCTCGCTGCTTGCGCAGTGGGGGCTGATCCCGCTGCTAAAGCCTGGCCCGCGCGTGGCCGTGCTCAGCGGATCGGCGCTGGCCGCCATTGGCGCGGTGATGGTCGGCCTGGCCAGCGACCTGCACGGCATCACCATCGGCTTTGCCCTCGCCTCGCTGGGCTTTGGTCTGTTCCGCCCCGGATTTACCGCCGGCGCGTCGCTGGCCGTGCCGCGCCGCGATCAAGGGGCGGTCGCGGGCATGACGGCGTCGATCAACGGGTCCGCCTATATCGTCTCACCGGCGGTCGGCGTGCTCATCTATGGCTATAACCCCATGCTCGCCTTTGGCTTGATGGCGCTCTTTTGCGCCTTTCTGGTCGGTTGGGGGTGGAAGGCACTGCACGACCCTGCCCCGCAGAACTAAGCAGTCGGCCGCGCGACTATCCCCGTTCGGCGCTGCCATGCTTGCTGTCGCGGACGGGCTTCAGCTGGCCGGGGCCGAAAAAGCCCATCGCCTCCAGCTTCATCGCATTCTGCTTGATCTCGCCCGCCAGCTTTTCAAAATCCTTCTCCATCGCCTCGGTTACCGATGCCCGCGTGTCGGCCAGCGCCGCTTCGAAATCGGCCATGGCAATCTGTTTCGCGCTGGCCTTGCGCGACAGGGCGTGGAGCCCGGCGCGGCGCACCAGATCCTCGATATCCGCAGGCGTGAAGCGGTCGGTGCGCTGCGTCAGCGCCTCCAGCGCAACATCGCGCGCCAGCGGCACGCGCCGCGTCATGATGCGCAGCACCGCCGCGCGCCCCGCCGCATCGGGGACCGCGACATAGACAAGCTCGTCGAGCCGCCCCGGGCGCAGCAGCGCCGGTTCGATGATATTGGGGCGGCTGGTGGCGGCGATGAATTTGACTGACGGCGTAGCAGCAAGACTGTCGAGCAGGGCCAGAAGCTGGCCCACCAACCGGTCGCTGCGCTGCGGTTCCGTCACATTGGCGGCGCGTATGGGGGCGACGAGGTCGAGTTCATCCAACAAGAGGATGGCCGCCCCGCCCTGGGTGGCGCGCGACCAGGCACCGCGCACTGCGCGTTCCGCATCATCGGCGCCCGCCGCGAGCAATTCGGCCCCGCTCAGCGCGATCAGCCGGGCCCCCGCCTCAGCCGCCGCCGCCTTGGCCAGCAGGCTTTTGCCCACCCCGGCAGGACCATAGAGCAGAAAACCGCGCGCGCCCGTAATCCCCAGCCGCGCCAGCGCCGCCGGGTGGCGCAGCGGCATCACCACCCCCTCGATCAGCTTGTCGCGCGCCGCATCGACCCCGCCCAATGCGGCGAAGTGGCCCTTCGCAGTCTGTTTTCGGTTCGTCATGCTGCACCGCTAATCCATTGTCCGGCGCTTGAAAACCGCTTTCCCGTCCCTCGCACATGCGATTTTTGCCGCACTGCACAATGATGCTTGGCAAGCGGGGCAATGGCATGTCATCCTTTGGCCCGGATTTGGATCAGAGACTCGTTCGACATGCCCCGCCTTCCTCCCCTCAGCAGCATGGAGGCCTTTCTGGAGGTCGCCCGCCATGGCACGGTCAAGGCCGCCGCCAGCGAGCTGGGGCTGTCGATGCCCGCACTGTCGCGGCGCATCCAGACATTGGAGCATGGGATTGGCCGCCCGCTGTTCGACCGGCATCACCAGGGACTGCGCCTGACCGAGGCGGGGCGGCAATTGCACGAACAATTGACGCCCGTGCTCGACGAATTGCGGACCATTTTGCGAAGTGCGGCGGCACCCGATGCCACGCTGCGGCTGCACCTCAATGTCTTGCCGCTGTTTGCGCAGCAGCGGTTGTTCCCGCGCCTGCCCGCGCTCCGGCGGCTGCATCCGCATCTTCACATCGACATCGAAACGCTCGCGCATGGCGAAGCGCGACTCTATGAGGGCATTGATGCCGCCATCGCCCTCGCCCGGGCGATTGACCCGGCGCTTTACGCGGTGCGGCTGGATCAGGATCAGGTGTTTCCCATCGCCGCCCGCAGCCTGACCGAGGGGCCCGAGCGGATTACCGTGCCCGAACATTTGCAGCGCGCGACCATCCTGCTCCACCGCGAAATGCCCGAAACCTTCAGCGAATGGAAAAATGCCATCGGCATGCCCTATCTGGAGCCGCTGGCCATCGATTATTTCGACAGCGGCCCGCTGATGCTGGAGGCGGCGGCACAGGGGGTGGGCGTCGCCTTCATGCACGGCCACCATTTTGACGACGCGCATGATAGCCGCCTGGTGCGCCTGTTCGATTTCCAGGTCGACAGCCCCTATAGCTATTGGTTCGTCTGTCGCCCGCGCGCGATGAAACAACCGGCAGTGCGCCTGTTCCACGATTGGCTGGTGGACGCCAGGATATAGGGCCTGGTGCCACTATGTAATTGGGGACAGTCCCTAATTACCCTCGCAATAGCTAATTGGGGACAGTCCCCGATTATTGGCGGCTAGCCTTTGGGCTTCAAACAGCACCCCTGATAATCGGCGACTGTCCCCAATTACCCCCCAATTACCATGGCACCGACACTTTGGAAAATGGTGCTGCTGGACAGGATTGAACTGTCGACCTCGTCATTACCAATGACGCGCTCTACCACTGAGCTACAGCAGCTAACCAGAGCCCATCCAGCCGTGCGGCGTGGGCAGGCGCGGCCTATGGCGTTGCGGCCTGCGCCTGTCAAGCCATGCAGGCTTGACGAAGGGGGGCATGGCGCGCCACTCGCCCGGCATGGCCAAACCCCCTGCCCCATCCGACACCGAACGCGAGGAGCGCCTGGCGCAGGCGCTGCGCGACAATCTGCGCAAGCGCAAGGAACAGGCGCGCAGCCCGAAGTCGCCACCTTCGAAAGATAAGGCTGGATAAGCTCCCTCACGTCGTCCTGAACGTGTTTCAGGACAGCGAGCTGACGGCAGCGGTCTGTTATCCTGAAACAAGTTCAGGATGAAGGGATATTGTTGGCGATGTCGACTTAGGGTCAGGACCCATTAAATGCGCGTTCGAGGCGTCAAAATGGCGAAGATATCGGAGGGAAATGACCGCAGACGGGTAGCATCGCTACCCGCAAGGACATTTCGCTTCGAGATCGAAGCCATTTTGGCGTCCTTCGGATTTGACCAAATTTGCTCATTGCTGCGTTGGCAAGCTGGGAAATATCGACATATTCCCAGCGCTTGCCGCCTTGCACTGAGCAAATTTGCCGCAAACCTCGAACGCGCATTTAATGGGTCCTGACCCTAGCTAAACCAGTTCAACCGTAACCGTCACTGTGTCGCCGACCACCAGTCCTTCGGCCTTGCGAACCGCGGCCTTGACCGGCAACAACCACCCGCCGCTGTCCTTTTCGGGAAAGATGGACGTGTCCCAGCACGTGTCGCCCACCAATGCGCGCACTTTCAGCGAGCCCCAGCCGCGCTTTGGCCCGCCCTCCATCCGCCGCATGAGCGCGGTGGCATGGATATCGTCGGCGGCCTGCCCCGATATAGTGATGAAATGCCATGCCGCCGCGCCCTTGTCGCTGTTCCAGATCCACAGCCTGGCAGTGATCCTATATGTTTCGGTCAAGAGCCCGCTCCTCCCTCTCTCCCACTGGGAGAGCGACTATGGTCGCCGCCGCACGGGCACGGGAATGTTGCAAATGTCGGCTCCCCCGGCGGGCACGTTGAAAAAAGGATCGCGCCGATTGGCGCGCGCGTCGGCATAACGGGCAAAGGTCGCGCTTTCGGTTGACAGATATTCAAAGGCGGGCAGGTCCGCGATGTCGCTGCCGATCCGCACTGATCGGATCGGGACGCGCTGCTTCGCCTGTTCATAAAAGCCCAGCGCCCCGGTGCCGCGCGGCAGGCTGGACAGATGCTCCATCCCTTCAATCACCCGCCCGACGAGCGCGATATTGCGATCAAGGTGGCGCGGGGCGTGGCCAATCACCGTGTAAAGCTCCGCCCCGCTCCCAGTATCGGGCGACAGGTTGCGGCCCACCCCGACCATGCCGTAGCAGTGGACGGGCCAAGAACCTATCGCATCACCTTTTCGCGAAGTGCCAATCGGCCATCCCAAAAAATGCTCGGTGGAATCCGCATATGCGTCTTTCTTTCTCCAGAGCGCTTGTGACATCGCTTGCTCAGCAGCTGCTTGCGCTCCCGCTGCGGCCTCCATGGCGCTTGGTTCCGGTTGATCGTCCAACCACTGTTCAAGGGCCGTTTCGCTCAAAACATAATCGGCCTCTGAGATCGTCACCAACCCCTCGGGCAGCGGCTTTCTCTCGGTCGCGTCGCCCCATTGGACGACATAATTGTCCTGCACGCGGTTGACGCTGGTGCCGTCCCACCATTTGGCGGCGGCGAGCTTGCGGATGTTGCCCACCCATCCCTGGCTGAACGGTGCGGGGATCAGTTGGATGATCACGCGGCGCGGCTGGCGCTTCACCGGGGCAAGGTCCATCACCAGCAGGTCCGATGGCGCAATGCTGGTCCAGTCGCTTGGCGGGGCGGCGGCGACAATTTCGCCGGGGGATGGTGCGGGGGTGGCGGGCGGGGTTTGGGCGACAGCTGCGGTAACCGTCAGCAAGGCGATGGTGCCGGTTATGATGCCCAATGGCTTTGTTGCACCCATTTTGCTTTCCACCCCGTCTGTCCTGAGCTTGTCGAAAGACTGTCCTTCACTTGGCCAAAGCATGAAGGAAGAACAGCCCTTCGACAAGCTCAGGGCAAACGGGAACGAAGGAAACAGAGCGCACCCTTGCCACAACGCCCCGCCCGCATTAGGGCGCAGCACTCCAAGCAATGCGGAGCGGTGGCCGAGTGGTCGAAGGCGCTCGCCTGGAAAGTGAGTATGGGTCAAAAGCCCATCGAGGGTTCGAATCCCTCCCGCTCCGCCACACAGCGCCCATCTACCTCCCGCGAGGCTGACGCGCAGGCGCGCGCAACCGTCGCCGCTGATTCACCGTCGCCCATCACGTCACGGCGATATTTTCCGGCAACTTATCCCGGCGCGTTTGACGCTTGCTCCGCCCATGACAGCGCAAAATGCCCCGGGATGCCCCGAAATGTCCCGCTCGCCTGCCAGCGCCCGTCGCTATCATAGGCAGAGGCAATTCGGGCAGGTGAGGATGTCAGAACCAAAGCTTCGCGCTCGGCGCCATCCTTTCATCGCCGCACTCGGGCTGGCGCTGACGGCAGCGGCCTGCCCTGCGGCGGGTCAGCCGGAGATGGGCCTGAACACAGTGCAGGGGGCATGGCCGACCCCCGTCGCCGCTGCAACCATAGCCGCTGCGGGCGATGTCCCGGCAACGGTACCGACCGCCAGCCGCGATGCCGCTGCGCCGTCGCGCTTGGCGCTCGTGGCAGAGGCCAGCCGATTGCGCCACGGACTGGCCATTGCGCCGACCGGCTTGCTGGCAGCCATCGATCCCGCCGAAGCACAAGCATTGCGCCAGGCATTCGGCAATCCCTATACCCTGACCGTCTCCCGCTGGGCCGATCTGCTGGCGGCGAGCACCCAGTTTTTCCGAGTCAGCTCGTTTACAGCGGACAGTCTGTGGTGGAACCCGCTGCTCGATGCCGGTGTTGCGGTGCGCTGGCGTTGGGCGTCGACGCGCTGGCGGGTCGCGGAGGCCACGGCCTTTACCGGCGCGACCCTGCGTGGGGATAGCGAAGGTCCGCCGCCACTGGATGCCGCGTCGCTGCGCCGCCTCGCGCTGGCGACGCGCGCTGCCACCGCCCGCGGGGCTGCCGATGCGCTCTACACCGGGCCCGGCGAAGCTGTGACCGTGCTTGCGCGGTTGCGCGAGGCGAGCGCGGCACTCGTCGGGGTCAGCGGCGACGCAGCGCTTGCCGTGCGGCGCCAGAGCGGCGGGCGGCGGCTGCTGACCGTGCCGGGAACGCCCGGCGGGGCCGCTGGGCCGACCCTTGCCGCCATGCTCGCGGCGCTGTCCCCCGATCAGCGGCAAGCGCTGGCGCCCTATCGGCAGGCCGCGCGCGGTTATGGCTTGACCGTGGCCTGGGCTTCTGCCGGTGCACCGGACACAGTGTTCCTGCTGCATTATGACCAGGCCGCCGCTGTCTATCCGCGCGCAGTCGATATCGTGCCGATCATCCCGCCGGCAGGAGGACGGCGATGAGACTGCTGCTTTGCGTCATGACTGCGGCGGTGGGCCTCGCCAGCACGGCACCCGCCCTTGCCCAGGCCACGCCGCCCGATCCGGATGCGCCATTTCAATATGACCCGCAGGTCGGCCGCACCTATGACGCTCCGATCCGCGAGGCCGCGCAGCAGCTGCAAGATTATTACGAGCGGCAGCAGCGGCTGAACCCCAACCATCCGAGTTTCAGCGATGCGGTAAACGAAGCGGTTGCCGCTCGGTCCGATGAGTTTCAGCAGTTGATTGACCAGAGTGTCGAGCAAATGGTGCGAAGCCTGCCGGAAGGCCCCGCGCGCACGCGCTTCGAGCAACTGAACGCCGGACGGGATTTCAACAGTTTCTCGCGGGAGGAACAGCAGGAGATTGTCGGGACGATATTCGGAACTGGGTTCGGAATGGCGCGCGTGGGCAATCGCATTACAGAAGGCATCACTGTGTGGCTCGGCAATGTGCTGGATCGCGTCGCTGTCCAGCTACCAGAAGGCGACCCGACCCGCCAACGTGTCCGCCGCCTGATCGATTCCGCCCAGAACCGTGCCAATTACACCCATGACCAGGACGAACAGGACATCAACCAGGTGGAGGGCGAAGTTTCGCGTCGGCAGGCCGAAATAACCGACCGGATTGCGGAAGAGATGCGGCGCGATCCGAACTTCTTGAGAAGGGGCAGCCCGGCAGGCGAATGGGTGATACCCGGTCGCAACGGATCTATCACCATCAACGACCGCGGCGAGATCGACGCCAGCATCAACCAGAGCGTAGCTGGCGGCGAAATGACTTACGAGGTGCGCACGTTTCGCGACGCGCGGCCCGGCATCGTCACCAACGCCGAACGGAACCGGGTCGTCGACTACATCCGCGCCAACTTCCCCGGCAATTCCAGAGATATGATTCGAATGCTCGACGACTATATCCGTCGCATCAACAGCGCGCAGCAGCGCGGCGGTGCTGGAGAGAGTGGCGGTGGCCGTGGCGGTGCGGCGGGCGGCTTCCTGCCGACCGTGTTCGACGATTTCCTCGACAATGGCGGCACGCTGACCACGGTAGAGCTGGCCCGTATCTACGAAGGCTATGATCCGGATGACCCGACGCAGATGGCGATATCGCGCGCGGGGACGCCGAATCCGCTGCGACCCGCCTCGGAAGGACGCTCGCTGGTCGCCGAAACCCCGTCCTCGGCCCCCAACTCGCTGTCGTCCGTGGGCAACTCGCCGTCGCTCGCTGGCACGGATTATCGCGATCCGGCCATGCAGGCGATCAATGACGCGCTCTATGGGTTGACAACGACGCGGCCCAAGCGGCCGGCGCTGTGCGGCCGATGACCGCCCTGTCCGCCGAGCGCCGCGCTGTCTTGCGACCGGGCCTGCTGCTGCGCGCGGCGGCAATGCTGTTCGCCGGGGCCAGCACGGTTCACGCGGCTGCGCAGGACATCGACTATAGCGTCGGTCAGACTGTCGGCGAGGGCCAGGTCAACGGGACGATCACCACCGACGGCACGATCGGTGTGCTGCAAACGCCCAACATCCGGCGATTTGCGCTCACCCTGCGGGGAAATGGTGCCCAGACCACCATTTCATCGTCCGGCGGCGCCAGGGTCCAGATTGTCGGCAATGACGTGACGGCCGACCTGCAGGGCATCTATTTCAACTTCAGCGGCACCCCGGGCAGCTATATCCTGTTCCAGCAGAATTTGTTCAGCGGCAACCAATATTGGTGCAATGCGGTCAGCCGCGGCGTGTGTTTCGAGGGCAAAAGCGTGGTGCCGACCGGAGTGTTCGAGCCAAGCGCGACGTTCGAGCGGACGCCGACCGGGCGGCAGATCATAGCCGTTGGCCCGGGTGGCGGAGCGCCGACGCCCGGTCCGACCCCGCCGCCGACCATGGCCCCGCCGCTGTTCACGCAAGACCTGCTCAGCCTGCTCGAATCCTTCACCCTGCTCGCCTGGTCGCGGGCGGGGCAGATGCTGAACACCCGCTATCAGGACCGCCTGCTGACCGGACTCAACCAGCAGGTCAATTCTTGCAACTCGGTCAGCGCGGGCATGGTGTTCGGCAGCATCTCTGGAACAGCCAGCGGGCGGCACGAAATCGTGCCAGGGCTGACCGCGCTTGGCGGCGTGCGGCTTGGTCGTTACGAACGGCGCGGATCGAATGTCGAGCTGGACACCGGGCTGGCGGTTTCGCTGCAATTTGACCCGCCGGATATGGGCAGCTCGCGGCCCTATGCCGCCGTGACCTTTGCGGCATCCTATCAGGATCTTGGTTACACGCGCGCCTATCTACAGGGCGGCGCGCCGGTGGCCGGTGCGGGCAAGACCAGCAGCGTCGGGGCAAGCCTGGGCGCCCAGATGGGCTGGGTGGCGCGGATGAGCCCGCGGACCGAGGCCGCCGCGTCCCTCTCCTATCTGCGCCAGTGGCAGACGACGGACGGTTATGCGGAGGCACCGGGGGTTGGCAATCCGCTGGCGGCGACGATTGACCGTGGCGAAGCACGCGCCAATGTCGCCAGCGCTGCCGTCCAGCTCACCCACCTTCTCACCGACACTTTAGAGGTGAATGTCAACGCAAGCGTCGATCGCGCGTTCAGCGGGCGAACCGGCGTGGCTGGCGACATCGGCGGAATGCGGGTGACCAGCGAGGTCCCGGATTTCACATCCTATACACTGGGTGCCCGGGCGGGCATCCGGATCAGCGAGCGGGCGACAGTCGATCTGTTCGTCAATCATATCGGTGCACCGGCAGCAATTGGGGGCAGCACCCATGGCGGCATCGGCTTTCGCCTGACGCTTTAGGCTCCATGCCCCGTCCGTCGACACGGCACCGGCCCGCGCGGCATGGCCAGGGCGATCGCCGACGCGGGTCTCGCGCAAGTGTGCCAAACTTCGCGGTTCATTTGACAAAGCTGCGCGAAACCGCTGCTATTTTCGCGTGAGGAAAAGCGGGCGCGTGGCGCGCGGTATCCTCGCACCGATACCGCCTTATTCATCAGTCCAGCAAGAAGGGCCAGCCATGCACTTTGACGAGGTCATCCTCTCGCGCCGCAGCATCCGGGGGTATAAGCCCGACCCGGTGCCCCGCGCGCTGATCGAGGAGATTCTGACCCTCGCCATGCGCGCCCCGACATCGATGAACACCCAGCCGTGGAATTTCCATGTGATCACCGGCGAACCGCTCAACCGCATCCGGGCCGGCAATACCGAGCGGATGGTCGCGGGCGTGCCGCAAAGCCGGGAGTTTCGCACGGGGCAGCCCTTTGACGGCGTGCACCGCGAACGCCAGATTGGCGTCGCCAAACAATTGTTCGCCGCGATGGGAATCGCCCGCGACGATGCGGCGGCGCGGCAGGACTGGGTGCTGCGCGGGTTTCGGCAATTCGATGCGCCGGTGTGCATCATCATCAGCTATGACCGGGTGCTGGACGGCAGCGACGACACCCCCTTTGACTGCGGCGGCGTCGTGAACGCGCTGGTCAATGCCGCCTGGTCGCGCGGGCTGGGCACGGTCATCAACAGCCAGGGCATCATGCAATCGCCCGTGGTGCGCGAACATGCCGCCATCCCGGACGATCAGGTCATTATGAAAAGCATTGCGCTGGGCTGGCCCGACCCTGACTTCCCCGCCAACGCGGTGGTCTCGGACCGCAAATCGGTGGCAGAGGCGGTGCGCTTCGTCGGCTTTTAATATGCGATGAATCGGTGACGCGGGGATAACGTCACATTGCAGCAATCAATCGCAGCGCATATCTTGGCCTGCGAGTCCAACAGCCGAGCAAATCATGATCGACGCCAGCGAAAATCTATCCGTCAATCCCCGCATTGCCGAAGGGGCCGCAACGATTGGCGACATTATTGACGCCCGGCTGTCGCGCCGCGCGGTTGTGGCCGGGCTCGCCGCGTCGGCGCTCACGGGTTGCGCCAGCGGGGTGAGCGATGGCAATGTTGCCACGCCAGCCACAACCGCCCCGGGTTTTCGCTTTCCCGAACTGGCGCGCGGCATGGACGGCAACCACCATGTCGCGGCGGGATATCGCGCCGACGTGCTGATCCGCTGGGGCGATCCGCTGTTTGACGACAGCCCGGCCTTTGACCCCTTCAGCCAGAGCGCCGCCGCGCAAGTCCGCCAATTTGGCTATAACAATGATTTTCTGGGCTATGTGCCGCTGGCGCGCGGCGATGCCGATGAACGCGGGCTGCTGTGCGTCAACCATGAATATACCTCGACACCGCTGATGCTGCCCGGGGTGGCGGCGACCTATCCCGCCTCGATGACCGCTGCCCTGTGCGCGGTGGAAATGGCTGCGCATGGTGGCAGCGTGGTCGAAGTCACGCGCAAGGGCGAACGCTGGTCGGTGGTGCGCGGATCGCGTTACAACCGCCGCGTCACGGCTGATACGACGCCGATGACCATCACCGGCCCCGCCGCCGGGCACAGCCGGATGCGCACGCGCGCCGACCCGGCGGGCACGACCGCATCGGGCATGATGAACAATTGCGCGGGCGGCATCACGCCGTGGGGGACATGGCTGTCGGCAGAGGAGAATATCAACGGCAATTTCCTGGGCACCCTGCCCGATGGACACCCGGAGGCCGCCAACCACAAGCGGATGGGTGTTCCCGGCAGCTGGTATCAATGGGGCCGGTTCGATGATCGCTATGACATTGGCAAGGACCCCAACGAGCCCAACCGCTTTGGCTGGATCGTTGAAATCGACCCGCTCGACCCCACCACCAAACCGCGCAAGCGCACCGCCCTTGGCCGCTTCAAGCATGAAGGGGCCGAAACGGTCGTCGCGCCCGATGGCCGCGTCGTCATCTATATGGGCGATGACCAACGCTTTGATTATGTCTATAAATTCGTCACCAAGGGCCGTTTTGATGCAAAGAACCGCGCGGCCAATCGCGACCTGCTCGACGATGGGACGCTCTATGTGGCGCGCTTTGATGCCGATGGCACTGTCGCCTGGCTGCCGTTGGTCTATGGCTTTGGCCCGCTGAACGCAGCCAATGGCTTTGCGAGCCAGGCCGATGTGGTGATCGAGGCGCGGCGCGCGGGCGACCTGCTGGGTGCTACTCCGATGGACCGGCCCGAGGATGTCGAACCCGACCCCCGTTCGGGCCGCGTCTGGGTGATGCTGACCAACAACAGCCGCCGCAAGGCCAGCGAGGTCAACCCGGCCAACCCGCGCGCGGAAAACCGGTTCGGCCATATCATCGAGATTCGCGAACCCGGCGGCGATTTCACCGCCACCACCTCGCGCTGGGAGATACTGGTGCGCTGCGGCGATCCGGCCAATCCCGCCGTGGGTGCCACATGGAATGCCGCGACCAGCCCCAATGGCTGGCTGGGCAGTCCCGACAATTGCGCGGTCGACCCCCGTGGCCGTTTGTGGGTTTCGACCGACGGCAATGACGATACGGGCGCTGCCGACGGGCTGTGGGCGCTGGAAACCGATGGGCCGGGCCGCGCCACCGGGCGGCATTTCTTCCGTTGTCCCGTGGGGGCGGAGCTGTGCGGTCCGCGCTTTACGCCGGATGGCGACACGCTGTTCGTCGCGGTTCAGCATCCCGGCGACGGCAGTGATGACAAGCCCGCCAGCTTTGAAAACCCCACAACCCGCTGGCCCGATTTCCAACCGGCGATGCCGCCGCGCCCCAGCATTGTCGCCATTCGGCGCGAGGACGGCGGCCCCATTGGCGGTTGAGACCATCGACGCCCTGGTCGTTCATGCCCTTTCGCCGGATTATTCGGGCACGGCGCTGACGCCGATCCCCTCGCCGCAACCAGCGGCGGGAGAGGTGCGCATTGCCGTGCGCGCGGCGGCGGTGAATTTCCCCGATCTGCTGATGACGCGCGGCGCGTATCAGCTGAAACCGCCCCTGCCCTTCGTCCTGGGAATGGAATGTTCCGGCGTCATCGATGCCGTCGGCGGCGGGGTCGATCCGGCGCGGATTGGCGCGCGCGTCGTCGCTGGAACCCGGCTGGGTGCCATGGCACAGGCCGTATGCGTCGATGCGGCCAGCGCGCGCCCCATGCCGCCCGCGCTCGACTGGGACACGGCTGCGGCCTATCGCGCGGCCTATCTGACGGCGTGGGTGGCGCTGGTGCGGCGGGCGGCGGTGCAGCCGGACGAATGGGTGCTCGTGCATGGCGCAGCAGGCGGCGTCGGGCTTGCCTGCGTTGACCTAGCCCGGCATCTGGGCGCGCGGGTGATTGCGGCGAGCGCGTCGCCCGACAAGCGCGCGGCCATTGCCCGGCTTTACGCCCCCGACGCGGTCATCGACAGCGGACCGGGTTTCCGCGATGCGGTGAAAGCGATCACGGGTGCCGCCGGAGCCAATGTCATCATTGATCCGGTGGGCGGCGATGTGTTCGACGAAAGCTGCCGCTGCATCGCCTTTAATGGCCGGCTGCTCGTCGTCGGCTTTGCCTCGGGCCGGATTCCCAGCCTTGCCGCCAACATGGCACTGATCAAGGGCTTTTCGGTGATGGGCGTCCGGGCGGGCGAATATGGGCGGCGCTTTCCCGAACGCGGAGCCGAAGATGTGGCAGCCATTGACGCCCTGGCGGCCAGCGGGGCGATTCGGCCGCACGTCCATGCCGCGCTGCCGCTGCACGCCTGGCAGCAGGGTTTTGACCTGCTCGCCAATCGCGCGGTCATTGGCAAGGTGGTGCTGCACCCCGGCGCTTGACCCGCGCCGCGCTTTGCGGTGCAATGCGGCGCAAGAAGAGGAGCGCCCATGCCCGCCGAATGCGTTGCCACCATCCGCTCAACCGTTGGCCCGAGCGACAATCCCTATCTGAGCGGCGCCTGGACGCCCAGCTACCGCGAATGGAACGCCGTTTTTGCCAATGGCGAGGCCGAAGTGATCGGCACCATCCCCGTCGACATTGACGGCGTCTATGTGCGCACGGGCGAAAACCAGATTCACAAGCCCATTGGCCGCTATCACCCCTTTGACGGCGACGGGTTCATTCACAGCATCGCGTTCAAAAATGGGCGCGCCAGCTATCGCAGCCGGTTTGTGCGGACCAAGGGGTTTCAGGCCGAAGCCGAGGCCGGGCGCTCGCTGTGGGCCGGGCTGATGGAGCCGCCGCACAAATCGACGCGGCCTGGCTGGGGCGCGCAGCAATGGTTGAAGGACAGCAGTTCCACCGATGTCGTCGTCCACGCCGGGCGCATCCTGTCGACCTTTTATCAATGCGGCGAGGGATATCGGCTGGACCCCTTCACCATGGAGCAGTTCGGCACCGAGGGCTGGGTCCCGCTCGACGGGATATCCGCGCATTGCAAGGTCGATGAAGCGACCGGAGAATTGCTGTTTTTCAACTATTCAAAGCACGCCCCTTATATGCATTATGGGGTGGTCGGGGCCGACAACCGGCTCAAACATTATGTTCCCATCCCCCTGCCCGGGCCGCGATTGCCGCACGACATGGCCTTTACCCGCAATTATGCGATTTTGAACGACATGCCGCTGTTCTGGAACCCGGAGCTGCTGGAAAAGAATATCCACGCGGTCCAGTTTCATCCCGACATGAAGACGCGCTTTGCGATCATCCCGCGCCTGGGCGAGCCTGGGGATATCCGCTGGTTTGAGGCGGAACCGACCTATGTGCTTCACTGGATCAACGCCTATGAGGACGGCGATGGCATCATCCTGGACGGCTATTTTCAGGAGGATCCCATGCCCAAATCCTTCCCCGACGCGCCGCCGGGCTATGAACGGATGATGGCCTATCTCGACCAGATGTGCATGAAGCCCAAGCTGCACCGCTGGCGCTTCAATCTGCGCGATGGGACGACGCAGGAAGAGCGGCTGGATGACCGCATCCTGGAATTTGGAATGATCAACCAGCGCTTTCTGGGGCGGCGGCATCGCTATGTTTATAGCGCGTTGCCCGAACCGGGCTGGTTCCTGTTTCGCGGGCTGGTCAAACATGATCTGGACAAGCGCACGAGCGAAGCGGTGGAATTTGGCCCCGGGCGCTTTGGCAGCGAAGCGCCATTCGTGCCGCGCATCGGCGCGACCGAAGAGGATGACGGCTATGTCATCACCTTCATCAGCGATGTGGTGCAGGACCGCAGCGAGTGCGTCATTTACGACGCGCGCGCCATCAGCGCCGGGCCGGTGTGCACCATCATCCTGCCCGAACGCATTTGCGCGGGCACGCACGGCACCTGGGCCAGCGGCGACGCAATTGGGATGGGCGACAATCCGCTATTGGCCGCCTGACGCCCAGCAGCGGCGACCGCCGCTATCCTCTCCTATCGTCCCGGCGGTGCCGACGGGTTCAACCCGTCCGTCGGTCAGAAAAGCGATCAAGTCCGCATCGCCCGCGTCAACATGCGCCAGCGTGCGCGCACCGGCGGGCGTGCGCGCCACCACCACGCCATCGCGCGGCTGCCCATCCCGGCCATAAAAGACGGTGTAGGTTTCGATGACCGCTGGGCCGACATAGCCTTCGTCCAGCGGCGGCACCGGGCCGCGGACGCGGTCAGCCTCCCCCTGATAGTCAAAATCCTGGGGGAAGTGGGCTGCTTCAATCGGCATGTTGGACAGAATGATGCAGTGGTTGTCGGTCGCAAAGCCGCCATTGGCGAACAAAAAGCCATGGAGGCCATAGTCGCGCAGCCGGTGCATCATTCGCACCACCGCATGGCTCATATAATTGGCGATGGGTCCGCCGCCAAAGGTCAACCCGCCGACGACCGACAGCGGAAAATCCAGGCCCCAGCCCAGCGTCCGCCGCGCCATTTTGGGGACGCAGGGAAAACAGCTGTAAAGCTCCACAAAGTCCAGCTCGTCGACCGTCACTTCGTTCAGCGCCATGGTCCGCTGGATCGCCATATCCATGCTGACCGACCGGTCATAACGGTCGCGCTTCAAGATGCTGCCCGCCTCCTTGGCCGCCGCGCCCATGCCGACATAGATGATGCGGTCCTCGCGCACCTTGCGCCGCCGCGCTTCCGCGAGGCTGGTGACGATGAAGGCCGCGCCCTGGTTGACCGACGCATTGGCGACCATCAGCTTGCTATAGGGAAAGGCGATGGGCCGATTGCCATTGGCGGGCGACAGCATCGCTTGCGCCGTCACCGGATCGCGGATCCACGCCGCTGGATTTTGCGCGGCAACTTCGCTCATCGCGGACCAGATCGCCGCGCTTTCCGCCTGCGCCTCGGCCAGCGATTGGCCATAGGCGGCCCGACCGGCATTTTCATACAGCGGATAGACGTCAACCGGGGCGATCAGGCCATGGGACTGGGCATAATTGGGTTCCTGCCGCGTGGCCACCTTGCGCACGGCATTATAGCTTTTGTCCTCGCCCGCCGCGCGCTTCGCCGCCCGCCCGGCGGCAGTGCGCAGCGCCTCTCCGCCGACAATGGCCGCCAGTCGAATCTCGCCCGCGCCAATCCGGTTCGCCGCTTCGTTGAGCAGGCGGATAGGGGTGTCGCCATGGGGCGCGTCGGATTGATACTTCACCTTCGGATCGGCACCGATGGCTGCGGCCAGCGGCGCGCACAAATTGCCCAGCGCGCGAAAGCTGATCTGATCCACAATGGCCAGGCTGTCGATTTCGGCCAGCAATGGTCCGGTCCGGCAATCCTTTTCCGCTTCGCGCAGTGCCGCGACCATCAGGCCCAGCGAATCCAACCCGGCATCGGGGTCCTCCGGGCGGTCGTTGACCTCGCCCCCGCCGATAATCACGGGAATGCGTTCGGCATCGGTCATGCGCATGGGACTGGGACTCCTTTGCCCCACCCCATTGCCGGGCCGCCGGGTCGCGTCAAGCCGGTGGCGGGGCGTTGCGCACGAGCAGCAAATACATCACGGGCGTCACGACGCGCGACAGCAGCGTGGACGATACCAGCCCGCCAATAATCACCCAGGCGAGCGGCGAAAAGAGCCCGGAACCCGACAGCGCCAGCGGGAGCAGGCCGCCGATGGCGGTCACGCTGGTCAGCAGGACAGGCAGAAAGCGAACCTCGCCCGCCTGTTCAATGGCATCGCGCAGTGCGACGCCCTGCTGGCGCAATTGGGTGGTGAAATCGACCAGCAGGATGCTGTTCTTGATTTCAATGCCGATGAGCGCGACAAAGCCGATTACCGCATTGTAGCTCAGGCTGTTGCCGGTCAGCAGCAGCGCGACCAGGCCGCCGAACATGCCCAGCGGAATGACCCCCGCCACCACCGCCGTTTCGCGAAAACGGCCAAATTCCAGCACCAGCACCGCCATGATACCGAACAGGGCCAGCATGACGATGGGCCCCATGCCGGCAAAGCCATCGGCCGATGCCCGCGCCTCGCCCCCAATTTCCAGCGCATAGCCGGGGGGCAGTTGCAACGCTTTCAGCCGGTCATAGAAATCGCGGCTGACCGCGCTGTTGAGCGCGCCGGTTTCGATATAGCTGGAAATGGTGTTCGACCGTTGCTGTTGATACCGGCTGATCTGCGCGGGCGCACTGCTCAGGAAGGGCGTGCTGATCTGCGCCAGCGGGACGATGCCGCCATTGCTGCTGGGCACATAGATGCTGTCCAGCGCCGCCACCGTCTGAAAATCCGCGCGCGGCAGGCGGGTGATGACGTCGAAACTGTCGCCCTCGCTGTCGCGGAAGCGCCCCGATGTCTCGCCTGCGACCGACAGGCGCGTCACACGCCGCACGGTTCCCGGCGCAATGCCCAGCAGGGCGGCGCGGTCGCTGTCCACGCCCAGGTCCAGGTCAATCCGGTTGACCGCCAGGGGATTTTGCACATCGCGGGTGCCCGGCGTGTCGCGCAAGATGGTTTCAACCCGCGCCGACAGGTCGCGGATGCGGTCCAGATCCGGGCCCACCACCGAAACCGCAATCGGCGCTTCGATCGGCGGGCCGTTCTGGAACTGGCGCAGCACGATGCGCGCATCGGGATAGGCATCGAACTGTTCGCGCAAGCGGTTGTACATGGCGACTGTCTTGTCACCTTCAAATTTGGCCAATATGCCCAGCACATTGCCGGTGTTCGACGCCTCGCTTTCATCGCGGACATTATAGAATACCTGCGGGTTGCCGCGCCCGACATTGGCCAACCGGTCAATAATCGCCGTCTCTTTGGCCATGGCATCCTCGACATAGCGTATGGCGCGGTCGGTGCGATCCAGCGTTGATCCCTGCGGCGTTTCGACATCGACCAGGAAATAGGTCGCGTCGGCGGGTGGAAAGAGGCTGGTTCCGATGATCGGCACCAGCCCCAGCGCGCCAAAGCACAGCCCCATCGACAGCGCCAGCGCCCGGCGCGGATGCGTGAGCGAGAGGTGCAGCACCGGGGCGTAGCTTTTGTGGATCAGCCCCTGCACCGCCTGCAGGAAGCGGTTGCCCTCCGGCGCTTCGTGCAGCGGCAGGATGCGCGCCGCCAGAAACGGCACGATCGTCATCGAGACAATATAGCTCGCCAGCACCGTCATCAGCACCGCCAGCGGCAGCGAGCGAGTGAACATGCCCGCCCCCTCAGGCAGAAAGACGAGCGGCAGAAAAGCAAAGAGCAAGGTCGCCGTGCAGCCCAGCACCGCGACGGCAATTTCGCGCGTCCCGTCAATTGCCGCCTGCGTGCGCGGCTTTCCCATCCGCAAATGGCGGGCGATATTCTCTGTCACGACGATGGAGTCATCGACGAGCAGGCCAAGCGCGACGATGAACCCGGTGATCGCCAGCTGATTGAGCGTAAAGCCCAGCAGTTGCATCCCCAGCAGACCCATGGCGAGGCTGAGCGGGATGGACACCATCACCACCGCTGCCGCGCGCGGGCCGAGCGGCAACAAGGTGATCAGCACCAGCGCCACGGCGATGGAAAAATCGCGCGCCAGCACGCGCAATTTGGCGCGCACATCCAGGCTCTGGTCGAACACCAGTTCAACCTGCATGTCGGGCGGCAGGGTCGCGCGGTAGCGGTCAACCGCCCCCATCACCGCGTCGCGCACCTTGCGCACGTCGCGATTGTCCTTTTGCGTGGCAGTCAGCCAGATGGCGTCCTTGCCATTGTGGCGGGCCAGATGCACCGATTCGGCTGGCTTCCACGCCACGCTCGCGACATCGGCCACCCGAACGACGCGGCCATCGACAGCGCGCACCGGCACATCGCGCACTTCGTCCAGGCTGCGAAAGGCCCCGTCGGTCTTGACGTTGAACCGGCTGCCGCCCGATTGCACCGCGCCCGGCGGCAAATCGGCCCCGGCGGTGCGCAGGGCATCGGCCACCGCCGTCACCGCAATGCCCATTTGCGCCAGCCGCGCGGCATTGAGTTCAACCATCACCTGCGGGCGGGCGAGCCCATAGACACGCGCGTTGCGCACGCCGTCCACCTTGTTGATCTCATCGCGCAGGTCGTCGGCATATTTTTCCATCCGGCGCGGCGACGCCCCGTTGCTGGTCAGCGCCAGCTGCACCACCGCACTTTCGGTGGTGCGCACCTTGCGAAATTCCAGCCGGACCAGCGATGGCGGCAATTGGCTGCGGATGGCGTTAACCTCGCGCACCACGCCGTCGTAATTTTTCTCGCTGTCGCTCCCCCAGTCGAAATCGGCGATGATGGTCGCAAAGCCATCGCCCGAAGTGGAGGTGATATCCTCGATATCATCCAGCCCGCGCAGCACATCCTCGATGGGCTTGGCGATGGTCTGTTCCATATCCGCCGGATCGGCACCGGGCTGGACGGCCAGCACGACGACCACGGGAATGGGGAAATGTGGATCGACCGAGCGCGGAATGCTGCTGAGCGAGGTGATGCCCAGCGCAGCCATCAGAGCGAACAGCACCAGCGTTATCTGCCACCGGGTGATGGCAAAATCGATGAACTTCACTGCGCGCCGCCTGCAGCCGCCGCCATTGCCCGGGGGGCAACGGTCACCCCTTCGCGGACGCGGGCGAGGCCCCCGGCGATGACCCGGTCACCCGCCGTCAGGCCGGTCAGCACCTCCACATCGCGGTTGGTGATGCGGCCAATGGCAATCCGCCGTGCGCGGGCCTTGCTCTGGTCATCGACAACAAAGACAAAGGCTTCATCGGCGCGCGCCTGGAACACGGCGCTTGCCGGAACGGCCAGTGCGGTTGCCGATGCGGTGGCCGGCAGCCGCGCCTCGCCCAGCATCCCTGACCGCAAGGCGGCCAGCGGGGGCAGCGCCAGCTCGGCCTCAAACGTCCCGGTTCGCGCGTCGCCGCGCCCACCCAGTTCGATGACCCGCGCCGCCACCGGAGTGCGGCTGAGCGCGGGCAGCGTGACGCTGGCCATTTGCCCAACGCGCAGCGCCGCCAATTGGCCGTCGGTCAGCGCGACGCGCAGCACATAGCCGCCGCCCGCCTGGCTGACCGTCAATATGGGGGTGCCCGCCGCCACAATCTGCCCCGCCTCAGCGGTGCGCGCCAGCACGACGCCGCTAGCCGGGGCGACAATGCGGGCATACCGCTGGGCAAAGCTGCGCGACGCCACCTGCGCCCGCGCCGCGCTGGCGGTGGCCTCGGCGGCGTCAATCCGCGCCTTGGCGACCCATCCCTTGGCAAACAGCTCACGCTGGCGGGCGAGATCGGCCTCAGCGCGCACCAATTCGGCGCGGGCGGCGGCGGCACCAGCATCGACCTCGACTGGCTCCAGCTGCGCCAGCACTTGCCCGCGCGCAACACGGTCGCCCTCATTGACGGTGATCCGCGACAAACGGCCCGGAACGGCAAAAGCCAAATTGGCTTCCTGCCGCGCGCGCACCGTGCCGCTGACCAACGGACCATCCCCGGCGGCGGCAAGCCCGACGGTTGTGACGCCCACGGCAATGGGCTTGGCGGATTTGGTATCGACCTTGGGCGCGGCGGTTTCGGACGCGCATCCGGCCAGCGCCAACATCGCCACAGGAGCCAGAAAAGCGGCCAATCGAAACGGCATAGCATACTCCGGCCATGGGGAGACATCCGTGAGTCGCGACTATAACTATACTTGTCAGTTCACAAATGCTAGGCCCCTTTGGCCATGCAATCCAAGGCGCCATCCAGCCGCTCGGCGGGCCGCCCGCCCGACCCAGCCAAACGCAGCGCGATATTGGCCGCGGCGCAGCGGCTGTTTGCGGAAAAGGGCTTTACGGCAACGTCAATGGATGCCGTGGCGCGCGCGGCGGGGACGTCAAAACTGACCGCCTATCGCCATTTCGGGTCAAAGGATGAGCTGTTTGCGAGCGCGATTGTCGCGCGTTGCAACGCGATGCTGGCACAGGCGTCGGACCTGACACTGCCGCTGGGTGAGCCCCGCGCAGCGCTCATCGAATTTGGCCATGCCTTTCTCGCCCTCATCCTCCACCCCGATGCGCTGTCCATGCACCGGCTGATCGTGGCAGAGCGGGAGCGGTCCCCGCAGCTGGGCGGTCTGTTTCATGCTGCGGCCATATTGCCGACGCAGCAACGGCTGGCCCGCATCATCGAACGGCTCGCGCTGCCGGTCGATGATCCTATGCTGGCGGCGGGCGATCTGCTGGCATTGTGGCGATCCAAGCCGATGATGCCCGTTGAACTGGGCCTGCCGCGCATGACGGGCAACGACATTGCCGCGCATATTGCCCGCGCGGTGGACCTATGCCTAGCCGCCTGGACGGCTGACCGGCGCGATTGATCCACCGCGCTCGCGAGCCCAACCGACTTTTATTGACGGCTTCTGCAATAAATGACAATTGCACGGCTTTCCGGCCCCAAGGGCCGATTGCAAAGGATTGCGCGCCATGCCTCATGCCCCCATTTTCGACCTGTCGGACCATGTCGCGCTCATCACCGGCGGCAATGGCGGGCTGGGCCTCGCCATGGCGCGCGGCTTGGTCAAGGCCGGGGCCAGCATCGCCATCTGGGGCCGGAATGCGGAGAAAAATGCCGCCGCCGTCGCCGCGCTGACGGCGATGGGCGGACGCGCCACCGCCATGCAATGCGACGTCACCGACAGCGCCGCCTGTGACGCAGCCTTTACCGCCACGGTGGAGGAATATGGCCATGTCGACAGCGTCTTTGCCAATGCGGGCGGATCGGGGGTGCGCGGCCCCTTTCACCGGATGAGCGATGCCGATTGGCACAGCACCACGGCGTTAAACGTCGGCAGCGTCATTGCCTGCTTTCGCCCCGCCATCCACCATTGGCTGGCGCGCAAGGCACCGGGCAAGCTGATCGTCACCTCTTCCATTGCCGGGATTATCGGCATCCCGCAAAGCAGCGGCTATTCGACCACCAAGGCAGCGGTGCAGGGGCTGGTGCGGTCACTGGCCATCGAATATGGCCGCGCGGGGATTCAGGCCAACGCCATCCTGCCCGGCTTTATCGAAACCGAAATGTCGCTGGATACGCCGCAGTATTTCCAGGACGCCTGCAAGCGCCGCGCCGCAGCGGGAGAGATTGGGCAGTTGGAAGATATGGAGGGGATAGCGGTCTTTCTGGCCTCGCGCGAAAGCCGCTTCATGACCGGGCAATGCGTGGTGCTGGACGGGGGCCACACCATTTTCCCGCTATAGGCGCCGCGTCACTGCCTGTTGTCCGGCCTTGGCGTCAAACGCGGCCTTGACCTCGGCAAAGGTGCCGATGATCATCGTCACGGTCAGGTCCTCCAGCTGTTGCAAATCCATCCCATGGCGGTGGAGATAGGAACCAGCGGAGGCTGGCAAGCCAAAGCTGATGTCCGTGGCGGCGCGCGCTATCTCGGCGGGCAAGCCAAATTGGCGGATGACAATGTCGGTCAGATAATCGACCGCAATGTCGCGGCCAAAATCGGTGGGGTCCTGCGTCTCGCTCACCCGGGGTTCGGCCTGCAACCGCTCGATAATCAAGCCGCGATCATGGATATAGTGAAGATAGACATGGGTGACCGAGCGCACCAAATCTTCAAAGGTCCGGGCATTGGCCGCAGCCTCATGCTGCGCCCGCCGCAGCCGCCGCATCTCGCGTTGATAGAGCGCGCGCAGCAAATCGGTCAAATTGGGGAAATAGGCATAGACCAGCGATTTGCTGATCCCGGCCTCACGCCCGATATTCTCGATGCTGAGCGATGCGACACCATCGCGCGCCACCATGTCGGCGGTGTGATCCAGGATCAGCGACCGGCGCATTTCGGGATTGAGCCGCCGCCGCACGGGGTTTGCGCGGTGTGCCATGGATCGGTTGACGCCAGCCAGTGCCATTACCGCAGCGCCCGAACCGATTCAGCGGACGGCGCACGGCCGCGCTGCACCAGCGCCACCACATTGCCCTCTGGGTCATGCAGAAACTGGGTCTGCCAGCCGCCGATGTCGCGAACCGGGCCAATGGTCGCAATGGATTGCGCGCGCAGCCGCTCGCGCGCCTGGGCAAGGTCAGGCACCTCCAGCGCGAAATAGGCATAGCCGATGGTATCAAGCGTGCGCTTGCCCCCCGGCGCAGGAGTGCGCGGCTGGCGATATTCCCACACCTCTATGTCCATATTGCCCGCATTGATCCAGCCGCCCCGCAGCGCCAGGCCATCAATGGCGGCGATATCGTCCAGCCGGGGGTTCTTTTCCGCCTCGATCGTCCGGTGCGGTGCCTTGCCGGTCAGCTTGCCATAAAAGGCCAGCATGGCATCGCGGTCATGCACGGCATTGGCGATGTGGGTCATCCACGCCGCCTCGCTGCGCTTGGGTTTGTCCAAAGTTTCGGTTTCGATCATGATCCCGTCCGGATCGCGGCCATAGGCATAGCGGACGCCATAGCCGCCAAGGTCAACCCCGTCACGATGGCCAAAGCGCGACACGATGGCCAGCCCCGCCGCCTTGAACCGGTGAATGGCCGCATCCTGCGCCCCCGATTGAAAACAGATGTGGGTGTAGCCCGGGCCAATCACCGGCATGCTGCTGGGCGCAGCATCGCGGCCAGGCGCAAAATCGAGCAGCTGAATATGCCCGGTGGGCAGCGCCAATATAGCCACATCAACACGCCCTGCCGGACGCGCCAGCAAGGCAGCGGGAAAGCGCGATCCTGGCATGCGGAACCGGCGCACCACGGTGATCGGGATGGCCTGGCGGTAAAAGGCGATGGTCGCGTCAATGTCGCTTACGGTCATTGTCACCTGTTGAATGCCCAGCACCGGCGCGTCGGCCATGGCGCGGACCTCGCCGCCGCCTTGTGCCTGCACGGTGCCCGGCACCAGCGCCGCCACCGCCATGAGCATCGCCAGCCACAGCCCTTCGCCGATGCCGCTTCGCGCCATCATCTTCATGGTGCGGCGCTCCGCTTGGGCGCAAAGACCAGCAGCACATTCCCGCCAATCAGTCCGAATTTGTCGTAACCGGAATTGACGATCACATGCCCCCCCGCAACTACGGGCCCGGCGCTGTCGATGCTGCCGCCGCGCGCCTTGACGCCATTGACGGTCATGAAGTCGCGTAGCGTATCGAACGACCAGAGCAAACGCCCATCGCCGCTCGCATAAATGCGCAGCTTGCCATTATGGGTGCCGCCGAAAATCAGGCCATTGCTGAGCGTCAGCGGAGCCGAAAAGGCGGTTTCGCATTTGAAATCGCGCGCGGGGCACAGCGGCGGTTCAATCACGCTCCACAGCGGCTTGCCGGTCGCGCTGGCATAGGCATGAATGCCAGGGCGCGGCGGACCAACGGGAGCCTTGCCGCCCGGCGTGTCGGCAATCGGCACGAACAGCGTCGGCCCATCGCTTGCCATGCCCCAATGAATGCCGCCATTGAACCCACCCATGCCGGCGCGCTGTTGCCAGCGGACCGCACCGCTATCGGGATCAATGCCAAAGATGAGGCCCGATTTCTGTCCCACGAGCAGAATATCGCCGCCATCCGCCAACTTGGCCAGAATGGGCGGTGCACCAATGTCGAGGTCAGGGCCATCTTCACGCGGGCAATTGGCCCGGCTGTCGGTCTTGAGACACGCGCCGTTCCACGCATCCCCCGCCAGCAGTTGGCGGACCCAGCGGATGCGGCCCGTCGCGGCGTCAACCGCGATAATGGCATCGCTCTTGTCATTGGCGGGCGAGGAATAATTCTCACCCGTGCCGAAATACACCAGGCCGCGCGCCGCATCGACAGTCGGCGGTGACCAGACCGGTGCCCCCGACGGGCCAAAGGCTGGCTTGCCGAGCCGGTTGACCCCGGCGCGCCGGGCGACATCGGTTGTATAGACCCGCCACAGCGGCTTGCCCGTGCGCGCATCCAGCGCCGCGACCCCGCCGCGAAAGGTGCAGCAGCCATAGGCATCATCCATCGCGCTGACAATTTCGGTCGATGACAGCGGCACATAGAGTCGGTCACCGTGCAGCGTCGGCGATCCTGTAATCGTCCCGGCGGGATGATCGCGCACCGACCGTTTCCACAGCAACTTGCCCGTGCGCGCGTCGAGCGCGTGCACCACGGCATCGAAATCGCCGAAATAGAGCCGCTCCGGCTTGCCCATCTTGTCAGGACCCAGCGTCGGCGAAACCCGCACTTCGCTGCCCGCATCATAGGTCCACCAGATGCAGCCATCGGCCAGTCCCAGGGCATAGACGCGGCCATCCTGGCTGCCAGTGAACAGCGCCTCACGCGTGACCACCGGCTGCGACCGGGCGCGCGCGGCACCCGGAAAGCCAAATGCCCATTTCAGCTCAAGCGAGCCGACATTGCCCGGCGTAATGCCGCCCGCCGCTGCGGGCTGAAACCGGGCATTGGCCGCGCCATTGCCCCAGCCGTTCCACAACGCCGGGCCCGCCAGCTTCAGATCGGCCTTGCACGGCCGCCCGGCAATGGTGCGCGCACCCCCGCCCAGATAGGTGGCGAGCAGCTGGCGCTCCTCCCCAGTCAGCGCCTTGCCCTGTTCGCGCATCAGCCCGGATTCCAGCGAAGCCAAAATCGCCTCTGGCGTCCGGCTGCGCAGCGCGGTGCGGTTGGGGGCGGCGGGATCGTCGGCGTCGTGGCATGACGCGCAATTGGCGGCGTAGAGCGCCTCGGCCTTGGCGACATCGTCGGGCGAAAGACTGGCCCCTGCGCTGCACCCAGTGAGCGCCAGCAGGCCCAATGCGCCCGCCGCCACCGGCGCTGCACCCCTGCCCATCGTCAAGCGGACCCGTTTCATGCCGCGCCATCCTGTTTCCATAGCCTGCCCAGTCTAGCTTTATTGACGCTCAATACAATAGTGTTAGGGTGCGCCATGGATCGCCGGACCTTCCTGCCCCTTCCCCTGCTCGCCCTATCACTGGTCCGGACGGGACATGCGCGTGCGACCAGCGATCCCGCTGTCGCCTATGCCAACCGCATCCGGTCGGGCCCGATTGGCTATCGCGAAGGCTGGTTCGGGGCGGGCGACACGCGGCTCCATTATGTCGAAGCCGGGCGCGGCCCGCTGGTCATTCTCTATCACGGCTTTCCCAGCTTCTGGTTTTGCTGGTTCAACCAGATGGAGGCGCTGAAGTCGCGCTACCGCGTGGTGGCCGTCGATGGCTTGGGTGCGAACCTGACGGGCAAACCCAGCCGTCTGGAACCCTATCGCGTTCCGGCGCTCGCCGCGCAGCTTGAGGGGCTGGCACGCCAATTGGGTGGCAGGCGGCCCTTTACCCTGGTCGGCCATGATTGGGGCGCGGCGCTGGCCTTTGCCTTTGCCGAGGCGTGGCCGCATCGGTTGCGCGGCGTCGCCGGGCTGAGCGCCCCGCCCTATAACCAGTTTCTCGACCTGGTGCGCAGCGATCCGGAGCAGCAGGCCCGGTCGGGCTATATGCAATCCTTCCGCGCGCTCACGCTGGCCGATATCCGGGCACGCGGGCTGGCCGCCGCCATTTTTCAGCAGGCCTATGGCCCCCTCCTCAGCGCAGGCAAGCTGAGCGCAGCGGCAGGCGCAATATTTCGTGCGGCCGTGGCTGACCCGCTGGCCATGGACGGCGGCATGAACTGGTATCGGGCCAATATCCCGCCGTTCGCGGCCATAGCCGATGGCGATTATTGGCCGCGCCGGGGCACGCCGCTGACCGTCCCCGCGCTGCTGATGTGGGGCAATGACGACCAGACCTTCTTGCCCCGCTTCATCGACCAATTTCAGGCAGGCGCACCAACGGCACAGATAGTGCGCCTCGATGGCGTCGGCCATTGGACCCCGATGGAAGGCGGGCCCGCCGCGACCGGTGCGCTCACAGCCTTCATCGACCGCGTGGCCCGCTGACCCGTCCTATCCGTGCGGGCGGATGAGATATTTTTCCCCGGTCCGCTTGGCATTATAGGCTTGCAGCGTGGCCACATCGAGCGCCTCGGTCAGGCTGATACGGTGGCTGTAATGGCTTTTGAAGGTGGTGGTCAGCTCATCCACCACCCGCTGGCGCATCCGCATCACCGTCTCCATGCCCGCCTTTTGCAGGAAGGAGGTCAACAGAAATCCGGAAATCGACCAGCTGAACCCAAAGCTGCGGGCAAAGCTGGTCGGCCCCAGATCGAGCGCGCCGTAGATATAGAGCTGTTTGAAGCTGTCGGAACCATAACGGCTATAGCTCGCCATCCGCGCGACCGCCGCCTGTTCCATTGCCGCCAATATCTGACCGCCCAGCGTGCCGCCGCCGATGGCATCAAAGGCAATGGTCGCCCCCGTCTCGGTCAGCGCCGCGACCAGATCGCTGCGGAACGTCGCGCTGCTGCTGTCGAGCACATGCGTCGCGCCGATGGCTTTGAGCAAATCCACCTGCGCCGGACTGCGGACGATATTGACCAGCGGGATGCCGTCCTGCGCACAGATTTTCACCAGCATTTGCCCCAGGTTGGACGCCGCGGCGGTGTGGACGATGGCGCTATGCCCTTCGGCCTTCATCACTTCGGTAAATGCCAGCGAGGTCAGCGGATTGACGAAACAGGACGCCCCATCCTCAGGATCGGTGCCATCGGGCAAAACCATGCACATCTGCACCGGCAGGCAGCGATATTCGGCGTAAATGGCCCCGCCCAGCATCGCGACCGTCTTGCCCAGCAGCGCCTGGGCCTCAGCCGAGTCGCCCGCCGCGACCACAAGGCCGCACCCTTCATTGCCAATCGGCATGGCTTCATTCAGCCGCCCGGCCATCGCGCGCAGCCCGGCAGGCGGCACCGGCGCGGTGATGACGGGCCGTCCGTCGCGCACCTCTGCCGCCGCCTGTGCCACATCACCGGCCCCGACCAGCAGCCCCAGGTCGGACGGGTTGATCGGCGTGGCCAGCACCTTCACCAGCACCTCGTGCGGCTTGGGCGTGGGCATGGGCACAGGAACCAGACTGATGTCCAGGACACCGCTGTCCTTGATTTCGGACATCATGGTCAGGTTGGTGGCGGGCAAGTTGGTCATAGAAGAACTCCTTTACGATGCAGCGGCAATACGGTTGGCGACGAGCGACGCGACGACCGACGGATCGGCCAGCGTCGATGTATCGCCCAAATTGGTAACGTCATTTTCGGCAATCTTGCGCAGGATGCGGCGCATGATCTTGCCGCTGCGGGTCTTGGGCAGGCCGGGGGCGAATTGAATGGCATCGGGGGCGGCAATCGGGCCAATTTCGCGGCGCACCCAGTCGCGCAGTTCGGACCGCAGCGCCTCGCTCTCCGCTTCCCCTACATTCAGGCTGACATAGGCATAAATGCCCTGCCCCTTGATGGCGTGCGGCATGCCGACCACAGCGGCTTCGGCCACTTTGGGGTGGGCGACGAGCGCGCTTTCCACTTCCGCAGTGCCCATGCGGTGGCCCGAGACATTGATGACGTCATCGACGCGGCCCGTGATCCAATAATAGCCATCCTCGTCGCGGCGACAGCCGTCCCCGGTGAAATATTTGCCGGGGTAGGTGGTGAAATAGGTTTGGAAGAAACGCTCATGATCGCCCCACACGGTGCGCATCTGGCCCGGCCAGCTCGCGGTCAGGCACAAATTGCCGCTCGCCGCGCCCTCCAGCACGCGCCCTTCGCCATCGACCAGCTGCGGCACAACCCCGGGCAATGGCCGCGTCGCGCTTCCTGGCTTCAGCGGCGTGGCCGATGGCAAGGGAGCGATCAGCGCGCCGCCCGTTTCGGTCTGCCACCAGGTGTCGACAATCGGACAGCGGCGATCGCCCACCACGCGGTGATACCATTCCCATGCCTCGGGATTGATGGGCTCGCCCACCGTGCCCAGCAGGCGGATGCTGGTGCGGCGATGCGCCTTTACCCACCCATCGCCCTCGCGCATCAAGGCGCGCAGTGCCGTCGGCGCGGTGTAGAAGATATTGACGCCCAGCCGGTCGCACGTCTCCCAGAACCGACCATGGTCAGGATAGTTGGGGACGCCATCGAACATGACCGTCGTCGCCCCATTGGCGAGCGGCCCGTAGACGACATAGCTGTGCCCGGTCACCCAGCCGACATCGGCGGTGCACCAGAAAATTTCGCCCTCGCGATAATCAAACACCTCGGCAAAGCTTTTCGCGACCCACAGCAAATAGCCTGCGGTCGTGTGCAGCACGCCCTTGGGCTTGCCGGTGGATCCGGAGGTGTAGAGGATGAACAGCGGGTCCTCCGCACCCATGGGTTCCGGTGCGCAATCGGGGGAGGCAGCGGCGCGCGCCTCGGCATAGGCGACGTCGCGGCCCGCGATCATGGGGACATCGGCCCCGGTGCGCGCCACCACAATCACGCTGTCCACGCTGGGGCAGCTGGACAAGGCCTGGTCCACATTGGCCTTTAGCGGAATAATCTTGCCGCCGCGCACCCCTTCGTCCGCCGTCACCACCAGCCGCGAATCGCAATCCTGAATGCGCCCCGCCAGGCTGTCGGGCGAAAATCCGCCAAAGACCACGCTGTGGATCGCCCCGATGCGCGCGCAAGCGAGCATTGCAATGGCGGCTTCCGGGATCATGGGCATGTAGAGGGTGACCCGGTCGCCCTTCCCCACCCCGCGCGATTTCAGCACATTGGCAAAGCGGCACACTTCGCCGTGGAGTTCACGGAAGCTGATCCGGCGGCCTTCGCCGGGCGCATCGCCCTCAAAAATGATGGCAGTCTGGTCGCCGCGCGTCGCCAAATGCCGGTCGAGGCAGTTGACCGAGACATTCAGCACGCCGTCGCCAAACCAGCTGATGCGAAAATCGGCAGCGTCAAAGCTCCAGTCGCTCACCTGCGAAAAGGGCTGCATCCAGTCCAGCCGCTGCGCCTCGCGCCGCCAATAGGCGTCGGGATCGGCGCGCGCCTCGGCATAGTGCCGCCGATAGTCTTCGTCGGTCAGCGAGTGCGGACCCGCAAAATCCACCGGCACCGGATAGACTGTCTCGCTCATGCCGCCGCTCCCACCATCGCTTGTCATCGTCACCCTTAGCCACGCCGGGGCCGCCCCGTCCAGCGGCCTGACCGCCAGCAACTAACAGCATTTGTCATTCCCCTGACAACAGCTGTGTGTGGGCGGCCCGCGCGCCCTCCCCTAACCCATGGGTCGTCAACTCAAACCCGGGAGGGACGCATGACCGGAATTCGCCACCTGCTTTGCACCACGACGATGATCGCCCTGTCCATGGCCACGATCAGCCCTGCCGCCGCCAAGACCAAGGAGGCCCCGCTGGAGCTTGCCAAATGCGACGCCAGCTTGGGCAGCATCGCGGTGGTCGATGGCGACACCCAGGGATGGACCAAATTCGGACTGGGCAGCCCGCGCGAATTGATCGCGGCCATGGCGACCGAATCCGGCTGCTTCACCATCCACAATATGGCGAGCGGCACGCCCGCGACCTTTCTGATGAACGTCATCGCGGGCGACAAGGAAGAGGTCGACAAGGGCATTGAAATGGCGAAGGGCGCGGCGGTCGAAGGACTGGTGCGTTCTGGCGCCGCCAGCGGCCTGCTGCGCGGGGTACCGGGCGGCGGCGCGATTTTGGGCATGTTCGGCGGGCTGGGCGGCAAGAAGAAAACCGTCGCCGCTGGCATCCGCGTCATCAGCCCCGCCAATGGCATGACCATCGTCGCAGGCAGTGGCGAAGCGCGCAAGACCAGCCTGACCTTTGGCGGTGGTGGCGGCTGGTCCGCAGCGGCGGGTGCGGCGGGCTATGCCAGCTCCGGCGACGGCAAATTGCTCACGGAGGCCTTTATCAGAGCCTTTAACGGCGTGGTCGGCCAGGGCGCGGCGCTGGCAGCCGCCCCCCGCCCGGCGGTGGTGGCAACGCAGGCGGCAAGCAGCCCCGCGCCGGTCGCCACCGTTGCAGTGGACACCAAAATGCTCGGCGCACCCGCCAGCGATGCGCCCGTGCTGCGCGCACTGCGCGCCGCCACGACGCTGACCCCGACGGGCAAGCGCGAAGGATTGTTTGTCGAAGTAAAAGACAGCTTCGGCACGCAAGGATGGGTTTCGGTCGAGGATCTGCGATAGCGACCCAGCAGACCCCGATGGAGACCCCCGGGGCGCAATTGCCAGGCAGTTGCGCCCCGGCTGGTTTTCAACACTTCGCCCTTGCCTATCTGCCGCGAAAGCGAAACTATGCTGGTCGATGACGCCGCTTTGCCCTTGCCGCCCATGACGGGCCTGTCGCTGTTGCTGGTCGAGGATGACGCGCAATCGGCCAATGCGGTGATCGACCATCTGCACCGCGCGGGCGACCATATCCAATGGGAAAGCACGGGCGAGGCCGGGCTGCGGCGGGCCGCCAGCCAGGCCTTTGACGTGGTGATATTGGACCGCATGTTGCCCGATATGGACGGGCTGACCGTGATCGCGCGGTTGCGCGCGGCGGGGGTGGATACGCCCGTGCTGATGCTGTCCGCCCTGGCGCGCAGCGCGAACCGGATCGAGGGGCTGGAGGCAGGCGTCGACGATTATCTGGCCAAACCCTATGAACCCGAAGAACTGGCGGCGCGGGTCAAGGCGCTGCACCGCCGCGCGGCGGGGCGGGTGCATAGTGCGATCATCATCTACGGCGCATTTGAATGCCATATCAAGGCGCGGACGGCGTTTCGCGCCAACGTCCATATCGCGCTCAGCCCCAAGGAATTTGAGCTGTTCCGCTATTTCATGGAAAATGCTGGCGAGGTGGTGACGCGCGACATGCTGCTGCGCGATGTGTGGAACATGAATTTCGATCCGCAAACCAATGTCGTGGATGTCAACATTGGCCGGCTGCGCAAAAAGCTGGAGGACGGCTTTGCCTCGCCCGCGCTGGAAACCATCTGGGGGTCGGGCTATCGCCTGACCACCGGCCAATGACGCGCGCCGCGCGATGAAGCCGCCGGTCGAACGACCGCTGGTCCGGCGGCTGGTGATGGGCACGGCGCTGCTGTCGCTGATCGCGCTCGCCGCGCTTTATGGTGCGGTTCATTGGGTGACGAGCGCCGCCATCACTCGGTCGCTGACCACTGCCGTCGATACCGATATTGCCGGGCTGGCCGACATTTATGCCAGCGGCGGCGAGGCGGAACTGATCGCTCGCCTGCGCGATCGCCAGGCGTTGACCGTTAGCGAGGGGCGGCGCGCCCATTATCTGCTCGCCGACGCCACGGGACGAACGCTGGTGGGCCCTGTGCGGCCATGGCCCGCGCTGGCGGCCAGCCGGTCGGAAAGCGGCTATATCACCCTGTCCGGGGCGGGCCCGGTGTTTGCGCGCGCGACTTTATTGTCCCCGACACTTCGCCTGCTCGTCGCGCGCGATTATACCAGCGACCAGGCCCAGTTGCGCCAGCTGGGTTGGACCTTTGCGTCGGTGGCGCTGGGGATTTGGATTGCGGCGCTGGCGCTGGCCCATTTTGCGGGCAAGGCGCTGCTGCGCCGCTTGTCGCGCATCACCCTGGCCCTGCAGCATAGCGATGGCGGCGCGCTGGCGCTGGCCGGGGAAGCGGGGCCCGCGCGCGACGAAATTGCCCTGCTGGCCCAAACCAGCGCCGACCTGATTGGCCGGGCCAACCGGCTTGCCGAACTGCACCGGCACATGTCGGACCATGTGGCGCACGAGGTTCGCACCCCGCTGATGCACCTCGACAACCGGCTTGTCGCGGCACTGCGCGGGGGGAGCGATGCAGCTGCGGTCCAAGGCCAGATTGAATCCGCGCGGCGCGATATTCGCAGCATTGCCGCCCTGCTCGACTCGCTGCTCGACATTGCGGCCAGCGAGGCGCGGCGCGGGGACCCGACGGGGCTGACCAGCGTCAATCTGTCGGCGCTGGCGCGCGAGTTGGTTGAGCTGTATCAGCCGAGTTTTGAAGAAAGCGATCTTAATCTGGCGGCAGCGATCACGCCCGATGTGGTGATGGAGGGCGAAGCGATGCAGCTGACCCGGCTGCTGTCGAACCTGCTCGACAATGCCAGCAAATATGTGCCCGCAGGCGGCACGGTCATATTGACGGTTGCGCCAGGCCCGCTGCTGATGGTCGAGGATAATGGCCCCGGCATCGATCCGGCGGTGCGGCCGCATCTGTTTGAACGCTTTCGGCGCGGTGCTGTGCATGGCACGCGCGGCGGGCATGGGCTGGGCCTGGCGCTGGCCCGCGCCATTGCCGAACGCCATGGCCTGACCCTCCACGCCGAGGATGCCCATCCCGGCACCAGATTTCGCGTGGAGCCGGAGCCTGTGGCATGACCCGCCCTGCCCTCTGCCTTGCCATGGCGCCGCTGTTGCTGGCGGGGTGCAGCATGGCCCCTGCGCCCATCGCCTCAGCGCCGCTGCCTGTCGACCCGCTGGCCGTTGATCCCGTGGCGCGCGCGGCGCAGTGGCTGGCGATGGCGGACGACCCTGCCGCGACGCCAGCGACCCGGCTGGAGGCGCTTCGCGGGCTCGACCGCATGGCGGTGCGGACCCTGCCAGACAGCGAGGACAATCCTGTTGAACAATGGCGGGCAGAGGCCATCGGTGGCGGTGCCACCTTCCTGCCCGAACGCGGCCGCGTGCTGGGCCCTGCCTATCGCAGCGGCTGGATCGAACCGGGACAGCGCAAAACGCTGGAACAACTGTTCATGGCCGGAAAGACCGCGCACATCGTGCTGAGCAGTCCGGCGCGAACGCCCATGGCCCTGACCATCAGCGATCCTGGCGGCAAGACCATTTGCCAGGAAAGCGGGCCGCCGCCCGGCGAATGCAAATGGCTGGCGCTGTTCACGCAGCGATATCGCATCGAACTCAGCAACCCCAGCCCCGCGCGCCAACGCTATTTCCTCGTAACGAATTGACGTTTACGTAAAGCGCGGGTTAGCCTGCGCAGCGGGAAGTAGGAGAGAGACATGGCTGGTCCGTTGCAGGGCATTCGCATCATCGAATTTGCCGGGATCGGTCCCGGTCCCTTTTGCGGGATGATGCTGGCGGACCATGGCGCAGAGGTGATCCGCATCGACCGCCCGGGCAGCGTGCTGGACCCGCGCGACCCGCTGCTGCGCAACCGCAAATCGCTGCTGCTCGATTTGAAGCAGCCGGATGCGGTTGCGGTGGCGCGCGCGCTATGTGCCACCGCGCATGGGCTGATCGAAGGCTTTCGGCCCGGGGTGATGGAGCGACTGGGCCTGGGCCCGAACGTGCTGATCGCCGACAATCCCGCGCTCGTCTATGGCCGGATGACGGGATGGGGCCAATTTGGCAGCTATGCGCAGGCGGCGGGCCATGACATCAACTATATCGCGCTGTCGGGCACGCTCCACACCATCGGCCGCGCCGGCGAACGGCCCGTCCCGCCCGTCAACTATATCGGCGATTTTGGCGGCGGCGGGATGATGCTGGCCTTTGGTATGGCTGCCGCGCTCCTGCATGCGCAGCGCTCGGGGGAGGGCCAAGTGATCGACTGTGCCATGACCGACGGATCGGCCACCCTGTCGGCCATGACCTGGGGCTTTTACGGCATGGGCCGCTGGCGTGATGAACCCGGCACCAATTTGCTCGATGGCGCGGCGCATTTTTATGACACTTATGTCTGCGCTGATGGCAAATTCATCTCCATCGGGTCGATTGAGCCGCAATTCTATGCGCAGCTGCGCGCGCTGACCGGATTGGCGGACGACCCGGATTTTGACCTGCAAATGGTCCCCGCGCAGTGGCCCGCGCTCAAGGAAAAGCTCGCCGCGCTGTTCGCGGCAAAGCCGCGCGATCATTGGTGCGCGCTGATGGAGGGCAGCGATGTGTGCTTTGCCCCTGTGCTGTCGCTGGCCGAAGCGCCGCACCATCCGCACAATGCCGAACGCGCGACTTTTGTGGAGGTGGGCGGCGTCACCCAGCCTGCCCCGGCCCCACGCTATTCGGCGACCGTGGCCGCCCGTCCTGTCCCGCCGCCACCGCCGGGGCAAGACAGCGATGCGCTGCTCGCCAGCATCGGTCATGACGCGGCCCAGATCGCCGCGCTGAAGGCGGCGGGCGTCGTCGGCTGAGGCTCAATCGCTGCGCGCGGTCAGCTCCGCCCATAGCCCCGCACCACCCAGCGGCACCGCCATCGCGCCCAAAAGCTGGGCCCAATGGGCATCATTGCCGCCCTCGCTGCGCCAGCGGATAAGGGCGGTGGTAAAACGGTGCAGCGGATAATCCGCCGTAAAGCCAATGGCCCCATGCACTTGATGCGCGATGGCCGTTCCGACGCCGATCGCGCGGTTGGTGCGCCACTTGGCGGCGGCCAGCTCAAACATGGCCGCATCCAGATCGCCGCCCACCCGGTCGAGCCGATCCGCCAGGCTGGCCGCAGCGACGTCCACCGCCGCCGTTTCGCAGGCCAGCTGGGCCAGCGCCTGCTGCACTGCCTGAAACTTCGCCAGGGGCCTGCCAAACTGTTCGCGCATGTTGACATGGGCAATGGCGAGCGCCAGCGCCTGGTTGAGCGCACCAGCGCTCAGGCAGACGGCGGCAAAGGCGCGCCACGGCTCCGTATCAAGCCGCGCGCCCAAGATGATGTCCGCAACCGGCAGCGACGGGTTCAGCCCGCCAGCAATGCGCATCACGGCGGCCACATCGCCCCAATCACCGCCGAAGCCGCCCGCATCTTCGCTCACCAGCAACAGGCCAAAGCCCGCCTCGGCCAAGGCCTCGGCGCGGCCCGCCGCGCAAACGGCACGCGCCGTGTCGCACAGCTGTTCGCGCAGCGCGCTCATCGCAGGCCCAGCCCACGCGCGATAATGCCGCGGACAATTTCGCGCGTGCCGCCGCGCAAGCTGAAACTCGGGCTGGCAATCAGCAGCGCACGCAGCACCGCGGACAGATCGTCGTCATCGGACCAATTCAGCGCCAGCACCGCCTGCACCCGCCGGGGCATGTCCTGTTCAAACGCATTGCCGAGCTCCTTGACAATGGACGCCTCCACCATCGGGTCCAGCCCTGCGGCCAGCTTTGCCGCGGTGGAGCGCGACAGCGCCCGCAGCGTCCACATCTCCGCCACCAGTTCGCCGATCAACGGCTCCAGCTTCGCATCGCCGCTGTGCTTGGCAGCGTCGATCAGGGCCACCAACAGCGCATGGCTCGACAGATAGCGTTCGGGCCCCGACCGTTCGAGCGCCAGTTCGGCGGTGACCTGCGCCCAGCCCTGCCCCTCGGTTCCCACCAGCGCATCGTGCGGGACCAGCACATCGTCAAAGAAGATTTCGTTGAAATCCTGTCGCCCGGCCATGTCGGTGATGGGCCGGACGCTGATCCCTGGCGTGTCCATCGGGATCAACAGCTGCGACAGGCCCGCATTGCGCGCGCTGCCCTCCTCAGTGCGCACCAGGGCCAGAATGACCTGGCTGTAATGCGCCCCGCTGGTCCAGATTTTCTGGCCATTGACGCGCCATCCGCCATCGGTCGCCCGCGCCGAGGTGCGGACGGCGGCAAGGTCCGATCCCGCCTGCGGTTCAGAAAGGCCGATGCAGGCGAATATCTCCCCGCGCGCCATCCCGGGCAGCCAGCGTTCGCGCTGCGCCTCGGTCCCATATTTCAGCAGCAGCGGCCCCGTCTGGCGGTCGGCAATCCAGTGCGCGGCCACCGGTGCGCCCGCCGCCAGCAATTCCTCGATTACGACATAGCGCGCCAGCGGATGCGCATCACGGCCACCGTAGCGGTGCGGCCAGCACATGCCGATATAGCCCGCTGTTCCCAGCGCGCGGCTGAACGCCGGATCGGCTTCGGACCAGCAATTCGCCCGCTTTGCCGGAGGCGTTCGCGGCGCGTAATGCGCCAGCCATTCGCGCAGCTCAGCCCGGATCCGCGCCGCATCATCGGGAAGCGCAAAGGGATGAAAATCGAAGGCTTGCGTCACGCGCCTGCCATGCAATAGCCTTTGCCCACAGGAAAGGGTTTTTGCACATGGGCGGATTTTTGACGGTCGAGCGGCGCGAGCGCATTGCCATTTTGACCATGGCGCGGCCCGAAAGCATGAACGCGATCGCGACCCATGCCGACTGCGATGATATTGTTGCGACGCTGGAGGCGCTGGGGCAGGACCGCAGTGTCAGTGCCATCATCCTGACCGGCAGTGGCCGGGCGTTCAGCGCGGGCGGCGATTTGAAGGCGATGCAGGCCCGGACCGGCATTGGCGTGCTCGACCAGCCCGACAGCACCCGGGCCAATTACCGGCGCGGGGTGCAGCGGGCCATTCGCGCGTTGATGGACTGCGAAATTCCGATGATTGCCGCCGTCAACGGCCATGCCATCGGGCTGGGCTGCGACATCGCCTGTACCTGCGACATCCGCATTGCGTCGGAAAGCGCATCCTTTGCCTGCAGCTTTATCAAGGTGGGGATTGTCCCCGGCGATGGCGGCGCGTGGATATTGCAGCGCATATTGGGATATGCCCGCGCGGCCGAACTTTTCCTGACCGGCGACCGCTTTGGCGCGCAGCAGGCAAAGGATTATGGCCTTGTCAGCGAAGTCGTGCCCGACGATGCCTTGCTGGACCGCGCCATGGCCATTGCCGAGAGGATTGTGTGCAATCCGCCGCGCGCCCTGCGCCTGACCAAACGGCTGCTGCGTGAGGCGCAGCACAGCCGCCTGTCCGACATTTTGGAACTCAGCGCGGCCTTTCAGGCGATTGCGCACGAAACGCGCGACAACAAGGAAGCCATCGACGCCTTTGTCGCCAAGCGCAGCCCACGATTCACGGGAGAGTGACCATGACCGCGCAGACCATCCTGCCCCTGTCCGGCGTCCACAATTTCCGCGACTATGGAGGCTATGCGACGGAGGATGGCGGGACGGTGCGCACCGGGCGGCTGTGGCGGTCGGCGCATCATGAACAGGCGAGCGACGCCGACCTTGCCGTCATCGACCAATTGGGCATTGAAACGGTGGTGGACCTGCGCGGGGATGATGAACGGGCGGCGCACCCCTGTCGGCGATCCCAGGGCTTTGCCGGGCGCGTGATGTTTGCGCCAGGGATTACCGCCGGGCTGGCCCCGCACCTCGCCGCTGCCAAGACGGGGATTACGGCGGACGTCGCCCGCGAACGGATGATCGCGACCTATCAGGACATGCCGCACCGGCCCGTGCTGGTGCAATCGCTGCGCCTCTATCTCGCGGCGCTGGCGGAATATGATGCGCCGTCGCTCGTGCACTGCGTAGCGGGGAAAGATCGCACCGGCTTTGCCGTCGCGCTGGTCCACCGGTTGCTGGGCGTCCATGAGGATGATGT
The DNA here is from genome assembly GCA_964554455.1 of uncultured Sphingopyxis sp. GTDB lineage: Bacteria > Pseudomonadota > Alphaproteobacteria > Sphingomonadales > Sphingomonadaceae > Sphingopyxis. Next base: position 38,236 of record CAZKOW010000011.1, on the reverse strand, counting down.
GATGGCCGATTATCTGCTCACCAACATCGCAGGCCGTATCGATGAACGCGTTGCGCAGGGCGGGGCGGTGATCCGGGCGCGCTATGGCGGCGAAATCAAGGATGACGCCATCCGGACGTTGATGATGGTCAGCCCGGCCTATCTCGACGCCGCCTTTGGCGCCATTCGCGAACGGCACGGCAGCCTGAGCCAATATGCCGAGGATGTGCTGGAACTTTCACCGGCGCAGCATGACGCGATGCGCGACATGCTGGTCGTCTGAGCGGTCAGCCCAGCCAGCGCCACAGACCGGCGGCCATATAGCCCATGGCACCATGCGCCCAGCTGGCCACCAGCCAGACGACGATGCCGCCGAACAGCGCATGGGGACGCGGCATGGCGGCGGCCCAGCTCAGCCTGCCGCTGACCTGTCCGGCAAAGGGGACAAAGGCCGTGCGCGCCGCCCAATCCTGCCACGCGGGGCCCATCAGTTTCGCCTTTTTGCCATCCTGCGCCCGCGACCCGCCAAGCGCCAGAACGATGAGCGCCGCGCAGAGCAGCGCCTGCGCCGGCGTCGGCACGACCATCACATGCGCCACGGCCCAGAGCGCAAAGCCCCACATCATCGGGTGGCGGGTGATGGCGAAAACCCCGCGCGCGGGAGCCGTGGCCGCTTTGCTGGCCCCTGGAATCGCCATAGCGGGATTTCCAATCAGCGACCCCACGAACAGGATGCTGGCCAGCAGCACGATGATGCTCGCAACCGCCCACAGCAGGTCACCCACGGGCCACAGCGGCGCCTGCACCGGCACCGCCTGATAAGCCCGCACCATCAGCAGGAAGGTCGCCAGCGCCACCGCCGAATAGGCGATCTGAAACCCGCGCTCGCCAATCCGCCCGGCCAAGGGCGCGCGCAGCGGGTGCGACAACAGGAAATGGCTGCCCACGAACAGCCCGGCCCCCCAGGCAAGATTGATCATCGGATCCATGGTCCCTCCCCCATTTGCACCGCCGACGCCCTATGTCCGGTCAGGCCCTAGAGCGTGATGAGATAAGGTTGACCCACCGTGATTGCTTTTGGCGGTTTGTCGGCGAGGAGCGGTGCGCAGCGGCGGGCTGGGTGCCCGTCCAAGCAGCGCGACGACGTCCGACGGACCGCCAAAAGCAACCGCGAAGCGGCGGGCCCCTTTTGGCCGATCACGTCGTCCCTCGTCGGTCACTATGCGTCAGCATGGCTCCCTCCTCGCTCCTCGTGCTCGGCCAAAATCGGCTCCGTCACGGTGGGTCAACCTTATCTCATCACGCTCTAGCGTTCATAGGCCTTGGGCAGCCCCTGCTCATTCGCTGTGCGATAGCGTTTTGCCAGCCGGTCCTGCCGGGTCTCCAGCTTTTGCCGCTTGCCATCAATCCAGATCGCGGTGGGCGCGCTTGCCAGTTCGAGCGGATCGCCATCCCAGATCACCAGATCGCCCACCCGTCCGGGCCGCAGCGAGCCGATGACCCCGTCCATCCCGGCGGCCCGCGCCGGGGCAGAGGTGATCGCGGCAAAGGCCTGATCCCAGCTCAGCCCATTGGCCCCTGGCACCTTGGTCAGCGCCACCAAATTGCCCGCATATTGCAGCGTATAGCCCATCTTGTGCGCATCATCGTCGTCGAACACACCCACGGTGATGTCCACACCCGCCGCCTTTAACCGCCCGGCGTTGGACTGAGTGGCGGCCAGCCGTTCAAAACTGTCGGGCAGGTCGGTGAGCGCCGATACGAGCACCGGCACGCCCGCCGCCGCAATCGCACCCGCGACCATCCACCCCTCGGTTGCGCCAACCAGCACCAGTTTGAGGGCGGGAAATTCGCCGCGCAGCTTGAGCACATTCAAAATGTCCGCCGCGCGGTCGACGCGCACGAACAGCCGGTCGGTGCCGTTCACCACCCGCACCAGCGCCTCGACATCGGCGCGCTGGAGCAGCGCATCGGGGCCCGAGTCCGCAAGATTGCCGCGCACATAGCTGCGCGCCGCAAGCAATTGTTCGCGAAACAAGAGGAAGGTGGCGGCGCGGCTCCCGCCCGCCTTGTCCGCGCCCTCCTCGCCAAAGCTGACAAATTGAAAGGCGCGAGGGCGAGTGACCATGTCCATGTCATCCCCCAGATCGACCACCGCCCCCTGGCCATGGAACAGCCCGCTGCCTTCGCCCGGAAAGACCAGCGCGCGGGTAACGCCATCGGCGCGGTTGACCGCAACCGGCGTTCCCATCGGGTTCAAGGCCGGAACAACGTCAATGGCCGCCGAATAGCGCGATTTGGGCGCGCCGCGGTCATTCGACCCATCGACGGCGTCCACCTCAACCAGGCCGACGCGGCTGAACCCGGCGACGATACCGGGCGTGACCCATTTGCCGCCCGCATCCACCGTTTCCACCCCCGCCGGGATCGCAAGCCCGCGTCCCGCCGCCACGACCTTGCCGCCGCGCACGATCACGGACGCGCCATCGATGGGCGCGCTGCCATCGCCGATGACCAGGCGCGCGTTGGTGATCGCAACGTCCTGCGCATTGGCGCGAACGCCGACCATAGTGCCGATGGCGGCGCAGGCGAGGCCCGCCACGCCCCACCAGGACAGGGGTTTTCGGGGCATTGGCGCGACGCTCATTTCACATCCCCTTCACCCGGCTGGCCCAGTTCAAAGTCGCTGACCGGTCGGCGGCCCGGATCATTGGCGTCATAGAGCCGCGCGCCATCCACCCACACTTTTTCAGGCCGGGAGTAGACAGAGAGCGGATTGCCGTTCCACAGCACCACATCGGCCATCTTGCCGGGCTTCAGGCTGCCCGTCTTGTCGGCAATGCCCAGCGCCTTGGCCGGACTATAGGTAATCCAGCGAATGGCGTCGGCGTCGCTGATGCTCATCCCCGCGCGGCGGCCCGCTGCCAGCGCCTTGGCCGATTCCTGGTTCAACCGCTGAATCTGGTTGGCATCATCCGAATGGATGATCGTGCACGCGCCCGCATTGTGCAGCAGCGCCGCATTTTCGCGCACCGTGTCATAGGCCTCCATCTTGAAGCCCCACCAGTCGGCCCACACCGCGGAACAGACATCATCCGCCTTCAGCAGATCGGCGATCTTATAGCTTTCGACCGCATGGTGAAAGGCCGTGACCTTGTATCCAAATTCGCGCGCCATATCGAGCACGATGGCCATTTCATCGGCGCGGTAGCAATGGTTCTGAATCAGGATTTCGCCCGCCAGCACCCCCGCCAGCGTTTCCATCGCGAGGTCGCGGTCTACAGCCTTCCCAGTGTCGAGCTTTTTCTTATAGGCGGCGGCCTTGATCCACATTTCGCGGTTGACGGCCAAATTGCCCATGCGTGTCGACGGCATCCGTCCGCGCGAACCATAAACCCGTTTGGGGTTTTCGCCGCAGGCCATTTTCAGGCCATAGGGCGCACCGGGAAACTTCATGCCCTGCATCGTGCGCGCATAGACATTTTTGAGAGTGACCGAGCGCCCGCCCATCAAATTGGCCGAGCCCGGCAAAATTTGCAGGCTGGTCACCCCGCCATTGGTCAGCGCGCGGGCAAAGCCCGGGTCTTGCGGCCACACGCTATGTTCGGTCCACACCTCGGGCGTGGTCGGGTCGGTCGCTTCATTGCCGTCGCTGTGCGCGGGCACGCCGGGCGCGGGATAATTGCCCAAATGGCTGTGGATATCGATGATGCCCGGCGTCACAAATTTGCCCGCCGCGTCGATGACCATGATGTCGGCGGGGACCGGGGTTCCGGCAGGGCCAATGCTGGTGACCTTGCCGCCCGACAGGAACAGCACGCCGCGTTCAAACACCCCGCCCTCGCCATCATGGATGGTGGCATTGATGATGGCCACCGTTTCGCCAGCAAAGGCGCGGTAGGTCGACGGATAAGGGTCCTTGTTGAACGGGACCGGCTTGTCATCGTCTTTCTTGGCGGCCGGGGCGGGCGCGGTGGATGCAACCGAGCCTGCTTCAGCGGCGCAACCCGACGCGAGCAGCGCCGCCATGGATGCGGCCATGACCATGGATATGCGCATCACTTCGCCCCCCCTTCGCCTTCGGCATCGCGCAGCGTGTCGAGGTGCATCAGCTTCTTGATGAGCGGCGAAATGAGCAGGACGAGGACGCCAAAGCCAATGGCATAAAGGCCGATGGTGCCATAGACGTCGAGCACCAGCGCCTTGCCAGCCCCCTCCCCGCTCACCTTTTCCGACCCCGTGGCCGCCGCAATCAGTCCTGCCGCAAAATTGCCGGTGGCCGACGCAAAGAACCAGGTGCCCATGATGAGCGACGCCAGATGGGCCGGAGCCAGCCGGTTCATGGCGCTAAGCCCCACAGGAGAGAGGCAAAGCTCGCCCGTCGTGTGCAGCAGATAGATGAGGAAGATGAACAGCACCGGCACCAGCGTGCCCATGCCAGCGGCCTCTGCACCCCATTTCAGCACCAGGAAGCCAAAGCCCAGTTGGAACATGGCAAGGCCGAACTTGACCGGCGTCGACGGTTCCAGATTGCGCCGCCCGAGCCACGTCCACAGCCCCGCGAAAAACGGCGCCAGCAACACAATGTAAATGGCATTGAGCGACTGGAATTGCGCCGCCGTCGGCTCCCAGCCAAAGACGCTGCGATCGACATGCCGGTCGGTGAAGAGGTTGAGCGAGGAACCGGCCTGTTCAAACAAGGCCCAGAACATGATCGAACCGACGATCAGGAATAGCGCGGCAAAGATCCGGTCGCGGTCCTCTGCGGGCAATTTGAGCACGGCGGTCCCGATGACATAGCTGACCAGCGCAAAGCCCGCGACGCCCAGCAAGGTGCCGACGACCGCCTGATTCTGCACCAGCCACCAGCAGACCACCACGGCCACCAGCCCGATGGCATAGAGGAGCCATTCCAGTTTCAGCCCCATCACCGGGGCGGCGAGCCGCGCCGGATCGGTGGGCTCACCGCGGCCCAGCAACAGCGGCTTGAACGCCACAAAGACGATCAGGCCCAGCAGCATGCCGACACCCGCCGCGCCAAAGCCATAGGACCAGCCCCAGGTCTGGCCCAGATAGCCGCACAGCAGCGCACCAATCGCCGCGCCCAAATTAATGCCCATGTAGAAAATGGTGTAGGCGCCGTCGCGCCGCACGTCGGTGCGCGGATAAAGCTGGCCCACCATCACCGAAATATTGGCCTTTAGGAATCCGGACCCGACGATGATGAACGCCAGCGCGAGCCAGAAGATGTTGAGGCTGGCCGGGTCCTGCCCACCGTCGCCTTCAAACCCCATCAGGAAATGGCCAAAGGTCAGCAGCACCGCGCCGTAAAGCACCGCCTTGCGTTGCCCCAGATAGCGGTCCGCCAGATAGCCGCCCAGCACCGGCGTGATATAGACCAGCGCGGTATAGGCCCCATAGATAATCCCCGCCTGACCATCGGAAAACAGCCAATGCTGGGTCAGGTAAAAGATCAGCAGCGCGCGCATCCCATAATAGGAAAACCGCTCCCACATCTCGGCGAAAAACAGGACGAACAACCCCTTGGGATGCCCGAATAATGTTCCTGCCGAATCCCCGTGCGGCAGTGCATTGCTGGCCATGCTGACCCTTCCCCCCATGAAATTACTGGCGGGCACCCTAACGCGAAAATTGCGCAAGGAAAGAATTGAATTGCGCGCGGCTCGCCCGCTCGCCATGGCGGGCGGCGATGTTCAACGATCTGTCATCCCTGAAAAGCCTCCTCGCCACGCGCCGGTCGGGCAAGGCGCGCGACATGGTGGCACCGGGTCCGGACGCGGCGGCGCTGGCGGCCATTTTGGCGCTGGCCACGCGCACGCCCGACCATGGCAAGCTGGCCCCATGGCGCTTTCTGGTCATCCGGCCAGACCAGCGCGCGGCGCTTGCCGCCCTGCTCAAGGCCGCATGGGTGGCGGAAAATCCAGGTGCAGCCGGGCTGGACCTGTCCGCGCTCGACCAATTTGCGCATCAGGCACCGTCCTTGGTGCTCCTTGTCTCCGCGCCGAAACGCGACAGCAAAATCCCGCTTTGGGAGCAGCAATTGTCGGCAGGCGCGGTCGCCATGAACCTGCTCCATGCGGCGCACGCCCATGGCTTTGTGGCCAATTGGCTGACCGGCTGGGCGGCCTATAGCCCGGCGGTGCTGCGCGCTTTGGGGCTGGACCCTGGCGAGCAGCTGGTGGGCTATTTCTTCATCGGCACGGCGGCAAAGGCCCTGGACGAACGGCCCCGGCCCGCGCTCGCGGACGTGGTATCGGAATGGGACCCGCACGCGATTTGACTGTGCTGCTGTATTATGGCATTGTTACGCCATGATCGATCCCAACAAGCCCGTTTATCTGCGCCTGCGCGAAACCATCGCCAACGCCATATTGGATGGCCATTACACCGATGGCGACATGCTGCCATCGGTGCGCGCCCTGGCCGCTGAAGAGGGGGCCAATCCGCTCACCGTCGCCAAGGCCTATCAGAGCTTTCAGGATGACGGGTTGGTCGTCGTCAAACGCGGCGTCGGCATGTTTGTCGCCGAAGGGGCCTCGGCCCGCCTGCGCGCGATGCAGCGTGCGGAGTTTTTGACCACCATCTGGCCCCCGGTCGCGGCACAAATCCGCCGCATCGGGCTCGACCTCGACACGCTGATGGACAACGCTTCGGCCTGAGATTGCCGCTATAGCTGCGCGGCCCTGTCGCGCAGGTCGCGGGCGTCCTCGCCCTGCCCCAGCGCGTCGCGCTGTTCAGCCCATAGTAGCAGCAGATCGCGGCTTAGCGGTTGCAGCCGCACCGCCAGCATGGCGAGCGCATCGGCGGTCGCCCGGTCCCCTTCGGCGGCATAGGCGCGCGCCATTTCGCGCAGCACCACCGTGTCGCGATTGCCAATGCGGCGGCGAACCCGGTCAAACCAGTTAAGCGCCGTGCCCCATTGACGCAGGTCCATCGCCAAATGCCCCGACAGGCGATCGGCAACGACGGACGCGCCCTGCGCCTGCTGCAGCGATAGGATGGTGGCAGCAGCGCCAGCGGGGTCCCCCGCCAGATGCTGCGCATTGGCGAGGCGCAGCGCCGTCCGGGCCCCGGCATCCAGCGCGCGGGCATCGCGGAACGCGCGAATGGCGATGCGCCATTGCCGCGCCGCCAGCGCCGTGTCGCCGTAAAGGATCTGGGCGTCGGCCACGCCCCGGTTGGCATCGAGCAGCCGCGCCGCGCGCGCCATGGCCCGCACCGCATCGCCGCGCGCCATGTCGGACCGGATGGCCGGAATCACTGCGGCGGGATTGAGCGGCTCGGCATCGGCTGCTGCGGCCTGGAGGCCAAAGGCATCGGCCTCGGCAAAGGCCGCGGCGTCGCCGCGTTGCAGCCGCGCGGCGCGGGCCAGCAACTGCGCGGCCTCTGCCGGGCTTTCCTCCTCTGCCGCCAGCCGCGCTGCCAGATGCAGCGACCAGCTGTCGGCATCGGCGCGGGCGATAATCGGGGCCAGGGCTTCGCGCGCACCGTCTCTGTCGCCGCTGGCCCAATTGGCCGCAGCCAAAAGCCGCCGGGCGGTGCCATTATAGGGCTGGAGCATGAGCAGGCGGCTGGCATGGTCGGCCGCGACCGCCGCGCCGTCCAGCTCCAATTCAACCAGCGCGGAGAGCAATATGTAACCAGGCTCATCGTCCAGCAAACCGCGCGTGCGTTGCAACAGGCTGCGCGCCAGGCGGTAATCCCCCGCGCGCGCCGCCAGCACGGCTTGCAGATAATAGGGCCGGGGCGATTTGGGGGCGAGCTTTGCCGCGTGCCGCAGCTGCGCCAGCATTGCCCGATATTGCCCCAGATCGCCCAGCGTAGCGGCATGATCGAGCAGCGCCGTCACATTGTCAGGGTCCTTGGCCAGCGCGCGTTCATACCAGGGCAAAGCGGCGGCCAGCCCTTCCTGCGTGCGCACCAGATTGGCCTTTAGCGCCAGGGCCGCGGCGTTGGCAGGATCGAGTTCAATGGCATAATCGGCGGCGTCGCGCGCGCCGGCGGCATCGGCGTTGGCATCGCGAAAATGCGCCACATCCACCCACAGCATGCTGTCCCGGGGCCGGGCGCGGATGGCGGCGTCGAAACCGGCGCGGGCCGCATCGATATTGCCCATCGCCAGATACAGCTGCCCCGCGACATGGCCCGCCTCGCCCGCCGCGTCGGGATGGACCTCGCCGCCTTCCAGCAGCGCGAGCGCGCGGCCATTTTCCCCCTGAACCATGACCGCGCGGGCGGCGAGCGGGCGCAAGCGCGATGCGTCCGCGCCCAACTCCAGCGCGCGGCGCAGCCCGGCCTCGGCACCCAGCCCATTGCCCAATTTGATTTGCACCTCGGCCAGCTGCACCAGCAGGCTGGCATCATTGGGGGCCTCGGCAATCGCGGCCGTCAGTTCGGCCTCCCGCGCCAGCGCATCGGCCCGCACACTGGCCGCAGGCGGGTCCGCGCAGCCGGCCAGCGACAAGCTGGCGGCCAAAAGGCCAAGGCGCAGCGCCCGCATGGCTTAATCCTGAAGCCCATATTGCTTGAGCAGATCGTAAAGCGTCGGGCGGCTGATCCCCAGCAATTTGGCGGCGTTGGAGATATTGCCATCGCTTTGCCCCATGGCGCGCCGAATGGCGACGCGGTCGGCCGCTTCGCGCGCCGCGCGCAGGTTCAGGAAATCGCCCTCGCCCCCCTCTGCGGCATCCGAAAAATCAAGGTCGGCGGCACCGATCAGCTTGCCGTCGGCCATGATGACCGCGCGCTTGATGCGGTTTTCCAGTTCGCGGACATTGCCCGGCCAGCCCCATTGGTCGATTTTTGCCAGCGCATCGGGGGCCAGCCCCTTGACCAGGGGATTGAGGCGCGGGGCATATTGCTGAAGAAAATGGCGCGCCAGCAGCACCGCATCGCCGGGCCGTTCGCTGAGCGCCGGGATGCGGACGACAATTTCCGCCAGCCGGTAATAAAGGTCTTCGCGAAAGCTGCCCTCGGCCACCATCGCTTCCAGATTGCGGTGGGTGGCGCACACGACACGGGTGTCAACGGCAATCGGCACGCGCCCGCCCACCCGCTCAATCACCCGCTCCTGCAGAAACCGCAGCAGCTTGACCTGCAACGGCAGCGGGATGTCCCCCACTTCGTCGAGGAACAGGGTGCCGCCGTGCGCCAGCTCAATCTTGCCCTCGGTCGATTTGACCGCGCCGGTAAAGGCCCCTTTTTCATGCCCGAACAATTCGCTTTCGAGCAGGTTTTCGGGGATCGCCGAACAATTGATCGCCACCACCGCGCCCTTGCGCCGGGGACTGGCGTCGTGGAGCCCGCGCGCCAGCAATTCCTTGCCCGTCCCGCTGGCGCCCAGCAACATAACCGACACGTCGGCGGCGGCCACGCGTTCGATAGTGCGGGCAACCTTCAACATCTCGGGCGCCGCCGTAATCATGCTGCCCAGCACCCGGTGGTCGGCCCCGACGCGCGCGGACAGACGCTGATTTTCCACCTCGATGGCCCGGACATGCATGGCCCGCCGGACGATCAGGCCCAATTCATCAATGTCGATGGGTTTGTGGTAAAAATCCCATGCCCCCGCAGCAATGGCCGCCTGGGCGCTTTCCCGGGCCCCATGGCCCGAGGCGACGATGACCTTCGTATCGGGTTTTTCTGCCAAAATGGCGGACAGCAGGCGCAGCCCCTCGCTTGCGCCATCGGGATCGGGCGGCAGGCCCAGGTCGAGCGTGACGACATCGGGCTCTTCGGCGCGCAGCAGGGCCATTGCCGTGTCGAAATCACCGGCAAGCACCACGTCGTGCGCGTCATAGGCCCATTTCAGCTGACGCTGCAGCCCCGGGTCATCTTCGACCACCAACAGCTTGGCCTTTACGCTGCTGTTCATCGCGTTCATGCCGCCTGCTCCTTGGGTTGATGCCGGGCGGTGCCCTGGGCGGGTTCCAGCCACAGCGAAAAGCGGGTGCCCTCGCCCTCGCGGCTTTCAACATCCAGCCGCCCGCCCAGCGCGCGCGCCAGTTGCAGCGCCTCAAATGCGCCCAAGCCAAAGCCATTGTCTTTGGTGGAAACAAAGGGTTTGAACAGATGGCTGCGGATGAACTCCGGGCTCATGCCCTTGCCATGGTCAAACACGTCGATGCGGACCTGCCCCGCGTCCATGCTCGCTGAGATCAGCACAGGCGCGCCTGCCGGGCTGGCGTCGATCGCATTGGCAATCAGATGACCCAGAATCTGGGCAATGGCGCTGTCATCGCCCGCGACCTCCAGCCCCAGATCGCAGCCAGCCGACACCGGATGGCGGCGGCTGGCATCGCGTGCCAGCCGGTCCAGCAACGGGGCCAAAGCCACCGGCGTGCGCGTCACGCTGTTGCTGCCGCGCTTGGCGGACAGGCGCTGGAGCAGCTCATTCATCCGCGCGACCGACAATTTCAGCGTTTCGACCATGTCTGCCCGAAATTCCGGATTGTCGGCATGGCGTTCGGCATTGGCCGCGAGCAGACCCAGCTGGCTCGCCAGATTTTTGACATCGTGCATGATGAAGGCAAAGCGGCGGTTGAATTCGTCAAACCGGCGCGCCTCGGACAAGGCGGCCTGGCTTTGCACCTCGGCAATATGGCTGGCGGCCTGGCGCGACGAGATGCGCAGCACATCCAGGTCCTCCCAATCCAGCGGGCGCGGCGCAGCGGGGCGCTGAAGCAGCGCAATCCCTGCAAGCCGCCCCAGATGCAGCAGCGGCAACAGCACCCAGGCCGTCTTTTCCTCCGCCAGCCAGCCCGGCAGCGGAAAGGGCGCGTCGTCGCGGGCGTCCCCGCGCGGGTTGGTGGCGACGGCCAAATCCAAGATGCGGGCGCTGTCCTGCAGGACAAAGGCCAGCCGCACCGGAATGACATGCGACGGATCCATCGCGGTGGGCCATTGCCAATGATCGGCGGGTCGATAGTCGCCCAGATCATCCGCCACGAGGACGACAGCACCCGGGCTGTCGGTCAGCGCGGCGAGCGCGCGGGCGACCCGGCGGAACGGGGCGTCGCCTTCACCATCATTGCCCTCCAGCGTCGCGGTAAAGCGCATCCAGGCGTTGCGATAATCATAGCGGTGCTCGAAGAAATGCTTCGACACCATCACCATCATCCAGGCCCGCGCGCGTGCCGACAGCAGCATCAACGCCCCGCCGCCGAGCGCGACGATCAGCAGCACCCCCTGCGCCAGATCGCCATAATCGCCGCCCATCACCTTGGCAAAGGCCGCGGTCAGCGCGATGATGATCAGATAAATCGCCAGCCCCATCACGGCCAACGTCCGCACCGCAATGGTGCGTGACAGCCGCATGCGCTCGCGCCCGGTATCGAGCGCGGCAAAGACAAAGACGGGAAAAACCATCAACGCAGCAAGCGGCTCCAGAAACATCAGGGTCGATGGCGGGCGGCCCGCGAGCCAGCCAAGCAGGTGAATGTTGAGCGCATAGGCCCAGACCGCCGCGACGCCGCCCGCCGCAGCCAGCAGCGGCATCCGCAGCCGTGCATGGTGATGGCGCACGAAATTTTCGGTCAGCACCAGACCTGCGGACGCAGTGAGCATTTCGACCAGGCCGAGCGGTGCCGCCAGCCATGCCGCCTCACCGCCCTTGTCAGCCAGGGCAAGGTCAATCAGCGCCATCCCGCCCATGACCAGCGTGACCAGATTGATGACCAACAGGGTCAACAGCGCCACGCGCACCGACAGTGCCCGGCCATAGCCGCGTGCCGGGCCAAAGGTCGCCGCCAGCCAAACCAGAAATCCCAGATTGCGGACGGCACCGCCCAGGGCGGCCTCGACGCTGCCCGGGCCAAAGCGGCTCAACAGCAGCGCCCAGATGGCAACCCCGCAAACCGTCACCACCAATGCTGGCCGCGACGGCATGAGCGGGGCCACCAGCGCCGCCGGGCGCAGCGCCAGCCACACCGCCGCCAGCGCATAGGCCAGCAGCGCCAGCCCGGCGAGAACGCCGCCCAGCTGGAACAGCCAATCGCCGATCATCCGGTCCATAGGCAGATCCAATCGGCCATCATCGGGCGCCGGACGGCCACAGCACCACCCGCACCGTTTGCAGCAGGATCAGCAGGTCCAGGAACGGCGAGTAGTTTTTGGCGTAATAAAGGTCATATTCCAGCTTGATGCGGGCATCTTCCACCGACGCGCCATAGGGATAGTTGATCTGTGCCCACCCGGTCAGGCCAGGCTTTACCATGTGCCGTTCGGCATAATAGGGCAGCTGCTGTTCCAGATCGGCAACGAAGCTTGGCCGTTCGGGGCGCGGGCCGACAAAGCTCATGTCGCCTTTCAGCACGCACCAGCATTGCGGCAATTCATCGATGCGCAGGTTGCGGATGATGCGCCCCACGCGGGTCACGCGCGGATCATTTTCCGCTGCCCACACCGCCTGACCACCGACCTCTGCATCGGTGCGCATCGACCGGATTTTCCAGATATCATAATGCTGACCATAAAGGCCGACGCGCGATTGCCGGTATAGGAGCGGCCCCTTGCTATCCAGTTTGACCGCCACGCCCGCGATCAGGACCAACGGGAGGGTGACGAGGAGGACGAGCAAGCTGGCGACTATATCGAACAGCCGCTTCGACACCCGCGCCACCCGCTGACCCGCCGAAAAGCCGTCGGAAAAGATAAGCCCGCTGGGATTGGTGGTGGCCAGGTCCACTCGCCCGGTTTCGCGCTCGATGAAGCTCGCCATGTCATTGACATGGACGCCCGTCGTCTTGATCCGCAGCAGGTCGGCCAGGGGCAGGGCATTGCGCCGCTCTTCCAGCGCCAGCACCACTTCGCCCGCGTCCAGACCCGTGACATGATCGGACAGATTGTCGATGGCGGCACGGCGCACGGCACCCTCTACCGCGGGCGCATTTTCGGTCATTGCGACATAGCCGACCACGGTGAATCCGGACCCGGCCTCGCTGGCCAATGCGCCGATGCGCGCCGCGCGCTCGCCGGCCCCCAGCACCAGGATGCGGCGGCGGAATTTCTCGGTCCCGGCCACCTGGGTGAGCAGCGCGCGGGTGAGCAGCAACCCGATGATCGCAAAACCCATCGCGTAAATGCTGTTCGCGCGCCACAGCGATAGCGCGGGCAGCAGAAAGCGGACCAGCGACAGGAAAATCACGCCCAGCGAGATGCCCGCGAGCAACCGGGCCATTCCGAATCGCAGCGAGCGCAGCGCCTCATTGCCATAAACGCCCGTCGCCATCATGCCGAGTTGCAAGGTGATGGCAAAGGTCGCGAGCGGCCAGATGCGGTCGGTCACCAACCCAGGGTCGATGTCAATCTGATGCGCATAGAGCCGCCAGCCCGCTTCGGCCGCAAGCAGCAGCAGCACCAGTTCCAGCAACCACAGCGCCACCACGGCGTGGGGGACATAATGTTTGAACAGCCGGAACATCTGCGCGCCTCCTCGAACGCGCGGCATAGCAGCGAGGCCTTTAGTGTCGGTTAATTTTACACTTGCTGGTGCCGCGGCGGTCACCGCCCGCCTGCCTTGTCGATTCATTTGACATTCAGGGCGGGGTGCCTAGCCTTTCGGTCATTGTCGCCAAGTGACGCCAATCAAAGGGGAATGTCCATGAGCAAAGCCGCCGTTTCGACCTTCGCCATCGCCGCGCTGTGCCTGGCGAGTGCCCCGCTGCCTGCTGCGGCCGTTGTCCAGGATGATGGCGGGCGCAAGGTTGCCGGTATCGGCGGCATCTTTGGCTGTTCCGCCGATGGCAACAAACAGGAAATCGGTGCCGTTGCGGGCGGCGTGCTCGGCGGCTTTCTGGGCAACCGCATCGCGGGACGGGGCAGCCGCACGCTCGGCACAATTCTGGGCGGCGCGCTGGGCGCGGCGGCGGGATCGGCGCTAGGCTGCAAACTCCAGAAAAATGATCGGGACAAGGCCGAACGCGCGGTGCAGGACGCGGTGCTGACCGGCAAGGACCAAAGCTGGTCCAACGCCGAAACCGGCGCATCTGGCAGCGTCGATGTCGACAGCGACCTGGGCGGCGTGGGCCTCGCGGACCTGAAAATGGGCAATGGCGTCGAACCGGCGAGCGGATACAACCGCGTGAACGCCGCCTTTGTTGCCAACAGCAACGCCAATTTGCGCGCCGCGCCAGGGACCAATTCCGCGATTGTCGGGCGGCTGGTGGCCGGCCAGCGCGTCTGGGTGCCCGCACAAGTCGCTGGCCAGCCCTGGTATCTGGTCAGCGACGGCGGCGTCGCGCAAGGCTATGTTTCCGCCCCCCTGATGAAGCGCGCGGTCGCCGCCCAGCTCGCCGCCAACAATTGCCGCATCGTGACGCAAACCGTCAACGTGCCAGGCGAAGCGGCGCAGAGCGAAAAGCTGCAAGCCTGCAAGGGCAGCGACGGCAACTGGTCCATGACCCGCGTGTAAGGCCAGAGCGGCGGGGTTAACTCGCAAAGCTGAACGGTGAAAGTCCGCGTTCGCGATCGTTGAAGTGCAACGGGCGGCCGAGTGGGGGCATGGAGCGTTGGGGGCAATGGCCGCGCGCGCAGCGGCGGCAGCCGAGGCCGATGGGCGTTGCGGGTGCGCGCAGCATGTCGATGCCGCGCGCTGCGGCAATGGGGGCGGCAAGCTTGGCATCGACGCCAATCACCACGGCAAAGCGAGCCGGGGTCGTGCCGCCCGATGCCCCCACGGCGGCCACCGCGCGCGCCTGGGTATACCAGCGGCTGCCGTCTTCCAGTTCGACCAGTTCGGCAATCACCTCCCCGGCGCGGGCAAAGGCCTCGTGCACGCTCCATAGGGGACAGCGCGCGTCGCCTTCGACCAGCGGCGACTGGCTCGCCCCGGCGTAGCGTTTGCTCCCCTGCCCCGCGCGGTCGATCCGCAGCATGAAGAAGGGCAGGCCGCGCGCGCCGACGCGCTGCAAGGTGGTGAGCCGGTGGGCCACCTGTTCAAAGCCCGCGCCAAACCGCCGCTGGAGCAGCAAAAGATCATATCCCGTGCTTTCGCAGGCGCGCAGGAAGCGGCCATAGGGCATCATCAAGGCCGACGCGAAATAATGGACAAGGTGACGGCGGAACAGCCGCTGGGCCGCCGGATCGTCCAGCTTTGCCCCCGCGACCAGCGCGTCGATCTCGCCGCTCTGCTCATTTTGGGCGAGTACCGATGCCGCCTGAAAGGTGCGGCTGTTGGGGCGCAGCAGTTCCGACAAGACCAGCTGCCGCGAATGGAAATCGAGCCAGCGCAGCCGGTCGGGCATCACCTCGGCAGGCATGATGCGGATGCCCAGCTGGTGCCGGGTGCGCAGCCGCTCGCCGATTTGCGCATAAAGGTCGCTGCCCGCCAGGCGCAGCTCGTCGGCGAGCATTTCAGCGGCATTGTCGAGGTCGGGGAAGTGATTGCGCCACTGCTCAATCGCCAGGCGGACCGCATGCACCTCGGGTGCCTCTGCCTCGCGCCCGCCCCGGCCCTGGCCATCCTTTTGGTCATAGAGCCGAGCGAAGGCCGCCGCTATGGCCGGGTTGGTCGTCAACAACTCTTCGACATCGGCGGTGCCAATGTCCAGATCGGCAAACAGCGGATCGGCGAGTCGGCGCTTCAGCCCCGCCACGCCGCCGGGAACCGCCTCGTCCAGCAATTGCGCGGGTTGAAACCCAAAGCTGTCGGCGAGCCGGACCAGCACTGGTGCCGTCAAGGGGCGCTGGCCATGCTCAATCAGGTTCAAATAGCTGGCCGAAATCCCCAGCACATCGGCCATCGCCGCCTGGGTCAGACCCGCCCCGCGCCGCACCTTGCGGACGGCGGCACCGGCAAAAAGGCGCTGCTGGGCCATATCTGTTACTTTCTTTACAACATTACCGACCTACCTGCACTATATGGCCGTAGTTCACAAGATTTATTGACAAAATCGGTGACGGCCAGAACGCGTTGGCGATAGAGCGCAGGACATCACATGATGGCCAACAGGCCGCCGTTCAAAGGATTGAGCCATGAACTACACCGACGATATCGCGCAGGCCGGACGCTTGATCCGCGACCAGGATGGCCGCTGGGACGCCATTGGCGCCGAAAATGTGGCGCGGATGCGCGCGCAGAACAAATTTCGCACGGGCCTCGACATCGCTCGCTATACCGCGCGGATCATGCGCGCCGACATGGCGGCCTATGATGCCGACCCCGCCAACTACACCCAGTCGCTCGGCTGTTGGCATGGCTTCATCGCGCAGCAGAAGATGATTGCGGTGAAAAAGCATTTCGGCACGACCAAGGGCCGCTATATCTATCTGTCGGGGTGGATGATCGCGGCGCTGCGCAGCGAATTTGGCCCCCTTCCCGACCAGTCCATGCACGAAAAAACCAGCGTTCCGGCGTTGATCGAGGAAATTTACACCTTCCTGCGCCAGGCCGACGCGCGCGAACTGGGCCTGTTGTTCCGCGAACTGGATGCGGCCCGCGCTGCGGGTGACGAGGTGAAGGCCAAGGCCATTCAGCACAGCATCGACAATCATGAAACCCATGTTGTCCCGATCATCGCCGACATCGACGCCGGGTTCGGCAATGCCGAGGCAACCTATTTGCTGGCCAAAAAGATGATCGAAGCGGGCGCCTGTGCCCTGCAAATCGAAAATCAGGTTTCGGACGAAAAGCAGTGCGGCCACCAGGACGGCAAGGTCACGGTCCCGCACGAAGATTTCCTCCAGAAAATCCGCGCGCTGCGCTATGCCTTCATGGAGATGGGGGTCGAGGACGGCGTGATTGTCGCGCGCACCGACAGCCTGGGCGCGGGCCTGACCAAGCAGATTGCGTTCAGCCGCGAGCCCGGTGATCTGGGCGACCAGTATAACAGCTTCCTCGATTGCGAAGAGGTGGCGGGCGCGGGCAATCCCGGCGACGTGCTCATCAACCGCGACGGCAAGCTGCTACGGCCCAAGCGGTTGCCGTCGAACCTCTATCAGTTCCGCGCCGGATCGGGCGAGGATCGCTGCGTGCTCGATTGCATCACCAGCCTTCAGCACGGGGCCGACCTTATCTGGATCGAAACCGAAAAGCCGCACATTGAACAAATTGCCGGCATGGTCGATCGCATTCGCGAAGTCGTGCCCAATGCCAAGCTGGCCTATAACAATTCGCCCAGCTTCAACTGGACGCTCAACTTCCGCCAGCAAGTCTTTGATAGTTGGGTTGCCGAGGGGCGTGATGTCTCCGCCTTTGACCGCGCCAGATTGATGAGCGCCGATTATGATGGCACCGAATTGGCCGAAACCGCCGATGAGAAAATCCGCACCTTCCAGCGCGACGCTGCCAAGCGCGCGGGCATCTTCCACCACCTCATCACCCTGCCGACCTATCACACCGCCGCCTTGTCGACCGACAATCTGGCCAAGGATTATTTCGGCGACATGGGGATGCTGGGTTATGTCGCCGGGGTGCAGCGCAAGGAAATTCGCCAGGGCATCGCTTGTGTGAAGCACCAGAATATGTCGGGCAGTGACATTGGCGATGATCACAAGGAATATTTCGCGGGCGAAGCGGCGCTGAAGGCCGCTGGCAAGGACAATACGATGAATCAATTCGCTGCGTGAAAATGGATTAGGGGGCGGTCAACGCCGCCCCCTTCACCCGCTTTCCTGGGGAGGAAAGCTTGCCCGCCGGACGCTTTCGCATCCGGCGGGCATATTTTTCACCGCGATTGGGCTTACTTGCCCATCGTTTCCGGCAGCATCGACGAATGCAGGTGGTCGATCTTCCAATCGTTACCAACCAGGCGATAGACGAAGCTGTAGCGGGCCTTGACGTCGCTCTTCGCACCGGTTGCCGGGTCGGTCATGGTGACGGTCCACAGGCCGACGCGCGTCGCCTTATTGCAGCCGATATCGATGGTGCTGGTGTTGATCGTGCCGACCGGGCTGCCCTTCAGGAAGCCGACGAAATAGTCGCGGATGCCAGCATAATCGGTGCGCTCCTTGTTCGACACCGTCGGCAACAGCACGGCATCGTCTGCAAACAGCTTGGCAACGCTGTCCGGATTCTTGGTCGCCCAGGCACCATTGAAGCGGTCAAACTGCGCGGCGACCTGTGCTTCGGTCACAGCGGCACAGGCCGTCGGCTTCGCCTTCTTGGCTTCGGCGGTGGCGGGGGCGGCGGCCAGAGCGGCGACAACACCCAGCGACAATGCGGTTGCAAAAGCTTTCATGAACATTCTCCTTTACGGTTACGGCTTGGTTGAAAAGGCAACAAAACTTCCAGAGGTCACTCGGCGGGGACCGGTTGGCCGCGGGTTTTCATCAGCGACCAGATGATCCCGCCAGCAATCAGCGCCATGGTGACCCCCAGGCTCAGCACTGGCGGGAATTTTTCGCCGTCCAGCACAAAGTCCGCGATGAAGATCTTGGATCCGATGAACACCAGCACCATTGCCAGCGCATATTTCAGATAGTGGAAGCGGTGCACCATCGCCGCGAGGGCGAAATAAAGCGCGCGCAACCCCAAGATCGCCATGATATTCGACGTGTAAACAATGAATGTGTCAGTGGTAATTGCAAATATCGCAGGAACGCTATCCACTGCAAAGATAAGGTCTGCGATGTTGATAACAATCAAGGCGACTAGCAAGGGCGTCATTGCCCGCACAACCTTGCCCGTTTTGTCATCGACAGTCTTCACAATGAACTTCTGACCATGAAGTTCCTTGGTCACGCGAAAATGTTTATTCATGAACCGGACAACGGGATTCTTACCCACGTCCATCTCTTGCTCGCCGGTGACCAGCATCTTGACGCCAGTGGCGATCAGGAACACCGCGAAGAGGTAGAGGGTCCAGTAGAATTGCTCTACCAACGCCGCGCCCAGGGCAATCATGATCCCGCGCAGCACGATGACCGCCAAAATGCCCCACAACAGGGCGCGATACTGATATTTTGCCGGGATCGCGAAATAGGTGAAGATCATCGAGATGACGAAGACATTGTCGATCGACAGCGCCTTTTCGATGAAGAATCCGGTGTAATATTTCATGCCCAGATCGGCGCCGCGGGCATACCACACCCACGCGCCAAACAGCATCGCTACCCCGATGTAAAAGGCGGACAGCTTGAGCGACTCGGCCACGCCGAGCTCGCGGTCCTCCTTGTGCAGCACGCCAAGGTCAAAGACGGTCAGCGCAATGACAATGGCCAGAAACGCCAGCCAGAACCAGACCGGCGTGCCGAGCCAAAGGGTTGTCAGAAATTCCATTCCCTGTTGTCCAATATCAATGGACCATGCCGGCGTTGCGCCCTCGCAGCCGGCATGGTCAGCTATGGTTGATAATGCCGCAATTGCCTCAACGGGCGCGCAGCGGCTTGCGCATCAGTTTCGCCAGCCGATCCTTGACCGCCAGCTTCAGCTTTTTCAGCCGCAGCACGCGGTAACGGTCGGTCGCAGGCCGACCAGCCTCGCGCCGGATGGCTTCATCCAGCTGGCGGTGGATCTGCGTCAAACGAAACAGATAGGGATTCAATGACATGATAACGGCGCCTCCTGATGAAGTTCACACTCCAGTTCAGGTGACCCCGGTGCGCCGCCATTTCGGTGGGGGGGGGGAGGGAAAAGGCCATAGCGCACCGGTGTCACCCGATGCGGTCCGACATCACACTGCATCTTTCGACGCTGGTGTCAGAGGGGCCCGGCCCGCATATCCCATCAATGCGCAAGCATGAGACATGGTTGCATGGGCAACGATTTTTTTTGCCGCCAAGAAAAAGGCCCCTGCTCCGGGTGGAACAGGGGCCGATTTCAACCCGCACCCGGGCGGGTGCGCTTAGACCAGATCGGCGTTCATCACCTTGGTCCAGGCCGCGACGAAGTCCTGCACGAATTTGGCTTCATGCCCGTTTTCGGCATAGACTTCGCCCACCGCGCGCAGCTCGGAGTTGGACCCGAACACCAGGTCAACGCGCGTGGCCCGCCACACCTCGCCGCCATTGGCGCGGTCGGTCGCCACAAATTCCTCTTCGTTGCTGCCCGGCACTTCGGCCCAGCTGCTGGTCATGGCATAGAGGTTGACGAAGAAATCATTCGTCAGCTGGCCCTTGCGGTGCGTGAACACGCCGTGGGGCCGATCGTCATGGTTGGCGCCCAGCACCCGCAGGCCGCCGACCAGCACGGTCAATTCGGGGACCGACAGGCCGAGCAGCGAAGCCCGGTCGATCATCATCTCCTCGGTCTTTACCCGCATCTTCTTTTCCAGATAATTGCGGAAGGCGTCGGCCTTGGGCTCCAGCGGCTCAAAGCTTTCGGCATCGGTCCATTCGGCCGTGGCATCGCCGCGGCCACCGGTGAAGGGCACGGAAATGGCGTGCCCAGCGTCATGCGCCGCCTTTTCCACCGCAGCCGTCCCAGCCAGCACAATGGCATCCGCCATCGACATCGACCCGCGCAGCGCGTCAATCTTGGCGAGCACCGCCGCCAGGTCCGCCGGTTCATTGACCGCCCAATCCTTTTGCGGTGCCAGGCGAAGGCGCGCGCCATTGGCACCGCCGCGATGGTCGGTGCGGCGATAGGTGCTGGCCGAGGCCCAGGCAGCCTTGACCAACTGGCCGATGCTGAAACCTGCACCCAATATGGCGGTCTTGAAGGCCGCCACATCGGCCGCCGACGGTGCCGTGCCAGCGGGAACCGGGTCCTGCCAGATCAGGTCTTCGGCGGGCACTTCGGGGCCGAGATAGCGGGCCTTGGGACCCATGTCGCGGTGGCACAGCTTGAACCAGGCGCGCGCAAAGGCGTCGTCGAGCGCGGCCTGATCATCGCGGAAACGCTCCGAAATCTTGCGATACTCCGGATCCATTTTCAGCGCCATGTCGGCAGTGGTCATGATGGTCGGCACCCGCTTTGACGGATCGCGCGCGTCGGGGGCCATATCCTCTGGATCGGGGTTGATCGGCGTCCACTGCTGCGCGCCCGCCGGGCTGCGGACCAGTTCATAGTCATATTTGAACAGCAGGCGGAAATAATCGCCGCCCCACCGCGTCGGGTTGTTCGACCACGATCCTTCAATGCCCGACGTCGTGATATGGCCCTTTTCAATCTCGGTGCCGTCGATCAGCCAGCCAAAGCCTTGCAGGTGCAGCGCGCCCGATTCCGGGCTGCCGCCAAAGCTGTCCGCCGGTTTGGCACCATGCGCCTTGCCAAAGGCATGGCCGCCCGCAGTCAGCGCGACCGTCTCCTCGTCATTCATCGCCATGCGGGCAAAGGTGATGCGCATGTCGCGCGCCGACTGCAACGGGTCGGGGTTGCCGCCCGGCCCTTCCGGGTTGACATAGATGAGGCCCATTTGAATGGCGGCCAGCGGATTTTCGAGATCCATCTGCTTGTCCGGCTGGATGCGCGTTTCGGCGCCGTCGCTGACCCACAAATCTTCCTCGCCCCAGTAAATGTCACGCTCGGGCGCATAAACGTCGGCGCGGCCACCGCCGAAACCGAACACCGGGCCGCCCATCGATTCAATGGCGACATTGCCAGCTAGAATGAACAGGTCGGCCCAGCTGATCGCCTGGCCATATTTCTGCTTGATCGGCCACAGCAGGCGGCGGGCCTTGTCAAGATTGCCGTTGTCGGGCCAGCTGTTCAGCGGGGCAAAACGCTGTTGCCCGCTGTTGGCACCGCCGCGCCCGTCGGCCGTGCGATAAGTGCCCGCGGCATGCCACGCCATGCGGATGAAGAAGGGACCATAATGGCCATAGTCGGCGGGCCACCACGGCTGGCTGTCGGTCATCAGCGCGGTAAGGTCAGCCTTGAGCGCCGCATAGTCGAGCGTCTTGAACGCCTCGGCATAGCTGAAGCCCGTGCCCATCGGGTCCGGCGAGCCACCCGATTGGGCCAGAATGTCGACGGGCAGAGCATCGGGCCACCAATCCTTGTTGGTGCGGCCAAGCAGCGCGCGCGTGCTGGTTTCATGCGGGAAAGGGCATTTGGATGGGGCGTTCATGACAAGACTCCTGTCGCTGGCGAATCACGGGATATAACCCGGTACGGCAAGCATAGTTGCGCATCGTGACAATGCGGTCCAATCAATCAAACCGCATTCACTAATCGATTTATTCGAAAAATAAGCTCAGCTTTTGGGCAGCAGCTTCAACGTAATGGCGGCCATAGCTTCGGCAGCCGTGGCGATCACGACCGGCGCATCGGGGGCCCAAAATGGCGAATGAAGGCTGGGAAGCTGGCGACCATCCTTCATCGCCGCATCATATTCGGCCTGCTTGACCCCGCCGACCCAGAAAATCATGCTCTTGATCCTGGTATCCGCGCGTTGGAACTGGCCGAAATCCTCGCCGCCCATGACTGCGGGCACCTGCCGCACACGCGCCTCGCCAAAGCGGCTGCTCAGAAAGGCTCCCATCTCCTGCGTGAAGTCGGGGGTGTTGAAGGTGGACGGCGTGAATTCCTTGTCATCCACCTTGACCACGGGCATCCGGTCGTCGGGCACGCCCGTCGCAATCGCCTCGCCGCGGGCAATGCGGCGGATGCCGTCGAGCAGCATCTGGCGCGTCTTGTCGGAAAAACTGCGCACGGTCAGCTGCAGCTTGGCCTCGTCCGAAATAATATTATGCTTGGTCCCGGCATGAAAGCTGCCCACCGTGACCACGGCCGCGTCCTGCGGGTCCACCTCGCGCGAAACCAGCGTCTGGAGCGAGCCGACGATGCGGCTGGCCAGCACAATGGGGTCCTTTGTCGTGTGGGGATAGGCGCCGTGCCCGCCCACGCCCTTCACATGAATATCGACGCTGTCGACATTGGCGAGCGCATAGCCTGGCGTGAAGGCGATCATGCCCGCCGGAAACTGGGCCGCGTCGTGAAAGGCGATGGCATAATCGGGTTTGGGAAAGCGGGTGAACAGCCCGTCGCGCAGCATGGCGACGGCCCCTGCCCCCCGCTCTTCCGCTGGCTGGCCGATCATCACCAGCGTGCCCGACCAATTCGCCTTATTGGCGCTGAGCAGCCGCGCCGTGCCGATCCACGCGGCCATGTGGGTATCATGGCCGCACGCGTGCATGACACCGGTTTCCACTCCCTCCGCCGTCACCACGCGCACCTTGGACGCGCCCGGCAGGCCGGTTTGCTCGGTCACCGGCAGCGCGTCCATATCGGCGCGGATCAGGATGGTGGGCCCCGCGCCATTGCGCATCACGGCGACGATGCCATGGCCGCCGACCTTTTCGGTCACGGTAAAGCCCGCCGCCCGCGCCTCGCGCGCCATGATCGCGGCGCTGCGCTCTTCCATGAAGCTGAGCTCTGGATTGGCATGGAGGTCGTCGTAAATGGCCATCAGCGACGGCATTTCGCGGTCCAGCTGCGCCTTCATGTCCTGCGCCTGCGCGGGCTGGACAAAGGCAAGCGGCAGGGCAAGCGGCAAGGCAAGCAGAGCAAGACGGCGCATGATAGGACCCTTCAACTTTCTGGCACCAGCTCGATGATGTCGAGCAACGATTCATAGGCCGGGCGCGGCAGGACAAGCCGCCAGCGCCGGTCGTCAATGCGTTCAATCAACCCGGCCATATCGCGCATCCGGTCGCTGCCATAATCCAGCGGCATAGTTTCATCTCCCAGCAGCAGTGTGCCCAGAAAAATCTGCCGCCGGATGTCGTCGGGAAACACCAGGCCGATGGGCCGCTGCGACCCGCTGGTCTTGACCAGGCTGACAATGCCCTGTTCCGCGGACACGCGGCAGGCAAACCAGCCATAGGCGGTATAGCCCAGCGTTCCCGCCTGCGCCCCCAGCTTGATCGTCCGGCAGCGATAGGCCCCGGGCGGCAAATGCGCATTGGGGAGCGCCGCCAGCGGCTCCAGCAGCTTGCCTTCCGCTGCAATTTGCGCGGCAAAGCCCTTGGCGCGGGCGTCGGCGAGCGCGGCTTCCCAGGCGCCAAACCAGTTGCGGATGCGGTCGCGGTCCTGCACCGTCGCCGTCGCGCGCCAGCTTCCCGGTTCGGGCGGCGCTTCCAGGGCGACGGGCGGCGAAGATTTGGGCACAACGGCGCAGCCAGCCGCCATCGCCGCCACGCCTGCCGCGAAAATGACCTGGCCAATGCGCCGCATTCCAGTTCCCCCAAACGCACCTTGCCAGCAGCCTATTGCGCCGTCCAGCCCCCGTCGACCGACAAATTGGTGCCCGTGATGGCGCTGGCCGCATCGCTGCACAGGAACAAGGCCAGCGCCGCCAGCTGCTCCACCTGCACAAATTGCTTCTGCGGCTGTTTGTCCAGCAGCACCTGATTGACCACCTCGTCATAGGTCATGCCGCGCGCCTTCATCGTGTCGGGTATCTGGTTTTCCACCAGCGGGGTCCAGACATAGCCGGGGCAGATGCAATTGACCGTGATACCCTGTGTCGCAACCTCCAGCGCCACCGTCTTGGTCAGCCCGGCAATCCCGTGCTTGGCGGCGTTATAGGCCGATTTATAGGGGCTGGCGACCAGGCTGTGCATGGACCCGGTGTTGATGATGCGGCCCCACCCCTTTGCCTTCATACCCGGCAGTGCCGCCTTGCTCGCGTGAAAGGCGGACGACAGGATGATGGCCAGGATCGCATCCCATTTCTCCTCGGGAAATTCGTCCACCGGGGCCACATGCTGAATGCCGGCATTGTTGATCAATATGTCGGGCCCACCATAGCGTTCGGCGCATTCGGCCACCATGTCGCGAATGTCGCTGCTGCGCGTCATATCGGCACCATGGTGCGCCGCCCGCCCGCCATTGAGAGCGCCCAGTTCGTCCACCATCGCCGCAATGGCGTCGGCATCGCCAAAGCCGTTGATCATCACCGCCGCCCCGGCCTTTGCCAAGGCCCGGGCATAGCCAAGCCCGATGCCCGAAGTGGACCCGGTTATCAGCGCGGTGCGCCCCGCCAGACCTGTCATGGCTGCTAATCTCCTTGCTGCGTCGCTTGTGCGGCCCTAATCCCGTTGGCAACGCCTTGCCGCCGGAACAGGACCGGGGTCAAGCGTGACAGGGAAGGGAAAGGGTCGCCATGCGCCTTGATGATTATGATCCCGGCAATGATATCCGCGATCTGGGCCGCAGCGGTGGCGGCGGCTTTGGCGGTGGCGGCGGCTTTGGCGGTGGCGGCGGTGGCGGCATGGGCGGCCTGTTGCTGGGCTTGTTGCCGATGCTGCTGGGGCGCAAGCTGGGCTGCGGCACCCTCTTGATCATCGGCGTCGCGGGCTATTTCCTCTTGAGCAGTGGCATGCTGACCATGTCGGCACCCACGGGCGCGCCCAGCGAACAGGCGCAGGGCAGCGGCGCCAATATCGCCTGCGACACGGCGGCAGAGCGATTTGCCTGCAATGTGTTCGGATCGACGCATCAGGTGTGGGACGGACTGATCGAGGGGTATCAGCGCCCGACGCTCAACTTCTTTACCGAAAGCAACCGTTCGGCCTGCGGTGCGGCGCAGGCGGCCATGGGCCCCTTTTACTGCCCCGCCGATCAGGGGGTTTATATCGACACCAGCTTCTTTGACGAACTGGGTCAGCGCTTTGGCGCAGCGGGCGACGCCGCTCAGGCCTATGTGATCGCGCACGAAGTGGGGCATCATGTGCAGACGATCAGCGGGATTTCCGACCAGGTCCGCCGCGCCCAGGCGCGGGCGAGCCGCGTCGAGGGCAATCAGTTGCAGGTGCGTATGGAGTTGCAGGCCGATTGCTATGCCGGCGTCTGGGCGGCGCGCGCGCGCAATCGGTCCGGCGCGTCGGTGATCGAGGCGGGCGATATCGAAGAAGCCATGCGCGCCGCCAACGCCATCGGCGACGATACGCTGATGCGCTCCGCCGGGCAGCGACCGGTGCCCGAAAGCTTCACCCATGGCACCAGCGAACAACGGATGCGCTGGCTGCGGCGGGGCCTGCAAAGCGGCGACCCGCGCCAGTGCGATACGTTCAGCGCGGCGATCTGACCCCGCTGCCCCGCCCCACAGCGCGCGGTCAGAAGCTGAGCTGCGCGCGCAGCCCCATGGTCTGGACGGCGTAATCGCGCGCTCCGGCGACCGCGACAGCGGCGTCGCGCATGTCGAGCCGGGCAAAGTTCAACAAAAAGCGGACCTGGTCGATCGGCGTCCAGATCAGCGACGCCATATAGGCCGATTGACGGCCGCCGATCACCGGCCCGTCCGACAGGTCCACATGGTCATAGCGCGCATTGATTTGCCACGCGCCCGCGCCCCCCTGCCCCACCGGCCGCTTGACCTTGACTGCGCGAAACACCCCCTTGCCATAGCCGCGGCGGTCGTCGGTCAGAAACAGTCCCGCCTCCACCGACGCCCCGAACAGTGTCGGGTCGGCAAGGCCGGGGACCGAGGCGGTCAGCCAATGCAGCTCAGCCACCGCGTGGAAACGACCGGCGATAAGGGCGGCTTCGGCGCCCCAATTGCGCTCTTCATCCACCGACAGGTTGGGCGTCGATACGAAGCGGATGTCGGTCGTGCGGATTTGGGGACGGCTGCGATAGCGGGTGACCGGTTGGACCACTGGAATATTCAGCCAATGGCCGGACACCGCCAGATGCAGCTGAGCGTCGCCCAGCTTTGGCGCATAGACGACCCGGCCATCAACGCCGATTGAGGAATTGCCGTTCACATTCAAATCGCCCAGCGCGTCGGTAAACACGCCCGCCTGAAGCAGCCATGGCCCCTGTTCCTGGGTCAGCGACAGGCCCAGCTTGCGTTCAAAGTTGAACGCTTCGTTGAAACTTGCGCGCTCCATGAAGCTCCCGACATTGCTTGTCGAAATGCGCTCCAGCCCCTGAAAATTGTCGTGCTGCCCGATGGTGATGGTGGTGCCGTCGTCGGTGTAGGACAGGAAGGCGTCGGCAAAATCCGCATTGCCGCTGGCAAGGTCCGCCTCCACCTTATAGCCAAAGCCGCCGGGCATTGTGCCCTCAAAGCCCAGGCGGATGCGGCGCGCGCGCGAGGCAAACCCCTCGCCCACGATGCTGAGCCCGTCCGGCGCATCGACATAGCCCGCATCAAGCTGCAAACGGCCCCGCGGTTTGAAGCTCCAGCCATCCTTGTGCTTATATTCCGGCGCGCCCTTCCAGCTGATCTCGGTCGCGGGGGTCGGCGCGGTCACCGGTTTCGCCTCGGGGGCGGGTAAAGGTGCGGGAACGGCTGTGGGTCCCGGGGCCGCAAGCCGCGCCTCCAGCGCCTCGACCTGCGCCTTCAAGGCCGCCAGCTGGGCGCGCAATTCATCGGCCTCGGCCGCTGAAATGGGGGACGCCAGCGCAGGGACGGGGCCCGCCAATGCCAACAGGCTGAGCAGGCAAAGGGTCGTGCGCTGGCGAAACATGACAGACTCCGGAAATTTATGTGACGATATCGCGGCGCATCTATTTCCACTTGGTGACATTTACGTGACAGCGGCAAAGACCGCCCGGGGCGGACAATTTGGGATTGCCCGCGCGGTCGATGCAATGCTTGAACCCCGCCCCTATATGGCTATGCAGCGGCCATTAACATCAGCGAAAGAGCGAATCATGACAATCAGCTTTGCAGGGCGCGTGGCCATTGTGACGGGTGCTGGCGGGGGTCTCGGCCGTGCCTATGCGCTGGAACTGGCGCGGCGCGGGGCCAAGGTTGTGGTCAATGATCTGGGCGGCGCGCGCGACGGCACCGGTGCCAGCGACGCGGCCTTTCAGGTGGTCGAGGAAATCCGCGCGGCGGGCGGCGAGGCCATGGCCAACGGCGGGTCGGTCACCGAATATGAGCAAATGGCCGAAATGGTGGCCAAGGCGCGCGAGGCTTGGGGCGGCGTTCATGTGCTCATCAACAATGCGGGGATTTTGCGCGACAAAAGCTTTACCAAGATGGACCCGGCGGATTTTGAACTGGTGGTGAAGGTGCATTTGCTGGGCAGCGCCTATGCCACCAAGGCCTGCTGGGACGTAATGCGCGAACAGGCCTATGGCCGGATTTTGATGACCGCGTCATCGACGGGTCTGTTCGGCAATTTCGGCCAGGCCAATTATGGCGCGGCCAAGCTGGGGCTCGCGGGCCTGACCAAGACGCTGCACCTTGAGGGCGCAAAATATAATGTGCGGGTGAACACCCTGTCTCCTGTCGCAGGCACGCGGATGACCGAGGATTTGTTCCCGCCCGAGCTGTTCGCGAAATTCACGCCCGAAAATGTCGTCCCGGCGGCGCTCTATCTGGTGAGCGAGGACGCGCCGTCCAACATGATCATCGGCGCGGGCGCCGGGGCCTATCACGCCGCCTATGTCACGCTGACCAAGGGCATTGCCTTGCCCGAAGGCGCGCGCACGCCCGAAGAGATTGCCGCCCATTGGGACGCCATCATCGCGCGCGAAGGCGATATTGTGCCCCAATCGGGCAGCGAACAATCGATGGTGGTGATGCAGGCGTTGCAAAAGCTGGGATAGGGCGCGCACAAACCCGGCGAAGCTACTTCACTTTTGATTGTTCAATCAACACGTCCAACTTCTTATCGATACCAACAAGTTTGGCGTCCTGTTGCCTATCTCTCTCTTGCTGCTCGTCTTTCATCTTTGATATCGACGGCGACAATGCGACGCCGCCATCAAACCGATCACCCGCAAAAGCAAGTAATGCCAATAACGTGCCAACGCCACTTGCAACTGCACCCCAGACGGTAGCTTTTGTAGGCAACTTATCGAGTTTGGCAGCAATGCGAGCTTCTACGGCATCATCGCGACTATCGACATAATCCTTCATAGGAACAGTAGGTTCCATTCCACTACCTCCGTTGCCGCTGCCAAACCCTTGAACGGGAATAGACAGTGGAACTCTTTGTGCCTCAAGATATGCACGATGGCTGTCCATATCAACGACATTTGAGTTTTCAGCTTCCGCCATTTTGCCTCTCGAGGTCCATTTCAGACTGCTCTTTCGTTAGCAGCACATAGTTGAAATACCTCACATGGCCACAATTATTGCATGACAACATAATTTGGGGATATGAGGCTCCTCCGATGGCGATGTTCCCTCCGGGATCCATAACCACAGGGGTCACAAGATGTTCGCCGATCGAAACGGTGCCACTGCTCCCACAAGCCGAACAAGTTCCTGCTGACGGTAAAATTCGATTGACAACATCAAGTGCGATTTGTCGCCAATTTTCCTCAATTTTTCCGTCTTTCACGAATCACCTCTAACAACCATGCTGACACAATAGCAGGCGGTTGGCCAGCGAGAGTCCGCTAGACGGAACTGCACTCGGTGTATTGACTAAGCACTACACTCGGGGTAATCAACATGCCGGGCAAGGGGATCGGACGTGAAAGGACGACCCCAATGTATAGCGAGAGCGACCTGCAATCTGCGGTCGATGCGCGGGTATTGACGCCGGAGGCTGCTGCAGCCTTCCGGTCGCACATGGCCGCTGCGCGCGCCGCCCCCAGCGCGGACGAGGAACATGTCCGGCTGATTACCGGCTTCAACGATATTTTTGTCAGCATCGCCGCTGTCATCTTGCTGGTGGCCGTGGCGTGGATCGGCCAATCCATCCACGACGCCCTGGCGGGTGCCTTTGTCGCCGTCGCGGCCTGGGGACTGGCCGAATATTTCACGCGCGTCCGCCGCATGGCGCTGCCCAGCATCCTGCTGGTCATGGCCTTTGCCGGCGGCGTTTTTGCCGCCCAGGTCGGCATCCTGTCCGAACATGGCGAGGCGATGTTCGGCAATATGGACAATGAACGGCTGGGTGCCGTCATCGCCAGCGTGCTGGCACTGGTCACGGCGGCGGCAACTTGGCTGCACTGGCGCCGGTTCATGGTTCCCGTCACCGTTGCCGCCGGAACAGCGGCGCTGGCGGCGACAGCGGTCGGGCTGGTGCTCGCCGCCACCGGCTTTGATGGGCGTCCGGACACTTTGCTCTATCTGCTGGTCCTCACCGTCGGCGTCGGCATTTTCGCGCTGGCGATGTGGTGGGACCGCAGCGACCGGAGCCGCCAGACGCGGCGCAGCGATGTCGCATTCTGGCTGCATCTGCTCGCCGCCCCGATGATTGCCCATCCGGTCTTTGCGCTGCTGGGGGTGACGGATGGACAGGATATTTCCAGCGGCGCTGCCGTCGCGGTCCTTGCCATCTATGTCGCCTTTGGCCTTGTCGCGCTGGCCATTGACCGGCGCGCGCTGCTGGTTTCCGCTTTGGCCTATGTGCTGTTTGCGCTCACCCAATTGTTCCGCGAATTTGGGGCGGTGGAATTGAACGTCGCGCTGACCGCCTTTGTCATCGGCAGCGCGCTGCTGCTCCTGTCGGCCTTTTGGCAGAATGCCCGGGCGGCGGTGGTGGGGCTGTTGCCATCGTCGCTGGCCGCACATCTGCCGGCGACGGGCACGGTCACTCTGCAACCAGCTTCATAAGCCGCCGTTCGACCGGGGCGAGCACGGCGCTCAATTCATGCCCCCGGCGCAAAATCGCCCCGCCTTCCGACACCAGGGCCCACATCCCCTGGCGTCCGCGCAAGGCGGGGCGTTTTTCGATGCGAAATTCGGGACGCTCCGCCGCGCGGCGAAAGGCGGAAAACACCGCGACGTCGCGCTCAAAATCCAGCGCATAATCGCGCCATTTGCCCGCTGCGACCATGCGGCCATAAAGGTCGAGGATGCGGTTGAGTTCCAGCCGGTCAAAGGCCACCGGCTGCACACGGCGCGCCAGCGGCAGTGGCGTCACATCGGCCATCAACCGGTTTTGCGGCCCGATTTGGCCGTCCGGCGCGCCGCCGGGGTTTCCGCCGCCTGTTCGGTCTGCAACTCCGCCAGCTGCGCCTTCAGCACCTCAAGCTGGCATTGCAATATTTCCAGCTTTTGCGTCGCCGGGTCGAACAGGTCGCTGCACGGCGTGCCATAGGGCACGAAGTCGCGGGCATAATCCTTGGAGTCGACCAACGTCGAGCGCGCGGGGATGCCGACCATGACGGCGCCCTCCGGCACATCCTTGGTCACCACGGCATTGGCACCAATCCGCGCCCGGCTGCCCACCATGATCGGGCCCAAAATCTGCGCGCCCGAACCCACGATGACATCATCGGCCAGCGTCGGGTGGCGTTTGCCGCCCACGCCATTGGCGGGATCGGTCCCGCCCAGCGTCACGCATTGATAAATGGTGACATTGTCGCCGATCACCGCCGTTTCGCCGATCACTGAAAAGCCATGGTCGATGAACAGGTGGCGGCCAATCTTGGCCCCCGGGTGAATGTCGATGGCGGTCATCCAGCGCGACCAATGGTTGACCAGCCGCGCAAGAAAGAACAGCCCGGCCTCATAAAGCCAATGCGCGACGCGGTGATAGGCCAAGGCCCAAACGCCAGGATAGAGCAGGATTTCCATGCGGGATCGCGGCGCTGGGTCGCGGGCCTTGATACTGTCCAGATAGGCTATCATCGCATTGAGCATCGAGCGTCCCCACATCGCGTGCCCACCAAGATAGTGGTTTCGCGCCGGGCTTTCCACCCCGCAGTTACCGCGATGGTCAGAAACCCAGGCCCAGGCGCAACAACAGCCAAGCCTCGCGCCGGCTGCCGCTCATGCCGCCGCTCTGGCCCATCAAGGCTGCCCAGCGGTCCAGCGCGTGGACGGCGCGGTCGCCAGGGGCGGTGCCTCTGCGGCTGCCAGCTCCATCGGATCCCGCCTGCTGCCAAAGCGCTTGGGCAAGGGACGCCGCGCCCAGCAACTGCCCCACCCGGACCAGCGCCCAGCGGTCGGCGCGCACCGTCGCCACGCCGCCCATCGCCCCCTGCATCGCCCCCTGCATGGTCGTGGCGAGCTGTTCCGCCGCTGCAAAGGCGGCCGTGCGGTCGTGCGCGAGCATGGCCGCTTCAAAGGCATCGGGCAGCGCCTGAAGCGCGGCGGCGGGCCAATCGTGCTGCGCCAATTTGGCCAGCAGCGGCTCCCCTTTGGGCAGCGCGCCGGGATCGCTGGCCAATTGCGCCAGCCGGTCGCGCCACCAGGCGAGCTTGATCTGCGCCAGCATATCCTCCCGCCGATTGGCCACCGCCGCGAACAAGCGCCCTTCAAGGGTCCACAAGCCGCGCATGGCCGGGCGCTGCGCCGCAGGGACCAGCAACAGCAGGCGCGGATCAAGCAGCGTCGGCGCGGTTGGCAGGTCGGGTGCTTCGGTGGACATGGCCCCGGGCGCTAAACCGCAGCCGGACAATTTGCCACCCAAATTGGGACAGATGGGCTGAGCCCGCCCGCCGTTAACCAATTGGCTTAGGCCGCCAGTAGGCATTTGCCGCCTAGGGACGGCCTATCGGAACGATAACGAGACCTGTGCCATGCGCCGAAAAGCACCGATTCGCCATCAACAGCTGCTGACCGATGAGGGCGGCAACACGCTGATGCTGATTGCCGGCATGTTTCTGCCGCTGCTTGCCATGGTGGGATCGGGCATTGATATCAGCCGCGCCTATCTGACCAAGACCCGGCTGCAGGCGGCCTGCGACGCGGGCGTGCTCGCGGCGCGCAAGACGCAAACGGGTGCCAAGATGACTACCGAGTCCCGCGGCAATGGCGAACGCTATTTCAAGGTGAACTACGGCAAAGCCGCCTTTGGCAGCTATGATATTGATTTTCAGATGGCGTCCGACACCGACGGCACGGTGAACGGCGTCGCCAAGGCAAAGCTGGATACCGGCGTGATGCAGGTTTTCGGCCACAAGAGCTTTGACCTGGATGTCACTTGCAGCGCGATCCGCGATCTGTCCGATACCGATATCATGTTCGTTCTGGATACGACGGGATCGATGCTGGACAGCAACCCGGGTGATTCCCAGAACCGCTTTGAAACAATGAAGGACGCGGTGCTCGATTTTCACACGATGCTGGAATCGAGCAAGGCGGGCGATGTCAGCCTGCGCTATGGCTTTGTGCCTTATGCCGAAATGGTGAATGTTGGCGGGCTGCTGCCCGACAATATGCTGGTCAGCGAATGGACCTATCAATCGCGCGTCCCTGATGGCACCAGCACCAGCAAGGGCACGCGCAGCTATAATGCCAATTGGCGGCAGACGGGTGGCCCGGCCCCATCGCAGAGCACCTCGACCTTTCCGGCCACGGTCACGCATCACCCGGGAACGCCGGGCGGGGAATTTGGCGGCGGGTCGGGTCCATCCACCCATTATGGCTGTCCGACGCCCGGCAACACCGTCAGCGTGTCGAACCAGCGGACGCTTGGCTCGCGCAGCGAACCCTTTGCCGGGCCGCCCGCGGGCACGCGGACCATCGTAGATATTGAAGAGACGTGGAACGGCACCAGCTATTCCGCAAGCTATAACGGGTCGCAGTGCGTGATGACGACAACGCGCTATGATGGGGCCGTCTACCGGTTTGACTGGATTACCGAACCCACCGAACAGGTCAGCTATAACTGGCATTATCGGCCCGTCAGCTATGACGTCTCGGCCCTGGTCGCGGCGGGCATTGGCGGCACGCTGACCGCGCCCATTGGCAACAACCATGAAAACCGCACCATTGCCTGGACCGGCTGCATCGAAGAGCGCGACACCGTTCGTCAGGACGAATTTGTGCCGATGCCCGAACAGGCCTATGATCTGGACATCGACCTGAAACCCGATGGCAGCGAAGCGACCCAGTGGCGCCCGGCGCTGCCCGATCTGATTTTCCGGCGCAACAATGTGGCCGAGGAACGGGGCAGCCACAACCATGCCAATCTGGCCGACAGCTGGGGCGGCGCTTATAATCTGTGCCCGACGCCAGCCAAGAAGCTGGAACCGATGACGGGCGCCGAAGTCGAACAATATCTTGGCCAGCTGGTCGCGCGCGGCGGAACGCATCACGATATCGGCATTTTGTGGGGCGCGCGGCTGATTTCGCCGTCGGGGATTTTCAGCGGGTCGAACACGGGGCCGCAGTCGCGTCACATCATCTTCATGACCGATGGCCAGATCGAAACCAATGTCTATCGCCAGGACAGCTATGGCTATCCCTGGCTCGATCGGCGGCGGCAGATGTTCCCTGGCAATGACCCGACCAATGCCGAACATAATGAGCTGGTCGAAAAGCGGTTTCTGGCGGTGTGTGAAGCGGCGCGGGCGCGCGGGCTGACCATCTGGTCGATTGCGTTCGGCACCACCTTGTCGCCCGCGATGGAGGCCTGTTCGGGCACCAACCGCGCGTTTGAAGCCGACAACAGCGACGAACTGGCGCAGGCGTTCAAGGAAATCGCGGGCGGCATCGCCAAGCTGAGGCTCACGAAATGAGCGTGCGCCCTTCGCTCCTGCGCCGTTTGCGCGAAACCCGTGCGGTGGCTGCGGTCGAATTTGCGCTGGTGTTGCCGGTGTTCCTGATCGCCACGCTGGGCATTCTCGACATCGCCTATGAACAATATGCCGCGTCCGTGTTGCAGGGCGTTGTCGAAAAAGCGGCGCGCGACGGTACGCTGGAGGGTTATGCCAAGGACCAGTCGGACCTCGACAATTTCATCAAGCAGGAAATTCAGCAGGTCTGGCCCGGATCGTCGGTGGTGGTCGAACGTACCGCCTTCGCCAGTTTCAAGGACGTCGGCAAGAACAAGCCCGAACATTTCACCGACGCCAACAACAATGGCAAATATGATAAAGGCGAATGTTTTTCCGATGCGAACGGCAATGGCAAGCATGACAAGAACCGCGGGCGCGCGGGCAATGGCGGCGCGGGCGACATCGTTCAGCTGACCGCGACCATCACGATGGACCGGATTTTCCCGGGCTGGCAGCTGATCGGCCAGCCGCAGGAAGCCGAAATCGTCGCCACCATGACGCTGAAAAACCAGCCCTATGCCGCCGAAGCAGGCGCGCCGCAGATGATCTGCGGCGACGGCCACACCCCTGATGCTGACGATGATGATGACGATGATCTGAATCTCTGGAACATGCTGGGGAGGACGGTCGATGACCTCTAAACCACAGCAGCTGCTTCGCGACCGACGGGGCAATGCCCTGATGGAAACGGCCTTTTTGCTCCCCGTTCTGCTGGGGATGGGGCTGGGCGGCATGGAGCTTACCAATCTGGCCGTGGCCAATATGCGGGTAGGTCAGCTCGCCTCGGCGCTCGCGGACAACGCGTCGCGTATTGCCGCTGACAGCAACACTCCCCTGCCCGTGGTGCGCGAGGTGGATGTGAACGAGCTTTTGGCCTCCACGCTGGAAAATGGCGAAAAGCTTGACCTGATCAACAACGGCCGCGTCATCCTGTCGAGCCTGGAGGTGGACCCCGCAACAGGCGACCAATGGATCCACTGGCAACGCTGCGCCGGGAAAAAGGATTTTACCTCAAGCTATGGCATTGAGGGAACCAAGGGCGGTACCTTTGACGGCATGGGCGAGCCGGGCGAAAAGGCCGAGGCGCTGCCCGACATTGCGGTCATGTTCGTCGAAATCGCCTATGACTATAAGCCATTGGTCGGCGAAAAATGGATCGGCAAACGAACGCTGCGCTACACCGCTTCCTTCATGGTGCGCGACGACCGCGACCTTTCGGGCATCAAAAACCCTGCCCCCAAAGAAAAACCGGAGATGTGCGACCTGAAGGTCAAAAAGAAATAGGCCGCTCGCTCCCGCAATCGCCGCGGGCCCCTTACCGGTAACAGACGGTCCGCGCCGCCGCCACCACCCGCGCGGCATCGACCAGCGCCGCCTTTTCCAGATTGGCGGCATAGGGGAGCGGCACATCTTCGTTGCATACACGCAGCACCGGGGCGTCGAGATCGTCAAACCCCTGCTCCATGGCCACTGCCGCGAGTTCGCTAGCGATGGAGCAAGCGGGCCAGCCCTCTTCCACCACAATCATCCGGTTGGTCTTTTTCAGGCTGGCCAGCACCGTCGCCGTGTCGAGCGGACGCAGCGTTCGCAGGTCAATGACCTCAGCATCAATGCCATCGGCGGCCAGCGTCTCGGCCGCCTCCAGCGCGAGGCCGACGCCGATGGAATAGCTGACGATGGTCACATCCTTGCCCGGGCGCATGACCCGCGCCTTGCCAATCGGCAGCACATGGTCGGGCAAGTCAGGCACATCAAAGCTGCGCCCATAGACCAGCTCATTTTCCAGAAACACCACCGGGTCCTCGCAGCGGATCGCGGCCTTCAGCAGCCCCTTGGCATCGGCGCTGTCATAGGGCGCGATGACGATCAGGCCCGGCACGCTGGCATACCAGGGGCCGAAATTCTGGCTATGCTGCGCCCCCACCCGGCTCGCGGCACCATTGGGACCGCGAAACACAATGGGGCACCGCATCTGGCCGCCCGACATATAGTTGGTCTTGGCCGCCGAATTGATGATGTGGTCGATCGCCTGCATGGCGAAGTTGAACGTCATGAATTCAATGACCGGACGCAGCCCGCCCATCGCCGCCCCGGCACCCAGCCCCGCAAAGCCATATTCGGTAATCGGCGTATCAATCACGCGGCGAGCGCCAAATTCGTCGAGCAGTCCCTGCGTTACCTTATAGGCGCCCTGATATTCGGCGACCTCTTCACCCATCACGAACACGCGGTCATCGCGGCGCATTTCCTCGGCCATGGCGTCGCGCAGCGCCTCGCGGACCGTCAGCTTGACCATGGCGGTCCCGGCGGGAATGGCTGGGTCGATGGAAGAAACCGGAGTCGCTCCCTTACCCGCCTGCCCTGAGCTTGTCGGAGGGCTGCCTTTTTCTGTGACTGCGGCGGAAGACAAGGACGGCCCTGCGACAGGCTCAGGGCGGGCGGGGTTGGCGACAGGTGCAGGCGCCTCCCCTTCCCCACCCATCACCGCAATCACCGTGCCGACCTTCACATTGTCGGTGCCTTCGGCCACCAAAATCTTGCCGACCACGCCCTCGTCGACCGCCTCAAATTCCATGGTGGCCTTGTCGGTTTCAATCTCGGCCAAAATATCGCCGGACTTGACGCTATCGCCTTCCTTCACCAGCCATTTGGCGAGCGTCCCTTCCTCCATCGTCGGCGACAGAGCGGGCATTTTCAGTTCGATGGCCATCAATATTGCTCCACCAGCACGTCGGTATACAGGTCCTCCAGCGGCGGTTCCGGCGCACTTTCGGCGAAATCGGCGGCCTCACCGACAACTTTGCGGATGTCCTGGTCAATCGCTTTCAACGTTTCTTCCTTGACCCCGGCGTCCATCATCTGGCGCTTCAGCCCTTCGATCGGGTCGCTTTTCTCGCGCACCGCCTGCACCTCTTCGCGGCTGCGATACTTGGCGGGGTCCGACATGCTATGG
This sequence comes from uncultured Sphingopyxis sp., assembly GCA_964554455.1. Classification (GTDB taxonomy): domain Bacteria; phylum Pseudomonadota; class Alphaproteobacteria; order Sphingomonadales; family Sphingomonadaceae; genus Sphingopyxis. The sequence goes on along the minus strand of CAZKOW010000011.1, from coordinate 1,037 downwards.
CCGCGATAGCGATAGGTTTTGAGCTCCATCAGCACCGGCCCCTTGCCCGCGCGCACCCATTCCAGCGCGCTTTCCGCCGCGCCTCTCACGGCCAGCACATCCATGCCGTCGACCTGCATCCCGGGAATGCGAAAGCTTTCCCCCCGCCGATACAACTGGTCCTCTGCCGAGGAGCGATTGACACTGGTGCCCATCGCATATTGATTATTTTCAATGACAAAGACGATGGGCAGCTTCCACAGCTCGGCCATGTTGAAGCTTTCATAGACCTGCCCCTGGTTGGCCGCGCCATCCCCGAAATAGGCCATGCACACGCCGCCATCGCCGCGATATTTGTGCGCAAAGGCCAGGCCATTGCCCAATGCAACCTGCGCCCCGACAATGCCATGGCCGCCGTAAAATTTATGCTCGACACTGAACATGTGCATCGACCCGCCCTTGCCGCGCGAAATGCCCGCTGCGCGCCCGGTCAGTTCCGCCATAATCACCTTGGGATCGATGCCATAGGCCAGCATATGGCCATGATCGCGGTATCCGGTAATCACGCTGTCGCGCGCCGGATCAAGCGCAGATTGCAACCCAACCGCAACGGCTTCCTGGCCGATATACAAATGGCAAAATCCGCCGATCAGGCCGAGCCCATATAGCTGCCCTGCCTTTTCCTCAAAGCGGCGGATGAGCAGCATTTCGCGGTAAAAGCGCTCCAGATCGGCGGCGGTGGCGACAAAGGATTCGGGTGGGCGCGGGCGCGGGCGCTCTGCAATATTTGGCGCAGCGGGTGCGGCCTTGCTAACCGATTTGGCACGTACGGACGGCTTGGCCAACTGCTGCTTCCTTTACGTCAAGGGGGTCGAAACCCGACGCCTTTGCTATAGCCACGACCGCACGGCTTTGGCAACGGCATCGCTTGCGACGCCGCTGTTTTTACGTATGCATTTTGTGCAACTGGTTGAGACTCTCGTTTCCCCGAAACGGAAACGCTCGGCACCGGCCCGCGCCCCCACCCGGCCGCCCAATCCAGTTTACCTTGTGGGCGG
>CAZKOW010000010.1:0-108201 GCA_964554455.1 uncultured Sphingopyxis sp. | reverse complement strand
CTTGCCAAGGTTGGGGTCGAGGGTTCGAATCCCTTCGCCCGCTCCAGTTTTTTCCAGGACGATTATTGCCCATGCCCTCCGGGGCGACCTCATGCGTGTAGGGAGCGCGTGGCCGTGGGCCGGTCCTGCGCCGAACCCCGGCATCAATACAGCCCCGGCACCTCGCGCTGGGCGGCGGTTGGGCGGTCGGGGGTTAGGGGGGTCAGTGCATCGGGGGTGAGCATCGTTGCCGTTGCGGATTGCGGGGAATCGCCCGGCGCGCTGGCGGTCTGGCCGCCGGTGCCGCCGCTGGCGATGGCGGTGCAGCTGCGTCCGGCCAGAAAGTCGATTGCGGTGCGGATAGAGGCCTCGCGCGCATCGCCCAGCGGAAAGCCGACATCGTCGCCCGCCGCGCAGGTGCGCGCAACCTTGCTGGCCAGGCCCGTGAAATAATCGCCCATGCCCGCCGCATTGCCGGTGGAGAAAGCCACGACGCGCATCCGGTCGTCACACGCCGCGCGGTCGATGGCGATCTGACCCACCGGCTTGCCAAAGGTGTTGGCGCCCACCAGCGCCATGTTGCTGCCCAGATAGGGCGACATGCCGCTGATCACAAATTCGCTGGCCGATGCGGTCGAGCCGGTGCCGATGAAGGCTATGCGCGTCGGGGCGACCGATTCGGGTTGGGGCGAGAAAAAGTCGCGTTCATTGTTGGACGCCTTTTCGGGGCGAAAGTCGGTGCGGCTGAAAATCTCCGTCGGGAAGCGGTTGCGGCCCATCAGATCGCCCATCAACTCGGCCGTCGAGACCAGCCCGCCACCATTGTAGCGGAAATCGATGATCAGTTCAGTAATCCCCTGGTTGCGAAACTCCAGATAGGCGGCGCGCAGCTGGTCATTGGCCGAGGAAATGAAGGTGCGCAGGTTCAAATAGCCATAGCGGCGCCCCCCGTCAGTGATGATGCGCGCGCCATAGCGATCCGAAATGGGGTCGATGGAAAAGGCGGCCTTGGTCACTGTCGCGACCTGGGTGCCGCCGGCATTGGCAAAGCGCAGCACGCGCGCCACCCCGGCATCACTGGGGCCCAGCGCGGCGTTGATCCCCGCGCTGCCCTCTGCTGCGACAATGTCCGCGATAGTGCGCAAATTGGCGGTGGTGGTGCCGATGGCCAAAATTTCTGTGCCCCGGTCGATGCCCGCAGCCAGTGCGGGGGCATTTTCATAGGCCTCGGCAATGAACAGGCGGCGCGCGGCGGCATCATAGGCCAGGCGCACGCCAAAGCCCGCGCTTGCCCCGCTGGCAAAGAAGGCATTCTCCTCGGCAATGGAGGTAATGTAAGTGAAAAACCGGTCCTTGCCCTGCGCGCGCGCAGGCGCGACCAGCGCGTCGATATAGGCCTGCACATCGCTGAAGCTTGCCGGATTGGTCGCGGTCGCGACGTCGGCGGGGAACAGATACCATTCGTTGATGACATCGCGGGCAAAGATGCGGCGGTCGGCCAGCGCGCAACCCGCCGTTGGCGCCGGGGTCGGGCTGGGCGTCGGGGCCACCGCGATAGCGCCGCCGCCACCACCACCACCCCCGCCGCCACCGCAACCGGCCAGCAACAGGGCAAAAATGGATATGGCGGATACGCTTTGGCGCATGGTGGTGACCCCGGGTGCCGACAGCAACAGGCCGCAGGCAGCGACCTGCCTGTCATAGCCTTGCTGAATCGCAGATGAAAAGAGGGGCGACCGATTTGGCCGCGCGGGCCTCGCCCGCGGTCAGGCGGTCAGGCGGGATCGGGCAGCGGCCCCTTGAAGCCCGTGGCGACAACATAAAGTTCGGGCGAGCCCTTGCGGCTGGCGGGCGGCTTGGCATGTTTGACGCTGGCAAAACGCTGTTTGAGGAGGGTCAGCAGCGCGCGGTCGGCCCCGCCGGCAAAGACTTTGGCGACAAATGCACCGCCGGGGCGCAGCGTCTGGACGGCGAAATCGGCGGCGGTTTCGGCAAGGGCCATGGTCCGCAAATGGTCGGTCTGCGGATGGCCGACGGTGTTGGCCGCCATGTCGGACAGCACCAGATCGGGCGCCCCGCCCAGCGCGGCGAGCAGCGCGTCGGGGGCGGCATCGTCCATGAAATCCATCTGCAAAATCGCCACCCCGGCAATGGGATCACATTCCAGCAGGTCAATCCCCGCCACCGCCGCGCGCGGGGCAAATTTGCGCGCGACCTGTGACCAGCCGCCCGGCGCGATGCCCAGATCAACGATGGCGCGCGCCTTGCCCAAAAGGCCGAATTTTTCGTCGAGTTCGATGAGCTTATAGGCCGCGCGCGAGCGATACCCCTCGGCCTGCGCGCGGCGGACATAGGGATCGTTCAATTGCCGTTCGAGCCAGCGGGTGGACGACGCGGTGCGCTTGCGCGCCGTGCGCACGCGTTCGTGCAGACCGCGCCGACCGCCACTGACCGCGCCACCAGCGCCGCCGCTGCGTCCCCGGCCACCACCCTTTGCTCCGCCCTTGCCGCCTGTGGCCATCAGGGCATCCCCCGGCGGACAACGGGGATCTGGCCATCAAAGCCGGCGAGCGTTCGCAAAATCCCTTCGCGGATCCCCCGGTCGGCCACGCCCACCCGGGTTGCTGGCCACAAATCCATGATGCTTTCCAAAATGGCACAGCCCGCGACCACCAGATCGGCCCGCTCGCGCCCGATGCAGCCAAAGGTGGCGCGTTCCTCCATCGATGCTTCGGCCAGCGTGCGGCTGATGCTGCGCATCGCCTCGGCAGGGACGGCCAGGCCGTCCACGGCGCGCCGGTCATAACGCGGCAGTTCCAGGAACACGCTGGCCAGCGTCGTCACTGTCCCGCTGGTGCCCAGCAGCCGCAGCGGCTTGCCGCCGTGACGCTGTGCCGCGCGGCGCGCAAAATCGGCCAAGGCCTCGCCCGTCACCGCCCGCATCCGGGCATAGGCGGCGCGGCGGGCGTCGCCGCTGTTGTCGGCAACGGGCGCAAATTCGGTCAGCGACACGACGCCCCACGGGATGCTGACCCAATCGTCGATCGCCACGCGGCCACCCGATTCGCCAATCAGCATCAATTCGGTCGAGCCGCCGCCAATGTCGAAAATTAGCGCAGGCCCCTCGCCCGCCTCGAGCAGGCTGTGACAGCCGAGCACGGCCAGCCGCGCCTCTTCGGCGGCGTCGATGACGTCGAGCAAAATGCCCGTTTCGCGGCGGACCCGCTCCACCAGTTCCGCGCCATTGCGCGCGCGCCGACACGCCTCGGTCGCCACTGCGCGCGACAGCCGGACATGGCGGCGGCGCAGCTTGTCGGCACAAATGGCCAGCGCACCCACGGCGCGGTCCATCGCCGCAGCGCTGATGACGCCGCTAGCCTGCAATCCTTCGCCCAGCCGGACAATGCGGGAAAAAGCGTCGACAACGATCAGCTGCTCGCCCTCGGGCCGGGCGATCAACAGGCGGCAATTGTTGGTGCCAAGGTCGATGGCGGCATAGCCGGGCGTGCGGTGCGGAACGCCGGTCGATACAGTCCTGTTCTGCGGGGGCGCGCGCCCGTCCCTGGCCGCTGGTCCCCCATGCGCTGGCACTTGCCGCATGGCCCCGTTGCTCTTTCAATCACCTGGCCGCCGTCAATCCGGGGCAGGCACTTGCGATGCAACCTAGGATGCGGCCCGGGGCAAGGCAAGCCGCAAGCGGGCAGCGGGTCATTTTGGGATGGCGCGCGCATCGCCGCAATCGGCCCCAGGTCACCCCGGGCTTGAACCCGGAGCGACAAAGGGGGGCACCCGGCGGCAAAGGGAGCGGTGCCGCCGAGCGCCAGGGGTTACCGCGTCAATTGCGGCAACCGTCGTTCGATTTGTCGATGGCGCGGCCCGCCAGCGCGCCCAGCGCGCCGCCGATGATGGTGCCGACGGTGCGGTCGCCGCGCCGCCCGGCCAGCTCGCGCCCAGCGAGACCGCCGGCCACTGCGCCAATTACCGTGCCGCCGGTGCCATTGTCGCAGCGCGCATAGCGGCGATCATCCCGGCGATCATAGCGCCGGTCGTAGCGGCGATCATCGCGGCGGTCATAGCGCCGGTCGCTGCGCCGATCATAACGCGTGTCGCGCCGTTCATAGCGATCATCATCGCCATCATAATAGCGATACTCGCCCGCCATGGCGGGGGTGGCAAGGCCGACCGCCGGAACCGCCAGAGCGGCCGCCAGGGTCAGGGTGAGGGTGCGAATGGGGGTCATCGCGAATCTCCGTCAGGTCGGCGGGATAGCCGATGACCCGCTTGTGCCGAATCGGGTTTGAGCCGTTGCTGAATGGCTTGGTTGCCTCTCGTTCATCTTTCCGGCTGGCACCTTGCGGCGCCCGGGTGAAACGGGCAGGGGCGGCGCATGCGCCGAATTGCTGCCGCCATCATCCTGTTTCTGTTGCTGGCGCCGCTGCCCGGTTCGTATTTGCCGCGCCCGGCGGGGGATCGCAGTGCGGTGCTGACCGCACGGCCCGCGCCAGGACTGCTGCCGGGCCGGCGCGTCGGCGCGTTGACGCTGGTCGAGGCGTGGGAGCTGGACAGCCCCGATGAGCGCATGGGCGGATTGTCGGGCCTGATCCACCTGGGCCCGCGCGATTTTCTGGCGGTAGCCGACCGGGGCTTTACCCTGCGCTTTGCGCTGGGAGCGGATGAGACGGTCAGCAAGGTTCGCTTTGACACCCTGCCGCAACCCTATCGCGACCCGGCCCGCAAACGCCTGCTTGATGCCGAAGCCGTGACGCGCGATGCGCGCACGGGCCGCTATTGGGTGGCGCTGGAGCGGCTGGCCGAAATCTGGCGTTTTTCCCCCGATGGAAAGCGCGAGGGGCGGCTGCGCAACCCCGCCATCGCCCGCTGGCCAACCAATGGCGCGGCCGAAGCGCTCGTCCGGCTCAGCGACCGGCGCTTTCTGGTCCTCTCCGAACGCGCCATCAACGGCGATGCGCGGGAAGGCATCCTGTTCGCAGGCGACCCGCTGCGCCCGCGCACCCGGTGGCTGCGCTTTGCCTATGACAGCGGCGACCTGGGCGCCCCGACCGACGCGGCGGCGCTGCCCGATGGCCGGGTGCTGATCCTGCACCGCCAATTGGGGTCTGGCCCGCTGTTCCGGACCAGCCTGGCGCTGGCCGACCCACGACCCATAAAGGCGGGCGACCGGATGACCAGCATTGCGCTGGCCCGGTTCGACGATCGCGACCTGGCCGAAAATTATGAAGGGCTGGCGGTGTCGGTTGAGCGAGGCAACGTGATGCTGTGGATCCTGTCCGACAACAACCAGAACCACTGGCAACGGACACGCTTGCTCAAGTTCCAGCTCGACCCCGCGGCGCTGGCGCGCTGAACCGCGCGGACAGCAAAAAGGGCGGCACCGTTGCCGGTCCGCCCTGAATGCCGTTTGGCGGGGAAGCAAAAAATCAGGCGGCGGTCGCCAGCTTCTTTGCCACTTCCTTCTTCACCTTGCGCGCGGTGTCCGACAATTTGTCGTCGCTGGTCTTCATCAGCCAATTGTCGAGGCCGCCATTATGCTCCACCGAGCGCAGGCCATGGGTCGACACCCGCAGCTTCACGCCCTTGCCCAGCGCGTCCGAAATCAGCGTAACATTCTGCAAATTGGGCAGAAAGGTGCGCTTCGTCTTGTTGTTGGCGTGGCTCACATTGTGGCCGACCTGACGACCCTTGCCGGTGAGTTCGCAAATGCGCGACATGGACTTGTTCCTCAATTGACTGGCGGCCAGATTCGCACCCGCAAACAGGGGGAACGAACCGGGAGGGCCGGGAAAGTGGGCGCGCTTATCGGCTTGCGGCAGATTCGTCAAGCGAATAGGCCCAGCGGCATGCCCGCCACCTTTCCCCTTCCCGCCCCCATGCTGCGCGCGCTGGCGCTGGCACGGGCGGGCGGCACGGCGGGCGGCGTGCCGGTGGGCGCGGTGGTCGTGCTGGACGGCCAGATCGTCGGCGAAGGCATCAATCCGCCGCCAGGCCACCATGACCCCGCCGCCCATGCCGAGATGGTCGCGATTCGCGCGGCGGCGCGGGCGCTGGGCCGCGACCGGCTCGATGGCTGCGACCTCTATGTCACGCTGGAGCCGTGCGCGATGTGCGCGGGCTTGATCAGCCACGCCCGCATTGCCCGGCTTTATTATGGCGCGGACGATGCCAAGGGCGGCGCGGTGGCGCACGGCCCGCGCTTCTTTACGCAGCCCACCTGCCTCCACCGCCCCGAGGTCTATGACGGGTTGGGCGCGGATGAAGCCGCTGCCTTGCTGCGCGACTTTTTTGCTCTGCGGCGGTGAGGGGCGGTCGCCAGCGGAAATCCCGACCAGTTCCCAACCCCGCCTGCTGCGCTGCCAAGCCATAGGCAAGACCAAGCTTCTCCACCCGCCCCTCACCCCAGCTCCAGCATCTCCGCCACCCACGCCGGGACCAGTTCGGTCGCGGGGCCGTGCCGCGCGGTGTCGAACCATTGCGACCCCTGGCTGGGTTCCAGGTTCAGCTCCAGCGTTTCGATACCCGCGCGGCGCGCCTCGCGCACCAGGCCCGCCGCTGGATAGACCGCACCCGATGTGCCGATGGACACGAACAGGTCGGCGCGGGCCAGCGCGGCGTAAATCTCTTCCATGCGGTAGGGCATTTCACCGAACCAGACGATGTCGGGCCGCAGCGCCGGGGCACCGCACGCCGGGCAGCATGGCCGGTCGATCAGCGTGCCGGTCCAGCGGTGGCGGCTGTCGCAGGCGGTGCACCAGGCATTCAGATGCTCGCCGTGCATGTGGATCAGGCGGCGGGCGCCGGCGCGTTCGTGCAAATCGTCGACATTCTGGGTGACGATGGTCAGCTCGCCGGGCCAGTTTGCATCGAGCTGCGCCAGCGCCGCATGGGCGGCGTTGGGCTGAGCAGCCTGAATGGCGGCGCGGCGCATGTCGTAAAAGCGCAGCACCAGATCGGGATCGCGGGCAAAGGCCTCGGGCGTTGCAACATCCTCCACCCGGTGCTGTTCCCACAGCCCACCGGCATCGCGAAAGGTGCCAATGCCGCTTTCGGCGCTGACCCCTGCGCCCGTTAGGATCAGGATATTGGCCGTCATGCGCGCTCCATCGTCCGGCTGAGCCCGCCGACGATGCGGGCGATGATGGCATCATCGAGCTGAATCTGGCGGTCCAGCGCCAGCATGGCAAGACCATGGACGAGCCCCCAGCAGGCGAGCGCCGCCGCCCGCTGCGCTTCGCCATTGGCCTCGCGCGGCAGGATGGCGGCAATTCCGGCGCGCAGCCCTGCCATGGCCGGATGGCTTTGCGCGGCGGGCACCGCGAACAGGTCGCCCGCCGGGGCCATGGTCCATATCAGACGGAAGAGCGCAGGATGATCGAGCGCAAAGCGGACATATTCCACCCCCATCGCCGAAAAGGCAGCGACCGGGCCAGCCGCCGCCGCAGCCGCCTTTGCCTGGCGGTCGCCCATGCGGTCGAGCGCCGCCAGCGCCAGCGCGGCGAGCAGCGCCGCCTTGTCCGGGAAATGGCGATAGACTGCGGTCGGGCTGACGCCGATATCGCGCGCCAGCGCCCGCAGGCTGAGCGCGTCGACCGCGACTCCCGAATCAAGCGCCGCCACCCCGGCCCGGATCAGCGCGCCGCGCAAATCGCCGTGATGATAGGCGCCGCGGCCATCGGCATCCTTTTTGATGTTGACACTGTTCACTTTGCCTGCCATGTTGATGCTGTAAACATATTCGCAGCCAAAGGCCAGCGGCGGCTCTCCCCTCCCCACCGACCGCTGGCCACCCTGTTTCAGCAAGGATCCGCCCGCATGGCCAGTGCCGTCGAAACCACCATCCGCACGGTCGTTGGCAAGGGGTTGATGACCCTGGCCAATGTCAATCGCCGCTTCCTGAAAGCGCCGGTCGGCGGTCACCCCTATCTGACCGGCATTCACGCGCCGCTGCAGGGCGAGGTGACACTGACGGGCACGCAGCTGCGGGTGACCGGCACCATTCCGGCGGCGCTGCGTGGCCGCTATCTGCGCAATGGTCCGAACCCGGCGCTACCGCCCAATCCGGCCAGCTATCACTGGTTTCTGGGCGCGGGGATGGTCCATGGGCTGGCCATCGCCGATGGCGCGGCGCTGTGGTATCATGGCCGCTGGGTGCGTGGGCGCGAGGCATGCGAGCGGCTGGGCGAGCCATTGCCGCCGGGGCCGCGCCTGCCGCGCAATGATGCGCCCAACACCAATGTCATCGGCGTTGCCGGGCGCACCTTTGCCATTGTCGAAGCGGGCGGCTTTCCGGTCGAACTGGCGCACGACCTGTCGACCATCGCGCACAATAAATTCGATGGCACGCTGGCCAATGGCTATACGGCGCACCCGCATCTGTGCCCGGTCACGGGCGAGCGGCATGCCATCTGCTACCGCGCCGATGTGACCGACCATGTGTGGCATACGGTGATGGATGGCGCCGGGCATATTGTCCGCGAAGTTCCGATTGCGGTCCGCCATGGGCCGAGCATCCATGATTGCGCGATTACGCCGGACCATGTGCTGGTGTTCGACCTGCCCGTCACCTTTTCCATGGGCCGTCTGGTCGCAGGCTATGGCTTTCCCTATGAATGGAATCCCGCGCATCAGGCGCGCGTCGGCGTGCTGGAGCGCGGCGCGCCGGGGGACAGCATCATCTGGTGTGATGTGGACCCTTGCTATGTCTTTCACCCCGCCAATGCCTTTGTGGACGCCGAAGGCCGCATCATTGTCGATGTCTGCGCGCACGACCGGATGTTCGCCGCATCGACCTATGGCCCGGACAGCCAGGCGGTGCCGTTTGAACGCTGGACCATCGACCCCGCCGCACGCACGGTGGACCGCATGGTCATCGATGCCCGGGCCCAGGAATTCCCGCGCTATGACGAACGCCGCACCGGCCAGCCCTATCGCTATGCGGTGACCGTCGCGCTGCCACAGGGCGAGGGGCAGATGATGACGATCGGCGACACGCGCCTTTATCGCCACGACCTGATCGCGGGGACCAGCGCGGTGCGCGATTTCGGGCCCGGTCGCCACCCGGGCGAATTTGTCTTTGTCCCGCGCCCCGGCGGCGATGCAGAGGATGACGGCTGGTATCTGGGGCTGGTGGTCGATATGACCGATGAAACGACCGATTTCGTCATTCTCGACGCCGCCGACTTCACAGGCCCGCCCGCCGCCACCATCCACTTGCCCCACCGCATCCCGCCGGGCTTTCACGGCAATTGGGTCGCGGATTGACGCCCGACGCGTCCCAGTCTACCGCTGTATCAACGAAATAATACAGTGGAGGCATGGCATGCGGCTTGATCCGGAAACCGCGACCCGGGACATGATTGACGCGCTGGGGCCAGAGGCGCTGGCAAAAGCAGCGGCCTATACGGCAGGCAATCACTGGATGCTGCTATGGGGCGTGGTGGTCAGCGCGCTGGTGACGCTGGTCATTGTTCGATTCGGTTTGCTTGACCGCTTTCACGCGCAGCTGGCGAAGCGCGGAGCGCGGTTGCGGGTCTATCTGACCTGTGCCGGATTCTTTCTGATGTCGGCGCTCCTGTCGTTGCCCTGGGGTCTGTATGAAGAATGGGGCCGCGAACGCGCCTATGGCCGGACCAGCCAGCCGCTGGGCGATTTCCTGATGCAGGACGCCATCGGCATTGCAATTAGCGCGCTGCTCGGCGGGCTGTTTTTCCTGGGCATTTATGCGCTGATCCGCCGCACAGGGCGACGCTGGTGGCTGTGGTCAGGCGGGCTGGGCGCGGTTGCTGGGCTGTTCATCCTGCTGCTGTCGCCCGTGCTGATCGAACCTTTGTTCAATGACTATAAGCCCGTGCCGCCGGGCGCGGTGCGTGACGCGGTGGTGGCGATGGGGAAGGAAGCGGGCATCCCCGCCGACCGCATCTTCATCTATGACGGGTCGCGCCAGTCGAACAATTTCACCGCCAATGTATCGGGCATCGGGTCCTCGGCGCGCATCGCCATTTCGGACGTCGCGCTGAAAGGAGCCTCGCTGGACGAGGTAAAGGCCGTCACAGGGCATGAAATCGGCCATTATGTGCTGGGTCATGTCTGGCGCTGGGCGTTGCTGTTGCCCGTGCTGGCGGTGGTCTTTTTCTTCCTGGCTGACCGGCTTTATGCCCCCACCGCTCGGCTGTTTGGCAGCGCCGCGCCGTTGGCGGATGAGCGCGGGCTGCCCATATTGGTATTTCTGGTCGGGGTACTGGCGACGCTGGCAACGCCTGTTACCAACGCCTTCACGCGCCTCGGGGAGCGCGAGGCGGATGCCTATTCGCTGCGCACGGCACAGCTGCCCGACGCGCTCGCCAGCGCGCTCATCAAGACCGCCGAATATCGCAATCCGCGCCCGCACCCGGTGCAAGAAGCGCTATTCTATACCCACCCCTCCGTCGAACGCCGCGTCCGCGCGGCGATGGAGTGGAAGGCAAAGCACGGCGCAGCGGCACCGTAGAGTGTGATAACGGGTAGTGATGAAACTATCCGGCCGGGCGCGCGAGTTTATCATTTCGCGCGAAGGACGCGAAGAGGCGAAGTTTCGCGAAGGATGCCGCATCTCCGGCGGCGGACTGGTAGCCGACCCCATGGCGAAACTATAGGGGGTTTATCCCATTTACATCCGCAAGGCGTCATTGCGAGGCGCAGGCATAGCTATCCAGCATGGCACAGACCGCTCTGGATTGCTTCGCTGCGCTCGCAATGACGCGGGATTTTTTGCGCACTGATGCCAACGGCAATAGGACCAAGACATCGGCGTGCTTCGCGTGCCGCGACCCGCACGAAAAAGGGGGCGGTGTGACCCGCCCCCTTGCTCATCTTTATCAGACCCGGCTTATTCTGCGGCGAGGTTGACTGCCGCGAATTTGCCGCGGTCATCAACTTCGATGTCAAAGGCCAGGCGCTGGCCTTCGACCAGGCCCTGCATGCCGGCGCGCTGCACCGCGCTGATATGCACAAAGGCGTCAGCCTGGCCATCATCGCGCGAGATGAAGCCGAAACCCTTGGTCCCGTTGAAGAATTTCACCGTCCCGCTGGCGCGCTCGCCCGTCAGCTGGCGGCGACCGCGGGCACCGCCCGGGGCGGGGCCACGGTCGGGGCGATCACCCCGGTCGCGCGGCGCAAATTCCTCGACCGGCATCGGTTCGCCGTCGATCTTCAGGTCGATGGCCGACACCTTGCCGTTGCGCTCCACCAGCGTGAAAGCCAGCGGCTGACCACTGGCAAGGCCGGTGAGGCCAATTTGTTCCACCGCGCTGATGTGCACGAACACATCTTCGCCGCCATCATCGCGCGCGACAAAGCCAAAGCCCTTGCCGGGGTTGAAGAATTTGACCGTGCCGGTGCCTTCGCCAACGACCTGGGCCGGCATGCCGCCGCCACGTGGGCCGCCAAAGCCGCCGCCACCACCGCCGCCGCCGCGCGGGCCACCAAAGCCACCGCCGCCGCCATAGCCGCCGCGATCGCCGCCCCGGTCATCGCCGAACGACCGGCGCGGTTCGCCATAGGAAGGTTGCTCAAAGCTGTCGAAACCGCCGAAATCGGAACCCCGGCCACGGCCGCGCGGGCCACGGCGTTCTTTATTGAAACTCATCTTCGTCGTATCACTTTCGGTTCGCCCTAACCCTTGTCTGTTAGCTTGAACCGCGCCGGACGAAGCACGGGAAAAGCCGTGGCCACAGACTCACCCTGCGCCCACATGACCATAGATATAGCAGGAAAGCCAAGGGGCTGCGAACGAAAACTTTGCCGGGGCTTTGCCCTGCCCTTTCCAACCAGTCTCCATGAGCCTAAAGGACCGCGATGACTGTTTACTTTCACGAAGGCGATTTGCCCGCCGATGCGCTGCGGCCCGGCATGGTGGCCATCGATACCGAAACCATGGGCCTCAACCCGCTGCGTGACCGATTGTGCCTGGTGCAGATCAGCGACGGCAGCGGTGACGAACATCTGGTGCGCTTTTCCCCGGGCAGCGATTATGCCGCCCCGGTGCTCAAATCGGTGCTGGTCGATCCAGCGCGATTGAAGCTGTTTCATTTTGCCCGGTTCGACATTGCGGCGCTGCGCCATGCTCTGGGCGTGGTGACCGCGCCCGTGTATTGCACCAAAATCGCCTCGCGCCTGGTGCGGACCTATACCGACCGGCACGGATTGAAAGAGCTGGTGCGCGAGCTGCTGGGTCAGGAATTGTCCAAGGTGCAGCAGTCGAGCGACTGGGGCGGCCCGGTGCTGAACGATGCGCAGCGCGACTATGCCGCCAGCGATGTCCGCTTCCTCCACGCGCTGAAAGCCGAACTGGATGTGCGGCTGGCGCGCGAAGGGCGCACTGCGCTGGCGCAGGCCTGTTTCGATTTCCTGCCTGCGCGCGCCGATCTTGATCTGGCCGGCTGGCCGGACATCGACATTTTCGCGCACGCCTGAACCCAGGCTGGCAGGGACTGAGCTGCGCCATGTCGGACCGCGCCGAACAGGACAAAAGCCTTCGCCGATTGTGGGCCAGCGCGGGCGGCAGCCACGACCGCGTGGTCCGCATCCTGCGCGGCGGATTGCCGCTGGTCATCGGCGTAGTCGCTGCGGTGCTCGTCTTTTCGCCCTTTGCCGCGCGCGACGAGGTGAGTTTCCTGCTGAGCAAGGACAGCGTCGAGGTCGCGCGTGAGCGGCTGCGGGTGGCAAGCGCCACCTATCGCGGCCAGGATGCGCAGGGCCAGCCCTTTGCGCTGATGGCCGCCAGCGCGGTGCAGACCTCTTCCGCCGACCCGGTTGTGCGGATGACCGACCTGTCGGGCGCAATCCGGCTGGTTGACGGCCCTGCGACCATTTTTGCCGCCAATGGCGCCTATGATATGAAGCGCGAGCAGGTGGGCGTGACCGGACCGATTACGGTAAAGGCCGCGGGAGGGTATCAGCTGGAAGCGCGCGATGTCGTCATCGACCTGAAGGGCCGCAGCCTCGCGGGGGCGGGCGGGGTCGAGGGGGCCTTGAACATCGGGCGCTTTTCGGCCAATCGGCTGGAGGCCGACCTGGACGCGCGCATCGTCCGGCTGACCGGTGATGCGCGGCTGACCATCAATCAGGGAGTATTGCGGTGAGCCTGCGGCACAATATCCTTCTCGGCACGGCCGCTTTTCTGGTTACCAGCCTGATGCTGCTCAGCGCGGGAGGGGCGGGCGACAGGGTCCAGGCGCAGGCGCTGGCCAATCACGACAGCAACGCGCCAGTCAGCGTGTCGGCCGCCAGCATCGAGGCCCAGGACCGCGCCGACCGCGTGCTCATCACCGGCGATGTGCGCGTGACGCAGGCGGGCCTGACCCTGACCGCGCAGCGCATGACCGTCGCCTATAGCCGCAGCGGCGGGACCGAAATCAACCGCATCGATGCCGTCGGCGGCGTGACGGTTGCCAAGGGCGATGAAAGCGCGCGCGGCAATGTGGCGATTTACGATCTGGACCAGCGGATCATTACCCTGGTCGGCAATGTCGAGCTGCGGCAGGCGGGCAATAATTTGCGCGGGGGGCGGCTGGTGCTGGATTTGAACAGCGGGCGCGCGACTGTCGATGGGCGCGGCGCGGGGCGCGGGCCCGATGGCAACCCGGTCGCGGGCGGCACGGGTGGCCGGGTTACCGGAACCTTTTCGGTGCCCAAGCGCAATTGACCGGAGGGCGCGGGTAAGCCGCGCCTTACCCCAACCGATTAAGGCGTGGTCCGGGACCGCAGTGGCCCGGACCAGCGGGGGATACCGCCGGTTCGGCCCGATATTCGGTGCCCGCCATGGAACGCTCACCCGCCCGGCCCAGCCCAAGCCTGCCCAGCCTGGCGGCGGCCAAGCCCCTTCAGCCCCAACCGTGCCGCCCGCGTGACCTGGGGCCGCCAACGCCGTCGGAGCAAGTGACCATCGCGCGCATCCTGATTCGCTATGGCCATCCGGCACCGCGACCCGTTGGCGCACCGCCTGCCCGGCTACCGCGCCCTTGGTAAATTGCGCGCGCGTCCCTATGTGCGGCAGCCATGCCGCCCAACGCGTCCCCAGCTGCCCCCTCTGCGCGCGCCGACGCGCCGGTCTGGCCGACGCTGCGCCGCTTCCTGCCCTATCTATGGCCCGCGGATCGGCCCGACCTGAAACTGCGCATCATCGGCGCGGGGTTGATCGTCATCCTGTCCAAGGGGGTTCAGATTTCGCTGGGCTTTCTGTTCGGCGCGGCCATTGACGCGATGGCACCGGGCATGGAGGCGGGCACCGCGCTCGCCATCGGGCTGGTGCTTGCTTATGCGCTTGCCCGGTTCGGCGGCGTGTTGTTCGACAATTTGCGCAACGTCGTCTTTGAACGTGTGGGCCAGGATGCAACCCGCGAGCTGGCCGTCACGGTCTTTACCCATTTGCACGCGCTGTCCCTGCGCTTTCACCTCGCCCGCCGCACGGGTGAGGTGACCAAGGTCATCGAACGCGGCACCAAGAGCATCGACGTGATGCTCTATTTCCTGCTGTTCAACATCGCGCCGACCATCATCGAGCTGGCGGTGGTGCTGGCGATTTTCTGGTGGCAATATTCGATCACGCTGGCGGCGGCGACCGCGGTGATGGTGATCGCCTACATCAGCTTTACCCGGCGCGTCACCGACTGGCGCAACGCGCTGCGCGAGCGGATGAATGATCTCGACACGCTGACCGTAGGGCGCAGCGTCGACAGCCTGCTCAATTATGAAACGGTCAAATATTTTGGTGCCGAGCGGCGCGAAGCGGCGCGCTATGCCGATGTTGCGGAGCAATGGGCCGATGCCGCCGTCAAGAGCGAGAACAGCCTGGCCGCGCTGAACATCGGCCAGAGTTTCATCACCAACGTCGCACTGGGCGGCGCCATGGCCTATACCGTCTGGGGTTGGTCCGAGGGGCGCTATTCCCCCGGCGACGTCGTCACGGTGAACACATTGCTGATGCAGCTGTTCCGCCCGCTCGACATGCTGGGCATGGTGTATCGCACCATCCGGCAGGGCATCATCGACATGGCCGCGATGTTCGCGCTGATCGATACGCCGTCCGAAATTGTCGACGCCCCGGGCGCGCCACCGCTGCACATCGACGGCGCGGGCGTGCGGTTTGACGATGTCCGCTTCGGCTATGATCCCGACCGCACCATTTTGAACGGGGTCAGCTTTGCCGTGGCACCGGGGCAGACGCTGGCGATTGTCGGGCCATCGGGGGCCGGCAAATCGACCATCGCCCGGCTGCTCTACCGCTTCTATGATCCGCAGGGGGGCCGGATCCTGATTGACGGTCAGGATATCCGGACGGTGACCCAGGCAAGCCTGCGCGCCGCCATCGGCATTGTGCCGCAGGATACAGTGCTGTTCAACGACAGCATCGGTTACAACATCGGCTATGGCCGCGAAGGCGCGAGCGTGGACGATATTGCGGCGGCGACGCGCGGTGCCGCACTGGACAGCTTCATCGCACGCCTGCCGCAGGGCTTTGATACCGAAGTGGGCGAACGCGGGCTCAAGCTGTCAGGCGGCGAAAAACAGCGCGTCGCGATTGCCCGCACGCTCGTCAAAAACCCGCCGCTGTTGATCCTCGACGAAGCCACCAGCGCGCTCGACAGCCGCACCGAGGATGCGATTCAGGCGACGCTGGATGAAATTGCCGAGGCGCGCACGACCATCATCATCGCGCACCGCCTGTCCACCATCACCGGAGCCGACCGCATTGTGGTGCTCGACGCCGGGCGCGTCGCGGAAACCGGCACGCACGCCGAATTGCTGCGCAAGCGCGGGCTTTATGCCGACATGTGGGCGCGGCAGCAGGATGAGGGGGAAGCCGCCGAGCTCCCCTAACCCACAAAGCGCGCCACCAGCGCCCGCACGTCCAGGCGCGCGCCCAGCTGCGCCGCCAGCAGGAATGTGCCGCCCAGCTTCCTTTGGATGAACAGCGCGTCGGGCGGCGGGATGATCCAGTTCGCGCGGTCGGCGGCGACCAGCATGGCTTCGTCGCGGACCGCGGCAGAGCGGGTGCGGTCGGTGAAATCGGTCGGCCCCGCCACAGCAAACAGGTCGAGGAGCGAAGCGACGATCCGCTCCATCTCCACCGGGTTGCGGTCAAAGGCGCGGGATGCCGCAAGGCCCAGAGCCAGCATGGCCGCGCGCACCCCCGCTGCGTCCTGCGCCAGCGCCGCGCTGAGCAGCGCGCGATAGCCATTGGCAATGGGCGGCGGGATGTCGCGCGTCGCCCCAAAGTCGAGCAGGATGATCCGCCCACTGGCCCGGTCATAGTGATAATTGGCGAAATTGGGGTCGGTCTGCATCACCCCAAATTCAAACAGCTCGCGCAGCACCAGTTCGCACAAGCTATGGGCCACCGCGTCGCGCGCGGCTTGCGGCAGATCGGCCAGCGTGTCGATGGCCACGCCCGGCACATAATCCATCGCTAGCACCGCCGGGCCAGAGAGCGGCTTATGGCGGCGCGGCACCACAAATCGGTCGTCATCGCCCAGCAGCTTACCAAAGCGGGTTAGCATCGCGCCTTCGCGGGCATAGTCCGCCTCTTGATGCAGCTGCACCTTCGCCTCGGCCAGGATCGGCCCCAGATCGATATGGCGTGGCAACAGGCCGGACAGTTTGAGCAGGGTCGCGACATTGTCGACATCGCTGTCGATACTGCGTCCGATGCCGGGATATTGGACCTTGATGGCCAGATCGCGGCCCGACCGGGTCACGCCGCGGTGGACCTGGCCGATGGAGGCGGCGGCGAAGGAGCGGCGGTCGAAGCGCGCAAACTTGGCCTCCCACCCCGGCCCCCAGGCGGCGGTCAGCGCCTTGTCCAGCTGGCGCGCGGGCATGGGCCGCGCCTCGGCCCGCAGTTGCGCCAAAATGCCTGCCAGTTCGGGCGGCAGCAGATCGCCCGCATCCAGGCTGAGCAATTGTCCCAGCTTCATCGCCGCCCCGCGCAGCCGGCTCAATTGATCGGTCAGGCGCAGCGCATTGGCCGGGGTGAGGATCAGGTCGGACATGCGGGGGCGCTGCCCACTGGCGAGTTGCCGCACGCCATCGACCATCATCCCCCCGGCAATGCCCGACACCAGGCTGCCAAAGCGCAGCATCCGCGCGGCACGCCCGCCGGGGACGGCCAGCCCCTCGGGCAGTTTGCGGTTGTCGGTCATGCGGGGAGCGGCCTTTTGCTGTTCTGTTGGCTATATAGGTCTTTGCCGAACGCTATGCATCCCCGGCGAGCAGCTGTTTTGCGAACAGAACATGGTGCTCCGGCGAAGGCCGGAGCTGAGGCAGGCCAGAGCGCCGCTGTCGGCCAAAGCTCCGGCCTGCGCCGGAGCACAGTAGGGTTTCACAGCCTGCATTGCTTCGTCTAGGAGGGGCCCGCATGTCCCCCTCCGCCACCCTGCTCCCCCTCCTCAAATCCACCTTTGGCTATGACGCCTTCCGGGGTCGCCAGGCCGATGTGCTCGACCGGGTGATGGCGGGGCACAGCGCGCTGGCGGTGATGCCAACGGGGGCAGGCAAATCGCTGACCTATCAACTGCCCGCGCTGGCGCTGGAGGGGACAGTGATCGTCATCTCTCCGCTCATCGCGTTGATGCACGATCAATTGCGCGGCGCGCTGGCGGCGGGGATCAGCGCGGCCACGCTGACCAGCGTTGATACCGACCAGGCCGATACCATCGCGCGGCTGCGCGGCGGCGCGCTCGACCTGCTGTATGTTGCGCCCGAACGGGCAACGCGCCCGGCCTTTGCCGACCTGCTGGCCGAAGCCCGCATTGCCCTGTTCGCCATTGATGAGGCGCATTGCGTGTCCGAATGGGGGCATGATTTCCGGCCCGATTACCGCGGCCTGCGCCCGTTGCTCGACCGTTTTGGCCATGTCCCGCGCCTGGCACTGACCGCAACGGCCGACGCGCACACCCGGACCGACATATTGGTTCAGCTGGGCATCCCCGACGACGGGCTGATACTGGCCGGGTTCGACCGGCCCAACATCCGCTATGCCATGCAGCCGCGCACCAATCCGTTGCAGCAATTGACCGCGCTGCTTGCCGAACAGCCGGGTCCGGGCATCATCTATGTCCCCACCCGCAAAAAGACCGAAGAGCTGGCCGCCGGGCTGGCGCGCGCGACGGGGCGTCCGGTTGCGCCCTATCATGCCGGGCTGGACCCCGATGTGCGCGCCAATACCCAAAGCCGATTCGTCGCATCCGAAGATGGCGTTGTCGTCGCCACCGTGGCCTTTGGCATGGGCATCGATAAACCCGATGTCCGCTTTGTCGCCCATGCCGGCATCCCCAAATCCATCGAGGGTTTCTATCAGGAAACGGGCCGTGCCGGACGCGATGGCGACCCTGCGCTTGCCATCATGCTGTGGGGAGCCAGCGATTTTGCCATGGCGCGCAGCCGCCTCGCCGAACTGCCCGAGGACCGGGTGGAGGGCGAACGGGTGCGGCTGAATGCGCTTGCCGCGCTGGTGGAAGCGACCGGCTGCCGCCGTCAGATTTTGCTCGCCCATTTTGGCGAGCGCGGCACGCCGCCGTGCGGCAATTGCGACAATTGCCTGTCCCCACCCAAGGGGGTCGATGCGACCGAACTGGCGCGCAAGCTGCTCTCGGCTGTCTATCGCACCGGCCAAAGCTTTGGCATCGGCCATGTCGTCAAGGTGCTGACCGGCGCAGCGGACGAGCGGGTGACGGCGCGGGGCCATGACCAATTGTCGGTGTTCGGCATTGTCGACGCGGGCGAAGCGGCGCTGTTGCAGCCGCTGGCGCGCAGCCTGACCGCGCAGGATGCGCTGCGCCAGACCGACCATGGTGGCTGGATGCTGGGCCCATCGGCGCGGGCGATATTGAAGGGCGAGGCGCGCGTTGACCTGGTCCTGCAACCGGCCCGCGTCCGCCGCCAGCGGGGCGGGCGAGCGAGCGCAGCGGGCGGCGGGGTCAATCCGGTCGGCGATCCGCTGTTCGACGCCTTGCGCGCGCTGCGCCGCGATCTGGCGGCAGAGGCAGGGGTGCCGCCCTATGTGATCGCCCACGACAGCGTGCTGCGCGAGTTGACGGCGCGGCGGCCAACCAGCCTGGCGGCGCTGGCCGATGTGCCTGGCCTGGGCGCGCGCAAGATTGCGGCGCATGGCGAGGCATTGCTGGCGGTGGTGCGACAGTTTTAGCCATAGGCAACACTCGCCGATTTTGAAAATCGGCTTGTCGCCCCCAAGGCGCTCTGGCACCCCGCGCGGCATGGCCTTTCCGGAACAGCTCGACCTGATGGCGCGCGGCGGGTCGCTGGCGTTGCTGGCCCTGTGGAGCTGGATTCTGCTGCGCGATCACCGCGATGCCCTGCCCGCGCGGCTGGCGGTGGCGATGAACGTGGCCATCGCATGCTATATATTGGTGACGGCGGGATGGTATAGCGGACCCAATATCGTCGGCCTGGTGCTGGCGCTGGGCGCGGGGTCGGCGGCGGGATTGTTCTGGCTGTTCGCGCGCGCCTGGTTCAACGATCATCACCGCATATCGCGGCGGGGCGCGGTGCTGGTGCTGCTGGCGCTCGTCAACACCTTGCTGCTCCAGCTCAGCTATCCCGGCGGCGGCCCCGTCTATCAGGTAACGGGCGTGCTGTTTCGGGTGAACCAGTTCGCCTTTGCCATCGCCGCGCTGTGGGAGGTGTGGCGCGGGCGGAGCGGCGATCTGATCGAAGGGCGGCGACGGTTGCGGGCGGTCCTCGTCGCCACGGTCGCCTGTTATGTGGCGTTGATCGCGGTGACCGAAATTGCGGCGCAGACCGGCGGAATGGCCCGCGATGCGATGCGTCTGGTTGGCGGCGGTGCCGTGCTGGTCATGTTCGGCTTTTGCGTCACCATGCTGGGCATGCGGCAGGGCGATTTGTTCGGTCCGTCCCTGACCGAAGCGGCACCGCCCATCCGGCAGGCAAGTGAGGCCGACGCCCATGACCCGCTGGCCGCACGCCTGCGCGCGCATATGGCCGCAGCATTGCCGCACCGCGACGAGCGGCTGTCGATTGCGGCGCTGGCCGCGCAATTGGGAGAGCCCGAATATCGGTTGCGGCGCACCATCAACGGCCATTTGGGGTACCGCAACTTTGCGCAGTTCGTGAACGGATACCGCCTGGCGGAGGTCAAGGCGGCGCTTGCCGATCCCACCCAGCGCGAAGTGTCGATCCTGACCATCGCGCTCGACGCCGGCTTTGGGTCGCTGGGGCCGTTCAACCGCGCCTTTCGCGATGCCGAAGGCGTGACCCCCAGCGAATGGCGCGCGGCGCAGCTGGGCCTTGCCAATTTCTGAAAACGGCTAGCCTGTTTTGAAAATGGCCGCGATGCGGGCCGGAATGGCGGGCAGAGCGGGGGCATCGCCAACCAAGGGATGACCGCATCATGGGAACCGACTTTTTCGCCAGCCTGACCAGTGCGACCACCGCGCTGGCCGCCAAACTGCCACCGCTCGCCATTTTGATGGAGCAGGGGCCGATGATCTTTGCCTATGACTTCGGGCGCTACCTCATCGCCGCCACGATCATGAGCATCACCGTGTGGATCATGCTGCGCACCCGCCTCTCCTCGCGCCGGTTGCAGGCGCGCAGCGCGAGCTTTGCCGATCAACGGCGCGAATTTTTTCTCTCGATGCAGTCGGCGGGGGTCTATCTGGTCGGTGCCTGTTTCCTGATTTGGGGAATGAACGAAGGGCTGTTTCACGCGCCCGTGGACAGCCACGGCTTGATCGCGGACCTGGGCCTGTTGGCGCTGCTCCTGCTGCTCCACGACGCCTATTTCTATTGGGCGCACCGGATGATGCACCACCCCAGATTGTTCAAGGCGTTCCACCGCGCGCACCACCGCTCCATCACCCCGACGCCCTGGGCAGCCTATAGCTTTGCCATTCCGGAGGCAGCGGTGATGTTCCTGTTCGTGTTCCTGTGGGCCGCCGTGATCGCCGCGCCAGGGTGGGTGTGGTTCACCTGGCTGAACATTCAAATCCTGCGCAATGTCATGGGCCATGCCGGGGTGGAGGTGCACCCGCGCTGGTGGCTGGCCAATTCGCTGACCCGCTGGATTGCCACCACCACCCATCATGACCTGCACCATTCAGGCGGCTTCAAGACCAATTACGGTTTCTATTTCACCTGGTGGGACAAGATGATGGGGACCGAGCATCCCGATTATGCCCGGCGCTTTGCCGAGGTCACCGCCCCCGCAGCGCGCCCGCTGGCGGCCCCGGCGCAAGGAATGACCGCGTGACGTGAGCGAACCTTCACGCTTGTCAGTAAGGGGCGGCGATCCTATCGTCGCCCCTCTTTTTCCTGTGCCAACCGGATGTTCGCCCATGTTTCGCCGCTTGACCGATGATTTTCATGTCGCCCCGCAAATCGCCGTGGCCGATGTGGGCGTTGCTGCGGCGCAGGGCTTTGTGCTGATCATCAACAACCGCCCCGATGGCGAAGCGCCGGACGCGCCGGAGGGCGATGCCATTGCCGCGGCAGCCGCAGCAGCAGGGCTGGGCTATGTGGCCATCCCGGTCGGCCATGGCGGGTTCAGCGCGGCGCAGCTTGACGCGCTCGACGCCGCCCGCGCCGCGCATCCGGGCAAGGCGCTGGCCTATTGCCGGTCGGGCACGCGCTCCACCCATATCTGGGCCCTGGCCTGCGCGCGGCAGGGGCAGGACCCCGACGCGCTGTGCGGGGCGGCGGCGGCGGCGGGCTATGACCTCGCCATGCTGCGCCCGATGCTGACGTCGCTGAGCGCGGGGGCCTGATGGACTGGCGCATCGAGCTCTTCAAACTCGCGGGATCGCTGGTCGCGGTCTTTGCCGTCGCCTGGCTGGTGCGTGCCATGCGGCTGGGCGGCGAGGCCCGGATCCGCGATACGGCGCACGCCATTCAGCTCGCCGAAGAGGCAGAGGTCGGCTTTGGCGGCTTGGACGTCGCGCTCGACAAGGCGGGATATGCCGCCATCGTGCGCAACGCCGCCGGACGCCAGATGCTGATCCGCGCGCACGGGGTGCAGTTCGCCGCGCGCGTCATGGATGCAGGGTTCAGCGGGCGGCTGGACAAGGGCATGTTGACACTGATCGCGCCCGAGCGGCGCTTTGGCAGCGTCACGCTGGCGCTGGGCAAGGATGCCGGGCTGTGGGCCAGCCGCATGCGCGAATTGACGGCGGGGGACTGACGCATGGCGCCGACGTTCAACCCGGTGGACTATGCCATCCCCGCCTTCATCCTGTTGATCCTGGCCGAAATGCTGGTGGCGCGGCGGCGCAATCCCGCCCGGTATGAGGCGCGCGACACGCTGACCTCGCTGCTGCTCGGCACGGGCAGCACGGTCGCGGGTGCGCTGACCGGGGCGCTGGTGTTCGGCCTGGCGCTCAAGCTGTATGACCTGCGCCTGTTCGAAATCGGCTGGGCCTGGTGGGCCTGGGGCCTGTGCTTCATCCTTGATGATCTGGCCTATTATTGGCAGCACCGGCTGGGTCACCGAGTCCGCTGGTTCTGGGCATCGCATGTCAACCATCACAGCAGCCAGCATTATAATCTGTCGACGGCGCTGCGGCAGACATGGACGGGCTTTTTCGCCCTGTCCTTCCTCTTTCGCATTCCGCTCGCGCTCATCGGCTTCCATCCGGCGATGATTTTGTTCTGCGGGGCGATCAACCTGATCTATCAATTTTGGATCCATACCGAGGTGATCGGGCGGCTGCCCCGCTGGTTCGAGGCGGTGATGAACACGCCGTCGCACCACCGCGTCCATCATGCCGTCAACCCGCGCTACCTCGACCGCAACTATGCGGGCACCTTCATCATCTGGGACCGCATGTTCGGCACCTTTGCCGCCGAAGTGGACAGCGACCCGCCCCGCTATGGCATCGTCAAGCAATTGGGCAGTTTCAACCTGCTCTGGGCGGTGTTCCACGAATGGGTGGGCATCGCACAGGATGTCTGGCGCGCGCCGTGGCGGCACAAGCTGTCCTATATCTGGCGCGAACCCGGCTGGACGCACGACGGCAGCCGATTGACCAGCGACATGATCCGCGCCCGCTGGCGCGACCATGAACAATAATAATCGGGGACAGTCCCCCAATAATAATCGGGGACAGTCCCCGATTATCATGAGGGACCGTCGCGAATTTTGGGTGGAGGCACGAAGGTGAGCATGGACCAGTTCGACATCATCGTCATTGGCGGGGGCAGCGCGGGCAGCGCCGCCGCCGGCCGCCTGGCGCAGGACGGGTCGCGCCGCGTCTGCCTGATCGAGGCGGGCGGGTCCAACAATAATATGTGGATCAAGACGCCGGGTTTCATGCCCTTCATCCCGAAACGCTCCAACTACCGCTTTGATACGGTTCCGCAGGCTGGGCTGAACGGCCGCATCGGTTATCAACCGCGCGGGCGCGGGCTGGGCGGGTCGAGCGCGATCAACGCCATGGTCTATATTCGCGGGGCGGCGTGGGACTATGACAATTGGGCCGCCCTGGGCTGCGACGGCTGGGGCTATGCCGACGTGCTGCCCTATTTCAAACGCGCCGAGCATAATGAGCGGATAGTGGACGATTTCCATGGGCGCGGCGGCCCGCTGAATGTGATGGACCAGCGTTGGCCCAACCCGGCGAGCCACAAGTTTGTCGACAGTGCCGCCGCGCTGCAATTGCCGCGCAACGATGATTTCAATGGTGCCCGGCTCGACGGTTTCGGCCTTTATCAAACCACGCAAAAGGGCGGCGAACGCTGGTCCGCCGCGCGCGCCTATGTCGAGCCGCTGCAGGGGCGAGCGAACTTCACCGTGCGCACCGGCGCGCTGGTCGAACGCATCTTGATCGAGGATGGGCGGGCCACCGGCGTCGTCATCAAGCGTGGTTTCAAGCGCCAGACATTGCGCGCGCGCGGCGCGGTCATCCTGTCGGCGGGGGCCTTTAACAGCCCGCAGATTTTGATGCTGTCGGGCATTGGGCCGGGCGCGGAGTTGCAGCGCCATGGCATCGCGGTAACGCGCGAGGTGGCTGCCGTCGGCGCGGACCTGCAGGACCATATCGACTATGTCGGCAGCTGGGAGACGGCATCGACCGAGCCCTTTGGCGACAGCCTGGCGGGCAGCTGGCGGATGGTGAAGGCGATGATCGAGCATCGCCGCAAGCGCACCGGCATCATGACCACCTGCTTTGCCGAAAGCGGTGGCTTTTGGGCCTCCTCGCCCGATGCCCCGGCCCCCGATGTGCAATATCATTTCGTCCCCGCGATGCTGGAGGATCATGGCCGCACCAAGGTAAAGGGCCATGGCTTTTCCATCCACGCCTGCGTCCTCAGGCCCTTCAGCCGGGGCAGCGTGACGCTGAACAGCGCCGATCCGCGCGCCGCGCCGCGCATTGACCCCAATTTCCTGAGCGATGATCGCGATATGGCGGTGCTGAAGGCCGGGGTGCGGTTGATGCACCGCATCGCGAATGCCCCGCCGCTGACCGATTATGCCGCCACGCCGCGCCAGGCGGTCGATGTGCAGGATGATACGGCGCTGGAAGCCGAAATCCGGGCCCGCGCCGACACCGTCTATCACCCCGTCGGCACCTGCCGCATGGGCAGCGATGATGACAGCGTGGTCGACACCCGGTTGCGGCTGCGCGGCATTGACGCCCTGTATGTCGCCGACGCCAGCATCATGCCGCGCCTGGTGTCGGGCAACACCAATGCGCCCAGCATCATGATCGGCGAACGGGCGGCGGATTTTGTCGCAGCGGACCTTCGTTAACGCGGCTTTTACCATCCAAGCCGATGGTTGACCCCATCTTTTCCAGATGGAGACAGCCGTCATGGCGATCGTGCGTATTGTGTCCCCAATGCTGTTCGCGGTGATGCTGTCGGCTTGTTCCGGCGCGTCCGATCCGGCGACCGAGGCACCCGTTGCCTTGCTGGACGGCCAATATGAGGTGTCGGTCAGCGGGCAGGCGAGGGGCTTGCTCGGGACACGCTCGACCGCTCCCGATGACAAGCCCACCAAGCTGTGCCTGACCGCCAATGATGATGCAGAGAAAATCGCCAAGCTGGCGCGCACCTATTATGGCATGTCGGGCAATTGCGCGCACGATGGCAACGACCGGGTCGGCAATCAGGTCAGCGGCGAAGTGAGCTGCGCGGCGGACCCCGAACGGGCCCCCGGCGGCTCCATTGGATTTGTCTATACCGGGCAAGTGGCGACCGACGCCGTCCGGCTGGAGGGCAAATGGCGTTATGATCTGGCAAACGCAACGATGCGGCCCGAGGAACGCGCGATTCTGGAGCAGGGCCAGGCGGAACTCGAAAAACTGTCGCTGGTCGTGGACGCCAAGCGCATTGGCGATTGCCCGACCCAATCCTGGCAGTGAAGCCATAAGCGAATCAACAGCGCGGATGGTTTGGGCACGGCTGCCGTCCGCTCAACCCATTGAGCGCGCAAAAAAAGAGGGCCGGGATTTGCATCCCGGCCCAGCCTTCCAGGCTCTCCCCTCCTGAAACTCTCGGACGCTGAATGCCATATTAATGTCATGCTGAAAAGAGCGTTTTTGCACGCGCACCTTTGCGGCGGTTGGCGCGGAAAAAAAGGCCGGAGCTTTCGCCCCGGCCTTCAGGTGGTTCGCAGGAGGAACCTGGTGAATGGCCTCAACTTGAAGCCATAAGCTCGTTCATCGGGTTGGAACCCGCCGCCGCCTGCCTTTGAGTGGAGAGGAGGAGAGGCGACGACGGGCCCAATTCGGTTATGTCCGGTCCGGCACCGCCCGGGTTGGCAGAGCCCCCCAGCCCCGCCAGCCCCGGAAGGCAGGCCGATCAATAATTATAGGCGCGCTCCCCATGCTCGGCGAGGTCGAGCCCTTCGCGCTCGGCCTCTTCGCTGACGCGCAGGCCGGTCAGCGCCTTGGCAGCATAGATGGCAATGGCAGTGCCAACCGCCGCCCAGACAATGGTCGCGGCGGTCGCCGACAACTGGGTCACCAGCTGGCCGCCCAGCGCATAATCCTCCGCACCAGGGCCGCCCAGCGCGGGCAGCATCGTCACGGCGGTGCCGATGGCCCCGACAATCCCGCCAACGCCGTGGATGCCAAAGGCGTCGAGCGAGTCATCATAGCCCAGCTTGGCCTTGATCTTGGTGACCGCAAAGAAGCAGATGACCGACGCCACCGCGCCCAGGAGGATCGCGCCAAATGGTCCGGAATTGCCTGCCGCCGGCGTGACGGCGACCAGGCCGGCGATGACACCCGAACAAAAGCCCAGCGCCGATCCCTTATGCCCGCTCAGCTTTTCGGCGAGCATCCAGAACAACGCCCCGCTCGCCGTGGCGACAAAGGTGTTGATCATCGCCAGCCCGGCGCTGCCATTGGCTTCGAGCGCCGACCCGGCGTTGAAGCCGAACCAGCCCACCCACAGCAGGCCCGTGCCGACCATGGTCATGGTCAGGCTGTGCGGAGCCATGATTTCCTTTTGGAAACCGATGCGCTTGCCCAGCAGGATGCACGCCACCAGCGCCGACACACCCGCATTGATGTGGACCACGGTGCCACCGGCAAAGTCGAGCGCGCCCATTTCAAAGAACAGGCCGCCGCCCGCCCACACCATATGGGCGATCGGGTAATAGACGATGGTCAGCCAGACGATGCCAAAGGCCATGACCGCCGAAAACTTCATCCGTTCAACGACCGCACCCAGCACCAGCGCCAGCGTGATGGCGCTGAACGTCATCTGAAAGGCGATGAAGACATATTCGCTGATCACTTCGTCAGTGAAGGTCGCCGCCGTCGAATCGGCAGTCACCCCCGCCAGGAACCATTTGCCCCAGGCGATATAGGCATTGCCCTCTGGCCCGAACGCCAGACCATAGCCATAAATGACCCACAGCAGCATGGCGAGGCATGCCGCCGCGCCAACCTGGGTCATCACCGACAGCATATTCTTGGTCCGCGCCAGCCCGCCGTAAAACAGCGCCAGCCCCGGCAGGATCATCAACAACACCAGCACCGTCGACGTCATCATCCAGGCATTGTTGCCCGGATTGGCGACGGCGACAGCTTCGGCGGCCTCTGCGGCGACGGGTGCGGCCTCGGCAGCAACCTCGGCGACCGCCTCGGCCGCCTCCTGCGCCCATGCGGGCAGCGCGGCGAACAGCGACAACCCTGCCGCCGTCCCTGCGCCCGCGATTTTGCTCATCAGCTTCATTGCGTTCCCCTTTGTTGCTTTACAGTGCCGCTTCGCCGGTCTCGCCAGTGCGGATGCGCACGGCCTGACCCACGTCGAGCACAAAGATTTTGCCATCGCCGATGGAGCCCGTCCCGGCGCTTTGCTGGAGCGATTCGACCACGCGCGGGGCGAGATCGTCATCACACACCAGTTCGATTTTCACCTTGGGCACCATGTTGGTGGCATATTCGGCGCCGCGATAAATTTCGGTCTGGCCCTTTTGCCGGCCAAAGCCCTTCACTTCGGTCACGGTCATGCCCGCGATGCCGAGCGCGGTCAGCGCCTCGCGCACCTCGTCGAGTTTAAATGGTTTAATGATCGCCAGGATCAGCTTCACGGCTTTGCTCCCCTTGTTGTTCTGGCCAAGCCATGTTGCACTGCAACAGCCGTGCCAGATTGCCGGGAGGGGCGGATTCCCGTCTGAAAATGACATGGCGCTGGCCGGATGCGACATTTTCGGTCGGCGGCGCGGTCAAATTGGCGGCAGACGCTCAGTGGCACTGCCTATTTTTTGGGCAGATGCTCCAGCTCGGCCCAGACCGGCAGATGGTCCGATGCCCGCGCAGCAAGCGGGCTGCGGTGCGTGCCCGCAGCGCGCGCGGCAAGATCAGGCGAGGCAAAGATGCGGTCCAGGCGCGCCACCGGACGGCGGCTGTGAAAGCTGTGCCCGGTGTCGAGCGGCACATGCCGCTCGGCAAAATCGGCAAGACAGCCGCCGCGCGGCCGCCATTCGTTGCAATCGCCCATCAGGATGGTCGGCAAGGCCTCTGCCGCCCCGTCCAGATGGTGCAAAATGGCCCGCGCCTGGTGCCGCCGCCGGATGCCCGACAGGTCCAGATGCATCCCCACCACGCGCAGCCGCAAACCCGACGGCAGCGACAGCACCGCCGCCACCGCGCCGCGCGGTTCGATGGTGGGCAGGTGCAGCGCGTGGCATTCCTCCACCTTTACCCCCCGCCGCACGAGCAGCGCATTGCCGTGCCAGCCGATGCTGTGCGGGCGATCATCGATGCAGACGGCTTCATAATCGCCATGTTCGGCAAACATGTGCGGGGGAATGGCACTGGCCCGGTTGCCAAACCGGCGGTCGGCCTCTTGCAGCGCGACGATATCGGCGGCCACTTCGCCCAGCACGCCCAAAATGCGCCCGGGATCGCGCCGCCGGTCGAGCCCGATGGCCTTGCGGATATTATAGCTGGCAACCTTGATCGCTATGCCGCCCGTCACCCGCGCGCAAACTCCGCGAGCAGGCCGCGCGCCTGCGCCAGATCCTCGTCGAGCACCATCAGACGGACGGGGATCATCAGCCCGACGCTTTCGGCAATATTCATCCCCGCGTCGAAGCACACCGCATGGACGCCCGCATTTTCCAGCCGCCCGCGCAGCAGTTCGGCCTCTGCCCCATTGGGCAGGCGCGCCAGTTCAACCAGCGCCATCAGGCGTCATCGCCCGCAATATAGCGGTCGGTGGTGCGCGTTGGCAGGCCGTCGATGCTGCGGGTGCGCCCTTGCGCCTTGGCAAGCCAGGCGTCGGGGGCGAGCGACCGGTGCGCTTTTTTCAGCGTCTCGCGCTCACGCTCCAGCACCATCACGGGGACCCCCCAGCCGCAGCTGGTCTGGACGCTGTCGACGTCGATCAGGAAAATCTGGCGCGTGCCGGGGAGCAGGGTGAAGTGCGCCGCCAGCAAGTCCCATTCGCCATCCTGGGGCAACACCGCGCGCCCGCGCCCATAGATGCGCAGGATCAGCGCGCTGCGGTCAAAGGCGTTGAACATGATTGTGATGCGCCCGTCGACCGACAGATGGGCATGCGTTTCATTGCCCGACCCGGCCAGATCGAGCCAGGCAACCTGGCGCTCGCTGAATATGCGAAAGGCGTCATAGCCCTTGGGCGACAAGTTGATCCGCCCCTCCGCCGCAGCGGTGGCTACGAAGAACATCGGCTGCGCGGCGATAAAGGCGCGGTGCTTGTCGGTGAGGTGGTCCGTGAATTCCATTTCAATCGATCTCCTTGCCGATCCTGCGGACATCGCTGCTCAGGAAAATCCGTTCGGCTCGAGCGACAAAATCGCTCGCCGGGACGAGGCCAAGGCCCAGATCGGGGCTGTTAAAGCGGCTGTCGGCAGCATTGCTGCGGTTGTCACCCATCAGAAAATAATGGCCAGCGGGGATTAGGATCGGCGGCTGGTCTTCCCCGAATGAATAGTTGCAGGCCATAATCAAATGCGATGCACCGCCTGGCAGATGTTCGCGCCGGATCAGCGGCGGGCCTTTGGCGCAAGTCCCGATCGCGCCATCGGTGTTTTCGTCCGAATAATAAGCGGCCTTGTCCTTCAGGAATATGCCCGACCCAGTGACCTCAAACTGGTCGCCGGGCAAGCCGACGACCCGCATGACATAGTGCGTCCCGCGCTTACGCACCACAAAAACCCCGCCTCGTTCGATGGGTCCGAAATCGCCCGTCCGCGCCAGAAATGTTTCGCCCTGCCGCAGCGTCGGCTCCATCACGACGCTCGACATCCGGAAGTGACGCGCCTCCGGCGGTGCGGGCTGCTGCGGGGACGCAGCAACAGCCGCCATACCGACCGCGAAAGCCAGCGGCGGCATGGCCAACCGGCGCAAGCGGGTCACGCCGTCCCGCCGACCGTCAGCCCCGCGACGAGCAGGCTGGGTTGGCCCACGCCGGCGGGCACGCTCTGGCCGCCCTTGCCGCAGATGCCGATGCCTTCGTCGATGGCCATGTCGTTGCCGATGCCGGTCACACGGGTCAGCACGCTTGGCCCGTCGCCGATCAGCGTCGCGCCCTTGATCGGGTCACCCAGCTTGCCGTCCTTGACCTTATAGGCCTCGGTGCAGCTGAACACGAATTTGCCCGACACGATATCGACCTGCCCGCCGCCAAAGCTGCGCGCGAAAATGCCGTCCTTGATCCGGCTGAGCAATTCGGCGGGATCGTCCTGGCCGCCGCGCATGAAGGTGTTGGTCATGCGCGGCATCGGCGCGTGGGCATAGGATTCGCGGCGGCCATTGCCCGTCGCAGGCACGCCCATCAGGCGCGCATTCAGCCGGTCCTGCATATACATGCGCAGCACGCCATCCTCGATCAGGATGTTCTCCTGCGTCGGCGTGCCTTCGTCATCGATAGACAGCGAGCCGCGCCGCCCGCCGTCGGCAACCGGACTGGCCATGGTGCCATCGTCGACCACGGTCACCCCGGGCGCGGCCACCCGTTCGCCGATGCGCCCCGAAAAGGCGCTGGTGCCCTTGCGGTTGAAATCGCCCTCCAGCCCATGCCCCACCGCTTCGTGGAGCAGCACGCCGGGCCAGCCGGGGCCCAGCAGCACCGTAAATTCGCCCGCGGGCGCATCCACCGCGCGCAGATTGACCAGCGCCTGCGCCAGCGCCTCGTCAATGCAGCGCTGCCATTCGTCCTCGGCGAAGAGATGATCATACATGTAGCGGCCACCAATGCCGAAAAAGCCCGATTCGCGGCGGCCGCCCTCTTCGACGACGATGCTGACATTCAGCCGCACCAGCGGGCGCACATCGGTGGCGACAAAGCCGTCGGCGCGGACGATTTCGACGACCGACCAGCTGGCCGACAGCCCGACGCTGACCTGGGCAATGCGCGGGTCGCGCGCGCGGGCGGCGGCGTCAACCTGCTGACACAGCGCCACTTTTTGCGCAAAGGGGATGGTGTCGAGCGGGTTGGCATCGCCGTAGAGCCGCCGGTTGCTACGCTGCGGCGGCGGTGCGGGCGGGGCGGTGGCGGGATCGAGCAGCGCGAGCGTTTCGGCGGCGCGCCGGATGGCGGGGGCCGAAATGTCGCTGGCATGGGCAAAGCCCGTCATCTCCCCCGACACCGCGCGCAGGCCAAAGCCCGCCTCGGTCGAATAATCGGCGGTTTTCAGGCGGCCGTCGTCAAAGCCGAAGCTCTCGGTCGCGCGATATTGCAGATAAAGTTCGCCGTCATCGGCGCGGGCCAGCGCCTCGGCGGTCAGTTTCGCGGCCAGATCAGGGTCCAGTGCATCGGCGCGATAGAGGAAATGGCGGGGGTCGGAGCGGTTGGTCATGCCCGCGATATAGGCATAGCGGGGCCCGTCCGCCAAGCCCGCCGCCACCGCACCCTACAGATAGTTGACGGTGACCGTGAAGGTGCCGCTGTAATCGCCATCCGGCTGCCCGGCGGGGACGGTGAGCGTGCCGCCGACATAAAAGGTTTGAAAGCCGCTGCCAAAAATGATGGCGCTGGCGGGCAGCGCGACCGCGCTCGCCCCATTTTGCCGCGCGCGGGTGAGCACGGCGGTCATCGCCGGGGCCCCGCCGCCCGCGCGCGCCAGCGTCGCGCTGTTGCTGCCCGTGACGATCATCAGGAAATTGGCGCCCGTGCCCTGAAACACCGCGCGGCCCGAGGGCCCGCCCGCTGCCGTGACGCCGCCCGCGCTGGTCGCCGCCCCGGTCAGCGCGCTGATTGTCACGGTGCCGCCGGTCGCCCCGCTGATAATCTGGCCAAATTCCAGATCGGCGACATTGACCAGCGTGTTGGGACGCAGCAGCACTGCATTGGCGCTCGCGCTGCTGTCGGCGGCGTGCGCAGGGGCAACCCACGCGCCCGCAATCGCCATGGCCGCCGCAAGCCCGCGCGCACGCAAACCAATGGACAAAGGGGGCCGGACTGCGCGCACAAAAAATCCCCTGCCCGCCGGACATGGCGAGCGCTGGATCAGCCGTGCCGCAACATCATGGCGGTTGCGTTGAAGGGAAGGGATAAGGCGCGGTTAACCGCAACCGGGGGGTGCCCCGTCAGTTGGTATCGGCGACGCCGCCCACCAATATGAAGCGCCGGTCGCAATAGCCGCAGTCGACAAACCCCTGGTCCGGATCAATCTCCAGCCAGACGCGCGGATGGCCGAGCGCCGCGTGCGTCAACCCATCGCCCGTGCCGTCACAGCAGATGCGGCTTTTGGCGACGCGGATGGTTTCGGGCGGGGCAATGCTCATGGCGCGGCGCATAGCAAGCGGTGCCGGGCCGCGCAATCCGCGCTATTGATAGTTGACGGTGACGGTATAGCTGCCCTGATATTCGCCCTCGGGCTGGTTGCGGGCGACATCCAGTGTCGCACCCAGGCGAAATCCGAATACGCCGTTGACGGCGGTGATGCGATATTGATTGCCCGTCACCCGGGTCAGCCCGCTGGTGGTGCCCAGCGTCCAGCTGCGCACGCGCATGCGCGGGCCCGGACCGGTCAGATAGATGGTGGGCGGCCGTGTGATGATGATGACGGCGTTGCGCGTCCCGCTGCCAGTCTGGCGGCTGGAGGCATGGGTGGCCCCCACCCGCACCGCCCCGCCGCCCAGCGTCACCGTTTCATTCTGATTGACCCGCACGGTCGATGCGCGCGTGGTGCTGGGGACGATGCTGCCGAAATTCAGTTCCTGGGTCACCGACAGGTTGACCGGCGCCAGGATGCGCGCGCGGCTGGTGCCCGGCGCACTGGTCTGCGCGAGCACTGGCGATGCCATGACCAGCGCCGCCGACATCAGGGTCAGCCGGCGCAGCAGCGCCTTGCGGTCAAGATGATGGTCTGGTCCCACATCCTCTTCCCTAATGAAGTGATATGGACAGCGGGTTAGGGCAGAAGGTTAGCGCGGCGTTTACGCCCGGCCATCACATATAGTTGAGGATGATGGTGAAATTGCCCGTATAGTCGCCTGCGGCCTGATTGGCCCCGACCTCCAGCGTTGCGCCGATCGGAAAGATGAACGCGCCGGTCGGGCTGTTGATCCGGAACCGCAGCGGCGTGGTCGACAGCATGGTCGTCGGCGTGCTGCCGATTTCAAAATTGCGCAGCCGCATCGGCGCGCCCGGCCCGGTGAGCAGCACGCTGTTCGCTTGCAGCGAAATGGCGACCTGTTGATTGACCGTGCCCATACCGGCGAAGCGGGCGGCCTGATGGGTGTTGCCGACCAGCACGACGCCGCCGGTCGCAGTGCGGGTGCCATTGGGGAACAAGCGCACGGTGCCCGCGGTGCTGGTCGCCGGAATGATCCCGCCCATTTCCAGATCATCGACCTTGAAAAAGGACAGGGGCCGGATGATGATCGCTTCGCTGCGCCCGCTGCTGCTGGCCTGCGCCTGCGCGGCGGCGGGCGGGGCGGCAGCAAGCGCCGCCAGCACCAATGGTGCAGCAAGCGCCGCGCGAATCGCGCCCCGGTCAGGAAATGGTCTGGTCCCCATCACCGCCATCTATAGGGGCAATAGGTTGCAACCCACCCAATCATCATGGTTTCCATCTGGTTACCGGCGCAGGCTTGCGCAAACATCTTTCAAGCCAGCGTCATGGCCGCTAAGCGGTCGAGGATGACCGAAGCCGCCATTGCCATCCGCAACCTTGCCAAAACCTATGCCGGGGGAAAAGTCGCACTGGGCGGCGTCAGCTTTGACGTGCCGCGCGGCCAGATATTCGGGCTGCTGGGCCCCAATGGCGCGGGCAAGTCCACACTGATCAACATATTGTCGGGTATGGTCCGCAAGACATCGGGCACCGCCGAAATCTGGGGCTTTGATATCGACCAGCACCCGCGCAACGCGCGCAACAGCATTGGCATCGTCCCGCAAGAGATCGTTTTCGACCCCTTTTTCACCCCGATCGAGACGCTGGAGCTGGTCGCCGGGCTTTATGGGGTGCCAAAGCGCAAGCGGCAAAGCATGGAATTGCTGGAAGCGGTGGGGCTGGCCGACAAGGCCCATGCCTATGCCCGCACCTTGTCAGGGGGCATGAAGCGGCGCTTGCTGGTGGCCAAGGCGATGGTCCATTCGCCGCCCGTCATCGTGCTCGATGAACCGACGGCGGGCGTCGACATCGAACTGCGGCAACAGCTGTGGACCTATGTCAAATCGCTCAATGCGCGCGGCGTGACCGTGGTGCTGACCACCCATTATCTGGAGGAAGCGGAACAGCTGTGCGACCGCATCGCCATCATCAACCATGGCCAGTTGATCGCCAACAAGCCAACCCGCGAGCTGGTCGATATGGCGCGCGAAAAAGTGGTGGTGGTCACACTGGACAGCGACGGTGCGGCGCTGGCCGACCACCCCAGCTTTGGCCGCGTCGAACGCAGCGGCGCGCGCGGCTTTGCGATTACCTATGACAAGGACCGCACCAATGCCGGCGAAGTGCTGGGCGCGGTGCAGGCCCAGGGACTGCGCATCGTCGATGTCTCCACGCGCGAGGCGGACCTGGAGGATGTGTTCCTGAATCTGACGCGGGCAGCGGCGTGATCAATTCCCGTTTTCTGCCCCGTCCGTCCTGAGCTTGTCGAAGGACTGTCCTTTCTTCTCACCGCCGCTAAGGAAGAGCGGCCCTTCGACAAGCTCAGGGCAGGCGGGATAGGAACAACGGGTTTTGGCTGAAAATCTGCAACACGACATCATCATCATCGGTTCGGGCGCAGCGGGCCTGACCGCCGCGCTGGTGCTGGCCGAAAAGCACAAGGTGCTGGTGCTGGCCAAGGGCGAACTAACCGGCGGGTCGACGGCCTGGGCGCAGGGCGGCATTGCCGCGGTGCTGGACGAAGGCGACACGTTCGACAATCATATTGACGACACGATGGTTGCGGGTGCCGGGCTCAACCGGCGCGAGACCGTCGAATTTGTCGTCGAAAATGCCCCGCGCGCCATTGAACGGCTGGTGGAGCTGGGGGTCCCGTTCAACAAGGACGCAGGCGCGCTGCACCTGACGCGCGAAGGCGGCCATTCGCACCGGCGCATCGTCCATGTCGATGATGCGACCGGCTGGGCGGTGCAAGCGGCACTCTTGAAGGCGGCGGCGGACCATCCCGGCATCACGCTGCTCCCCCACCGCGCGGCCATCGACCTGATCACCGGGCGGCATGAGGAGCGCTATTCGGGGTCGGGCCGTGTCTGGGGCGTCTATGCGCTCGATGAACGGACGGGGCAGGTCCATGCCTATACCGGGCGCGCCACCATTTTGGCGACGGGCGGCGCGGGCCGTTGTTACCTGTTTTCGACCGCCCCACGCGGCGCAACGGGGGATGGCATCGCCATGGCCTGGCGCGCGGGGGCACGCGTGTCGAACATGGAGATGATGCAGTTCCACCCGACCTGCCTCTATAATCTCGACGTCAAAAATTTCCTGATTACCGAGGCGGTGCGCGGCGAAGGCGGCCTGTTGAAACATCCGCTGACCGGCCACCGCTATATGCCCGATTATGACCCGCGCGCCGAACTCGCGCCGCGCGACGTGGTGGCGCGCGCCAATGACGACCAGATCAAACGCTATGGCCTGGATTATGTCCACCTCGACATCAGCCATCTGGACGCCGACTTCGTGCGCGGCCATTTCCCCAACATCCACGACAAGCTGATGGGGCTGGGCATCGACATGACCACGCAGCCGATCCCCGTGGTGCCCGCGCAGCATTATACCTGCGGCGGCGTGCTCATCGACCTTGATGGCCGCACGGACCTGCCCGGCCTCTATGCGGCGGGCGAGGTGAGCGAGAGCGGGCTGCACGGCGCCAACCGGCTGGCGTCGAACAGCTTGCTCGAATGTTTCGTCTTTGGCGAAGCGGCGGCGCGCGACATCATGGCGCGCTGGGACGAACTGGGCGCGCCGCCCGCGATCCGCCCCTGGGACGCCAGCCGCGTGACCGACAGCGACGAAGAGGTGGTCATCAAACAGAATTGGACCGAAATCCGCCGCTTCATGTGGAATTATGTCGGCATTGTGCGCACCACCAAACGGCTGGAACGCGCCCAAAACCGTATCCGCATGATGAGCGACGAGGTGAACGACTATTACGGCCACTTCCGCGTCACCACCGACCTCATTGAACTCAGAAACCTGCTGCAGAGCGCCGAACTGATCGTGCGCAGCGCGCTGGCCCGCAAGGAAAGCCGCGGGCTGCACTATAACACGGATTATCCGGGGCTGGCGGCGGTCGCGCATGATACGGTGCTGGTGCCGTGACCCGGCTGCGCTGCGGCGATTGTCCGGCGCGCGAACAGGCGGCCTGCGCTGCATTGAGCGACGACGAGCGCGCGCAGCTGGCCGCCATCGGGCAGCACAAGACGCTGGCGGCAGGCGAACTTTTGTTCGCACCCGGTGACGACAGCGCCTGTGCAACGCTGATCTCGGGCGCGCTCAAACAGGTGCGCACCGATGCCGATGGGGTCGAACGGATTGTCGCGCTGATCCACCCGTCGGGGTTTGTTGGCGAGTTGTTCGGGCCCAGCGAAGTGTGCGAGGTGCGCGCGGTTACCGACGCCAGGCTGTGCCTCTTCCCGCGCGACGCCTATGGCCGCATGGCTGCGGACAATCCACGCCTCGCGATGGGGGTGGCCCGCCGTGCACTCAAGTCCAGCGCAGAGACCCGGGCGTTGCTCGACCTGATCGGGCGGCGGCGGGCCGATGCGCGCGTGGCGGGCCTGATATTGGCGCTGGCCGATGCCGCCGGTTCAGAACCATGCGCACCCGCCGACCGGTTCGACCTGCCACTCAGCCGGGGGGACATGGCCGCCCTGCTCGGCACGACCATAGAAACCGTCAGCCGCCAGCTGGGGGCACTCGAGGCGCGCGGGCTGATCCAGCGCGATGGCCGCCGCACCCTGGTCATTCGGGATGCGGCGGGCCTCGCGATGGTGGCAGGGGATTAGCGCCCCACCGATCCGGCAAGGTCAGGTCGCTAAGACGACAATCGCCGCAATCCCCAGACCCCAGACCAGGATCAGCACGGGCAGCAACAGCACCTGGAATGTCGCATCACGCGCAGGCAGCCGCCCGGTGTGCGTATCGACACCGTCGCGGGCAAACTGAACCCAGCTGAGCGGACGAGCCGCATGATCGGGCTTCATCCGCACCCACAACGCCGGCACGCCAAAGGCCATGACGATATAGGTGACGAAAATGCCCATCGGCACGATCAGCCCCGGATCGGCAAAGGCGATGGCCATCACTGCCAGAAAGGCGAAATAAAGCCCCACCGTCGCCGCAAACAGCCGCGTCGGCAGGTCAAAGCTGCGCGCCATAACCGCCGGGGTCGCGTTTGCGACCGGCAGATTATGCCCGGCGGCGGCCAGGCTGGCGTGAAACACTTGGGCAGGGATTGGCTTGCTCATCTTGGGCCTCCTTATCGTCGCGGCGGCTATGGCAGCGACCGACCGGCCCGGCATTGACGGATGTCAAAATCGGGAAATCCTCCGATGATTTTTCGCCCCCCTTCCCCTTTTGCCCGTTCGCGCCTAAGGCACCGCATGCCTTTTTCGACACTTCCCGCGCTTCTTGGCGAAGCGATTGCTGCGCGTGGCTATGCTGCGCCCTCCCCTGTGCAGGCGGCTGTGCTGACCCCCGACGCGGCTGGCCGCGATCTGATCGTCTCGGCCCAGACCGGGTCGGGCAAGACCGTCGCCTTTGGCATTGCCATGGCCGACGAGCTGATTCCGGACGGGCAGCCGTGCGCCTTTAGCCTCACCCCGCTCGCCATTGTCATTGCGCCGACGCGTGAATTGGCGCTGCAGGTCAGCCGCGAGCTGGAGTGGCTTTATGCCAAGGCGCGGGCGCGGATCGTCACCTGCGTCGGCGGCATGGATGCCGCGCGCGAACGTCGCAATCTGGCAAGCGGCGCGCATATCATTGTCGGCACGCCAGGCCGCCTGCGCGACCATCTGGAACGCGGCGCGCTGGACCTGTCGGCCGTGAAGGTTGCGGTGCTGGACGAGGCCGACGAGATGCTCGACATGGGCTTTCGCGAGGATTTGGAAGAGATATTGGATGCGACGCCCGCGGGCCGCCGCACCCTTTTATTCTCTGCCACCATGCCCAAGCCGATTGTCGCGCTGGCGCGGCGGTATCAGCGCGACGCGCTGCGCATTTCGACGGTGGGTGAGGATCGCGGCCATGGCGACATCGCCTATCAGGCGGTCACCGTCGCCCCCGCCGACATTGAACATGCCGTCGTCAATCTGCTGCGCTTTTATGAAGCGGAAACGGCGATGCTGTTCTGCGCCACGCGCGACAATGTCCGCCGCCTGCACGCCAGCCTGATCGAGCGGGGGTTTCAGGCGGTGGCCCTGTCGGGCGAGCATAGCCAGAATGAGCGCAACCATGCGCTGCAGGCGCTGCGCGATCGCCGGGCGCGGGTGTGCGTGGCGACCGATGTGGCCGCGCGCGGCATTGATCTGCCCGCGCTGAGCCTTGTGATCCACGTCGAATTGCCGCGCGATGCCGAAGCGTTGCAGCACCGGTCGGGCCGCACGGGGCGCGCGGGCAAAAAGGGGACGGCCATCCTGCTGGTCCCCTATCCCCGCCGCCGCCGCGTCGAAATGATGCTGCGCGGTGCGCGGATCGAGGCCGAATGGAAGCGCGCGCCCACCGCCGAAGAGGTCCGCGCGCAGGACCGCGAGCGGCTGATTGCCGCCATCACCCAGCCGATTGAGGGCGATGAGGAGGACCGCGCCATCGCCGCGCGCGTGCAGGAAACGCTGAGCGCCGATGACATTGCGCTCGCGCTGGTGCAGGCCCACCGCGCCAAAATGCCTGCGCTGGAAGAGTTGCTGGACGCGGGCGGAGCCGCGCCCGAAAAGCGCAGCGCAGTGAAGCGCGCGGGCTTTGACGATACGGTCTGGTTCCGGCTGAACATTGGTCGCCGCCAGAATGCCGATGTGCGCTGGATCCTGCCGCTGCTCTGTCGCCGCGGCCATGTGACCAAGAATGAGGTGGGGGCGATCAAGATTGGCACCCATGACACGATGTTCGATGTCCCGCGCCACGCCGCCGCCCGCTTCGCCGACGCCGTCAAGCGGACCGCGCAGGAGGACCCCGACGATGGCGTGGTGATCGAGGCGATGGCGGACAGCCCCCGCGCGATGGCACGCGACAATGCCCGCAGCGGCGCGCGCCCGCCGCGCAGCGCCCATCCACACAGCGGCCCGCCCATTCAGCGCCAGCGCGCCGATGGCGACGCCCCCCACCGCCCGGGCGGCACGCGTCCCTTTGGCGGCAAGCCCGGCGGAAAAAGCTTCGGCGGCAAACCGGGGCAGGGCCGGGGCCGTGCAGGGCGGTAAGGTTATCAGCGGCCGTGCTCAGGCGCAGGCCGGAGCCTTGGCCAGCATGCGCTGCCCTGTCGGCCAAAGCTCCGGCCTACGCCGGAGCGCGAGTCGACGGAAATGCCGGGTGGCGTCGTCATTCACTCAATCACCCGCTGCGCTCCGGTGTAGGCCGGAGCTATGGCGACCGCGAGCGGCGCTAGCGGCCAGCGCTCCGGCCTGCGCCGGAACACCGTCATGCCCGATAGGCCTGTGACCCCACCGCGCATCCTGGTCGACGCCGACGCCTGTCCGGTCAAGGACGAGGTTTACCGCGTCGCCTTTCGCCTGAACCTGGCGGTGGTGATCGTCGCCAATGCGCGCATTCGCATTCCCGATCATCCGCTGATCAGCCGGGTGGTTGTGACCGACGGTTTTGACGCCGCCGACGACTGGATCGCAGAGGCGGCTGGCCCGGGCACGATTGTGGTCACCGCTGATATTTTGCTGGCCGACCGCTGTCTGAAGGCCGGGGCGCTGGTCACCGGCCCGAATGGCAAGGCCTTTACCAGCGCGATGATCGGCAGCGCGGTGGCCACTCGCGCCATCATGGCGGACCTGCGCAGCGGGCTGGGCGAGGGTGTCGGCGGCCCGCCGCCGTTCAGTGCGCGCGACCGATCGGCCTTCCTCCAAACGCTGGACCGGATGGCGACGGGTTTGTTGCGACCATAATCCGTCATTGCGAGCCGCAGGCGAAGCAATCCAGTGCGGCCTTGCGCTGCGCCGCTCTGGATTGCTTCGCTGCGCTCGCAATGACAAAGATGGTCGCATGAACCGCGCGCAGATTTTTGAATTCTTCCGCCGCCTGGCCGAGGACAATCCCGCGCCGCAGACCGAGCTTGCCTATGGCAACAGCTATCAATTGCTGGTCGCGGTGGTGCTGTCGGCGCAGGCGACCGATGTCGGCGTGAACAAGGCAACCCGGGCCCTGTTCGCGGCGGTCCACACGCCGCAGCAGATGCTGGACCTGGGCGAGGCGGGGCTGAAAGAGCATATCAAGACCATCGGCCTGTTCAATGCCAAGGCGAAGCATGTCATCGGCCTGTCGGAGATATTGGTGCGGGATTATGGCGGCGATGTTCCCGCCGACCGCGATCTTCTGACCGCGCTGCCCGGGGTGGGGCGCAAGACCGCCAATGTCGTCATGAACTGTGCCTTTGGGGCGGAAACCTTTGCCGTCGACACGCATATTTTCCGCGTCGGCAACCGCACGGGCCTGGCGCCCGGCAAGACGGTGCTGACGGTGGAAAAGGCGCTCGACAAACGGACGCCCGCGCCCTTTCGGTTGGGCGCGCACCACTGGCTGATCCTGCACGGCCGCTATATCTGCAAGGCGCGGACGCCCGAATGCTGGCATTGCCCCGTCGCCGATCTGTGCCGCTTCAAGCCCAAGACGCCGCCGCCGAAGGCCGCCGCGCAGCAGCGGTGAGCCCGCTGCTGGCCGATGGCCATCCGCCACTGGTCGAACCCATGGGTTGAAGTT
Organism: uncultured Sphingopyxis sp.; assembly: GCA_964554455.1. Classification (GTDB taxonomy): domain Bacteria; phylum Pseudomonadota; class Alphaproteobacteria; order Sphingomonadales; family Sphingomonadaceae; genus Sphingopyxis. The sequence continues at coordinate 67,403 of CAZKOW010000010.1, read as the reverse complement.
GTCCGGACAACTTGCCAACCCCTCTCCCAACATTGCATCTCTGGGGAGGGATTTATGCGCTTTTCAACCATGACCATGGCTGTGCTTTTGCTTGGCACCAGCCTTCCCGCGCTGGCGCAAACCGCGCCCGACGGCGCTTCCGAAGGCGAAGAGGGTAGCGATGTCATCATCGTCACCGCGCGCAAACGCGAAGAAAATCTTCAGGATGTGCCGCTAACCATTGCGGTGGTCGGTGCGGCGACGATTGAGAAAGCCAATCTGGACAATGTGTCCGATCTGGCGATGCAGACGCCCGGTTTTTCCTACAAGCAGGGCTTTGGCCGCATCGGCGGCGGCGGCGGCGCGGGCGTGCGCCCGTCGATTCGCGGAATGTCGTCGGTGGTCGGTGCGCCCAATGCGGCCTTTTTCGTCGATGGCGTCTTTGTGTCGGACAATATCGCCAGCTACCAGCTCGACAATCTGGAGCGGGTCGAGGTGATCAAGGGGCCGCAATCCGCTTTGTTCGGGCGTCAGACATTTTCGGGCGCGGTCAATTATGTGACGCGCAAGCCCAGCGACGAATGGACGGGCCGGATCCGGGCGACCTTTGCCAAGTTCGAAAATCAGGAAATATCCGGCTATGTCTCCGGACCGATTGTTCAGGACATGCTGAACGCCGAAATCAACGCGCGCTTTTACACCTTTGGCGGCGATTACCGCAATGGCGACCTGACCCCGGGCGATGCCATTGGCGACCAGCGCAGTTTCAATATCGGCGGCCGCCTATTGTTCAAACCGTCGGACAATTTCGAGGCGCTGGCCAGCGTCGGCTATAGCAAGGACCGCGATGGCGGATATGTCTACAACTTCCAGGGGTCGTTGAAAAACAACTGTTTTGCACCGCCGATTGTGGCAACCATCCCCTTCCCGCGCACCCCCACCGCGCGCCGCGGATTTTTCTGCGGCGAAATCAAGACGCCCGCGCAATATACCTATAATGAGCGCGAGATTGAGGATGCGGGCTACCACGGGCTGGACCGCAAATTCTTTCGCTCCAGCCTGGCCATGACCGCGCGGACGGACAGCGGGTGGAGCGCCACGTCGATCACCGCCTTTAACCGCAACACCTCGGTGACGGGCCAGGACAATACCCTGCTCCCCTCGCTCAACGCTGCCTTTGCCGTCGATCAGGCGCGCAGCAAGGATTTCAGCCAGGAGCTGAAGATTTTCAGCCCGCAGGACGCAGCGATCCGCGGCATGATCGGCGGCTATTATTATCGCGAGGACCAGCTGCCCGGGTTCCAGTTCACCAACACCAACCGGACGCAGCGCACCTTTGACAGCGACGATGGCGTGGAATCCAAATCCATCTTTGCCATGCTGGAGGCCGACATCGGCGACCAGTTCACTGTTGGCGTCGAAGGCCGGTATCAGACGGAAACCATCACCGGATCGACCGAGGTGCTGGCGCCGGTGGGCACCAACAATGCTGTGCCGCCCCCCGCGACCCAGCTGCGCAAGGCCAAGTTCAATGCCTTTCTGCCGCGCCTGTCGCTGCGCTATGAACCCAGCGATGACCTGACTCTCCACGCCACCGTCGCGAAGGGCAACAAGCCCGGCGGGTTCAACAATTTCCCCGCCGATGCGCGGCAGGCCGACCTGGATGCCTTTGCCGCCGCCGGGTTCGACCTGTTCGACGAGGAATCGGCCTGGAGCTATGAAATCGGGGCCAAGGGCCGGTTTGGCGGCATCAATTACAGCGTCGCGGGCTTCTTCACCGATTGGTCGAGCCAGCAATTGTCGCGCGGCGAAAGCTATATCCGGACCAATGGCACGCCGAACAGCGTGGTGTTTATCCAAAATGCCGGCCAGTCGGAGATTAAGGGGTTTGAGGTCGATTTTTCGGGGCGGCCGACCGACTGGTTGTTCCTGCGCTTTGGCTATACCTATGTCGATGCGCGCTTCACCGAATTTTATGACGACACGACGGAAGAGATTTACGACACCGACGGGCGTCCCGGTTTCCTGCCCAATGACACGCGCAACCCGGCGGACCTCGACCAGCTGGAGGGCGATGTGTCGGGCAACAAATTGCCGCAAACGCCAACGCACCAGTTCATCGCCACGGCGCAGATTACCGCGCCCTACAGCGGCGACATCGACCTGTTTGTGCGCGGCGATCTGGCCTATGAATCGAAACGGTACAGCCAGGTGGACAATTTGAACTGGACCGGGGACAGCTATAATCTGAACATGAGCGCCGGGTGGGAGCATCCCAATTGGAGTGTGACCTTCTTTGCCCGCAACCTGCTCAACGACAAAACGCCGCTGGTTGTCACCCGCCTCCTGGATTTCAACCGGCTGCTGACACGCGTCAATCCGCTCACCGGGCTCAACCAGACGACATTCTTCCGCGATTTTGCAGTGTCGGCACCGCGCAAGCGGCAATTTGGCATTACGCTCGGCTATAATTTCTAGGACGGGGGCCGCGATGGCAATGCGCAACACCGCCACCCGCTGGGGCACAGCGGCCAAGCTGTTCCACTGGATCATGGCGCTGGGCATTATCGGTGCGTCGATTTTTGTCCTGCATGTCAATGACAGCATGCCGTGGTTCAAATCGTCGCCGCTGATCTTCATCACCTATATCCATTGGCACAAGGCGTTCGGCCTGATGCTGCTGGCGTTGCTGGTGCTGCGGCTGCTGTGGAAATGGACCAATCCCAAACCCAGGACCGAGGTGCTGACCCCGTTGGAGGAAAAGGCATCGAAATGGACGCACACCAGCCTTTATGCCCTGATGTTCGTCGTGCCGATGACCGGGTGGATCGCCTCGTCCGCCTTTGGGAGTCCGACCAAATTTTTCGGCCTGTTCGTCATTCCAGGCATCATCGAGAAATCCAAGCCGCTGGTGGGACCGGCCTATTGGGCGCATTTCGGCACCGCATGGCTGCTGCTGACCATCGTCAGCCTGCACATCATTGCCGCCTTTTATCATCACGACCGGCGCAAGGATAATGTGCTGCGCGCCATGTGGTTCGGGCGCGGGCGCGACTGAACGGGCCGTCATCGGCTTGCACAAAGCCCTGGGCGGCCATAACAGCATGGGGCAATGCCCAGCCCCGCGATCCTGAACGAAAGTGCCGCCGACCCGCTGGACGGCTGGTCGCTGCCCGCCTGGACCTATGCCGATCCCGAATTTGCGGGTGTGGAAGCCGCGCGCATCTTTCGCCCGTCGTGGCAGATTGTCTGTCACGAAAGCGATGTGGCGCAGCCGGGGGATTGGCACAGCCTGGATTATATCGGCGAAAGCGTCATTGTGGTGCGCGGCAGCGATGCCCGGCTGCGCGCCTTTACCAATGTCTGCCGCCACCGGGGATCGCGGCTGATGGATGGCGCGCGGGGGTGCGCCCGCAAGCTGGTATGCCCCTATCACGCCTGGACCTATGAGCTGGATGGGCGGCTCACCGGGGTGCCGGACAGCGCCAGCTATCCCACGCTCGACCGCGAGCGGGCGGGGCTGGCGCCGGTGGAACTTGAGCTTTGGCAGGGTTTTGTGTTCGTGCGCTTGGCGGGTGACGGCCCCTCGGTCGCCGCCATGATGGCCCCTTATGCCGAGCAGATTGCGCCCTATCGCTTTGCCGACCTGCGCGCGCTCGGCCGGGTGACGCTGCGCCCGCGCGACGTGAATTGGAAAAATGTCGGCGACAATTATTCCGACGGGTTGCACATTGCGGTCGCGCACCCCGGCCTGACGCGCCTGTTCGGCAAAAGCTATGGCGTGGAGGCCGAACCCCATGTCGATCGCATGTGGGGCGACCTTATCGACAAACCATTGGCCAACTGGTCGGAGCGTCTGTATCAGCGGCTGTTGCCGCCCGTCCCGCATCTGCCCCCCGCGAACCAGCGGCGCTGGCTTTACTTCAAGCTGTGGCCCAACATCGCCTTTGATATCTACCCCGACCAGGTGGATTTCATGCAATGGCTGCCGACCGGGCCGACAAGCTGTATCATCCGCGAAATCAGCTATGTGCTGCCCGACGAGCGCAGGGGCATGCGCGCGGCGCGCTATTTAAACTGGCGCATCAACCGCCAGGTGAATGCCGAGGACACGCGGCTCATCACCCGCGTGCAACAAGGCATGGCGTCTGAAACCTTCACCATGGGCCCGCTCAGCGACAAAGAGGTGTGCCTTAAGAATTTTTGCCGCCGGGTGCGCGCCATCATCCCAGAGGCACGGCAGGAACGCGCGCCGCCGGCGGGGTGGAGTAAATAAGTCCCCCTCCCGTTTGCGGGAGGGGTTAGGGGAGGGTCTGTCCTTCTCGTTTCTATTCGGGACAGGCCCTCCCCCGGCCCCTCCCGCAAGCGGGAGGAGAGAGAATGAAATACGACGCCATCATCATCGGGGCGGGCCATAATGGCCTCGTCTGCGCCTTTTACCTCGCGCGCGCTGGCATGCGGGTGCGCATCGTGGAACGGCGCGATGAGGTAGGCGGCGCGGCGGTGACGCAGGAATTTCATCCCGGCTTTCGCAATTCGGTGGCAAGCTATACCGTCAGCCTGCTGCAACCGCGCGTCATTGCCGACATGGAGCTGGCCAAATATGGCTACCGTGTCATCGAGCGGCCAATCAGCAATTTCCTGCCGCAACCCGATGGCGGCTATCTGAAGCTGGGCGGCGGGCTGGAGCGCACGCAGGCGGAATTTGCCCGGTTCAGCCAGCATGATGCCGATGTCCTGCCCGCCTATTACGACGCGCTGGAAGGCGTGGCAGAGGTGCTGCGCGCGCTGGCGCTGCAAGTTCCGCCCAATGTGGGCGACGGGCTGCGCACCATCGTGGATGCGGTGCGGCAGGGACGCGGGCTGGCTGGCCTGGGGATCGAGGCGCAGCGCGATGTGCTGGACCTGTTCACCAAATCGGCGCGCAGCCTGCTCGACGGCTGGTTTGAGAGCGAGGCGGTCAAGGCCGCGTTCGGCTTTGACGCGGTGGTCGGCAATTATGCCAGCCCCGATGCGCCGGGCAGCGCCTATGTCCTGCTCCACCATGTGTTTGGCGAGGTGAACGGCAAGAAGGGCGCGTGGGGGCACAGCATCGGCGGCATGGGCGCCATCACCCAGATCATGGCGCAGGTGTGCCGCGAAGCGGGGGTGGAGATCAGCCTGGAGGCACCGGTGACACGGGTCCTGGTCGATGGCGGGAAGGCCGTCGGGGTGCGGCTGGAAAGCGGCGAGGAGATTGCCGCCGCGCGCGTCATCGCCAATGTAGGGCCCAAATTGCTCTATGGCCGGATGGTGGACAGCGCCGACCTGCCCGCCGACTTTGCCCGGCGGATCAAGGGGTATAAGGTGGGCAGCGGCACATTCCGCATGAATGTCGCCCTGTCGGAGCTGCCGCGCTTTGCCTGTCTTCCCGAACCCGGCGAGCATCACCAATCGGGCATCATCATCGCGCCAACGCTGGATTATATGGACCAGGCCTTTACCGACGCCAAAGCGCATGGCTGGTCCAGGGCCCCCATCGTCGAGATGCTGATTCCGTCGACCGTGGACGACAGCCTGGCCCCGCCGGGCGCGCATGTGGCCAGCCTATTCTGTCAGCAATTCGCCCCCGAACTGCCCGCCCATCCGGACGGCAGCGCACGGGATTGGGATGATGAGGAGGACGCCGCCGCCGCCACCATCATCGACACGGTCGAGGCGCATGCGCCCGGCTTTCGCGCCAGCATTTTGGGCACGCAAATCCTGTCGCCCAAGGGGTTGGAGCGGACCTTTGGCCTGGCGGGCGGTGACATCATGCACGGGCACATGTCGCTCGATCAGCTGTGGTCCGCGCGTCCGATGCTGGGCCATGGCGGCTATCGCGGGCCCATTCGCGGGCTGTATATGTGCGGGGCGGGCACCCACCCTGGCGGCGGCGTCACTGGCGCGCCCGGGCACAATGCGGCGCAGGTGGTGCTGCGCGACACCAGCGGCTGGTTCGCGCCGAAGTGGAATTAGCGATCCATCGCACCTTTGCCCGCGATTATCTTGTCGCGATATTTTTCGATCCGCGCGGTTCGCGTTGCGCTGGCCTTGGCTGAGCCAATGGCAAGGGCATAGCTTTTCTGGCGTCCGGGCGTCAGCGCGTGAAAGGCCTCTGCCAAGGCCGGATCATCATCCAGCGCCGCGACCAGTTCTTCGGGGAGCTGCATTTCGCTGGCGACCTTGGCAGGCAGGACGCCCGCATCGGCATATCCCACCGCTTCAGCGAGATAGGCGGCCAGCACCGGTTCGAGCGCCACAACTTGCGCCGCACTCGTGAAGCGGATGACGTCGCGGTTGGCGCTGTTGGGACCCTGATGTTCGAGCACGCCCGCCGGGTCCTTCAGCAGGGCCGACTGGAAAAAGCTGATCCGGAAATCGCCCTGCAGCGCGCCGATCAGCGCAATATTGCGCGCGCCATGCATGTAGCAGGGATGGCCCCATTTGACCGCTTCGCTGAGCCCCGCCGCCCGGCATATGCGCCGCAACTCGGCCAGCCCCGCCGCCCATTTGCGCGCCGAACAGGCATCGGTGGCAAAGCGGGGGCAGCGCCCGCACCCATGAACAAAATAATCCTCGATCGCGGTGATCATCGGCGCAGTGTCGGCCCATGGCGCCTAGGATGCAACGGCCAATGCGGCGCTCGCCAGCGTAACATTATTGCGCTAAGCAGCGCCGATGCTCTCGGTCCTCGATCTGTTTCGCGTCGGCATCGGGCCGTCAAGTTCGCACACGGTGGGGCCGATGCGGATTGCCGCGCGCTTTCTGGCGCATTTGGGCAAACATGGCCTGGCCCCCCGGACGGCGCGGCTGCGCATCGCGTTGCAGGGGTCGTTGGCGCTGACCGGGGAGGGGCATGGCACGCCGCGCGCGACTCTCCTCGGCCTGCTCGGCCACCATCCGGAAAGCATCGACTTGGGCGCGGCAGAGGCCGATCTGGCGGCGCTGCACCGCACGCACCAGCTGACCCTGCCAGGCGGCGCGACGATCGGCTTTGATCCGGCGCGCGACGTCGTGCTCGCCTATGATGTCATGCCTGCGCTGCATCCCAATGGCATGCGATGTCAGGCGTTTGATGGGGGCGGCGCGTGCCTTGCCGACCGCGATTATTATTCGACCGGCGGCGGTTTCATCGCCTCGGCCCGCCAGCTGAACCGGCCAGCCGCCGATGACCGCATCACCAGCGGCTTTGCGGCCCCCTACCCCTTTGGCAGCGGAGCGGAATTGCTGGAGCAATGCGCGCGCCATGGCCTGTCCATCGCCGAGCTGATGCTGGCCAATGAGGATGCCCGCCGCCCGCGAGCGGAGACGGAGGCGCGGCTGGATGCCATTGCTGCCGTCATGCTCGCCTGCGTCGGGCGCGGGCTGGTGACGGAGGGCGAATTGCCCGGCGGCCTGCGCGTTCAGCGCCGCGCCCCGGCGCTGTGGCGCAAATTGCAGGCTCAGCCGCTGAGCAATGAGCGCGAAAGCCTGTTCGACTGGCTCAACGCCTATGCCATGGCGGTGAACGAGGAAAATGCCGCTGGGGGCCAGGTGGTGACCGCGCCGACCAATGGCGCGGCGGGCATTCTGCCTGCGATCCTGCGCTATTATTGCGTCGATGCCGAGCGGCGGCCCAGCGACATACGGACAGTGTTGCTCACCGCAGGCGGCATCGGCCTGCTGTATAAGCAGCGCGCGTCCATCTCGGGCGCCGAAATGGGGTGTCAGGGCGAGGTGGGGGTGGCCTGTTCCATGGCGGCGGCGGGGCTGGCGGCCATTTGGGGGGCGACCCCCGAACAGGTCTGCATCGCCGCCGAGATTGGCATGGAGCATAATCTGGGCCTGACCTGTGATCCCGTGGGCGGGCTGGTGCAGGTGCCGTGCATCGAGCGCAACGCCATTGGTGCGGTGAAGGCCGCCAATGCGGCGCGGCTGGCGCTGCACAGCAGCGGGCCGATGCGCGTCACGCTGGATCAGGTCATCGAAACGATGCGCCAGACCGGCATCGACATGTCGAGCAAATATAAGGAAACCGCGCAGGGCGGGCTGGCCGTCAATGTCGTCGAATGCTGACCGCGCGGCGCGTCCACCAATAAAGCGGGAGCGCGGCGGCCATCAGCGCAAAGTTGAGCAGCGCGCCGCTGCCCGATCCATAAAGCGCCCATAGCGCAAAGCCGATGCCGACCAGCGCCAGGGCGCGCCCGACGCCAAGCCGCAGCGCCGCGAGGCAGCAGCCGAGATAGAAGATAAGGCTGGCCGCCGAGGTCAGGTTGAGCATGAAGGTCAAGAGCCCGCCATCGCTGCTGACGCTGGAAAGCAGCAGCAAGGAGGTGCAGAGGGTGGCGAGCAGGACCACGCCCACCGGCACATCGCGCGCATTGGTGGCCGCAAACCAGCGCGGCAAGAGCCCGGCGCGCGCCATGCTGAGCGGATGTTCGCCCTGCATCAGCACCCAGCAGTTGAGGCAGCCGACAACGGCAATGATGGCAAAGGCGGCGAGCAATTGCGCCGCCGCCGCGCCCCAATAGCGGTCGACGAAGAGGGCGATGGGGGCGGGCGAGGCGGCAAGCGCGTCACCGGGGATGGCCGACAGGATGATGGCGCAAACCACCACATAGAGCAGCCCCGTCAGCGCCACGCCGATCAGCGTCGCCCGGCCAATGTTGCGCGCGGGATCGCGCACCCGTTCGGCGGCAACCCCGGCGGTTTCAAAGCCGACCATGGTGTAAAAGGCGATGGCCATCACCATGGTAAAGCTGCTGCCATCAAACGGTTTGAGCGTGACCGCCGCGCCGGGTTCGGCTCCTGCCGCCGCCAATTGCGCGCCGATGATCATCACCGCCAGCAAGGGCAGGATGCGCAGCACCATCGTCAGCAGCTGAAATCGCCCCGCCGCCTGCGGCCCGCGCAGATTGAGCAGCGTCATCGCCCAGATGAGGGCAATCGACCACAGCGCCAGCGCCCATTCGCTGCTGGCGAGTGCGGGTTCAAACACCGCCATATAGCGGATGGCGGTCTGCGCCAGCACCGCATTGGCCGACCAGATGCTGACCCAATAGCTCCAGTTGATGAGCAGACCGGGCAGCGGGCCAAGCGCATCGCCGACAATGGCCCCAGCGCCGGTTGCGTCGGGCCGCGCGGCAATCAGCTGCGCCACCACGCCCGCCAACACCAGCACGCCAGGAATCACCACCGCCCACGCCGCCAGCCCCGTCCAGCCGAACGGCGCCAGCTGCCCCGGCATCACGAAAATGCCCGAACCGATCATGCCACCCATGACCAGCGCGGCAGCCGTCCAGACCCCAAAAGGTCGCCCGTCGGCCGGTCGGGCGTCGGCGGGTCGCTCGCCGACAGGCTGGGCGTCGGCGGGCTGATGGATGGTCAGAAATCCTTGGTCAGTTTCAACCCGACAATGCGTGGGCGCACGACGACGTCATAAAAAACACCGCCCGTCCCGCTGCCATTGCCGGGATCGCCGCAGGTGGTTTCGACGCACTGGACGCCCGAATTGATCACCCCGTTGGAATTGAACACATTGGTGGCATAAAGCTCGGCAGCCCAGCCCTCGCCCTTGATCCCCGCCGAAAGGTCGGCGGTGGTATAGGCGTCGAAAAAGCCTTTGATGGCATTTTCCGCCGTGCGCAGGTCGCTGCGCCGTTTGCCGATATGGTTGGCGGCAAATTGGACATGGCCGTCCAGCCCGCCCAAGGGGAATTCATAGCGTGCAACCGCATTGCCCTTGAATTTGGCCGTAACGGGCAGGCGCGTGCCCGCCGGCGCGAGCAGGCTGTTGCCAGCGGTGGTGCAATCAAAGGTTGCATTGGCAATGCGGCAGAAATCGCGGCGAATTTCGGCGTCGTTGTAACTGGCCCCGGCGTTCAGGCTGAACCCGCCTGCGCGGAAACCGATGTCGACCTCGGCCCCGCGGATGCGCGCCAGGCCCGCATTGCGAATTTCGGTAAGGCCATTGGCCCCCAGGAAGGACAGCTGGATGCCCGACCAATCCTGTTGATAAATCGCGCCGTTGAACCGCACCGGGCCGATGTTGGTTTTCCAGCCCAGTTCATAATTGTCGAGCGTGTCGGGGCCATAGGGCGGCAGGGTGCCGCGCCGGTTGATCCCGCCGGGGCGGAAGCCGCGCGACCAGGTGGCATAGACCAGCGCATTGTCGCTGAAGCGATAGGTGGCGTTCAATTTCCAGATGGCGTCGCTGTCCGATGTCGTCTTGTCGACATTGGTGCACGGGCTTCCAGGCACCACCGCCGGGCCGAAGCACGCCGCCTCCCCCGTCCGGCTGGAGAAACCGGCGCTATAGCCGAAAAAGCCCTCCAGCGAATTTTTGAACTTATAGACGCGGACCCCGCCCGTCACCGTAAACTGGTCGGTCAGGTCATAGCTCAGCTCGCCAAAAGCGGCATAGTCGCGATCGACGCGCAGCTGTTTGGTCAGCCAGATATTGCTGTCGGTCCCGGTCACGGTAATCGCGTCGGCGATATTGTCGATGATGTAATTTTGTTCGATATTGTGCGACTGGCGCTGGTAGAACAGCCCGCCGATGAAACGCAGTGGGGCATCCGCCGGAGACGCGACGCGGATTTCGCCGAACGTCTTGCGATACCGGTCAACCCCCTGAATATATTGGTTCGGATTGACCGGCACCCCGGCATTGTTGGTGAAATAGGCCCCATAGCCGAACAGCGCATCATAGAAGAAGGCATAGTCCGAATAATCGCTTTCGACGTCGGTCTTGCGGCGCAGATGGCCGCCCGCAATGGTCAGGTCCCAGCTGCCAATCTTGCCCTCGATCGTCATTGCCGCCTGCACCCATTGGTCCAGGCTGGATTCGGGATTATACTGCACCGTCTGGAGCCGCCCGTTTACCGCGCTGGAGCGTTCCTGCGCAAAGCTGCCCGACACTTCCTGCGCCTGCGCCATCAGCACGGGGCGGATTGTCCAATCATCGTCCAGTTCGATGCCCAGCGCCAGGCGCGCGCCAAAGGTGTCGACGTCGTTATAATTGCGCTCGACCAGATCGGCATTGGTCTGGACAATGCCCGAGGTGGGATAGCGGCGCGCGCCGAACACATTGTCGATATAGCCCGCATCGCGCCGGTAATAGGCCACCAGCCGCATCGCCGCCCGGTCCGAAATGGGGGCGTTCAAATAGCCTTCGACCAGCCCGCCCAGCGCGCCTGGCACGGCATTGAGCTCGGCCCCGACCGAGCCATAGGTGCCGCTGGTATCGGGTTTGTTGGTCACCAGCTTGATGGTCCCCGCCATCGAGCTTGCGCCATAGAGCGTGCCCTGCGGCCCGGCCAGTGCCTCCACCCGCGCAAGGTCATAGGCGTGGATATCTAGCGCGCCCTGAATGGTGGTGATCGGCATTTCATCCAGATAGGTGCCAACGGTGGGCAGCGACGCCGAATGGTTGGCGTTTTCGCCCGACGCCACGCCGCGGAAATAAATCTGGCTGAACCCCGGCGCGGCGGTCTGAATGGTGACCGAGGGCAGGAATTTGACGACGTCGCCCAATTCCTTGACCTGCAATTCGTCGAGCCGTTCGGTGCCAATCGCGGAGATGGCGATGGGAACGTCCTGCAGATTTTCTTCGCGCTTGCTGGCGGTGACGACGATATCGTCATCGCCCGCATCGGTCGCCGCTTGCGCCCAGGCCGTCCCCGACGTCGCCAATATGCTGCCGCTGAGCAGCAGCGCCGAGTGACGCGACACAATTTTGGCAAAACGACCCATAACACCCCCACAGGACAAACGCTGGATGTCATCCAAGCGTCATCATGCGCGCCGCGCAAGCATTGTTCGGCATATGGCGGGTGCACTGCAACATAATGTCGGCGACTGTGGCCCGATGGTCACAATTTGTGGGGATGGCCAGGCCGGTGCCGGGTGTTTCAGTGCAACTGAAACAATGTCTAGGGTCAGGACCCTAGCCTTCGACCGCGTCCAGCACGGCGGCGCGCAGTTCGGGCAGGCCCATGCCCTTTTCGCTGCTCGTCGCGATCACCTCCGGGTGAGCGGCGGGGTGCAGCCGCGCCTCGGCCTGCGTCGCGGCGTGGACATCGGCCAGCGCGCTGGCCTTGATCTTGTCGGCCTTGGTCAGCACGAGATGATAGCTGACCGCGGCCTCATCGAGCATCGTCAGCACCTCGCGGTCGACATCCTTCACGCCGTGACGGCTGTCGATCAGCACCAGCGCGCGTTTGAGCACCGCGCGCCCGCGCAGATAATCATTCACCAGCCAGCGCCATTGTTTGACCACATCCTTGGGCGCCTTGGCATAGCCATAGCCGGGCATGTCGACGATGCGGAACGCCAGCGGGGTACCGACATCGAAAAAGTTGAGCTCTTGCGTTCGCCCGGGCGTCACCGAGGTGCGCGCCAGCCCGCTGCGGTTCGTCAGCGCGTTGATGAGCGACGATTTGCCGACGTTGGACCGCCCGGCAAAAGCCACTTCGGGGGCCGCCGCATCGGGCAGAAACTTCAGTGCGGGGGCCGATTTCAGAAAGGCAATCGGCCCGGCAAACACCTTGCGCGCCCGCTCCATACGTGCCGCGCGGTCGGCGGCCTCCGCATCACCCTTCACTTCGCGGGTGCCTCGCGCAGCGCCGGGAACTGACGATACATCCATTGCTGCTGCGCAATCGACAGGATGTTGTTGGTCACCCAGTAAAGCAGCAGGCCCGCCGCAAAGGGCGCCATCACGAACATCATCATCCACGGCATGATCGCAAACACCTGTTGCTGAACAGGGTCGGTCGGCGTGGGGTTCAGGCGGAATTGCAGCCACATGGTAACACCCAGGATGATGGCCAGCACGCCCACGCCCAGCAAAGCCGGGGGCTGGAAATCGAGCAGGCCGAACAGGTTGAGCACCATCGCCGGATCGGGCGCGGACAAATCCTTGATCCACAGCGCAAAGGGTTGATGCCGCATTTCGATGGTCAGCATCAGCACCTTGTACAGCGCATAAAAGATGGGGATTTGCAGCAGGATGGGCAGGCACCCGGCAAGCGGGTTGATCTTTTCATCCTTGTAGAGCTTCATCAGCTCCTGCTGCATCCGCGGCTTGTCATCCTTATATTTGTCCTGCAGCGCCTTCATCTTGGGCTGCACCACGCGCATCTGCGCCATGGAGTGGAATTGTTTCTGCGCGATGGGGAACATCAGCAAGCGGATGATCAGCGTCAGGATCATGATCGCCACGCCAAAGTTCAGCACCGATTTGAACAGCCAGTCGAGCAGGTAGAAAATCGGTTTGGCGATGACCGCGAACCAGCCCCAATCGATGCTGTAATCGAGCCGGGTGATGCCCAGCCGTTCGCTATAATCATCAAGGACATTGACCTCTTTGGCGCCCGCGAAAATCTGGCTGCTGTGGGTGATGGTCCGGCCCGCCGGGACCGTCACCGGCGGACGCGAGAAATTGGCCTGATAAAGCTCGCCCTCGCCCACCCGCATTTCGGCGTTGATCCGCTCCTTTTGCCCCGGGACCACGGCAGCAAGCCAATATTTGTCGGTAAAGCCCAGCCAGCCGCCGGTGCTGGCAAAGCCCACGCGGTTGTCGGGCGCTTCGTCGAGCGTGTCATAATCGACGTCATAATTGGTCTGACCCGCAATCTGGCCGATGGGGCCATTGTGGATGGTCCAGCTGTCGATATCGTCGGGGTGGGTCGGTTTGCCGCGCCGGTTGACAAAGGCATAGCTGGCCACGCTGACCGGTGTGGCGGCGGTGTTGGTGACCGACTGTTTGACAGTGATCAGATAATCCTTGTCGATGCTGTAATCGAGCCGAAAGGCCTGGCCGGTGCTGTTCGACCAGTCCAGCCGCACGGTGCTTCCCGGTTCCAAAACGGATCCGGTGACCGCCCATTCGGTCTGCGCCCCCGGCACCTCAATGCCCGCAGCGGTCCAGCCGACCCCGGCGAAATAGGCCTTGGGCGTGCCGCTGGGCGCGAACAGCCGGACGGGCGGCGCATCCTTGGCCAGCGACTGGCGATAATTGGTCAGCGTGATGTCATCGATTCGCGCGCCGACGGGATTCAGTGATCCTTTGAGCTTGGGCGTTTCAATCCGGATGCGCGCGCCTTCGGCCAGCGCGGCGGCCAGCGTGCGATTGCGCGGCGGGGCGGCAGCGGCAGCGGCGGGCGTGGCAGCCGTTGCAGCGGCAGGTGCGCCCAATTCCCCATTGGGCACGGCGGGCGTTGCGGCAGGCGCGGTTGCGGCGGCATCCTTGGCCGCAGCCTGGGGCGGGGGCGGGGCCGGGAAAAAGCGTTCGGCGATGAAATTCCAGCCGATCAGGATCAGCACCGACAGCAAGATGGCCGTGATCAAATTCCGCTTGTCGTCCACGCGATGGTTTCTTTCCGTAGGTCAATTGGGGCGGGTCAGGCCGCCGTCAGGGCACCGGGTCATGGCCATGGCCGCCCCATGGGTGGCAGCGCAATAGCCGCTTTGTCGCCAGCCAGCCACCCTTGATCGCGCCATATCTGGTCAGCGCGCCGATGGCATAGGCGCTGCACGACGGGGTGAAGCGACAGGTGGGGGGCAAGACGCGCGACGGGCCGAGCTGCCAGCCGCGCGCGATCAGAATCAACAGCCGGGCGAGGAGGCTCATGCCAGCTTCTTGGCCGCGCGGGCCAGTGCGCCATCCAGCTGCGCGACCAGATCGGCAAAGGGTGCCTCAACGCCCGTCGGTCGCCCGATCAGCACATGGTCGGCCCCCGCAACCCCGCGCAGCGGCAATGCGGCGCGCGCCAATTCCCGGAACCGGCGTTTCATCCGGTTGCGGGTGACGGCGTTGCCGACCTTCTTGCTGACGGTAAAGCCCATGCCCAGCGTCGCATCCCCATCATTGCGGGGCCGGACGAGCAGCACAAAGGCAGGCATGGGGAAACGCAGGCCGCGGTTGGCGGCCAGAAATTCACGGCGGGTTCGCATCTGGCGCAACGCCGCGCCGCCTGCCGCACCAGGGGTCAGGCGGACAGCTTCTTGCGGCCGCGCGCGCGGCGGGCGGCCAGCACCTTGCGGCCGCCGACGGTTGCCTTGCGGGCGCGAAAGCCGTGGCGCCGTTTGCGCACAAGGCGGCTGGGCTGATACGTGCGCTTCATCCAACTGTCCTCAAAAACCACTGAGCCGAATCGATTCTTCGCCGAATCAATCACGGGTTATGCCACAAAAAAGGGCCGCCAAACGCGGGCGGCCGCCAATCGATGAGCGCGGTTAGGCGGACGACCTGCAAAAGTCAATCATCAACACTGGCCGTTGGCGCGGTGCTGCGCAGTTTTTCGGCCATCCGCCGCCGCGCCGCGCTGGGCCGCCGCATGATCCGGTCGGTCCAGGCGGCATAGCGCGGATGGCGGCGCTTGAACCGGCCATAGACCCGCTTGGCCCAGACGCTGTTCTGCAGCGCCAGCGCCAGCCCCACGGGAAAGAGAATGATGCCGCCCGGCCCCGGCAAAAGGCCAATGACCGGCGCAACCGCCATCAGCAGACAGCCCAGGGAAAAGAGCGTCAGCCGGACAAGCGCATTCTGGCGCATACGCTGATACAGGGTGCGGCGGGCCATATGCCGCGCATGTGGGGCGCAGGCGGCACCCGCGCAACCCGCACGGCACCGCGCCGCGCGCCCAAAGCACCGAAAAATGCGACGGAGCCGTCCGCACCGCAATCGTCCGCTGCATTCGCTCGCCGCACTGGGACCGCTAAGGGACTGCCGCAGGGGACCGACGTAGGGGGGGGGCGCCGCAGCGGGCTGCCGCAACGGGGTGGCTGCGAGGCATGCCCAGATAGCGTCACGCGACGCTTTGGCCGCATTGACGTTTACGTAAACGTTGGGTAGCTTGCGCCCCATCATGCAGCCGCCGAAACCTAGGGATCTGGCCGGGCGTTAGGGAGAGTCAAAATGGAACTGCAATTCAGCGCCGAGGACCTTGCCTTTCAGCAAGAGGTCCGCACTTTCATCGCCGAAAATTATCCGCAGGACTTGCGCGGCAAACAGGATGAAGGTGACGAGCTAAGCAAGGAAGATTTCCTGTCGTGGCACCGCGTGCTGCACAAAAAAGGCTGGGTCGCCCCCGCCTGGCCGGTCGAATATGGCGGCACCGGCTGGACCCCGACGCAGCGGTTCATCTGGTCAGAGGAAACCGCGCGCGCCGATTGCATCCGCCTGATGCCGTTCGGCCTGTCGATGGTCGGCCCCGTCATCTATACCTTTGGCACGCCGGCGCAAAAGGCGCATTTCCTGCCCCGCATCCTGTCGGGAGAGGATTGGTGGTGCCAGGGCTATAGCGAACCCGGTTCGGGGAGCGACCTTGCATCCTTGCGCACCACGGCGGTGCGCGATGGCGACCATTATGTCGTCAACGGCCAGAAAACCTGGACGACCATGGCGCAGCACGCCGACTGGGGCTTCTTCCTGGTCCGCACCGACAAGGACGCCAAGCAGCAGGAGGGCATTTCCTTCCTGCTCATCGACATGACATCGCCCGGCGTGACCGTCCGCCCGATCATCACCCTGGGCGGCGAACATGAAGTCAACGAGGTGTGGCTGGAAGATGTCCGCGTCCCCGTCGACCAGCGCGTGTATGAGGAAAACAAGGGCTGGACCTGCGCCAAATTCCTGCTGGCGCACGAACGCACCGGCATTGCCGGGGTCGCAGCGTCGAAGCGCGGGGTGGAGAAGATCAAGAGCATCGCCACCGCCGAAATGGATGGCGACCGCCCGCTGCTCCAAAACCCCTTTTTCAAGCGCAAGGTGGCCGAGCTGGAAATGGACCTGACCGCGCTGGAATTTACCGAGCTGCGCAGTCTGGCCGGTGAAGCCGCCGGGCGCGGGCCGGGGCCGGAATCGAGCCTCTTGAAAATCAAGGGGTCGGAAATTCAGCAGCGGATCACCGAACTCGCGCTGGAGGCCGCAGGCCATTATGGCGCGCCCTATTTCCGCTCGTTCGGAGAGGGCGACAATGCCCACGCCATCGGCCCCGATTTCGCCCACCGCGCCGCGCCCACCTATTATAACGCGCGCAAGACGACGATTTACGGCGGGTCGAACGAAATTCAGCGCAACATCATCGCCAAGATGGTGCTGGGGCTGTGAAGCTATTGCCGCCTCGGGGGTTGACCTGGGGACTGTCCCTTTAGGGACTGTCCGCTTACCCACGCCAAGGCATGATTGCTATATCGAGGGACAGTCCCTGAAGGGACAGTCCCCAAAGGGACGATACATTATGGATTTCACCTACACCGAAACGCAGGACATGATCCGTGACACGCTCTCGCGTTTCCTGGCCGACACCTATGATTTCGACAAGCGCCGCGCGATGATCGCCAGCGACGCGGGCCGCGATCCGGGCATCTGGTCGGCGCTGGCGACCGAGCTCGGCATGCTGTCCGCGCCATTTGGTGAGGATGTCGGCGGGCTGGGCGGCGGCGCGCTGGAAAATGCGATCATCATGGAGGAATTGGGCAAGGCGATCGCCATCGAACCCTATCTGCAAACGGTGGTCATTGGCGGCGGCGCCCTGAAGGCCGCGCCCGGCCCGCTCGCCGACGCGCTGATCCCGGCGATCATCGGGGGGGAGGCGATCATCGCCTTTGCCTATGCCGAACCGCAGGGGCGCTATGACCTTGCCAATATCCGCACCAGCGCGCGCGCCGACGGTGGCGGGTTTGTGCTGAACGGCCACAAGGCGGTCGTCTACGCCGCGCCCTGGGCCACCCATTTGCTCGTCACCGCCCGCACCGGCGGCGATGTGCGCGAGCGCGCGGGCGTCGAGCTGTTCCTGATCGAGGCGAATCTGACCGGCATCACCCGCCGCGATTATGCGACCGTCGACGGCTCTCGCGCGTCCGAGGTGTATTTTGAAAATGTCGCTTGTGCCCGCGACGCGCACCTGCCCGGCGGTATCGCGCTTGTCGAGCGCATCGTCGATGAAGCCACCATCGGCGCCTGCGCCGAAGGCGTCGGCGCGATCCGCAAGCTGCACGACGGGACGCTGGAATATTCGAAGCAGCGCAAGCAGTTCGGCCAGCCCATCGGCAAATTCCAGGTGCTCCAGCACCGCATGGCTGACATGTTCATCGAGGTCGAACAGGCCGCGTCAATGACGCTGATGGGCACGCTCAAGCTGGACCTCCCCGCAAACGAACGCATGGCCGCCGTCAGCTTGGCCAAAGCCAAGGTTGCGCGCAGCGCCAAATTTGTCGGCCAGAACGCCATCCAGACCCACGGCGGCATCGGCATCACCGACGAGTTGGCGATTGGCCATTATTTCAAACGCTCAACGATGATCGAAAACCAGTTCGGCTCGGCGGACTGGCATTTGGAGCGCTATGAGCGGTTGACGATGGGGTGAGGAATTGGTCCGGTTCAGTTGGCCCCAACAAAAACATTCTGGTAGTGGAACTTCATGTATTCTGCCGTGGCCGATGAAAAGTTTAGTTTCGCTGCATCAGGCAACCCGAGTGAAGCGAGATCAATATAAGAGGCAGCTACAAGGCTGCCGTCCTCTTTGAAGCTGATAAGGCCGCGGTCAAACAACGCATCCGCATTGGCAACAAGCAAGAGTCCGTTGTTAGGATCAAGTCGCTCGTGATCGGTCGCAATGCTCCATGGCTTTATGTGTGACGCCCGCAGCGCGGCAGAAATCATACAGCCTGTTAGTGCACAACGTTGCTGCCAAATTTTCTCCAAGGATGATCGAAAATTGGCATGGCCAATGCGCGCTTTGACCAATTGCTCCTTCTCGGTCGGTGTGAGATTCGGATTGCGTTCAAGCTCTTGAATATAAATCGATAAGTCTTTTGGGAACGCAGTGAACTTTTCACGCAGCACATCAACAATTGCCGCTCCAGTCGATTCGTCTATTTCTACGCTTGTTGACCTGGGATGACGATTTGAGCGGCCTGTCAGTTTTGAGGCGGGAATTCCGTCAGTGATGTCCCACGCAACAAACTGCCATGCTATTTGAACTTCGTGGCGATGGTCTGATCCGTGCCGAGGAAAATCAGAATAAGTATAGCTATCAAATCCCAGTGCGATTCCAAACCCAAGTGCGCCATGCCGACTCGCATAAGCAACAATCACGTCTCCGGCTTGGTATCTTTGCAGCTTGTTCCTACCAACATGTTCGGGCTCTTGAGAAAAGCCTGCGGTAATTGCCGATAGCTCCAAGTGATTGTGCCAAATTTCTGATAAAGTCCGCCCGGGAACCGGTGACCCAATGATGTGCCAATAATAAGCCATCCCAAACTCTCACCTCGCAAACCCCAGCACCAGCAGCATCGCCTGATCCACCCGCGCCATGTCCGCGCCCGACAGCGCGCCCATCCGACGCCGCATCGAGGCGCCGGATATGCTTTGCCTCTCGTGCCAGCTCCGCCCGCACCTTAGCATTGGTCAGGTCCGGCAACCAGAACTGGCGGGGCTTGTATCCCTGCGCCCGCAGCGCCGCACGGCGTTTGGCAACGCGCTCGGCTCCGGTCATTCGTTCATGCAAGCCCATGCGGCCCCTCGGGTACATGTAACGTAACGGAGCGCGGTCGCAGGATCATATTTTTTTCGATGGAGCTTGGATCCCGTTTGATGGAACCGCAGGGCTGAGCCTGTCGAAGCCCGTGGCGCGGCAACAAACCGTCGTGCGGTCACGCGCCACGCCCTTCGACAAGCTTAGGGCTTCGGTATTGATTCAAACCGATTGAAACAGGGTCTGCCCCCCAAAAAACGCTTTCCTACATGCGCGCGATCTGCCTTAACCTTCGCGATGCTGCTCATTGTCTTCTTGATCCTGCACATGCTGCAAATGGTGCTGCGCCGATGCGCCGCGACTGGCACCCGGCGGCGCAGAGGCCCATGTGCGCGATCGCGTTTCGCGGCGATCGCGCGTGAAGTTGCGCAGATTTCTGCGGCTTTCGGTAGGAAGTCGATCCTGGCTGGGGCGGGAGGATTCGAACCTCCGCATGGCGGTACCAAAAACCGCTGCCTTACCGCTTGGCTACGCCCCATTGGCCGGACTGGGCTGCGCTATAGCGTGGACGGCGGCGATGGCAAGCGGGGGGATGCGCCTTTGCCGCCAATCGCAAACGCCGCGCTCCGGCGCAGGCCAGAGCCTTGGCCGCGAACACCGCTCATGTCGGCCAGAGCTCCGGCCTCCGCCGGAGCACAGGGCTTTTCGTCTGGCCTAAATCCGCACCACCCAACCGTGCGGGTCCGGCGCGCGGCCGCGCTGGATGGCGACCAGTTTGTCCTTCAGCATTGCGGTCACCTGCCCCGGCCCGCCCGCGCCGATGGTGAAGCTGGCCTGCCCGCGCGTCACCCGTCCGACCGGGGTAACCACCGCCGCCGTGCCGCAGGCAAAGCTTTCGGTCAGCGCGCCGCTCTCGCTATCGGCCTGCCACTGGTCGATGGCATAGGGCTCTTCGCGCACCGTCAGCCCCGATTCGCGGGCCAGCTGGATGAGCGCGTCGCGGGTGATGCCGGGCAATATGGTGCCGGTCAGCGGCGGGGTGATGATGCTGCCGTCGGCAAAGACGAAGAACAGGTTCATGCCCCCCAATTCCTCGATCCAGCGGCGCTGCGCGGCATCGAGAAACACGACCTGGTCGAACCCCATGGCAATCGCCTGTTGCTGCGCGGCCAGGCTGGCGGCGTAATTGCCGCCGCATTTGGCCGCACCGGTGCCGCCGGGGGCCGCGCGGCTATAATCCTCCGACACCCACAGCGAGACGGCGGGGGTGCCCGATTTGAAATAATTGCCCACGGGCGAGGCGATGACCAGAAAATGATATTCGGCCGACGGCTTGACCCCCAGAAATGCCTCGCTCGCATACATGAAGGGGCGCAGATAAAGCGCGCCGCCGTCGGCGCTGGGGAACCAGTCGGCATCGGCGCGGATCAATTCCTTGCACGCATCGACGAACAGTCCTTCGGGCAATGGCGCCATCGCCATGCGCTGGGCACTGGCGTTGAAGCGCGCGGCATTGGCATCGGGGCGGAACAGCGCCATCGCGCCATCGTCGCGCTTATAGGCCTTCAGCCCTTCAAAAATTTCCTGCGCATAATGGAGCACGGCGGTGGCGGGATCGAGCAGCAGCGGCCCGCGCGGCATCAGGCGCGCGTCGTGCCAGCCCTGCCCTTCGCGATAGCGCACGCTGACCATATGGTCGGTAAACACCCGCCCGAACCCGGGATCGGCCACCCGCGCCGCGCGCTCCGCTGCCGGGGTCGGATGGGGATGCGGGTCGCGGGCAAAGGCAGTCATGCGAAAAGCGGCTTTCGTTGGGGCGCGGGATGCGCGGCCCTGCGCTCTTGCCAAAGCCGGGCGCGGGGCGCAACGCTATCGGCCATGGGCGATGAACATTTTCTTACGCAAACCCCCGCTGCGTCGGCATTATTCTTGCGCGAGGCCGAGGTGCGGCGCGGCATCGAGCTGATGTTTTTTGGCCATGCGCATTTCTGGCGCAGCATCGACGGCGCGCTGGCGGATGCCGGGCTGGGGCGGGCCGATTACCGGGCGATCTATTTTATCGCGCGCGCGCCGGGGGTAACGGTGGGCGCGCTGCTCGCCCGGCTGGGGATCAGCAAACAGGCGCTGGGCCGCGTGCTGCGCCCGCTGGAGGCACGCGGGCTGGTTGTCGCCCGCGCGGGCAATCGGGACCGGCGGCAAAAGGAATTGCGCCTGACCGACGCGGGCAAGGCACTGGAGGCCGCCATCGGCACCGAGCTGCGCGAGGCGATGGGCCGCGCCTATAGCCTGGCGGGCCAGGATGCCGTGACCGGATTTTGGCGCGTCAACGCCGCACTGATTCCGCCGGGCGAGCGCGCGCGGCTGATGGGCGATGAGCCGGGGTAGGTCAGCCGCGCGCTGTTTCGGCGAGCTCACGCCCCCGGTCGCGGGCGGCGCGCAGCACTTCGGTCATCAACGCGACCAGCCGCCCATCGGCGTCGAGCACATCGAGCCCGGCCTGGGTGGTGCCGCCCTTGCTCGCCACCTGTGCGACCAGGCTGGCCGGGGCCGCGCCGCTGTCAGCCAGCCAGGCCGTGGCACCGCCAAAGGTGGCCGACGCCAGCGCCAGCGCCTCGTCCCCCGAAAAGCCCAATCGTTCGCCCGCCGCGGCATAAGCCTCGATCAAGCGCAGGACAAAGGCCGGGCCGCTGCCGGTAAAGGCGGTGACCAGGTCCATCTGGCTGTCATCGGCCAGCGGCATGACGCTGCCCAGCGGCGCGAGCAGCGCGGCCAGCGCGCGGTCATCGGCGGCATCGGTGCCACTGGCGGCCAGCGCGGTGACGCCCGCACCGATTCGCGCGGGCAGGTTGGGCAGGATGCGGACATGCGCCCCGGCATTGGCAAAGCGGGCCGCCAGATCGGCCAGCGACACGCCCGCCAGGATGGACAGGAGGCGCATGTCGGCGGTCAGCCGCCCGGCCAGCGCCGCCGCCACATCGCCCAGCTGCTGCGGCTTGACGCCCAGCAGCACCCAGCGCGCCGCCGTACCCGCCGCCGCCCAGTCATCGAGGGTGGCATAAGCCGTCACGCCATCGGGCAGCGGGGCCGGGTCGGGATCAACCACGCGCACCAGCGCCGGGTCCAACCCCGCCGCCACCCAGCGCGCCAGCATGGCCCCGGCCATATTGCCACAGCCGACCAGCAACAGCGGGTCGGCAAATCCATGTAATCGTTTCGCCATCGGGCCGCGCTAGCCCATGCCAGCGTCAGGGGCAACTGCTTGCCGCACCGGACAGCAGGTCCAGGCAGCGGCCATCGATCGCCGCGCCCGTCAGCGGCAGGCCGATGACCGCCGCCAGCGTCGGCAGCATGTCGACCACCATCACCGGATTGGGCTGTTCAAATCCCGCCAGCCCCTTGCGCCAGAACAGCATGGGCACGCGCCGGTCATAGTCCCAGACCGACCCGTGCGTCGCGACATAGCCCATGCCGGTTTCGGCAATGGGGGTGACGCGGGGGTTGAGCGCGATGACCAGATCGCCCGACCGGTCGGGGTGGAAACTGGCGCGGATGCGGTCCTTCACGCTCCACAATTCGGGCGAGGTGCGCGCGATGGGGTGCGCGGCCAGCTCTTCATGGCTGAACACCGCCGCGACCTGGCGGTGCGCGGTCAGTCGCTGCCGCGCGGCGGCCAGCGCGGCGCGGCGCTGGTCGGCGGTCAGCGCGCGGTTCAGGTAATAATCGCCAAAGGGCGCATCGCCATAGAGCAGCGGCTGGGGCAACCCCAGCGCGTCGCCCACCGCCTTGCCCAGCGCCGACGGTGCAAGCGCGGGGTCGACGCGTTCGGCGGGAATGGCGTTTTGCACCAACCGTTCGGGCAGGTCGTGGCCGCCATGATCGGCGGTCAGCGTCACCAGATAATCAATACCCGTCGCATCGAGCCGGGCAAAAAAGTCGCCCAATTCGCGGTCCATCGCCAAAATCTGCTGGCACATTTCCGCGCCCTCGGTGCCATAGGCGTGGCCGACATAATCGGTCGCCGACAGCCCGACGATCAACAGGTCGGTGCCCGCCCCTTCGCCCAGCTTGCGGTCCGCGCGCAGCGCCGCCGCCGCCGCGAGCACCGCGCCATCGGCCTGCGGCGAGGCGAGGAAGGCGCGGAAATTGTCGCCTGCGCGGGCAAAGCGCCCGGTGCCGACGGTGCCGCCCGACGGCAAGGGGATGGCAATGTCGCGCGCCGCACAGGGCAGCGGCAGGTCCAGCGGCGGCGTCGCGGCAGTAATGGCCGCGCCAATCGCCCGGCCCGCCTGCCCCGCCATCGGCGACAGCGCAGTGCCGCGATAGCTGGTCAGGCCAGCGGGCGCGAGCCATAGCACCTCGTCCGCGCCGCGCCCGGCCATCATGATGGCGGCGCGGTCCTTGCCCGCCACGGCGACAACGCGGCTGCGCGGATCGCGCGCCTTCATCAGGGCGCCCAGCGTGGGGGTGAGCAAATGCCCCGCCGACGGGGCGTATTGGCCGCTCGCCGAGCTGGTGCCCGGCACGGCGGGATCCTCTGCGCAATAAAGTTTCTTGTCGGCGCGCGCGACGCTCAGGTCGAACCAATTGTTGGCGATGATGCCGGTGCGCGCCGGGTGGCTGCCGGTCAGGATCGTCGAATGGCCGGGGCAGGTTTCGGTCGCGGCATGCGCCTGATAGCCCGCAGGAAAGACCACCCCCTGCGCCAGCCGCGCCAGCCCGCCGCGATACAGGCCGCGATATTCGGCAAAAATGTCCGCCGAAAACTGGTCCACGGCGATGACGACGACCAGCTTGGGCGCAGGGGGTTGCTGCGCGCTGGCCGGACCCGCCAGGGCCAATGCAATCAGCAATGCCGCCCACAGACGGCGCACGCCGCGCCCCTTGCCCATCATCCGCATGGCCCCCTTTGTCACCGACCCCGGGCGAGCGGACGCGCGCCGCCGCCATGGGGTGAGGGCTATTCCCTGCGGCAAACTTGGGTATAGGGCAAGCGGTCTGATGATGCTGGTCCGTGCCCTGATCCTGTGTTTGCTGGCGCTGCTGTTCGCGGCCCCGCCCGCGCTTGCCCAGACGCCGACGAACATCACGCCGCAGCTGATCGCCGAACGCGCCGATCCGGTGCCGGGGGGCGGCACCACGCTGGCGCTGCTGATGACCCCGGCACCCGGCTGGCATGGATATTGGATCAACGGCGGCGATGCGGGGTTCGGCATGCGAGTCGACTGGACGCTGCCCCCCGGCGTGACGGTCGCGCCGCTGGCCTATCCGGTGCCCCAGCCGCTCGTCATGTTCGGCCTGATGAACCATGTCTATAAGGCGCCCTATGCGCTGCTCGCCGAGCTGCGCGTGGCGGACACGGTGCCGCCGGGCAGCGACCTGACCATCAGCGGGCGGGCCAATTGGCTGGCCTGCACCGACACCATCTGCGTCCCCGAAAGCCGCATATTGGCCATCAAGCTGGTGGCGGGCGGCGGGGTGCAAGGCGCCGCGACCAGCGCCGATCCGCGCTTTGACGGCTGGCGCGCCGCGCTGCCCCCCTTGCTCGATCGACCGGGGGTGTGGGAACGGCGGGGAAGCCAGCTGCGCATCGGCCTGCCCCTGCCCGCGACGGTTGCAGTGCCGGACCCCTATCTGTTCGTCGCGACCCGCAGCCTGATTGACTATGGCGCGCCGCAACGCGTCAGCCGCAACGGCGACTGGCTGATCATCGAGGCGCGCGCCAAGGGGACGGCGGCGGGCGATGCCGAGGTGCTGCTGCGGCTGGACGGCGCGCGCGGGCTGCGCGCAGCACTCACCCCCGGCACGGTTCCTGCCGCCGGTGAGCCCTTGACCGCCAGCGGCACGATGGATTGGGCCTTGCTCGGCTGGGCGCTGGGCGGCGCGGTGCTGGGCGGCATGCTGCTCAACCTCATGCCCTGCGTCTTTCCCATCCTCAGCCTGAAGGCGCTCAGCCTGGCGCGCGCGGGCGGCGATGAACGCGCCGCCAAGGCCGAGGCGCTGGCCTATCTGGCGGGCGCAGTGGTGACGGCGCTGGCGCTGGGCGGCGCATTGCTGGCCCTGCGCGCGGGCGGCGCGGAAATTGGCTGGGCCTTTCAATTGCAGCATCCGGTCAGCGTCGCGCTGCTGCTGCTGCTGGCGCTCGCCATCACCGCCAACTTGCTCGGCTGGTTTGCGCTGCCGGCCTTTGGCGGCGGCGATGCGGCGGCGCGCAGCGGCGGCGTGCGCGGCGGCTTTGCCACGGGCGCGCTGGCCGCCTTTGTCGCGACGCCGTGCAGCGGGCCGTTCATGGGGGCGGCGCTGGGCGCAACGCTGGCCCTGCCCGCCGCCGCCGCGCTGCCCATTTTTGGCGGGCTGGGGCTGGGCCTGGCGCTGCCCTTTGTCGCCATTGCCTTCATCCCGGCGCTGCGCGCGCGCCTGCCCCGGCCTGGCCCTTGGATGGTGGGTTTTCGCCGGTGGCTGGCGCTGCCCATGGCGGTCACCGCGCTCGCGCTGGCCTGGCTGTTGTGGCAGCAACTGCAAGCGCCTGAACGCAGCGCGGTCAGCGCGGCCAGCGACCATGGCGTCGCCTATAGCCCCGACGCGCTCGCCGCCGCGCGGGCCAGCGGCAAGCCGGTGTTCGTCAACTTCACCGCCGATTGGTGCCTGACTTGCAAGGTCAACGAAGCCGCCGCCATCAACCGGGCCGAGGTCCAGGCAGCGATGGCGCGCGCGGGCGTGGTGCAGATGACGGGCGATTGGACCAATGGCGATCCCGCCATTACCCGCGCGCTGGCGGCGCAGGGACGCAACAGCCTGCCGCTCTATCTTTGGTATGCGCCGGGGCGGGATCAGCCGGAGGTGCTGCCACAGATTCTGACCCCGGCGATGCTGATCGAACGAGCAGGCGGCGCATGACCAAGCGGCGCGCCGACGCGCTGGTCGTTGAACAGGGCCATGCCGAAAGCCGCGCGCGGGCGCAGGCGTTGATCCTGGCCGGGCTGGTCTTTGTCGGGGACCGCAAGGTGGACAAGGCAGGGCAACTGCTGCCCGTCGACGCGCTGCTGACATTGAAAGGCCGCGATCACCCCTGGGTGTCGCGCGGCGGGGTGAAGCTCGACCATGCGCTGGCCGCGCTGGGCTGGGACGTCAGCGGGGCGATTGCCATCGACGTCGGCAGCTCCACCGGCGGCTTTACCGACGTGCTGCTGACGCGCGGCGCGGCGCGGGTCTATGCCGTCGATTCGGGCACCAACCAGCTGGCGTGGCGGCTGCGGCAGGACCCCCGCGTCACCGTGCTGGAACAGACCAGCGCCCGCGTGCTGACGCCCGCCCATATCCCCGAACCCGTGGACCTGATCGTCTGTGACGCCAGTTTCATCA
Source organism: uncultured Sphingopyxis sp. (assembly GCA_964554455.1). GTDB lineage: Bacteria > Pseudomonadota > Alphaproteobacteria > Sphingomonadales > Sphingomonadaceae > Sphingopyxis. The sequence goes on along the minus strand of CAZKOW010000010.1, from coordinate 40,581 downwards.
GCCTGGCCAAGGTGCTGCCCGTGCCCATGAGCTTTGCCCGAGCCGATGCGCGGCTGATCGCGCTCATCAAACCGCAGTTTGAGGCGGAGCGGCACGAAATTGGCAAAAAAGGGGTGGTGCGCGACCCCGCCGTCCATGCCCGCATTTGCGATGCGGTGACCGTGTGGCTGACCGACGCGGGCTGGGCCGTCACTGCGCTGCTCACCAGCCCCATCACCGGGCCCGAGGGCAATGTCGAATTTCTGGTCGCCGCCATCCGGGGCGCATGATAGGCGCAGCGGCAGCAACTAAGGGAAAAGACGGGCGAATCGATGAGTGAAATTGCCACCCCCGGCCAATTGCGCATGTCCTTTGCCCGCTGGGCGCTGGTGACGGTGCCCGCCATCGTCTTTATCGGCAATTTGATCGCGATGCTGACCAACAGCGGTTATTCCAACCGCTGGTTCACGGCGCTCGACCTGCCGCCGATTACGCCGCCGGGCTGGGTGTTCGGCACCGCCTGGGCGCTGCTCTATGTCATGCTAGGGCTGGCGCTGGCGATGATCCTGAATGCCCGGGGGGCAAAGGGGCGCGCCCTGGCGCTGAGCCTGTTCTTCGCCCAATTGCTGCTCAACTTCACCTGGTCGCCGCTCTTCTTTGGCGCGCATCAGGTAACGGCGGCGCTGTGGCTGATCCTGGGCATATTGGCGCTGACCATCGCCACCAGCTTTGCCTTTGCCCGCATCCGCACGGCAGCGGCGTGGATGCTGGTGCCCTATATGGTCTGGCTCAGCTTTGCCTCTATCCTCAATTACCAGATTGATGCGCGCAATCCTGATGCCGAAACCCTTGTGCCGCCCGCCGCGACCACCCAGATATAGGGACAAGGCAAGGGTCACCCTGACCAAAGGAACCGACGAACATGCAAAGTGAGAACCGCTTTTTCGACGATCTGGCCCGCGTGCTGAACGGCGTGGCCGGCACAGTGGCGGGCGCCGGGCGCGAGGCCGAAGGGGCCATGCGCGAACGCGCCAAGGAATGGATCGGGCGGATGGACTTTGTCAGCCGCGAAGAATTTGACGCGGTCAAGCAGATGGCCGCCACCGCGCGGGCCGAGGCCGAGGCGCTGAAGCTGCGGCTCGACGCGCTGGAAGGCAAGGCCGCCGCGCCCGCACCCAAGGCACCCGCCAAGCGGACGCCCAAGGCAAAGGGTTAAGCCGTGTAGCCATGCCCGCCGCCAGCGGCTAAGGCGGCGGGACCATGAGCGAAGACCCCTACGACGACGAAAGCCAGGACGCGGCCCCCATCGACATGCTGGCCGCCTATTGCGAGGCGCACGGCTGGCCGCACGAAATGGTCAGCGAGGATGAAATCGTTGCGACGGTTCAGGGATCCTGGACCAATTATGAACTGCGCGGGGTATGGCGCGGCGATGACCGCGTCATCCAGCTGCTCGTCTTTCCCGACATCCGCGTGGTCGAGGACAAGCGCGGCGTCGCGCAGGAGGCGCTGGCGCTGATCAACGAGCAGATGTGGCTGGGCCATTTTGAGCTGTGGTCGAACAGCGGCACCATCCTGTATCGCCACGGCCTGCTGATCGGCGGCGACGGGGCGCTGGGGCTGGATACGGCGGAAACGCTGGTCGAAACCGCGATCGACGAATGCGAACGCTTTTACCCGGTGTTCCAATTTGTGCTGTGGGGCGGCAAGTCCCCGGCGGAGGCGCTCGCCGCGTCGCTCATCGAAACGCGTGGCGAGGCGTGATGTCTTATCGAATCGTCATACCCCGCCAGCCTTGAGCTTGGCAAAGGGCAAGCGGAGGGATGGAGCTAACGCCGCTCAAATCGCACCACCCCTGGCCCCAAATCGTTGGCGCCAATGGCCAATGCTTCCCCGCTCCAGTCCGCCACGAAGGCCGACCGGCGGCCTAGCTCGGCGGGCAGGCTCGCGCGGTTGTCCGCGATGACCAGACCCGTCGACGGATTCTTGCGCTCTTCGGGCGCAACGGTGATGAAGGCCGAATAATTGTCCTTGTCGCGGCCCTGCACGAACAAATTGCCGACTATCTGCCCCGTCGATCCCGACGGCAGATCGATCATGTAATTGGTCCCGCGTCCCTGGCTGTCGTCAAAGCTGTTGTCGCGAAAATCGACCGAAATGGCGCGCGATTTCAGATAATGGCCGCCCGCGCCGCGTTCAAAACGCGAGCGGGTGACGATGACGCGGCCATATTGGCCCGTATAGGCGCTGTGCGCGCAGGACAGTCCCCGGTCGCACCGCCCCAGCCGCGAAAAGGTGGAGCGGTCGATGCTCAGGCTCGCCGCGGGGTCATCGGCGGTCAATATCCCCTGTTCGCTGTTGCGAAACAGGCTGTTGACGATGGCAAGGTCGCTGCGTTCCAGCCGGATGCCCGCGCCATTGCCATCGGGCACCCGCAGATTTTGAAACACCAGCCCCTCGACCCGCGCGCCGCGACCGCGCAGCACCAGCGCGGCCTTGCCCTCGCACGTCACACCATCGAAAGTGGCCGTGCCTGGCTGAGCGGCGACAAAGTGGATCTGGCCAGCGCGCTGCACCGCACAGTCACGGTGCGTGCCCGGCGCAATCCGGATGGTGCCGGCGCGGTCGCCAATGGCGTTGACCGCATCCTGCAAGCGCGCAAAGCCCCGCCCGCTTTCAACCACGACAAAGGGCGCGGGCGTGGGCTGGGCATTGGCGGGCAGGATCATCGCCAGCGCAATCAGCACCGCAATCAGCGTGAGGGGGCGGACGACCTTGGTCAACATGGCCGCAGGGTTTAGCCGATTGCGCGGCCCCGGTCGTTTGCAAGGCTGGTTAACGCGCCCCGCGTGCCAGCCCGGGACAGCGGGCGGACCAAGCGTTACCACGCAGACAGCATTGCCAAACCGCGCCAAGCGATTAGGCACAGGACCATCCCCATGCTGACTGGCCCCGCCCTTACCCTTACCGAAGTCTATCTGGCCGCGTTGCTGATCATATTTGCGGTGCCCTGGCTGGTCTGGCGGGTCGGGCGGACCGACCATGTCGCGCCGCTGGTGGTGGTGCAGATCATCGGCGGCATCCTGCTCGGCCCCGGCGTGCTGGGCGCGGCTTTTCCCGACTATTACAGCTTCATTTTCCGTCCCGATGTGGTGACGGCATTGAACGGTGTCGCCTGGTGGGCCGTCATCCTGTTCGTGTGGATTGCCGGGCTAGAGCTCGACCTGAGCGAGGCGTGGCAACACCGGCGCGAGACCGCCATCACCGCTGCCCTGGCGCTGGCGGTGCCCATGGCGCTGGGGGCGGCGGCAGCGGCGGTGATGCTGCAATGGCCGGGCTGGACGGGCGGCAGCGGCGCGCAGTGGCAGGTCATCGCGGGCATTGGCATGGCCTGCGCCGTCACCGCGCTGCCCATCCTGGTGCTGCTGATGGACAAGCTGACCATCCTGCGCGCGCCGCTGGGCCAGCGCATCCTGCGCTATGCCAGCCTGGACGACATCGCCATCTGGGCGGTGCTGGCCATCATCCTGCTCGACTGGGACCGCATGGGACGGCAGGCGGTGTTTCTGCTCGGCTTTGTCGGCGCGGCGTGGCTCATGCGCCGCCTGCTGCCCCGGCTGGCAGAGGCGGACCGTTGGCCGGTGGCGCTCATCTGGCTGTTGCTCTGCGCGCTGGCGGGGGATTGGTCTGGGCTGCACTATATGGTCGGCGCCTTTCTGGCGGGCGCCGTGCTGGACGCCAAATGGTTTGGAGAGGCGGCGCTGGACCGGCTGCGGGCGGTGGTGCTGCTCACACTGATGCCGGTGTTTTTCCTGTCCACTGGCCTGCGCACCCAGTGGGATGGCGGCGGCGTGGCGGTCTTTGCGGCTGCGGCCTTGCTGCTGGTCGCGGCGGTCGGCGGCAAGTTGATCGGCGTGGCGGTCGCAGGGCGCATCCTGGGCTGGCAGCCCGGCGAGGCGCGGCTGATCGGCTGGCTGCTTCAGACCAAGGCGCTGATCATGATCATCTTTGCCAATGTCCTGCTGGACAAGGGCATTATTTCGGGCACCGCCTTTACCGCACTGCTGTTGATGGCGGTTGCCTCCACCATGCTGACCGTGCCGATGGTCACGCCGATGCTGGCCCGGCTGAGGGGCGTTATCGGAAAATCAGCCTAATCCATATTTGGTCGCAGCCAGCGGCGGGCCGTGTCCACATCCACTCCGCGCCGCGCGGCATAGTCGACCAGCTGACCTTCACCGACCCTGGCAACGCCGAAATATTCGGCCTGCGGGTGGCCGAAGTAAAAGCCGCTGACCGCGGCGGTGGGCCACATGGCAAAGCTTTCGGTCAGGGTCAGGCCCGCATGCGCCGGGGCATCGAGCAGATCGAACAGGATGGGTTTCAGGCTGTGGTCAGGACAGGCCGGATAGCCGGGCGCGGGGCGGATGCCGCGATATTCCTCGCGAATCAGCGCGGCATTGGTCAGCTGTTCACCGGGCGCATAGGCCCATAAAGCCGTGCGCACATGCTGGTGCAGCCGTTCGGCAAAAGCCTCTGCAAAGCGGTCGGCGAGGGCCTTGAGCAATATGTCCGAATAATCATCCCTGTCGGCCTGAAACCGCGCCAGATGCGGTTCGATGCCATGAATGCCGACGGCAAACCCGCCAATCCAGTCGCCCTGCGGGTCGATGAAATCGGCCAGGCACATATTGGCCCGCCCCTCCCGCTTGGCGATCTGCTGGCGCAGGAAGGGGATGCGGACGTGGTCTTCGGCCTCAACCAGATGTACCAGCACATCATCGCCTTCGCGGCGGCAAGGCCATAGCCCGGCGACGCCGCGCGCGGTGAGCCAGCGTTCGTCGATGATCCGCGCCAGCATCGCCTGCGCATCGGCCCACAAGGCCCGGGCGCTGTCGCCCACCACCGCATCATCCAGGATGGCCGGATAGGTGCCGTGCAGCTCCCACGCCCGGAAAAAAGGGGTCCAGTCAATATAGTCGGCAAGCTCCGCCAGGTCCCAGTCGGCAAAGACATGCAGGCCGGGCTGTTCCGGCGGCGGCGGTTTGATGTGCATGTCGGCAACAAAGGCGTTGGCGCGCGCGTCATCCAGGCTGATCAGCGCGCTCTGCCCCTTGCCCGCGCGCACGTCGCGGACATGGGCATAATCGTCGGCATAGCCCTGAACATAGGCGTCGCGGCCCGTATCGCTGACCAGCGCGGTGGCCACGCCAACGGCGCGGCTGGCGTCCAGCACATGGATGACCGGGCCGTCATAGGCCGGGTCGATGCGCAGCGCGGTATGCACCTTTGACGTGGTCGCGCCGCCGATCAGCAGGGGGATGGTGAAGCCTGCGCGCTGCATCTCCTCCGCCACCGTCACCATTTCATCCAGGCTGGGGGTAATCAGACCGGACAGGCCGATCATGTCGGCATCATGCGCGCGCGCCGCTTCCAATATCCGGGTCCAGGGCACCATGACGCCGAGGTCAATCACCTCATAGCCATTGCACTGCAGCACCACGCCGACGATATTCTTGCCGATATCGTGGACGTCGCCCTTGACCGTGGCCATGATGATGCGGCCCTTGGCCCGCGCGCCTTCGGCCTTTTCCGCCTCGATAAAGGGGATCAGGTGCGCCACCGCCTTCTTCATCACGCGCGCCGATTTCACCACCTGCGGCAGGAACATCTTCCCCGAACCGAACAGGTCGCCGACGACGTTCATGCCGTCCATCAACGGCCCTTCGATCACCTCGATGGGCCGCGCGGCCAGCAGGCGGGCATCTTCGGTGTCGGCGACGACATGGGCGTCCATGCCCTTGACCAGCGCATGTTCCAGCCGTTTGGCAACGTTCCAGCCGCGCCATTCCTCGGCCGCCTTTTCCTGCGCCGCGTCGGTGCCGCGATAGGTTTCGGCAAGCGCAATCAATCGCTCGGTCGCGCCGGGATCGCGGTTCAGGATGACGTCTTCGCACGCATCGCGCAGGGCCGGCGCAATGGCGTCAAAGACATCAAGCTGGCCCGCATTGACGATGGCCATGTCCAGCCCCGCCGGAATGGCGTGATACAGGAACACGCTGTGCATCGCGCGGCGCACGGGTTCATTGCCCCGGAAACTGAACGACAGGTTCGACAGCCCGCCCGAAATATGGACATGCGGGCACCGCGCCTTGATCGTGCGCGCGGCGTTGATGAAATCGACGGCATAATTGTCATGATCCTCTATTCCCGTCGCGACGGCAAAGATGTTGGGATCAAAGATGATGTCCTCGGGCGGGAAGCCGATGCCGGTCAGCAGCGCATAGGCCCGTTCGCAGATTTCGACCTTGCGCGCCTCGGTGTCGGCCTGCCCCACCTCGTCAAAGGCCATGACGACGACCGCCGCACCATAGGCCATGCAGATGCGCGCCTGCGCCAGAAACGGCCCCTCTCCCTCCTTCATCGAGATGGAGTTGACGATGGGTTTGCCGGGCACGCATTTCAGCCCGGCCTCGATCACCTCCCATTTCGAGCTGTCGATCATCACCGGGACGCGCGCAATATCGGGTTCGGCGGCGATCAGCTTCAGGAACGTCGTCATCGCATGGACGGCGTCGAGCAGGCCTTCGTCCATGTTGACGTCGATAATCTGGGCCCCGTTTTCGACCTGCTGCCGCGCGACCTCCACCGCCGCAGCATAATCGCCCGCCAGGATCAGCTTTTTGAACGCCGCCGAACCGGTGACGTTGGTTCGTTCACCGATGTTGACGAAAGTGGAGGAGGATTTGGGTGCGGTCATCATATCTCCCTCTCCCCTTCAGGGGAGAGGGTCGGGGAGAGGGGGAGTCCTCATGTCCGACCATTGGTTTGTTGTGAGAGACTGCCCCTCTCCCTAACCCTCTCCCCTGAAGGGGAGAGGGCCCGTCAAGCCATCGTAAATGCCTCTAGTCCCGCAAGCCGGGTCCGCACCGGCACCTGGGGCACGGCGCGCGGCGGTTTGCCCCGTGCCATTTGCGCCATTGCGGCAATATGCGCGGGCGTCGAGCCGCAGCAGCCACCCAAGATATTGACCTGCCCCGCCTCGGCCCATTCGCCGACCAACGCGGCGGTGGTGTCCGGCTGTTCATCATAAGCGCCCAGTTCGTTGGGCAGCCCGGCGTTGGGATAAACCATGACCAGCGTGTCGGCGATGGCGCTGAGCGTGCGAACATGCGGGCGCAGCTGTGCCGCGCCAAAGGAGCAGTTGAGCCCGATGGTCAGCGGGCGGGCATGGCGCACCGCATACCAAAAGGCCTCCACCGTATGACCCGACAGGTTGCGCCCGCTGAGGTCCGTCAGCGTCATTGACAGCATCAGCGGCAAGTCGCGGCCCAGCGCCGCCTCTGCCTCCAGCGTGGCGGCAATCCCCGCCTTGGCATTCAGCGTGTCGAACACCGTTTCGATCAGGATGAAATCCACCCCGCCCGCCGCCAGCGCGTCAATCTGTTCGCGATAGACGGCCTTCAGCGTGTCGAAGTCAATCTCGCGGTAGCCGGGATTGTTGACGTCGGGCGACAACGACAATGTCTTGTTGGTTGGGCCGACCGCGCCAGCGACAAAGCGGCGGCGGCCATCCTGCGCCGCGGCATCGTCCGCCGCCGCGCGCGCCAGCCGGGCCGACGCCAGATTGATGTCGCGCACCAGATGCGCCGCGCCATAATCGGCCTGGCTGATGCTGTTCGCGCTGAACGTATTGGTCGACACAATGTCCGACCCGGCAGCCAGATATGCGCGCGTGATGCTGTCCAGCACATGCGGTGCGGTCAGCGCCAATATGTCATTATTGCCCTTTTGGTCATGGTCCAGGCCCAGCGCCCCGGCGAAGGTCGCCTCGTCCAGTTGCCAATTCTGAATTTCGGTGCCGAACGCGCCGTCGGTGAGCAACAGCCGGTCGGCGGCAGCGGCCAGCAAGGCTTCACGCGGGGTCATGCGGCTTGCTCCTGCACTGTGGTCGTGGCGGGGCGCAGCCCCAGCAAATGGCAAATGGCATAGCTGAGTTCGGCGCGGTTCAGGGTGTAAAAGTGAAAATCACGCACCCCCCCGGCATAGAGGCGGCGGCACATTTCGGCGGCGATCGTGGCCGCCACCAGCTGGCGCGCCGCGGGATGATCGTCCAGCCCATCAAACAGCGCCGCCATCCATGGCGGAATGCTGGTGCCGCACATCGCCGCCATCCGCCGCGTCTGCGACACATTCGACACCGGCAATATGCCGGGCAGGATGGGGGCGGATATGCCCGCCGCCGCCGCCGCATCGCAAAAGCGCAGGAAGGTTTCGGGCGCGAAGAAAAATTGCGTGATCGCGCGGCTGGCACCCGCGTCGAGCTTGCGCTTCAGATTGTCGAGATCGGCCTCGGCACAGCCCGCTTCGGGATGGGTTTCGGGATAGGCGGCCACCGAAATGTCGAAATCGGCGATGGTCTTCAATCCCGCGACCAGCTCGGCGGCGCTGGCATAGCCATCGGGGTGGGCACGAAACGGCCCGCCGCCAGGCACGTCACCACGCAGCGCGACGATGTGGCGCACCCCGGCCTCCCAATAGGCTTCCGCCACCTCGGCAATGTCGCGGCGCGAGGCTTCGACACAGGTGAGGTGCGCGGCGGGGGGAATGCTGCTGTCGCGCACCATCCGCGCGACGGTCGCATGGGTGCGCTCGCGCGTCGACCCGCCTGCGCCATAGGTGACGGAGGCAAAGCGCGGGCGCAGCGGGGCCAGCGTTTCAAAGGCCGACCACAGCTGTTCCTCCATCCGCTCGGTTTTGGGCGGGAAAAATTCAAAGCTGACGCCGATATCACCGGGCAGCCCCGCGAACAGCGGCGATGCGGCGGCGCGCCGGGCTTCGGCCTGAGCATCCGGAGAGGCAGCGTCGGGAGAGGAGGTCATGCCGTCATCCTTTTTTGCGGTTCACTGGCGGCTGCGCCCACCCCCATAGCCGCCCGCACCGCATCGGAGCGGCGGCGTGCGAGCCAGATTTTGATGGTCAGCCGTTCGCCCGCCAGCGTATCGCCATTTTCGGCGAGCAGCCCGGCAGAGGCGAACCAACCGCGCATCTGCGCGTCCGAAAAGCCCAGGCGGGCGTGGGCGGCCTGGGTGCGCAGCTCTTCGCGGTCGTGGGGCGCAAAATCAATGATCAACAAATGGCCGCCAGGGCGCAGCACGCGCGCGGCCTCGGCAATCACCCGGCCCGGTTCATGCGCAAAATGCAGCACCTGGTGCATCACCACCGTGTCGACGGCGGCGGCCGCCAGCGGCAGCGCCATGAAATCGCCCTGCACCAGATCAACGCTGATTTGCCGGTCGGCGAGCTTGGCGCGCGCTATCCGCAGCATTTCCGGGCTGCGGTCCAGCGCAGTGATGTGCGACGCGGCCGGGGCAAAAATTTCCGCCATGCGTCCGGTGCCCGTGCCGATATCCAGCACATGGCCCAGCCGCCGGTTGTGCATCAGCGCCAGCATCGCGGCTTCCACCCGGTCCTCACCCACATGCAGCGAGCGGATGGCATCCCATTCGGCGGCATGGTCGGCAAAATAGCGGCGCGCCGCCTCTGCCCGTTCGGCGCGGACATGGTCGAGCAGCCCCTGGTCAGCGGCGGCCTGCGCCTGATCGGCGGAGGTCTGCGGCCAGGCCGCGATCACCGCTACCAGCGCATCATAGGGCGGGCCCGTCACCAGGCGCAGGAACACCCACGCCCCCTCGCGCCGCCGCTCGATCAGGCCCGCGTCGGCCAGGATCCGCACATGACGCGACACGCGCGGCTGGCTTTGCCCCAGCACCACGACCAATTCGCCCACCGCCAGCTCCATGGTACGGAGCAGGGCGATGATTCGCAGCCGCGTCGGATCGGCGACCGCCTGAAAAATGTCGAGCAAGGCCAGCATCGCCCTATCACATAAAGTTTTCTTTATATCCGGTCAACGCAGCAAAGGGGCGAGCTTGGCGGGGCTACGGCTGCGTCGGGACAGCGGCTCGTCGCGTTTCGCCGCGCGGGCCGCAATTCGCCGTTGCGCGGGGGGCAGCATGGCATTAGCGGGCACTAGTGATGGACGCTGGCCTAATGCTCGGTGCCGTCGTCTGTTGAACCATAATGTCAGAAGAAGGGTGCATCCAAATGAAAAAGTCGATCACATTGTCGCTGGTCCTTGCCGCGTCGCTGGGCCTTGCCGCTTGCGCCGAAAAGGCCGCTGATGACGCCGCTGCCGGTGCCGAAGACGCCGCTGCGACCATGGAAGGTGCCGCTGACGGCGCGATGGAAGCTGCCGAAGGCGCCGCTGACGCCGCTGCGGGTGCTGCCGACGCTGCTGCCGGCGCTGCTGCTGCTGCTGGTTCGGAAGCCGCTGGTGCCGCCGCCGACAAGGCTGGCGAAGCGGCTGCTGCCGCTGGCGAAGCTGTCGACGCCGCCAAGGGCGCGATGGAAGAAGCCAAGAAGTAAGCCGCTTGTCGCTCTGGCCTGCCTTGCGGGCCGGACGATGAAGCACGAAAAGGGGGGTCGGTGGCCATGCGCCATCGGCCCTCTTTTTTTGCGGTTTCGCCCTTGCATGGCGGCGCACACACTCTATTTTCCCGCCACCCGCCGCCGCGGGCCCCGCATTTTGCGAGCGAAAGGAATGGATATGCGCAAATTGATGATCGCCTCGCTGGCCGCCGCCGCGTTCAGCATGACTGCCTGCTCCGAGGCCGCCAAGGAAGAGACCGGCGAAGCCGCCGAAGCCATGGCCGATGACGCCGCCGCTGGCGCCGAAGCCGCTGGCGATGCCGTGGCCGAGGGTGCCGAAGCCGCCGCCGCTGCCGCTGGCGATGTCGCCGCCGACGCCAAGGACGCGGCCGCCGACGCGGGCGCTGCGGCCAAGGAAGGCGCGGCCAATGCGATGGACGCTGCTGGCGACGCCGCCAAGGGCGCTGCCGAAGAGCTGAAGAAGTAATCGCGCGCGCCATTGGCGTGCCGAACATGGGGGGCATCGGCCAGCGCGCCGGTGCCCCTTTTTCTTTGGCGCGCGCCGGGCTAGTGCTGCGCCATGCACCGCTCCGCTACCCTTGCCACCCTTGCTGGCCTGTTGCTCCTTGCTGCGTGCAGCCGCACGGATAACGAACCCGGCCCCGGCGGAGTCACGGTGGGGGAGGCGAAAGCGCTGGACGATGCCGCCGCCATGCTGGAGGCGCGCGACGGCACCGGCGATGCTGCGGGTCAAGCCGCCGCCGACCAAGCCGCCGGAAACAGGGACGCGCCCCAATGACTGCGCCTGTGCACCTGGTCTTTCCCATCTTCGCCAATCTGACCCAGCTCGATTTCATGGGGCCGGTGCAATTTCTGTCGCGTCTGCCGGGCGCCGTGGTCCATGTTGCCGCCGCCAGCCTGGATCCCGTGCCGACCGACTGCCATGTCGCGCTCGTCCCCAATGTGACCTTCGCCGATTGCCCGCAGGCCGACATCTTGTGCGTGCCCGGCGGCCATGGCGTGCGCGGGGCGCTGCACGACGGGGCGACCGTCCCCTTCATCGCCGCGCAGGCCGCTGGCGCGCGCTGGGTGACCAGCGTGTGCACTGGCACCTTTCTGCTGGGGGCGGCGGGCCTGCTGACGGGCAAGCGGGCCACCTGCCATTGGGCCTACACCCATTTGCTGCCGCTGGTCGGCGCGGTGCACCAGCCGGGGCGCGTGGTCGAGGATGGCAATATCATCACCGCAGGCGGCGTGACGAGCGGCATCGATTTCGCGCTCACCCTGATCGCGCGCGAAGCGGGGGAGGAAGCGGCGCGGATGATCCAGCTTGCGCTGGAATATGACCCCGCCCCGCCGTTCGCGGGCGGGCATCCCGACAGCAGCGGGGCAGCGCGGACCGATGCGCTGAAGGCGCGGGTCTATGACCGGGCGGCAGAGGATTTGCGCGCGGCGCTGGAGCGGTTGTAATCGACAACCACTGCGTCATTGCGAGCGCAGCGAAGCAACCCATAGCTGTGACAAGCGTCCCTGGATTGCTTCGCTGCGCTCGCAATGACAGCCCATGAAAAAGGGCCGGAGGTTTCCCCCCGGCCCTTTCCTGTTTCCGACCGGTTGGCCGGGCAGCTGGCCCCGGATCAGGTCCGGGGTGACGATGGTTCGGTCGTCAGAAATCCATGCCGCCCATGCCGCCCATGCCGCCGCCGCCCATCGGCACAGCGGGCTTGTCTTCGGGTAGTTCGGCTATGGTCGCCTCGGTCGTGATCAGCAGACCGGCCACCGACGCGGCGTTCTGCAGCGCGGTGCGCACGACCTTCGTCGGGTCGATCACGCCGGCCGCCACCAGATTTTCATAGGTGTCGGTCGCGGCGTTAAAGCCCTGCGTCGGGTCGCCCTCGCGCAGCAGATTGCCCGCGACCACCGCGCCGTCGACGCCCGCGTTGCTGGCGATCTGGCGCAGCGGCGCTTCGATCGCCTTGCGGATGATGTCGACGCCGCGCGTCTGATCATCGTTCGCGCCCTTCAGGCCTTCGAGCGCCTTGATGGCATAGAGCAGCGCGGTGCCGCCGCCGGGTACGATGCCTTCTTCCACCGCCGCGCGGGTCGCGTGCAGCGCGTCGTCGACGCGGTCCTTGCGCTCCTTCACTTCGACTTCCGAAGCGCCGCCGACCTTGATCACGGCCACGCCGCCGGCCAGCTTGGCCAGCCGCTCTTGCAGCTTTTCGCGGTCATAATCGCTGGTGGTGGTTTCGATCTGGGCGCGGATCTGTTCGACGCGGGCCTTGATCGCATCGGCTTCACCCGCACCGTCGACGATGGTGGTGTTGTCCTTGTCGATGGTGACGCGCTTGGCCTGGCCCAGCATGTTGAGCGTGACGCTTTCCAGCTTGATGCCCAGGTCTTCGCTGATCATCTCGCCCTTCGTCAGGATGGCGATATCCTGCAGCATCGCCTTGCGACGATCGCCAAAGCCGGGGGCCTTGACCGCCGCGACCTTCAAACCGCCGCGCAGGCGGTTGACGACCAGCGTCGCCAGTGCTTCGCCTTCGATATCCTCGGCGATGATCAGCAGCGGACGGCCCGACTGCACCACGGCCTCCAGAATCGGCAGCATCGACTGCAGGTTAGACAGCTTCTTTTCAAAGATGAGGATATAGGGATCGCTGAGCTCAACGATCATCTTTTCCGCATTGGTGATGAAGTAAGGCGACAGATAGCCGCGGTCGAACTGCATGCCTTCGACGACGTCCAGTTCAAACTCCAGGCCCTTGGCTTCCTCGACGGTAATCACGCCTTCCTTGCCGACCTTTTCCATCGCTTCGGCGATCTTTTCGCCGACTTCGGTGTCGCCATTGGCCGAGATGATGCCGACCTGAGCGATTTCGGCCGAGCCGCTGACCGGCTTCGACCGGCCCTTGAGGTCGTCGACAACCTTGGCCACGGCCAGGTCGATGCCGCGCTTCAGGTCCATCGGGTTCATGCCGGCGGCCACCGACTTCATGCCTTCGCGGACAATCGCCTGCGCCAGCACGGTCGCGGTGGTGGTGCCGTCACCGGCGGTGTCGTTCGCCTTGCTGGCGACTTCGCGCAGCATCTGCGCGCCCATATTCTCGAACTTGTCCTTCAGTTCGATTTCCTTGGCGACGGTGACGCCGTCCTTGGTGATGCGGGGTGCGCCAAAGCTCTTGTCAATGACCACGTTGCGGCCCTTGGGGCCCAGCGTGACTTTGACCGCATCAGCGAGGATGTCGACGCCGCGCAGAATGCGCTCACGCGCGTCGCGGCTGAATTTTACGTCTTTTGCAGCCATGAGGATGCTCCTTTTGTCTCAAATCCTAAAACCATCGTCATTCCGGGCTTGATCGGGGATGACGAACCGGGGGCAAATCAGCCGACGATCCCGAGGATGTCGCTTTCCTTCATGATGAGCAGCTCTTCGCCGTCCACCTTCACCTCGGTGCCCGACCATTTGCCGAACAGGATGCGGTCGCCCGACTTGACGTCGAGCGGGGTGACCTTGCCATCATCGGCGCGGGCGCCCGAACCGACGGCGACGACTTCGCCTTCCTGCGGCTTTTCCTTGGCAGTGTCGGGGATGATGATGCCGCCAGCCGTTTTTTCTTCGGCTTCGATACGGCGAACCAGCACGCGGTCGTGCAACGGACGAAATTGCATGGGTTACCCTCCAGATATGCAATTGAAAATGCGATTAGCACTCACCGGGGGCAAGTGCTAACGATGGCCATATGGGTGGCGCGGTGGCCAGCGTCAACCACCGCGAACAGGAAAATTTGCGCTGCTTCGATTTGGTGCTAGCGTGCCGGGCGGAACCAGCAAGGGCGCGGTGATTCCATGACACCGTAGCGTCAGGGGAGGCGGGGAATATGGCCGAAGATTGGGCAGTCGACGTCAAGAAATATGTGCCGGACGCCGATGATCAGGTGATCAAGGCGATTGTCCGCTATTGCGGCATTGCACTGCGCAACCGCGATTCCGCGCTGGTGTCGTTCAGCGACAAGGCGGAGACGGACCGGGTCAAAAAGAATTTCTGCCGCAAGAAAATGGCAATGACCGACCCCGACGAGGTGCTGGATGCGGGGATTGCGGCGGTCGGCGAACGGATGAAGGCGGACCGGACCAAGAACCGCGTGACCGTTTATTATCTGCTCGCCGAACATTTCGGCAAATTGGGCCTGTTCGGCGGTGCCACCGGCGAGACCGCAGCGGGAGCAGCATTGGCCGTCGGCGCTGCCGCTGCCGCCAAGCCGCACAAGACCGCCGCCAAAGCCGCCGCGCCCAAGGCGGCATCAGCGAAAGCCGCTACGCCCGCCAAAGAGGCCGCCACCAAGGCCACCGCCAAAAAGGCTCCGGCGCGCAAAGCGGCGGTCGCCGCCGCGGCCCCCGTCGCCGCCCCCGCCGCCGCCATGGGCTTGATGGCAGCCGCGCCCGCCGCACCCGCCGAGGGTGCGGTCGCGGCTCCAGCCCCGGCCGCGCCTGCGGCGGCGCACAGCGATGCCGACCGGCGCAGCGCGGCGGCCTTGCAGCCCGATTCGGGCGGCTTTCTGGGCTTTGCGGCCATTGTCTTTGCCGGGCTCGCGCTCATCGTCTTTGCGACCATGTTGCTTGGCGATTATATCGGATCGCGCGGCGATGCGCCGCCGCCGGCGCCGGTTGTCGCCGCCCCCGCCCCCGCCCCGGCACCCGTTGCCCCCGCCATTCCCGAAGGCGCGGGCGTCATCGGCGAAACGGTCAACGGCCAACCCAAGGTGTCGGTCTATTTCGACACCGGCAAAGCCGACATCGCGCCAGATTTTGCCGCCGCCGTGGCCCCGGTGAAGGCCTATGCCGACGCCAATCCCGCCGCCCGCTTTGCCGTCTCTGGCTATAACGACCCCACGGGCAATGCCGAACTCAACGCCGAATTGTCAAAGAACCGGGCGCAGGCCGTGGCAGCGGCGCTGGCCGAGCAGGGCGTTGCCGCTGACCGGATCGACCTCGTCAAACCCACCGACACCACGGCCACCGACACCGACATGGCACAGGCCCGGCGCGTGGAAATCGTGGTGCAGTAAGGTACTCCTTTGCCCAGCGCGTTAAGGAAAAATTGCCTGCTAGCGGTTAGCGATCACAGGCATGGGGGTTCATCAGCCAATAGATATTGATGCTGAACGCGCGCAATTGTGCCGTGACGGGCCTGTGTTGCGAAGCGGCTTGATGGACGCATTCGCCCGCGTCGAATCCGCCGTGGTCGCCTATCTGATCCAACTGAACGAGAAATGCTGCCCAACGGCTCCATTGGGTCAGAAGATGGAAACGCTTCGTAAAGCGCGCGATAGGTTTCAGAAGCCCGCAAAACTCGATGCGCGGCTCGATAAGATTGCGATGCTTTCCACTGTACGCGCGGATGTGGTGCATTCCGTCATGGAGATTGTGCAAGTCCGCGAGGGCGAAGGCCTGCGTTGGCTGTTCATGTTCCGTAACTCTGGCGATGCAGAGCGCCCTGTGTTGTTGTTATCGCCAGAAACCATGCGCAAAGTGACCGGCGACTTGAACACCATCGCCCATCAATTCAGCGATCAACCTTTGAAGCCACCAGCCCCAGCCGCGCCCGCAGCAGCCAGCGGCTGAGCATCAGCACGGCCACGATGCCGAGGCCGATGGCGAGCCCGGTCCAGATGCCGACGCCGCCCCAGCCGCGGTCAAAGGCCAGCCATGCGCCGACGCCAATGCCGATGATCCAGTAGCCGAGCAGCGCGAACAGCATCGGCACGAACGTGTCGTGGAGCCCGCGCAGCATCCCCTGCCCCACCACCTGGGCGCCATCGAAAATCTGGAAAAAGGCCGCGACCAGCAGAAAGCTGACCGCCAGCGCGGCGACCTGGGCATTGGCGGGATCGGTGCGGTCGAGGAACAGGCCGATCAAGCCTTCCGGGAACAGCCAGAGCAGGCTGGCCATCGCGGCCATGAAACCGGTGCCCAGCACAAAGCTGACCCAGCCCGCGCGGCGGATATGGTCCGCATCCTGGCGGCCATGGCCGATGCCGACGCGCACTGTCGCCGCCTGGGCAAGGCCCATCGGCACCATGAAGGTCAGGCTGGCGATTTGCAGCGCGACGGCGTGGGCGGCGACCGCCTCTACCGAAATCCACCCCATCAGCATGACGGCAGCGATGAACACCCCGCCCTCCAGCGCCAGACTGGTGCCGATCGGCAGGCCAAGCCGCGTCAGCGCGCGAAAGCGCGGCCAGTCAGCACGCCACCAGCGCCCGAACAGATGGTAGCGACGAAATTGCCGGTCGCGCGATACCACCCAGATCATCAGCGCCAGCATCAGCAAATTGGTGAGCACGCTGCCCAGCCCGGCCCCGACAATGCCAAAGGCCGGAACGCCAAGCTTGCCAAAAATCAGCACATAGTTGAACCCGATATTGCCGACGACGCCGATGATGCCGATGACCAGCGACCAGCGCGGCCGTTCGAGCACCGAGAGAAAATTGCGCAGCGACATGGTCACCAGAAAAATCGGGATCGACCAGAGATAGGCCCGGATATAATCCTGTGCGAGCGCCGCCAGCCGCGCGTCCTGTCCCAGCCAGAGGAGGACCGTGCCGGTGTTCCACAACAGCGCGGCGAGCGGGATGGTCAGCATGGCGACCAGCCACAGCGTCTGACGAAAGGTGCGGCGGATGTCGCGCACTGAATGGGGTCGCCGCCCGATCTCGCTCGCCATCATCGGCGATCCGGCATTGACCAGCCCCATGCCGAAAATGGTGAGCAGCATGGCGAGGTTGAACCCCAGCGAGCTGGCCGCCAATTCCTGCGGCCCCAGCCAGCCGACCATCAGCACATCGGTCGCCCCGATGCTGGCCATCGACACATTGGTGAGGATGATGGGCCAGCCCAGCGTGAGCGTCGCGCGCGCCTCTGCCCACCAGGCGGCGCTCGCGGCGGACGCCGGCGCAAGGGTGGCAGCAGAGGCAGGGGTTTGCAGCATGGCCGGTCCGGTTAGGCGATAGGGCGGGCGCACCGCAATGGCGCGCCGGTGCTTTGCTCTGCCGATGTTACCTTATGGCAACAACAGCCGGCGCGCTGGTCGCCGCCGCAATCCCGCCGCAAAGGCTTGCCAAGGGCGGCGACAGGCGGCAATCGGGTCGCTCCACCAACCAGCGGGACGCCCCATGAGCGAATTGCGCGAGCAGATTTACGGCCTGATCGAGCCGTTCAACAAAAAAGGCACCAGCCTGACCGACGCCACCACTTTTGCGGGCGATCTGGAATGGGACAGCCTGACCGTCATGGATTTCGTGGCCGAGGTCGAAGACACATTCGACATCATCATCAGCATGAATTTGCAGGCCGAAATTGAAACGGTCGGCCAGCTGGTGGATGCCGTGGCGAAACTGAAAGGCTGACTGTAACCACCGGAGGGCTGAGCCTGTCGAAGCCCGAAGCGCAGCCGCGCGCCGCGCCCTTCGACACGCTCAGGGCTATGGTTCAGGGACATGAGATGACCGACCTTTTTTCCAAATTCGACCCCTTTATCGAACAGCGCGCCGCCATTTTGGCGACCGGCGTCACCGATCCGTTCAGCCTGGTGATGGACGAGGTGAAATCACCGACCCGCGCGGTGTGCAACGGGCGCGATACCATCTTGCTGGGCACCTATAATTATATAGGGATGACCTTTGACGAAGATGTCATCGCCGCGGGGCAGCAGGCGATGGCCGATTTTGGCGCTGGCACCACCGGCAGCCGCGTCCTCAACGGCACTTTTCGCGACCATAAGGACGTCGAACAGGCGCTGAAGGAATTTTACGCCATGGACCATGCCATGGTGTTTTCGACCGGATATCAGGCGAATCTGGGCGTTATTTCGACCATCGCGGGCAAGGGTGATTATATCATCCTGGATATCGACAGCCATGCGTCCATCTATGACGGGTGCAAGATGGGCGATGCCGAAATCGTCGCCTTTCGCCACAATGACGTCGAGGCGCTCGAGAAGCGGCTGAAGCGCCTGCCCCCCGAAGCGGGCAAGCTGGTGGTGCTGGAGGGCGTTTATTCCATGCTGGGCGATGTCGCGCCGCTGGTCGACATGGTGCGCGTCGCAAAGGCGGCAGGCGCAATGGTGCTGGTCGACGAGGCGCATTCGATGGGCTTTATCGGGGCCAATGGGCGCGGCGTGGCCGAGGAACAGGGCGTTATCGACGATGTCGATTTCATCATCGGCACCTTCAGCAAATCGGTCGGCACCGTCGGCGGTTTTTGCGTGTCGAACCATCCCAAGTTCGAAGTGCTGCGCTTTGTCTGCCGCCCCTATGTCTTTACCGCCGCGCTGCCGCCCAGCGTGATGGCATCAAGCGCCGCGTCAATCCGCAAGCTGATGCGCGGATCGAACAAGCGGGCGCATTTGTGGGAGAACAGCCGGACGCTGCACCAGGGGCTGCGCGATCTGGGCTTTCAGCTGGGGACAGAGACGGCGCAGAGCGCGATCATCGCCGTTATCATGCCCGATCTGGAGCGCGGCGCGATGATGTGGGAGGCACTGCTTCACGAAGGGCTCTACGTCAATCTGGCGCGCCCGCCCGCGACGCCCGCAGGCATGACGCTGCTGCGCTGTTCGCTGTGCGCCGAGCATAGCGCCGAGGAGGTCAGCGAAATCCTGGCGCGCTTTGAACGCGCGGGCAAACGCATGGGGATTATCGGCTAGAGCGTGATGACATAAGCCCACGCTTGCGCGCTGGTGCGCCTGCGGTAAACAGGCGCGCGTGACCATGGACACCCCCTTTGGCGATGCGGCGGGCCGCGATGCGCGCTGGCGGTTCTGGCTGACCGCGCTGCTGTCCGCCGCGCTGGCGGGGGCGGTGGTCGGGCTCATCATCCTGCTGGCGCGGGCGAACAGCGACTATAACCGCTCCATCGCCGAACAGACGCAGAGCGTGGAGATCATCACCCTGGCCAAATCCATCGAGGCCAAGGTGGCGCGCGGGGAAGCCGCGTTGGCGCGCTTTGCCGTGGGCCTTGATCGCGGCGATGGCCGGGTGTTTCAGCAGCAATTCGGACTGGCGCGCGAATATCTGCGCAATTTGCAGCGTTTGACGGGCGAGGCGAGCGACCAGGGGCGGCGCGTCCGCGACCTGACCCAGGCAGTGGATGCGCGCCAGCGCGAGCTGGGCGACGCCGCGCTCAGCGCCAATTACCGGCAGGAACTGGCCGCCATTTCCAAATATTATGCCGCCGCGCAGGGCCAGCAGCGCAGCCGCATCGACCTGTTGCTAGAGGCCATCATCCGCGCCGAGCGGCAAGTGCTGGAACAGCGGACCGCCAGCGCCGAGACCGACCGGATTGACCTTAATCAGGTCATCATGATCTTTTCGCTGATCGGCGCGGTTGCGGCCATTGGCGGCATCATGGCCGCCGGCACCGTGCTGCGCGCGCGCACCGAGCGCCAGCTGGCCGAGCGCGAAAGCCAGGCCGACAGCGAGCGTGCCGCGCTGCTCGAACGCGCGGTCGCCGAACGCACCCAGGAACTGGCCGCCGCCAACCAGGCGCTGCGCCACGAAATCGCCGAACGCGCGCAGACCGAGGCGAAGCTGCGCCAGGCGCAGAAGATGGAGGCGGTGGGCCAGCTGACCGGCGGCATCGCGCATGATTTCAACAATATGCTGGCGGTGGTGGTCGGCGGCATCGAATTGGCGCAGCGTTGGCTCACCGATGCGCCCGACAAGGCCGCCCGCCATTTGGCGAGCGCACTCGACGGCGCGGGCCGTGCCTCGGACCTGACCCGCCGCCTGCTGACCTTTGCCCGCGCCGAACCCGAACGGCCCGAGGTGCTGGCGCTGGACAGCGTCATCGCCGGTTTTGCCGATCTGATCGCGCGCACCATTGGCGACCGCATCGCGCTGAACCTGTCGCTGACCTGCGGCGCGGCGGGGGTGCGGATTGACCGGCAGCAGTTTGAAAATGCGCTGCTCAACCTGGCGGTCAACGCGCGCGACGCGATGAACGGCAGCGGACGGCTGGATATTGCGACAAGCCGGCAAAGCTGCCCCGGCACCGGCGACATCCAGCTGCTGATGACCGTGACCGACACCGGGCACGGCATGTCGGCGGAGGTGATCGAGCGCGTCTTTGACCCCTTTTTCACCACCAAGGCGGCCGGGCGCGGCACAGGGCTGGGGATGAGCCAGGTCTTTGCCTTTGTGCGCAGCAGCGGCGGCGAGGTGAGCATCGCATCGCAGCCGGGCCAGGGAACGGGCGTGACCATCGCGCTGCCCATGGCGATTGCCGATGTCGCGGGGCTGGTCCCCGAACAGGGTGACCGGGGGGCCGCCGCGCAGGGAGAGGCGCCAGCGGGCGTCACTATTTTGGTGGTGGAGGACGACCCCCGCGTGCTGACCGCGACGGTCGAGGCGGTGGCCGAGCTGGGGCACCGGCCCATTGCCTGCGGCGACCCCCGCTCCGCCGCCGCGCTCATGGCCTCTGCCGGGCCCATTGGCCTCATATTGTCCGATGTGCTGATGCCCGAGCTGACCGGGCCAGAGATGGTCGCGGCGCTGCGCCCGCAATGGGGCGACGTGCCCGTGCTGTTCGTCACCGGTTTTGCCGGGGATGCCAGCGAACTGCCCAGCTTTGGCGACCATCCGGTGCTGCGCAAACCCTATACGCTCGCGGCGCTGGAGGCAGCGATTGCTGCGGCGCTGCGCGTGCCCGCGACCAGCGCGGTCAGGTAAAGCGATAGCGGTGCAGGCTGCGCCCATGGCGGCGCAGCCAGTGGCGGGCCTCGACGACGCTGCCGCCATGGATGGTATCGACCAGCGCGTGAAAGTCCGGGCCATGGTGCATATGGACGCGGTGCGCCACTTCATGCGCCACCGTTGCGCGGCGGACCATATCCGGGGCCAGGATGAGCCGCCAGCTATAGCGCAGCTGGCCATCGGCGGCGCAGCTGCCCCAGCGGCTGCGCGGATCGGCGACGCCGACGCGGGTGATGGCGATGCCGTGCGCCGCCGCCATGGCGCGGCTTTCGGCGTCGAGCAGCGCCAGCGCCTCTGCCTTCAGCCAGCGGCCAAGGCGCGGGCCGACCGTCTCGCGCGGGCCGCCAAGCAGCAGCCGGTCGCCGTCATCGGCCACCTTGCGCGGCGCGGCGGGGTCCCAGATGATGGTGCGATCCCGCCCGCGAACGGGAATGACCGCGCCCGGCTCCACCGCCACCGGCCCGTCGCCGCGCGCCACCTGTCCGGCGATCCACCCCTGTTGCTCGCGCGCCCAGGCCAGCGCCTGGCGTTCGCTGGCGCGGCGCGGCAGGGTAAGGCGCAGTTCGCCGCGCAGCGCGTCAAACACCAGCCGGTAACGGCGCGCGGCGGCGTGGCGCACCAGCCGCACCGGCCAATCGCGCCCCGCCGCCGCGATGCTGAGGCCATCAGACATCGCGTTCGACCAGATGATTTTCGAGCGGCCCGGCGATGGTTTCACTGACCGTCCAGCCGACGATGGACTGGCCCGCCCGGTGCACGGCATCGTGGTCCCCGCACTCCAGATAATGCCAGGCGGGCAGCGGATTGCCATCGGCCCGCAAGCGATAGGCACAGGTCAGCGGCAACCATGGGATATCGGCAATGCGCTTGCGGCTGAGCGTCAGACAGTCGGGCACATGGCGTTTGCGATTGGGATAATCGCTGCACCGCGCGGTCAGCGGGTCGATCATGTGGCAGGTCACATTGGTGGGATAAATGCGCCCGCTGTCTTCATCCTCCAGCTTGTGGAGGCAGCATTTGCCGCAGCCATCGCACAAGGCCTCCCACTGCCCGGCGTCGAGCGTGTGGAGCGGCGCGTCCCACCAGCGCGCGGCGGCGGGCTGGCCGCTGGTCACTGCACCCAGCGGGCAAGGTCCGCCGCCACCAGATCGGGCGAGCCTTCATCTAGCTGCGTCGCCGGATCGTCGATGGGGAGCAGCGCGAGCGGTTCGCCCGCTGGCCCCATCAGAAAGGCGAGCTGGCTGTGCGCCATCAGATAGCGGTCGGGGGCCGACCCTTCCTGTTTCTGGTAAGAAACGACAAAGGCCTTGGCCGCCGCCGCAATCGCCGCTTCGCTGCCCGTTAGGCCCAGGAGGCGCGGATGATAGCGCGCGACAAAAGGCGCCAGCGCCGCTGGCGTATCGCGCGCGGGATCGACGGTGATGAAAATGGGGGCAATTTTCGCCCCGCGTTCGGCATCCTGCTTTTCAAAGCGGGTCAGCCCCTGCATCAATTTTTGCAGGTCCACAGGGCAAACATCGGGACAAAAGCTGTAGCCGAAATAGATGAGGCGATATTGCCCGGCAAAATCGGTGTCGGACACCGCCTTCCCCCGCTGATCGGTCAGGGTGAAGGGGCCGCCGATCTTTGCCCCTTTCAGCGGGGGTTCGGGCGGCGGGCTGCATCCGGCGAGCAGCGATGCGGCCACCAGCAGCGACAGGGTTGCGCGGACATGGCACAAGGCGGTAGTTGCTTTGTTCATCATGCCGCCAGCCATGCTGGGTTAGGGCGGCGAAATCAACCATTGGTCGGGGTCGCCATGAACCAGTTTGCCGCATTTTCGCTTCGCGCCATGGCCATGGCGCTGGTCCCGGCACTGGCCGTCACCGCGCTTCCCGGCACCGCCATGGCGCAGTTTCGCGATGGCTATAATTTCCTCAAAGCCCTGCGCGACCGCGAATGGGCCGAAGCGGGCAAGCTGATGCGCGAGGATCTGGCCAAGGTCATCAACACCCGCGACGTGACCACGGGCGAAACCGGCCTCGCGATTGTCGTCAAGGACCGCAATCTGGATTGGACCCGGCTGTTGCTGGCGCGCGGGGCACGGCCCGATATTGCCGACCGCGACGGGGTGACGCCGTTGATGCACGCAACCCTGCTGGGCTGGACCGAAGGGGCCGACGTGCTGCTCAAGCGCGGGGCGCAGGTGGATCAGGCCAACAGCCGGGGCGAAACCGCGCTGATTGCAGCGGTGCATCGGCGCGATTCGGCGATGGTGCGGCTGTTGATTGCGCAAGGGGCCAATCCCAACCGCGCGGACCATATCGCCGGTTTGTCGGCGCGCGATTATGCCAAGCGCGACGACCGCACCGGCACCTTGCTCGCGCTGCTCGACGCCAAACCGGCCAAGGAACGGCCGATGGGCCCGGTATTCGGCCCCAATTGATGCGGCAGGCGACGCGGACGCCACACATTCGCTAATGGGATGTGCACTTTGTGCTTTACTGTCACATTATGATGTGATTAGGCGGCGACCTGTTCCACAGCAAGAGTCCTGCCATGTCCACCGACCTGATCAACCGCCTGCGTAGCCTGGTGACCGAGGGCGGGCTGTCGCGGTCCGGGCTGGCCCGCGCCGCCGGGCTGCACGCCAACACGCTGCGCGACCTGGACCAGCCCGGTTGGAACCCCACCGCTGACACGCTGCGCAAGCTGGAATCCTATCTGTTCGACAATGACGACACGCCCGCGCTGGTGCCGATTGAAGAGATTATCGAGGAAGCGCGCAACGGGCGCATGTTCATCCTGGTGGATGATGAGGATCGGGAGAATGAAGGCGACCTGATCATCCCCGCGCAAATGGCGACGCCCGATGCCATTAATTTCATGGCCACCCATGGCCGCGGCCTGATCTGTCTGGCGATGACGCGGTCGCGTGTCGACGCGCTGGGGCTGGATTTGATGAGTCGGTCGAACGGCACGCGGCACGAAACCGCCTTTACCGTGTCGATCGAGGCGCGCGACGGGGTCACCACGGGCATTTCGGCGCACGACCGCGCGCGCACCATCGCGGTGGCCATCGACGCGGGCAAGGGCCGCGACGACATTGTGACGCCGGGCCATGTCTTTCCGCTGGTCGCGCGCGATGGCGGCGTGCTGGTCCGCGCCGGGCATACCGAAGCGGCGGTTGATGTCGCGCGGCTGGCGGGCCTGAACCCCGCCGGGGTGATTTGCGAGATTATGAAAGACGATGGCACCATGGCGCGCATGGATGACCTCATCGCCTTTGCCCGGCTCCACAAGCTGAAAATGGGCACGATCCGCGACCTCATCGCCTATCGCCGCAAGCATGACCATCTGGTCGAAAAGCGTGCGGAGCTGAGCTTTACCAGCCGCTGGGGCGGGGATTGGAAGGCCATCACCTTTTACAACAAGGCGACCGGCGACGAAACGATGGCACTGGTCAAGGGCCATATCGACCCGGCGCGCCCGACGCTGGTGCGGATGCACACCATGTCGATGTTCGTCGATGTGTTCGGCGAACTCAACGAGCGCGCGGGCCTGTTGTCGCGGTCGATGGAAATGATCGCCGAGGCAGGCAGCGGCGTGCTGGTGCTGATCAACAAACCCTTCAAGGGGCTGGTCAGCCGGTTCATGCAATTGCGCGCGCAGGGCAAGGGCGCGGGCGACCCGCAGGTCGAAGAATTGCGCGACTATGGCGTCGGCGCGCAGATTTTGGCCGAATTGGGCGTGCATGACATGGTGCTGCTGACCAATACGCACCACAGTCTGGTGGGCCTCGAAGGTTATGACTTGTCGATTGTCGGCGAACGCGCCATTCCTGGCACGGGAGGCGAATAACGGGGGAAAAGGGCCATGATCGGCGTTGGCTTGGCCCTGGCGGGGGTGTCGGCCCTGTCCGCAGCCATGTCGCACGCCTTTTTGAAAACGGGCGATGACAAATTGGCGGTGCGGGTGTGGTCGGCGCTGGTTTGCGCGGCGCTGGCGTTGCCGGTGGCGCTGTGGGCCGGGGGTTTGCCGGCAGAGCTGTGGGTGCTGCTTGCCCTGTTCGCGGCGCTGAGCTTCGTCAACCAGCTGTCGCTGGTGCGCTCCTATCGGCTGAGCGATTTTTCGCATGCCTATCCCGTGGCCCGGGGCATCGTCCCGCTGGCCCTGGCGCTGTTCGGAGTGGTGTGGCTGGGAGACCAGCTGGCGCTGTCCGCGATCATCGGCATTGCCACCATCACTGCGGGCATCGTGGCGCTGGCGGCGGGGCGGGGAATGAGCCGCCATGGTTGGGCAGCCGCCGCTTTTACCGGGCTGACCACCGTGATCTACGCCGCGCTGGCCGCGCAAGGGATGCGCACGGCGGACAATGCGCTCGCCTTTCTGGCGTGGCTGTTTGTGACCGATGGCATCCTCCTTCCCGCCTTTTTGCTGCTGCAGTCGCGGGGGCAGGCGTCGGCCCGGCTGTCCGCTGCATGGCCGGTGGGCTGGCGGTCGGGCCTGCTGACCCTGCTGTCCTTTTCGACCTGGTCTTATGCAGCCAAATTTGCGCCGTTGGGCGCGGTTGCCGCCATTCGCGAATCCAGCGTGCTGATTGCGCTTGTCTTGGCGGCATGGATGCTGAAAGAACCCATGGACCGGGCCCGCATCGTGGCCGGGATCTTGATTGTTGCGGGGGCCGTCCTGATCGTGATGCCGCCCGAATGGAGTGGATTGACGTGGCGAATGTCCTGATCGTCGAGGCGCGCTTTTATGCGCATATCAATGACATGCTGCTCGACGGCGTGCGCAGCGCGCTTGCCGGGGCCGGGCACAGCCATGAAACCATCACCGTGCCCGGCGCGCTGGAGGTGCCGGGGGCCATCGCCATGGCCAGCGAGACGGGCCGCTATGACGCCTTTGTTGCGGTGGGCGTGGTGATTCGCGGCGAAACCTATCATTTTGAGGTGGTGTCGAACGAAAGCGCGCGCGCGATCATGGCACTCAGCCTGGATGGCCTGGCCATCGGCAATGGCATTTTGACGGTGGAAAATGAGGCGCAGGCGCTGGTCCGCGCCGACAAGTCGCTGAAGGACAAGGGCGGTGAGGCCGCCAAGGCGGCGCTGGCCATGCTGGCGCTGAAGGAGCGGTTCGGCATTGGTTGATCGTCCGCCCGCCCAGCGTTACCGCATCGTCGAACAGGGCGGGCGGTTGCAGGTCATCGACCTGGAAACGGGCGCGCCGCCGCTGAGCGCTGCCGAACGCATGGCGGCCCATGACGCCGCGCACGGCCATGCCGCGCTGAAATTCGACAAGGCCGAGGAAAAGCGCGAGCGGGCTGCGGCCAGCGCCCCCGCCAGCGCCGCGCCCAGCCCCCCATCCAATCCCACATCTGGCCCTGCCGCCACCAACCGTCCGACCGACCCCATTCGCGCGCGGCTGGAGGCCAAAGCCACCCCCTGGCAAGCCAAGGGCGAGGCGCGCCCCCCCAAGGCCAAGCAGACCCCTGCGCCCAGCGCATCCAACGGCGACCGCCCCGCCCCCATGGCCCGGGGTGGGCGCGGCGACAAACCCATCGTCACCGGCAAATGGTGGGACAATAAGGGGCCGCGCACCATCACCCTGGGTGCCGCCGGGCGCGCCAAGCTGACCAACGGCTTTCTGACCGTGCTGGTCATCGGCTTCGTCATCGCGCTGGCCATGCTGATCATCCAGCCCGCGCTCTTGCTGATCGCCGGATTTCTGCTGTTCCGCTTTGGCGACCAGTTCTTCGCCCCCATCGGCGCGCGGCTGATTGACGCGGCGATCCAGGCCGACGGCGGCAGTCGGTAGCTTCCGTTTCCGTTATGCGGCAACAGGGACTACGCCGCTGTCCCTGTCAGCGCCGGGAAATCGACATAGCCGCGCCCATCGGGGCCATACCAGTCGCGCGGGCTGGACGGGGTGAAGGGCGCGCCGGTGCGCAGCCGTTCGACCAGATCGGGCGCACCGATGAACGGGCGGCCATAGCTGATCGCGTCGGCGAGGCCGGAGGCGAGATCATCGGCAAAATTTTCGCCGTCATATTCCTGGTTGAGCACCAGCGGCGCGCGGAACACCTTGCGGATGTCGGGCGACACGCGGGGCACGTCGCTGCGCCCGAAATCGCCATAGGGTTTTTGTTCGCGCAGTTCCAGAAAGCCGATACCGATGGCATCGAGCGCAGCGGCGGCAGCCGTGAACAGCCCCACCGGGTTGCTGTCATCGGCCCCCTGTGTTTCGCCATTGGGCGACAGGCGCACCGACGTGCGGTCGGCCCCCACGGTGTCCGCCACCGCCTGCGTCACTTCGCGCAGCAGGCGGATGCGGTTGGCGATTGGCCCGCCATAATCATCGTCGCGCAAATTGCTGTTGTCGCGCAAAAACTGGTCGATCAGATAGCCGTTGGCGCTGTGAATCTGCACCCCGTCAAAGCCCGCGCGCATCGCATTTTGGGCGGCATGGACATAATCGCCAATCACGCGCGGGATTTCATCCAGGCGCAGGGCGCGGGCCTGGACATAATCCTTCTTCCCCTCTGCCGTATGGGCAAAGCCCGGCGCGGTGGTCGCCGAGGATGAGACGGGCGGCTGACCACCCAGAAAGTCGGAATGGACGAGCCGGCCCATGTGCCACAGTTGCAGGATGATGCGCCCGCCCGCGTTGTGCACGGCATCGGTAACCGGCTTCCACGCCTCCACCTGTTCCGCCGACCAGATGCCCGGCGCGGCGGGCCAGCCCAGCCCTTCCTGGCTGATGCCCGTGGCTTCGGCGATGATCAGCCCGGCGGCGGCGCGCTGCGCATAATATTCGGCCTTGAGCGCAGTGATCGGCACATGCCCCGCGCTGGACCGGCCACGCGTCAGCGGCGCCATCAATATGCGGTTGGGCGCGTGAATGGCACCCAGCTGGATGGGATCGAACAGGCTGGCCAAGGGAGATGCTCCTTCGTTCAATTGCAACTTGCAACGGGATAAGGCTCAGCTAAGCGCGGCGGGTGAGTGATGCAAGCACCCAGGGCGACAAGCAAATCTTTGTCGCGGCAAAGCGTGGCAGTGCCGGCATGGCCTTTGCCGCGCTGGTGCTGGGGAATGTCGCCATTGCCTTTGGCCCCTTGCTGGTCCGCCTGGCCGACACCGGGCCGATGGCGACGGGTTTCTGGCGGTTGGCGCTGGCCGCCCCGTTGCTGGCGCTGATCGGCTGGCGCGCGGGGTTTCGCCCCGCGGGCTTGTCGCGCGCCACGCTGATCCTGCTGTGCCTGGCCGGGGCCGCCTTTGCCGCCGACATCATCGCGTGGCACATCAGCATTTTTCAGACGAAGCTCGGCAATGCGACGCTGCTCGCCAATTGTGCCAGCCTGCTGCTCGCCATTTATGGCATCATCCTGGCCCGGCGGCTGCCCAGCAAGGCGCAGGCGCTTGCCATATTGCTCGCCTTTGGCGGCGCGGCGCTGCTGATGATGCAAAGCTTTGACCTGTCGCCGCGCCATTTTCGCGGCGACCTGTTGGCGCTGCTCGCCGGAGGATTTTACACGCTTTACCTGCTCGCGATGATGCGCGCGCGGGCCAGCGCCGAAAGCTGGATGGCGCTCGCCATCGCCAGCGCGGTTGCCGCCGCGCTCATCCTGCCGGTCGCGCTGGCGGCGGGGGAAAAGGTGATGCCGACCAACTGGACGCCGCTCATCATCCTGGCGCTGTCGAGCCAGCTGGTGGGTCAGGGGCTGCTGACCTTTGCCCTGCCGCACTTCAGCCCGCTCGTCATCGGCCTGGCGCTGCTGCTGCAACCCGCCTTGTCCGCTGCCGCTGGATGGATCGCCTTTGACGAGGCGATGACGGCGATGGACTTTGTGGGGGCGGCGATGGTCATGGCGGCGCTGGTGCTGGTGCGCCTTGCCGATCGGCCCGGGCGCCCCTAGATTGCCCAGATGACCGCGCTTGCCTTGCCCGCTGACCCAACGCTCGACGAAATTCGCGTCGCGCTGGCCCCCGCCATTGCCGAAGCCGCAGCCTTTGATGGCTTCACCCCCGCCGCCGTCCGTTTTGCCGCCGAGGCCGCCGGGGTCGACGGCGATGTCGCTCAGCTCGCCTTTCCTGGCGGTGCACCCGACATGATCGACGCCTGGTTCGCGCATGTCGACGCCGCGATGCTCGCCGCCCTGCCCGCCGAGCGGCTGGCGGCGATGAAAATCCGCGACCGCATCACCGCTTTGGTGGAGGCGCGCATCGATACGCTCGCGCCGCAGCGCGAATCGCTGCGCCGCGCGCTCGCCGTCCTGGCGCTGCCGACCAATGCACCGCTGGCGGTGCGGCTGGGCTGGCGCGCCGCCGATGCCATGTGGGCCGCCGCAGGCGACACCGCGACCGATTTCAACCATTATTCAAAGCGCGCGATTTTGGGCAGCATCTATGCCGCCACCATGGCGGTGATGCTGACCGACGACAGCGCCGATCTGGCCCAGACCCGCGCTTTTCTGGCGCGGCGCATTGCCGGGGTGATGCGGTTTGAAAGCTGGAAGCACCGCCGCGCCGCCAGCAAGCTGGAACGCCCCAGCCTGTCGCGCTTCATCGGGCGACTGCGCTATCCGGGGAAATAATCGCGGGCCGGTGCGGGAAGGCTGGCCTGATCCTCCTGTTATTGATAATCGCTTGCAAATGGAAACGACCCTCGACCGGCTGCCGCTGGGCTGCACCGCGCGCATCACCGCCATCGCCTGGGAGGCGCTGGACGCCAATGAAGGGCGGCGACTGCGCGAGCTTGGCCTCTATGCCGGGACCGAACTGACCGCGCTGCACCGGGGCGGGCTGTTCTGGCGCGATCCGCTGGCCATCGCCATTGGCCGCATGCGCATTGCCATTCGCGCACGCCACGCCGCCGCCATCCGCGTGCTGCCGGTGGGATCGGGCGCATGACCGCCGCCGCACCGCTCGTCGCCTTGGTCGGCAATCCCAATGCGGGCAAATCCAGCCTGTTCAACGCGCTGACCGGTGCGCGCCAGAAAATCGCCAACTATCCGGGCGTAACCGTTGAACGGCACAGCGGTCGGGCCAGTTTTGCCGATGGCCGCCCCGTTGAGCTCATCGACTTGCCGGGCAGCTATAGCCTGACCCCCGCCAGCCCGGACGAGGCGGTGACGCGCGACGTGGTGATGGGCGCGCAGGCGGGCGAGCGGCGGCCCGACGCCTTGATCGTCGTGGTCGACGCGGGCAATCTGGACCAGCATCTGTGCTTTGCGCTGGAGCTGATCGGCCAGGGCCTGCCCGTTGTCGTGGCGCTGAACATGATCGACATGGCCGCGCGCGACGGGCTGGAGCTCGACGCGGCGGCGCTGGCGGCGGGGTTGGGCGTGCCGGTGGTGCCGACCGTGGCAGTGCGGCGGCGCGGGCTGGATGAGCTGCTCGCCGCGCTCGACACCGTGCTCCAGGCCCGCAGCGCCGCGCCAGCCGCGCCCCATGCCGACGCCGCCGCCGACGCCGCGGCGCTGCACAGGCAGGCGCGCTCCATCGCGCAGCAGGCGGTGGTGAAGGAAACCCAGGTGCGCCGCTGGGGCCACCAGCTGGACCGGATTTTCCTGCACCCCGTGGGCGGCTTTGCCATCCTGCTGGGCCTGTTGTTCGTCATGTTTCAGGCGGTCTATGCCTGGGCCACGCCCTTTGCCGACGCGCTGGAGGGCGGGATTGGCGCGCTCCAGACGCTGGTCATCGGGGCCATGCCCGATGGCTTTGTCCGCGGCCTGATGGTCGAAGGCCTGCTGGGCGGCGTCGGATCGGTGGTGGTGTTCCTGCCCCAGATCATCATCCTGTTCCTGTTCATCCTGTTGCTCGAAGCATCGGGTTATATGACGCGCGCGGCGTTCCTGATGGACGGGCTGATGGCCAAGGTGGGGCTGTCAGGACGCGGGTTCATTCCGCTGTTGTCCAGCTTTGCCTGTGCCATTCCCGGCATCATGGCGACCCGCGCTATCCCCGATGCGCAGGACCGGCTGACCACCATATTGGTCGCGCCGCTGATGACCTGTTCGGCGCGCTTGCCCGTTTACGCGGTCATCATCGGTGCCTTCATCCCCGCGCAGGGCGTGGGCGGCACGCCAGTGGGGCTGCAGGGGCTGGTCCTCTTTGGCCTCTATCTGTTCGGCATCATCGGTGCGCTGCTTGTCGCGCTGGTGCTGCGGCGGACGGTGACGAAGGGGACGACGGCGGGCATGATGATGGAATTGCCGCGCTATCAATGGCCGCGCCTGGGCGATGTGCTGCTGGGCCTTTGGCAGCGCGCCTGGGCCTTTCTGAAGCGCGCGGGCACCATCATCCTGGCGACCACGGTCGTGCTGTGGCTGTTGCTCACTTACCCCAAGGTGCCGGCGGACAGCGCGGTCAGCCAGGTGGATTACAGCATCGCCGGGCGCATCGCATCGGGGCTGGAGGTGGTGGTGAAACCCATCGGCTTTAACCACGACATTGCGCTGGCGCTGATCCCCACCATGGCGGCGCGCGAGGTGGCGGTCGCCGCGCTCGCCACCGCCAACGCCGTCAATGCGGGCGATGACGAGGATGCGGCCGCCGCTGCGCTGGGCGAGACATTGGCGGGCAAATGGTCGCTGGCCACCGCGCTCGCCTTCCTCGCCTGGTTCGTCTTTGCGCCGCAGTGCATTTCCACCATCGCGGTCACGCGGCGTGAGACCAATGGGTGGAAATGGCCGCTGTTCATGACGGCCTATCTTTTTGCGCTCGCCTATGCCGCAGCGGGCATCACATATTGGACAGCCGTCGCCCTTGGGCTAGGGTAGTCGCCGACACCACATCAGGGGAGCAAATGGGGCCATGGCAGGCAGCGTCAACAAGGTGATTTTGATCGGCAATCTGGGCAAGGACCCGGAAATCAAGTCGTTCCAGAATGGCGGCAAGATCGCCAATTTCAGCATCGCCACGTCGGAACAGTGGAAAGACAAAATGTCCGGCGAGCGCAAGGAGCGCACCGAATGGCACAATATCGTCATCAACGGCGACGGGCTGGTCGGGGTCGTCGAACGCTATCTGAAAAAGGGCAGCAAGGTCTATATCGAAGGGTCTTTGCGCACCCGCAAGTGGCAGGACCGCGACGGCAATGACCGCTATACCACCGAAGTCGTGGTCGCGGGGATGAGCGGCGCGCTGACCATGCTGGACGGGGCCCCAGGTGGTGGCGGCGGTGGTGGTCGCAGCGGCGGCGACAGCTGGGGCAATGGTGGCGGCTCGGGCGGTGGCTGGAATCAGGGCGGCGGTGGCGGCGCAGGCAGCGGCGGCGGTGGACGTCCGCCGTTCGACGACGACCTCGACGACGATGTGCCGTTCTGAGATCGGACCCCCGCCCCCTGCCCCGCCCGTCCTGAACTTGTCGAAGGACTGATCTCCTCTTTGAACCGCGCCATAGCAGGACGGCCCTTCGACAGGCTCAGGGCAAGCGGGGTTGGGAAAAGACGTTGGGTGCAACCGCAACCGCCGCGATCACCGCCGCCGACGTGTGCCGCGGCGTGACGCGTTTGCTGGCGCAAGCGGGCATGGCGGCGATCCCGGAAGTGCCGCTGCCCAATGGCCGCCGCGCCGATCTGCTCGGCATTGATGCAAAAGGGCAGCTGGTCATCGTCGAGATCAAGGTCAGCCGCGCCGACCTGCTGGGCGACAGCAAATGGCCTGACTATTGCCCCTGGTGCGACCGCTTCTATTGGGCGCTTGCCGCTGGGCTCGACCCCGCGATCCTCGAAACCCCCGATTATCGCCCCGACATGGCCGGGCTGATCGTCGCTGACCGCTATGGCGCGGCGGTGGTGCGCGAAGCCGCCGTGGAGCCCATCGCGCCCGCGCGCCGCAAGACCGAAACGCTGCGCCTCGCCCGCATCGCCATGCGCCGATTGATGCTGACCGCCGACCCCGAATGCAACGCCGATTGGGCGGATGGGTGATGATGCGCGCCGGTTGCAGCCAGCCCAGAACCGCCTTGCATCGGACCCGGGTTTATCCCCGCGCTTGCATCCGTTGCAGGTAGCGCGCCAGCACGTCGATCTCCAGATTGACCGGGCGGCCCGCCGCCGCTTCGTCCAGCGTCGTCATCGCCCGGGTGTGCGGGATGATGTTGAGCGCAAAATGGGCGCGGCCATCGGCGGCGTCGGTCACCGCGTTGACGGTCAGCGAGACGCCATCGACCGTCACCGAACCCTTGGCCGCGATGAAGGGGGCGATGGCGGCGGGCGCGGCGACCGTCACGGTCCAGCTGTCCCCCACGGGTGCCACCGCCAAAATTTCGCCGACCCCGTCGACATGGCCCGTGACGATATGCCCGCCCAGTTCGTCGCCAACCTTGAGCGCGCGTTCCAGGTTCAACCGGCGGCCAACCGCCCACATGCCCGGCGCGGTGCAGGCGATCGTTTCGGCGCTGGCGTCGACCGCGAACCAGCGCCCTTCACCATCCTGATCACCGCCATCCTGACCCTTATCCACCACGGTCAGGCAGACGCCCGAACAGGCGATGGACGCCCCAATGGCGATGCCGGCGGGGTCAAAGGCCGTATCGATCACCAGCCGCAGGTCGCCGCGCTGCTCGGCGCTGCGCACGGTGCCGATGTCGGTGATGATGCCGGTGAACATGGGCGCAATCAGTCCTTTCGCCGGGCGTGGTAGACGTCCAGCCTGTCGTTGCCAAGCATCCGGCTGTCCACCAGCTGCCACCGGTCGTGCGCTGCGTCCAGGTCCGTCAACCCGATATCGGCCAGCGCGCTGCGCCCGGCCCCGATCACCAGGGGGGCGCGGTAAAGCAGCAGGCGGTCGACGCGGTCGGCGCGCAGGAACGCCGCCGCCGTTTGCGCCCCGCCCTCCACCAACAGCGAATCGACCCCCGCCAGCGCGTCGCACGCGGCGGGGCTGGCGACCGCCTGCCACCCCGGCGGCGCGGCGGCGGCGCGGGTCAGCACCAGGCGGCGGGGCGCGCGATCCTCCAGCCCCGCCAGCCGCACGTCGAGCCGGGGCGAATCGGCGGCCAGCGTGCCGTGCCCGACCAGAATCGCGTCGTGCCGCGCGCGTTCCAGATGCGCATGGGCGCGGGCGCGCGGGCCGGTGATCCAGCGGCTCTGCCCATCGGCCAGCGCGATCATGCCGTCGAGCGAGACAGCGAGTTTGAGCGTGACCATGGGCCGGGCGCGCTGTTGCCGCGACAGCCAGGGGGCAAGCGCGGTGCGCGCGGCATCGGCCAGCACGCCTTCGGTCACCGCCATCCCGGCGGCGCGCAGCCGGGCAAAGCCGCCGCCCGCCGTGCGCGGATCGGGATCGGTCAGCGCCGCAACGACGCGCGCCACCCCGGCGGCGATCAGGCCATCGGCACAGGCTGGTCCCCGCTCGCTGACATGCGCGCAGGGCTCCAGCGTCACATAGGCGGTCGCACCGCGCGCGCTGGTCCCCGCCTGCGCCAGCGCCATGGCCTCGGCATGGGGGCGCCCCCCCGGCTGGGTCCAGCCGCGCCCGACGACGCGGCCCTGCGCGACGATGACACAGCCGACATTGGGGTTCGGCGTGCTGCGCGCCTGCCCCCGCGATGCCAGCATCAGCGCCGCCGCCATCCAGCGGGCATCATCGGCGGCGGTGGTCAAGGGGTTGGCGATGCCAGCGGCGCGGCTGCAGCGGGCGACGGGGCGGCAGAAGGCGGGACAGCAGGTGGCGGGGCGACACGCGCGGCCCGTTCGGCCAGCGTCGATTTCTTCGGTTCGGGCCGCTTGCCAATTTCGGCGGCGGCATCCTCCCCCAGCGTTTCGCGCGTCAGCTTGTCGGCCTCGCTGGCGTCATATTCGATGCCCAGCGCCTTGGCCACGGCCTGATAATTGCGGCGGCGTTCGGCGTTGCGGCGGGTGGTTTCCTTGGCCCGTTCCACCCAATCGGCGCGGACCTCTTCGTCGCTGCGGTCGGCACCCCAGCTTTCGAAATAGACGATCGACGATTTGGGCGGATCATAGCGGACCAGCTTTTCCGAAAAGACCCAGAAAATCACGCCGGTGACCGCGCAAGCGAGCCCGGCGAGCGCCCAGCGGTGCGGCCGCGGTTCGCGGATATAGGACCAGAAATCGCTGGCACCGCCCGCGATATCCCAATTGCTGAACATTCCCATGAAAAGGGGTTTAGGCGATTCGGCGGCGCGAGGCCAGAGGCCGCGTCATGGGGCGGCATGGCCAGGGCCGGCAGCCCAATCGCACTGATGATTGCACAAATTGCAATGCCGAATGTGCATTTCGCAGTTGCACAATCAATGCTGCACTGCAATATCACTCTTGCCTTTCAGGCATCCTCTCCCAAAACTTCCAAAGGGTCGCCCTCGGGCGGCCCTTTTTTTTGGGCCGCTTTTTGGGGCGGTTAAGTCTGAGCGGGGAGAATCGCCTCAAACCGCCGCACCTCGGCGATGAAGCTGGCGGGGAGCGGTTCGGCCCGCCCGCTGTCAATGCCGACATGGGCATAGGTCAGCGCAATGTCGGTCATCCGCTCGCCCCCCCGAAAAATCGCGCAGTGCAGGGTAAAGCTGGTGCGCCCAAAGCGGGCGATGCGCGCCGCCGTGGTGATCACGTCGTCCAGCCTGGCCGAGGCATGATAGTCGATTTCGGCGTTCACCACGACGATATCGGTCAGATATTGCTGAAAATATTGGCTGGGCTGCCCCTCCCCCAGCGCGCGGAAATATTCGGTCACGCCGATGTCGGCGTAGGTCAGATAATTACCATTGAACACGATGCCCGTAGGGTCAAGTTCGTTGAACCGCACGCGCACATCATGCTGCACCCGAAAATCGTCCCTGGCCACCTGCCACCAGCTGCGGTCCATCGTCCGGTCCCGTCCGGTCAGGCGGCGAGCGCGGCGGCGGGGTGCGCCAGCGGCGCGGTGGCCCGCTCCAACCATATGCGGTCGTCATCGGATATAAAATGTGCCAATTTGGCGTAAACGTCGGCATGATAACCGTTGAGCCAGGCAAGTTCGGCATCGGACAACAGCGCGGTGTCGATCAGCGTCCGGTCAATGGGGGCAAAGCTGATGGTTTCAAAGGCCAGCATCGGCTGTTCCGCACCGGACAGGGCCGCAGGCACCACCAGCACCAGATTTTCGATGCGAATGCCATATTCGCCCGCCTTATAATATCCCGGCTCGTTCGACAGGATCATGCCGGCGTGCAGCGGCTCTTCGGTGCCGGCCTGGCCGCCCGAGGGCTTGGCGATTCGCGCGGGCCCTTCGTGCACCGCCAGATAGGTGCCGACGCCATGGCCGGTGCCATGGGCATAATCCACGCCGTCGGCCCACAGATATTGCCGCGCCAAAATGTCGAGCTGGCTGCCGCGCGTGCCGTGCGGAAAGCGCGCGGTGGCGAGCGCGATATGGCCTTTCAGCACCTGGGTAAAGCGGCGGCGCATTTCGGCGGTTGGCTCACCAATCGCCACCGTGCGGGTGATATCAGTGGTGCCGTCATCATATTGGCCGCCCGAATCGACCAGATAAATGCCCTGCGTCGGCAGCGCGGCGCTGGCCGCCGGGTCAAAGCGGTAATGCGGGCTGGCGGCATTGCCCGCCGCCGCCGAAATCGTGTCGAACGACAGGTCGCGAAGCGCGCCCGTTTCCTCGCGAAAACCGCGCAGCTTGTCGGCGACCGCCGCCTCGGTCAGCCCGCCCGCTGGTGCCGCACCCTCCAACCAGCGCAGAAAGCGCGAGACCGCCACACCGTCGCGGATATGCGCTTGTTTCATGCCCGCAACCTCGACCGGGTTCTTGCACGCCTTGGGCAGGACGGCGGGATCGCGGCGGCGCACGATGCTGGCCCCGCCGCGTTCCAGCGCGCCGAAAATGGCGGCGACCGCGCGTTCGGGATCGGCGGCGACCCGCTTGCCGCCCAGCGCCGCCAGCGCCTCGGTCAGCGCGTCATAGCCATGCAGCCGCACCGAATTGCCCAGATGCTGGCGAACCGCATCGGTTATTTTTTCCGGCGCGATGAACAGGTCGGCGGTGGCGTCGGCATGGACGAGCGCAAAGGCCAGCCCCACGGGCGTGCGCGCGACATCGGCCCCGCGCAGGTTGAAGGTCCAGGCCACCGAATCGAGCGCGCTGATGACGGTGGCGTCCAGCCCCTCTGCCTTCAGCCAGTCGGCGATGGCCGCGCGCTTCGCGCTGGTGCTTTGGCCCGCCAGCGCGTCGCTGTGCACGACGACCGGCGCAGCGCTGGGGGCGGGACGGTCTGTCCAGATGGCGTCAATCGGATTGGCGGTGACCGGCACCAGGGCCGCCCCGCGCGCGGCGAGCTGGTCGGCGGTCGCCTTGACCCAGTCGACACCGTGCAGCCAGGGGTCAAAGCCGATGCGCTGGCCCGCCGTGACATGCGCCGCCAGCCACGCCGCAATGCTGGACGCCGGCACGTCGACATAGTCATAATCGGCGCCATCCACTTGCTGTCGCACCTGCAAGGTATAGCGCCCGTCGGTGAACATCGCCGCGCGGTTCGCAAGCACCGCCGCGCTGCCCGCCGATCCGCCAAAGCCCGTCAGCCACGCCAGCCGCTGCGCATAGTCGCCGACATATTCGGACATATGTTCATCGCTGATCGGCACGACGAACCCGTCGAGGCCATCGGCGGCAAGCTGAGCACGGAGCGCGGCAAGGCGGGCGGAATAATCGGGCATGATGGTCCTGGCAGCAAAAGAGTGATGCCCCAGCATAGCCGCCGCCGCCGCGAAGGGAAAGCGTTGCCACGGCGCGGCAACCCCCGCATAGTGCCGCGGGTTATAGGCCAAGCGCCATGGGGCCAGAGGGCGGCAAGGTCCGCCGCCACCCACCGATGGCCGTTTTGGACGCTGTCGCCGGGAGATGCCGATGTATCCGCTGACCCTTAGCCAATCCTATTGCCCCGCGCAGGCCGACCAGCCGATGATCGACCTGACCGTGGGCGGTGTGCTGCGCGCCACCGCCGCCGCGACGCCGGATGCCGTGGCGCTGATCGAGTGCGACGCCGACGGCGCGCTGGCGCGGCGCTGGACCTATGCCGAATTGCTGCGCGACAGCGAGGCGCTGGCCGCCGCGCTGCTGACCCGCTACCAGCCGGGTGAGCGGGTCGCGGTGTGGGCGCCCAATATCCCCGAATGGGTGATCGCCGAATTTGGGATGGCGCTGGCCGGGCTGGTGCTGGTGACCGTCAATCCCGGCTATCAGCCCCGCGAGCTTAAATATGTGCTCGAACAATCGGGCGCGGTCGGCCTGTTCCTCATCCCCGAATTTCGCGGCAACCCGATGGCGCAGATCGCCGCGCAGGTGGTGAGCGACCTGCCCGCCATCCGCGAAGTGGTGAATATGGAGGATGCCGCCGCGCTCTATCGCCGCGCAGAGCCCGCGCTCTCCCCGCCCGGCCTGCCCGACGTTCACCCCCGCGATCCGGTGCAGATCCAATATACATCGGGCACCACCGGATTTCCCAAGGGCGTCGTGCTGCACCATCAGGGGATCGTCAACAATCCGGCGCATATCCAGCACCGGCTGGGTGTGCCCCCGGGGCAGGTGACGTTGCAGATGACGCCGATGTTCCACACCTCTGGCTGTGTCAGCATGATTGCCAATGTGCTGCGCGGGCACCAGACGATCATCGTGCGGATGTTCGACCCGGCCAAGGTCAATGCGTTGATCGCGGCGCAGCGGGTGCGCTTTTTCGTCGGGGTGCCGACGATGCTGATCGCCATGCTGGAGGCGGACAAGGCCGCGCCCCGCGACCTGTCGAGCGTCGACATGGTGTTTTCGGGCGGGGCGATGGTGCCGCCCGAACTGGTGCGCCAGGTGCAGGACCGCTTTGGCTGCGATTTCCTGATCGTCTATGGCCAGACCGAAACGTCGCCCGTGCTGACGATGACGCGGCCCAGCGACAGCTTTGCCGACAAATGCGAAACCGTGGGGCAGGTGCTGCCGCACACCGAATTGTCGGTGCGCGATCCGGCCACCAACCAGGTCGTGCCGGTGGGGGTGGTGGGCGAGATTTGTTCGCGCGCCTATAGCAGCATGCTGGGCTATCACGACGATCCCGCCGCCACCGCCGCGACCATCGACGCCGATGGCTGGCTGCACACCGGCGACCTCGGCACGATGGATGCGCGCGGCTATGTCCGCGTGACGGGGCGGGTGAAGGAGATGATCATTCGCGGCGGCGAAAATCTGTTTCCTGCCGAGATTGAGAATATCCTGCTGGAGCATCCCGATGTCGCCGAAGTCGCCGTGGTCGGCGTGCCCGACGCGCGGATGGGCGAGGCCGCCGCCGCCTTCATCCGCGTCGCGGCGGGCGCATGTTTCGACCCCGCCGCGCTGATCGCCCATTGCCGCGCCAATATTGCCGCGCAGAAAACCCCGACCCACTGGATAGAGGTCAACGAATGGCCGATGACCGGATCGGGGAAAATCCAGAAATTCGCGCTGCGCGACCAATGGATCGCGGGCGCTTGGGACGGGATGGCGCGATGACAAAGGGACAGCGCCGCGCGCTGATCGCCGCTCTGCTGGCGGTGCCCCAGCCGATAATGGCGGCACAGAACGACCCGATTGTGGTAACGGGCGAGCGCGAGAAACAGGCCGAGGCCGCCGGGGATCAGGCCCGGGCGATCACGCTGCGCCCCCGCATCGACAAGCCGCTGGCGCGCCATTATGCGCCGGTGTGCGTCACCACCTTTGGCGTCGACGCCGCCTATGGCGCGGTGATGGCGCAGCGAGTGGCGGACAATGTCCGGGCGCTGGGCCTGCCTGCGGGCGGCACGGGTTGTTCCCCCAATGTGTGGATCGGATTCATCCGCGACAGCAAGGCAGAGGTGGCGCGGCTGCGCCAGCGCGAACCGGCGATGTTCGCGCTGATGAAGAATTACGAGGCCGACCGGGTGCTGGCGGGCAGCGGCGCGGTGCAGGTGTGGCACGCCACCGAAATCCGCAACGTCGATGGCCGCCCGATTCGGCGCGAACAAGTTTATATCCCCGACCGCGGCCCGGCGGATATTGACATCAACACGCCGGCACAGGCGGGGCGGCTGAAAACGCCGATCCGCACCGACATCAACGGCACTATCATCCTGTTCGACCGCGCCCGCGCCGATGGGTTGACCGTCCGCCAGCTCGCCGATCACGCGACCTTTCGCATCCTGGCCCCCGTCCAGGACGCGGCCACCGTCGAACCCGGCACCATCGCGTCGATCCTCCACCTGTTCGCCGCCGGGGCGGAGCGCGCCGACGGCCTGACCAGCTTTGATTGGGCCTATCTGTCCGCCTATTACAAGCTGGACCGGGGGGCCCGGGCCAGTTCGGTCCACGACGCGGTCCGGCGCACGATGCTGGATGGCACCGGACAAAAATTGCAAGACCGCGCCGACGCGCCCTAGGGCCTGTGGGGATTCATCGTGAGTTGATGACGGCGGCGGCGAGATAGATCA
>CAZKOW010000009.1:73865-118593 GCA_964554455.1 uncultured Sphingopyxis sp. | reverse complement strand
CCGTCGTGACGCTGCCCAACGGCATTGCGGGCGCGCAGTTCCGCATCTTTGACATCGACTTTGCTGCGGGCCAGTTCGCTGACCGGGTGACGGTCACGGGCAGCTTTGCCGGGTCACCGGTCACGCCCACGCTGACCAATGGCGTGTCCAACTATGTGATCGGCAATTCGGCCTATGGCGACGGGGCGTCGCCCGACGGCAGCGCCAACGGCAATATTGTGGTGACCTTTACCGCGCCGGTTGACAGCATCAGCATCGAATATGGCAACCACAGCACCGCCCCCGCCGACCCCGGGCAACAGGCAAT
Source organism: uncultured Sphingopyxis sp. (assembly GCA_964554455.1). GTDB lineage: Bacteria > Pseudomonadota > Alphaproteobacteria > Sphingomonadales > Sphingomonadaceae > Sphingopyxis. Next base: position 118,286 of record CAZKOW010000009.1, on the reverse strand, counting down.
TGCGCTGCATGATTTTTCCTTTTGCCGCCCGGTTGCCAATCTGACGGTCACCAAGACAAGCAGCGTGATCAGCGACCCGCAAAACGGCACCACCAATCCCAAGGCGATCCCCGGCGCGATCCTGCAATATTGCATCACCGTGACCAACCCCGACAGCGGGACGGCCAGCAACGTGGTAATCGGCGACACGATTCCGGCGACGCTGACCTTCGTGCCCGGCAGCATAAGGTCGGGGGCCAGCTGCGCGGCGGCCAGCACGGTGGAGGATGATGACAATGCCGGCGCCGACGAAAGCGACCCCAATGGCGCAGCGATCAGCGGCGCGGCGCTGACTGCCACGGCCACCGTCATCGGGCCCAACAGCAGCCGGGCTTTTACCTTTCAGGCGACGGTTAACTAGACCCATATTCGACCACATTTGCCCAACGTGATTGCTGCTGGAGGTTTCTCGGCAAGGAAGGCTGAGCAGGGCGGGCTGGGTGCCCGTCCAAACAGCCTGACGCAGACCGAGAGAATTCCAGCAGCAACCGCGAAGCGGCGGGCCCCTTTTGGCCGATCACTTCGTTACTCGTCGGTCACTATGCGTCAGCATAGCTCCCTCCTCACTCCTTGTGCTCGGCCAAAATCGGCTCCGTCACGTTGGGCAAATGTGGTCGAATATGGGTCTAGGGCTGGAAATGGCTCTGGCGAACGCCTAAGGCCAGCGCATGAGCACCCGGCAAGTTTCAAATAAAAACGATCCGATCATCGAAAGCCGCGACCAGCTGATCGCGCCGATGGTGAAGGGCGAAAAGCCCAAATCAGCCTGGCGCATCGGCACCGAACATGAAAAATTCGTCTATCGGACCAGCGATCGCCGCGCGCCATCCTATGCCGAGCCAGGCGGCATCCGCGACCTGTTGATGGCGCTGACCCGCTATGGCTGGGAACCGGTGATCGAGGGGGACAATGTGATCGCGCTGGCGGGCAGCGACGGCACGATCAGCCTGGAACCGGCGGGGCAGCTGGAGCTGTCGGGTGCGCCGCTCGAAAATCTGCACCAGACCTGCGCCGAAACCGGTCGCCATTTGAAACAGGTGAAGGAAGTGGGGGCCGAACTGGGCCTGGGCTTCCTGGGGCTGGGCATGTGGCCCGACAAGGCGCGCGCCGATCTGCCCATAATGCCCAAGGGCCGCTATAAAATCATGCTGGACCATATGCCGCGCGTCGGCACCATGGGGCTGGACATGATGCTGCGCACCTGCACCATCCAGACCAATTTGGATTATAGCAGCGAAGCCGACATGGTGCAGAAATTCCGCACCTCGCTGGCCCTGCAACCCGTTGCGACTGCCTTGTTCGCCTCCTCCCCCTTCACCGAGGGGCGGCCCAACGGCATGCTGTCCTATCGCAGCCATATCTGGACCGACACCGATCCGGCGCGCACGGGCATGATCCCCTTCGTGTTCGAAGACGGCTTCGGCTATGAACGCTATGTCGACTATATGCTCGATGTGCCGATGTATTTCGTCTTTCGCGACGGCAAATATATCGACGCGGCGGGCCATTCGTTCCGCGACTTTCTGCGCGGCGAGCTGGCGGTGCTGCCGGGCGAACTGCCCCGGGCGAGCGACTGGATGGACCATCTGTCCACCGCCTTCCCCGAGGTGCGGCTCAAGGGCTATCTGGAAATGCGCGGGGCCGACGGCGGCCCGTGGAACCGCATTTGCGCGCTGCCCGCGCTGTGGGTGGGGCTGCTTTATGATCAGGGCGCGCTCGACGCCGCCTGGGATCTGGTCAAGGATTGGACGATGGCCGAGCAACAGGCGCTGCGCGATACAGTGCCGCGCGAAGGGCTGTGCGCGGCAGCCCCCGGCGGCGGCACGGTGGGCGATTTGGCCAAGCGGGTGATCGACATTGCCGGGGCGGGCTTGGTTGCGCGCGGCGAGGTGAACGCCATGGGCGATACCGAGGTCGGCTTTCTGGAACCCTTGCGGCGAATCGCGGCCAGCGGCAACTCGCCCGCGCACGACTTGCTGGAACGCTACAAGGGGCCGTGGGGCGGGTCGCTGGACCCGATTTACGACGAATTGAGCTTCTGACCGCGCGCGCCAAGCGCCAGACTGTCACAAAACCCCCTGCGACTGTCACAAACAGCCGCAAATTTGCAACACTGCCGCAACCGAATGGACCGGACGGGGCAAGGGCGTCGTTCGGTCGTTGACGGCGGCGGTGCGGCGCGACATCGGGCGCGGGCATTCCAACTCGACACCGGAGTCCTGCCCATGCGCCGTTTCGTCACTGCTCTTTCGCTCACCTCTGCCCTTGCCCTGACCAGCTGGGCCGCGCCCGCCGTGGCGCAGGACGCCGCCGCCGAAGATGGCGGCCTGGGTGACATCATCGTGACAGCTCAGCGGCGCGAGGAAAATCTGCAGGACATTCCCCTGTCGGTCGCCATATTGGGCGGCGACACGCTGGCCGCGATCAGCGGCGGCGGGGCCGACATCCGCGCGCTCGCGGGCCGCGTCCCCAGCCTGAACATCGAAAGCTCGTTCGGCCGCACTTTTCCGCGTTTCTATATTCGCGGCCTCGGCAACACCGATTTCGACCTCAACGCCTCGCAACCGGTCAGCCTGGTGTATGACGATGTGGTGCTGGAAAACCCGATCCTGAAGGGCTTTCCGGTGTTCGACATGGAACGTGTCGAAGTGCTGCGCGGGCCGCAGGGCACGCTGTTCGGCCGCAACACGCCCGCCGGTATCGTGAAGTTCGACACGGCGCGCGCCGACAGTGACAATAATTTTGTGAAGGCCAGCTGGGGCCGGTTCAACACCATCAACGCCGAAGCCGGCGTTGGCGGCGAGATTGCCAGCGGCATCCATGCCCGCGTTTCGGCCATTTATCAGCGTCGCGACGACTGGGTCGACAATCTGGACGTCCCCGGCAGCAACAATCTGGAAGGATTTGAGGATTTCGCCGCCCGCCTCCAGCTCCAGGCCGAACCGACCGAGGGCTTTACGCTGCGGCTGGTGGGTCAGATCCGCAGCTTTGACGGCACCGCTCGCCTGTTCCGCGCCAACGCCTTTGCGCGCGGCAGCAACAATCTCATCGGTCTGGGCGGGGCGACCACGCCCTTCCGCCGGGGCCAGACGCGTGCCGATGGCCTGAATTTCCAGACGCTGGACAATTATAACGTCGGGCTGACCGCCGAATATGATGCGGGGCCGGTCACCCTCACCTCGGTCACCAGCTATTGGAACGGCAATCTGTTCAGCCGCGGCGATATCGACGGCGGCTTTGGCAATGCCTTTGCCCCGACGATGGGCCCGGGCTTCATCCCCTTTTCGGCGCAGAGCCAGGACAATGTCCCGAGCCTGGACCAGTTCACGCAGGAATTGCGCATCGCGTCGAACAACAGCGCCGGGCTGGGCTATCAACTCGGCATTTTCTACTTCAATGAAAAGCTCGACATCACCAGCTTCGACTTTGGCACGCCGACCGCGCTGACCCCCGCCGCCATCGCGGTGCAGCGCCAGGACAGCGACGCCATCGGCCTGTTCGGCTCGCTCTCTTATGAATTTGACAGCGGGCTGCGGCTCCAGGGCGGGATGCGCTGGAACCGCGACGAACGCACGCTGGTTGCGGCGCGCCCGGTGGATACGCGCCCCGGCTTCCTGGGCTTTGGCGGCCCGGTGACGCCGCAGATCGCGGCGGTCGAGGACAGCGTGCTGACGTGGGACATCGCCGCCAGCTATCCGGCGTCGGATGACGTCAACCTGTTCGCCCGCGTGGCCAAGGGTTATCGCGCGCCGTCGATCCAGGGCCGCCTGCTGTTTGGCCGCACCAACAGCATCGCCGACAGCGAAACGACGATGAGCTATGAAGCGGGCATCAAGACGACCTTCGCCGATGGCCGCGCGCGGTTCAACCTCACCGGCTTTTACTTCTCGACCGACGATCTGCAGCTGACGGCGGTGGGCGGGGCGTCCAACTTCACGACGCTGCTCAACGCCGCCAATGTCGACGGCTATGGGTTCGAGGCAGAGCTGGAAGCGCGTCCCGCCGATGGCCTGACGCTGACGGCGGGCCTGTCCTATAACAAGAACAAGATTGACGATCCGCTGGCCTTTGTCGCCGGTTGCGGGGCGCCTTGCACGGTGCAGAATGTGCAGCGTCCGGGGAGCCCAGGCATCTTTTCCATCGATGGCAACCAACTGCCGCAAAGCCCGCGCTGGATCGCCAACTGGACGGCGGGCTATGCCCACCCCGTCGGCAATGGCGAGGTTTATGCCTTCACCGATTGGGCCTATCGGTCCAAGGTGCAATTCTTCCTCTACCGCTCGGTGGAATTCAGCGACGACAGCCTGCTCGAAGGGGGCCTGCGCCTTGGCTATCGCACCGACAGCTTTGACGTGGCGCTGTTCGCCCGCAACATCACCAATGATGTCTCGGCGGTCAGCGGGATCGACTTCAACAATCTGACCGCGATGGTCAACGAACCGCGCATCTGGGGTGTTGAAGCCGGGTTCAAATTCTAAACCCGGTTGAACCCGCAGGGCCGCGCTTGTCGCAGCCCTGCGGCGCGGGCCGGTGCCGGATGTTTCAGTGTAACTGAAACAAAGTCTAATGCCGGAAGTGGCGCATGCCGGTGAACAGCATGGCGATGCCTGCGGCGTCGGCGGCGGCGATCACCTCGTCATCGCGGATGGAGCCGCCCGGCTGGATGACGCAGCTTGCGCCGGCCTCCACCGCGACCAGCAAGCCGTCGGCAAAGGGGAAAAAGGCGTCGCTGGCGACCGCGCTGCCCTGCGTGCGCGGTGCTGGCCAGCCATGCGTTTCCGCCGCTTCGCGCGCCTTGGTCGCGGCGATGCGCGCGCTGTCGCGGCGGTTCATCTGGCCGGCGCCAATGCCCGCCGTCGCGCCGTCCTTGGCATAGACGATGGCGTTGGATTTGACGTGCTTCGCAACCGTCCACGCAAATAGCGCATCGGCCATTTCCGTTTCGGTCGGCGCGCGCGCGGTGACGATTTTCAGGTCGGCGGGGGCAATGCGGCCATTGTCGCGCGACTGTGCGAGCCAGCCGCCCGCGATGCTTTTCATCGCCAGCCCGCCGCGCGCCGGATCGGGCAGCGCGCCGGTGAGCAGCAAGCGCAGATTCTTTTTCCTGGCAAACACCGCCAGCGCATCGGCGTCGGCGTCGGGCGCGACAACCACCTCGGTAAAAATGCCGCTGATTGCCTCTGCCGTTGCGCCATCCAGCGGCTGGTTGACCGCGATAATCCCGCCAAAAGCGGACACATCGTCGCATTTCAGCGCCGCATCATAGGCCGCCGCCAGCGTCGCGCCACTGGCGACGCCGCAGGGGTTGGCGTGCTTGACGATCACGCAGGTCGGCGCCGCATCGCGAAACTCGGCAATCAGTTCCAGCGCGGCGTCGGCGTCATTGATATTGTTATAGGATAGGTCCTTACCCTGCACCTGCCGCGCCTGGGCAATGCCGCGCGCGGCGGGCCCGGTGGGCAGATAGAGCGCCGCCGCCTGGTGCGGATTTTCGCCATAGCGCAGTTCGCTCGCCAGCCGCGTCGTGATGGGCAGGGTGGGGGGAAATTGCTGCCCCTGGTCGGCGAAGGCGAACCACTGGGCAATCATGCTGTCATAGGCCGCCGTGTGGGCAAAGGCCGTCGCCGCCAGCCGCTTGCGCAGCGCCAGGCTGGTCCCGCCGCCATGCGCGTCCATGTCGGAGATCAGGGCGGCATAATCCTCCGGCTCGGTCACAATGGCGACAAAGCTGTGGTTCTTGGCCGCCGACCGGACCATCGCCGGACCGCCAATGTCGATATTTTCGATAATGTCGTCGCGCTCCGCCCCGCGCGCGACTGTGGCGGCAAAGGGGTAAAGGTTGACGACGACCAGATCGATGCCGCCAATGCCATGGGCGTCCATCGCCGCGCGGTGCGCTGCATCGTCGCGCACCGCCAATATGCCGCCATGGACGGCGGGGTGCAGCGTCTTGACCCGCCCGTCCATCATCTCGGGAAAGCCGGTAAGGTCGGCCACATCGCGCACAACATGCCCCGCCGCGCGCAGCGCGCTGGCGGTGCCGCCAGTGGACACTAGCTCCACCCCATGCCGCACCAGCGCGGCGGCGAGGTCGGTCAACCCGGCCTTGTCACTAACCGACAAGAGCGCGCGGCGGATGGGGACAAGGTCGGTCATGGCGTTGGGTCCAATATCGCAGCCCGTTCGCCCCTGGCGCGGTCGAAAGGCCCGTCGTGCTGGCACGATGCCCCGACTTCGCTCGACACGAACGGTTGTGGAAAGGTCGCGTTGGACTGCGCTCTATGGTCGCGTCCCGCAAAGGGCAAGCGGACTCAGCCAATCAGCTTGAAGATCCACCCGATGTTCGCGCCGCCCGCCGGGCTGGTGTCGGTTACCACCAGCTGTTCAATGGGGTGGGGGACGCCGTCGCCGTCGACCCACAGGCTTTCCTCGACGCTCAGCACGCCGCCCGACGTCCGGAATTGCCACAGCGGCCCGCCCGATATGCGCAGCAGCGCCCCCTGGCCATCGGCGGTGAGGCTTGCCTCTATCCCGCTCGCCAGATGAAAGCGCAGGGCAAAGCCGGTGTCGCCGCGGCGCTTGGCGCGGGGGGCGGGGAGCAGCACATCCTCGCCGCGCAGCTCGCGGCCCGACGGCGGCAGGATGAGCGTGCGGCGATGGATCAGCCCATGGCGCTTGGCATAGCCGTCGTGACTCATCTCCAGCCGGCTGCCTTGTTCATTCTCGCGCCGGTCAATCTCCACCTCGGTCACCCCCTTGCCCAGCGTGCCGTCGGGCAGGATGGCGGTGGAGTTGCTGTCGGCCAGCACCAGCGTCGAATGGGCCGCCGTGGTGCGCAGCCCGCGCGCCAGCGGGGCGGGGATGGTCGCGCCGGTCAGGCCCGCGCCGCCGCAATTGACGATGATGCGCGTCGGCCCGTCGGACAGTTCAAAGGCCAGGGTGGAGGCGCAGCCCGCTTCGGTCACGCGGGCGACCGGCGGCGGCGCGGCATCGGCGAGCAGCACCAGCTTGCCCGCCGTCATCCGCTGATACCCCCAATCGCGCGCCTGCTTCAGCGGGCGGGTGCGCACCCCGCTGGCTGCGATGATGCTGGCCACCGTGTCGGCATCGGTCGCGCCGCTGCCCTGCCAGCTGCCCAGGCCGCCATCACCGTGCGTCATGCCGAGCAGGGCAGGGACGGCGCGCGTCTGCACCTCGTTCAGATATTGCGGGGGCGTGATTGCGCGCATCGCGTAAATGCGCTGGAGCATCGCAATCGCCATGATGGCGTCAAGCTGCACCTGCGGCGAGCGCGAAATATTGCCGCCGTCGGCATAGATGATCGTCTCCAGCGCCTTGCGCAGCCCGGCTTCGCCAAAGACGCGGCGCGGCTCGCCGCCGGGGATCAGCAGCGACGCGGCGACAACGCCCGTCCAGGCAACCAGCTGCGCTAGCCCTGGCCGGGTGCGGTCGGCGGTCTGATCCAGATGCCGCGCGGCGCGGGCGATGTGGTTGAGCACCGCCGAGCGATACACCAGATCGCTGGACGACAGGATGAGCGGCGCGTGCGCGGCCCAGAACAGGATGCGCCAGCCGCAATTGTCGGGCCGCCAGGCGGGTTCGCTGACGCTGTCCCCATGCGCGGCGAGCCAGCTGCGCACCACGCGTTCGGCAATCGGTGTCGCCTCTGGCCGCGCGCCCGCCGCCGTCAGGTCGCGCAGCCAGGCAAAGCTGTGCAGATGATCGGCAAAGGGCGGCGCGACCGTCAGCGCCGCAAAGTCGAGCGTCGCCACCGGCTGTTTCAGCCCGCGAAACAGAAAATGGCCCGCGCGGATGGCAGTGCCGGCGCGGATATCGCCGACCACCGGATCATCGGGCACGCCCAGCAATTTGAGCGGAAAGCGCCCCTTGAGCCGCAGCCGGTGCAGCGGGGTGCGCCAGGTCAGCCGGGTCAGATGGTTGGCCAGTTTCTCGCCCAGCGACAAACCCCGGTCGCTGGGCAGGCGGATCAGCCGCTTGCCGGGTTCGATGGTGTCGACGGCGTCGGCGGGGCCAGCGTCGATTGCCGCATCCTCGCTTGCCGCCGTTCGGTCCATCGTGCCCAGGTCCATGGGGGGTCAGCCGCCGCGCAACATGGCGATGTTGGCGGCATATTGCCCCGGCCCGCCGCGAAAGGTGGCCGTGCCTGCCACCAGCACATCGGCCCCGGCGGCGATGGCCAGCGGCGCGGTGACGGCGTCGATCCCGCCATCGACCTCCAACCGGATGTCGCGGCCCGCCTTGTCGATCATCTTGCGCACCGCCTCTATCTTGCGCAGCTGGCTGGTGATGAAGCTCTGGCCGCCAAAGCCTGGGTTGACGCTCATCACCAGCACCAGGTCGATGTCGTCGATCAGATAGTCGAGCATCTTGGCCGGTGTGGCGGGGTTGAGCGAGATGCCCGCCAGTTTGCCCAGCGCCTTGATCCGCTGCACGGTGCGGTGGACATGCGGCCCGGCTTCGGGGTGAACGGTGATGATGTCGGCCCCCGCCTCGGCAAAAGCATCCAGAAAGCCGTCGACCGGCGATATCATCAGATGGACATCAAAGGGCAGGCGGCTGTGCGGCCGCAGCGCCTTTACCACCGCCGGGCCGATGGTGAGGTTGGGGACGAAATGGCCGTCCATGACGTCGACATGCACCCAGTCCGCCCCCGCGGCCTCAATCGCCGCAACCTCTTCGCCCAGCCGGGCAAAGTCGGCAGACAGGATGGACGGCGCAATGCGGACGGGGGACGGCGATGTCACAGACATGACATGCCCTTAACCATCTCCGAATCGCGGGGCAAGCGCGGTTGGGAGGAAGAGCGCGTTACTTGCGCCCGCGCTGCTTGTCCTGGGCACGCTTGATGGCCAGCAGCTCATCGAGATCGACCACCTCGGCGCGCCGCCGCATCCACACCATCCCGCCGACGCCCCAGACGGTCATGCCCAGCATGAACAGCGCAAGGCCGGTGTAAAGCACCGCCCCCGTCGGCTCGCGCATGGCAAAGGCGATGAACAGGCCGGACATCGGCACAACCATCAAAATCCACAGGATCATGATGCGCCACCCCGCCGCGCCGCGCGGGACCAGCCGGACCCCGGCAAAGCCCGAGCGATAGAGGATGAAGGGTTTGTCGCTACTATTCATGGGATGTTCCTTCCTTTGCCGGAGGGCGTCCGCGTTTGGGGGCTGCACCGACCGCCACCTTCACCCCCCGCCGCGCCAGCGCCTCGCGCAGCAGCACCTCGATCTGCGCATTGGCACTGCGCAAATCGTCCGCAGCCGCGCGTTCGACCGCAGCATAGAGCGCGGGGTCAAGGCGCAGGGGAAAGGCTTTCTTGGCAGACATGTTGATATGATTTTACCTCAACCCCGCCCGCCCTGAGCTTGTCGAAGGGCTGTCCTTGTTTTCTTCACGGCATTGAAAAACAGGACAGGGCTTCGACAGGCTCAGCCCAAGCGGTTTTTGAATCAATAAAGGCTGCCCGCATTGACCACCGGCTGGGTATCGCGTTCGCCGCACAGCACGACCATCAGGTTGGATACCATTGCGGCCTTGCGCTCATCGTCCAGCTCGACGACATTTTTCTCGCTCAGCTGGGTCAGCGCCATGTCGACCATGGTGACCGCGCCCTCCACCAGCTTTTTGCGCGCGCTGATTACCGCTTCGGCCTGTTGGCGGCGCAGCATCGCCCCGGCAATTTCGGGGGCGTAGGCGAGGTGGGTCAGGCCGCATTCGTCCACGGTGATGCCCGCAACGGCCAGCCGTTCGATCAGCGCGGCGCGCAGCTCCACCCCCACCTCCGCATGATTGCCGCGCAGGGTAATTTCCTGATGCTCAATATCGTCATAGGGGTAGCGCGAACCGATGGAGCGCACCGCCGCCTCGATCTGCGCGTCGACAAATTCCTTGTAATCATCGACATCGAACAGCGCCTGGGCCGTGTCGGTCACGCGCCAGACCACTTGCGCGGCCATCTCGATGGGGTTGCCGCGCGCGTCGTTGACCTTGATCTTTTCCGAAATGACATTGTTGGCGCGCACCGCAATCTTGGTGCGTGTCAGCCAGGGCAGCACCCAGCGCAGCCCTTCGGCCCGGTCGGTCCCCTTATAGGCGCCGAACAGCTGAATGGCCGCTGCCTCATTGGGGTTGATCATGTAAAAGCCTGACAGCACCAGCGTGCCGACCAGCGCGCTTGCCGCGACCAGGCCCCATTTCCACCCGACCTCGTCCCCCGTCACATTGCTGATCCCCGCCCATAGGGCGACGAGGAGCAGCACGAACCAGAACAAGAGCATGGCATAGCCGCTTTGCGTCGCGGCGCGCACCTCCTGGCTGCGGTTAAGGGCGGGGGTGTCGATGTTCATATTTGCCTCCGAGTCGATATAATTATGATATCATATTTATATCAAAATCGGCGGCCGTCAAGCGCCAAGAAAAAGGGGGCCGCCGCCCCCTTTTCCCTCATCATCGCGCCATCGGCCTATTTGCCCGTCGGAAAGCCGCGCTTTTTCAGCAGCGCGGTCACATCGGGGTCGCGCCCGCGAAAAGCGCGATAGGCGTCGATGCGGTCGGTTTCATTGCCCGTTTCCATCAGGATGGTGCGGAACCGGTCGGCGACCTTGCGGTCCCAAGGCCCCCCGGCCTCCAGGAAGGCGGCCCAGGTGTCGGCGTCCATCGTTTCGGACCACAAATAGCTGTAATAGCCCGCCGAATAGCTGTCGGAACTGAACAAATGGCCGAACTGCGGCAGGCGGTGGCGCATCACAATTTCGCGCGGCATGCCGATGCTGGCCAGCGTTTCGCGTTCAAACGCGTCAATGTCGGCGACGGGCACGGTGCGATTGTGCAGCTTCATGTCGACGATGGCGCTCGCCAGATATTCGACAGTGGCAAAGCCCTGGTTGAACTTGTCGCTCGCCCGGATCTTGTCGACCAGCGCCTGTGGGATCGGCTTGCCGGTTTCATGATGCAGGGCAAAGCGCGACAGGATTTCGGGCGTCAGCAACCAGTTCTCATGCACCTGGCTGGGATATTCCACAAAATCGCGCGGCACCCCGCCCAGCGCGGGATATTTGACCTTATACAGCAGGAAATGGATGCCGTGCCCGAATTCGTGGAACAGGGTGGTGGCATCATCCAGGCTGATCAGCGTTGCCGCGCCGCTGGCACCTTCGGTGAAATTATTGTTGTTGGACGCCAGCACATTGCGCTTGCCGCCCAGCTCGCGATAGCTGCGATAGGTGGTCATCCACGCGCCCGACCGTTTGCCGTCGCGGGCAAAATTGTCGAGGTAGAAGACGCCGATATGGTCGCCGGTCTTGCGGTTCTTGACCTCAAAGGTGCGCACCTTGGGGTCGAACACCGGGATGGTGCCGGTGTTTTCGCGAAACTCCATGTCGTAAAGCTCGCCCGCCATCCAGAACATGCCGTCGACCAGCTTGTCGAGCTGAAGATACGGTTTGATCTCGCTTTCATCGAGGTCATATTTCGCCTTGCGCACCTTTTCGGCGTAGAAGCGATAATCCCACGGCTCGATGGTCAGCTTGGCGCCCTTGCCCGCCTTTGCTTCGGCATCGGCAATCGCCTGCATGTCGGCGACCTCTTCCTTCACCCGGGCCACGGCGGCGGGCCACACCTTCATCATCAGGTCCATCGCATTTTCGGGCGTCTTGGCCATGGTGTCGGCCATGCGGTAATGCGCATGGGTGGCAAAGCCGAGCAGCGCGGCGCGCTGCTGGCGCAGCTTCAAAATGTCGGCAATCAGCGCGTTGGTGTCATTGGCATCGCCATTGTCGCCGCGCCCGACAAAGGCACGGTAGACGCGCTCGCGCAAGCCCCGGTTGGTCGCATATTGCAGCACCGGCTGCGCCGCCGAGCGGGTGTTGCGAATGGCATATTGGCCGGGCTTGCCATTGGCCTCTGCCGCCCGGGCAAAGGAGGCGATGAGCGCGGGCTCCAGCCCGTCCAGCTCTTTCACATCGGTGACGAACACATGCTGGCGCTCGTCGGCCAGCAGTTTCGACGAAAATTGCGAAAACAGCTTTTCCAGTTCCGCGTTGATGCCGACCAGACGCTCGCGCTCCGCAGGCGTCAGATTGGCGCCGTTGCGCACCATCTGTTCATATTCGCGCTCCACGATGCGCTGCTGCTGCGTGTCCAGCCCGCTGGTTTTCCGAGCGTCATACACCGCCTTGTACCGCGCCACCAATTTGGGTTGCAGCATCAATTCGGTGTAAAAGGTGGACAGCTTGGGGCTCCACTCCTGGTCAATCTCTTCGACGCGCGCATTCGACACATTGCCCGACTGCACACCCCACATGGCAAAGACGCGGTCCATCGTGTCGCCCGCCAGCATCATCGGCACATGGGTGTTGGCAAAGGTCGGCGGGGCGGGGTTGTTCACAATCGCGTCCACCTCGGCCTTCACTTCGGCCATGGCGGCTGCAAAGGCGGCGGGGAACAGGTCGGGCTGCATCTTGTCCCACGGCGGCACGCCCTGATAGGGCCCGGTCCAGGCAGCGGTCAGCACATTGCCTGCGGGCTTTTGTGCCTCGGCGGCGGGCGGCGCACTATCGGTGGCGGCGGTGTCAGACATGGTCGCACATCCGGTCAGCAAAGTGGTGGAAGCAAGCAGGGCGGTCAGCGGCAAGCGCATGGCGGGTCTCTCCGTGGGGTTCGTTGCTGGTGCAACTAAGTGATGCGGGATTAACCGGAAATGTCGCGGGGTAGCAAGGTCAAGGCTTCAGCTATTTTTCGGTTTCGCGCCGAGGGCGCAGAGGTCCGCAGAGACGCAGAGAGAGTGTGATTGGCCGCCAGGCCACTCACCTGCGGTGCAGGAGCGTTAAACGCGCGCTCCATTTTTCAGGCCGCTTCGCGGCACAGGCTAGATCTCTGCGTCTCTGTGGACCTCTGCGCCCTCGGCGTGAAACATCTTTACCGGCACACAGCCCCGAAGTCGCGCGCCGCCATGTCGAAATGGAAATGGTCCGCGTGCGCCGCGTTGAAATCGGGTGAGAGTGTTGTCCCGAAAATGGCACAGGCCCCGTCGCGGACGTCGCGCAGAAAGGCTTGCTCATCGGCCTTGCCGTCCCACCCGTCGATCAACGCCACGCGCCGCCCGCTGGCCAGGCGAAAGGCGGCAATATCATAGGCGTTGCCGGTCGCATGTTCGCTCATCCGGCTGCCCCCGGCGATGCGGCGGCAATTGGTCGTGCCCATATGCTCCAGGCTGATGACTCGCTGGCCGAAATGCTTTTCAGCTGCGGGAGCCACAATTTTCTGCTCCCACAACACAAGGCCAGCGGCGGCTGCGCAGGTGGATAACGGCTGCGTCGGTCGAAGCTTGATGGCTTCGGATAAAAGCATAACCGGCTTGGACAATCGACATTCACCCATGCCTCCGGGGAAATCAAATGATGCCGCAGCGACGCCTGCTTCTTGGAAAAGCACGCCGCACTGCTCGGGTGTATCAACCAAGGCGGTCAGCTTGTCGCTGGTCGCCCAGCCGATGGGGTGCGCTAGGCTCAGCGGCGCATAGGGGTTGTGCTGCGGGTGGCGTTCAAGCCAGCGCCAGCCGAACCATGCGCCGCCGACGAGCAACAGCACCAGGAGGATGGTGCCGACGCGCTTCATCCTGCAAACGGCGGCGCGATCAGCCCGGGGACATCGACGCGGAAGGTGAACAGGCCGCCTGCGTGCGGTTCGCGTTCGAGCTGTTCATCGCTCAGCCCCTTGCGCGCGCTGGTAACAAAGGCGGTGCGGGCATCGTCGCCGCCAAAGCCGATCATTGTCGGGCGGCTGACGGGGAGGTCGACGGTTTGCAGCAACTCGCCGCTGGGCGACAGACGCACGACGCGGCCGCCGTCGAACAGCGCCGACCACAGGCACCCCTCGGCATCGACCGCCGCGCCGTCAGGGCGGCCGGTGCCATGGTCGAACTGGTGGAATAGGCGAGGGCTTCCGAGCGTGCCGGTGGCGGGGTCATGGTCAAACGCGCGGATCGCGTGGGTCGGGGTGTCGGCGTGATAGAAGGTGCGGCCATCGGGGCTGAACGCGGCGCCGTTGCAGGTGGTCATCCCGCCGAACAGGCGCGTAACTTCACCGTCGGGCGCGATGCGGTAGAGGGCGGCGCCGTGGGTCGCCTTCGCCTCGTCCACACTGCCCAGCCACCAATTGCCGTGCGCGTCGGTGGCGGCGTCGTTGCAGCGATAGTCGGGCTGGTCGGCCAGGAAGGGCGCGCCGAGCGGGCGCAGCGGCGCGTCCCAATCGTCGATGGTGGCTATGCCATCGCGCATGCCGAGCACCAGGCCCCCGCCCGCGCGCGGGGCGATGCAGCCGATGGGCTGGTCGAACTGGCGGGTCATATTGGTGCCAGTGGCGGGGTCAAAGCGGTGCAGCCGCTGCGCGGCGATATCGACCCAGTAGAGGCAGGCTTCGCGCACGGACCAGCGCGGCGATTCGCCTAGGTCGGCGCGGGCATCGAGGAGGAGAGTGGGCATGGGGTGGGGATAGTCGGACGCGCGGGGAAGCGCAAAGGATACAGAGGATACCGTCGTTTTCGCTGAAACTGTATCTTTTGTATCTTTAAGGCAGGGTGGCTGTTGGCTCAAGGTTTTGGGGGCAGTGCGTACACGGGGATTGAACCAGAATAAGCACGTGTAGGACAGGGTAAACTGCGGGTCACTGGGTTTCGGGCAAATCATCAACGCGGCGCATTACTGTGTCTGCATCGTTAAACGACACTGATACGCTGCAGTCAGGATCGCCGTTGAGAACCAGAAAGGAAGCAAACAGCTTTACGCTGCGCCCGCTTTTCATGGGCGCTTCGCCCAAAGCCACAAAGCCTGACCCATCTGCACTACTATCTATCCAGTAAGCATTCCCTTTAGCCGTTTTCGTGGCTCGCATTTCAGCGGCTTTGGGTCGGACCGTCGCGATACTGCCGTATTCAGCCGCCACCCAATCTATCGTGCGCTCCATTATGTCGGAACATTCTGATTTCTTGATTGTTGCTGGAACCGGATTCAGTTCTTCGTCGTACGTGCGCCGTCGCACGAATTTTAGCGTAATGTCGGTTAGCGCGTCCAACTTGTTGAACTCAAGTTGCAAGCCATACGGGATTCCCCGCACACGCCTGAAAATGGTCAACTCGTTTTCGGGTGACAGGAAGCAACCCCGGATAGGTAAATCTTCAAGGCATTCTTTCAGGCCGTAAGGATTAAAGTCGCTGGGTGAAGCAACAAGCATGGCTTCATCGAAAGTCGAACCGAGCAACAGACCTGCGTATCCATTAAGCTCTCGCGGCGATTGTTCTGCTTGAACTCCACCTGTGCTACAAGAGGCAATCAGCGCGCCTGCTAAGCAAAGTGATCCAATTGCATTCCATTTGTGCGACATTTTGTTCCCCGTTCTTTTCATGCTTAGCCTTATGTCGGCGCGGAGCCAAGAGGAGCGTTTGTGGCTTGTTGTCCCGGATCAAGTCCGGGACGACGATGGAGGGGTGGCGCGCGCGAATCTCCCTCCCCCTTGTGGGGAGGGATTAAGGGTGGGGGCGGCGCGCGTCTGCGCGCCATGAGGAACTTGGCGAGCGCAGTCGATTCTTTGCGGCGCAGACGCGCCGCGCCCCCGCCCAACCCTCCCCACGAGGGGGAGGGCTTTAGAGAGCATCTCCCCACTTTTGACTTGACGTGCACGTAAACGTAAGGTCACAGGTTTGCCGCTAGTGCCAAGTCATAATGAGTCTGGAGAGGTTCGCGCCCATGTCGCTCGATGTCATTCCCCGCACCGCTTATAATGACGATCATGAGGCGTTTCGGCGCACGGTGCGCCAGTTTATGGAAACGGAGATTGCGCCCAACGCGGCCAAATGGGCCGAGGACGGGATTGTTGACAAGGCGATCTGGCCCAAGGCGGGCGAGCTGGGCCTGCTATGTCCCACGGTGCCGGAGGAATATGGCGGGCTGGGCCTCGATTTCGGCTATAACGCCATCGTCGATGAGGAGGCGGCATATTATGGCCGCGCGGCCATCGGCTTTTCGCTCCAGTCGGACATCGTCGTCAACTATCTCGTCACCTATGGCAGCGAGGAGCAGAAGCGCCAATGGCTGCCCAAGCTGGTGTCGGGCGAGGTGGTCACCGCCATTGCGATGACCGAGCCGGGGACGGGGAGCGACCTGCAGGGCATTCGCACCACCGCGAAAAAGGATGGCAATCATTATGTCATCAACGGCAGCAAAACCTATATCACCAACGGCCAGACCGCCGATCTGGTGCTGGTGTGCGTGAAAACCGACACGGAAGTGCAACCGGCGTGGAAGGGTGTGTCGATCATCCTGGTCGAGGCCGACCGCGAAGGTTTTGAACGCGGGCGCAACCTCGACAAAATCGGGCAGGATGAGGCCGACACGTCGGAGCTGTTCTTCAACGATGTCCGCGTGCCCATCACCAATTGCCTGGGCGAAGAGGGCAAGGGCTTCATCTATCTGATGAGTGAGCTGCCGCAGGAGCGCCTGTCGATTGCCGTCAGCGCGCAGGCCGCGTCGCAGCGCGCCTTCGACGACACGGTCGCCTTTTGCCGCGACCGCAAGGCGTTCGGCAAGCCGGTGCTGGATTTCCAGAACACCCGCTTTGTGCTGGCGGACCTGAAGGCCAAGCTGCAGGTCGGCTGGGCGCATCTCGATTGGGCGCTGGCGCGGCATTTGAAAAAGGAGCTCACCCCCGAAGAGGGTGCGGCGGCCAAGCTGTGGCACACCGAATTGCAGTGGGAAATCATGGACAAATGCCTGCAACTGCATGGCGGTGCAGGCTATATGAACGAATATCCCATCGCCCGCGCGTGGCGCGGCGCGCGCGTGACGCGCATCTTTGGCGGCACGAACGAGATTATGAAGGAATTGATCGGGCGGGGGTTGTAGCCCGGTCATCCCCTCCCCTTCAGGGGAGGGGCAGCGAGACTTGGCTCGGCGCAGCCGGGCCTTAGACGAGCGGGGTGGGGATTGGCCATCTTGCGCAAGGCCGACAGACCCCACCCCAACCCCTCCCCTGAAGGGGAGGGGCTATCAAATTGAAAGGACCACCCAATGCCCACTGCCTATATTGTTGACGCCGTCCGCACCGCCGGGGGCAAGCGGGGGGGCAAGCTTGCTGGCTGGCACCCCGTGGATATGGCCGCCGCGACGCTGGACGCCATTGTCGCGCGTAATGGCTTTGACGGCAAACGCATTGACGATGTCGTCATGGGCTGCGTCATGCAGGGGGGTCAGCAGAGCCTTCAGGTCGGGCGCAATGCGGTGCTCGCGACGAAGCATTTGGGCGAAAGCGTGCCTGCCGTCACCATCGACCGCCAGTGCGGTTCGTCGCAGCAGGCGATGCAGTTCGCGGCGCAGGCGGTGATGTCGGGGACGCAGGACATGGTCATCGCCGCGGGGGTCGAATCGATGACGCGCGTGCCGATGGGATCGACCGTGATGTTCCATATGAAGGAAGGGTTGGGCGGCTATAAATCGCCGGGTCTGGAGGAACGCTACCCCGGCATCATGTGGTCGCAGTTCATGGGCGCCGAGATGATCGTCAAAAAGCACGGCTTCACCAAGGAACAGCTCGACCAGTTCAGCTTTGAAAGCCACCAGAAGGCCAAGGCCGCGACCGACGCGGGCCTGTTCGCGGGCGAAATCCTGAGCCTGGAAATCGACACGCCCGAGGGCAAGGCGATGCACAGCATCGACGAAGGCATCCGCATGGACGCGACGCTGGAGGGCATTGCAGGGGTGAAATTGCTCCAGGAAGGCGGCACCATCACCGCTGCGTCCTCCTCGCAAATCTGCGACGGCGCATCGGCGGTGCTGATCGTCAGCGAACAGGCGCTGAAGGACCATGGCCTGACCCCCATCGCGCGCATCCACAATCTGACCGTCACCGCGGGCGACCCGGTAATCATGCTCGAAGAACCGCTGTTCGCGACCGACCGCGCCTTGCAGCGCGCAGGGATGAGCATTGGCGACATCGACGCTTTTGAAGTCAATGAGGCGTTCGCGCCGGTGCCGCTCGCCTGGCTCAAGCACACGGGTGCAGACCCGTCGCGGCTCAACCAGCATGGCGGCGCGATTGCGCTCGGCCATCCGCTGGGCGCGTCGGGCACCAAGCTGATGGCGACGCTGCTGGGCGTGCTCAAGGCAAAGGGCGGCAAATATGGCCTGCAAACCATGTGCGAAGGCGGCGGCGTCGCCAATGTGACGATTGTCGAACGGCTTTGATTGTTACCCCCCCCTCCCCTTCAGGGGAGGGGCAGTAAGACTTGGCACGGCGCAGCCGGGCCTTAGGCGAGCGGGGTGGGGATTGGCCACCTTGCGCCATGCCGACAAACCCCACCCCAACCCCTCCTCTGAAAGGGAGGGGCTTACAGGAGAACCCATATGAAACTTGATTCCACCGTCGCCGCCGTCATAACGGGCGGTGCATCCGGCCTGGGTGCCGCCACCGCGCGCGCCCTGGCCGCGAAGGGCGTGAAGGTCGCCATTTTCGACCTGCAGACCGAAAAGGGCGAAGCCGTGGCCGCTGAAATTGGCGGCGTGTTTTGCGAAGTGAACGTCACCAGCGACGAAAGCGTTGACGCCGGCTTTGAAAGGGCGCGCGCGGCGCATGGGCAGGAACGCATCCTGGTCAACTGCGCGGGCACAGGCGCGGCGATGAAGACGGCCAGCCGGTCCAAGACCGACGGGACGATCAAACATTATCCGCTCGACGCCTTCAACTGGCTCATCCAGATCAACCTGGTCGGCACCTTCCGCTGCATCGCCAAATCGGCGGCGGGGATGATGACGCTCGACCCCATCAATGAGGATGGTGAGCGCGGCGCGATCGTCAACACGGCCAGCGTGGCGGGCGAAGACGGCCAGATGGGCCAGGTCGCCTATTCGGCGTCCAAGGCCGGTGTCATCGGCATGACCCTGCCCATCGCCCGCGACCTGATGAGCGAGGGCATTCGCGTCAACACCATCCTGCCCGGCATTTTTGAAACCCCGCTGATGCTGGGCGCGCCGCAGAATGTGAAGGATGCGCTCGCGGCCTCGGTTCCCTTCCCCAAACGGCTGGGCAACCCGGCGGAATATGCGCATCTGGCGCTGACCATGATCGAAAACAGCTATTTCAACGGCGAAGATGTGCGCTTGGATGGTGCCATCCGCATGGCACCGCGGTGATAGGAATAGCCCCTCCCCCTCAGGGGAGGGGCTTAAGGTAGTTCTTATGCCCCGTTTCGACCCCGCCCGGCTGGACCCCGCCAACTATCCCTATGCGACCAGTGTCGAGACGCGGTTTCAGGATCTGGACCCGCTGGGCCACATCAACAATGTCGCGATGGCGGCCTTGTTTGAAAATGGCCGGGTGCGGTTCAACCGCGAACTGCTGGTCGAACGCAAACGCCGCGTCGCGGGCGAACGCTGGCTGATCGCGCGGGTGGAGGTCAATTATCTGGCCGAAGGGCATTTCCCCGACCCCATCACCGTGACGAGCGGCATTGGCCGGATTGGCACGTCCAGCTGGGACATTGTGTCGGCGGCGTATCAGAACGGGCGCTGCATCGGGCTTTGCGACACCACCATTGTGCGCACCAATGACCAGGGGTCGGCCCCCATCAGCGATGACTTCCGCCGCGAGCTGGAAGGATATCGGTTCAAGGCCGGAAATTAAAGAACCGCAGTGCTGAGCCTGTCGAAGCACGTCGCGCAGGACCGCGCCACGCCCTTCGACAAGCTCAGGGCTTCGGTATAATTTCAACCCTCCCCCACGCTGCGGATCAGGTCGCGGGCGAACCCGATCAGGCCGACCTGCCGTCGCCGCTTGAGCCGTTCGGCGCGCAAAATCGCCTTCACTTCGTCAAAACAGCGCGCGACATCATCATTGATCAGCACATAGTCATAGCCGTCCCAGTGGCTGATCTCGTTGGCCGCGCGCTCCATCCGCGCGGCGATGACGGCATCGCTGTCGGTATTGCGTGCGCGCAGGCGGCGTTCCAGTTCGTCCATAGTGGGCGGCAGGATGAAGACGCGGACGACGTCGGGGCCGGCCTCCTGATACAGCTGCTGCGCGCCCTGCCAGTCGATGTCGAACAGCACATCCTTGCCCGCCGCCAGCATCGCATCCACCGGCGCGCGCGGCGTGCCATAGCGGTGGCCAAACACATGCGCCCATTCCAGAAAATCGCCCGCCGCGACCATTTCCTTAAAGCGCGGCGTGTCGACGAAATGATAATCCGCCCCATCCACTTCACCTGGGCGCATGGGCCGGGTGGTGGCCGACACCGACAGGGCAATGCTGGCGTCATCGTCGAGCAACATGCGGCTGATGGTGGTCTTGCCCGCGCCAGAGGGGGAGGACAGAACAAACAGGACGCCGCGACGGGCCAGCTGGACGCTTTGAGTCATGGCCGCTAATCGCGCGGCAGCGGGGCTTGGTCAAGGGACGTTAGCGAGAGGTTCAAATTTACGGCATACCACAATGCGCCTGCCCTGAGCTTGTCGAAGGGCCGTTCTTTCTTTGACCGGCACAAAGAAAAGGACAGCCCTTCGACAAGCTCAGGGCGGACGGAATAGGGGGAGACGGAGCGTGGTTACGGAGAGTATCGGGCGCAAAGGCTGGCTGGTCGCCGCGGCTCTGGTCGCGCTCCTCGCCATCATCCTGCTGGCCATGGGGCGGCCGCCCATTTGCGCCTGCGGGACGGTGAAACTGTGGCACGGGGTGGTGCAATCGGCGGAGAACAGCCAGCATCTGGCCGACTGGTATACGCCCAGCCACATCATCCACGGCTTTATCTTTTATGGCCTGGCCCGGTGGCTGATCCCCGGTCGCCCTGCCTGGATGGCGCTCGCCGCGGCCATCGTCTTGGAGGGCGCGTGGGAAATCGTGGAGAACACCCCCATGGTCATCAACCGCTACCGCGAGGTGACGATGGCGTTCGGCTATGCCGGGGACAGCGCGATCAACAGCGTCGCCGACACGCTGTGGATGATGCTGGGCTGGTTCGCCGCCCGCGCGCTGCGCTGGTGGCAGACGCTGGCCATCGCGGTCGCCTTTGAGCTTTTCACCCTCTGGGCCATCCGCGACAATCTGACGCTCAACGTCCTGATGCTGGTCGCGCCGGTGGAGGCAGTGCGGGATTGGCAGGCGGGGGGCGCGCCAGCAGCGCCGACATAAACTCTCCCACCCTCGTCGTCCTGCCCCCCGTCGTCGTCCTGAACTTGTTTCAAGACAACGGGCGGACCGGGACTTGTTGTCCTGAAACAAGTTCAGGACGACGAAAATGGTGGGGGGCTACAGCTGCGGCGGCGTTACCGGCGGCGCATCGGGGGGCGGCGCAACGGGGGCAGCCGTGATGGCCGCGGCCTCCGCCTCGGCGGCCTCGCCCTTTTTCTTGTCATAGAGATATTTGGCGACCATCGCCCCGCCGACGAGCAGCGCGCCGGGGACCGAGCGTTTGGCGATGCGCGCGGCCACCAGCCCGACACCAGCGCCCAGCAAGCCCTTGCCTGCACCAGCCTTGCCCGCGATGCCGCCGACAACGGCGGGAATCACCCTGATCAAATTGCGCATCACACCATCCTTTCGGGCCGGATATGGGCATCGAAGGTGGCTTCATCAACCAGCCCCGATGCCAGCGCGGCTTCGCGCAGCGTGGTGCCCTCGGCGTGCGCCTTCTTCGCAATGGCCGCCGCCTTGTCATAGCCAATGACGGGCGCAAGCGCGGTGACCAGCATCAGCGAGCGGTCGACCAGTTCGGCGATGCGCGCACGGTCGGGCTGGAGCCCCGCCACGCAATTTTTCGCGAATGCCTCCATGCCGATGGACAGCAGGTCAATCGAGCGCAGGACATTGGCCCCGATCAGCGGTTTGAACACATTGAGCTGCAAATGACCCTGCATCCCGCCGACGGTCACGGCTTGGTGATTGCCGATCACCTGCGCCGCCACCATCGTCAGCATCTCGCACTGCGTCGGGTTGACCTTGCCGGGCATGATGCTGCTGCCGGGTTCATTTTCGGGCAGGATCAGCTCGCCAAAACCCGCGCGCGGGCCACTGCCGAGCAGGCGGATGTCGTTCGCGATCTTGGTGAGCGATACCGCCAGCGTATTGAGAATGCCGGAAAATTCCACCAGCGTGTCATGGGAGGCAAGCGCCTCAAATTTATTGGGCGCGCTGGCCCAGGGCACGCCCCCGGTGACCGCCGCCAGCGCCGTGCAAAAATCGGGGCCGAAATCGGCCGGGGCGTTCAGACCGGTGCCCACCGCCGTTCCCCCCTGTGCCAGGCGCGACAGGCGCGGCCAGATGGCGACGATGCGGTCGGCGCTGTCGCCCAGCATCTGGACATAGGCCGACATTTCCTGCCCCAGCGTCAGCGGGGTGGCGTCCTGCAAATGGGTGCGGCCAATTTTGACGATATCGGCCCAGGCGTCGGCATGGACGGCAAAGGCGGCGGCCAGCGCCCGCGTCGATTGCAGCAAGCGGTCGCGCGCCGCGAGTGCCACCGCCACATGCAGCGCGGTCGGAAAGCTGTCGTTCGACGACTGGCTCATATTGACATGGTCGTTGGGGTGCACCGGCGCCTTGCCGCCGCGCGTGCCGGTCAGCATTTCATTGGCGCGGCCCGCGATCACTTCGTTGACGTTCATGTTGCTTTGGGTGCCGCTGCCCGTCTGCCAGATGGTCAGCGGGAATTGGCCGTCGTGGCGGCCGTCGATCACCTCCTGCGCCGCGGCCTCAATGGCGTCGGCCAGCGCCCCGTCCAGCCCATGCCGCCGGTTCACCCGCGCCGCCGCCAGCTTGACCATCGCCAGCGCATGGATGATGCCAATGGGCATGCGCTCGTGCGGCGGAAAGGGGAAATTGCCCAGGCTCCGCTGCGTCTGCGCGCCCCAATAGGCGGCGGCAGGGACGTCGATGGGGCCAAAGCTGTCGGTTTCGGTGCGGATGGCTGGTGGTGCGGCGCTGGCCATCACCGCTTCTTGCCGAAATCCACCGTCACCACATTCGACCCATCGTCGGCGCCCGCGGGCGGCGCGTCATTTTCGGCGCGTTCATGGGGTTCGGGGGCAAAGCCCGTGTCCTCGACATGAAATTGCAGGCCAAAATCCACCGACGGGTCCACAAAGGCGGTGATTGCCGCATAGGGGATGTCGAGCTGCGACGTGACCTGATTGAACGACAATTTGACGCTGAACCCTGCCTCGCCAACCACCAGGTCCCAAAAGCGGTTTTGCAGCACGATGGTCATTTCATCGGGGAATTTTTCGGTGAGATGCGCGGGGATGGCGACGCCGGGCGCCTGCGTCTTGAAGGTGATATAGAAATGATGCGCGCCGGGCAGGCCGCCGCCCTGAACCTGGGACAGGACACGCCCGACGACGGCGCGCAGCGCCTCTTGCACGATTTCGTCGTACGGAATCAGACTGTCTTGCACATCTTCGGCCATGCCCCGGGGAATGGACGGGCGGGCCGCAGGGGTCAAGGGCTTTGGCGCGCGGGGGCTTTGGCGTTACCGCCCCTGCGCCAGCGCCACCAGCGGGTCAGCCAGCGCCGCCCAACCGTCCGACCGCGCGACCGGCAAGCGGACATAGGCCCACAGGATGAAGCCGCCGCCCACCCACAGGGTGACGGGGTGCAGCCGCCCCCGCGTCCGCCAGTCATAGACCATCAGCGCCAGCGTCAGCAGGCTGGCCAAGAACCCGCCGTTGAGCAGCAGGGGCGGCAGGCCGCTGTCGCGAAACATGCGGGTGATGCGCACCATCGCCGGGGCCATCATCACGATCGTCGCGAGGACCATATAGCGTTTGTGGTAATCGGGGGTGCGCCGCGCGCGAAAGCCCAGCACGACCAACAGGGTGAAGAGCAAGGCGGTCGACCCGCGGATCAGCAGGATCGCTGCCTCGCTGAACCCGTTGGTCGGCGGCGCGGGATCGATCACATCGGCGATGATGATCCACAGGCTGGTGACAATCAGGATCAGCGCGATGGCCGCGCCCGCCATGCCATTGCGGCGATGGTCGGCATGGCGGCGCGTGCGGATCAGCCAGCTTTGCCAACCCAAAAGCGCAATCCACGCCGTCCCCGCCACGCCATGGACAATATAATGGATGGGCAGCGCAGGCGCATCGTTGATAGGCAACAGGAAAAAGCTTTCGGCAAAGCCCCAGGCGAGCAGCGCCGCCAGCAATGCCGTTAAGATCAGAAAGAACCGCGGCATCGCCGCGCGCCGCGCCGTTTCGGCCATATCCATCCCCGCTACCATCCCCCAGGTGGCAGAAAACTAGACCGCTTCCCCACTGGCCGCAAGCCGCGCTAACGCCCGCCGCCGAACAGCTGGCGACCGGCCAGGTCGAGCATAATCTCCTCGCTGCCGCCGCCAATCGCGTTGACGCGCACTTCGCGGTAGATGCGCTCGACCTTGCTGCCGGTGATATAGCTTGCCCCGCCCAATATCTGCGCCGCCTCGCGCGCGACATGTTCCAGCATGCGGGTGGCCTGAACCTTCAGCATCGCGAAATCGGCGGGCCGATCGCGGCCCTCCTTCACTTGCCAGGCGCACAGATCGACCCACGCCTGCGTCGCGTCAATCTGGCGCGCCATGTCGGCCAATTTGATGCGGATTGACTGGTGCCCGACCAGCGGCTTGCCAAAGGTGACGCGCTGCTGCGCCCAGTCCGCCGCCTCTGCCAGCGCGACGCGGGCATAGGCGCAGCAGCCCATCGCCATGCCCAGCCGTTCGCTGTTGAAATTGCGCATGATGCCAATGAAGCCGCCATTTTCCGGGCCAATCAGATTGTCCGCGGGCACGCGCACGTCGGTGAAATGAATGGCGGCGGTGTCGCTGCACCGCCAACCCATTTTGTCGAGCCGGGTCCGCGCCACACCGGGGGCGTCCATGTCGATCAGCAGCAACGATATGCCCCCGGCCCCAGCGCCGCCGGTGCGCACGGCGCAGGTCAGCCAGTCGGCCCGCATGCCGCTAGTGATGAACATCTTGCCGCCATTGACGATAAAGGCATCGCCCTGCCGCACGGCGGTGGTGGTCAGGTTGGCGACGTCGCTGCCGCCGCCCGCCTCGGTAATCCCCAGCGCGATGATCTTGTCCCCCGCCAGCACCGGGGGGGCCACGCGCTGCTTCAGTTCGTCGGACCCGAGCGCGAGAACCGGCGGCAGGCCGATGCCATGCGTCATCAGGCTGGCCGACAGCCCGCCCGCGCCCACGGCAGCCAATTCCTCGGTCAGCACCAGCCCGTGAAACACATCAAAGCCCGCGCTGTGCCCGCCATATTCCTCGGGATAGCGCAGGCCCAGGATGCCCGCCGCCGCCGCCTTGCGGTGCAGGTCGCGCGGCAATTCGCCCTCGGCCTCCCACCGGTCAATATGCGGGGCAATCTCCTGCGCGACGAACCGCCGCACTGACTGAGCCAAGGCTTCGTGCGTGTCATCATAATGGGGCGAGCGCGCGCGCCAGTCGTCGAAATAGGTCATGAATTGAGGCTGGGCGGGATGGGGGTTGGCGTCAAGGGCGGACGGCCCGGATTTTTGCCAGCAAACTTCCCGCTCGATTTTGTGCCAAGCTGCGCTATGCCGTCGGCATGACCAGAACCATCCTGCTTGGCACTCTCGCCGCACTCGCCTTTGTCGCCGCCCCTGTCAGCGCCCAGAAAGCACCCCCGACGCCCGAGGCCATCGCGGCGGCTGCGCTCAAGGCTGCCCCCATTTTTGACGGGCATAATGATGTGCCCTGGACGCTGCGCCAGCGCGTGGGCAATGTGCTGCGCGATTTTGACTTTCACGACACCACCGACATGCACAGCCACCCGCAGCGCGGCGTGATGCACACGGATTTGCGGCGGCTGCGCGCCGGGGGTGTGGGGGCGCAATATTGGTCGGTCTATGTTCCCAGCAATGTCAATGAACAGCTGGCAGTGCAGCAGACGGTCGAACAGATTGACGTGATGCGCCGCCTCGCTGCGCGATACCCCGCCGAACTGATGCTCGCCGAAAATAGCGCCGAGCTGGAGCGCGCGATGAAGGCGGGCAAGATCGCCGGCATGCTGGGAATAGAGGGGGGGCAGAGCATTGGCTCCTCGCTGGGCGTGCTGCGCGAAATGTATGGCATGGGCGTGCGCTACATGACGCTGACCCACAGCAGGAATGTCCCCTGGGCCGACAGCGCCACCGATGCGCCGCAGCATGACGGGCTCACCGATTTCGGGCGGCTGGTGGTGCGCGAGATGAACCGCATCGGCATGATCGTCGACCTGAGCCATGTCAGCGAAGCGACGATGCGCGACGCGCTGGAAGAGGCCAAGGCCCCGGTGATCTTCAGTCATTCGAGCGCGAAGGGCGTGACCGATCACCCGCGCAATGTGCCCGACGCGGTGCTGCCGCTGGTGCGGGCCAATGGCGGGATTGTCATGGTCACCTTTGTTCCCGGCTTTGTGAGCGCGAAGGTGCGCGCCCACGGCCTGGCCCGCACGGGTGAAGATGCGCGGTCAAAGGCCGAATTCCCTGACCGTCCGGAGATGGTGAAGGCGGGCCTTGCCGCCTGGGACAAGGCCAATCCGGCCCCGCGCGCGACCATTGCCGATGTCGCGGACCATATCGACCATATTCGCAAAGCCATTGGGGTGGCGCATATCGGCATCGGCGGCGATTATGACGGCATCGACACGGTGCCGCAGGGGCTGGAGGATGTGTCGACCTATCCCGCCCTGTTCACCGAACTCGCCCGGCGCGGCTATACGCAGGCCGAATTGCAGGCCATTTCCAACGGCAATGCGCTGCGGGTGTTGAAAGCGGTCGAGGCCTATGCAGCGAGCCAGAAGGGCGCGCCGGTGATCGAGACGGCGGTGAAGTAGGGCTTTTTCACTCCCTAACCGTTCGCCCTGAGCTTGTCGGACTCGAAGAGGGCGCGGAGCGCCAACGGCTGTTCTTTTCTTGCGATGGTCAAGGGAAGAACGGTCCCCTTCGACTCCCTGCACGGCAGGCGCTCAGGACAGGCTTCGACAAGCTCAGGACAAGCGGGGATTAGAGCGGATTGGGTCCGCTAAGCGAGCGGTTTGGCCTTTCCGAACGGCCAATCCACCACCTCGCCCACCCAGAGCGCCAGCCAGATGATCAGCGGCTGGGCAATCAGGCGCGGGCCGTGATAGCCCCAGTCCAGATTGGTCCCGCTGACCGTGATGTCATTGAGCGCATGGTTGAAATTGGCGGGCCACACGCACAGCGCATAAAGCGCCAGGCCGATACCCGCCCAGCGCCGCACCGGTTTCCACAACAGGCCCAGGGCCCCGGCAATTTCGGCGATGCCGGTCAGCGCGACAACCAGCTCGGGCGCCGGGACCCACGCCGGGGTGATGGCAATAAACCCCTCGGGCCGCGCGAGATGGGCATAGCCCGCAAAGGCATAAAAGGCCGCCAGCAACCAGCGCAGCGCCGTGCGCACCGGCGCGCGCGTCATCGGCCTGCTGCGCCCAGCATCGCGTCGATGGATACGAATTTTTCGCGCGGATTGCCCGCGATCGCGGCGGCGACTTCGGCGGCGTCAATCTTGCGCCAATCGTTGAAGGTGACGGGGTCCACGCCGCGCGCGACGAGCAGCGCATGAAGCCCCGGGCGGCCTGCCTTCCCCGCGCCACGCCCGATATCGGCCAGCACCATGTCGGCAATGCGCGCGCCATCGGGCTTGTTGGTGCCGATGGTGCCGCTCGGCCCGCGCCGCGCCCAACCGACGCAATAAAGCCCCGGCAAAATCCGCCCATCGTCGCTGGCAAACCGCCCGCGCCCATGTTCATAGGGAACCCCGGGAATGGGCGGCGTTTGATAGCCGATGCAGGCGATGACGAGCCCGGCGTCAATGGCATAGGTTTCGCCCGTCGGCTGCGACCGCAGGTCCGCGTCCAGCCGCGTCCGCTCCACAATCACGCGGCGCGCCCGGTCATCGCCCTCGATCGCCACCGGCATGGCGAAAAAGTCAAAGTCGATGGTCACCGGCTTGGCGACCGGATTGGCGGCAAAGCTGCGCAAATGCGTCACCGATTTGCGCATGCCGGGTTCCAGCAGCGCGTCCTCGCCCGCATCGGGCAGGTCGGCGGGGTCGACGCGGGGCGATGCGCGCTCCAGATGGGCAAGCTCGCCCAGCTCTTTGGGCGTCATCGCAATCTGGTGCGGGCCGCGCCGTCCCAATATGTGGATGTGCCGCACCGCGCTGCTGGCAAGCGCGTCGCGGGCGTGCGCGACAATGTCGCTGCCCGCAAATTCCGCCGGAGTCTTTGACAGGATGCGCGCGACGTCCAGCGCGACATTGCCATTGCCGATCACCACCACCCCGGCGTCGCCCAGCGGCGGGTTCAGCGCCGCATAATCGGGGTGGCCATTATACCAGCCGACAAAGGCGGCGCTGCCGATGACACCGGGCAGTCTCTCGCCGGGGATGCCCAGCGGCCGGTCGGTCGGCGCGCCGGTCGCCAGGATGACGGCGTCATACAGGCCGGTCAGTTCATCGACCGACACCGCCTCGCCCACCGCAACATGCCCGACAAAGCGGACATTGTCGGCCAGCGCCACGCCTTCATAGCGGCGGGCGACCGCCTTGATCGATTGATGGTCGGGGGCAACGCCCGTGCGGATCAGCCCATAGGGAACGGGCAGGCGGTCGATGACATCAATGGCGATATCCTCGGCCTTTTGCAGCGCCTCTGCGGTATAATATCCCGCCGGACCCGACCCGATGATGGCGATATGTCGCATGGAATTAGCCGCTCCCCCATGCGCGTCTTCAACACCGTAGCGCTGAGCCTGTCGAAGCGCGCCCCGCCGCGAAACGCCCTTTGACAAGCGCAGGGCTGACGGTCTTGTCACATGTGCAATGCTAGCGCCGAATGCTGCGCTGACAAGCGGCTTGCGCGGCACGCCTCGCCGTGCGCCTGCTTGACATCGCGCGCCCCCAACCCTAATCGCGCCAACCGATTGCCCCGTCGTCTAATGGTAAGACTACGGATTCTGATTCCGTCTATTGAGGTTCGAATCCTCACGGGGCATCCATTTCCTTCATCGCGCAAAAAATCTTGTCGCCCTGCATCCAATGGCGCGGGTGGTGACGTCCTGTCTTTGTCCCGGCGCTGTGCCGGGGCGTCGGTGGCGGCCATATGGGTGTTGACCCTGCCTCTCCCCGGGGGTCTGGTGCTGGCCAGTGTCCGCCGCCGACGCAAATTTGCCCATGCGCGCGCGCGGTGCCGGGCGCTGACAGGAGAAGAAACATGCTGACCCCTTATGCAATCGTGGCCCAGGCCGGTGCCGTGCCCATCGATGCCGCCGCCCAGGCCGCCGAAGCCGCGCGCGTCGGCGCGGCAGTGCAACCGCCACAGCCGCCAATAACGGCAGAGGCCGTGGCGCAATATATCGATCCGGGGCAGGTCGCCGCCTACCTGCCCGCCAAACCGCCTGAATCGGATGTGGTCATCATTTTTGACAGCCTGTTCGACATGCTGGGCAATGCGGCGGTCGCGGCGATGTTTGCCATCGGCCTGTTCCTGCTGGCGCGCATCATCCATGCCTTCATGATCCACCGGTCGGTGCGCAAGGCGATTGAGGCCAAGTCGGGCGACGCGGGCGCGCTGATCGACAAACTCAACAAACCCTATGAGCTGGCGGGCGAAGGGCCCCGGCGTGCGCCCGGCGGCGGCGGCGGTGATGACCGGCTGGCGCTCGTGCTGATCGCCATCGGCTTTGCCATCGCTGGCTTTGGGCTGGTGCATGGCGAGGATGAGGTGATCCGGGGCTCGCTGGGCTCAGCACTGTTCCCGCTGTTCGTCGGCGCGGCGCTGATGGTCAGCCGCCGCCTGCAAAAGCGCGAGCAGGCCGAGGAGCAGGCCGCTGCACGCGGATGATGATGCCACCCTCTCCCGATTGGTGGCGGCGGGCGACCGGCGCGCCTTTCAACAGCTGGTGTTGCGGCACGAGGCGCGGCTGCGCGGCTTTCTGGGCCGGGTTGCGGGCGAGGCCGAGGGCGATGAGCTGGCGCAGGACGCCTTGCTGCGCGCGTGGCAGCGCGGCGGCGATTATCGGGGGGAGGGCAGCTGGTTCGGCTGGGTCGCGGGCATTGGCTGGCGGCTGTTCCTCGACCGCCGCCGCCGCGAAGGCCGCCGCGCGGCGATGCTGGCGGCCGAACCGCCCGCCGACCCGGTCGCTGACCCCGAAAGCGGTGCGGCGCTCGACCTTGACCGGCTCTTTGCCGCGCTGGGCGATGGGGAGCGCGCGGCGATGACGCTGTGCCTGGGCCATGGCCATTCGCATGCCGAGGCGGCGGCCATTTTGGGCCTGCCGCTGGGGTCTGTCAAATCGCTGGTCCAGCGCGGCCGCGACAAGCTACAAGGGCTGATCGCTGCAGGAGAGCGGGCATGACCGATCCCGATTTTGATGCACGGCTCAGCGCCTTTTTGGCCCCGCCGCCGCGCGCGCCCGACCGCCTGTTCGCGGCGCGCGTCGATGTGGCAGTGGACGAAATGGCCCGGCTGCACCGCGCCGAACGGCGCTATGCACGCGGGTTGCTCACCGATTTCGCCGCATTGGTCGCAGCATTGCTGGCCGGGCTGGCGTTGGCACGCGCGCTGGGCGTCGCGCTCGACGGCTGGCTGGTCGCGCTGCCCGCGGTGTTGATCCTGCTCGTGCTGGTGGGCAATAATGGCGCGCCTCAGTCGCGGCCCGGATCCTCGCCCGCGCCCTGATATTTCAGTTCCAGATAGCGCCCCCGCGTCGCCAGCTCGTCGAGCTTGCCGGCAGCCAGCGGTATAAAAATTGGCATTGGGTTGGCCAAATGCTCTCTCGTTGGCCATTGCTTTCATTAACTTCGGGTTTGAGGTCTAGCTTCCCAAAGATTGGGATGGAAAAACTACCGAGGAAAGCCGAGCCAATTGATATCGGAATTGGGGCCCATATTGTCGTCAAGCCAAGTTGATGCTAACGCCGAGCAATCAACCCACGTTGATGACAGGATGCGGCATCGAATGAGCGTCAAACCGATCGACCTGACCGATGCCGTCCATTACCATGTGGGGGCCTTTCCGCCAATTGAGCTCGACTATGGAGCACTTCTTGGCCCGTTAGATGAAGCAGCATCCGCACTCGCTCGCTACGATGCAAAGATGACCAACATGGTCAACAGCGAGCTGTTCGTCGCGCCGTTGCGCCGCCAAGATGCAGTCAGCTCGTCACGAATGGAAGGGACGATTTCGACGATTGAGGAATTATATCGACTTGAAGCAGAGGAGGACGCAGGGGCAGCCGACCCGTATCGACAAGCGCGCAACGATGATATTGAGACTTTTTTGTACGCGCGTGCCTTGCGGAATGCGCAACAGGCACTTGCCGATGGCGCTCCGCTGAGTGAGCATTTAATCCGCAGCGCGCATCAGCAGTTGCTCTCCTTCGGTCGAGGTGCTCAACGACGCCCGGGTTCCTATAAAGTTGAACAGAATTACATCGGCGACGATCGCAGCAGAAAAATATCTTTCGTGCCTATCGCACCTGAGCAGTTAGCTCCTGCGATGGCCAACTTGGTGAATTTCATGACAGAAAGTGCAATGCGGCCGCTTATACGCACTGCATTGACGCACGTGGAATTTGAAGCACTTCATCCGTTCGAAGATGGCAATGGTCGAATTGGCCGCATGCTAATAACGCTGATGCTTTGGAAGCTTGGCATTATCAGTCAGCCTAACTTCTTTGTTTCAGGCTACTTCGAGGAGCATAAAGGGCAATATATCGATCGGATGCGCGCCGTGTCGGCCAATGGTGAATGGACTGCCTGGACAATTTTCTTTCTTGAAGCGATGCGCGCGCAAGCGACAGTTAACATTCAAACTGCTGACAAAATTGCCGCATTATATGGTGAAATGCGAGACTTGTTTCGTGTCGTCCTTAATTCACAATTCCATGACCAAGCACTGGATTTTCTGTTCGCCAGTCCGATTTTTCGTAACGACCGTTTTGTGGATCGTTCAGGAATCCCGCCATCATCGGCCCGCGCAATCTCCCGGCGCCTCGTTGACGCAAATTTGTTGCGCACATTGCAGCCCGCGGCGGGACGACGCGCGGCACTTTATGCGTTTGATCCCTTGCTTGACATGTTAAAGATATAGCAAGTGGCCGCTTTGGATGTGCAAACACCCCGCCTGCATTGGATCCAAGTTGTTCGGTAGCAATGGCGCGCCTCAGCCGCGTCCTGGATCGTCGCCCGCACCCTGATATTTCAGTTCCAGATAGCGCCCCCGCGTCGCCAGCTCGTCGAGCTTGCCCGCAGCCAATGTGCGCGCTGCGCTGCCGATTTCGCGCTCGATCAGCTTTAATCCTTCGACCAGCTGGTCGTCGGGGGTGCGCCCGGCATGCGCTTCGCGGCGCAGCGGTTCGGGGATGCGGCGATAGCCGCCGACCAGTTCGGGCAAATCTTCGCCGACCAGCTTTCGGATATTGGCCGCCGCCGGGGTGGCGGGGTCCAACGCCTGCAATTGCGGGGCGAGCAGGTCCAGCTGCACCCCGATACCATCGACCAGCGTCTTGGCAGGCGCGGGCAGCGCTGGGCGCTGCGCCTCTAGCCAGATTTCGGTGCGCCCCGCCAATTGCTTGAGGTCAACGCGCGGCAGCTCTTCGGCGCGCTGTTCCGGGAATCGGGGAAATACGGCGAAGATATAGAGCGCCGCGAACATCAGCATCATCGTCAGCAGCGATCCGAAAAACCCGAGCGGGGTGACGAACGCGCCGAACAGGACGGCACCGACCAGCACCGCGCCAACGGCCATGAACATGCGCCCCAGCTTGCGCCAGCGATGCGCGCGGCGCAGCGCCTTGCTCTTGTTGCCAATCAAATGGCGGCGGAACCGCGTGCTGTCGATGGCGGCCTCGGCCTTGGCGATCATCTGATCGACTTCGCTGATCATCGCGGCGGCTCCGTTCAGCCGTCGAGCGCGGCGAGGGGGCTGTCCGCCCCGCCGACACTGGCCTGCGCCTGCGCTGCACCCTCGGCCCGCGCGATATAGCCCTTGGACTTGGCGACCTCGCCCTCCAGCGTGGTGACGGTGGCCTTCATCGTGTCGAGCGCGCGCAGCTTGAAGGTGTCGATGGCGTCCATCGTGTCATAGATATTCTGGAACGCGCGTTGCAGCGTTTCGACGGGGATTGTGCTCGTCGCTGCCTGTTCATGGATGCGCGCCGTATTGTCCTTCAGCATTTTGGACGTGCCGTCGATGATGTTCGCGGTCGTGGTGTTGAGCGCGGTAATCTGTTCCAGCACCAATTTCTGGTTGGTCATCGCCTGCGCCACGGTGATCGCGGTTTTCAGCGCGCCGACGGTGGTGGTGCTGGCGCGGTCCACCCCCTTCACCAGTTCGACATTATTCTTCTTGACGAGGTCGAGCGCCAGATAGCCCTGCACCGTCACTGCCATTTGGGTGAGCAGATCCTGCGTCCGCTGCCGCGCGTAAAACAGCGCGCTTTCGCGCAGCACCTTGGCCTTGGCGGGGTCGGTGCCGTCCAGTTCAGCGGCCTTGGCCTCCAGCCGTTCGTCCAGCGTGCGGCTGATATGGACCATCTGCTCCAGCTTGCCCATCGCCTCCCACAGTTTGCGCCGCTCGACGTCGATGGCGGCATTGTCCATCGTCAGCTCGTCCTTGCCATTGGCCAGCGCGGTCAGGATGCCGCTGATATGCGTCTGGGCCGAGCGATATTTGGCGAAATAATTGGTGACCCCGCTGCCAAAAAATCGGTCCAGAAAACCGCGTTTGCTCAGCAGTTTACCATTGGCGGACGGGTCGAGCCGTTCGACGGTGTTCCTGAGTTCGATCAGATTCTGGCCGATGTCGCTGTCGCGCTCCATCGCCTTGACCGGGCGGTCGAGGAAGCGGTTGGACAGGCTCGCCGCCTCCAGCATTTCCTTGCGGCCCATATTGGTGATCTGGTCCACCTTTTGGCCAAAGGCGGGGCTGTTGGCATCCTGCGCCACCAGGTCGTCGATAAAGCCGTCCACCCGCTCTTCCAGCTTGGATTTCTGCTCGCCGCTCAAGGGGACCAGCCCCGCGGCCTTTTCCGCCGTTACGGGCGGCAGTGGGTCGGGCGGGGTCAGCACCAGATCATCGGTGGCCGTGGCGGTTGCGGTTGCCGTGGGTTCGCTCATCTTCCTCTTTGCCTTTCAGACCCCTTGCGCCCTGCCATATGGCATGGCGCACTGTATTATTCAACTAGGACGCCGACTTTCCATCAGGACGCCGCTGCGGCATCAACCCGCGCTGCCATCAAAGGTGCAATCCACGCCGCGACCATGAGTTGCGCCATATGATAGCCCAGGATAACCACCAGCACCATGCCCGCCGTCGCCGGGGGGAACAGCATGGCAGCCAGCGGCGCGCCGACCGCAATGCTTTTCTGCGCGCCCGCGAACATCAGGCTGACGCGCTGGGGCAGGGCCAGGCCCGCCGCGCCGCCCAGCGCCCAGGCACCGCCATAGCCCGCCAGCAGGAACAGCGCGATACCGCTGCCCACCACGGCCAGGTCGGCGGCGTGCAGCCGATCCCACAGCCCGCCAACGACCGCCCCGGAAAAGGCGACATAGACGGCAATGGCGATGACGCTGCGATCCAGCGTGCGCACCAGCCCGGGCCGCGCTGTGACTGCGGCCCGCAGCCAGCGCTGCGCCACCTGCCCCAGCATGAAGGGGAGGAGGAGGATGAGGATGATGCGCAGCTCGGCATCGCTGTTGATCAGTGCCGCGCGCCCGTCGAGCGCCGCGAACAGCAACGGCGACAACAGCACGCCCACCAGGTTGAGCAGCGCAGCGAGCACCACGCTCGCCGCCACGTCGCACTTCGCCATGCCGGTCGCGCCCGTCGCCGACTGAACCGTAGAAGGCAAAATGCCGCAATAGAGAAAGCCGAGCGCAATCAGGTGCGGCACCAGCGGTTCGGCGGCGCGGTAAAGCAACCAGCCGATGGCGGGCATGGCGACATAGCAAAAGGCCAGCGCCGCCCCGATCAGCCGAAGGTTGCGCAGCGCCGCCACCACCTCTTGGCGCGGCAGGCGCACACCGTTCAGAAAGAAGAGCAGGACGATGGCGGCCGTCGCAATATGCTGCGCGATGCCCGCTGCCGCGCCGCTGACCGGCACCAGGCTGGCCGCGACAATGGTGGCGAGCAAAATGGGAACGAAGCGGTCAGGAAAAAGGCGCGCCAGCATGGCGGCGCTTGTCGCGCGGCTTGCGTAGCTCTGCAAGATGGACACCGATTTTGGTGCGCGCTCCTCACCTCCCGCCGCTCCGCCTCTCCGTCACCCCGGGCTCGACCCGGGGTCCAGCTTCGCTGGCAACGGCACGGCGTTCAGCTGGACCCCGGCTCGGGGGCCGGGGTGACGGAGGGGGGATTCACGCTAAGGGGCCAAGACGCTAAGGTGTTAAAGGATTGATTAATAGAGGATTGTCTGCACGCCGTTGGCTGCGTTGGCAGGTTGCTTGGCGGCTTAGCGCCTTGGCGTGAGCCCTGATTGCGGACCCAAATCATCAGCACACCACCCCGTCACCCCGGGCTCGACCCGGGGTCCAGCTTAGCTGGCAACGGCTTGGGAAAAGGCTGGACCCCGGCTCGGGGGCCGGGGTGACGGGGGGGTGAGAGCGATGAAGGGCTGAGCGACGTCGCCCGCCCGTTCAGCGCGAAGCGCGGGCCTTGGCCGCCACCACATCGACCTTGGCCGTCCCGGTCATCCGCACGGGCAGATAGAGGCCATTGCCATAGGCGGTAATCTGCCCGGTTTCAAAGCCGTCGACGCTGGTCCGGATGCGCAGGTCGCCTTCGCGCCGATCGGCCACGGCGGCGCGGATCTTGGTTTTCAGGCTGTCCAGATCGCGGGCGAAATTCTGGGTCAGCGCCTCGGCAATCACCGGCGCAAATTGCTTGTCGCGTGCCAGCGTCAGCAGCAGGTCCCCGTAAAGGCCATCGGTGTCGCCCATCACCTCCACCCCGGTAAAGCGCACCTCCGCGCTGCCCGGCGTGGTTACCGGCAACGCGGTGACCCACACCATGCCCTTCGTCGTTTCGCCCTTGCGCGATTGCGCCTTGGCCTCCAGCTCCAGCCCCACCGCGATGCGCCCGCCAGGGGTGCCATAGACAGTGACCTTGCCAAAGCTGGCGTCGACCGGGCCCAGCGCGGGCAGGTCAAAGGGGCGGAGCGAGCGTTTGGCCAGCGCGCGGGCGATCACCGGCTCCAGCGCCGCATAATCGGCGATGACGGGCACGCGCACGTCCAGCCGGGGAACAATGGGTTCGGCGACCAGATTGGGCAGCGGGGTCGGCACGGGCGCGTCGGGCCGCGCGGTGACGAACGTCTCGCCAATCGCCTCTACCCCCAATTGCAGCGACAGCCGCTGGCCCTGCAACCGATAGCCGCCAAACAGGATGCGCTGCGGCGTCACGCGCATCCAAACCGGCGGATTTTCGCGGTTCAGCGACACGACGGCAAAGGCCTCTTGCCAGACGGCGGCGGCCTGCTGGCGCAGGTTGATGCGGCCCACCTCACGCGCCACTTGCGCTTCGACATCGCGGATCACCGGGGCGAGCGCGCGGTCGGCCTGGTCGGTGAAGGTGATCCGTTGGCCCAGAAAATCAATGCCCGGCGCGCGCGTCCAGCCATAGCGCAGCCGTGCCCGCCCGGTCATGCGCCAATCGGGCCGGACATCCAGCGTGACGCGCGCATGGACCATGGCCGACGCGGTGGCCGTTTCCCCTTTCAGCACGCCGCCCACGTCCCGCGCGCTCACCCGCGCGGTGATCGGCATGTCGATGACGATGTCGCGCCCCTCGCCGCGAAAGCTCAGGCGGCCGCGGGTAACCTGCCCGACGATAGTGCAGGCGATGGGCGGGGTGATGGCGAAACTTTCGCCCAGCATCTTGACGCGCTGCGGCTTGATGCAGCGTTTCTCGCGCCGGTTGATAGTCCACAAGGTGCGCGGCACCGCGCGCTCCAGCTCCGCCTTCAGCGGCGCGATGCTCGCCTCCACCGGCACCGCCAGCATCGACGTGTCGCGCGCGGGCGGCGCGGCATCGGTGGCGCGCGGCGGTGGTTCGACATCGGTGCTGGCCGCCGGGGTGCAGGCAGCGAGCAGCATGGCCGCAATCGCCGCGCCGCGTGCGCCCATCCCCCTTGCCGCCATCATGCCCCCCAGCACTTGCTCTAAACAGTGACCCCGAACAGGTCGTGCTCGTCCGCATCTTCGACCAGCACATCGACAATGTCACCCGGTTTCAGCGCCGGTGTCACATCGCGCAGGTAAACATGGCCGTCGATTTCGGGCGCGTCGGCCTGGCTGCGGCCCGTTGCGCCGATGCTGCCGTCCCAATCCGGATCGTCGTCATCGGGTTCGCCCACGTCGTCGATAATGACGGGCAGGGTGCGGCCGATTTTCGCAGCGAGCTTGGCGGCGCTGATCGCGGCGGTTTTGGCCATGATGCGCTGAAACCGCTCTTCCTTGACGTCTTCGGGCACCGGGTCGGGCAGGGCGTTGGCGCGCGCACCGGCGACGGGTTCAAAGCGGAAGGCGCCCACCCGGTCGAGCTGCGCTTCGTCCAGCCAGTCGAGCAGATATTGGAAATCCGCCTCTGTCTCGCCCGGAAAGCCGACGACGAAGCTGGATCGCACCGCAATGTCGGGCGCAATGCTGCGCCAGTCGCGCAGCCGTTCGAGCACCTTCGCCTCGTTCGCCGGGCGGCGCATGGCTTTGAGCACCTTGGGCGCAGCATGCTGAAAGGGGATGTCGAGATAGGGGGTCAGCAACCCTTCGGCCATCAACGGGATGACCGCGTCGACATGGGGGTAGGGATAGACATAATGGAGCCGGACCCATGGGCTGCGGCCTTCATGCGTGCGCAGCTGGCCCAGTTCGCGGGCCAGATCGGTCATGTGCGCGCGCACCTCGCGCCCGTGCCACTGGCGCGGCTCGTGGCGCGTGTCGACGCCATAGGCCGACGTGTCCTGGCTGATCACCAGCAATTCTTTCGTCCCCGCCGCGACCAGCTTTTCCGCCTCGCGCAGCACGGCGTCGATCCGGCGGCTGACCAGCTTGCCGCGCAGATCGGGGATGATGCAAAAGGCGCAAGCATGGTTGCAGCCTTCGGAAATCTTGAGATAGCTGTAGTGGCGCGGGGTGAGCTTCAGCCCGCCTTCATCGAGGCCGGGGACCAGATCAACGAACGGCCCCTGCGTCGGCGGCGCGGCGTCGTGGACGGCGGCGACCACATCCTCATATTGATGCGCGCCGGTGACCGCGAGCACGCCGGGAAAGCGCGCGCGGATGACATCGGCTTCCTTGCCCATGCACCCCGTGACGATGACGCGGCCATTTTCGGCCATCGCTTCGCCAATCGCCTCCAGGCTTTCCTCCTTCGCCGAATCGAGAAAGCCGCAGGTGTTGACCAGCACGACATCGGCCCCGGCATAATCGGCGCTCATCGCATAGCCATCGGCGCGCAGCTTGGTCAGAATGCGCTCGCTGTCGACCAGCGCCTTGGGGCATCCCAATGAAACCATGCCGACTTTCGGCTGGGGCGGAAGGGTTTTGACAGTCATGGCGCGGGCGCGTTTAGGGCAAATGGCACGGCTTGTCACGCCGGGCCGGGGGGAGGAGGCTGGCGCATGGTTGCACCACACCCTCCCCCGCGTCACCCCGGCCCCCGCGCCGCGGTCCAGCGTGCGGCGTGAACTGCAGGCTGGAAAGCTGGACCCCGGGTCGAGCCCGGGGTGACGCTGAGGGAGTGTGGGTGACGATGAGGGAGTGCGCGTGCGAAAGGCGAGTGGGGGTAACGAACCTTGCCAAAGCGGGACGCCGGGCGCATTCTGGTGGGGGTGAATATTTGAGGGGGAGGCAGCACATGTTCTGGGACAATTGGCTCACCATCATCGTGGCGGCGCTGGCGGGGTTTCTGGTCGGCGGGCTGTGGTATGGGCCCTTGCTCGGCAAGGCATGGATGGCACAGCACGGCTTTACTGAGGAAGAGCTGGCCAAGGGCAATATGGTCAAAATCTATGGCACCACCTTTGCGCTCAGCATCGTGTCGGCGGTGTTTCTGGGGCATCTGCTCGCCCATTTTGATCCCGCGCCGCGCCAGACGATGATGATATCCAGCGGCATTGCCCTGGGTTTCATCATCCCCGCCCTTGGCACCAATTATCTGTTCAGCCGCGCCAGCCTGACCCTGTTCCTGATCGATGCGGGCTATTGGCTGGCCTTCTATACGGCCATGGGCGCGGTGTTTGTGGCGATGGGTTAATCCGCCTCGCACCCTTCGCAGCGGATGACCTCGACAATGGTGTCGCCGGGTTGCAGCGCGCGGGTTTCGGGTTCCCAAAAGCCAAAGGGTTTGCCGCCGCGATAGATGCGCAGCCCGCGCCCGCCGCTGGTCAGCTGATCCAGGCTTTGGCCGACTTCATCTGCCGCCACCGGGCGTTCATTCAGCTGAACCTTTCCCGTGACCGAGGCCAGGTCGGCCATATAGTCGGCGATATGCGCGCCCTGGGCCGATCCGGCAAGCAGCAGCCCGGTAAAGCTGACCGGATTGATGACATTGCTGGCCCCCGCCTGGCGGGCGAGCAGTTCATTATCCTGTTGCCGGATGACGACGCTGATCGGCACATGCGGGGCCAGGTGCCGGACGGTCAGGACAATCAGGATGCTGGCATCGTCGCGCCCCGCCGACACCAGCACCGCCTGCGCCGCGCCGATGCGCACATCGATCAATGTCTGGTCCAGCGTCGCGTCGCCCTCCAGCACGTTGCAGCCCATGGCTTCGGCCACCGCCAGCCGCGCGGGCGAGGGGTCGATGATCACCAGCGCCTCCGGGTTGGTCCCGCGCGCGATCAATTCCTTCACCGCCTCTGACCCGCTGACGCCAAAGCCAAGGACCACGATGTGCTGGGTAAGCTGTTGTTGAATGCGGGCCATGCGCCATTTTTCCCATGATCGTTTGATAACAAAGCTATAGGCCGTGCCGACAAAGATGAAGATGACCGCAACCCGGATCGGCGTGACGATCAGCGCCTCCACCAGCCGCGACCGGTCGGTCACCGGCACAATGTCGCCAAAGCCCGTCGTCGTCACCGAAATCATGGTGAAATAGACGACATCGATAAAGCTGACATGGCCGTCAATCTGGTCCTTGAGCCCCGCCCGGTCGATCCAGTGGACCAGCACGACAAAGGCGAGCAGCGCGATCGCCAGGCTGAGCCGCCCCGCGACATCGGCCCACACCGGCAGCTGGCTGGCGCGGCGGAGCGGCTGAAAGGGGCGGGCGGGACGCGACATGCTGGATCCATCCTATAGCGGCTGGCGCGGCTTTGGCTATGCCGGGGTGGTGGGGGCGCGGCCCGTTGATCTTCAAATAAAATTTACGTCCCTTTGCTACGGAAATCGCTCGATAAATCGGGCAAACGGGTGGAACGAACGGATGGCAAGGGGACAGCAGGCGGTGGCGGCGGAAAGGGGCGTGCCCGCGCCGTGCCCGCTCGCGCCGCTCTATCCGCTGGACGCGGGCGTGTTCGGCCATGATCTGGTGGGCCATCCGCTCTTGTCGCTGGCGGCGCTGGCCGATGCAGCGGCGCGGATGAACCCGGCGCATGTTGAGCTGCGCGCGGCGAATCGCGGCGCGGGCGGCGATTTTGCGATGGCCGCCGACGCCGCCGCGCGCGCGCCCGGCACCATATGTGCCATCGCCGACAGCGGCTGCTGGGCCATGCTGCGCTTTGCCGAACAATTGCCCGATTACCGCGCCTTGATGGAACAGGCGCTCGCCCCCTTTGCCGCGCTGGTGGAGGCGCGGACCGGGCCGATGCGCGATTGCCGCGCCTTCATCTTCATCTCGTCCGCTGCGATGGTGACGCCCTTTCACTGCGATCCCGAATATAACATCCTGTTCCAGATCATGGGCGACAAGGATTTCCGCACTTTTCCCCCCGCCGAACCCTGGCTGACGGCGGCGGATGAGGAACGGTTGCACGCCACGGGCGACAATCTGCTCCCCTGGGATGACGCTTATGCGCAGCAGGGGTGCAACCACCGGCTGGCACCCGGGGACGCGCTGTTCGTGCCGTTCAAGGCGCCGCATGTGGTGACGGTGGCGCAGGGGCCATCGATATCGTTGTCGCTGACGTGGAAATCGGACTGGAGCCTGGCGCAGGATGCGGCGCACCGTTGTAATCGCGCGCTGCGGCAATTGGGGCTGAACCCGCGTCCCATCCCGCCCTGGCCCCGACGCGCGGCGGGCAAGGCGCTGGCGGCGCGGGTGCTGCACCGCGCGGGGCTGACCCCATGATCCCGCTGGGGCTTGATCAGGTGCAAATCGACACCGCCATCCCCCTGATGGCGGGGGTTCGCATCGCGCGGTTCCGCGACCTCGACGCGCGCGACCTTGCCGGCTGGGCGCGATTGTCTGATCAGTGCGGCGCGGACAGCGTCTTTGGCAGCGACTGGTTCGTCGGTGCGGTGCTCACCCATTTTGACCCCGATGGCGCCCACCGCATCTGCATTGCCACCGATGCGCTGGGCGAATGCTATGGCGTCGCGGTGCTGACCCCCGCCGCGCGGCTGGGGCGGGTGCCGCTGGCGCATTGGCGCGGCCTGGCCAATCCCAACCGCTTTCTGGGTGTGCCGCTGGTGCGGCGGGGGCGCGAGGCGGCGTTTTGGCGCGGGATGTTCGCGGCGCTCGATTGGCAGGGGCAGGGCCAGGCGGCGCTGTGCCTGGCCGACATGCCCGCCGATCACCGCGTCACCCGCGCGCTGCTGGCACAGGCGGGGGCCGAGGGGCGGATGGTTGAGGTGCTGGCGCGGCACGACCGGGCCGCGCTGCTGCCCAGCGCCGATGCTGCGCTGCCGCTGGATGCCGGCCTGTCGAGCAAGCGGCTGGCCCGCCTGCGCTCGCTCGACCGCAAGCTGGAACGCGATCATGGCGCGGCGAGCTGTCACCGGCTGGGCCTTGACGATGATATAGACGCGTGGATCGACGCGTTTCTGACGCTGGAGGCGGCGGGGTGGAAGGGCCGCGCCGGGTCCGCGCTCGCCTCTGCCCCCGCCAGCGCGGCGCTGTTCCGCGACGTGGTGCGCAGCGCCCATGCGCGCGGTGCCATCGCCTGCCTGGCGCTGGATGTCGGCGGGCGCACCATTGCCATGTCGTCCTTTTTCCTGGCCAATGGCCACGGCTTTGGCTTCAAATGCTGCTTTGATGAAGGCTTTGCGAGCTATGCGCCCGGCATCCTGTTGCTGCGCCGGATCATGGCGATGGCGGACAGGCTGGGTATCACGCAGTTTGACAGCTGTTCGGCGGCGACCGAGGCGACGATCAACGGCCTGTGGCCACAGCGGCGCGAACTGCTCGACATCGCCGTCGCGCTCCATGCCCCGCTCGCCGAACTGCGCTTTGACAGCGCGATGCGCGCGCGCCAGGCGTGGCATTGGTGGAAAGCGCGGCGCGCTACTTCGCTGGCAACTGCCTGAGCGGATCAACGGGGACGCGGCCCTTGCGCAGCTGGAAATGCAGCTGCGGCACCTGCACCTGGCCGGTGGCCCCGGCGATGGCGATGATGTCGCCGGCCTTAACGGCCTGGCCCCGCTGCACGTCCAGCCGCTCGGCATGGCCATAGGCGCTGACCCAGCCATCGCCATGGTTGATCAGGACCAGGCCGCCATAAACGCCAATCTGGTCGCCGGCATAGGCAACGACGCCGTCGGCGGTCGCGCGAATGGGGGTGCCCGCCGCCACGCCGATGTTGATGCCGTCATTGACCTTGCCGGGGGCCAGCGGGCCAAAGCGCGCCAGGATCGGGCCATCGATCGGCCACTGAAACCGGCCCGAAAAGGCGGCGGGCGCGGCGATGGCGGTGGTCACGGGTGCGCGCCGCACGGCGCTGGGCGCGGTCGGCGCCGTGCCATCGGCTAGCGCGGGCTGGCTGCCCGTGGCAATGGCGTCAATGTCGACGGCGGCGCTGCCCGCCCGGCTGCCCGTCCCGCTGCGCGCCATCGCGCTGGCCCCGCGCGGCAGGCGCAGCCGCTGGCCAATGCGCAGGATATAGGGGTCGCTGAGCGCGTTCAGCGTGATGATGTCGCCCCAATCGACGCCATAGGCGCGGGCAATGGCAATCCCCGTCTCGCCGCTCGCCACCCGGTGATACAGCCCCGCCGGAATGCGCAGCTCCTGCCCCGGGATCAGCGTGAAGGGCGCGGTCAGATCATTTTCCAGCGCAATCGCCTCTGACCCCGCCCCGGTGGCATCGCCAATCGCGCGCAGCGTGTCCCCGGGCCGGA
This sequence comes from uncultured Sphingopyxis sp., assembly GCA_964554455.1. Lineage (GTDB taxonomy): Bacteria > Pseudomonadota > Alphaproteobacteria > Sphingomonadales > Sphingomonadaceae > Sphingopyxis. The sequence goes on along the minus strand of CAZKOW010000009.1, from coordinate 74,898 downwards.
CGATATAGCGCGACGCCGCCACTGCCCTGGCATTGGCGGTGACGTCCGCCATGGTCCAGGTGGGGGCAGGGTCGCCGCCGGTCACCCGGTCATCGAGCAGCAGGTCGATCATGGTCGAACTATTGTCGCGCACCTGCGGCGGCGGCACGGGCCGGTTGGTCGCGCCCTGCGGGATGCACGCCGCCAGCGCGGTGCTGGCCAATATCAGACAGGGCAGGGCAAAGCGCGGCATGGCGGCCGTCATGCCAGAGCCTTGCCCGACTGGCTAGAGTCCCGGCCCGCTAAATGCGCGGCGCAGCCCCGCCAGCGATGCGTCGTGCGTCAGGTCAAGCTGCAAGGGCGTGACCGCGACAAATCCATCGTCGATGGCCTCCAGATCGGTGTCGTGGCCGGGGCTATGTTCGATGCCGTGCAACCCGAACCAGAAATAGGGATAACCGCGCGGGTCCACCCCTTCGACAATGCTGCCGCGGGCATAATCGTGGAACCCCTGGCGGCACACGCGAATGCCCTGCACTGCGTCGGCGGCCAGCGGGGGAAAGTTGATGTTGATCACCGTGCGCGGGGCCAGATCCATGGCCAGCAACGGGGCCAGCGCGCGCGCGCCCCACGCTTCCGCGGCGGCAAAGGGCACGGTGTCGCCCATCCCCTCCTTGGCATAAACCTGGCTCAGCGCGATGGATTTGATGCCCGCCAGCGCGCCTTCGATCGCGGCGGACACGGTGCCCGAATAGGTGATGTCATCGCCCAGATTGGCCCCGCGATTGACGCCCGACAGGATAAGGTCGGGGCGCTGCGGCATCAGCTTGCCAATCGCCATCATCACCGCGTCGGTCGGCGTGCCTGCCACGGACCAGCGCCGCGGTCCATGCTGGCGCACACGCACGGGGCGCGCCAGGGTGAGCGAATGCCCCGCGCCCGATTGCTCCTCTGCCGGGGCACAAACCCAAATGTCGTCGGACAGGGTGCGGGCGATGCGTTCGAGCACCTCCAGCCCCGGGGCGTGATAGCCATCATCATTGGTGAGGAGAAT
>CAZKOW010000009.1:71324-73765 GCA_964554455.1 uncultured Sphingopyxis sp. | reverse complement strand
TCCGTGCGTTTCTGTTCGCCCGCCACGCGGTAGCGCGTGCCCATGCGCAGCGCCTGGAAATCCCCGGTGTTGGAGCAGGACGAAATCTCGCGCCACGCGCCCTGCCCCGGCAACCACACCTCCAGATCATAGGTTTTGCGCGCGCCGAAGCCCATGTCGCCCGTGCAGAGGAGCAGCTTGCGATAGGGCAGGTCCAGCCGCTCCAGGATCGTCTCGGCGGCGCGCGTCATGCGGCTGTGCTCGGCCTCGCTCTCCTCGGGTTTGACGATGCTGACCAGTTCGCATTTTTCAAACTGATGCTGGCGGATGAACCCCCGCGTATCGCGCCCCGCCGCCCCCGCTTCGGAGCGGAAGCAGAGGGTGAGCGCGGTCAGGCGGATGGGCAGCGCGGCCTCGTCGAGCAATTCGCCCATGACGCTGGCGGTGAGCGACACTTCGCTGGTGGGGATCAGCCAGCGTTCGTCGCTGGTGTGGAAACTGTCGCCCGCAAATTTCGGCAATTTGTCGGTGCCATACATGGCCTCGTCCTTGACCAGCACCGGCGGGTTGCATTCGGTATAGCCATGCTCCCGCGTCTGCACGTCGAGCATGAACTGCCCGAGCGCGCGGTGCAGGCGGGCCAGGTCGCCACGCAGGAAGGTGAAGCGCGCGCCCGACAACCGCGCGCCCGTGTCGAAATCCATGCCCAGCGCCGGGGCGATGTCGGCATGTTCGCGCGGGGTGAAGGCGAAGGTGCGCGGGGTGCCCCAGCGCGATATTTCGACATTGTCCGCCTCGTCCGCGCCGTCGGGGACGTCGGGCGCGGGCAGGTTGGGGATGATCTCCAGCGCGGCCTTCACCGCGGCGGCGAGGCGCGCCTCCTCGGCCTCCAGCGCGCCCATGCGGCTTTTCAGCGCCGCCACTTCGGCCTTCAGCGCGTCGGCGCGGGCCATGTCCTTTTGCGCCATCGCCGCGCCAATATCCTTGGACGCGGCGTTGCGGCGGGCCTGCGCCTGTTGCAATTCGGTTTGCACGCGGCGCAAATCGCTGTCGATGGCCAGCAGGCTCTCGGCCACTGGCGCCAAGCCGCGGCGCGCCAGTGCGGCGTCAAAGGCGGCGGGTTCGTGCCGGATCAGGCGAATGTCATGCATGGCGCGGCCTATGCCGTGTGCGGTGCGGCGGTGCAAGCGCGTAAGCCCCTCCCCTTCAGGGGAGGGGTTGGGGTGGGGTCTGTCGGCATCGAACCCGTTTGCGCAATAAACGTCTGCAATGTCCGCGTCGTCCGGAACGTGTTTTAGGACAACGGGCCACCGTCCGTATGTTGTCCTGAAACAAGTTCAGGACGACGAAGGGGGGCCGCCGCACACAAAAAACGGGCCGGTATCGCTACCGGCCCGACTTTGCGGATGGGCGGGTTGCAGCGCCCTTCCAGTGGATGGCTTATGCGGCCTCGCGTTCGGCGACGACCCCGTTTTTGTTGGCCAGCCGGCGGCGCGCAACCAGCGCGGCGGCGGCGGCACCGAACAACAGCATCATCGGCGGCGCGGGCACCGGCGTCGGGCCACCCGACGAACCGCTGCTGCCGCCCGAAGACGAGCTGCTGCTCGACGACGAAGAGGAGCTGGACGACGATGCGCCCGACGAGGTGGTGCCGCTGCTGCCGCCCGAGGACGAGCTGCTGCTCGACGAAGAGGAGCTGCTGGACGAGCTGCTGCCGCCAAAGGACGAGCTGCCGCCAGTGGCACCCGAAGAGGTCGCGCCGCTGCTGCCCCCCGACGACGAGCTGCTGCTCGACGAGGACGAGGAGGAGCTGGACGAGCTGCTACCGCCGCTCGACCCACCGCTCGACCCGCTGCTGCCGCCCGACGAGCCACTGCTGCCACCCGAACCGCCGCTGCCGCCCGACGAGGAGCTGCTGCTCGACGAAGAAGAGCTGCTGGACGACGAGCTGCTGCTGCCGCCAAAGGACGAGCTGCCGCCCGACGAGCCGCCGCTGCTGCCCGACGATCCGCCCGAGCTGGCACCCGAGGAGCCGCCATGGCTGCTGCTGCCGCCCGACCCGCCGCTGCCGCCCGACGACGAGCTGCTGCTCGACGATGACGACGATGACGATGAAGAGGACGAGGAGGAGCTGCTGCCGCCCGTCGACGACACATTGCCCGAGCTCGACGAGACATTGCCCGACGAGGACGACACATTGCCCGAAGACGAGGAGACATTGCCCGACGAGGTGCTGACGCCGCCCGTGGAGGTCGAAACCCCGCCGGTCGAGGTCGACACGCCGCCCGTCGAGCTGCTGACGCCGCCCGTGGAGGTCGACACGCCGCCCGTGGACGTTGTCGACGACACGCCGCCGGTCGAAGTGGTCGAGGATACGCCGCCCGTCGAGGTGGTCGACGAAATGCCACCGGTGGAGGTGGAGACACCGCCCGACGTGGTGCTGCTGGTCGACGACACGCCGC
>CAZKOW010000009.1:30795-71224 GCA_964554455.1 uncultured Sphingopyxis sp. | reverse complement strand
CCGGTGGAGGTGGAGACACCGCCCGACGTGGTGCTGCTGGTCGACGACACGCCGCCGGTGGAGGTCGAAACCCCGCCCGTGGACGAAGAGGTGGAACCGCCCGAGGTGGAGCTCGACCCGCCCGAGGTCGAAGTGGAGCCGCCCGACGAAGAGGTTGACCCGCCCGAGGTCGTGGAGGTGGAGGTGATCACCACGCTGCCACCGCCGCCGCCGCCCGACGATCCGCCAAAGAAGCCGCCAAAGAAGCCGCCGCCAAAGCCGCCGCCCAGGCCGCCGCCGATCACGGTCACGCCGCCACCGCCGCCGCCGCCTTCAAAACCCTGACCGGGCTGCGGAAAGGGGGCATAGGGGATGGGGGGCAGGGGGATGGTCTGCGTCACGACCGTCTGGCCGCCCGATGCGCCCGCCGAGCGCGTCGTCACGGTGCGCGTCGTGGTGACAACCCGCCGCACGCGCTTCACCTTTTTCACCGGTGCCCGCACCGCGTGACGTTGGCGATACTTCTTGGTCGGCTTGGCCTTATAGACCTGGGCTGCGGCGGGGACGTCGGCGACATGCATCGCGCCGCCACCCACCAATGCACCGCCGCAAGTGCAGGCGCACAGTTTCGCAAGGGCCATACGAACGGACATAGCAATCTCTCTTCCTGTTGCTGCATCGCTCCGCACCGCAGGGCTGGCGGGACGGAAAGTCGATGGGCTAGCCCCAAAAGGCCAAAGCTTTGTGAACAGGGCAATCGCGTTAACCGCGTTTCTGTGTCCCGGACCGGACAAAAGTCGCCAGAATCAACGTCGGCGGCGCCTGCTGTGCCAATTCAGGACGGATTGGCCGCAAATTGGTGCGCGCTGGTTAATTTTTTCGCCCCCGGCGCGCCGCCTTGTGCGGCTGCAACGCCATCGCTATAGGCGCGGCACTCCAGCCAGACGGACGAGACTTTTCATCGTTCGCGACCAGCGGAAAGGATGTCGGACCCGCCATGCCGTCCAACCCAGGCGATCCAGGTGCCGATGCGTTGCGCGCCGCGCGCCATGCCATTGATAGCGATTATCAGCCCAGCGACGACGAACCCTTTATGAACGAACGGCAGCAGGATTATTTCCGCGGCCTGTTGCTGGCGTGGAAGAAATCCATTTTGGCCGAAAGCGAATCGACGCTGGCCCAATTGCAGGACGGGCCGCTGCGCGAACCCGATATCGCCGACCGCGCCTCCAGCGAGACGGATTGGGCCATCGAATTGCGCACCCGCGACCGGCAACGCAAGCTGATTGCCAAAATCGATGCGGCCATGCGGCGAATCGATGAGGGCGAATATGGCTATTGCGTCGTCACCGGCGAACCCATCAGCTTGGCGCGGTTGCAAGCCCGGCCCATCGCGACGATGACGCTGGAAGCGCAGGAGCGGCACGAGCGTAACGAACGGATTTCGCGCGACGATTGACGCGCCGTGCGGTGACCATGCGGCCGCGCGCGGCGCTTTTACCGTTCTGCAACCCAAATCGGCCTAAACTGTCCGCTCAGACGACAGGATTAGGCCGATGACCGATACCAACCCCATGCCCGCCTTTTTGGCCGATGATGCCTTTGATGGCGGCGTCAGTGCGCGCGGCGAGGCGCGCGACAGCCTGTTCCTGATGGCCGATGTCCGCGCGGCGGGATGGCCAGAGGCGGTGCGGGTGAAGGTCCGCAACCTGTCCGCCGGCGGCCTGCTCGCCGAATCGCCGCACCAGGTGGCGGTGGGCACGGTGCTGACGGTGCAGCTGCCCAACCTGTCGAGCCTGCCCGCGCGCTGCGTCTGGTCGGGCGAAAACCGCTTTGGCATCGCCTTCGACCACGACATCGACCCCCAGGCCGTCCGCCGCAAGGTCGGCAGCCGCACCGATGTCCCGGCAACGCTGATCGGCATGTCGCTGCACACCAGCAAATTTCGCAAGCCGCTGCGCCCGGTGTGACGCCGCCAAGGCCCGCGCCCCTGGCCGCCGGTCCCACTCTTCCCGACCTGTCACTGGGGCCTCCGCGCTGGGGTCCAGCTATTCTCTGCCGTGCGGCAGTGACGGAAAAGCTGGGCCCCGGATCAAGCCCGGGGCGACGGGGCGGAAGAACCCTCGCAGCCCGCCAGCAACCCAAAAACCGTCACCCCGGCCTCCGCGCCGGGGTGCAGCTTTGCTTGTCACACACGCAGCCAGACAGCTGGACCCCGGGTCAAGCCCGGGGTGACGGGTGGAGTTAGGGACTTGTTCAGAGGCGAGCCGAGGCCAGGCGTCAGCTTCTCCAGCTCAACTACCCTTCGTCACCCCGGCCCCCGAGCCGGGGGCCAGCTTATGCTTGCGGCGGCGAAGAAGCTGGACCCCGGGTCGGGCCCGGGGTGACGAGTTGGTTGGGGTTGGGGTGGGTTGACAGGGGCGGGGGATTGGTCCGATCCAGCAACCATCATCCCTCGCACCAGCTCAACCACCTCTTCGTCACCCCGGCCTTTGAGCCGGGGTCCAGCTTGCTGCGACATCACTGCCAGACCGGCCAAACCCTGCCTGTCCCCGCCCTAGTGCGCGGTCTCCAGCTCGTCCTTCAGGCGCAGCTTTTCCTTCTTCAGCCGGGCGAGCAGCGCCGTGTCGGGCGCGGGGCGGCGCTCTTCGCTGTGGATTTGCGCATCCAGTTGCGCGTGCCGCGTTTTCAGGCTGGTGAAGTGGGCTGATGCCATGGGGCTGTCTCCTCTGCTTCGACTCGGGATCCGAGTGACACAAATAAGACCATAGATTGCGACCTGCGTCGCCTCCTTTGTGCGCTTCGCTGCGACAGTGCGGCGCGCATTGCGGACGGGCCGATGTCATGGCAAGACGCGTGCGGTGACCCGCGATGACATCCTCCAGCGGCTGGAACTGGTGCGGCTCGAACACCGCGACCTGGACCATGCCATTGCCGCGCTTGCCGAAGCCGCGGTGCCCGATCAGCTGCAACAGGCGCGTCTCAAAAAGCGCAAACTGAAATTGCGCGATGAAATTGCGTGGCTGGAAAACAAGCTGATTCCGGACATTATCGCCTGACTGATTCAATTTGGGACGCCGGGCTGCGCGGACAAGATGGTTAGCGCGCTTGCCCGCCGCCGTGGCGCGTGGCAGCGGTATCGGCATGACCTGGGGGGTGACAATACCCGGCGCGCGCGGCAACCGGCTGTTCCGCACACAGATTGAAAATCTGTATGTGGAGGCGATGGTGCTGGCTGACGAGGCCTATGGCTGTTTCGCCACGGCGCGCGATCTGGGCGCGGGCAGCGGGCTGGGCGAGGCCACGCGGCGCGTGGGGCTGGCCTGCGAATCGCTCAAAACCACGACGCGGTTGATGCACGTAATCGCCTGGCTGCTCCATCAACGCGCCATGATCGCGGGCGAACCCGGCGCAACCGAAAAGGACAGCGCAGCGCAGCTGGGCGAGGCGCTGCCCGCCGACACGGCGCTGTGTGCAGGCTTTGATCCGCTGGTCCAGCGCGTGGTGCGCGACAGCGAACGGCTGTTCGACCGGGTCAAACGGCTCGACTATGAATGGCACGCCAAACGCCCGGATACACCGGTTCAGGCGCTGCTCGGCGAACTGCAATTGCGGCTGTAGAGGCCATTTCCCTTGCGCAGAATCGGCACCAAAAGCTGCGCTCCGGCGCAGGTCGGAGCCTTGGCGGATAGCGCCGTCCCGTCCGGCCAGAGCTCCGGCCTACGCCGGAGCACAGCGGGTGGCGCCGTGCTTACCTACTCCCCCAACCATTCGACCCAGGCGCCGTGCGCGTGGGCGTGGCCCAGCACCACTGGCGTGCTGCCGCCCGGCCAATAGCGCACGGTCAATTCGTGCAGGAATGTCGCGCGGTTGGTTTCCAGCATGATCCACGCCAGCGGCCGCTCTGCCGTTGCCTGTGCCCCCGCCGCGTGGATGGCGGCGCTGATCGCGGCGCGGCGCGCATCGCCCAGATATTGCCACATGATGCTGTGCAGCAGGACGCGGGTGACACCCGCGGCCTGCGGCGCGGCCAGCCGCTCCATCACCCAGTCGGCGGCATCGGCGGCGACCAGCGCGGGCGGCTGCTGGCTGGCCAGCGCAATGGCGGCGTCCATCCGCGCCAGCCGTTCGGGCGCATCGGGCCAGACATAGGCCTTGATGCGCAGCGCCGCGTCCCGATCCGCCAGATTCGCGGGCGCAATATCGCACCCGGCGATGTCGACAATCTCGACCGGCCCGGGCGGTGGCGGCGGCCCGCGCCAATCGGGGCGGATTTGCATCGGCGAATCGGGCGGGCCCACGCAAACGCCCCCCAGATCATAGGCATAGCGGTCCATCATCGTGTTGATCCCGGCGCTCGCCCCCAGTTCATTGAGGGCAAAGCGCGGGCCCAGCCGTTCGGCCAGCCACAACAGCCCCGCCATGAAGCTGGCCGACCGGCCCGCTTCATTGGTTTGCGGCGGGCCATCGAACCAGGGCAGGAGCGCAGCGTCATGATCGGCGACAATCGCCGCCACCGCCGCGTCCACCGCCGCTTGATCGGTCAGTTCGCCCGCGTAAACGGGGCCCAGCCGGGGTTCGGCACCCGTCAGCCACAAATGGTGCAGCCCGGCGGTAAAGCGCAGCGGCATGGCATCCTCCAGCGGCAGGCCGGGCCATTCGCGGATCCGCGCCCCCACCGCCGTCGGCCCCGCCATTAGCGGCAGCATGGCGCCGACCAGCGCGGCGGTGATCGGCGCGCCATGATGGGCGCAGTGGGCGGCCTGAAACCCGATGCCCGCAGCGACCCGGCTGTCCTCCATCGCGTGATTGGCGGAACCGTCGCTGCCCATGCCCATCGCCATCTCCTTGCCCTTTGCGCGTAACCACATTAGTGGCCCGCCATCCGTCACCCTGAACTTGTTTCAGGGTCCATGGCGCAAGGCTTAAAAGTCGCACCATGGATGCTGAAACAAGTTCAGCATGACAAAAGCCTGTCAATTCCTGTGAGCAAGCCACTGGCCAGCACCATTATGCCCGATCCGCTGATCTTTGCCATCCCCAAAGGGCGCATCCTGGATGAAGCGCTGCCGCTGCTCGCGGCGGCGGGCATTGTGCCTGCGCCCGATTTCTTTGACAAAGCCAGCCGGTCGCTCGTCTTTGCCACAAACCAGCCGCACATCAGCCTGATCCGTGTCCGCGCCTTTGATGTCGCGACCTTTGTCGCGCACGGCGCGGCGCATTTGGGCATTGTCGGGTCCGACGCCATCGACGAATTTGGCTATAGCGAGCTTTATGCCCCCGTCGATCTGGCCATCGGCCATTGCCGCCTGTCGGTGGCCGCGCCGCAGGGCACCGACCTGCCCGGGCGCGGGACCAGCCATGTGCGGATCGCCACCAAATATCCCGCCAGCACGCGCCGCTGGTTCGAGGCGCACGGCGTGCAGGCCGAATGCATCAAGCTCAATGGTGCCATGGAAATCGCCCCGGCGCTGGGGCTGGCCAGCCATATTGTTGATCTGGTGTCGTCGGGCGCGACCCTGCGCGAAAATGGGCTTGCTGAACTGGCGGTGATGGCCCCGGTGTCGGCGCGGCTGATTGTCAACCGGGCGGCCTTCAAGCTGCGGCCTGATGACGTGCCGCCGCTGGTGGAGGCATTCCGTGCCGCCGTAGGACAAACCCATGCCGCTGTGGCTTGACGCCTCTGCGCCCGATTTCGGTGCGGCCTTTGCCGCGCTGGTGGGGGCGCGCCGCGAAAGCGACGCCGATGTCTCGCGCGACGTGGCCGCGATGATCGCCGATGTGCGCGCGCGCGGCGATGCGGCGGTGGCGGAACTGACGGCGCGCTTCGACCGGGTGGACCTGGACGCGGCGGGCTGGTGCATTGATGCGGGTGAATGCGCTGTCGCCTATGCCGGGCTGGACGCGGATTTGCGCGCGGCGCTGGACCTGGCGGCAGCGCGCATTGCCGATTTTCATGCGCGGCAGAAACCGGCGGACAGCGAAATGACCGATGCCGTCGGCGCACGGCTGGGCAGCCGCTGGCGCGCGGTCGACGCGGCGGGCATTTATGTGCCGGGCGGGCGGGCGGCCTATCCATCATCGGTGCTGATGAACGCCATCCCGGCCAAGGTCGCGGGCGTCGAACGGCTCGTTATGGTCACGCCCACGCCCGATGGCATTGTCAACCCGCTGGTGCTGGCCGCCGCGCATATCGCCGGAACGGATGAAATTTGGCGGATTGGCGGGGCGCAGGCGGTGGCGGCGCTGGCGCTGGGCACCGACCGGATTGCCCCCGTCGATGTCATCACCGGCCCCGGCAACGCCTGGGTCGCAGAGGCAAAGCGCCAGATGTTCGGCGTCGTCGGCATCGACATGGTCGCCGGGCCCAGCGAGATTGTCGTCGTCGCCGATGCCGCCAATGATCCGGCGATTATCGCGGGCGACCTGCTGAGCCAGGCGGAGCATGACCCCACCAGCCAGTCGATCCTGTTCACCGACAATGCCGATTTCGCCCGCGCGGTGATGGCGGCGGTCGACGCCATCATTCCCGCGCTGGCCACGGCGGCGGTGGCGGGGGACAGCTGGCGCGATCATGGCGCGGTCATCATCGTGCCCGCCCTGGCCGACGCCATGCCGCTGTGCGACCGGCTGGCCGCCGAACATCTGGAACTGGCCGTCGATGCCGATGTCGCAGAGGCGCTGTTCGCCCAGGTGCGCCATGCCGGGTCGGTGTTCCTGGGCCGCCACACGCCCGAGGCGATCGGCGATTATGTCGCGGGCCCCAACCATGTGCTGCCCACCGGGCGGCGCGCGCGCTTTTCATCGGGCCTGTCGGTGCTCGATTTCATGAAGCGCACCAGTTTCCTGGCGCTGGACCCGGGCGCGCTGGCCGCCATTGGCCCCGCCGCCGTGGCGCTGGCGCGGGCCGAAGGGCTGCCCGCCCACGCCCTGTCCGTTTCGCAAAGGCTGACCTAAATGTCCAAAACCCAGGCCCGCTCCGCCGCCCGGCTCGCCGCCGTGCAGGCGCTGTATCAGCATGACATGGAAGCGACGCCGCTGCCCAAATTGCTGACCGAATTTCACCACCACCGGCTGGGGGCAGAGGTGGAGGATGCCCAATATGCCCGCGCCGACGGCCCCTTCTTTGACGATGTGGTAAAGGGTGCGTTGGCCCGCGTGGACGAGATTGATGCTGCCATCACCGCGCGGCTGGCCGATGGCTGGACGCTCGACCGGCTGGACAAGACGATGAAGGCGGTGCTGCGCGCGGGCACCTATGAACTCATCGCCCGGCCCGATGTCCCGCGCGGCGCGGTGGTCAACGAATATGTCGATGTCGCCAAGGCCTTTTTCGACGCGCGCGAGGCGGGCTTTGTCAACGGCTTGCTCGACGCCATCGGCGGCGCGGTGCGCGCGGGTTAAGCCGCGGTTCATCGGCGCGCGTCATCTATTTCTTGCCGGAAATCTGGGGAGATAGGACCATGGCAGGCATGCGTTTGGCAATGATGGCGGCGCTCGCTGCGCTGGCGGCTCCGGCGCTGGCGCAATCGGCCCCCAATTCGCCCAATTTCGTCGAAGGCGGCTATTGGGCCAGCCATTCGCTCTCGCTGGACCAGGAAAAGGTCCGCGGCCTGCTGGAGGCAGGCAAGGTCGCCGCGGCCCAGGCGCAATTGCAGACGATGGCCGTGCGCGGCGACGCTTGGGCGCAATGGACGCTGGGCAGCTTGCTGTTCAACGCGGGCGACCTTGGCGGTCTCATCTGGATCGAGGAAGCGGCGACGCAGGGCCATGCCAAGGCCGCGCTGGTCATGGGCACCGCCTATGCCAGCGGCCAGGGTTTTGACCGCGACCCGGCCATCGCCAGGGGCTGGCTGCTGCTCGCCGCCCGGCGCGGCGACCGCCACGTCAGCCGCGACGCCCGCCGCATGATCCGCGACCTCGACAAGATCAGCTAGGCCGCAGACGCACCATTAGCCCCCATCCCCGTCACCCCGGCCCCGCGCCGGGTTCGCGCTTGTGTGGATGTCGGTAAGAAGCTGGACCCCGGGTCAAGCCCGGGGTGACGGGGTGAGGGGGCTGGGCGGTTGGATTTTTGGGCCAGCAACCCCCCTACGTCACCCCGGGCCCCCGAGCCGGGGTCCAGCTTGTTTGGCCGCTGGTGAGCAGCTGGAGCCCGGGATGACGGGGTGTGCGCTGGCCCGTGTTACCGCGCGGCCTTGCCCCGGTCGAGGAACAGCAGCGGGATGTCCACCCGCTCTGCCCAGGCCGTTTCATTGTGCGCGGTGCCGGTAAAGGCGCGCGCCTCGAAATGGGGCCCGCGCCACCCGCGCGCCGCCATCATTGCATCAAAGGCGGCGGCATAGGGCGGGTAAAATTCATCCAGCGTCGCGGTGCCATGATCGCGGTAGAGGCGGTGCAGCTTGGGATCGAGCTTGGTCGTCGCGAGCCATTTGGCAAAGGCATCGGCCACCGCCGCCGCCGCGCCCGCGCGCTCACCTTCCGGAATATTGGGGTCGGCGAGCGGCAGGTGCATGGACACGGCGGCGGCCTGACCAAAGACGGCGGGATATTCGCCCATCGCATAAAGCGCCATCAGCCCGCCCATCGAACTGCCCATCACCGATGTGTTGGCGCGGTCGGCCAGCGTGCGGAACCGCCCATCGACCCACAGTTTGAGCTCGCCCGTCAGAAATTTGAGATAGGCATCGCCCAGCAATATCGGCGCGCCATTCTCAGGGCCCAGCCGAATGTTGCGAACCCGCGTTTGAAACGCCGGGGGCAGGTGAGGAAACAGCTTTTCGGGGAACAGCGTGGCATAGCGCGCCTTGGGGCTGGCAATGCCGACGATGATGTGCGCGCGCAGCTGGCCCGCCACGCTCATCCGCGACACGGCTTCATCCATTTGCCATTCCTGGCCATAGCCTGCGAGCTTGCGGTCGAACAGATTTTGCCCGTCGTGCATGTAAATGACCGGAAAGCTGCGCGTGGCGTCGCGGTCATATTCGGCGGGCAACCACACCCAGATGGTCAGCGGATCAATATGCTTGGTCGGGAAATCGGGAATGGTCACCACGCGCCCAGCGGCAACGCTGACCGGGGCAGCGAGCTGTGCATGGGCGACGGGTGCCAGGAGCATCCAGCAAATTGCCATTAGTGTCCGCAATGCCGCCATCGCCCCGCCCCTTCGCCCTGACCGTAGTGCTGAGCCTGTCGAAGCACGCGGCGCAGCATTGCGCTATTGTGTAAGGCCGCGAAGCGCCCTTCGACAAGCTCAGGGCTGCGGTTTTTTCTAGCCACCCTTGGGCGAACCGTTAGAAGGCTTGCGTGAACGAAACCGCCTTTATCGACCGATTGCGCGCCATCGCGGCCCACCCTGCGGCGCGCGGGTTGCTGGATGACGCCGCCGTGCTGGCGCTGGGCGGCACGGCGCTGGTGCTGACGCACGACATGCTGGTGGAGGGGGTGCATTTCCTGCCCGATGATGCGCCCGGCGGCGTGGCGTGGAAGCTGGTGGCGGTCAATATGTCCGACCTGGCGGCCAAGGGGGCGGAGCCGCTGGGCGTGCTGATGGGCGCGGGGCTGGCGCGCGGCGATTCATGGGATGCGGCCTTTGCCGATGGGCTGGGCGCGGCGCTCGATCATTTCGGCGCGCCGCTGCTGGGCGGCGATACGGTGGCGATGCCCGCTGCGGGGCCGGTGACCTTGGGACTGACGGCCATTGGCCGCGCCCCGGCGAGCGGTGCGCCATCGCGGGGCGGCGCGCGCGCGGGCGATGAACTGTGGGTCAGCGGCCCCATTGGCGATGCGGGTCTCGGCCTGCTCGCGCGGCAGGGCCGGATCGCGGATGCGCCCGCTGCACTGGTGCAGGCTTATACCCACCCGCAGCCCAATCTGGCGCTGGGCGCGGCGCTGGCCCCGCTGGTCAGCGCCATGGCCGATATCTCCGACGGCCTGCTGATCGATGCGCAGCGCCTGGCGGGGGCAAGCGGGGTGGCCATCACCCTGGCGCTGGACGCGGTGCCGCTGTCGCCCGCGTGGCGCATGGTGCGCGGCGACGGGGCGCAGGATCGGCTGGCCGCCGCGACCATGGGCGATGATTATCGGCTGCTGTTCACCGCGCCGCCGGGGCAGGCCGAGGCGATAGCGGCGGCGGGATTGCGGCACGGCGCGGCGGTGGTGCGGGTTGGCCTGTGCAGCGCGGGGGAAGGGTTGGGGCTGACCTTGCATGGCGCGCCGGTACCGCTGCCCGCACGGTTGGGCTTTGTGCATGGTGCGCGCTTCTGAGTCCGTTCGCCTCGAGCGTCGTCGAGAGGCTTGTCAATATAGCGCCATGCAGCGAAGTGTCTCGACTTCGCTCGAGGCGAACGGAAACAGGGAATCGAAGCGCCCCAAACCCGCGCAAAAGCGCACTTGCCTTTGCCCGGCCATGCCACCATAAGCGCGTCCGCACTGGGTCTTTCGTGACATTGTGACCTGTTTCGTCGGCGTGACAGCGCCGGGTCGGGGACAGGCTGGCAAAATGGGGCGCGAAAAGGCCCGTCCAAGGGGAAGGAATCCGTTCATGAATTTGGTTCTGATCGCGATAGCGTGCGGCCTGATCGCCGTGCTCTATGGTATCGTGACCAGCCGTCAGGTGCTTGGCGCCTCGGCTGGCAATGAAAAAATGCAGGATATTGCCGCCGCCATTCAGGAAGGCGCGTCGGCCTATCTGGGCCGTCAATATCGCACCATTGCCATCGTTGGCGTCGCGGTTGCGGTGCTCGTCGGCTTTTTCCTGGGACTGGTCCCGGCGGTCGGCTTTGTCATCGGCGCGGTGCTGTCGGGCGTGGCGGGCTATATCGGGATGAACATCTCGGTCCGCGCCAACGTCCGCACGGCAGAGGCCGCGCGCGGCAGCTTGCAGGGCGGCCTGACCATGGCGTTCCGCGCCGGGGCGATCACCGGCATGCTGGTCGCTGGCCTGGCGCTGCTCGCCATCGCCGGTTTCTTTTATTATCTTGTCGGCCCTGCCGGCCTTGCCCCCAATGACCGCGTCGTCATCGACGGGCTGGTGGGCCTGGCCTTTGGCGCGTCGCTGATTTCGATCTTCGCGCGTCTGGGCGGCGGCATTTTCACCAAGGCTGCCGACGTCGGCGCCGACCTGGTCGGCAAGGTGGAGGCGGGCATCCCTGAAGATGATCCACGCAACCCCGCCGTGATTGCCGACAACGTCGGCGACAATGTCGGCGATTGCGCGGGCATGGCCGCTGACCTGTTTGAAACCTATGTCGTCACCGTGGGCGCAACGATGGTGCTGACCGCGCTGCTAGTCACGGGCGCGGGCGACATGCTGCTCAACCTGATGGCGCTGCCGCTGGTCATTGGCGGCGTGTGCATCATCACCTCCATCATCGGCACCTATTTCGTGCGGCTGGGTGGCGGCACCAACATCATGGGGGCGATGTACAAGGGCTTTCTGGTCACGGCGGTTGCGTCCATCCCGGCCATCTGGTGGGCGATTGATTATTCGCTGGGCGGCATGGAAGCCGACATCGGCGGGGTCACTGGCCGGACGCTCTTCTATTGCTCGCTCTTGGGCTTGATCATCACCGGTATCCTCATCTGGATCACCGAATATTACACCGGCACCAACTATCGCCCGGTGCGCAGCATCGCCAAGGCGTCGGAAACCGGCCATGGCACCAACGTCATCCAGGGTCTGGCGATCAGCCTGGAATCGACCGCGCTGCCGACGCTGGTCATCTGTGCGGGCATCATCATCGCTTATCAGCTGGCGGGCCTCATCGGCGTGGCCTTTGCTGCGACGGCGATGCTGGCGCTGGCGGGCATGGTCGTGGCGCTCGATGCCTATGGTCCGGTGACCGACAATGCCGGCGGCATCGCCGAAATGGCGGGCATGGAAGAAAGCGTGCGGGAAAAGACCGACGCGCTCGACGCCGTGGGCAACACGACCAAGGCCGTGACCAAGGGCTATGCCATCGGTTCGGCGGGTCTGGCGGCGCTGGTGCTGTTCGGCACCTACACGGCCGACATCACTGCCTATTCGGACAAGCTGGGGCTGACGGAGGCGCTGACCTTCTCGCTGTCGTCGCCCTATGTCATCGTCGGCCTGCTGCTCGGCGCGCTCTTGCCCTATCTCTTCGGGGCGATGGGCATGACCGCCGTGGGCCGCGCGGCGGGCGACGTGGTGAAGGACGTGCGCGACCAGTTTGCCAACAACAAGGGCATCATGGACGGCACCAGCCGCCCCGATTATGCCCGCACGGTCGATCTGGTGACCAAGGCGGCGATCAAGGAGATGATCGTGCCCAGCCTGCTGCCCGTGCTGGCCCCCATCGTCGTCTTCTTTGTCATCCGCGCGGTCGCTGGCCCCGTGGCGGCATTTGAGGCGCTGGGCGCGCTGCTGCTGGGCGTCATCGTCGGCGGCCTGTTCGTCGCCATCTCGATGACCTCGGGCGGCGGCGCGTGGGACAATGCCAAGAAATATATCGAGGACGGCAATCACGGCGGCAAGGGCAGCGAAGCCCACAAGGCCGCAGTGACCGGCGACACGGTCGGCGATCCCTATAAGGATACCGCTGGTCCGGCGGTCAACCCGATGATCAAGATCACCAACATTGTGGCGATCCTGCTGCTGGCGGCCCTGGCCCACGGCTGAGCGCGATCATCGCTGCGAAAAGGGGCTTCGGCCCAGGGCCCCGCCGGCGAAATCCGGCGGGGCTTTTTCGTTGCCTATGACATTATCGCGTCTTGCCATGCGCGGGGGCGCTTCATAGACTGAGCCCCAAGAGCGCTATCGTGCGCTCCTACCGGGGAAGCAGGCCGCAGCGACCGCAACAGTCGCCGCGCCGTAAAAATATGTGGAGTTGACGATGCTGAAAAAGCTGATGGTCGCGGCATTGCTGGCGACGACGGCGGCTGTGCCAAGCGCAGCAGTGGACAAGGAAGATATTGTCGTCACGGCGAAAAAGGGCCGCGTGGCGACGGCTGTGTTTGCGAAGGAACGCTTCATGTCCTCGCCGCGCCTGTCGCCCGATGGCAAGCGCGTGGCGCTGATGATGACCGCCAATGGCGTCGACAATCTGGGCTGGTATGATCTGGACGATCCCAATGCCAAGCCGGTGTTTTTTGCCAAGGCGCAGGAATTTCGCGAAGCGGGCGACCGCACGGTCGGCGGCTGGCAATGGGTGGGCAACAACACCATCGTCTTTACCCTGGCATCGCGCGAAATCATTGGCGGCGGCCGCGCGGATATCACGCGGCTGGTCGCCTATGACGTGCGCACCCAGAAATTGACGCCGATCGCTTGGGACGACACCGGCAGCTATGCCAATATCGAATATACCAACCATGACGAAGAATGGGTGCTGATTCAGCGCAACACGCTGAAAGACCTGAGCTTTGGCGGGGCAGAGGTCATCCGGTTCGACTTTCGCACCGGCAAGGTTTCGATGGTCCAGCGCCCCAATGTCGAAGTGTCCAACTGGTTCATCGATGGCAAGGGCGTGGTGCGCGCCGGGGCCGGCGGCGACGGTGACAGCGGCAAACAGCGGCTAATGTATCGCTCCAACGCCGGTGAAACGCTGAAAACCGTGCAGAATATGGCCGACGCGACCTTTACGGGGGCGCAGATTTATCCGTCCATCTTCCTCGACGAACCCGACATGGCGATTGCGACCAGCAACAAGGATGGCTTTCGCAAGGTTTACAAGATCAACATGAAGACGATGGAAATCGTCGGCCCGCCGCTGTTCCAGCTCAAGGGCTATGATGTTGACGGGGTGATTGCGAACGACAGCGACAACGCCGTTGCGGGCTATGCCTTTACCACGACCAAGGATGGCCGCCGCTGGGTCGACCCGAAACTGGCGGAAATTCAGGCCGCACTCAACCAGACATTTGGTGCGGGCAATGCGCTCATCACCTCAACCGACATAGGGGACAACCGCGTCATCGCCTTTGTCGGCGCGCCGCATCAGGCGGGCAGCTATTATATGTTCGATACGGTGACGGGCAAAATCCGTCAGCTCGGGCATCTCAACGCCATCCTCAGGGAAGCGGAGATGAACCCGACCGAGACGATCCGCTATAAGGCGTCGGACGGGATGGAAATCCCCGCCGTGGTCACCTGGCCGCGGCACCGCCCGCACCGCAAGAATCTGCCGATCGTCGTGCTGCCGCACGGCGGGCCCTTTGGCGTGCGCGATACCGAAAGCTTCTACACCGAAGCATCGTGGCACCAGGCGCTGGCCGAACTCGGCTATGTCGTGGTGAAGCCCAATTATCGCGGGTCGGGCGGCTATGGCCGCGACTTTGTGAAGGAAGGGCGCAAACCCAATGGCTATGGCAAGCGGATGCAGGACGACAAAAATGATGTCGTCACTTGGTTCGCGGCGCAGGGCTGGGTCGATCCCAAGCGCGCCTGCATCATGGGCTGGTCCTATGGCGGCTATGCCGCCGCGCGGGGGGCGCAGCGCGATCCCGATGTGTGGCGCTGCGCCATCGCGGGCGCGGGCGTTTACGACATGGCGATGATGAACCGCTGGGACGCCAACAATCTGTCCACCTTTGGCTCCAAATTCCAGGACACATCGGACGATCCCAACGGCATTTCATCGGCGCAGAACACCGATGGCCGCTGGGCCCCGATCCTGATCGTCGCGGGGCTGCGCGACGCGCGCATTCCGATTGAACAGTCGCGCACCTTGGTGTCGCGCCTGAAAAGTTCGGGCAAGAAGGAAGGCGTCGATTTCAAATATATCGAACAGCCCAAGGGCACCCACAACCTGCCCTATGAGGACGTCCATATCGAATGGCTGACCGAGACCGAGGCGTGGCTGCGCCGCTTCAACCCCGCCTATATCGCCACCGATCCGGACAAGGAGCCCGAGGTGGTGATCACGGCGGAGCTGAAATAGCGCGGTAACGCCCACACGCGCCCACCCGTCACCCCGGCCCCCGCGCCGGGGTCCAGCTTTTTTGTTGCGCTCCGGAAAAGCTGGACCCCGGATCAAGTCCGGGGTGATGATGGGTGGGATGCAAGCGACTCTCTGGATATGTTCGCCCGCATCGCCACGGCCGTGCTCCGGCGCAGGCCGGAGCTTTGGCCCGAAAGGGCGGCCCGCCGATGCCAGAGCTCCGGCCTGCGCCGGAGCACGGCTTTGGCGCGGCGCTGGCGTCAGCTGTCCGCTGCCATTTTGGCGGCATAGCCCGCCTGCACCATCGCGCTCATCCGGTCGAACAGCGCGTCGGGGTCGCTGCGGCGCAGCGCGGGGATGGCGGCTTCCATCCCCTCGGCGATGATGAGCTCGCGGGTGCCCGCTTTCACGGCGGCGATCATTTGCGCGGCGGCGTCCTCGGCGCGGATGCCATTGTCGATGGCGGCGTCGCTCACCCCGCGCACGCTGCCGTCGGCGTTCAGCGCGTTGCGGCTGACGTTGGTGGCGACCGATCCGGGGCAGACGACCAGCACCTTCAGCCCCAAATGCGCATTTTCCGCCCGCAGCGCGTCATGATAGCCGACGACGCCATGCTTGGCGGCGCAATAGGCGGTGCGCAGCGGCACCCCCGCCAGCCCCGCGACGCTGGAAATGGCGATGATATGGCCGCCGCCCGCGCTGAGCATGTGGGGCAAATTCGCCTGCGCAAAGGCAATGGGTGCCAGCAGGTCGACCGCGATGATGCGCTCATAGACGCCGAAATCGGTGTCGATGGCCAGGCTGCGCTGCGAAATCCCGGCATTGTTGACGATCCCGTCGACGCGCCCCGCCCAGTCCCACGCGCGCGCCGTCAACGCGGGCAGCGCGGCAAAATCGGTCGCCTCGAACGGCAGGATCAGGCTGTCGCCACAATCGGCGGCCACCGCCTCCAGCGCGGCGACATTGCGCCCCGACAGCACCAGCCGCGCGCCCTCGCGGGCCAGCGCGCGGGCCAGCGCCGCGCCAATGCCCGATGATGCGCCCGTAATCCACCACGCCTGTCCGTCCATTGCACTGCCTCCCGTCTGTCATGGCGGTGCAGGGTGGAACGCAGCCACGGGCGGGTCAAGTCGGCGTGGAAAATGCGCGAAAAGCCCCGCTCTGGCGCGGGGGTGGCAATTTTGTTGCGAATCTGTTATAATCCGCTTCAACGCCCCAATAAACGGTGTCGACCGGGCCGCTTTGGCCCAAGATACAGTGGATTGGCGACGCTGTGGAGCCCCTACGCTTGCCCAACTGATCCATGGACGACGAAACGCTGCGACCGGCCTGATGCTTCAGGCGCGGGCCGGGTGCTTGATGGCTGGATGATGGTGGACAGGCTTGACGAAAGGATTGCGGATGACCGCCAAATTTCTCTTCGATGTCGGTGACTATGTTGTCTATCCCAAGCATGGGGTTGGCCGGGTGATCGAACTGCAAAGCAGCGAAATCGCCGGGATGCAGCTGGAACTTTATGTGCTGCGGTTCGAAAAGGAAAAGATGACGCTGCGCGTGCCGACGAACAAGGCCGAAAGCGTCGGGATGCGCAAGCTGTCGTCGGACAAGACGCTGAAAGAGGCGCTCCAGGTGCTGACCACCAAGCCCAAGGTGAAGCGCACCATGTGGTCGCGCCGCGCGCAGGAATATGAAGCGAAGATCAATTCGGGCGACCTGGTGTCGATTGCCGAGGTGACCCGCGACCTGTTCCGCGCCGATGACCAGCCCGAGCAAAGCTATTCGGAGCGCCAGATTTTCGAAGCGGCCTCCAGCCGTCTGGCCCGCGAATTGGCGGCGATGGAAGAAACGGACGAAAAAACGGCGCAGGCCAAGCTGCTCGAAATCCTGAACAAGCACGCCCCGCTTTATTATGCGGAAAAAGTAGGCTGACCGGACCCACGGACCGATTCAGGACAAGGGGGCGGTGCCGCAGGGTGCCGCCCCTTTTTTGTGTTTGCGATCTTTGCGCAATCTGCCCTTCCACTCAGCATGGCTGTCCCCCAACCATCTGCTGCCCTCGCGACCACTCGCCCGCCCTCTACCCCGTCTGCCCTGAGCTTGTCGAAGGGCTGTCCTTGCCTTGACCATGGCCGAAGAAAGAACGGCCCTTCGACAAGCTCAGGGCAGGCGGGGGTGGAGGTTGGGCGGGGCTGGGCGCTCAATAACGCGCGCCCACGAAATACAGGCCGTCGGGCGGCGCGTTCAGGCCCAGCCGTTGGCGGTCGGCGGCATCGCGGGCGGCGACCAGATCGTCCTGTGTCCAGCGACCGATGCCGACCTGCACCAGGCTGCCGACCATCGAGCGCACCTGATGGTGCAGAAAGCTGCGCGCCGATGCGGTTACCATCACCTCGTCGCCGTCGCGGGCGATGTCCAGCCGGTCGAGCGTCTTGACGGGGCTGTCCGCCTGGCAATGCGCCGAGCGAAAGGTGGTGAAATCATGGCGGCCCACCAGCTGCTGCGCCGCCGCGTGCATCGCGTCGGTGTCGAGCTGCTGAGCAACCTGCCAGCACAGCCCCTTGTCAAAGGTCAGCGGCGCGCGGCGATTGATGATCCGATAGACATAGTCGCGCCCGATGCACGAAAAGCGCGCGTGCCAGTCGTCGGCCACCCCCTCACAGGCGAGCACCGCGACCGGGGCCGGGCGCAGCTGCGCGTTCATCGCCTCCATCAGGCGAAAGGGGCCGCGCGGGAAATCCAGGTCCACATGCGCGCGCATCGCCATGGCATGCACCCCGGCGTCGGTGCGCCCGGCGCTGTGGACCGATGCTGGCGTGCCGGAAATCCGCGCTAGCGCATCCTCTATCGCTTGCTGAACGCTGGGCCCATGCGCCTGGCGCTGCCACCCCATGAAGGGTCGCCCGTCATATTCCAGCGTCAGGGCAAAGCGGATCATGCCGCCCCCGGATGTCGCCGCTGGCTGAGCACCGCATAGGCCATCACCGCGGCCGCCACTGCGGCGTTCAGGCTGTCGGCCTTACCCAGCATGGGGATTTTGACACGGATGTCGGCGGCGGCGGCATAGTCGGCGGGAAGCCCCTGCGATTCATTGCCGATCAGGATGAAACAGGGGCTGGCATAGCGGGCCGCCTGATAATCCAGCGCATCGTCGGTCAGCGCGGTCGCCACCAGCTGGCCCGGCCCGGCGCGCAGCCAGGGGAGAAATTCGTCCCATGTCGCCTGCACCAGCGTCTGGGTGAAAATCGCCCCCATGCTCGCGCGCACCGCCTCCACGCCATAGGGGTCAGTGCATTCGTCGATCAGGATCAGGCCGCCCGCCCCCACCGCGTCGCCGGTGCGCAGCATCGTGCCCAGATTGCCCGGATCGCGCAGCCGTTCGGCGACCAGCCACAGCGGCGCGCGGGCGCGGTCGATGCTGGCCAGCGCCGTGCGCGGCTCTTCATAAATCCCCACCACCGTCTGCGGATTGTCCTTGCCCGACAATTTGGCGAGCACCGCCGCGCTGGTGCTGACCACTTCGCCGCCGCTGGCCAGCACGGCGGCGACCATGTCGGCGGCCAGCCGGTGCCCCTCGGCGGCGTCGGTCAGAAACAGCCAGCGGGGCAGCACGCCGACCTCGCGCGCCTCAGTGACGATGCGCAGTCCTTCGGCCAGAAACAGGCCTTCGGCGCGGCGGTGGCGCTTTTCGCGGAGCAGGCGGAGCCGCTTGACGAGCGGGTTGGACAGGCTGTCGATCCGGCTGCGGCGGCCCAGCTGCTCCCCGGGCTGCCCCCCCGGCTTCGGCGTCATTGCGTCAATCTTCGCCAAAGCTGTCCTTGACCAGCCCGACGAGCTTTTTGAGCGCAACCTCGGCCCCTTCGCCGCTGGTGTGGATGGTGATGCTGTCGCCCTTGGCCGCGCCCAGCATCATCAGGCCCATGATCGACGTGCCATGCACCCGCGATCCTGCCTTTTCGACCTCCACCGTCACGCCTTCGGGCAGGCGGCTGACAAAGGTGACGAATTTGGCGCTGGCCCGCGCGTGCAGCCCGCGCTGGTTGGTAATTTCCACCGTCTCGCTCAGCGCGGTCATGCCGTGGTGCCCAACAGTTCGGACGCGACGGAGATATATTTCTGCCCCGCCTCGCGCGCGGCGCGGACGGCATCCTGCACGCCCATCGTCTTGCGCGCGCTTTCCAGCCGGATCAGCATCGGCAGGTTGATGCCGGCAATCACCTCAAACCGCCCGCTGTCCATCAGGCTGATTGCCAGATTGGACGGCGTGCCGCCGAACAGGTCGGTCAGGATGATGACGCCGCGCCCGCCATCGACGCGGGTGATGGCATCGGCGATTTCGGTGCGGCGGGCCTCCATATTGTCATTGGGGCCGATACAGACGGTGGCAATGGCCCGCTGCGGGCCGACCACATGCTCCATCGCGGTCACAAATTCATCGGCCAGCCGCCCGTGGGTGACGAGCACCAGGCCCAGTAACGGCAATGCTTTGGTGTCGGGCATCGGTTAACGACTCTCGGCATCGGCCTTGGCGGCCTGCGGGGGTGCGCCCTCAAGCCCATCTTGCACCGCAGAGTCAAGGTTGCGATGCGTCAAAATGGGATGGTGGCCATGCGCGGTCAGCGTCGCGGCGATGCGTTCGGCGACATGCACCGACCGGTGCCGCCCGCCGGTGCAGCCAATGGCAATGGTGACATAGCTTTTCCCCTCGCTGGTGTAGCGCGGCAAAACGGTCAGCAGCAAATCCTCTATCTGTTTCACCACGCTCGCATAATGGGGATCGGCGGCGACATAGGCGGCAACGTCCGCATCCTGCCCGGTCTTGGGACGCAGCTCGGGCACCCAATGCGGATTTTGCAGAAAGCGCATGTCGAACACCAGGTCGGCGTTGCGGGGCAGCCCGCGCGAAAAGCCAAAGCTCATTACCGTCAGCACCGGCTCGCTACGGTCGCCCAGCGCGAATCGCTGGCGAATTTCATGCTGGAGGTCGTTGGTGGAATAGCTGGTGGTGTCGATGACATGCTCGGCCCAGCGGCGCACCGGTTCCAGCAGCTCGCGTTCGCGGGCAATGCCATCGGCCACCGGGCGATCATCGGCCAGCGGGTGGCGGCGGCGGTTCTCGTTGAAGCGCCGCTCCACCTCGGTCCCCGCACAGTCGACGAACAGCACCGACACGTCGCGCTGGCCGCCCGCGCGCACCTCTTTCAACGCCTTGACCAGCGATGTGGGGCGAAAGCCGCGCGACCGGGCGTCGACCCCCACCGCCAAGGGCCGTTCATTGCTGCCGCGTTCCCGCGGAATGACCAGCAAATCGTCGAGCAGCGAGACGGGCAGATTGTCGACCACTTCCCAGCCCAGATCCTCCAGCACCTTGAGCGCAGTGGTCTTGCCCGCCCCGGCCAGGCCGGTGACAATCAACAGCGGTTGGCGCGGGCGGCTCATGCGCCCTTCTTTCCGGCGAGGGCGTCCAGCGCCAGTTCGACCTTGAGCGCCGCCGACAGTTCAAAGGGGGCGATTTTGACCGCAGGCAGATGGCGTCCCGCCACCTCCTCCACATAATTGTCGGGCATGCGCTCGTAGCGGGACGAAAGCCGCACGACGAGCGCGATGGGCACGGGCGCGGTCCAGGGGCGCGTGATAATGCCGATGCCGCGCACCTCCAGCTTTCCCGCCAGCGCCGTCGGCGGGCGGCACAGCAACGCGCCGCGCTGGTCGAAAAGCTCGCACTGGTCGTCAGCAACCAGCATCGCCCCTCGGTCGATCAGCCGCAGCGCCAGATCCGATTTGCCATCGCCGGACCCGCCGACCAGTAATAGGCCGCGCGTGCCGATGGCGATGCAGCTGGCATGGATGGTGGCGAGCGGGGGGAGGGGCACGGCCATGTCCTGAACCTAATGACCCCGGCGCGCGACCGCAAGGCCAAGCGGTCAATCGCCCCCGGTCAACGCGCCGGCGTCAATCGGCGGCGGGCAGGGTGATAAGGATGGACGCGCCGCTGCGCCCATCCTCGCGGTCCAGCGCGGCGATGCTGCCCTGATGCCCTTCGATAATGGTGCGCGCGATGGCCAGGCCCAGCCCGCTGTGCTGGCCAAAGGCTTCGCCCGGGGGCCGCTCGCTGTGAAAGCGCCGGAAAATCGCTTCGCGCTGCGCGGGCGGGATGCCGGGCCCTTCGTCATCGATGCGGATGCGCACCGTGCCATCGACCGCCGTGGCCGCCACGCACACCAGCCCATCGGGCGGGGAAAAGGACAGGGCATTGTCGATGATATTGTCGATGGCGCGCTCCAGCCGGTGGCCGTCGCCCATCACGGCGGCGGTGTCCTTGCGCGGGCGGGCAAAGGCCAGGCGCGGCGCGGCGGTCGCATCGCTGCGCCGGGCGGCGCGCGCGGCCAGCATCGCCTCGATCATCGCGCCAATGTCGATCCGGTCGAACCGGGTGCGCGACAGCTGGGCATCGACGCGCGAGGCTTCGCTGATGTCGCTGACCAGCCGGTCGAGCCGCCGCACATCCTCGCTGGCAATGGCGAGCAGCTGCGCGCGCTGGCCGGGGTCGCTCACCCGGTCCATCCCTTCGATGGCCGACCGCAGCGAGGCGATGGGATTTTTCAGCTCATGGCTGACATCGGCGGCAAAATGTTCGCCCGCATCGATGCGTTCGCGCAGCGCCTGGGTCATGTCGGACAACGCCCGGGCGAGCGTGCCGATTTCATCGCGGCGCGACGGCAGGCGCGGCACAATCACCTCGCGCGCACGGCCCAGCCGGACGCGCACCGCCGCCCGCGCCAACCGCCGCAACGGATCGACAATCGTGCGCGCCAGAAACAGCGACAACAGCACCGACGCCAGCGTGACCAGTCCCACCACAACGCCCAGTCGCCAGCGTTCGGCGCGCACGGTGCGCGTGATTTCGCGGGCATTGACGGTCATCAGCACCAGCGCGCTGTCCGGCAGCGCCACCGGCATCGCGGCGCTGAGCATCGGCGTGCGGTCGGGGGCCAGCCGGTGGCGATGCTCCAGCGCGCCGCCCCGCTGCGCCGCGACCAGTTCGGGCCAGGCCGCCACCCGGTCCACGCGCGGCTCGCGATAGGGGGCAGGGACCGGCGCGCCGACAATCCAGTCAATCGCGCGGTCCATCACCCGCGCGGCCTCGCGAAACCAGGGCTGGCTGTCGGGGTCGCGCAGGACAAAGGTGGGCGGCGCGGCGGCAAAGCTGTCCGACACCAGCCGTCCGTCGGCGGCATAAAAGCGCAGCCGCGCCGCGCTGCGTTCGGCGAATTGCCGGGTCAGTGCGGCACGCTGGTCAGGGCGCGCTGCCTCCAGCGCGGTGACCAGCATGGCGAGCTGGTCGTCGATCATCGCGATGCGCGCATCGACCAGCCGGGTGCGATAGCTGTCGAGATAGAAAAATCCCGCCGCCAGCAGCAGGATGGCAAAGATATTGACCGCCAAAATGCGCGTGGTCAGCGACCAGCGCGCCGACCAGACCAGCCGTGCGGGTTCGTCAGTCGCCATCGGCAAAGCGGTAGCCCGCGCCATAGAGCGTCTCGATGGCGTCAAAGCTGCCGTCAACCTCGCGGAACTTGCGCCGCAGCCGCTTGATATGGCTGTCGATGGTGCGGTCGTCGATATAGACATCGTCCTGATAGGCAGCGTCCATCAACTGGTTGCGCGTCCGCACGATGCCGGGGCGCGCGGCGAGCAGCTCCAGGATCAGAAATTCGGTGACGGTCAGCGTCACCGCCTTGCCATCCCACAGCACCTTGTGCCGCGCCGGGTCCATCACCAGCCGCCCGCGTTCGATGGGTTCGGCCACCGGCTCGCTCTGCTCCGCCTCGGGCGTCCGGTTCAGCTCCACGCGGCGCAATATGGCGCGGATGCGGGCGATGAGCAGCCGCTGCGAAAAGGGTTTGGCGATATAATCGTCGGCCCCCATCGCCAGCCCCAGCGCCTCATCCAGCTCATCGTCCTTTGACGTCAGGAAGATGACCGGCAACTGGCTTTTCTCGCGAATCCGGCGCAGCAGTTCCAGCCCGTCGAGCCGCGGCATTTTGATGTCGAACACGGCAAGGTCGGGCGGATTGTCGAGCAATGGCTTCAGCGCCGCCTCGCCATCGGCATAGATGCGCGTGGCAAAGCCTTCGGCCTGCAACGCAATCGACAGCGATTGCAGAATGTTGCGGTCGTCATCGACCAGAGCGATGGTGGCGGTCATGGGTGCATCGGTTCCTGCGTGCCGATGTAGCGAAGGGGGCGGGCGGCGGCAACCGGCGTCCCGCTTTGGGGCATTGTCGCCGCGCGGCCAGCGCCGCTGCTGCCGTCAAAAAAGACCGCTCTGCCCGGCGGGTGCAATATTGCTTTTGACAAGCGCCCCGCAGCATCGCTAACGCCGCCGCATCACCACAGTCGGGCAGGATGGAGCGGCCAGATGGAGCCGCCTGGCTGACCGCACGCACCCCGGCGCATACGAATGCGGTGACGCCGGACTGACAAGGAAAGTTTGGGACATGACGGCTTTGGCAATCGGCGATATTCGGGTCGTGCTTGGCGGCACGCTCAGCGAAAATCTGGGCACGGCGCAGCTGATCGAGGAAGCGGTGCGGCACGGCGAGGGCCTGCTGGCCAAGGACGGCCCGCTGGTCGTCGCGACGGGCCAGCACACCGGGCGGTCGGCTAAGGACAAATTCATCGTCCGCGACGCCGAAACCGAATCGACCGTGTGGTGGGGCAAGACCAATGTGGCGATGTCGCCCGCGCATTTTGCCGCGCTGAAGGCCGATTTCCTGGCGCATCTGGGCGGGCGCGAGCGGCTGTATCGCCAGCAGCTGTTCGGCGGGTCGCAGCCCGAACATCGTGTGGGCGTTCAGGTCATCACCGAATTTGCCTGGCACAGCCTGTTCATCAAGACGTTGCTGGTGCGTCCGACGGCGGCCGAGCTGGCGGCGCATGTCAGCGACTATACCATCATCGACCTGCCCAGCTTTCGCGCCGATCCGGCGCGCCACGGCTGCCGCACCGAAACGGTGGTGGCGGTCAATTTCGCGGAAAAGCTCGTGCTGATCGGCGGCACGGCCTATGCGGGCGAGATGAAGAAGTCGGTGTTCGGCATCCTCAACTATCTGCTGCCCACCACGGGCGTCATGCCGATGCACTGTTCGGCCAATATGGGCCCCGAAGGCGACACGGCGGTCTTTTTCGGCCTGTCGGGCACGGGCAAGACGACGCTCAGCGCCGATGCCGCGCGGACGCTCATCGGCGACGATGAACATGGCTGGTCGGACACGGCGGTCTTCAACTTCGAAGGCGGCTGCTATGCCAAGATGATCCGCCTGTCCGAAGAGGCTGAACCCGAAATTTTCGCCACGACCAAGCGGTTTGGCACCGTGCTGGAAAATGTCGTCATCGACCCGGTGACGCGGGAGATTGATTTGGATGATGCCAGCCTCGCGGAGAATAGCCGCGGGTCCTATCCAATTGATTTCATTCCCAACACGTCGGAAAAAAATATGGGCCCGGTGCCCAAGACGATCATCATGCTGACCGCCGATGCCTATGGCGTGCTGCCCCCGATTGCGCGGCTGACCCCCGATCAGGCCATGTATCACTTCCTGTCGGGCTATACCGCGCGCGTCGCGGGCACGGAAATTGGCGTGACCGAGCCCGAGGCGACCTTCTCCACCTGTTTCGGTGCGCCCTTCATGCCGCGCCATCCCAGCGTCTATGGCAATTTGCTGAAGGAGCGGATTGCCAAGGGCGGGGTGACCTGCTGGCTGGTCAACACCGGCTGGTCGGGCGGCATGGCGACGATGCCAGGCATCAAGCGGATGCCGATCAAGGCGACCCGCGCGCTGCTCAACGCCGCGCTCGACGGCAGCCTGAACAGCGCCGAATTCCGCAAGGATCCCTTCTTCGGCTTTGAAGTTCCGGTCGCGGTGCCGGGCGTCGATTCGGCGCTGCTCGACCCGCGCGGTGCCTGGGCCGAACCTGCGCAATATGATGTGACCGCGCGGCAATTGGTGCAGCAATTTGTCGACAATTTCGCGCAATTCGAGGCGCATGTCGACGAAGGCGTGCGCCAGGCCGCCCCCATCGCCGCTTGATCGCCCGGGTCCTTCCGGGTGGCGGCACCATCCGGAAAGGACCAAGAGCATGACCAGCGACCACCCCATCCGCACCTTTGCCGATGATGCCGCCGTGCGGCGCGTTGGCGAAGGCTTGCTGGCCCGCACGCTGCCACGCGCAGAATGGACGCACGAGGCGCATCTGGCGGCCTGTTTGTGGCTGGTCCGTGAGTGCGGGGATCTGGCGCTGGAGGCGGAGCTGCCCGGCATCATCCGCGCCTATAATGAAAGCGTGGGCGGGGTGAATGACGACACGCAGGGCTATCACGAAACGCTGACGCAATTTTACCTGGGCGAGGTGCGGGCGCACCACCGCGATTCGGCGGCGCTGCCGCTGGTTGATGCGGTCAACGCCCTGCTGCTCAGCGCGCGGGGCGCCCGCGACTGGCCGCTCGCCTTTTATTCGCGCGAGCGCCTGTTTTCTGTCACGGCGCGGCGGTATCATGTGCCGCCCGACCGCTGACCACAACCGGAGTCGCGGCGGCTAATAAAGGGACGCAGGCAATGAACATGCTCGAAACACTGATGGGCCAGGCTGATGCGGTGGCCGAAAAACTGGGTCTGCCCGCGGACCAGGCCAAATCGATGATGAGCGGCCTTGCTGAAAAGCTGCAGGGCGGCGGTGACATCACCCAGACGATCAGCGAAACCGCTGCCAAATTCGGGGTGTCGCCCGAAACGCTGCAATCGCTGACCAGCGCCGAAGGCCCATTGGGCGGCATCATGGCCAAGCTGGGCGGGGAGGGCGGCCTGCTGAGCGGGCTCGACAAGGATGGCGACGGCAATCCGCTCAACGATCTGGCGGGGATGGCCAAGGGCCTGTTCGGCGGGAAACAATAAGGGCGAACGCAGAGCGCCCAGATAACGTCATTGCGAGGCAAAGCCGAAGCAATCCAGGGTGATACGGAACCGCTCTGGATTGCTTGGCTTTGCTCGCAATAACCCGCGAATGGATCAGTCGGTCAGGCCGGCAGGCACCTTGCCGCCGTTTTTCGCAATTTCCTGCATCACCTGCTTGTGCAGCAGGATATTGTCTTCGGCCGAACCCGAATAATCGGTGTTGCCCAGCTCTTCGGCCAATTCCTTGCGGTTGGCATAGCTCGGGTCGATATCAACCAGCTTGAGCAGGTCGACGATCGACGTGCGCCAGTTCAGCTCTTCGCCCTTTGCGGCGGCGGCGGCGGTCAGGATCGCCTCCACATCCACTTCGCTGATCGCCACGGGCGCTGCCGGGGCCGGTTCAGCGGCGGGAGCGGGCGCCATCGGAATCGCTGGCTTGGCCTCTGCGGCCTCGGCCTTCTTGCCGAAAATCGCCTCTTTGATTTTGCTGAAAATACCCATGGTCTTGCTCCCTTTGTTGGTGTCCGGCGGCTGAGTGCCGCGGCGGATGCAGCGTCCCTTAACCGGTTCGTCTGACACTGCGATGAATGGGTAGCCGTTGGCGCTGCGCGGCGCTAGGGTCTGGCCGCACGGGAATTTAGGGGCAAGGGGAAGACCGCGATGAATATGGCCGACATTTTGATGAAAACCGGCGGTGTGGACGCCATTGCCCGCGAATTGGGGGTGCCGCCCGCCATGGCCAAGGCTGGGGCAGAGGCGCTGCTGCCCGCGATATTGGGCGGCTTCAAGAAACAGGCGCAGGCGCAGCCGACGGGGCTGGAAGGGCTGGGCGGGCTGCTCGGCGGGCTCGGCGGCGGCGGGCTGCTCGATGCCGTGCTGAAACCCGAACCGACCCCGGTGGAGCAGGGCAATGACGTGCTGGGTCAGATTTTCGGCACCAAGGATGTCAGTCGCACCGTCGCGGGCCATGCCGCGACGCAAACCGGGCTCGACGCGGGCATCCTCAAAAAGATGCTGCCGCTGCTCGCGATGTTGGTCGCGGGCTATATGGCCAAACAGGGCGGTATTGGCGGGGCCGGGGCCAGCGACGGCGGCCTGGGCGGCATGATCGGCGGGATGCTGGGCGGCGGCGCTGCGGGCGGCGGGGCAGCGGGCGGTGGCCTTGGCGGCGTATTGGGCAATGTGCTGGGCGGCATGCTCGGCGGCGGCCAGTCGGCACCCGCCGCGCCCGCCGGAGGACTGGCGGGTATGGCGTCGATGCTCGACTTTGATGGCGACGGCAATCCGCTCGACGACATTATCGGCATGGCAGGCAAGATGGCGGGGCGCTGACCCCGCCACCTGTCAGGCCGCGACCTGACGCCAGCCTTCGCGCATCGCTTCCGGCCAGCGCGGGGCGTCTAGCGGACAGGGGCCTGCATCATCCGCCGCTTCGCCCGCATCATTGCCCGGCGCGGCGATGCTGCGGCTATATTCCACCGTCGGCACCGGGCCGCCGCGCGCGACGCTGTGCCGCTGCACCGTCCGCCCGGTGGGCACAAAGCCCAGCTTGCGCAGCACCGCGCCCGACGCCGGATTGTCGGCGAAATGCCCGGCGCGCAGCGCGCTGAGGCCCAGTGTGCGGGCAAGCTCGATCATGTGCCGTCCTGCCTCGCTGGCATAACCCAGCCCCCAATAGGGACGCGCGATCCAATAGCCGAGCTCCGGCACCCCATCCTCGGCGGGATCGATGCCGATGCAGCCGATCAGCCGGGGTTCGGCCGCCGTGCGCTGGACCATCAAAAATCGCGGCATGGCGGCGTCGGCCCAGCTCGCCAGAAAGGCGCGCGCTTCGTCCTCGCCATAGGGCCAGGGCGCGCGCGCCAGATTGCGCACAATCGCTGGGTCGGCAATGGCGGCGGTCAGCGCGGGCGCGTCCTCCGCCCAACCGGGCCGCAGCAACAGACGCGGGGTGCGTGCAAACATGATCATCTCTCCCGTTGCGCTGCCCCTTGCCGCCACTCGGTGACGCTTTCGAGTCAGCTTTGCTTGTCGAGGGAGAAGCAAACCCTGTTTCGCGGCGGCGCGCGGCGCACACACGAAAAAAGGGAGAAGGGGTGGCCCGTCTCCCTCTTGCGTGTTCGGTTGTGGTGTTGGCCACAACCGGACCGGGTCATCCCTGGTGGGACAACCCTTTCGCGGTGTCCCGATTATTCGGCGGCCTGCGGCATGTCGACCGACACATATTTGCGGCCCAGCTTGCCATCGTGAAATCGCACGCGGCCATCGGCGGTGGCAAACAGCGTATGGTCCTTGCCGATGCCGACATTGACGCCCGGGTAAACGCGGGTGCCGCGCTGGCGCACGATGATATTGCCGCCGATCACTTCCTGACCGCCGAACTTTTTCACGCCCAGGCGCTTCGCCTGCGAATCGCGGCCGTTGCGCGATGAACCGCCAGCTTTTTTATGTGCCATGGTCTAAACTCCTGATCTTGCTGTGGCCGAGCGGCGCGGACGCGCTCAGGCTTCCTTGGTCGCCGCAGCCTTTTTGGCGGCGGGCTTTTTGGCGGGGGCGGCGTCGGCGGCGGCTTCCACCGGCGCGGCTTCGGCCTTCTTCGGCGCGGCCTTCTTTTCGGCGGCACCGATGGCGGTGATCTTCAGCAGCGTCAGCGACTGGCGATGGCCGTTCTTGCGACGATAATTGTGGCGGCGACGCTTTTTGAAAACGATCACCTTTTCGCCGCGCGCCTGCGCGATGATTTCGGCCGACACGACCAGGCCTGCCGCGCTCTGCACTTCGCCGCCGTCACCGGCCAGCAGGACATCGCCCAGCGTCACCGTATCACCGGCTTCACCCGCCAGCTTTTCAACAGCGATTTTGTCTCCGGCGGCAACGCGATATTGCTTTCCGCCAGTGCGCACGATTGCGAACATGGTCATATCATCCAAACAAACAAAGTGGCCCGCGCGCCTGCGGCCCGCCAGAGCGGTCCGTTTTTCCAGACAGGCAGGAAAGAAGCGCGCCCTAGCGGGCAGGGGCGAAGCTGTCAACCGCCAAAACCTGCGCTTTTCCCTGCTTTGGCTGCGTCCTGGCCGCCCGGCGATCATGCGCGGCCTGCCGTGCCGCCGGGCCCGCACGATTCGGCGCTTGCCGCGTCCCGGCTCTGCCCATATCAGCGTGATGATGCTGCGTCCTGCCCAAATCCTTCCCCTGTCGCTGCTCCTTGCTGGCTGTGCGTCTGGGCCAGCGGGGGAGTTTCCCGCGCTCGGCAAGCGCCCGATCGAGGAGCGATTCGCGGTGGTGGAAAGCGTGCCGCTGCCCCCGCCCGGCCCGCTGCCGACCGACCTGGCCGAACGGCTGGCGGGGTGGCGTGCCCGCGCCGCTGCCGCCGATGCGGCGTTTCGGGCGGCGCTGCCCGCCACCGACGCCGCCGTTGCCGCTGCCGCCGGCACCGCGCCGCCGGGCGAACGCTGGATCGCGGCGCAGCAGGCGCTGTCCCGCCTCGCCATTGCGCGCGGCCCGGTGGCCGATACGCTCGCCGATGTCGATGCGCTCTATATTGCGCGGCAGGACGCCGGCGAGATCGACGGCCTGCCCGACATATTGGCGCTGCGCGACGCGCTCGCGGCGATGCTGGCGCGGCAGAATGCGGCGGTGGATGACTTGGCGGCGCGGCTTGCCGAATAATAGAAGGGAAAGACGATGGGCGAGCATCACGGCAGCGTTTGTGATCCTTGGACCAAAGCTTGCTGTTCGGGAATCAACCCCTTTGTTGACGATCCACTAAGAGCTCTACGCGCCCGTATGCTGCCGTTCAGCCTTCATACTTCAGGCGCGCGAAAGCACGAAGCTGTCGCACATGCTCGTCGAACTTTAACGATAACAACAGGCTTGCTCCGGCAACAGCCGCGATCCCCGACGACAACTTTATTATACCCAAGGTCTGAAAGTCTACTGATCCAGAATACCATCTAAGACCATAGTTCCACATTGCGCAAGCGACAGCTGCTACGAGACATGTTGAAAATGCCAAAGCCCATGCATTTGCTTTTGTCGCGATCAGAAGAAAGAATGAAGCCGTTATGAGACTTGGAACGTGCACTGTAACATAAATGAACAGAAGGACTTTGATGGGAGCTACCACGATTGAGATTATGGCGAACCATCCGAGCACCGGGATCATGCAGAAAATCACGGTTCCGACTAGCGGCAGCAGAAGCGACCACATGACTGTTCTTTTTACAAGCGGGTGCAAGATTTTCGTCGCCATGCCCGAATCCTATCGTGAACTTCCTAAGGTCACCTTTCCGCCCAATTACAGGGACCATTCGCGCGCTGATGTCGCGCCGAAAGCCGCAGTTATTCGCGCAAATAAATGACCTACCCCGCTTGATTCAGCCCGTGCTTCTTTAGCGCGTGTCGGATCTGGTCGTAGCTTAGCCCGAGCGCTTCCGCCGCGACCTTCTGGTTGAAGCGGCAGCGGGCCATGGTCGCCTCCAGGATCGATTTTTCATAGCCATCGACCGCCGCGCGCAGGTCGTTGACTGGGCCCGGCGGCGCAGCGGGCGGCGCGGCGAGCGGGGTCTCCGCCGCCAGCGGCGCGGCGTCGCGGGCCGGGGCCGTCGCGCTGCGCGGCGCATAGGGGCTGGCGAAGGGATCGAACTCGATGGTGTCGACGGGCTTACCCGGGTCGGGCCAGCGATAGACGGCGCGTTCGACCACGTTGCGCAGCTCGCGGACATTGCCCGGCCAGTCGTGCCCCTCCAGCGCCGCCATCGCGCGCGCGCCAAAGCCGCGCCATTCCTCCCACCCCAGTTCGGCGGCCATGCGCTGGCCGAAATAGGTGGCAAGCTCGGCGATGTCGCCTTCGCGCACGCGCAAAGGGGGCAGGGTGATGACCTCGAACGACAACCGGTCGAGCAGGTCGGCGCGAAATTTGTGCGCGGCGGCCAGCCCCGGCAGATGCTCATTGGTCGCCGCGACGATGCGGACATCGACGCGCACGGGCCGCGATGAACCGACGCGCGTCACCTCCCCATATTCCACCGCGCGTAGCAGCCGTTCCTGCGCCGCCATCGACAATGTGGCGAGCTCGTCGAGGAATAATGTCCCGCCATCGGCCTCTTCAAACCGTCCGGCGCGCGACCGGGTGGCACCGGTGAAGGCCCCCGCCTCATGCCCGAACAATTCGCTTTCGATCAGCGTTTCGGGGAGCGCGGCGCAGTTCATGACGACATAGGGCTTGTCCCAGCGCCCCGACAGGCGGTGGAGCCGTTCGGCAATCAATTCCTTGCCCGTCCCGCGCTCGCCAATCACCAGCACCGGGCGGTCGAGCGCGGCGGCCTGCGCCGCGCGGTCCACCGCGTCCTGAAAGCTGGGCGACTGGCCGATAAACTGAATTTCGCGCTGCATGCCATTAACATGGGAATTTTTCCCAACAATTGGCAAGACAATTTTCGCCTTACCCGGCTGCTGCGGGAAAAAGTGGCGGAAATGCTGGGCCACCCGAAATTGGCACGGCTAATGCATAGCATGAGGGGACCGGTGCAAAGTGCGCCGGACACGCAAACCACAGTCAAAGCGAACCACAGTCAAGGAATTGATCATGACCAGCCCAATGCCCCGCCTCGCCAGCCTTGCCACCACGGCCTGTCTTGCCCTGGCCATCATTGTCGGTGTGGTTGATTCGGCTCAGCTTGCCGCAACCGCCACGGGCTCCCCGGCCATCGCGGTTGCGGCATTCGCTTCGGTAACCCCGGCGGTCGGGACCCTCGCCTGATCTGATCAGCGACCCGACCGGCATTGGCGCCGGGGCACCTCTCCCCCCTTGCCCCGCCCCGGCGCCACATTTTCATCGGCCCCCAGCAACGGGCCACACAGGAGTGAAACGACCATGGGTATTTTTTCCCGCACCCGCGACATCATCGCCGCCAATGTCACCGACCTGCTCGACCGGGCGGAGGACCCCGAAAAGATGATCCGCCAGATCATCTTCGAAATGAACGAAACGCTGGTCGAAGTGCGGGCGTCCGCCGCGCGCACCATTGCCGATCAAAAGGAAATGCGCCGCCACATCAGCAAGCTGGAAAGCCTGCAGGCAAGCTGGCACGAAAAGGCCGAACTGGCCCTGTCGAAGGACCGCGAGGACCTGGCCACCGCCGCGCTGGTGGAAAAGCAGAAGGCTGGCGACATGGCCGAGCGGCTGAAGGTCGAAGTGAATGTGCTCGACGACGCGCTCAAGGGCTATGAGGATGACATTGCCAAGCTGCAGAAGAAGCTCGCCGAAGCGCGCGCCCGCCAGTCGAGCGTCGTCAACCGGCTGGAAAGCGCCGAAAACCGCATCCGCCTGCGCGAAATGACGCATGGCGACCGGACGCAGGACGCCTTCTCGCGCTTTGAAATCCTGGAACGCCGCGTGGACGAGGCCGAGGGCCGCGCCGATGCGCTGGGCCTGGGCCAGAAGAAGAGCCTGGAAGAAGAGTTCGCCGATTTGCAGGCCGCCGACAAGGTCGCCGACGAACTCGCCGCGCTGAAGGCCGCCCAGAAGAAGGGATAAGACGATGGACGAGAGCATCCTTATTCCGCTCATCGTCGTCCCGATCGTGTTCATCGGTCTGCCCTGGCTGATCCTCCATTATGTGACCAAATGGAAACAGGCCAAGACGCTGACCGGTGAAGATGAACAGCTGCTCGATGAACTTTACGATACGGCGCGCAGGCTGGAGGGCCGCCTGCACACCATCGAACGCATTGTTTCGGCCGACCATCCCGACTTCCGCCCCTCGGTGGGCAGCGATGACGACATGGCCCGGATCGAACGCAACAGGAGGAATTGATCATGTCTGCCAGCCGGACCAAATTCTATCTCGACAAGCAGAACGCGAAATGGAGCGGCGTGTGCGCCGGGATCGCGGATTACAGCGGCATTGACGTGGTGTGGATCCGCGTCGCCGCGGTGATGCTGACCATCATGGGATCGGGCATGACGCTGATTGCCTATTTCCTGATCGCCTGGCTGGCGCAGCCCAAGCCGCTGGCGCTCTATGCCAATTATGAAGAGGCGCGGTTCTGGCAGGGGGTGCGGTCGAACCCGTCGGCATCGACCCGCGACATCAAATCGCGCTTTCGCGATCTGGACCGCCGCCTGGCCGACATCGAGCTTTATTACACCAGCCACAACCGCCGCCTGGCCGACGAGATTGACAGCCTGCGCTGACCCGTCGGCCACCGCGCGCCATAGGAAAGGTTTGGCCAATGAACTGGGGAAGTCCTGCTTTTGTCATCGCGATCGTCGCGCTCAGCTTTGGCGCGTGGATCATCACCACCTGGATCCGCGCCAAACATGGCTATCCCATTGAAAATGAATGGGGCGGCATGATCGCGCCGACCAACCCCGATGCGGACCGCAAGATCGAGCTGCTCGCCAATGAAAATGGCAAGCTGGTCGGCCAGATCAGCCGGCTGGAAGAGCGGATCGCGGTGCTGGAACGCATTGCCACCGAAACCAACGGCCGCGCCGCTCAGCTTTCTGAGCAGATCGACAAGCTGCGCTGAAATCGAAGGAATCACTGATGTTAGAGAATCCCGTAATCGTTGAAGCATTGGCCCCGGTGGTTGCCATCATTGGCATATTGGCCATCGGCGGCTG
The DNA here is from genome assembly GCA_964554455.1 of uncultured Sphingopyxis sp. GTDB lineage: Bacteria > Pseudomonadota > Alphaproteobacteria > Sphingomonadales > Sphingomonadaceae > Sphingopyxis. Next base: position 37,763 of record CAZKOW010000009.1, on the reverse strand, counting down.
GGTGCTGACCACCTGGCTGCGCGTCCGCCACGGCTATCCGCTGGAAAACAGCTGGGGCAAGGCGGTCTATCCCAAGACGAGCGACGAGACGATGGAGCGCGTCAAGCTGCTCAGCCAGGAAAATGCCCAGCTGCGCGCCGAACTCGGCGCAGTGAAGGATCGGCTGGCGGTTGTCGAACGCATCGTCACCGATGAAGGCAGCCGCGTCGCGCGCGAGATTGAAGCGCTGCGCGGTCCGGCGAACTGAAAGGAGCATCGGTCAAGATGCGCGATATTGTCCCGATCATGGTTTTCGCCATCCCGCTCGTCGCCATCCTGGCGGGAATGTTCCACCAGTGGATCAAGCTGAAAGAGAAACAGTTGAAAGCGCAGGGTGAACTGACCGCCGAAAAGGCCGCGCAATATGCCGCGCAAACCGAACGGCTGGAGGCGCGGGTCCGCGTGCTGGAACGGATCGCCACCGACAAGGGCGTTGATCTGTCCGTTGAAATTGACGCGCTGCGCGACGATCGTCCGCTGAATTGAACCAACGCAACAGGGAGTATGCACCATGGGTCCGTTTGAAATGGTGGTCGCAATTGTCGCCATCGCTGCCATCGCCAGCATCGTGAAGGCGCGGTACGGCATCACCAAGGACGCGCAGGGCAATGAGGTGCTGCGCGTGGCCGATACCGCCGAGACCAAGGCGCTGGAGGCCGAAATCCGCACGCTGAAAGAGCGTATCCAGGTGTTGGAACGCATCGCCACCGACGGCAACCGGGCGGCATCGCTCGACGCCGAGATTGAAAAATTGCGCGGCCCGGCGGCCCACTAAGCCCCGCCGCTGCGCCCATGGGAGGACGACCATGACCCCGATCCTGCTTTCCGATGTCACCCTTGCCAACGCGCTGGTCATGCTGGCGGGCGTGGGGATTGTGACCCTCGCCGCGCTCAAGGGCTGGCGGGACTGGATTGCGCTGAAACGCGATGAACTGGCCCAGGCGCATGGCCCGGCGGCGGCGCACGACGGCGGCGTCCCGCACGCGGCCTCGCGCATCGAACTGGCGGACCTGAAAGAACGGCTCCGCAAGCTGGAGGCGATTGCGGCGGGCGTGGATTTATAGGCTGGAAACCTTCTCCCATAGGGAGAAGGATACGCAGCCTTGCTGGCGTAGCCAGCTAGGCGCAGTTGGATGAGGGGTTCGGCTGTTCCGGCGAAGCCCGGTCCCTCGCCACTGCGACTAAGCCCCGGATCAAGTCCGGGGCAAGTCTCGTTGCCTCTCCCAATGGGAGAGGCCGGAATTCCCAATGGGAGAGGCCGGAATCTCTTCCCCAGCGCGCCCATCTCTGCCATCAGCGCCGCCATGCGCAGCCTGTCCGACATTTTCGACGAATATGATTTCCTCGACGGCGACGACCGCTACCGATTGCTGATCGACCTTGGCCGCGCGCTGGAGCCCATGCCGGACGCGCTCAAGACCGACGCGACGCGGGTAGCGGGGTGCAGCGCCAGCGTGTGGGTCTATCCGCTGCCTGCGGTGGATGGCCACCTCCACTTCCTCGCCGACAGCAATGCCGCGATTACCAAGGGCATTGTCGCGCTGGTGCTGAGCGCGGTGCAAGACCAGCGCGCCGCCGATGTCGCCGCGATGGACATCGCCGCCGCGCTCGCGCCCTTCAACCTGACCGCGCAGCTGTCGTCCAACCGGACCCAGGGCGTGCCCAACATGATTGCGCTGATCCAGGATCATGCGCGGCGGATGGCCGAATGATTCACCGTAGTGCTGAGCTTGTCGAAGCACGTGGTGCCTGACAGCACCAAGGGCGCATCGCTTCGCCACGCCCTTCGACAGGCTCAGCGCTACGGTTGATAAGTCAGGCGGACAAAAAAGGGCGCCGGAGTGTCCCCCGGCGCCCCTTTTTTCGTGGCCCGCAGGCGGCTGGGGTCAGAAGCTGACCTTCACCCCGACGCGGATGCCATAGAGCGACTGGCGCGTGACCAGGTTGATGTTGGGGTTGCGCACGCCCGAGTAACGATATTGCGCGCAATTCTGGGTCGATGCGGTGTTGACCACGCCCGCGCCCGGCGTCGTCCCGGTTGCGACCGGCGCCGACAGGCACTGCACGCCGACCACGCTGGCCAGCTGCGGGAAGCCCACCTGGCGCAGCGCGCCCCAATCGCTGTCGATCAGGTTCAGCACGTTTTCGACGTCCGCAAACAGCTTCAGCTTGGCGTTGCCGACGAACAGCGGCAATTCCTGGCTGACGTTCAGGTCGACCTTGAAGAAATCGGGCGACGTCTGGCTGTTCTTGGGCACGATTTTGCCGCGGAACTTTTCCAGGCCCAGGTTGGTGACCAGCGCGTTGAACGCGGCCTCCGATGCCGCCGTGTCAAAGCTGACGCGCGCATCGCCCAGGGTGGGGACATAGAGCAGCGGGGTGCCGTTGGTGCCGACCGTGCCGAACACCGGCAGACGCCCGCCGCCCAGATCGCTCATGGTCAGGCTGTACGGACGGCCCGAACGATATTCACCGAACAGGTTGAACCGCGTGTCATTGTCACCGAACAGCTGCGTCTTGAAGCCCAGGTTAAACTTCCAGCTGTCGCGGATCGAGTAGATGGAGCGGCCATAGGTCGCGCCATTGGCCCCGATCATCGCGTTGCTGTTGTACAGCGAGCTGGCGGTCGCAGAGGTGATGGCGTTCACGTCCTTCACATCGCTGCGGGTGTAGCTGCCGCCGATGTTCAGGCCGAAATCCCACTTCTTTTCAAAGCGCAGCACGCCGATGTACGAACGGCCGCGCGGGTCGTTGCGCATCAACAGGTCCTGGTTGTTGCCCGTCGTGCCCGGCAGGTTGCCAAAGCGCGGACGGCCATCGGGCAGGGTGCCGATCTGCACCGAACGCACGTCTGTGAAGGTATAGCCCTGGATGACATCGCCATAGAGGAAGTTGGCACCGAACAGCCAGCCATCGCCCAGCGGGCCCAGGTCGGCTTCATAATCCAGCGACAGCGTGGCGCGCAGCTGGCGGGCCAGCTTCAGGTCCGGGCTGACCGCGTTCACCGGCGCGGCGGCCAATGATGCGGTGTTGGTCGTCAGGAAATTGGTGACGCTGGCATCGAAATTGCTCAGGTCCACATTGTTCAGCGCATCCGAACAGATGGTCGCCGCACCGGCAACGGTTGCCGGCACGCTGCAACCCGCAGCCGAGGTGTTGCGATCAATGTTGATCTGGTTGGTCAGCTGACCCGTGTTGGAAAAGCTGTTCGACAGGAACACATTGGGCGAACCACCGGCGAAAATGCCAACGCCGCCGCGCACGATCAGCCGGTCGGTGGCGTTCCAGGCAAAGCCGAAGCGCGGTTGCAGCACGCCCTTGCCCGCAAAGGTTTCGCGGTTGTTATAACCATGGCGCATCACGAAATTGGGGTTCAGCGGCGGGCGATCCGCGCTGCCCATCAGGTCGTAACGGGCGCCCAGCGTGACGGTCAGATCGTCGGTGACCTGCCAATCATCCTGGATACCAAAGCTGTAGGTTTGCGACGCGAAATTCGCTGCGCCATCGTCCGGATCCAGGCTGGGCACCGCATTTTGCAGAATCAGCGAGCCGGCCCGGCGGTTCTGGAAATCGGCGATCGAGTCGAAATAATAAACGCCCAGGCTGTTCGGGACGAACAGGTTGAAGGTGCTGAGGTCGGTGTAGCCGGCCAGGAATTTGAAGTTATGGTCGCCCGCGGTCAGCGATGCCTTGAACTCCACACCCAGATTTTCGGTGTTCAGCTCGTTGGCGTGGCGGAACTGATCCGGGCCAAAGATGACGCGCGGCACGCCGACGCTACAGGCCAGCAGGCTGCCCCCCGAAACCGGATCGGCGCAAACCGAAATCTGGCCCACGGTCTTTTCACCAAAGGGAATCTGGCCGCGGTTATAGTCCGAATAGCGCACGCGCAGTTCGGTCGAGAAATTGTCCGACCAGCTGCTGTTCAGCTGGAACACGCCCGAATTGACCTCTTCGGTCAGCTGATAACCGGTCGAGAACAGGCCGATCGACGGCGAAGTGGCGCTGGTCGAGGTGTTGCGCTGGAAGCTGTTGTTGCCGACGCTGCGCAGATAGGTGAACGAGGCGCGGTGATCGTCGGTCACGTTCCAGTCGATCTTGACCGCCAGCTTTTCGTCGGTCTCGTCAGCGTTGCGGATCACGCCCAGCGGGTCATAGTTATAGACCGACTTCGCAATGCCGGTGACGGTGTCGATCTGCGCCTGCGTCAGGCCCGGGATCGGGGCGGCAAAGCCCTGACCCTGCGGGCCGCTATCGAACGGCAGCGATTCTTCGGTGCGCTCATAGGCGACCATGAAGAACAATTTGTCCTTGACGATCGGGCCCGACAGGACGCCGCCATATTGTTTGGATTCCAGCGTCAGATTGACGCCCACGCCGCGCGTCGAATCGCCGGTCAGGCTGTCGTCGGTATAGCTGAAAAAGGCACCGCCGCGGAACTTGTTGCCGCCCGAACGCAGCACGACGTTGATCGAGCCGCCCTGGAAATTGCCTTCGGTAATGTCGAACGGCGCAACCTTGACCGAGAATTGCTCGATGGCATCCAGCGGCACCGGACCACGGTTGGTCGGCAGGCCGCCGTTGTTCAGGCCGAAATCGTCACCAAAGCCGACGCCGTCGACCGAAAAGCGGTTGAGGCGGCCGTTCTGGCCCGCGATTTCGATGGTGCGGCTGTTCGACAGGTCGATATTGGCAAAGGGATCGCGGCGGGCGAGGTCGCGCACGTCGCGGTTGATGGAGGCAACGCCCTCAATCTCTTCGCGGCCCAGCGCAGTGATCGGGCCGGTCGAGGTTTCCAGCGTGCCCGAAACGGCCGACGCGGTGACGACGATGGCGGCTTGCTCTTCCAGCGTGACGGGCAGGCGGAACGGCGTGCCGGCTTCCAGGAACAGGTCCGAAACGCTGGCCGATTCAAACCCGTCGGCTTCGATCAGCACGGTGAAGGGGCCGCCGATGCGCAGGCCATTGGCGGCAAAGCTGCCGTCGGTGTTGGTCGTCGTGCGGAACACCGTGCCCGACGGTTCGTGCGTCACCTGCACCGACGCGCCGGCGACCGGGCCCGATGCCGAATTGATGGAGCCGCGCACCGCAGCCGTGGTTTCCTGCGCGTAAGCGGGCGCAGCCATGGTTGCGGCAAAGCTGATCGCCGCGACGCTCGCGGCCAAATAATGACGGATATGCATGTTTCGGTCTTCCCCTGGTTTGGCGGGACAGCCGGACGCGAAGGACAAATTGGAGAGCGCGGTCGGCCAGTCATCGGCGCATAAGACGCGCTCTATGACATGATTGTGACATTGCAAGGGGGTCCCGCGCGATGACAGGCGCGTGACGCTGCAAAGCGCCGGATAACCGGGCCTTAAGGCACGGCTGTCACGCGATTGCCATGCAAAATATTGCCCATTGTTGCAGCGCAGCAACAACTTTGCGCCGATCGGGGCGAATCACCTGCGTCAGGCGGGGCGATTCCGGTTCCCTTTTGCCGCCAGGTTGGACGGGCGCGCCAGGGGTTCAGGCGGCGTCGCCGGCCTCTGCCTTTTTGTCGGCATAGACGCGCACCGGGGCCTTGCGCCCTTCCACCACATCCTTGTCCACCACCACTTCGACCACATCGGCCAGGTCGGGCAGTTCGAACATGGTGTCGAGCAGGATCGCCTCGACAATCGAGCGCAGCCCGCGCGCGCCCGTCTTGCGCTCAATCGCCTTCTTCGCGATGGCGATCAGCGCGTCGTGGGTCAGCGTCAGCGCGACATCCTCCAGATCAAACAGTTTGCGATATTGTTTGACCAGCGCATTTTTGGGCTCGGACAGGATTTTGACCAGCGCCTCGATGTCCAGATCCTCCAGCGTCGCGATGACGGGCAGGCGGCCGACAAATTCGGGGATCAGGCCGAATTTCAGCAAATCCTCTGGCTCGATCTGGCGCAGCATGTCGCCCGTGCGGCGATCATCGGGCGCGGCCACATGCGCGCCAAAGCCGATGGATTTCTTTTGCAACCGGTCGCCGATAATCTTGTCGAGGCCCGCAAAGGCGCCGCCAGCGATAAACAGGATGTTGGTCGTGTCGACTTGCAGAAATTCCTGCTGCGGGTGCTTGCGCCCGCCCTGCGGCGGCACGCTGGCGGTGGTGCCTTCCATCAGCTTGAGCAGCGCCTGCTGCACCCCTTCGCCCGACACGTCGCGGGTGATGGAGGGGTTTTCGGCCTTGCGGCTGATCTTGTCGATTTCGTCGATATAGACGATGCCGCGCTGCGCCTTTTCGACATTATAGTCGCTGGCCTGGAGCAGTTTCAGGATGATGTTCTCGACATCCTCGCCGACATAGCCCGCCTCGGTCAGCGTCGTGGCGTCGGCCATGGTAAAGGGCACATCCAGGAACCGGGCCAGCGTCTGGGCGAGGAGCGTCTTGCCGCTGCCGGTCGGGCCGACGAGCAGGATGTTGGACTTCGCCAGTTCGACATCATCGCCGCGCCCCGAATGGGCCAGCCGCTTGTAATGATTGTGCACCGCGACCGACAGGACGCGCTTGGCGACATTCTGGCCGATGACATAGGCGTCGAGGTGCTGGCAGATTTCCAGCGGCGTCGGCACCCCGCCGTCCTTGCGCGCGGCCACCCCGCCCTTGATTTCCTCGCGGATGATGTCGTTGCACAGCTCGACACATTCGTCGCAAATGAACACGGTGGGCCCGGCAATCAGCTTGCGGACCTCATGCTGCGATTTGCCGCAGAAGGAACAATAAAGGGTGCTCTTGGGATCAGAGCCGGAAAGCTTCGTCATGCCAATCCTTTTGGGGGACAGCACACCGATGCACCACCCCACTTACTATCCTAACCGCTGGCCACCCGATTACAATATGGCAATTGGGTGACGCGTGGCGCTGGCCGGTTACGACACAGCGCCCTAGGGCCGCGTCAAGAAACGCGGTTACC
>CAZKOW010000009.1:0-30695 GCA_964554455.1 uncultured Sphingopyxis sp. | reverse complement strand
GCGCTGGCCGGTTACGACACAGCGCCCTAGGGCCGCGTCAAGAAACGCGGTTACCGCCGAACAGCACGCCGCCCGATTTGGGCCAGGCTTAATCCGTCTTGTCGCCCTCGCCATCGGCCGGGCGGCTGCCGAACACATGATCGACCAGGCCGAACTCCTTGGCCTCTTCGGCTTCCAGGAAATTGTCGCGGTCCATCGCCTTTTCAATCACGTCGATGGGCTTGCCGGTATATTTCACATACAGTTCGTTCATCCGCGCGCGGATGCGCAGGATTTCGCGCGCCTGAATCTCGATATCGCTCGCCTGGCCGCGCGCACCGCCGGATGGCTGGTGGATCATGATCCGCGCATTGGGCAGCGCGACCCGCATCCCGGGTTCGCCCGCCGCCAGCAGGAAACTGCCCATCGAACAGGCCTGGCCGATACAGAAAGTGCCAACGCGCGGGCGGATATATTGCATGGTGTCGTGGATCGCCATGCCCGCCGTGACGACGCCGCCCGGCGAGTTGATGTACATGAAAATGTCCTTCTTCGGATTTTCCGATTCGAGGAACAGCAGCTGGGCGACGATCAGCGAGGCCATATTATCCTCCACCTCGCCCGTCACAAACACGATGCGCTCGCGCAACAGGCGCGAGAAAATGTCAAAGCTGCGCTCGCCGCGGCTCGTCTGTTCGACGACCATGGGGACAAGGGCATTGGTAATGGTGCCGGGGAAATCGGGGGCGTTGGACATGGGTGTCGGTCAATCCTGCTAAGCGGGCCTGCTAAACTGGCGGCCTACATCGTGGCATGGCGGCGATAGTGCAAGGGCCTTAACGCTTTTTGCGGAGCAAGCCAGGGGAGGAGGGGGGCACCCGCCCGGTCCGCCTCCCTTACCCTCCGTCCCCCGGCCCCGCCCGCAGCCATCCCCTCCTTCGTCACCCCGGCCCCCGAGCCGGGGTCCAGCTGTTTCAGGCACGGCAAGTAAAGCTGGACCCCGGGTCAAGCCCGGGGTGACGGGGTGGGTTAGCCGCGCGCCATCCCACCCCCCCGCTCGTCACCCCGGCCCCCGAGCCGGGGTCCAGCTCTCTTGCTCAGCCCGCCGGGAAAAGCTGGACCCCGGGTCAAGCCCGGGATGACGGGTGGGTTAGCGGGCGCCCATCCCCCTCCATCGCGCGCAGCCGATTGCGCCGCGCCTGCGGCCTGCCTACATAGGGGTTTCACCCTGTCCATGGAGCATCCGCATGACCCTGTTCCCGCCGCTGACCGCGTCCCACCCCGCCACGATGGGAGAGGAGGATGGCAGCGCGCTGCCCGGCGCCATGCTCGCCAAATTTCTGGAGGCGCGGACGGTGCTGCTGTTCGGCGGGGTGGACCAGAAACTGGCCGAACGCGTGACGGCGCAGCTGCTCTACCTTGACCATCTCAGCCATGATCCCATCAAGATTTTCATCAACTCGCCCGGCGGCCATGTCGAATCGGGGGACAGCATCCACGACGTCATCGGCTTCATCGGTTCGCCGGTCGCGGTCATCGGCACCGGCTGGGTCGCCAGCATCGCGACGCACATCTTCCTGAGCGTCGACCAGAAACAGCGCTTCTGCCTGCCCAACACCCGCTTCCTGATCCACCAGCCGTCGGGCGGCGCGGGCGGCAAGGCATCGGACATCGCGATCCAGGCCAAGGAAATCGTCAAGATGCGCGAACGCATCGCCCGGAAAATCGCCGACGCCACCGGCCAACCGGTCGACCGCGTGCTGAAAGACATCGACCGCGATTACTGGATGTCGACCGACGAAGCGAAGGATTACGGGATTTTGGGCACGGTGATTGATAGTGCGAAAGAGGTGACGTTCTGAGGGGGCACCCTGTCCAGCCGACCGTCCGTTGACTCTTTGGGGGGGCAATGCCGTTGTCGTCGAAGGGATGAACAGGCCGAAGGTTCACGCCATGCAACGCCGCGCCGCCAGCTACATTTATTTCAAGAGATCGCAGTTTAATCCATAAGTTATGAGTTTTTTAGAAAATTGCTCGCATTCTCAACACGGTTTTAGACAATCTTGCAACTGTGGAGCTGCAAATGCGAATGCTTAAGCTTGGGCTTTTGCCGATGTCTTTGTTAGCTCTTGGCGCGTGCGGGAAACAGGTCGATGATCCCCAGAACATCCCAGAGCTTGGAATGTGGCGAAGCCAAGTCCAGATATCGGGCGTAGAAATCGGGAGCGGAACGTTAACATACCAAGAGTCGGGAGAAGTCCGAAAATCTTTTGGTGATCAGAAAGACCCTGATGAATTGGGTTGCACCGAGCCCAAGATGAACTCAATCGAGGAACTTACAGATAAGATGCCGCCGAAGTTTGCTGCGATGTGCACCTTAAGTTCCACCGGGGCCAGCGCAAGTTCCACCGCTTTCCAAAGCGATTGTGATCAATCGAAATTCCCGCCAGAGGTGAAACAGCTCGATTTTTCGGGCGAAACCAATGTGAGACCCGACAGAGTTACGATCCGGCTCCGTGTAAAGACCACCACTTTAGAAGAGGACGGAAACACGGAAACATTGAAGTTTGTCCAAGAGCGCACGCTCTGGCGCGTGGGAAGCTGTTCCGGCTAGGATAGAAATCGCGCCGCACTCTTCCCCAGGAACGCCGATTGCCCATGTCGGCTTGCGTTTGTCGCCACAATTCCAAGTTTCGTGCTGGGAGCGTTTCGGTTCGCACATCGGCGCAAATCCGCACTCACCCCGGACTGCATCGCGCCGCGAACCGCTACTCGCGCTTCAATCCCCGCTGCCCGGCTCTGCCGAGAAATGCGCCGCAAACTTGAATTACGGTGACCGGTGCAATAACCCCTCAGTTACAGCGAGATGACATCAGGTCGATCAAGTCCGTCATGCTGAACTTGTTTCAGGGTCCATGGCGCAAGGGTGCGGCATTGCTCCATGGATGCTGGAACAGCGGCTCGCTGGGAGCCAGCATGCCGACCAATGCAGGCTCAGCCGCCGCTGTACCGCGTCCGATATCGTTTCGCGGCCGCCAAATCCTGTGGGCCGCCTTCACCCAGTTCAAACATTCTGGCGGCCGTCAGACAATCCCCAAAGCTTCCGTCCTCGCAGGCCCGCACAGTGGCTTTGCGCGCTCCCGCCAAATCGATCGGGCCGCCTTCGCCGCTCGTCAGCATGACGCCAAGGCGGCTGCAGCCTGTTCCATGACCCATGTCACACGCTTTGGTGAAGGCGGCGCGCGCGGCCGGCACGTCAACCAGGCCAAGCGAATTGGCCTTCAACAGGCCTCCGAGTTCAAAGCACCCGTCCTTGTTTTTCAACCCGCAGGCTTTCGTATAGGCCGCGCGCTGTGTCTCGAAACCTCTGGTCCCTTCTGTTGAGAGATTGACGCTTCTGCCAAGGGAATTGCACCCCTCCCCATCGCCAAAGCCGCACGCTTTTTCGAAGAGCAGCTTTGCCTGGACATCGTCGTATGAGCCACCGTCGCCAGTAAACAGCATATTTCCCAGCCGGCGGCACCCGTCCCCGTTCTGGCCATCACATGCCCGCTGGAACAGTGTCTGCGCCGCCCTGGCGTTACGCGGCCCGCCGGACCCTGCTTGCACCATGACGCCCAGCAGCGTGCAGCCCTCTGCAAAGCCCGCTTCGCAGCCCGTGGTCAATGAGCTGCGCGCGCCAACATAGTCGCGTGCGCCGCCCGCTCCGGACGCCAGCATCACCGCGTGCAGCTTGCAAGCCTCGCCCAGGCCGCCGTCGCAGGATCGTTTGAACAGCGCCCGGGCCTGAACCTTGTCCGCGGCACCGCCCTTGCCGCTTTCCATCAGCCAGCCCAGATTCCTGCAGGCCGTGGGATTGTTCAGTTCGCAGGCCTTGGCATACATCACGCGCGCCTGCGGTGCGTCGGCAGGCCCGCCGCGCCCGTTCAGCAACATCACGCCCAGATTGTTGCAGGCCTTGGCATTGTTGTTGTCGCATAAATTGGCATAGCGGGTCCGCGCTTCGAGCGGCTTGCCCGCTTTTTCCAGCGTCTTGGCCTGTTCAAACAGCTCGTCAGGCGTCTGCGCCAAGGTGATGGGTCCATAAAGGACCCCGGCCAACAGGATCGCTAGACACAGGACAATCGCGCGCATGGGCATTGCTCCCCAAAGCATCGGTGGATGCCAGAGGCGCGACGCTACGTGCCAAGGCGGAGTTTTTCAACCCAGCCTTCGCGGCTCCGCGTGCATCCCGACAGCGCTGTAACCTGGACCCAGGGTACGCCGGCCTGCGCCGGGGCACGGTCGGATTTCGCAGCCCGGGCAGCCTGCTCCCAAAAACCGCTTTCCTACATGCGCGCCCTGTGGCTTATCCTGGTGGATGTCACCCGCCGCCGCCACCCCCCCCGAGCCCGAAATGGGCGCCCCGCGCTTGGGGAGAGTGCCCGCCGCCGAATATGGAGTGCGGCCAGGGGCCCGCCCCGCCCATCGCGAGTGAAGTTGCGCAGTTTTCCGCTGTTTTTATGGGCGGCCCAGGGCATCGCGGGACGGCCCCTGACGGGACGGTCCCCGGCCCGGTGTCAATCCCCGCTGCCCGGCTCCGGCGAGAAGTGCGCCTCGAACTTGCCCTCAACGCCCTTGAAGGCGTCGGCGTCGGCGGGGCTGTCCTTCTTGCTGGTGATGTTCGGCCATTCCGCGCTGAACTTGCTGTTCAGCTCCAGCCATTGTTCCAGGCCGTTTTCGGTGTCGGGCAGGATCGCCTCGGCGGGGCATTCGGGTTCGCACACGCCGCAATCGATGCATTCATTGGGGTTGATGACGAGCATATTCTCGCCCTCATAGAAGCAATCGACCGGGCACACCTCGACACAGTCCATATATTTGCATTTGATGCAGGCGTCGGTGACGACATAGGTCATGAATGTTGCTCCACCGGGCGGGGCAGCCCCCATGGCCGCCGCTTTCATGCTTTCGGCTAGCCTCCTAAGGCGGCGGGCGCGCCTGCGTCAATCACTTCACCACGTTGCGAATCACTTTCAATGGCGGCGGTGCGGTCGCGGTAGCAGGCGCGGGCTTCGGGGGCCGGGCCGCGCCGGTGGGGCAGCGCCGCGACTTCGATCACGCGCACCCCGGTTGCAACCGGCAGGGTCAATATGTCGCCGCAGCGCACCGGCTGCGCCGCCTTGGTCACGCGCACGCCATTGGCGCGGATGTGCCCGGCCAGCGCCATGTCCTGCGCCGCGCGGCGCGATGGGGCCAGGCGCAGATACCAGAGCAATTTGTCGATGCGCAGCGCCGCGCCCGTCATGTCGGCTTGCGCGCGGCGGCCATCAGCTCGGCGAGGCCAGCAAAGGGGCTGTTCACCGCGCGCGCCGACCCGCGTGGGCCGGTGGTCGGGCGCTGCGTCGGGGCGGGCGCGGGCGGGACAAAGCTGCGCCCGGCGGCGCCCTTGGGGCGGGCAGCCTTTGCATGGCCAGCCTTGCTTTGCCCGGCCTTGGCACCTTTGGGAGCGGCGGCGGCCGATGGCGGCGCGGGCGATTGCCCCGCTTTGGCCTGGTGCCCGCCTTCATGCTGACCAGTGGCGCGCTGACCCGTGGCGCGCTGGCCATTGGCGCGTGGCGCGGATTTGCGCGGGCGCGGGGCGGCGCGGCGGACCTGGCCCGTCCAGCGCCACCGCTCCGCCGCCGCGCCCAGCATCCTGAACCCCAGCGCCGCCAGCAGCCGCAGCCGCGATTCGGGCGTCAGGCCCAGCGACGTGGCCAGCGCCGCATCGATGGCAAAGCCGGGCAGCGGCTCGCTGGCCGCCAGCGCCTCTGGGCCCTCCCCTGCGGCGGCACTGTCGTCATCGGGCGCGGCGACGGGCGGGGCATCGGCCTGCAACCGCGCTGCATGGGCCTGGCGGGCCAGCCGCTCGACCATGTCGATGCGCAGCCACTGATCGCCCGCAGGGCGAAAGCCCGCCAGCCGCAGCCCCGCCGCATCGCTTCCGCCATTGGTGCCGCCATTGTTGCCGCTAGTGCTCGTGGCGCTTGCCGCGCCGACAACGCACACCGTCCCCGCCGGGGGCAGCGCGGGCAGCGGCTGGGTGCGCCAGGCCGCCAGCACCGCCGCGCGCCAGCGCACCGCTTCGGGTTTCAACAACTGCGGCTGAAACACATCCAACGACCCGATGGTCAGCCCATATTGGCGCAGCAACCGCCGCTCGTCGGGCGGCAGCGCAGTCAATTGCGCGTCAATGTGCAACCGCTGCGCCTGCCCACCGCCATCGGTCAGCGCGGCGAGCAGCGCGCGGACGGCGGGCGGCGTGAACAAATCGCCGCTCGCCTCGGCCATGGCGGCCAGCGGGGCGGCGTGGCGGGCCAGCATCGCGGCGACATAGGCGGCCAGCCGCTCGCGCACCGGCTGCACCAGCGCCGGGTCCAGCCGCTTGAGCGCCGGGTCCAGCTGAATCAGCGGGCGGGTGACCGCCGCCCCGCGCACCAGCCGCGCAACGCGCCGGCCCTGCCAGCGCAGCGCCGGGGCCTCCCCCGCCGCCGTGTCTAGCGCCAGCGCAGCATCGTCGCACGCGGCCAGGCTGTGCAGCCGCCGCGCCAGTTCCCCATGCAAATGCCGCTCCGCCGCCGCCAGCAACAGCCGGTGGTCGCCCGCGCGCGCGGCGGGGTCCACCCGGAAACTGAACCCGTCGAGCGTGCCGATGGGTTCGCCATCGACCGCCACCGTGCCATCGGCGGCGATGGCCACGGGCAGGTCGCCGCCGCGCCGCCCGGCATCGCGCAGCAACAGCGCCAGCCGCCGGTCGATAAACCGCTGCGCCAGCGCGGCGTGCAGCGCGTCGGACAGCTTGGCCTCCTGCTCCGCCGCCGCCTCGGCCCAGCCTGCGGCGTCGGCGATCCAGTCGCCGCGCTGCGCAATGAAGCACAAGGTGCGCACCGCCGCGATCCGCGCCGCCAGCGCGCTGATATCGCCATCGGTCGCGGCATGGCGCGCCAGCCGCGCGGCAAACCAGTCGCGGTCGATCATCCCGTCGCCCGCCATGCGCCATTGCCACAGCTTCAGCACGGTGCGGCTGTGATGCTCCGCCCCCAATTGCTCAAAATCGGGCAGGCCGCAAACGTCCCACAGGCGGCGGACCGCCTCTGCCTCTTCGGCGCGCGCGGCGACGCCGGGGTCGCCCGCCAGATGCTTGAGGACGGCAAGGTCAATCGCCTCGGGCGCGGCGCGCAGCGCGCTGTGCTGGGGCAGCGCCTCCAGCCCGGCGATCAGCGCGCTCAGGCTGCTATGGTCGGGAGTGGGGTCGCGCCAGTAGAGGCTGGACAGCAGCGGGAAATGATGCCCCTCGATCGCCGCCACCTCTTCGGCGGTAAAGCCGCCCATCGGCTGGCCGATGGTGCCAAAGCTGCCGTCCTGCTGGTGCCGTCCGGCGCGGCCCGCGATCTGCGCCATTTCGGCGATGGTCAGGCGGCGGTGGCGGCGGCCATCAAACTTGCCCAGGCTGGCAAAGGCGACGTGCGTGACATTGAGGTTCAGGCCCATGCCGATGGCGTCGGTGGCGACCAGATAATCGACCTCGCCCGCCTCGAACATCGCGACCTGCGCATTGCGGGTGCGCGGGGACAGCGCGCCCATCACCACCGCCGCGCCGCCCGCCGACCGGCGCAGCATTTCGGCGATGCTATACACTTCCTCCGCCGAAAAGGCGACGATGGCCGACCGTTTGGGCAGCCGCGACAATTTGGCATGGCCCGCATAGGACAGGGTGGAAAAGCGCGGGCGGCCAACGATTTCGGCCTCTGGCACCAGCGCGCCGACAACATCGGTGGCGCTCGCCGACCCCAGCAGCAACGTCTCCTCCCGCCCGCGGGCGCGCAGCATCCGGTCGGTAAACATATGGCCGCGTTCGGGGTCGGCCCCCATCTGCACCTCGTCAATCGCGACAAAGGCGGTGTCGCGTTCCACCGGCAACGCCTCGATCGTGCCCAGCAGATAGCGGACATCGGGCGGCATGATGCGCTCCTCGCCCGTGATCAGCGCAACCTGCCGCTCGCCCTTGATCGCGACCACCCGGTCATAAACCTCGCGGGCGAGCAGGCGGAGCGGAAAGCCCATCATCCCGCTCGCATGGCCGCACAGCCGCTCAACGGCGAGGTGCGTCTTGCCGGTGTTGGTCGGGCCCAATACGGCGCGAACGGGGGAGGAGTGTGTGGCCATGGCCTTGCGCTTTAGCTGGCATGGCCAGGGGGAGGGCGCAAGCGGTTTCGCGTCACCAGGCCACCAAGGCTGCCCCGCGCGCGCCGTCAATTCCCCCACCCCCGTCACCCCGGCCCCCGAGCCGGGGTCCAGCTCCGGGCGTGGCGCGCGGCTGCGGTCAAGCTGGACCCCGGGTCGAGCCCCGGGTGACGGGGGGTGGGGGCAAGGCGCGCCGCTGCGCCACATCCAGCCCCGTGCCGACAACGGCCTGCCGCACGGCGGCAGCGCGGTTCATCCGTTAAATTGACTTTAACCATCAATCTTTACACAGAAGGGCGAAATCGGGGGCAAGCGCGGGCGCATCGCCGCCGGGTGTGTCGCCGCAAGCGGGCAGGGGTTGCAGAGTGTTTCAGCGTCATGAGCCCATGGCCGGAATGTCCACCGGGACCGCGGCCCTGTCCATGGCCCATGCCGTTGCCATCCCGGTCCCTGCCGGGGCAGCCGTCGGCGGGCCGGGGCGGTTGCAGGCCCTTCGCGACTGGGCCGACACGCTGGATCTGGTCCCCGACCTTGGCACCGACATCGGCTCGCGCGGCTGGTGGCGCGGGCTGGGCACGCTCGTGTTGCTGTGCACCAGCGCGGCGCTGACCTTTCCCGGGTTTCGCGCGGTGCCGGGGGCTGTCACCCCCGCCTTTGACGCCAGCGATTTTGACGAAGCCCGTGCGCTGACCATCACCCCCATTGCCTTTGGCAGCGATACGGGCCGCCGAATGGCCGCGACCGACGCCGTCCGGCCGCTGGCGCAAACCCCCGAACGGCCCCAGATTGAACTGACCGCCACCATGGGGCGCGGCGACAGCTTTGCCCGGGTGCTCGAACGCGCCGGGGTGGGCAGCGCCGATGCCAGCGCGATATCGCGGCAATTGGCGGGCACCGTCGCGCTTGGCGATATTGCCCCGGGCACGCGGATTGACCTGGTGCTGGGCCGCCGTCCGCAACGCACCATGCCGCGCCCGGTGGATGCGCTCGCCATGCGCGCGCGCTTTGACCTGCGGCTGGAAATGGAACGGATCGACGGGCGGCTGGTGCTGCGCCGCATTCCGATTGCGGTCGACAACACCCCCTTGCGCATTCGCGGCCGGGTGGGCGACAGCCTCTATCGCTCGGCGCGCGCGGCGGGGGCCCCGCCGTCGGCCATTCAGGCCTATCTGCGCGTCATCAATCAACAAATTGCGGTGGGCAGCGACATTGTTGCGGGCGATGAATATGACATCATTGTCGAGCATCGCCGCGCCGAAACCGGCGAGAATGAGGTCGGCAAGCTCCTCTACGCAGGCCTCATTCGCGGCGGAAAGCAAAAGCTGAGCATGATCGAATGGACCACTGGCGGACGCACTCAATGGTATGAAGCCAGCGGCGTCGGGCAACAGCGCGGCGGCCTCGCCCGTCCCACGCCGGGGCCGGTCACCTCTTCCTATGGCATGCGCCGCCATCCCATCCTCGGCTATTTGCGGATGCACGCCGGGATTGATTTCGGCGGCGGTTACGGCGCGCCCATTTATGCAGTGACGGACGGGCTGGTCAGCTATGCCGGGCGCAACGGCGGCTATGGCAATTTCGTGCGCATCAACCACGGCAATGGCCTCGGCTCTGGCTATGGCCATATGAGCCGGATTGCGGTTGCCAATGGCCAGCGCGTCGCGCGCGGCCAGCTGATTGGCTATATCGGGTCCACCGGCCTGTCGACGGGCCCGCACCTGCATTATGAACTCTATCGCAACGGGCGCGCGGTCAATCCGGCGTCCGTCACCTTCATCACCCGCGCGCAGCTGGAGGGTCGCGAACTGGCCGCCTTCCGGGCGCGCATCCGCGAACTGACCGCGATTCAGCCGGGGGCGGCGCTGGCCCCGATTGCGGCCAAACCGGCGGCCCCGGTGCCGCAGCTCGGCAGCCTTGCCGACACGGCGGCCAAGCGGGCAGGGGGCAGCCTTTGAACCCGTTCGGGGTTGGCGGCGATGACCATCGTGCCTATGCCGCAGCGATGACCGACGCCCGCTATCCTGCTGTGCGCCTTCGCCGGACCCGCCGCACGGCGTGGAGCCGCGCGCTGGTGGCCGAAAACCGCCTGTCGCCCGCCGACCTCATCTGGCCGCTGTTCGTGACCGAAGGGACGGAGGTGGAAGACCCCATCATCACCCTGCCCGGGGTATCGCGCTGGTCGGTGGACCGGATTGTCGAGCGGGCGGGCGAGGCGATTGCGCTGGGCATAGCGTGCATCGCCCTGTTCCCCAACACGCCCCCGGGCCTGCGCAGCGCCGACGGGGCAGAGGCGTTGAACCCCGACAATCTGATGTGCCGCGCCATCCGCGCGGTGAAGGCGGCGCATGGCGATGCCATCGGCCTGCTGACCGATGTCGCGCTCGACCCCTATACCAGCCATGGGCAGGACGGGCTGATCGATGCGGGCGGCGCGGTCGTCAACGATGCCACAGTGCAAATGCTGGTGGGCCAGGCGCTGAACCAGGCGCGCGCCGGGGCCGACATTATCGCGCCCAGCGACATGATGGACGGCCGCATCGGCGCGATCCGCAGCGCGCTGGAACATGCGGGCTTCGCGGATGTTCAGATCATGAGCTATGCCGCCAAATATGCCAGCGCCTTTTACGGCCCGTTCCGCGACGCGGTCGGCTCGCGCGGCCTGCTCAAAGGCGACAAGCGCGGCTATCAGATGGACCCGGCAAACAGCGACGAGGCGCTGCGCGAGGTTGCCCTCGATATCGCCGAGGGCGCGGACAGCGTGATGGTCAAACCCGGCCTGCCCTATCTGGACATCGTCCGCCGCGTCGCCGACGGGTTCAACATCCCGGTCTTTGCCTATCAGGTGTCGGGCGAATATGCGATGATCGAAGCCGCAGCAGCGGCGGGCGCGGGCGACCGTGATGCGCTGATCCTCGAAACATTGATGGCCTTCAAACGCGCGGGCTGCGCCGCCATCCTCACCTACCACGCCCGCGACGCGGCGCGGTTGCTGGCGGGAGGGGAATGATGGCACCACGTCCGATTTCACGCGAAGGGCGCGAAGGGGCGAAGGGACGCGAAGGGTTTGGCCTTGGACGTTGAAGCCTTGACCGCAGTCGCCGTGGATTCCGGGCTGCAAGTGCATCGCGACTTGGGCCCCGGCATGTTGGAATCGGCTTACGAAGCAGTGCTGGCGCATGTGTTGGCCAAACGAGGGCTGTCAGTGGAACGACAGAAATTGATCCCCTTGGCATATGACGGCATCATCATTGACCAGGGATTTCGGGCCGATCTGTTGGTGGAAGGCCGTTTGTTGATCGAATTGAAAGCCGTGGAACGGCTTTCCCCAGTTCATGGCCGACAAGTGCTGACTTATCTGAAATTCCTGAATTTGCCCGTTGGTTTGCTTATGAACTTTGCGGTTGACCGCTTTCGCGATGGATTGAAGCGGATTGTGAACAACCATCGGGCAACTGAAAACTCGCGTCTTTCAATAAACCAAAGCCCTTCGCGTCCCTTCGCTCCTTCGCGCCCTTCGCGTGAAACTCATGGCGATTAGAACCCATCTCATCAAACTGGCCCATATCTCATGACAAACATCACTCCCGCTGATGCCACCACCCGCCGCTGGTTGTTCACGCTGACCATTTTTGTGGGCAGTTTCCTGTTGTTCATGGTCCAGCCGATGGTGGCGCGCATGGCATTGCCGCAATTGGGCGGCGCGCCCGCGGTGTGGAACAGCGCGATGCTGGTTTATCAGGCGTTGCTGCTGGGCGGCTATGCCTATGCGCACTGGCTGGGGCGGTTCGCGGTCAGGCGGCAGGCGACGGTGCATCTGGTGCTGCTCGGGGTGGCGGCCCTGTGGTTGCCGGTGGGCCTGGCCAACTTGGCCCCGCCCGCGACGGGGCAAGAGGCGCTGTGGGTGCCGCTGTTCCTGGCCGCGTCCATTGGCCCGGTGTTTTTCGCGGTCGCGGCGCAGGCACCGCTCATGCAGCGCTGGTTCGCCGCCGATGGCAATGCGGCGGACCCCTATACCCTGTATGCCGCGTCCAATCTGGGCAGCTTTTCGGGGCTGATTTCCTATCCGCTGCTGGTGGAACCGCTCATGCCGCTGGCGACGCAAAGCGTCGGCTGGGCGCTGGGCTATGGCGTGCTGGCGCTGCTGGTGCTGATGGCGGCGCGGGCGCGCTGGACGGCGACCGGGGGGACGACGGCGGGCGACGCGGCGGTCAGCGCCGCGCCCTCGCTGCGCACCATCCTCCATTGGCTGGCCCTGGCGGCGGTGCCCTCGGGGCTGATGCTGTCGACGACGACGCACCTGACCACCGACATTTTTGCCATGCCGCTCCTGTGGGTCATTCCGCTCGGCCTCTATTTGCTCAGCTTCGTCTTTGCCTTTGGGGATTGGCCGCGCACGGCGGACACCATCCGCACCATTGCACCGCCCTTCCTGCTGATCGCGGGCGGCCTGTCGATGCTCAGCGACAGCAATGGGTCGATGCTGGTCGCGGCGGCCAGCCTGGTGATGCTGTTTGTCGTGGCGACCGCGCTCCACGCGCATCTTTATGCGCTGCGCCCGGCGACCGACCGGCTCACCCTCTTTTACCTCATCATGTCGGCGGGCGGGGCGCTCGGCGGGCTGTTTGCCGCGCTGTTCGCGCCCTTGCTGTTCGACTGGGTCTATGAACATCCCATCCTGGTGCTGGCGGCGGCGCTGCTGCTGCCGCTGCCTGCGCTGGTGCCCTGGGCAGAGCGGTTTCGCGTCCATCCCACCACCGCGCGCTTCATCGTCATCGCGCTGGTCGCGGTGGCGGCCGTCGCCGCCATGCCCTTTGCCAACCGCTGGGACGGCGGGCAACTCCAGCTGGCCGCCATTGGCCTTGCCGTGATCGTCGGGCTGGTCGTCATTCCGTGGCGCTGGGCCTTTGCCACCACATTGGCGCTGATCATGTTCGTGGTCGGCGGGGCGACCACCCTGTCCAAAAGCCTGGAGGGGCAGCGCACCCGCAGCTATTTCGGCGTCTATACGGTGCGCGACGATCCGGCGGTGCAGCGGCGGATGCTGGCGCATGGCACCACGCTCCACGGCCTGATGCTGACGGCCAAGGGCAAGGAATTGACCCCCACCACCTATTATTCACCGCAATCGGGCGTCGGCCTGACGCTGGGCCGCGTCCCACAACTGTTCGGCGCGAACGCGACCATTGGCATTGTCGGGCTGGGGACCGGCACGCTCGCCTGCTATCGCCAGCCGGGGCAGGCGTGGGACTTTTACGAAATTGACCAAGCGATGGTGGACATTGCCAAGGACAGCGGCCTGTTCGCCTTTGTCCCGCGCTGCACCCCCGATGCGCGCATGCTGGTGGGCGATGCGCGCATTGAACTGACGAAGCAGCCCGCGGCGCGCTATGATGTGCTCGCCATCGACGCCTTTTCGTCCGACGCCATTCCGCTCCATTTGCTGACCAGCGAGGCGTTTGGCGTCTATGCCCGCGCGCTCAAGCCCGGCGGGGTGCTGGTCGTGCATATCTCCAACCGCTTTTTTGACCTGGAACCCGTGCTGGCGGATGAAGCGCGGCGGCGCGGCTGGGCCACCGCCATCCGGCTCGACACGCCGACCAAGGCGGCGGAAAAAAATGGCGCAACGGGCTCCACCTGGGTCGCCTTTTCCGCCGATGCCGCGCGGCTGGCGGCGCTGACTGGCCCGCTCGTCCCGCGCGACCGGGCAAGCGAGCCCGATGTGTGGACCGCGACCAAGGGCGTGCCGGGCTTTGATGGGTGGACCGACGATTATGCCTCCATCCTGCCCGTCGTGCATTGGAACGGCCTGTTCCCCGGATTGGATTGACCGCCATGACTGCCTTCACCGACCGCCGCGACATCAGCATCATCGCCATCGGCGGCAAAAGCCCGCGCATCGACCCCACTGCCTTCATCGCGCCGGGGTGCCGCATCATCGGCGATGTGGAGATCGGTCCCGGCGCCAGCATTTGGTATAATTGCGTGCTGCGCGCCGATGTGAACCTCATCAAGATCGGCGCGCGCAGCAATATTCAGGACGGCACCGTCATCCACTGCGACGGCCCCGGCCCGGGCCGCCCGCCCGAAGGCTATCCCACCATCATCGGTGACGATGTGCTGGTTGGCCATATGGCGATGATCCACGGCTGTATCCTCCATGACCGGGCGTTCGTCGGGCTGGGGGCTATCGTCATGGACGGCTGCGTCATCGGCAGCGAAGGGATGCTCGGCGCGGGCGCGCTGTTGCCGCAGCACAAGACGATCGGCGCGCGCGAACTCTGGACCGGGCGACCGGCGCGGCTGGTGCGCGACATCGACGACATGATGGCGATGGGCATGGCGATGGGCGTCGCCCATTATGTGGACAATGCCCAGCACCACGCGGCGGCGGTAGAGGCTTCGCGGACAGAGCGATAAGCCGCTCCGGCGGATGGATTTCGCGCGAAGGGCGCGAAGGGGCGAAGTTTCGCGAAGGTTTTTTGCTGCGCAGCAGCCCACCATCTCGACCCTGCGTCATGCCGGGGCGGAGTTGGAAAAAGGGGGCCTGACGGCCCATCCCCTTCGCGTTCCTTCGCCCCTTCGCGCTCTTCGCGCGAAATGATATCCAGCGCCGCACTGGCCCGCCGCCGCCAGTAAAAAGGCCGCCCGGATCGCTCCGGACGGCCCTTTGCCGCGATGTTGCGGAACAGGCGTCAGCCGCCGTTGAAGCTGACCATCGTATAGAGCATCGGCAGCGACAGCAGCGTGTTGATGCGCGAAAAAATCATCGCGCGGGTCGCGGCGGCGGCCTTGGTGTCGGCGTCGGCCTCGACCAAGCCCAGCGCCTTTTGCTGCGCGGGCCAGATCACGAACCACACGTTGAACGCCATGATCAGCCCCAGCCACATGCCGACGCCGATCAGCGTATAGGGGTCCTGCAGCATCAGCGCCGGGGCCAGATATTTGGCCCCGCCCGCAATGCCGAGCCCGAACAACACCGTCAGCGCCGCCGCCCAGCGAAAGAAGAACAGCGCCTTGGGCGCGATATATTTGGTGACGCCGGGTTTCAGTTCGGCGGGAACGCTGGGCATCGTCGGAATCTGGACGAAGTTGAAATAGTAAAGCAGCCCAATCCACACGATGCCGACAAAGGTGTGGAGCCAGCGCAGAAAGCCGTTGGCGTTCGCCTCTTGCGGGTTCAGCGCGAAAATGACCGCGAAGCTGAGCAGCAGGCCCGCCACCAGCACCGCGTGCAGATTGCCGAAAAACTTTGCCATGTGAATGTCCCCTGTTGGTGTGTGCCCGGATGGTCCGGGCGCGGTTGGCGATGCTTATGGCCGCGTCGCCGCGCTTGCTCAAGCGTCTTGCTTGGTCGGTGCTTCGGCCCCTGGTTCGGTAACGCCATCGCCCGCACCGTCACCCAGCGCCAGCCCGTGGCGCAACATCAGCGGCAGCTGCGCCATGGCGAACAGGAAGGTGACGGCGGTGACGCCCCACACTTTCACCGTCAGCCACAGGTCGAAATCCATGAAGGCGCGCATCGCTTCATTGGCGATGGCCAGGCTGGCAAAGAACAGCCCCCAGTTGCGCGACAATTTCAGCCAGCCCGCATCATCCAGCCCGTCATAGGCGGCCTCGAGCAGATATTTCAACATCGCCCGCCTGCGCAGCCACCCGCCCAGCAGGATGGCGGCGAACCCTGCGTAAATCAGCGTCGGCTTGATCTGAATGAATTTGGGGTCGTTAAGGTAGATGGTCAGCGCGCCAAAGCCCAGCACCAGCACCGCCGACATCCACAGCATGGGCGACACGCGGCCCAATTTCCATTTCGACACCGCGAGCGCGACAGCAATGGCGACCATGAACGCCAGCGTGCCGCGAATGGCCGCAGCGGTCGCGGCAAAGGCCCCGTCGCCATCCTGGCTGAGCTTATAGACCAGAAAGAAAATGAGCAGCGGCCCGAAATCGATGAGAAAGGGCAGGAGGCCGCCCTTTCTGGGGGTTGGTCCTATCGGGTTCGAGGGATGCCGCGTTTGGTTGTCCATGTTTATCCTCTTACCCGTCTGCCCTGAGCTTGTCGAAGCCTGTCCTGAGCGCCTGCCTTGCAGGCAGTCGTAGGGGGCTGTCCTTTTCTCAACCTTGGGAAATGTAATAACAGCCCTTCGACAAGCTCAGGGCAGGCGGGGTTTATGGCTAATGTGATGCTCCCCGCAATCGCACCGGTGCCCTCGGCGGGTGTCAAAACTTACCGCAAATTCCCCGCAATGGCATTGGCCAGGTCAGCGGGCTTGAACGGGCGCAGGTCGCCCAATGTTTCGCCGATGCCAATGGCGTGGATGGGCAGGCCGTGCCGTTCCGCCGCCGCCACCAGCACGCCGCCGCGCGCGGTGCCATCCAGCTTGGTCATGACCAGGCCGGTGACCCCCGCCACCTCGCGGAACACATCGATTTGCGCCAGCGCATTCTGGCCCGTGGTGGCGTCCAGCACCAGCACCACATCGTGCGGCGCGGCGGGGTTGATGCGGCCCAGCACGCGGCGGATCTTGGCGAGCTCGTCCATCAATTCGCGCTTGTTCTGCAATCGCCCCGCAGTGTCGACGATCAGCACGTCAATGCCCTCCGCCGTCGCGCGCTTGACCGCGTCGAACACGATGCCCGCCGCATCGCCGCCCTCTGGCCCCGAAACGATGGGCACGCCCAGCCGCTCGGCCCACACTTTCAGCTGGCCGATGGCGGCGGCGCGAAATGTGTCGCCCGCGACCAGCATCACGCCATAATCCTGTTCCTGGAACAGATGCGCCAGCTTGGCGATGGTGGTGGTCTTGCCCGACCCATTGACCCCGATGACCAATATCACCTGCGGCCGCGGAAAGGCGTCAATCTCCAGCGGCTGGGCAACCGGTTCCAGCACCGCGCCAATCTCCTCGGCCAATATGCGGCGCAGCGCGGCATCGTCGAACGGCTTGTCGAACCGCCCTTCGGCCAGCCGTTCGCGGATACGCCCCGCCATGGCGGGGCCCAGATCGGCGGTAATCAGCGCCTCTTCGATGCGGTCCAGATCATCGGCGTCCAGCGACGCCTTGCCCGCCAGCCCGACCAGATTTTCACCCAGCCGCTCCGAAGTGCGCTTCAATCCGCCGAACAGCCGTTCGGTCCACGACAGGCCGGTCATGCAGGCTCCATGGCATGGGCGCGCGCCGCGCCCGTTTCGTCGATGATGGTGACGGGCACAATGGCCCCGCGCGCCGCCGGGCGGTCCAGCGTGATGCGCGCAAAATTTTCGGCATGGCCGGACTGGCCATCGCTTTCGACCAGCACCCATTGGCGGGTGCCGACCATCGCGGTGCGCAGCCGGGCCAGCTGACCGGCAACTGCCGCCCGCAGCGCCGCCGCGCGCGCCCGGACTACCGGAACTTCCACTTGTGGCATCCGTGCCGCCGGGGTGCCGCTGCGCGGGCTGAACGGGAAAATATGGCCAAAGGCGATGGCGCAATCGTCGATCAGCGCCAGCGTATTGGCGGCCATCGCCGCATCCTCGGTCGGAAAGCCCGCGATGATGTCGGCCCCAATGGCCATGTCGGGCCGCGCGGCCCGCAACCGTTCCACCAACCGCACCGCGTCGGCGCGATTGTGGCGACGCTTCATGCGCTTCAATATCATGTCGTCGCCCGCTTGCAGCGACAGATGGACGTGCGGCATCATCCGCGCCTCTCCGGTCAACAGGTCGAAGAGCAGCGGGTCAATCTCGACCGAATCGAGCGACGACAGGCGCAGCCGGGCCAGCGCCGGGACGCGCACCAATATCCGCTCCACCAGCTGGCCCAGCGTCGGCGCGCCGGGCAGGTCCTGGCCATAGCTGGTCAGGTCCACCCCGGTCAGCACCACCTCGCGCTGGCCGCGCGCGACGACGTCAGCTACCGCCGCGACCACCGCATCGACTGGGCTCGACCGGCTGTTCCCCCGGCCATAGGGAATGATGCAAAAGGTGCAGCGATGGTCGCAGCCATTTTGCACCGCGACAAAGGCGCGGGCGTGGCCCGGGCCGCTGACCACGGGGGCAAAGGCGTCGCGCCGGTCCATGATCGGGCCGCCCGTCGCCGTGCCCGGCTGGCCCCATGCGGCGGCGTCCTGCTTGTCGGCATTGCCGATGATGGCGGCGACCTCGGGCATGGCGGCAAAGCCCGCGCGCGCGGTTTCGGCGGCGCAGCCGGTGACGAACACCCGCTGGCCTGCGCGCGCGGCGCGGCGCACGGCGGCGCGGGCCTCGCGCTCCGCACTGTGGGTCACGGCGCAGCTGTTGATGATGGTGGCATGGCCCAGGCCAGCGGCAGTGGCGGCGCGGCGCACGCCTTCGCCCTCGGCAATGTTCAGGCGGCACCCGAAATTCAGGATTTGGGGGCCGCTCACCCGAACCGGGTCCAGTCGGTTTCGCCGGTAAAGACGTGGGTGGCGGGGCCAGTCATGCGGATGGGCCCGCCCGCCGTCCAATCGATGGTCAGCCGCCCGCCGGGCAGGTCGACCGCCACTGGCCCGGTTACCTGCCCGCTGCGGATGGCGGCAACGGCGGTGGCGCAGGCACCCGTCCCGCACGCCTGGGTCAGCCCCACGCCGCGTTCCCACACGCGCAGGCGCAGCGCCGACGGACCAGTGATGCTGGCGACGTTCACATTGATGCGTTCGGGGAACAGCGGGTCCGCCTCAATCTGCGGGCCCAGCGCGGCCAGCGGCACGGCGTCGGCGTCGGCGACAAAAAACACGACATGCGGATTGCCAACATTCACGGCCATCGGCCGTTCCAGCATGTCCCACGCCACCGGCATGTCGCTGGTGTCCATCGGCATGGCCAGCGGCACATGCTCCCAATCGAACAGGGGTTCGGCCAGCTCCACCGCCGCGCCGCCGTCGTGCGGGCTGACGCTCAGCACGCCGCCCAGTGTCTCGATCCGGGCGGGCCGGTCCAGCAGCGTGGCGACGCAGCGCGTGGCGTTGCCGCATGCCTCCACCTCGCCGCCGTCGGCGTTGAAGATGCGCATCCGCACGTCCGCGCGCGCCGATGGTTCGAGCAGGATCACCTGATCACAGCCAATGCCATGCCGCCGGTCGGCAATGGCGTGCGCGCGCGCAGGCGGCATGGCCACGGGCTGCACGCGCGCATCGACAATGACAAAATCATTGCCCAGCCCGTGCATCTTGATGAAGTGATCGGCCATCGCCGCCGCATTTAGGGGGGGGAGCGGCGTTAGTCCAGCGCAGGGGGGCGTGCTGGAATACACCATCGCCCCCAACATCGTCGTCCCGGACTTGATCCGGGACAACAAGCTGGCGTTCGTGCCTTATCTCGGGTCGAGCCCGGGACGAAGGGAGCATGGCCATGGCCGCGTCGGCGCCGCGCCCTCAGGCCGAGCGCCGCTGCGGTGCGATTTCGGTGCTGGTGTCGGCGGCATCCGCCACGCCATCGGCAAAGCCGCGCGCGGCCAGCATGCGGCGGGTGTCGCCCGGCGACATCGCCTTGCCATAATGCCACCCTTGCGCCTTGGCACAGCCCAGCGCGATCAGCTCGTCGGCAATGGCGGCATCCTCCACCCCTTCGGCGGTGATCGGCATGCCCAGGCTTTCGCCCAGCCGGACGATGGCCTGGACAATGGCGCGCGCATCGTCGCTGTCGCGCATGGCGAGGACAAAGCTGCGGTCCACCTTGATCCGGTCAAAAGGCAGCGCGCGCAGGTGCGACAATGAGCTGTATCCGGTGCCGAAATCATCCAGGCTGAGCGAGACGCCCTGATTTTTCAGGCTGGTGACGATGGACCGGACCAGCGCCATATTTTCAAACAGCGACGTCTCGGTAATTTCCACCTCCAGCCGGCTGGCCGGAAAGCCCGTTTCGACCAGCAATTTGGTCAGCTTCTGCGAAAACCAGGGGTCTTTCAGCTGCTGGGGCGAGATATTGATCGCCAGCGTCAGCGACGGGTGCCAGTGGCGGGCAATGTCGAGCGCGGTGCGCGTCACCGCCATCGACAGGTCGGCGATCAGGCCGCTGGCCTCGGCCACCCCGATGAAGCGGTCGGGCATCACCAGCCCCAGATCGGGCGAATGCCAGCGCATCAGCATTTCAAACCCGCGCAGCTCGCCCGTCGCCAGATCGACCTGCGGTTCGAAATAGGGAATGAATTCGCCGCGCGGCAGGCCGTCGCGGATGCCGGTTTCAATCTGGTTGCGGTTCTGCACCGCCAATTCCATGCCCGATTCGAACCAGCTGTAGCGGTTCCGGCCAATGCCCTTGCTGTGATACATGGCAATGTCGGCGCGGCGGATCATGGTTTCGATATCGCATGCGCCGTCGTCGCCGTCGCTGCGCGCAATGCCGATGCTGGCCCCGGTGCGCACCTGACGCCCCTGCGAATCGATGGGGGCCTCCATCGCGGCAACCAGCTGGCCCGCCAGCCGCGCGACCAGATCATCATCGCCGTCGTGACAGATGAGCGCGACAAATTCGTCGCCGCCCAGCCGCGCCGTCTGCACTGATGGCGGCAGGATGGCGGCAATGCGCCGCGCCGCTTCCTGCAACACCAGGTCGCCCGCAGCATGGCCATGGACGTCGTTGACATTTTTGAACCGGTCGAGGTCGATCAGGAACAGCGCCGCCGACCGCCCCTGGCTGCGCGCCCAGCTCAGCGCGTCGCGCCCCGCCTCCATGAAGGCGCGGCGGTTGAGAAAGCCGGTGAGCGGGTCGACCGCCGCCAGAAAGCGGGCGCGCTCCTCGGCCTCGGTGCGCACCTCCACCTCGACCAGCAGGTCGCGGTAGCGCCGCCAACCGAACAGCATCAGCGCAATATTGAGGATGAGCGCGGCGGCCAGCGTCCGGTCCGGCCCGCCGCCAATGCCGTTCAACGTGTCGAGCACCGCGCTCAGCACCGAACTGCCCGTGCCGATGAACATCAGTCCCGCCGCCAGCAGGATGCCGCCGGTCACAATGTCGCGCCGCGCCTTGCCCGGGCGATTGGCCGGGTCTGCCCCTTGCGTCATGCTGCTGATGCCCCCCATTGTGCGATTGGCGTCCGTCCCCGCAAAGTCCGTCTTGTGCCCGACAACCGGTGTCGAATTGGTAAAGGCACCGCGCTTTGGCGGGCGCGGGCGCTGGCTGGCTTGCCAAATGGCGCGCGCGCGCCTAAGGCCCCGCACAGCTGTCGGAGTCGTGTCCGGTGGCCGATGTTCATCCGCGACGACAATGGTCTGTCCACGGATAGCCGCTGGTTGGCGAGGTTTCGCTCACCGGCGCGCTTTGCGTTGTGGGCGAACAAGCAGGATTGGGACGCCATGTTCGATAGTCTGAGCCAACGGCTGGGCGATGTTTTCGGAAAGCTGCGCGGTCGCGGTGCGCTGACCGAGGCGGACGTGCGCGCGGCGATGCGCGAGGTGCGCATTGCCCTGCTGGAGGCCGATGTCGCGCTGCCCGTGGTGCGCAGCTTCGTCGATCAGGTGACCGAAGTGGCGATCGGCCAGAATGTGCTGCGCTCGGTCACCCCCGGGCAACAGGTCGTCAAGATCGTCAACGATGCGTTGACCGACATGCTGGGCGCGGAAGCCGCCGAGCTGGAGCTGAACGTCACGCCGCCCGCGATCATCATGATGGTGGGTCTGCAAGGGTCGGGCAAGACCACGACCACCGCCAAAATCGCCAAGCGGCTGAAGGAAAAAGACCGCAAAAAGGTGCTGATGGCCTCGCTCGACGTCAACCGTCCGGCGGCGCAGGAACAGCTGGCGACGCTGGGCCGCCAGGTCGATGTTGCGACCCTGCCCATCATTGCGGGGCAGCAGCCGGTCGAAATCGCCCGCCGCGCGCTCCAGGCCGCGAAGCTCCAGGGCTTTGACGTGCTGATGCTCGACACCGCGGGCCGCCTGCATGTCGATCAGCAGTTGATGGACGAAATGCGCGCCGTGGCCGATGTCGCGGCACCCGCCGAAACGCTGTTGGTGGTCGACAGCCTGACGGGCCAGGACGCGGTGCAGGTGGCGCAGCGTTTCACTGACCAGGTGCCGCTGACCGGGGTCGTGCTGACCCGCATGGACGGCGATGCGCGCGGCGGGGCGGCGCTGTCGATGCGGGCGGTGACGGGCAAGCCCATCAAGTTCGCGGGCACCGGTGAAAAGCTGGACGCCATCGAACCCTTTCACCCCGGGCGCATTGCGGGCCGCATCCTGGGCATGGGCGATGTCGTCAGCCTGGTCGAGCGCGCCGCCGAAACCATCGAGGCCGCCGAGGCCGAGGCGATGGCGGCCAAGCTCGCCAAGGGGCAGTTCGACCTCAACGACCTGCGGGCGCAATTGGGCCAGATGCGCCGCATGGGCGGGCTGGGCGCGCTGGCGGGCATGCTGCCCGGCCTGAAAAAGGCGCAGGCGCAGATGGCGGCGAGCAATATGGATGACAAGGTGCTGCTGCACCTCGACGCCATCATCAGCTCGATGACGCCCAAGGAACGGGCGCGGCCCGAACTGATCAACGCCAAACGCAAGATCCGCATCGCCAATGGCGCGGGCCGGACGGTGCAGGACGTCAACAAGCTTCTGAAAATGCACCAGGAAATGTCCACTGCGATGAAGAAAATTCGCAAGATGGGCGGGCTTAAGGGGCTGGGCGCGATGTTCGGTCGTGGCGGCGGCCTGCCCGGAATGGGCGGCGGCATGCCCGGCATGGGCGGTGGTGGCGGCCTGCCCGGCGGCTTTCCCGGGCTGGACGGCGGCGGTGGCGGCTTGCCGCCCGATCTCGCCAACCTCCTCAACAGAAAGAAGTGATTTAACCCTCTCGTTCAAGATTACAGGAAAAGGAAAAGATTATGGCTACCTCAATTCGTCTGTCGCGCGGCGGCTCCAAAAAGCGTCCCTATTACAAGATCGTCGTCGCCGATTCGCGCAGCCCGCGCGACGGCAAGTTCATCGAACGCATCGGCAGCTACAACCCGCTGCTGGGCAAGGACAATCCGGAGCGCGTCAAGCTGGACACCGACCGCGCCAAACATTGGCTGAGCGTTGGCGCGCAGCCGACGGACCGCGTCGCCCGCTTCTTTGACGCCGCTGGCGTTGCCGAGCGCGCCGCGCGCAGCAACCCCAACAAGGGCGTCCCCGGCAAGAAGGCGCAGGAACGCGCCGAAGACAAGGCCGCGAAGCTGGCCGAAGCCGAAGAGGCCAAGGCCGCTGCGGCCGCGGCCGCTGCCGAAGCCGCCGCCGCGCCGGTGGTGGAAGAAGCACCTGCCGCTGAAGCTGTTGCTGAAGAAGCGCCTGCTGCTGAAGCTGCTGCTGAGGCGGACGAAGCCAAGGCCTAAGGCAAAGGCCGCCGATGCACCCCCACCCCGTCTGTCCTGAGCTTGTCGAAGGACCGTTCTTTCCTTTGCGAAGGGAAGAACAGCGCTTCGACAAGCTCAGCGCAGGCGGGGTAGGGGAATGGGGGCAGGTCACTGACGGGCAAGCGGGGTTTGGCCGCGCCCGCTCCGCCGCCCGCCCCGCCATTGCTCCCAAGCGCGGCGCGGGCGGGGTAGGGAGGTCCTGATGGCAGCGGACGCCCATCGCCCCGTCACCCTTGCCGCCATCGCGGGCGCGCATGGGGTGCGGGGAGAGGTCAAGCTCAAGCTGTTCGGTGACGATGCCGCCAGCCTTGCGGCCTATGGCCAATTTGACGCGGGCGGCCGCCGCCTGACGCTGGCATCGGTCCGCCCCGCCAACCAGGGCGCGGTCGCCGCCTTTGCCGAAGTGCGCAGCCGCGAAGCGGCGGAAGCGCTGCGCGGCACCCTGCTCACCGTCCCGCGCAGCGCGCTGCCGCCGCTGGGCCCGGGCGAATATTATCACCATGATCTGATCGGCCTGCCCGTCGTCACCACCACCGGCGACGCCGTGGGCCGCGTGGTCGCCATCGAAAATTTCGGCGCGGGCGACATTTTGGAAATTGAACGCCCGGGCGGAAAGCGTTTCATGGTGCCGATGACCGCGCGGGCCGTGCCCGAATGGGGCGACACGGTCATCATCAATCCCGACTTCATCGCCTGATCCGCAGGCAGGACACACCCGCTGCGCCTTGGCTTGCACAGGCGTTTAAGCTCGGCCCCGGCTAAAGCCGGGCGCGACGGGGAGGGCACTGCCCCCTCTTTCCGTCACCCCGGGCTTGACCCGGGGTCCAGCTTTCCTAACCATGCGCGGCGGAACGGAACTACGGATCAGGTCTGCGGCGACGTCAGGGAGGAATGGCAGGATGATGAAGCGACGCTTTTGGATGCTGGCGGTTCTGATCACCAGTGCCCTGCCCGGGGCGGTGCGCGCTCAGTCCGTCCTCGCAACCGATATCGCGGCGCTGAAACCCGAAATCGACGCCGCCTTTGCCGCCTTCATGGCCGACAATCATGTGCCCGGCATCGTCTATGGCGTGGTGACGCCGCAGGGGTTGGCGCTCGTCGGGGCGCAGGGGGTGCAGGACCTGGACGCCAAACGCCCGGTCACCCCCGACAGCCTGTTCCGCATCGCATCGATGACCAAGGCATTCACTGCGCTCGCCATCCTCAAATTGCGCGATGACGGGCGGCTGCGGCTGGATGATCCGGCGGAGCAATATGTTCCCGAAATGCGGCGCTGGGCCTATCCGACGAAGGACAGCCCGCGGATACGCGTGCGCGACCTGCTCCACCATGTCGGCGGCCTGGTGACCGACGACCCCTGGGGCGATCGGCAGCAGGTGATCAGCGAGGCCGAATTTACCGCGATGATCAAGGCAGGCGTGCCGTTCAGCCGCCCAGTGCAAAGCAAGCATGAGTATAGCAATTATGGCTATGCCCTGCTGGGGCGGATTATCGCGCGCGCGTCGGGCATGCCCTATCGCCGCTATGTCGAGCGCAACCTGCTGACCCCGTTGGGCATGAGCAGCAGCGGTTTTGAGGTGACCGACGCGCCCGCCGCGCGCCGCGCCATCGGCTATCGCTGGGAAAATGATGCCTGGGCCGAAGAGCCGACGATGCGCGACGGCGCGTTCAACGCGATGGGCGGCCTCCAGGTCAGCGCCAATGACTATGCCAAATGGGTGCAATTTCTGTTGTCCGCCTGGCCCGCGCGCGACGATGCCGACACGGGCCCCGTGCGCCGCGCCACCGTGCGCGAAATGGCGCAAGGGCTGAACTTCGTCACTGTGGCGCAGCGGATTGGCAAGAGCGGGGCGGCGGCCTGCCGTCAGGCGGCGGCCTATGCGATGGGCTGGCGCGTGGCGCAGGATTGCGACCTGGGGCTGACGCTGGCGCACGGCGGCGGCTATCCCGGCTATGGCAGCCACGTGATGCTGATGCCCGAACGCGGTGCGGCGGTGTTCGCGCTGTCGAACCGCACCTATGCCGGGCCCAGCGGTCCGGCGTGGGACACCGCCGTGGCGATGCACAAGGCAGGGATACTGAAGCCGCGCGAAGAGCCAGTGGCGCCCCCGCTCACCGCGCTCCACGACGCTGCCCGCGCCGCCTACGCCAGCGGCACGCTCACCCCGCTCGACGGACGGCTGGCGATGAATTTCCTGATGGACCGCAGCGCCGCCAATTGGGCGAAATATCTCGCCGGGATCAAGGCACAAACAGGCGAATGCACCGCGACCGAATGGCTGCGCGCCGACGGGGCAATGGCGGCGACCTATCGCTGGACGTGCGAAAAGGGCCAGCTCGACGGCCAGATCCTGCTCGCGCCGACAACGCCGGTCACGGTCCAGGCGTGGCGGATGCGGGTGGTGGCGCGGCCTTGATTGGGTTGTGGTTTCGGCGTATATACCAGCGTGATATACGGAGGCTGCAATGACGCGGGAATGGAAAGCCAAGACCTTCAAATCCGGAAACTCGATCGCGCTGCGCTTGCCCAAGGCTGCCGGTTTTGTTGAAGGCGAGGATGTGATCATCGTCCCGCATGAAAATGGCCGCTTTTCGATGTGGAAGGACAGCGAAAGCCTCAATGTGCTGATGAGCCTTTATGGCAGCATGTCGCCGGGGTTCATGAAGGACGGGCGCGGCGATATTGAACAAGACGACCGCAGCTGGGATTTGCCGCACGCCAAATCGGCGACCTGATGTATCTGCTCGATACGAACATCTGCATCGATTTCGTCGATGGCCGCAACGAAGTGGTCAAGGACCGGATTCGTTTGGCCTACCGATCTGGCGTAGCGGTTTCATCGATCACCGCTGCCGA
This sequence comes from uncultured Sphingopyxis sp., assembly GCA_964554455.1. GTDB lineage: Bacteria > Pseudomonadota > Alphaproteobacteria > Sphingomonadales > Sphingomonadaceae > Sphingopyxis. The sequence continues at coordinate 4,337 of CAZKOW010000009.1, read as the reverse complement.
ATTGCTTGTCGGGCCAAAAGAGTCCGATGATCCCGCAGGAGACCGCGAGAAAGCCGAGAAATTTTTGCGCGTCATCGGCATTGTCGATTTCGACCAAGCGGCGGCCAATGCCTATGCCGCGCTGGTCCAGCGCGTGGGGATGAAACGGCGCAGCTTCGACCGGCTGATCGCGGCGCACGCCCTGTCGCTCGGGCAGATACTGGTGACGAGCAATACCAAGCATTTCGCCGACGTGCCGGGGCTGAAGATTGAGAATTGGGCGGTGTGACCTTCGCCGCCCACATCCTCACTCTCTATCCCGATATGTTCCCCGGGCCGCTGGGGCACAGCATGGCGGGGCGGGCGCTCGAAAATGGTATCTGGTCGTGCCAGGCCACCAATATCCGGGACTTTGCAGAGGACAAGCATCGCACGGTGGACGACACGCCGGCGGGCGGCGGCGCGGGGATGGTGCTGCGCGCCGACGTGCTGGCGCGCGCGGTGGATGCCGTGGCGGGTTCCCCCCTCCTCTTCAGGGGAGGGGGTGACGGGAGGCACGTGACTCCCGTCACGGGTGGGGTCTGTCGTCCTGACACCGTGCCTATCGACAGACCCCACCCCAACCCCTCCCCTGAAGGGGAGGGGCTTTCACTCCCCATCCTTGCCCTCACGCCGCGTGGCACGCCCATCACCCAGGCGCGCGTCCGCCAGCTGGCACAGGGCCCCGGCGTCATCCTCTTGTGCGGCCGGTTCGAAGGCTTTGACGAACGGCTGTTCGACGCGCGGCCCGCGATTGAACAGGTCAGCATGGGCGACATCATTCTGTCGGGGGGCGAGGTGGCTGCGCTGATGCTGCTCGATGCTTGCATTCGGCTGCTGCCCGGCGTAATGGGCGCGGCTTCCAGTGGGGACGACGAATCGTTTGAACACGGTTTGCTCGAATATCCGCACTATACCCGGCCCACCATGTGGGAAGGGCGCACGATCCCCGAAGTGCTGCGATCGGGGGATCATGCGAAGATCGCGGCCTGGCGAAAGCAACAGGCCGAAGATGACACTCGGTTACGCAGGCCGGACCTTTGGGAGCGTCATGTCGATGCTCGGGCCCGACCTGCCTCTGGCGCGCGGCAACAGAAGAAGGATATGGGGCATGAACCTCATCCAGACGATTGAAGCCGAAGAAATTGCCAAAGCGGCAAAGGCCATTCCCGATTTCCGCCCCGGCGACACGCTGAAAGTCGGCGTGAAGGTGGTCGAAGGCGAACGCACCCGCGTCCAGAATTTCGAAGGCGTGTGCATCGCGCGCTCGAACAAGGGCATGGGGTCCAACTTCACCGTGCGCAAAATGTCGTTCGGCGAAGGGGTGGAGCGCGTCTTCCCGCTCTATTCGCCCAACATCGACAGCGTCACCGTGGTCCGCAAGGGTGCCGTCCGCCGCGCGAAACTTTACTATCTGCGCGGGCGCACTGGCAAATCGGCGCGCATTGCCGAGCGCCGCGACAACCGGTCGGAAGCCAGCAACGGGTAAGGGCCACGCGCTTGCACCAAAGCTGAGCAAAGCTTCTTCAAACGGCCGGTTCCGCAAATGCGCGGGCCCGGCCGTTTCTGGTTTCAGATCAACCAAATTTCTGTGCTTCAACGGTCACCCTGAACTTGTTTCAGGGTCCATGGCGCAAGGGTTAAAGCGGGCACCATGGATGCTGAAACAAGTTCAGCATGACAAATGTTGCCGGGGCATGGATATACTTCACTTCGCAAAGAAAGTCAGGATTTTACCATGGGTTATCGTATCGCCGTCGCCGGGGCCACGGGCAATGTGGGGCGCGAAGTGCTCGCCATTTTGGTCGAGCGCGAATTTCCCATTGCCGAGCTCGCCGCGCTCGCCTCCTCACGCAGCCAGGGGGAAGAGATTGAGATTGGCGACAGCGGGCGGACCGTGAAATGCCAGAATATCGAGCATTTCGATTTCACCGGCTGGGACATGGCCATTTTTGCCATCGGGTCCGACGCCACCGCCATCCACGCCCCGCGCGCTGCGGCGGCGGGCTGCGTCGTCATCGACAACAGCTCGCTCTATCGCATGGACCCCGATGTGCCGTTGATCGTGCCAGAGGTGAACCCCGATGCCATCGACGGCTACCGAGCCAAGAATATCATCGCCAACCCCAATTGCTCGACCGCGCAAATGGTCGTCGCGCTGAAGCCGCTGCACGATGCCGCCACGGTCAAGCGCGTCGTCGTCGCCACCTATCAATCGGTCAGCGGCGCAGGGAAAGCGGGCATGGACGAGCTGTGGAACCAGACGCGCCAGATTTTCGTCGGCGATGAAAAGGATGTGCAGAAATTCACCAAGCAGATCGCCTTCAACGTCATCCCGCACATCGACAAATTCCTCGACGATGGATCGACCAAGGAAGAATGGAAGATGGTCGTCGAAACGAAGAAAATCCTGGACCCCAAGGTGAAAGTCGTCGCCACCTGCGTCCGCGTGCCGGTGTTCGTCGGGCATAGCGAGGCAGTGCATGTCGAGCTGGCCAATGAATTGTCGGCAGAGGATGCGCAGCGCATCCTGCGCGAGGCCCCCGGCGTGATGCTGGTCGATAAGCGCGAGGATGCGGGCTATATCACCCCCGTCGAATGCGTCGGCGACTACGCCACCTTTGTGTCCCGCGTGCGCGATGATCCGACGGTCGACAACGGCCTGGCCTTCTGGTGCGTCAGCGACAATTTGCGCAAGGGCGCCGCGCTGAATGCGGTGCAGATTGCGGAGCTGCTGGGGCGGCGACATCTCAAGAAGGGGTGAGGGGGGCCACCGCGACCCGCCCCCAAAGCCGCCACACCTACCCTACCCCCGTCACCCCGGGCCCGACCCGGGGTCCAGCTTGTCCGTAGCAACGCGCCGCGCAGAAAGCTGGACCCCGGCTCGGGGGCAGGGGTGACGGGGGGAATTGGCTGTCACCGACGAGATTGCGGTCATTGGCTTGCAGCGGCGTTTGCGCTTGCCGCAATGATAGCAGCATGATATCATTTCACTATGGGCCAGATTTTGATCCGCAATGTTGACGATGCAACGCTGGCGCGGCTGCGTGCTCGGGCGAAGTCGCTCGGACGGTCGGTGGAATCGGTCGCGCGCGACGCGTTGCAGGCCGCAGCTGACGATATCGTCGCGGATCGAGTTGCGCTTGTCCGTGACATGCATGATTGGAGCCGCAAGGCGCGCATCGCTGGAGCCAAACAAACCGCCGGTGTTGACCTGATCCGCGAGGCGCGCGATCATGATCATTGACGCCAGCGTGGCGTTTAAATGGTTGATCGACGAACCGGACAGTGACATCGCCATCAGCTGGCTGGCGCACGACAGCCTGAACGCGCCTGCCGTTGTGCATGCCGAAGTTGGCAATGCGCTCACCAAACGTGTTCGAGGGGGCGAGCTTGCGGGGGCAGGGGCCGCGGAACAACTGATGCGGTTGGTCACCATCCTGACCGTTGTTGACGAACGGCCCTTTGTCGGACGCGCGCTCGACATGGCGGTCGCGCTAGACCACAGCTATTATGACTGCCTGTATCTGGCGCTTGGCGAGGCGGTGGGCGAACCGCTGTTGACCGCCGACACACGTTTTGCGGCAAAGGTGGCCGCCAGCCCCTGGGCGGCGCTGATCCAGCCATGGGTGGCGCGGGTTAGCGCGGGGTCATGAGTTTGCGAGCGCCAACGCGCTGACGCCCACCCCAAAAAAACGCTTTCCTACACGAAACGACTCGGATATTCGTGGTTTGTTCGCATCGCTGGCCAGAGGTGTGGACGGGGCTTTCCCCGGGTGATGCCATCGCGGCAGCATCGCGGGGGAGATGATCGGCGCGGGCGTCCCGGCACGAAATGTCGAACGTTCGCAATGGCATGGCTCGCCACATCTGCTTTCCCGTTCCGTCGCATCATATAGCTGGAAACGGGGCGATGGCCGGCGGCAAAAATCTCGACGTGTTGAAACAAGTGACACCTGCGTAAAGCGTCGAGTCCGGGCACGAAATGCGGCAACCCCGCGCCGGTCATCCTCTCCCCTCTCCCCCGGCAGCGCGCGCTGGCCGGGCCTTCGCCGCATCCCGTGCAGGGGAGGGATTTCGCGCGAAGGACGCGAAGGGGCGAAGTTTCGCGAAGAAAAAAGGTTTCACGCAGAGACGCAGAGGTCCGCAGAGACCTAGAGCGTGATGACGTTAGATTGAATCGTCACCCTGAACTCGTTTCAGGGTCCACGGCGCAAGGATGCGGCATTGCTCCATGGATGCTGAAGCAAGTTCAGCATGACGGACTAGGGCCTGTGGGGATTCATCGTGAGTTGATGACGGCGGCGGCGAGATAGATC
>CAZKOW010000008.1:0-139750 GCA_964554455.1 uncultured Sphingopyxis sp. | reverse complement strand
TGAATCACATCCAAACCAGTTTGTGAATCCCCACAGACCCTAGAGCGTGATGACAAAAGGTTGACCCGCCGTGACGGAGCCAGTTTTGGCCGAGCACGAGGAGCGAGGAGGGAGCCATGCCGACGCATAGTGACCGACGAGGGACGACGTGATCGGCCAAAAGGGGCCCGCCGCTTCGCGGTTGCTGCTGGAATTCTCTCGGTCTGCGTCAGGCTGTTTGGACGGGCACCCAGCCCGCCCTGCTCAGCCATCCTTGCCGAGAAAGCTCCAGCAGCAATCACGGTGGGTCAACCTTTTGTCATCACGCTCTGGCCGCAAGCGCAGCGGAAAATGCGGCGAAAAGCGCGGGCGGGCGGGCTTTTTCGGCTGCGTGGAAAAAAGGGCTTTCCTACATCGCGCCGCTCTGGTTTAGCCTTGTCGATGGTCAGCGAATCACTCTTTGTTCTGTTTGGCATTGTGGCTGCGGGTTGGGCGGTGCGCGGCGCAAAAGGCCATTTCCCATTGCTGGCGGCTGTGCCATGGCTGGCCGCGCCCTCTTTGACCGGAGCCTTGCCGATGCGTTTCTTTGCCGCCCTTGCCCCCCTTGGTCTGGCCCTGACCGCGCTGGCCGGCCCTGCTCCTGTCCTTGCCCAGAAAGCCGCCATGACCGAAACGACCGCCCGTTCCGAAACGCCCCAGCCGCCGGTTGCGACGATCATCCCGCATGTCACCGTGCGCCATGGCGTGACGATGACCGATGATTATCATTGGCTGAAGGATCAGGGCTATCCCAAGATCGACGACCAGCCCGTGCTCGATTATCTCAACGCCGAAAACGCCTATTTCGACGCCGTGATGAAGCCGCACGCGGCGCTGACCGAACGGCTGTTTCAGGAAATGCGCGGCCGCATCAAGGAGGCCGACGCGAGCGTGCCGCAAAAGGACGGCGATTACCTCTATTGGGTCGAATATGAAGAGGGGGCCGAATATAAGAAATATTATCGGCGGCCGGTCGCGGGCGGCGACAAGCAGCTGATCCTGGACGAAGTGGCGCTGGCGGCAGGCAAGGACTATTTCCGGCTGGGCGCGATGGCGGTCAGCCCCAATGGCAAGCTGCTCGCCTTCAGCGTCGATGACAATGGCTCCGAACGCTTTGAGGTGCGCATCCGCGATCTGACGACGGGCGCGATGCTGCCCGATGTCATTCCGGGCACGCTGTCGGCATTGGTGTGGACCAAGGGCAGCGACGTGCTGCTCTATGGCCTGGCCAATGAAAATTGGCGCACCGACAATGTGTGGATGCACCGGCTGGGCACGCCGCAATCGGCGGATGTTCAGATTTACAAGGAACAGGACCCCGGCTTTGGCGTCGGCATCGGCACCACGGCGGCGGAGGATTATATCGTCATCGGCGCGGGCGACAATGAAACCAGCGAGGTTTATCTGCTTCCCGCCGACGAACCGACGGCGAAGCCGATGCTGGTGTCGGCGCGCCAGAAGGGCCGCGAATATAGCGTCGATGTGCGCGACGGCACCCTCTACATCCTGACCAACGATGATCATGTCAATTTCCGCGTCGCGACCGCCAGCCTGGCCGCGCCGGGCCAATGGACCACGCTGATCGCGGGATCGGACGATGTCTACATCACCGATTTGTCGATTTTCCGCGACTATTTCGTGCTCGAAACGCGCGAGCGCGGGCTCGATCAGATTGACGTGCGCCGCTATGACGCGCCGACGCGCGCGGGGCGGATCGCCTTTCCCGAAACCACCTATGTCGCGGGGCTGGGCGACAATCCCGAATATCATCAGGACAAGCTGCGCATCGATTATGAATCGATGATCACCCCCGACACGGTCTATGATTATGACATTGCGACCGGCAAGCTGGCCGCGCTGAAGGTGCAGGAAATCCCATCGGGTTATGACGCGTCGAAATATACAACCGAATTGGTGAATATCCGCGCGCGCGATGGCACGCTGGTCCCCGTCTCGCTGATGTATAAAAAGGGGCTGAAACGCGACGGCAGCGCCGCTATGCATCTTTATGTCTATGGCTCTTATGGCTTTCGCGTGCCGCCGGGTTTTTCGACGACGCGGCTGAGCCTGGTGGACCGGGGCATGATCTATGCCATTGCGCATGTGCGCGGCGGCGATGATCTGGGCCGCAAATGGTATCTGGCGGGCAAATTGTTCGACCGGAAGAACAGCTTCAACGACTTCATTGATGTCGCGCGCGGGCTGATTACCGAAAAATATACGAGCGCCGGCAAAATCTCGATCGAAGGTCGCTCCGCCGGGGGCCAGGTGATGGGCGTCGTCTATAATGAAGCGCCCGAGCTGTGGGGCGCGGTGCTGGCCGGGGTGCCGTTCGTCGATGTCATCAACACGATGACCGACGAAAGCCTGCCGCTGACGCCGGGCGAATGGCCCGAATGGGGCAATCCCATCACCGACAAGGCGGCCTTTGACTATATGCTGTCCTATAGCCCCTATGACCAGGTGCGGGCGCAGGCCTATCCCCCCATGCTGGTGTCCGCCGGGCTCAATGATCCGCGCGTCACTTATTGGGAGCCCGCCAAATGGGTGGCAAAGCTGCGCGCCACGCGGACCAATGACGCGACGCTGCTGCTGCGCACCAACATGGGGGCGGGGCACGGGGGCAAATCCGGCCGCTGGGGGGCCTTGCGCGAAGATGCCGAGGAATTTGCCTTCGTGCTGACGCAGCTGGGGGTGGAGAAATAGGGGGCTGCTATCCGAGCAGATAGCGCCGCGCGACGAGATCGCGGGCCAATGCGGCGGCATCGGTGAAATGGTGGCCCGCTATCCCGACCGCCTCCGCCCCGGCCACATTGGCGGCGACATCATCGACGAACAGCGCGCCCGCCGGGTCGATGGCAAAGCGGGCGATGGCCAGGTGGAAAATGGCCGCGTCGGGCTTTACCATTTTCTCGGTGCCCGACACGATGATATCGCGGAACCGGTCAAAAATCGGCTGGGTGGGGCGGAACATCTGCCAGAATTCATGGCCGAAATTGGTGATGGCGAACAGCGGCACGCCCGCCGCATCGAGCCGTTCGACCAGGTCCAGACTGCCCGGCACGGGTCCCGGAATGGTTTCGTTGAACCGCGCGGCATAGGCGTCGATCAGCGCGGTGTGCTCTGGAAACTGCGCCTTCAACTCGGGCAGCATCTCGGCCAGCGGGCGGCCCGCATCATGCTGAAAATGCCATTCGGGGGTAACGACGTGGGTGACGAACCACTCCAGCTCCGCCGGATCGGCGATCAGCTTGGCGAACAGGTGCCGCAGGTCCCATTGGAACAGCACCTTGCCGACATCAAAGATGACGCAGCGGGGGATCATGCTGACCAATCCCTCCCCGCTTGGGGAGGGTAGCGAAACTTGGCAGCTTGCTGCCTAGTTGCAGCGGGAGGGGTATCGCGCTGGTGCAGTCCGCCCGCCCCGCTGCGACTAGGCACGGCGGCGCCGCGCCAAGTCTCGCTGCCCCTCCCCGGCGGGGAGGGGAATATGGCCCACGCGAAAGCGCCGCCGGACGGGTCCGACGGCGTGACGCATTCCAACGATAGGCGGCAGGGCATAAGCGCCCCGGCCAGCGGCATCAGCCCTGGCGCGCCTTGAACCGGCGGTTGGTCTTGTTGATCACATAGGTCCGGCCACGGCGGCGAATCACGCGGTTGTCCCGGTGGCGGTCCTTCAGCGATTTCAGGCTGTTGCGAATCTTCATGGCAAATTCCGAATGTCTGGCGTGGTGACGCGAAGCGGCGCACCTATGGGGGTGGGCGGGAAAAGTCAACTGCCTGATCCGCCGCAGCGGGCCTTGCCCTGCGGCCCCAGCAAAAACCCCCGCCGGAGCGGGGGTTTTCACTTGGCAATCCGGCTGGATTTAGAAGCTGAAACCCAGCGAGAAGATGAGCGTGGCGTCGAACGTGGTGTCCACCGCCTTCACCCCCGTCTTGGGAATGTCGGTGTCGACATAGCGCACGCCGAGCGTGGCCGGGCCGACCGCAACATCGGCGCCCAGCGACCAGTCGAGATAATTGCCGCCCGGCGCAAGGAAGCCCAGCGCACCGTCGGTATAGCCGATGGAGCTGACCAGCGTCACCGGCGTGTTGGGAATCGCGGTCGACAGGCCCAAGCCCAGATAGAGGTTGTCGTCGTTGGCCAGCGACGCCTGATCCCAGCTGTAACCCAGCGTGCCAGTGGCGGTCACCGGGCCGATGTCGTGGCTGAGCTTGAAGATGGTTTCAAAATAATCGCTGGGGCCTGCCGCATTCTGGCCATCGGGATACCAATAATAGATGAGGCTGGCGTCAAAGGTCGTGCCTTCGGCGATTTCGGTGTTGTAACCGACATAAAGGTCCACCTCGACCTCGCCATAGACCGGCGTGTCGGACAGGTTGGAGCCCCACAGGCCCGCATAAAGGCCGCTTTCGTGGCTGACGGTGATGGTCGGCTGGACCGCGAAATCCTCACCCGACAGCGAAACGCCGCGGAAGCGATAGTCGGAAATCAGGGTGATGCCGCCCGATACGGTGATCGGGCCTTCGGCCTCTTCTTCCTGAGCATAAGCGGGAGCAGCCGTGGCCGCCAGCAGCAGACCGGCAATGGCAGCGAAACTTTTCTTCATGGGTTAATCCCCCTTTTGGACGTTGGAAACGGACGTTTGAAAACCGGACCGTCCCGCCTGCGTGTTGTGGTCGCACCTTCATCTGCCGGGCGGGTGCGTTCCATTCGACGCGTTCAAGGTTGCGCAATATGCTGCGTTGCACAAACAAAAATGCGCGCGCGCTGCATTCGGCGACGCGATTGTGACTTTCGCGCAACAGGCACCGGGCAGGCGCGGGGCCAGCCCGCCGCACTGCTTCGGCGCTTCCACCCGGCGGCAAGTGGGGCTAGAGCCAAATAGCGGCACCCCCGCGCGGCCCCATTTGCATCGGCGAAAGATTATGAGCGATCACAACCCCGGACTGCGCCCATGGCGCGACATTCACCGCCGCGCCTGCCGCCAGATCATGGTGGGCAAAGTGCCCGTGGGCGGCGGCGCGCCGATAACCGTGCAAACGATGACCAACACGCTGACCAGCGATCCGGTCGCGACCATCGACCAGATCCGCCGGTGCGAGGAAGCGGGGGCGGACATCATCCGCGTATCCTGTCCCGACACCGATTCGACCGCAGCGCTGGGCAAGATTGTCCGCGCCGCGCGCGTGCCAATCGTCGCCGACATTCATTTCCATTACAAACGCGCATTGGAAGCCGCCGACGCGGGCGCGGCCTGCCTGCGTATCAACCCCGGCAATATCGGCGCGTCCGAGCGCGTGGCCGAGGTGGTTCGCGCGGCCAAGGCCAATGGCTGCGCCATCCGCATCGGCGTCAACGCCGGGTCGCTGGAACGCGACCTGCTCGAAAAATATGGCGAACCTTGTCCCGAGGCGCTGGTCGAAAGCGCGCTCGACCATATCAAGCTGCTCCAGGACCATGATTTCCATGAATATAAGGTCGCGGTGAAGGCGTCGGACGTGTTCCTGGCGGTAGCGGCCTATCAGCAGCTCGCCGAGGCGGTGGATTGCCCGCTGCATCTGGGGATTACCGAGGCCGGGGGCCTGATCGGCGGCACGGTCAAATCAGCGATCGGCATCGGCAGTCTGCTGTGGTTCGGGGTGGGCGACACCATCCGCGTCAGCCTGTCCGCCGAACCCGAGGAGGAAGTGCGCGTCGGTTACGAGATTTTGAAGGCGCTCGGCCTGCGCACGCGCGGCGTGCGCGTCGTGTCCTGCCCCAGCTGCGCGCGCCAGGGGTTTGACGTCATCCGCACCGTCCAGAAACTGGAAGATGCGTTGAGCCACATCAAGACGCCCATGTCGCTCTCGGTCCTGGGCTGCGTCGTCAACGGCCCCGGCGAGGCGCGCGAAACCGACATTGGCATCACCGGCGGCGGCAACGGCAAACATATGGTCTATCTGTCGGGCGTCACCGACCACCATGTCGCCGACGACGGCATGATCGATCATATCGTCGCCCTGGTCGAAAAAAAGGCAGCCGAGATCGATGCGGGCACGAGCGTCAGCATGGATGTGGCGCACGGGAAGGCGGCGTGATGCCGGCTTGGACCTTGCTTGCCGCGCTGGCGTCCGATCCCACATTTCCGGAGCGCACCCCTGGGATGATCGAGGCGTGCATCGCTGATGCCGTCGCCGCAAAGACTATTTCCAAGGAAAGAAACGACCATAAATATATATGTGCTGGCGACGTCGCAAAGGCGCTTTGGGATTATCTTGAAAGCGCCAATCTCGAATCATCAGAACAGACGACAGAGAACGGCATTTGGTTGTCGCGATACTTTCCGCTTGGCGGCTGCTTCAAACGTGTTCGCAATGTCGATGGCTCGCCTGCCAGTGGCGGTTTGAGCTGCACGGTCTGGATTCCCCACCGGCTCCCAGCTGAAGGATAGCCTCGCTGCACACTGCGCTGAATCGGTGCAGTGACAGGCTGGGGCGAGGATTGAGAGCCTGGTGAGATCAGGTTCCTTGCCGAAAATTAGGGCCCATGATACTCGTTAGGACCTGAGGAGACTATCATGACCCATCATGCGAAAGTCATCAAAGGCGGAAAGATCGTCATTCCGGCTGAACTGCGCCGCGAGTTTGGCTTTAAGGATGGCGACACGCTGGTGCTGGAACGCGAGGGCAACGGGCTGGTCATCAAAACCTATGAGCAGGTCATTCGTGAGGTCCAAGCAGCCGTCAGGAAAGCCATTGGCCCCTATAACGGGTCCATTGTCGACGAGTTCATTGCCGAACAGAGGGCAGAGGCGGCTGCGGAAGATCGACGCTGATGGCGGTTATCCTTGACGCTTCCGCCATACTCGCCGTGGTTCTGGCCGAATCGGGCGCAGACTTTGTCTTGCAACATATGTCGGAAGCGCATTTGGTGACGGTCAACATGAGTGAAGCGCTGGCCAAGCTATTGGAATATGGGATGGCGTTTGATGATGCGCGCAAACAAATTGGCCGCCTCGACTGCAATATTCATATGTTCGATTCGGATTTGGCCGAAAGAACAGCAATTCTGCGCGGTATGACCAGGCAATACGGCTTGTCTTTGGGTGATCGCGCTTGTCTGTCGCTGTGCCAATCGCGCAATTTGCCGGTTTTGACGTCCGATCAGCGAATGCACGAATGCGGGGTTGGCTTGGGCCTCGACATCCGCCTGATCCGTTGAACCAATGACCCCCACCGTCCGCCCTGCCACATCCGCCGACCTGCCCGTCATTGCGCAGTTCATTCGCGATCTGGCCGCTTATGAAAAGCTGTCCCACGACGTTCGCTTTGACGAGGCCGCGCTGGGTACGGCGCTGTTCGGGCCGCGCCCCTATGCCGAGGTGGTGATGGGCGCGGTGGATGGCGTGGCGCAGGGCTTTGCGCTGTTCTTCCACAATTTTTCGACGTTCGAGGGGCGGCCCGGCCTTTACCTGGAGGATTTGTTCGTGCAGCCCGAAGCGCGCGGCGCGGGGCTGGGCCGGGCGCTGCTCCAGCATCTTGCCGCGCTGGCGGTGGCGCGCGGTTGCGCACGGTTGGAGTGGAGCGTGCTTGACTGGAACGCCCCCGCCATCGGCTTTTATCAGCGGCTGGGCGCGCGCATGATGGACGAATGGACGGTGATGCGCGTTGATGGCGATGCGCTGACCCACTTGGCTGGAGACAATTGAATGATGCCGACCCTAAAGCCTGCGGTTCTGACGATAATCGCGGCGCTTGCGCTGCCGTTGCCAGCGGCGGCGCAAACCGGACAGGCGGCGCGCAGTGATGAACGGATCGACGGCGTCGGGGTCATCGACCGGCTGGACGCCGCCGCGTTAAGGGCAGGGCAGGTCCACCGTTTCTGGTTCCGCGCCGGCGACACCGCGCTGGGCCAAAGCTGGCTGGTTCCCGTGGTGGTCATCCGCGGCGCGCGGCCCGGCCCGCGCCTGCTCTTGACCGCTGGCATCCACGGCGATGAGCTGAACGGCATTGCCGTCATCCACCGGCTGGCGCGCGACGTGGACCCGGCGCAGCTGAGCGGGACATTGGTGATGGTGCCGGGGCTGAACACCCCCGGCCTTAACAACAGCACGCGCAATTTTTCCCCGCGCGGCGGCACGGGCACCGAAAATATGAACCGCGTCATGCCGGGCAAGGATACGCCGGGCAGCGCGCTGATCGACGTTTACGCCCATGCGCTGTGGCACCGGTTGATGCGGCCCAATGCCGACCAGATGGTCGACCTGCACACCCAGTCGCGCGGCACCGCCTATAATCTCTACGCCTTTGTGAGCTCGCCCGAGGCGCGCGCGATTGCCGAGGCAATTGCCCCCGACACCATCCGGCTGGACCCTGGCCAGCGCGGGACGGTGGAGAATGAAATGGTGCCCAGCGGCGTGCCCGCCATCACGCTGGAACTGGGCGCGCCCGAGGTGTGGGACGAAGCGATGATCAGCCGGGGGCAACAGGGCATTGCGCGGCTGATGGCCAAAATGGGGATGATCGACGCGGCCCGCGCCCCGGCGGCGACCACCACGCCCTTTGTCGCCAACAATCAGGTGGAGGTGCGCAGCCCGCACGGCGGCTGGGCGCAGCTGCACGTCCGATTGAACGACCGCGTGACCAAGGATCAGCCGGTGGCGACCATCACCGACGCCTTTGGCCGGGTGCGCACGGTGCTGAAAGCGCCCGAGGCGGGCCAGGTGGTCGCGCTGGCCACCGACCCGCGCCGCGATGTCGGCACCATGGTCGTGCGCATCGCCTGGTGGGACGAAAACCCCGCCTGCGCCAAGGGGTGTTGAGCCCTGTCAGCCCTGCTTCCGTCGCCGCGACAGAGTCGATTTCGCGCGAAGGGCGCAAAGGGGCGAAGTTGCGCGAAGGGATTGATTCTGGCCCGCAGGGCCAGTTTCCCATGCGAGGCCTGCGTTCCTGTCACGAACAGGACATAGACGGGCGCTGCGCGCGGCCTTGCCCAATATTCTTCGCCCAACTTCGCCCCTTCGCGCCCTTCGCGCGAAATCAACACTATCGCTGAGGCCCGCCCTGCCCGGCGGAGCAACCGAGCGAAATCCGGCGCTATACCCCCAGCTTCGCCCATGCCAGCGCGGCAAATTCGCACAGGCGGGGCCGCGTGTCGCGCGGATCGATGATATCTTCGATGCCAAAGCGTTCGGCGGTGCGGAATGGGCTTTTCACCCGGCCCAGCCGCGCCTTGATCGCCGCCAGCGTGGCCGCCGAATCATCGCTCGCCTCCAGCTCGCTTTTATAGGCGACCTCGACCCCGCCATCGATGGGCAGGCTGCCCCAATCGCCGCTGGGCCAGGCAAAGCGATATTGGAATTTTTCGGCATGGCTCATCGCGCTGCCCGCAATGCCATAGGCGCGGCGGACAATGACCGCGCACAACGGAACGCGCGCGCGGTAGATAGCGTTCATGGCACCCACGCCATAGCGGATGGTGCCTGTCCGTTCGGCCTCGCCGCCAATCATGAAGCCGGGATTGTCGACCAGATGGACAATCGGCAGGCGGAATTGATCGGCCAGCCGCACGAACCGTTCCACCTTTTCGCTGGTCTTGGCGTCCCAGCTGCCGCCCAGAAAGGCCGGATCGCTGGCCACCACCGCCACGGGCCAGCCGTCCAACCGGGCAAAGGCGGTGATCGCCGCTTGCCCCCACCGGCGGCCCATTTCAAACAGGCTGCCCCGGTCCACCACGGCGTCCAGGATGCGGCGCATGGCATAAACCTGTTTGGCATCGCGCGGGACGATCGCCAGCAGGCCATCCTCGCGCCGGTCGGCGGGATCATCGCACGCCGTTCGCGCCGCCAGCCGGTCGGTGGCGCAAGGGAGGTAGGATAGGAAGCGCCGCGCCGCCGCAAATGCCTCGGCCTCGGATCCCACTTCATCATCGACCACGCCGTTGCGCGTGTGCACGTCGCTGCCGCCCAGCTCTTCGCGGTCCAGCGTGTCGCCAATCGCCGCCGCGACCGCGGGGCCAGCGGCGAACAGCTGCGACAGGCCGCGCACCATGATGCTGTAATGGCTCGCCACCACCCGCGCCGCCCCCAGTCCCGCCGTCGGCCCCAGCGCCAGCGCAACCACCGGCACCGTGTCCAGATTGCGGATCACCGCATCCCACCCCGGCACGGCGGGGACATAAGTATAGCCCATATCCTCCAGGCTCTTGACCGAACCGCCGCCGCCCGTCCCGTCGACCATGCGGATGATGGGCAGGCCCAGTTCGTGGGCCATCATTTCGGCCTGGACAAATTTGCGGTGGATCGCCGCATCCGCCGCTCCGCCGCGCACCGTGAAATCATCGGCGGTCGCGACCACCGCGCGGCCATCGATATTCGCGCGGCCAAAGATGAAATTGGACGCGGCCAGCCCGGTCAAATGGCCTGCATCATCATAGCTGCCCCGCCCGGCAATCTTGCCAATTTCGCGAAAGCTGCCCGGATCGACCAGCGCCGCAATCCGGGCGCGGGCGTCCAGCTTGCCCCGGCCATGCTGGCGCGCGACCTTGTCGGGCCCGCCCATGGCGTCGGCCATCGCCTCGCGGGCGCGCAGTTCGTCGACCTCTTTGTCCCAGCTCATGCCGCGCGCTCCCCCTATGCCTCCGGCCCTTGGCCGATCAACCTTTGGCGCCGCAGCCTTCCCGAAATGGCACGCGCGCGGCCCAGCGATAGGACGCGGGAACATTTTGGCCAAGTCGCCCGTTGCTTGTCGGACCACCCTTGCAACAGGCGGCCAACCCATGTGGATCAACCTGCTTCCCCACCGCCTGCGCGCGCCGATTGCCGGGCGGCTGCACGACCGCACCGCGCGCGCCGTGCTGGCGACCCCGCCGATCACCGCGCGCGATGACGGCGTGGTGCTGTTTTCGATGATGGGGACGCGCGTGCTGCTCCCCTATCTGGTCGCGGTCAAATCGCTGTGGCACCAGCTGCGACGCGGACGCATGGTCATCATGGACGACGGGACGCTGACCGATGCCGACCGCGCCGTGCTGGCGCACCACTGCGATAATCCGGAGATTATCGCGATCACCAGCGTCGACACCGGCGAATTCCCCGTCGGCGGAACGTGGGAGCGGTTCCTGACCATCCTCGACCGCCGAACCAACGAATATTGGATCCAGCTGGACAGCGACACGGTGACCATCGGCCCCGTCCCCGAAATCGCCGCCGCCATTGATGCGGGGCGCAGCTTCATCCTGATCGCGGGCGAGGATTCAGAGGTCGGCGCGCCGAGGGTCGCGACCCTGGCGCAGCAGCTCTACCCCAATGGGCCGCAGGAGGGCCATGTCCAGGTGCGGTTCGAATCGCGACTGGGGACGCTGGGCGAAGGCAGCCCGTGGCGCTACGCCCGCGGCTGTTCGGGCTTTGCCGGTTTTGCCCCGGGCGGCGAAGGGCGGGAGCGCGCCGCCGCGTTTCTGGACATATTGACGCGGCTGGTGGGGCCGCAGGATGTGACGCTGTGGGGCACCGAACAAATTGCCTCCAACTTCCACCTGGCCAATGAACCCGACCCCGTCATCCTGTCGGCGCGCCGCTACGTCAATTTCTGGGGCCGCGACTGGGCCGAAGACGCCGCCTTCATCCACTTCGTGGGCACCCACCGCTATACCCGCAACGCCTACGCCCGCGCCACGCGCCAGGCAATTGCGGCCATGCGGGGCTGAGCGGCGGGCTGTAATGGGTTTCACGCAGAGGCGCAGAGGATAGGGGGCAATCGATGACAACCGGCAATGAAAGCCGTCTGCGGACCGCTGGCCGAGGGGGGATGTCAATCTGGAATCGCAAAACTATTTGTCGGATTACAGTGGTTTAATTGGTGGCGTAGGTTAATTGAGATATCGATTCTGTGACGCCTTCGTTCGCACAACCCAATTCATACAGGAACTCCACAAAGCTGTTGCAGGTTAGCGCGGCGCGCGGCATCGCTGGGCAATAAGCCTTCCCATCGGTACCGATCAGTTACCGGAGAATGATGATGCGAAAAATTGCCGCTTTTGCTGCGTTGGCTACTGTGGTTCCGGCTGCACTCTCCGCGCAAGATGATGTCGTCACGGCGGCCACCCCGGTGTCGCACGCTAAAAGCTATCAGCTTAGCAAGGTATTGCTCGATACCACTTCGAACAAGATTCAAGGCAAGCTCAGGGGCGGGACGCTGTGCGTTTTTCCTAGCAAAATCGACCCACTGGTTACCGGCCAAAAAAAGACGCAGGACCTCGAACGCTATGACGTTGTCTTTGCGGAAGCGATGGCTAAGCGCGGCTTCAAAATCGTGTCCGATTCACAGACCATGTTCTCTGGGGCTTCCGACAAAAAGGGTGATTATCTGATCGGCGCGACACTGCGCCCACACGTCATGGACATCTGTTCGTCGGTCAACGGGATTAAGGGCAGAGTTATGCTCGACGTCGAATGGCAGATTTTCGACCTTGCAAACCAGAAAGTCATCGAAACTGTCACGACAAGCGGCACCGGTGATGTGCTGAAATTCGATCATAATGGCATGACTTTGCTGGAGAATCGCGCTTTTGAGTCCAGCCTGATCGCGCTGATTGATCAAGGCATCCTCGGAAAATATGCCGGGATCGAGCCAACTGGACTGCCCCATGCGGCTGCGCCTCCGAGCCCTGGAGAACCGAACGGCGAGTTACGTTGACACCTTGCTCAGTCGCTAAGCTCGCCAACTCATTCCTCGGCAGATGAGGGCATGAGGAGAAGGCAAAGAAACACCGTGCAGCGCAGCGCCTAACCCTCCGCGCCTCTGCGTCTCCGCGTGAACCATCATAAGCTGGACCCCGGCTCGGGGGCCGGGGTGACGGAGGGATTGGGTGCGACATGGCCCTTCCCGTTCCGGCAAACGCCTGGCCGGTGGGGGCCCCTCCGACCCCTTCGGGGCCACCTCCCCGTTCCGGGGAGGATTCTGGAGGCCCCGCTCCCTTTGCCCTTCGCCGCCCCCCATGCTAAGCGCCCGCGCGCCATGACCCAATATCAATCCAGCCTGATGCGTCTGCTCGATGAGCGGGGCTATATTCACCAGAGCACCGACGCGGCGGGGCTAGATGCGCTGGCGGCCAAGCAGGTCGTGCCGGGCTATATCGGGTTCGACGCGACAGCGCCGAGCCTCCACGTTGGCAGTCTGGTGCAGATCATGCTGCTGCGCCGCTTGCAACAGGCGGGGCACAAGCCCATTGTCGTCATGGGTGGCGGCACCACGCGCATTGGCGATCCCACCGGGCGCGATGAGAGCCGCAAGATGCTGACCGATGCGGTCATCGACGCCAATATCGCGTCGATTCGCACCATTTTCGCCCGGCTGCTGACCTTTGGCGACGGGCCGACCGATGCGGTGATGGTCAACAACCAGGATTGGCTGGGCCAGCTCGGCTATATCGAGCTGTTGCAGGAGGTTGGCACCCATTTCACCATCAACCGCATGCTGACGTTCGATTCGGTGCGGTTGCGGCTGGACCGCGAACAGCCGATGACGTTCCTGGAATTCAACTATATGATTTTGCAGGGCTATGACTTTCGTCACCTGGCCCAGCATCATGGCGTCCGGCTGCAAATGGGCGGGTCCGACCAGTGGGGCAATATCGTGGGTGGCGTGGAACTGGGCCGCCGCATGGACGGGACCGAGCTTTATGGCGTCACGACGCCGCTGCTGACCACCGCGAGCGGCGCAAAAATGGGCAAGACGGCGGCGGGGGCGGTGTGGCTGAACGATGATGCCCTGCCGCATTATGATTTCTGGCAATATTGGCGCAACGCCGACGACCGCGACGTCGGCAAATTCCTGCGCCTGTTTACCGACCTGCCGCTGAGCGAAATCGCCCGGCTGGAGGCGTTGCAGGGCGCGGAGATCAACGCCGCGAAAAAGCTGCTAGCGGACGAGGTGACCCGGCTGTGCCGCGGCGCGGACGCGGCGGCATCGGCGGCGGCCACCGCAGCGCAAACCTTTGAACTGGGCCGGGTTGGCGGCGATGTTCCGTCGGTGACGGCGGGGGCAGAGGGCATTGCGCTGGTCGATGCCCTGCGGGCGCTGGGCTTTGCGGCGTCGAACAAGGAGGCGCGCCGCAAGCTGGACGAAGGCGCAGTGAAGGTGGACGGTGCCGTGGAGCGCGACCCGCAGCGGCGCATCGTGCCGACGGGCGAAGGCGTGCCGGTCAGCCTGGGCAGCAAGCGCCACGGGCTGGTGCGCGCGGGCTGACTCGCCGCCGCCTGTGCGGCACCGGTCGCGGGCAATATTTACCTTTTGTTAGGCCGGATGAGAGCATGGTCCCCTGGTTCTCAACCACGGGACTCGCACGACCATGCAGAAACTCGATCCGGCGCGCGCCACCTATAACGGGCTCGACCAGCGCATTGCCCCACGCAGCGACATTTATTGCCGCCTGCCCTTTGTCATGCCGGACGGTCGGCAGGAGCTGTGCACCTGTGTCAACATCAGCGCCGACGGGCTCTTGATGCGGTTCGAACGCGGGCTGGATGTGGGCGACCTCATCATCCTGCGCATGCCGATTGTCGGGCGCATTGCGGCGCGCGTCATCTGGTCGCTGGGCGGCAAGACGGGGGTGCAGTTCGACCGGATGATCCCGGTGCAGGATTATCTGCCGCTGCTCAAAGCACTGGGCGTGCGCATCGAACAATAGGTTGCGGCGTTCAGCCGCTGCGCAGCAAGGGCACGGCGGCGTCGCGTTCAAACAGATACAGGCATTGCCGCATCGCCGCGCCGCGCGGACCCGAGAGCCCGCCGTCGCGCTCCACAAACAGGCGTGCGTCGTCATGCGCGGCGGGGATCAGCCGCACCAATTGTTCGGGGGTGGCCAGCCGGTAATCGGCATCACCCGATTGTTTCAGCCCCAACAGCTCGCCGCCGCCGCGCAGGTCCAGATCGCGCTCCGCAATCACAAAGCCATCGTTGGTGGAGCGCATCAGCGCCAGCCGTTCGCGCGCCGTTTCGGACAGCGCCGCCGACCGCAGCAGCAGGCACACCGATTGCGCCGCCCCGCGCCCGACCCGCCCGCGCAGCTGGTGCAGCTGGGCCAGACCGAACCGGTCGGCATGTTCGATGATCATCAAGCTGGCGGCGGGCACATCGACGCCCACTTCGATCACCGTTGTGGCGACCAATAGCGGCAGCGCACCCGCCTGAAACCGCGCCATAACGGCATCCTTGTCCGGCCCCTTCATCCGGCCATGGACCAGCCCGACCCAGTCATCGCCAAAACGGGCGCGCAGCATCGCCGCCCGCTCCTCGGCCGCCGCCAGGTCGCTCTGGTCGCTTGTCGCAACCAGCGGGCAGACCCAATAGGCCTGCGCCCCGCCCGCGATATGCCGCGCCAGCGCATCGACCACGCTGTCCAGCCGCTCCACCGACACGACGCGCGTGTCCACCGGCGTGCGCCCGGGGGGCAGTTCGTCGATGCGCGACACATCCATTTCGCCATGATTGGCGAGCAGCAGCGTGCGGGGAATGGGGGTGGCAGTCATGACCAGCAGGTGCGGCGGCACCCGCCCCTTGTCCGCCAGCATCAGCCGCTGGGCGACGCCAAAGCGGTGCTGCTCATCGACCACGACCAGCGCCAGATCGCGGTAACCCACGCTGTCCTGAAAAATCGCGTGCGTGCCGACCAGGATGTTTATGCTGCCGTCGGCCAGGCCCATCAGCGTCGCTTCGCGCGCGCGGCCCTTGTCGCGCCCCGTCAGGACGGCGATTGCCACGCCGGTCCCCGCCGCCAGCCGCTGGAGCGTCGCAAAATGCTGGCGCGCCAGGATTTCGGTGGGGGCCAGCAGGGCGGCCTGGTGCCCCGCCTCCACCGCCGCCAGCATCGCGTGGAGCGCCACGAGCGTCTTGCCCGACCCGACATCGCCCTGCAACATGCGCAGCATGGGGGTGGGGCGCGCCATATCGGCGGCGATGTCCGCCATCACCCGCACCTGCGCCCCCGTCGGCGCAAAGGGGAGTGAGAGGCGCGCCGTCAACCGGCCATCGCCCACCACCGCCCGCCCGCGCCGATCGCGCAGCGCGGCGCGGAGTAGCATCAGCGCAACCTGGCTCGCCAATATCTCGTCATAGGCCAGCCGGTCGCGCGCGGCGGCATCGTGCGGGCTGGCGTGCGCGCGCTCCAGCGCCTCGGCCCAGCCCGGCCATTGCTGCGCCGCCAACAATGTGGGTTCAATCCATTCGGCGAGCGGCGGACGCCGCGCCAGCCCTTCGCGCGCCAACGCCGTGACGCGCGCGTTGGTAAGCCCCTCGGTCAGCGGATAAATGGCCTCGGTCAGCGGCAGTCCGCTTGCCTCGCCCGGCGCCAGCGCCTGATCGGGGTGCACCATCTGGCGCATGTCACCATAATGATCGAGCCGCCCGGCGACGAGGCGCGGTTCGCCGAGCGGAAACAATTTCCTGGCCAGCCCCGCCGTGCGCCCGAAATAGACGATGCGGATATGGTCGCCCGCCGCGTCAAAGGCATCGACGCCAAAGGGCGCGCGCGGGCTGCGGCCCGGGCGATAGTCCTGCGCGGTCAGCGTGATGATAATCTGCTCCCCTGGCCGCGCATCGTCCAGCCGCGCCACCGCCCTGCGGCTGATAAGGCCGGTGGGCAGATGAAACAGCGCGTCCACCACCCGCTCCAGCCCCAGCCGCGCCAGCGGCTTGGCAAGCTGCGGGCCGACGCCTTTCAGGTCGGTGAGCGCGGCAAAGAGCGGGTTGAGAATGTCGGGTCGCATGGCTACGGCATGTCTACCCCCGCAAGCCATGTTTTGCCCACCCCCATCTCCGTTCGCATCGCGCGAAGCCGAGATGCCCTTGGGCAAAGCGCAGCTTGAATAGGTGTCTCGACTTCGCTCGACACGAACGGACCGAGGCGATTGCAACCGCAGACCAGAGCATTCCCGCATGACCGACCGCCTGAAAGCCCTGAAATACCGCGCCCATTATCGCGGCACGCGCGAGGCCGATGCGGTTGTGGGCGGCTTTTTCGACCGCTATGGCGCGGGGTGGGGCGATGCTGAAATCGCCTGGTTCGAGGCGCTGGTCGACGCGGATGATGAGGATATTCTGGCCTGGGCCATGGGCCGCGCCGATCCGCCCGCCGCGCTCTACCATCCCGCGATGATCGCCGCGCTGCGCCAGCTGGACTATATCGCCGCACCATGACCGACGCCATTGCTGCCATTATCGCCGGGGGCCGCCCCCACCGCTTGGCGCGCGTGGCCGACGGATTTTTGCCGTTGCTGCTCGCCGATCTGGCGCGCGCCAGCGACCAGCGGCTGGTTTATGTCGCCACCGACGAAGCCGCGATGACGGCGATTGCCGACGCCGCGCCCTTTTTCGCGCCCGAATTGACGGTGCATCGCTTCCCCGCCTGGGATTGTCTGCCCTATGACCGGGCGGGGCCCAGCCTGCGCGCGAGCGCGCAGCGGCTGGCGACGCTGGCGACGTTGCAGGCCCCGGCGCGGCGCGGCGAGCTGGTGCTGACCACCATCGCCGCCATCACGCAGCGCACGCTGACCCCCTTTCGCATGCGGCAATTGGCCGCGACGCTGAAACCGGGCACGCGCATCGACCGCGATGCGCTGGTCGAACGCCTGATCGCCAACGGCTTTGCGCGCGTCGACACGGTTGCGGATCAGGGCGAATTTGCCGTGCGCGGCAGCATCATCGACCTGTTCCCGGCAGGCGAGCCCACGGGCATTCGCGTCGATTTTTTCGGCGACGAGGTGGAAACGCTGCGCCGGTTCGACCCCGCCGATCAGCGGTCGCAGGGGCATGTCGACGGCTTTACCCTGCTGCCCGCCAGCGAAACCTTGCTCGACGCGGACAGCATCAAGCGGTTCCGCAGCGGCTATCGCGAACGCTTTGGCGCGGGCGCGACCGGTGACCCGCTGTATCAGGCGGTGAGCGAGGGGCGGCGGCAAGCGGGGATGGACCATTGGCTGCCGCTGGTGGAGGAACGGCTGGCCACGCTGTTCGACCATCTGGATCCGCGCACGCCGGTGCTGCGCGGCCACCGCGTCGATGCAAGCGCAGCGCAGCGGTTTGACGCGATCAGCGATTATCACGCCAACCGCGTCGCGGCAGCGGCCGATGCGGCGGGCAGCTATCGCCCCCTGGCCCCCGACGCGCTCTATCTGGCCCCGTGCGAATGGGACGCGCTGTGCGCCGCCCGGCCCATCCACATGATCACCCCCTTTGCCGCGCCAGAGGGCGACGGCGTCATTGACATGGGCGTGCATGCCGCGCGCAATTTTGCCCCCGAACGCGCCGCCGACGCCAATGTCTATGCCCTGGTCGCGGCGCATCTGGCCGCCGAGCAGCGCGCCGGGCGGCGCACCATCATTGCCAGCTACTCTGCCGGCGCGCGCGACCGGCTGGCCGGGCTGCTGCGCGAAAATGGCGCGGCAGGGCTGGTGACGGTCGAAAGCTGGCAAGAGGCGCTGGGGCTGTCCTCTCCCCTCCCGCCTGCGGGAGGGGTCGGGGGGGGGCCTGTTGGCGCTGCCGCCGACCGGACAGCCCCTCCCCTAACCCCTCCCGACAGCGGGAGGGGGACGGCAGCCACCGCCCTCATCGTCCTGCCGATCGACAGCGGTTTTGCCAGCGATGGGCTGAGCCTGCTGAGCGAGCAGGACATATTGGGCGAACGGCTGGTGCGGCGGCAAAAGCGGCGCAAGAGCGCCGACGCCTTTCTGGCCGAGCTTGCCACCCTGTCGGTCGGCGATCTGGTGGTGCATATCGACCATGGCATCGGCCGCTATGAAGGGTTGACCAGCATTCCGGTGGGCCAAAGCCCGCATGATTGCGTCGCGCTGAGTTATG
This sequence comes from uncultured Sphingopyxis sp., assembly GCA_964554455.1. Taxonomy (GTDB): domain Bacteria; phylum Pseudomonadota; class Alphaproteobacteria; order Sphingomonadales; family Sphingomonadaceae; genus Sphingopyxis. The sequence continues at coordinate 120,898 of CAZKOW010000008.1, read as the reverse complement.
CTGGCGGCGACAAGCTGTATGTGCCCGTTGAAAATCTCGACGTGCTGTCGCGCTATGGCGGCGATGGCGAGGCGGTGCCGCTTGACCGGCTGGGCGGCGAAGCGTGGCAGCGGCGCAAGGCGCGGATGAAGGAGCGCATCCGCGAAATCGCGGGCGACCTGCTTGCCACGGCTGCCGCGCGCGCGCTGCGCGCCGCCGACGTGCTGGAGGCGGATGCAAGCTACCCCGCCTTTGTCGACCGCTTTCCCTATCAGGAAACCGATGATCAGGACCGGGCGATCGGCGATGTGCTGGCCGACCTGGCGGCGGGGCGGCCGATGGACCGGCTGGTGTGCGGCGACGTCGGGTTCGGCAAGACCGAGGTGGCCCTGCGCGCCGCCTTTGTCGCGGCCATGGCGGGGATGCAGGTCGCTGTCGTTTGCCCCACCACCTTGCTCGCGCGGCAGCATTACAGCAATTTTGTTGACCGCTTCCGGGGCTTTCCCGTCAACATCGGGCGACTGTCGCGGCTGGTTCCCCATCCCGAGGCGCAGCGGCACCGCGACGCGCTGGCCGATGGATCGCTGGATATCGTCATCGGCACCCATGCGGTCTTTGCCAAATCGGTCGCGTTCAAGCGGCTGGGCCTGGTCATCGTCGATGAAGAACAAAGGTTCGGCGTGGTGCACAAGGAGCGGCTGAAACAGCTGAAAACCGATGTCCATGTGCTCACCCTGACCGCGACGCCCATTCCCCGCACGCTGCAAATGGCGATGTCGGGCCTGCGCGAGCTCAGCGTCATTCAAACCCCGCCGGTCGACCGGCTGGCGGTGCGCACCTATGTTGCCCCATGGGACCCGGTGGTGCTGCGCGAGGCGTTGTTGCGCGAGCATGACCGCGGCGGGCAGAGCTTTTTTGTCACCCCGCGCATCAAGGACCTGCCCGATATCGAGGAGTTTTTGCGCACCCGCGTGCCCGAGGTCAAATATGTCGTCGCGCACGGCCAGATGGCCCCCGGCGAGGTCGAGGATCGCATGGGCGCCTTTTACGACCGCAAATATGATGTGCTGCTATCGACCACCATCGTCGAAAGCGGGCTGGATATCCCCAGCGCCAACACGCTGATCATCCACCGCGCCGACCGTTTTGGCCTGGCGCAGCTGTATCAGCTGCGCGGGCGGGTGGGCCGGTCCAAGACGCGCGCCTATGCCTATCTAACCACGCCCGACAATGGCGCAATCACCGAAACGGCGGAAAAGCGGCTGAAGCTGCTGGGCGATCTCGACACGCTGGGTGCGGGATTCCAGCTGGCGAGCCACGATCTCGACATTCGCGGGGCGGGCAATCTGGTTGGCGATGAGCAATCGGGGCACATTCGCGAAGTGGGCTTTGAACTGTATCAGGCGATGCTGGAAGAGGCGATCCTGACGGCCAAGGCCGAAGGCGCGGGCCTGGCCCCGCCGCGCGAGGCGATGTCGCCGCTGATCACCATCGACGCGCCCATCCTGATTCCAGAGGATTATGTGCCCGATCTGCCGCTGCGCATGGCGCTATACCGGCGGATCAACGAGGCGGAGGGGCGCGCCGGGCTGGACGCCTTTGCCGCCGAGCTGATCGACCGTTTTGGCCCGCTGCCCCCCGAGACGGCGAATCTGATCCAGCTGATGGAAATCAAGGGCAATGCCAAGGCCGCGGGCATCGCCAAGCTGGACGTCGGGGCCAAGGGCGCACTGGTCAGTTTCCATGGCGATCGTTTTGCCAATGTCCCGGGCCTGATCGCCTATGTCGACCGGTTGAAGGACCGCGCCCGCATCCGCCCCGACAACCGCCTTTCCGTGGGCGGCAATTGGGCCAGCGCGGCGGCACGGCTCAACGGCGCGCTGCAGCTGTCGAGCGGGCTGGCAAAACTGGCGCGAGCGGCGGGGTGAGGATATTTGGCATCCGTAAGCAAATCAATCCTTCGACATTGCGAGCACAGCGAAGCAATGACGAGTTGTGGATGTAAATGTTACCGCGCTGCCGCCATTTCAGCCAGCGCCGCGCTGGCGACCGGGCCCGACCCCCAAAAGCCTTGCCACATGTCGACGCCGAGCAGCGCCAGCAAATCGCGCTGCGCCTCGCTCTCCACCCCCTCGGCAATCACGGACAGGCCCAGCGCGCGCGCCAGTTCGACAATCGCGCGCACGACAATGCGGTCGCGCTCTGACGCGTCCATGGCGCGGACAAAACCGCTGTCGATCTTGAGATAATCAAGCGGGAGCTGCGCTAGCAGCGCCAGCGAGGAATAGCCGGTGCCAAAATCATCTATCGCAATGCGGCAGCCCATCGCGCGCAGCTCGGCCAGCTGGTCCGCCGCGCGGTCGGGTTCGGCGAGCATCGCCTGCTCCGTCAGTTCCAGCGTGAAGCGGTCCGCCGCCAGCCCATGGTCGGCCAGCATTGCGGCAAAGCGCCCGGCAAAGGCCGCATCGCACAGGTCCGCCGCGGTCACGTTGAGCGCCACGCGCACCGGGTCCAGCGTGGCGGGCCAGCGGGCGATTTCCGCCATCGCCACGCGGTGCGCATGCGCCGTCAGCTGGCAATCCAGCCCCGCCGCCGCCGCCGCCGTGACCAGGGGGGCCGCCCCGAGCAGGCCCAGTTCGGGATGCTGCCAGCGCAGCAGCGCCTCCACCCCCACCATCGCGCCCGACGCCATGGCATATTGCGGCTGATAAAAAACCGCGACCTCATGCCCGATCAGCGCCGCGGTCACCTGTGCCCCGTCGCGCTTGGCGGCGGGCCGGCGCAGCGCCTCGCTCGCCTGCATCAGCACCTGTTCAAAGGGCTCGGTCGGCGAAAATTGGGCCGGGGCCAGCCGGATGACGACGCGGCCCGCCGGATCGCCGACCAGGGGCTGGGCCAGCGCCGCGTGCAGCGCGCGTTGCTGCGCCCCCAGCGCGGCGGCGGCTGTGCCAGGCGGCGGGACGAGCAGAAACCGGGGACCGTCGAGCCGCGCCACCAGCGCGTCATGGCCAAATTCGTCGGAGGCAAAGGTGTCGATGCGCCGCGCGAGCTCCGCCAGCACGGCATCGCCCGCCGCCACCCCCGCGCTGTGGTTGATCCGGTCAAGCGCATCGGCCTGGATGACCAGCGCCGCCACCGGCGCGCTGCTTGCTGCCGCCAGCATGCCGATGTGCCGCGCCGCCGCGGCATTGCCGCTTGCGCCAGATAAGGTTCGCCCCTGCATCGTGACGCGCATAGCAGCCTTTGCTTGCCAAGCTCTTGCTTTTTGCGTCACAAGGCGCGCGCGATCCGATGAGCGATGTTTCCGCCCCGGCTGCCGCCTTGCGCGCGCCCATGACCGACGGCCACGGCCGCCGGATCAGCTATGTGCGCCTGTCGGTCACCGACCGCTGCGACCTCCGGTGTCGTTATTGCATGGCAGAGGATATGCAATTTCTGCCGCGCGCCGAGCTGTTGACGCTGGAGGAAATGGTGGTGATCGCCCGGCGGCTGGTGGCGCGCGGGGTGACGCGGCTGCGGCTGACCGGCGGCGAACCGCTGGTGCGGCGCGGCATCGACACGCTGGCGGCGGAGCTCGGCGGCATGCTGGGCCATGGGCTGAGCGAATTGACGATGACCACCAACGGCATGCGGCTGGCGGACCATGCCGCCGCATTGGCCGCCGCCGGGATCCGGCGCATCAATGTCAGCCTGGATACGCTGGACCCCCAGGCGTTTCGCCACATCACCCGCGTCGGCGAATTGCCCCAGGCGCTGGCGGGCATTGCGGCCGCGCAAGCGGCAGGGATTGCAGTCAAGATCAACATGGTCGCGCTGAAGGGACTGAACGAGGATCAGCTGCTGCCGATGCTCCACTGGTGCGCGGTGCATGGCTGTGACCTGACGCTGATTGAAACCATGCCGCTGGGCGATGTGGCGGAGGACCGCAGCGACCATTTCATCCCGCTGCACCAGTTTGTCGCTCCGCTGCGCGCGCAGCACGCACTGATGCCGGTGGACCGACGGACGGGCGGACCGGCGCGCTATTTCGCGGTATCGGACATGCCGGTGACGCTGGGTCTGATCACGCCGCTGTCGGACAATTTCTGCGCCAGTTGCAACCGGATGCGGCTGACGGCGCAGGGGCGGATTTACATGTGCCTGGGCCAGGACGATCATGTCGATCTGCGCGCGGCGCTACGCGGGGGCGGGCCCAGCGCCATTGACCCGTTGCTGGACGCTGCGCTGGGCGGCAAGCCCGCCGCGCATGATTTCACCATCGCGCCGGGCCAGGCCCCGGCGCTTGCCCGCCATATGAGCGCCACCGGCGGTTGACCGGAACAGGAGACGCCTTTCCCATGCAGCACCGCATTGCGCTTGTCGCCTCTCCGGCCCCCGGCGCGCTGGCCGCCGAGGCGGAGCTGCGCCCGCTTTACCCCTTTGTCGACCCGAAAGAGGCCGACCTGCTGGTCGCGCTGGGCGGGGACGGCTTTCTGCTGCAAATGCTGCACCAGATGCTCGACAGCCGCCGGATTTTGCCGGTGTTCGGCATGAATCGCGGCTCGATCGGCTTTTTGATGAACGAATTTCGCACCGATTTGCTGTTCGACCGCATAAGGGACGCGCGCACCTTCACCGTCAATCCGCTGGCCGGGGACATCACGACGATCAGCGGCGAGCGGCATTTCGTGCCCGCCATCAACGAAATTTCGCTGCTACGCGAAACGCGTCAGGCCGCAAAGCTGGAGGTCATCGTCAATGGCCGCACCATGCTCGAAGAATTGGCCTGCGACGGGGTGCTGGTGGCCACACCAGCGGGGTCGACCGCCTATAATCTGTCGGCCAACGGCCCCATCTTGCCGCTCGATTCGGCGATGCTGGCGCTGACCCCGATCAGCCCCTTTCGCCCCCGCCGCTGGCGCGGGGCCATTTTGCCAGAGGCGACGCGGGTGCGCTTTACCGTCAACGAAGCCGCCAAGCGTCCGGTGAGCGCCGTGGCCGACCAGCGCGAGATCCGCGACGTCGCCAGCGTCGAGGTGGCCATCGACCGCACCCGCCCGCTGACCTTGCTGTTCGACCCCGATCAGGGGCTGGATGAACGCATCGCGATGGAGCAATTCATCGTTTGACGGGGCTTGCAAAAGCGGGACGAAATCGGCATAGGCCCGCGTCTGTCCACCGGGCAGCGTGTTCCTCGGTAGCTCAGCGGTAGAGCAATCGACTGTTAATCGATCGGTCGCAGGTTCGAATCCTGCCCGGGGAGCCATTTTCCAACATCGCCACGTCCCCCAACGCCCGCCTTTGCGCCCTCGCCGTGCTTTTGCGCCGCGCTTTGCCCTTGCCCAGTGGCGGGTGACCTTTACATTGGGGCGGAGTGGTGCCGTTCATAAGGAAAATGCTGTCATGTCCGCTGCTGTGCGGGCGGCGCTTGCCGCCATCGCCATGATGTTTGCCCCGGCGCTCAAGGCTGCCAATGCGGGTGACCGGGCGATTGCCTATCCCGAAACCGCGACCGTGGACGTGGTCGATCCGCAATTTGGCGTCGCCGTGGCCGATCCCTTTCGCTGGCTGGAGGATGATGTTCGCGTCAACCCCAAGGTCGCCGACTGGGTGGCGCGGCAGAATGCGGTGACAAGCGCCTATCTGGCGACGCTGCCGGGGCGCGCCGCCTTTGCCCGGCGGATGACCGCTTTGTTCGATTTTGAACGATTCGGCGTGCCGCGCCGGGCCGGGAGGCACTATTTCTATACCCGCAACGACGGGTTGCAGCCGCAATCGGTGCTCTATGTCCGCGAAGGCTTGAACGGGGCGGCGCGGCCGCTGCTCGACCCCAATGGCTGGGCCAAGGATGGGGCGACCGCGCTGGCCGAATGGGAGCCATCGCCCGACGGCAAGCTGCTGCTCTACGCCGTTCAGGATGGCGGCACCGATTGGCGCATCCTGCGCGTCCGCAATGTCGCGACCGGCCAGGATGTGGCGGACGAAGTGCGCTGGGTGAAGTTTTCCGATCTCGCCTGGGCCGGGGACGGCAGCGGATTTTTCTATTCGCGCTTTCCCGAACCGGCACAGGGGGCGAAATTCCAGTCGCTGAACGAAAATCAGGCGGTCTATTTCCACCGGCTGGGCACACCGCAAAGCGCCGATGTGCTCGTCCACGCCTCACCCGATGCCCCCAAGCTGAACCATGTCGCCGCCGTGACCGATGATGGCCGATATCTGATCGTCACCTCATCGCAGGGCACCGATGAACGCTTTGCCATCACCCTCTATCCGCTGGCGCGCGGGCGGGTGGGCAAGCCCATCGCGCTGATCCGCGATTTCACGCACAATTGGGAATATGTCACCAACCAGGGCAGCCGCTTTACCTTTCTGACCAATATGGGTGCACCGCGCCAGCGGCTGGTGCAGCTGGATGCGCGCCGCCCCGGCACCCCGACCGAGCTGGTCGCCGAGACCAAGGGCACGTTGGTCGGGGCATCGGCGGTGGGACGGCGGATCATCCTGTCCTATCTGGGCGATGCGCAGTCCGATGCGCGGATGGTCAGCCTGACCGGACAGCCGGTGGCCACCATCTCGCTGGGCGCCATCGGGTCGGCATCGGGCTTTGGCGGCAAGCCGGGCAATCCGGAAACCTTTTATTCCTTTCAGAGCTTTGCGCGGCCCACCACCATTTATCGCCTGGATACGGAAACGGGGAAAAGCAGCGTCTTTGCCGCACCCAAGCTGACCTTCAATCCCGATGATTATGCCGTCAACCAGCGTTTTTATGCGTCCAAGGACGGCACGCGCATTCCGATGTTCCTGCTCCACAAAAAGGGGCTGGACCTGAGCAAGGGCGCGCCGACTTTGCTCTATGCCTATGGCGGGTTCAATGCGCCGCAGTTGCCGGTGTTCAGCCCGCAGCGGCTGGCCTGGGCAGAGGCGGGCGGCGTCTTTGCCCTGGCCAATGTGCGCGGCGGCAGCGAATATGGCAAGGCGTGGCACGACGCGGGCCGCCTGCTGAACAAACAGAATGTGTTCGACGATTTCATCGCGGCGGGCGAACATCTGATCGCCAGCGGCATCACGCCCAAGGGCGGGCTGGCCATCGAGGGGCGCTCAAACGGCGGGCTGCTGGTCGGCGCGGTGGTGAACCAGCGCCCCGACCTGTTCGCTGCCGCGCTGCCCGTGGTGGGGGTGATGGACATGTTGCGTTTCGACCGGTTCACGGCGGGGCGATACTGGGTCGATGACTATGGCTATCCCGACCGCGAGGCCGATTTCCGCAATCTCCTGTCCTATTCCCCCTATCACAATGTCCGCGCGGGCCGTGATTATCCGGCCATATTGGTGCTGACCGCCGATACCGACGACCGGGTGGTCCCGGGGCACAGCTTCAAATATGCTGCGGCGTTGCAGGCCGCCGATCTGGGCGCGCGGCCGCGCCTGATCCGCATCGACACGCGGTCGGGGCATGGATCGGGCAAGCCGACCGACAAGTTGATCGCCGAATTTGCCGATATGTATGGCTTTATCGCGCACCACACCGGATTGCAGGTCCCATGAGCTTTGCCTTTGCCCCCACCGCCACCGACGCCGCGACGCGCTGGACCGAATTGACCGACGCCTGCGTCGCCGTCACGCAGGGGGAAAGCGATGCCATTGCCAATATGGCCAATGTCGCATCGCTGGTGTGGCAGGCCATTCCGGCGCTGAACTGGGCGGGATTTTACCGCTTTGACGGCACCGAATTGGTGCTGGGCCCCTTTCAGGGCAAGGCCGCGTGCATCCGCATCGCGCTGGACAAGGGCGTGTGCGGCGCCGCCGCGCGCACCCGCACCAGCCAGCGCGTCGACGATGTCCACGCCTTTCCTGGGCACATCGCCTGCGACGCTGACAGCCGCAGCGAGCTGGTGGTGCCCATCATCGCGGCTGGACAGCTGATCGGCGTGCTCGACCTCGACAGTCCGGAACCGGGGCGGTTCACTGCCGCCGATCAGGCCGGGGCGGAGGCATTGGTCGCGGCCATTGCCCCGGCGCTGACCAGCCCGGCGGCGGGCTGAACCGTCGGACGTCACCGCGCCGAACTGCCCCAAAACGGGACGCGGCAAAGACGGTAAACGGATTCGCGTGGCAAGCCCGGCTTTGCTAAACAATCTGTTAACCAACGGCCATGGGATGGCCGGGCCTTTGTCCTTGTGGGGAGCGAAAATGATGCGGACGATGATCATGCTGGGTATCGCGGCCAGCGCGCTGGTAACGGCTGAGGCAGCCATTGCCGCCGAAACGCGGCTGGATACAGGCGCAGGCATCGCCGACACGATGGTCGCCGCCGGGCACAAGAAAAAGGCGGGGGCCGCACTGGATTATGGCGTTGGCGCGCCCGGCGATGCCCGCGTCTATTCGGGCGGGGCCGACCGCTATCCGGTCGAAGGCGAATATCGCCGCGTTGAGGATACGGACTATCAGGGCCGCTGGACCGGCACCTGGAACGGCACCTATCAGGGCCCCGATGGCCGCAGCTACACCGGCGAATATCGCGGCACCTATGAAGGCGAAGCGGGCACCAGCTATGCCCCGCCCCCGGCATCGCCCTATTCCCCGGGCTATTCCCATGGCGGCGGTCAGCGCCCGGCCTATGGCTTTGACCCGCGTGAGGATGAACGCATGGCGCGCCTGTGCCGCGACGACGGGCTGGGCGGCGCGGCCATTGGTGCCGTAGTCGGCGGCGCAGCGGGCAACCGGCTGGCCGGTCGCGGCAAGCGGCTGGGCGGCACCTTACTGGGTGCCGGGGTCGGCGGCCTGGTCGGGGCAGCCATCGACAAGAGCGAAGACCGCGCCAAATGCGCCGCCTGGCGCGCCTCGCGCCAACCGGGTGGCTATCCGGGCGGGCCTTATCCCGGCGGCTATCCGGCGGGTCCGCACGGCTATCCCGGCCATGCCTATCCGGGCCACGCCTATCCAGGCGGGCCGCAGGTCGTGACGCATCATCGGGGCGGCTATGGCTATTACAGCCCGGGCGTTATCGTGACGACGATCATCACCAACGCCGCGCCCGTGGTCACCACCGAAACGGTAACGACCACGACCACCCATTATGAAACCGTATCGGTGCCGCGCGCGCGCTATGTCCCCAAAAAGCGCCATTACAAGCCGCGCCCCAAGCCACGCTGCACCTGCTGATCCCGTTCAGCCGCGCGACAGGCAAGGGCGCTTAACGTCCAGATTCTGCGCGCGGCACCGGGCCGCCGAACCGGCTGGGGGTGATGTCGATGGCACGATTTGCCGCAAAATTTGTGGGAGCCACCGTGCTCGCCGCTTCGCTCGTGGTGGCGGTGGCCCCGGCTGAGGCCCGCGGCAAACGCTATTGGCACCGCGACCGGGTGGATGCGGGCGATGTGCTGGCCGGGATTGTCCTGATCGGCGCGATTGCCGCCATTGCCGGTTCGGGCAAGAAGGCGCGCGATGGCGAACGCCGCGACCGTGATGACCGCTATGACCGGCCGCGCGACGATGCAGGCGATTACCGCGCCGCGCCTGATTCGGGACCGGGTGGCCAATGGGTGCCCGGCAGCAACGGCGCCGACGCGCGTGCCGTCGATGCGTGTAGCTGGGCTGCCGAGGGCGAATTGGGCGAGGCCGCCCGCGTGGGCCAGATCGACGGTGTGAACCGCGACGGCGATGGCTGGCGCGTAACGGGGACCGTCGCGGCACCCGAAAATATGCCGCGCGATTTTGCCTGCACCTACCGCAGCGGGCGGGTGGTGTCCGTCACCTTCAACTGACGGTGCGCGCGGCGGCATGGGCCTGCGTGCCGCGCGTCAGCACCATGTCGCCCGGCACGATTTCGGCAATGGCAATGTCGGGCAGCTGCGCCAGCCGTGCATAAAGCGGCGCGAAATCGGTATCCACGGTGACGCGCAGCAGCTGGTCCAGGCTGTCGACCACAAAATAATTCTGCTGAAAATCATCAATCCGATAATGGGTGCGCATGACGCGTTCCAGATCAAAGCCGATGCGGTTGGGGCTGGGATCATCGAGCGCGAACAGGCTTTCGGCAAAGCTGGAGACAATCCCCGCGCCATAGATGCGCAGCCCGCCCGCGTCGCGGATCAGCCCGAATTCGACCGTATACCAGTAGAGCCGCGCCAATTTGTCGAGCGCCCCGTAGCGCAGGCTGCGCAGCCCGCCCTGGCCATAGGCCATCATATAATCGGCGAACACCGGGTCGGCGAGCATCGGGACATGGCCGAATACGTCGTGGAACACGTCGGGTTCCTGCAGATAGTCGAGCTGCGCCGGGGTGCGGATGAAATTGCCCGCCGGAAAGCGGCGGTTGGCCAGATGGTCAAAAAACACCGCATCGGGCACCAGCCCCGGCACCGCCACAACCTGCCACCCGGTGGCCGCGAGCAGCCGCGCGTTGAGCTCGCGGTAATCGGGGATGCCGGGCCGTTCGAGGCGCAGCACATCCATGCCGCGCAGAAAGGCATCGGCGGCGCGGCCCGGCAGCATCGCCGTCTGGCGCGCAAACAGCTGGTCCCACATCGCATGGTCATCCGCGCTGAACGCGTCCCAATCCTGGGCAATGGTCCAATCGGGCGCGGCCCCTGGCGGGGGGCTGGTAAAGACATGCGATGCGGGGTCAGCCATGGCAGCAGCCTAGCATCAACTGGTTGCCGGTGAAACCTTTGCCATGCCGAGCCAGCGGGCCAGCCAGGGCAGGCGCGGCAGCAGCAGCCGGTCAAACAGCCACAACAGGATCAGCGACGCCGCCAGGAGCGGCAACAGCAGCGCCAGCAGCAGCGTGATCACGGCCACGATGCGCAGCCGGGCAGGCGCAAGCGCGGGCGACTGGGGCGGCGCGCCCAGCGCATCCGCTGGTCGGCGACGCCGCCACAGTATAAATCCGCTGACCGCCAGCGCCATCAGCATCAGCGCGGTCAGCACGCCAATCGCCTGATTAACCCAGCCAAACAGCGCCCCTTCGTGCCAGGCGATGCCGATGTTGATGGCCTGATCAATCGGGTGTTTATCGGCAAAGCCGCGGCGCGCCACCTCTGCCCCGCTGGCGGGATCATAGCTGATGCGGCGGATGAGCGGGCGGTTCTGCGCATGGCTGGTCAGCGTCCACACCGGTCCGTTGGGCGGCCCATGCATCGCTGGCGCGCCGGGGGGCAGGATGACCACCGGGTGCGGCAGCGCTTCGCCTGCGGCGCGCAGCACCATATCGTCGAGCGTCATGACCGAGCGCGCGGGTGGGGCAACCCCCTTTGCCATGGCGGCATGATCGTGATGCGCGTGCAGATCGACGCCGCCGCGCCAGCTTTGCGGTTCGGCGACCCAGCCCATTTCGGCGCGCACCGCGCGAAACCCCGTCGCCCACACATCGGTCCATGGCAGGCCGGTGAGCAGCAGCACCAGCGCCAGCCCCGACACCCAGAATCCGGTCACGGCATGGGCATCGCGCCACGCCGCGCGCGCGCCCAGCGACAGGCGCGGCCACACCACCCCCGCCAGCCTGCGCCCGCGCGGCCACCACAAATACAGGCCCGTCAGGATCATGACGATGGCCCAGCTGGCGGCCAGTTCGACAAGGATGCCGCCCGCCGTGCCGGCCAGCAGGCTGCCGTGCAGCCGCGCAAGCCAGGCCGACCAGCGGGCATCGGGATCGACGATGGCCAACACCTGCCCCTGCGGCGCGACAACCACATCGCGCATCGGCCCGCCCGGCAGGCTGACATGGATCAGCGCGGCATCCCCCGGCGCCTGCGGCACGCGGTAGTGGACCATCTGCGCGCCGGGCAGGGCCGCAAGCGCCCGGTCGCGCTGCGCGTCGGCGCTGATGGCCTGATGGGTGGGCAGCGAGCGCCAGTCGCGCTCCTCCCACGCATCAATCTGCGGCTTGAAGAGATAAATCGCCCCGGTGAGCGAGAGGATAAGGATGAACGGAATGACGAACAGCCCGGCATAGAAATGCCAGCGCCAAATGGTGCGATAGAGCAGCACGAAGGGGTCCTTTCGGCAAGGAATCTGGATGGCCATCCCGGCACGCGGACGCGCGGGGCGGCGGGTTCAGATGATTGCCAGGGACGGGGGCCCGGTGCTGGGCGGGAGGGGGGAGGCGGTGCCGGGCGCGAAGCCCCAGGGGTTGGCGCCCACGGGCGCTGTTCGCGGCAGCAGCGCGGCTTCGCTCAGCGGCGGGGCCAGCGGCAGGGGCGGGGCATCGGCCAGCGCGCCCCAGCTGCAATGTTGCTGGTCATCGGGGGCGTGGTCGGCGCTGCGGTCGATGGCAATCTGCATTGTCTGGCCCACCCGGTCGGGGTCGGAACAGATCCGCACGCTGATGCTGCCATCGGCGCGCTGTTCCACCATCCACCCGGGCGCCACCGCCATGCGGGCGAGCAGCACCAAGAGGATGGGCAACCACAAAAGGCCAAGGCGGCGAAAGGCGGGGAGCGGCGACACGCCCCCGCGCCCCTACCCCGGCGGCGATGCCGTTGCAATCATTCGGCAGGCGCGTCGGCGGGCTTGGCCTTGCGCGTCCACGGATAAGCGGCCTGCGCCAAATAACCGCGCGGCACATCCTCTGGAATGCCGTAATTCTGGGGCCAACGGCCATCGTCGGGCAAGTGAAAGGTGCCGAACAGCTTGTCGAGCCAGGGGAAATGAATGGCAAAATTGACGTCAAACGCCTCGCGCTCCAGCCCATGGTGCCAATGGTGGAAGCGCGGGCTGGCAATCCAATGGCCCAGTCGTCCCCAATTGCCGCCGACATTGGCATGGAGCAGCGACGACCAGACATAGATGAAGCCGATATAGGCCTGCATCACCGCCGGGCTGAACCCCAGGGTGAAGAGCGGCAGCGAGGTGACCGCGCGCAGCAGGATGATCTCGACAAAATGCATCCGCGAACCCGCCAGCCAATCCATCGTCCGCGCGCTGTGGTGCACGGCGTGAAAGCCCCACAGAAAGGGGATTTTGTGGAACAGCCGGTGGTACCAATATTGCGCAATATCGCTGAGGATCAGCACCAGGATGAATTGCACCAGCCACGGCAGCGCCGCGACGCTGGCCCGAAACGCATCCCAGCTGCCGGTGCTCGCATTGATGATCTGCGACGGGGCAAGCGCCAGAAAGCCGAGGATCTGGACGAACATGGAGCTGACCAGATAATAGAAAAGGTCCTCGCGCCATTCGGTGCGGAACAATCGCTGCTCGCGCCGGTGCGGCAACCAGCGTTCAAGCGGCGCGAACATCAGGCCCGTGGCCAGCAGATTGACGACAAAGAAATCCAGCCCGAAAAATATGCCCCAATCGCGCGTTTCCGCTGGCTGCACATTCGCCCCGCCGACCAGCGCCGCCGCGATGCCCACCGCCAGCGCTGTCGCGCCCAGCACCTTGCGCGGACGCAGCAGCAGGCTGAGCAGCGCCAGCGCATAGCTCGCCAGCAGCACCAGATGGACGACACCGCGAAAGCCGCCCCAATCCTTAAGGACCGCCAATTCGGGCGTTGCGAACCAGTCGGGAAAGCGCATAGCGACCACCAGACCCAGCGCGACCACCGCGAGCAACAGCGCGAAAAAGCCCGATAGCCAGCCGCTGCCGAACCGGCGAACCTCCACATGCGATTCAAGATCGCGCATCAGATGGTGAAGATAATCGCGCGCTGCCATGATCGCCGCCCCCCAATTGGTCCTGCCTTCCGCTACCGACCAACCGGGCGCGGCGGCGTCAAGAGGCGATTGCGCTGCGCGGTCAGATAGGCGGCCTCGGCAGGCGGCGGATGCAAGGCCAGGGCGCGGGCAAAGGCCGCCGCCGCCGCGCCATGCTGGCCAAGGTCGGCGAGCAGATGTGCACGGGCGCTGTGCCAGCCGCGATGATGCGCCACCTCATTTGCCGCAATGGCGTCGAGTGCGGCCAGCCCGGCCGCCGCGCCGTCGCGCCGCGCCACCGCCACGGCGCGCGCGGTGGCGGTCGCCGGGCCCGGTCGCAGCGTCAGCAGCATGTCGTACAGCGCGGCGATCATCGTCCAATCCGGCGGCGCATCCGCAACGACCCGGCGGGCGTGGGTCAGGTGAATGGCGGCGAGCAGCTGGCGCGGCCCGCCTTGACCAACGGCGGCCGCGCGGCCCAGGAGGTGCACGGCATGGTCAATCGCCGCCCGGTCCCATTGGCCGGGGTCTTGCTGGCTGAGCGGCACCATCATCCCCTGCGCATCGACGCGCGCCGCGCGCCGCGATTCCCCGAGGTCAATCAGCGCCGCCAGCCCCAGCACTTCGGCCTCGCCAGGCATGAGTTCGACGAGCAGCGCCGCCAGCCGCCGCACCTCGGGCGCCAGGTCCGCATCCAGCGCCGCCGCCCCATCGGCATAGGCGACCGCATAGCCCAGTTCGAGCGTCGCCAGCACCGCCTCCAGCCGGTCTGGCCAATGGCGGCGGTCCGGAACATCAAAGCCGATGCCCGCGTCGCGAATCTTGGCCTTGGCCCGGCCCAGCCGCTGATAGAGCGTCGCAACGGGCATGAGCAGGGCAGCCGCCAGCCGGTCCATCGGCACGCCGAACAGCGTGCGCAGCGCCAGCGCAACGCGAATGTCCGGCGCGATGGCGGGATGCGCGCACACGAACACCAGCCGCAACCGATCGTCGGCAATGGGTTCGGGAAAGGCCAGGATAGCGGCCACATCATCCTCCAGCACCGCTTCGCGCGCCAACAGCTGCTGACGCCGGGACGCCTGGCGCAGCCCGTCCACCATGCGGCGGCGTGCCGCGACATAGAGCCAGCCGCCGATATTGTCGGGCAGCGCCGCCGCAGGCAGCGCGAGCAGCGCCGTGACCGCATCGGCAAAGCTGTCTTCGGCCAGATCCAGGTCGCGGCAATGCCCGGCCAGCGCGGCAACCACGCGTGGCCGGGCATCGTCAATCCGGGCCCCCAGGCCCAGCGTCATGCCAGGTGTCACGCCATCGGCCAGACCGGGCGGATTTCAATGCTGCCCTTGCCCGGCACCGGAATCTGGCGCGCCCAGCCAATAGCGGCATCAAGGTCGGCGACATCGATAATGTAAAAGCCGCCCAGTTCCTCGTGCGTTTCGGCGAAGGCACCGTCGTGCAGCGCCGATTGGCCATGGTCCCAGCGCAGCGTGGTGGCGGTCGACGCCGGCTTCAGCCGCTCACCCGAAAAGGGCACGCCCGCCGCCACCAGCGCCCCGGCCAGAGCCATATGCTTGGCCAGCGTTTCGGCCATCAGCGCCTCGCCGCCCTCGCCTGCGTAAATGCGCTCATCTTCGTGGATCATCAGCATATATTGCATGGGTCTTGCTCCTTCATCGTCTGGGCCCGCCACATGCGGCCCTGATCCCAAGACGGATGGCAGCAGGCCGATTCGACAGCGGGCGCAAAATAATCTTGCCTCACAGCTGCGCCAACACTGCGGCCAGCCCGGGGTTGGGGTCGATGGCCAGCTGGTCGAGCGCCGCGCGGGCGTTGATGCGGTAGCGCCCCACCGTCGCGCCGCTGGGCACGGGGACTGCCCCCAACGCCATGGCCAGCGCAATCGCCGGGCGGTTTTCGGCGAGCACATGCATGTCGAGCGTTTCCAGCCCTTCGTCACAGCAATCGGCAAGCATCGCGGCAATCACCATGCGCGCCAGCCCCAGCCCCTGATAATCATCTAGCACGGCGACCGCCAGTTCGCCGACGCCCGGTTCGTCATCGGAACGGATCGCGTGCGCGGCGGCGATGGGCGGATTGCTGTCCCCATCCAGTAGGATCGCGCCCCAGCCGATATGGTCATGGCCATCAACCGCGCTCAACCGTTTCACCATCGAATCGGGCGGCGTGCGAAAGGCGGAAAAGAAGCGCAGATAGCGGGACCGGTCCGACATCGCGTCAATGCCCGCACGAATCCGCGCTTCATCGCTGGGGCGGATAGTGCGCAAACAGACCTCGCGCCCATCGGCCAGCGGCGCGACGATCTCGCAAGGCAGGCGGGGATAGGGGAGGGGCGCCATGGACCCATGGTATCATGGCGGAAGCGGAAAAGCCCTCCCCGTTGCGGGGGAGGGTTGGGTGAGGGTGTGTCCAAGCACACAGAGCGCGCGGCCTTGCGGCCTTGCTCCCCCTCAAAAGCCCCTCCCCGCCGGGCAAGGGCTTTTGAGGGGCGCACAACGCACCTTACCCCGCCGCCGCCACAATCGCTGCCCATTCCGCCTCGTCAATGACGCGGATGCCCAGCGCGGCGGCTTGCTTCAATTTGCTGCCTGCGCCCGGCCCGGCGACGACCAGGTCGGTCTTGGCGCTGACGCTGCCCGCCGCTTTCGCCCCCAGGGCTTCGGCCTGCGCCTTGGCCTCGTCGCGGCTCATGGTTTCGAGCTTGCCGGTAAAAACCACGGTTTTGCCCGACACTTCGGATGCGCGCGTTTCCACCACAAAGGGCGGGGGCGCGACCTCGGCCAGCAAATCATCCCAGGTCGCGACATTATGCGCCTCGTGGAAGAAATCGCCCAGCGCCGCGACCACCGCCGGGCCAATGCCGTCGATGCTGGTCAGCTCAGCGAGGGCGTCGGCATCCCCAGCATGCGCGCGTTCCGCCACGGCGCGCAGAGCAGGCAGGGTGGCAAAGGCCTTGAGCAGGTCCCGCGCCGTCACCGCGCCCACATGGCGGATGCCCAGGCCAAACAGCAGGCGCGCCGCATCGGGCTGGCGCTTCGCCGCGATGGCGGCGAGCAGATTGTCGACCGATTTCTCCTGCCAGCCGTCCTTGCCCAGCAGCGCATCGCGATGCTGGTGCAGGCGGAAAATGTCGGCGGGGCCGTTCAACCAGCCATAATCGATGAATTCGGCGATACTCTTTTCGCCCAGCCCCTCCATATCCAGCGCGCCCCGGCTGACAAAATGCCGCAGCCGTTCAAAGCGTTGCGCGGGACAGGTCAGCCCTGCGGTGCAGCGCACATCAACTTCGCCCGCCTCAGCGACTGCTTCGCTGCCGCACACCGGGCAGTGGTCGGGGAAAATATAGGCATCGCGCACCGCGTCGCGGGTCAGATTTTCCACAATCTGCGGGATGACATCGCCTGCGCGCTGCACCACCACCCGGTCGCCGGGGCGGACACCCAGCCGCGCGATTTCGTCGCGGTTGTGCAGCGTCACATTCGACACCACGACGCCGCCGACGGTCACCGGGGTCAGGCGGCCGACGGGGGTCAGCTTGCCCGTGCGCCCCACCTGAATGTCAATCGCCTCCAGCACCGTTTGCGCGCGTTCGGCGGGGAATTTGTGCGCAATGGCCCAGCGCGGCGCTTTGGCCACAAAGCCCAGCCGCGCCTGCCAATCCAGCCGGTCAACCTTATACACCACTCCGTCAATGTCATAGGGCAGGTCAGCGCGCGCCGCCTCTATGCCCCGATAATGGGCGAGCGCGGCATCGGTGCTGGCACAGCGCGTCAGGCGCGGCGAAACGGGCACGCCCCAGCTGGCGATGGCCGCCATCACCGCGCTTTGGGTGGTGCCCGGCACTGCGCTCGCCTCGCCCCAGCCATGCGCCAGAAAGCGCAAGGGGCGCGCGGCAGTGATGCTGGCATCCTTTTGCCGCAGCGAGCCCGCCGCAGCATTGCGCGGATTGGCAAAGACTTTGCCCCCAACAGCCTCCTGCGCCGCGTTAAGCGCGGCGAAGTCGGCTTTCGACATGTAAATTTCGCCCCGGATTTCGAAGACGGCGGGGATTGCAAAAAGCCCCTCCCCTTCAGGGGAGGGGTTGGGGTGGGGTCGGTCGGCATCCTCGGTGTCAAGACGGCAAACCCCACCCCCAACCCAGTGCCGGGTGAAACTGCCCCCGGCAATTTCAGGTCGGTCCGGGGGACCGACCGACCCGACACTCCTGAAGGGGAGGGGCTTAAGGCGTTGCGGAATATCGGATATCGTCCGCACATTGGCGGTCACATCCTCGCCCACGCTGCCATCACCCCGCGTCGCCGCCTGCACCAGCACGCCCTGCTCATAGCGCAGCGAACAGGACAGCCCGTCAATCTTGTCCTCCGCCGTCAGCGCGACGGGTTCATCCTCAGCCAGATTCAGAAACCGCCGCACCCGCGCCACAAACTCCGCCACCTCGGCATCGTCAAACGCATTGTCGAGGGACATCATCCGCTGCGCATGGGTGACCTTCGCCAGCGGCGAACCATCGACCGCCGCGCCAACCTGGCTATTGGGGCTGTCCGCGCGGATCAGGTGCGGAAAGGCCGCTTCAAGCGCATTGTTGCGGCGGACCAGCGCGTCATAGTCGGCATCGCTAATCTCGGGGCTGTCGTCGGCATGATAGCGGCGGTTGTGATGCGCGATTTGCTTGGCAAGGCGCATCAACTCGTTGGCGGCTTCGGCTTCCGTTGTCATGTCAGTAGTAAAACTCTGGACAACCGACGATCAAAGCAGCCGAAATCACGAGCATGATGGCAAGCTGCTGCGCAGACGGATTTTTGATCAATCGCCATGAATGCCAGCTATTATACGCCGCACACCCAAGAGCGACCAACCCCCAAGTAGCACCGTAACGGTCCAGCGCGGGATTGAGCCGGTGATCGATTCCGAGCGCCGAAACCCAGAGCCAAGTGTATAACAGCAGCGGCAAAATGACTATTAAACTAGCCGCCAATATACAGACCGCCCCGAAGGATATCAGCAGGTTATTTTGATCCGTCGCTTCGCTCACACCACCTCCAACAACCGCACCGCCTGCGCGCGCGCTTCGTCGGTGACTTCGGCGCCCGACAGCATCCGGGCGATTTCCTCGCGGCGTTCGTCCGCGCCCAGCAGCCGGACGCCGGTGCGCGTCACCAGCCCGTCGCTTGCCTTGGCGATCTGGTAATGCGCGGCGCCTTTTGCCGCGACTTGGGGCGAGTGCGTCACCGCGAGCAATTGTTTCCCGCGCGCCAGCCGTGCCAGCCGTTCGCCAATCGCTGCCGCCACCGCGCCGCCGACGCCGCGGTCGATTTCGTCGAAGATGATGGTGTCCGCGCCGCCCTCCTCTGCCAGCGCGACCTTGAGCGCCAGGATGAAGCGCGAGAGTTCGCCGCCGCTGGCGATTTTCATCAGCGGGGCGAAGGGCGCGCCGGGGTTGGTGGCGATCAGAAATTCGACGCGGTCCATGCCATCCGGCCCCCATCGGTCAGCGGGCAGGCGTTCGATGCGCGTCTGAAAGCGCGCGGCGTCGAGCTTGAGCGGCTTGAGCTCCCCCGCCACCGCCGCGTCGAGCCGCGCCGCCGCCATGCGCCGCGCGTCGCTGAGTTCGCCTGCGGCGTGGGTATAGGCCGCCGCCAGCGCCGCCACTTCGGCCTCCAACGCGGCCAGCCCGCCCGCGCCGCCGTCGATGGCGTCCAGCCGCACCGCAAGCGCGTCCGCGAGGCCCGCCAGCGCATCGGGCTGAACCCCATGTTTGCGGGCCATGGCGCGCAGTTCAAACAGCCGCGTTTCCGCTGCCTCCAGCCGGGCGGGGTCATATTCCAGCGCGCGCGCCGCCTCGGTCAGGCGATCCTCGGCCTCGCCCGCCTCAATGAGCGCGCGGTCGAGCGCGGCGAGCGCCTCGGCCAGCAGCGGATGCCCGCCCGCCAGCCGGTCGAGCCGCCGCGCCGCGCCGCGCAATTGCGCCGGGCCGCTGTCGCTGCCCGCAAAGGCGGCCAGCACGGCGGCGAGATCGTCGGCGATTTTCTCGCCTTGCTGCATCGCCGCGCGCTCGGCGGCGAGCGCCGCCTCCTCGCCCGGCTGCGGCGCGAGCGCGGTGAGTTCGGCGACGCTGTGGGCCAGCCAGTCGCGGTCGCGCTCGGCCTCTGCCAGCGCCGTGCGCGTTGCCGCGAGCCGGGCCTCTGCGCCGCGCCATGCGGCATGGGCCGCCGCCACCGCCGCCAGGTCGGTGCGGGCAAAGCTGTCGAGCAGGGCGCGGTGCCCGGCGGGGGCAAGCAGGCCGCGATCATCGTGCTGGCCATGGATTTCGACCAGCATCGCGCCGACATCGCGCAGCAACGCCGCCGAGCAGGGCTGGTCATTGATGAAGGCGCGGCTGCCGCCATCGGCGCGCAGCGAGCGCCGGATGATGAGCGGTTCGCCCGCGCCAATGTCCAGATCATTGGCGGCCAGCAGCGCGGCCAGCGCGCTGCCGGGCGCGGGGGCGGTGAAGCTGGCCGACACCTGGCCGCGTTCGCATCCCTGACGCACCAGCCCCGAATCGGCGCGCGCGCCCAGCGCCAGCCCCAGCGCATCAAGCAAGATGGATTTGCCCGCCCCCGTCTCCCCCGTCAGCACGCCCAGCCCGGGCCCAAAGTCCAGGTCCAGCGCGTCGATAAGGACGATGTTCGAGATGGCGAGCGCGGTGAGCATCGCCGCTGATTTAGCGCAGAACGAAAGCGGAATCTATTGGCAGCATCATTTCCACGCTGAGCGGGCGCAAAGCGTCCGCCTTTTCGTCATCCCGGACTTGATACGGGATAACAGGCCATCTTTGCTGGTTGTCCCGGGTCAAGCCCGGGATGACGAAAAACAACAGATTTCAGATGAAATCACGCCCCCGGCGCGTGCTTTTGCATCAGGCCATAGGCGCGTTCATACCATTTGCTGCCGGGATAATTGGCCCCCAGCACGGCAGCGGATTTCTTGGCCTCTGCCGGAATGCCCAGCGCCAGATAGCATTCGGTCAGCCGGAACAAGGCTTCGGGCGCGTGGCTGGTCGTCTGAAACTTGTCCACCACTTCGCGGAAGCGGATCGACGCCGCCAGCCAGGACGAAGCGCGCTGGTAATAGCGGCCGATCTCCATTTCCTTGCCCGCCAGATGATCGTTGACCAGGTCAAGTTTCAACCGCGCATCGGCGGCGTAACGCGAATCGGGATAGCGGCGGACGACTTCGCCCAGCGCGCTGCGCGCCTGTTCGGTGATTTTCTGGTCGCGGGTCACATCGCTGATCTGCTCATAATAGCTGAGCGCGATCAGATAATAGGCATAGGGCGCGTCCTTGTTCCCCGGATGGATGGACAGGAACCGCTGCGCCGATTCGATGGACGGCGTATATTCGCGGTCCATATAATAGCTGAACGCGCTCATCAGCTGGGCGCGGCGCGCCCAGGGCGAATAGGGGTGCTGGCGCTCCACTTCGTCAAACAGCGCCGCCGCAATCGCATAATTGCCCCGGTCAAGCCGGTCCTGCGCCGCGCGGTAAAGCGTGTTGACGTCGCGCGCGATGTAGCGCGTGTCGGCCTTCACCCCCGATCCCCCCGCGCAAGCGGACAAGAGCGGGGTGGCCAGCGCAGCAATCAGCAACAGGCGGGCGGGGCGAAGCATGGCTTTGGCTTTGGCTTTGTCTGGGGTCATCACAGGGGCGATATAGCCATGCTGCGCCTGAACGCAAAATAAATGACGGCGGGGGCGATCATGGTTTGCCGGGGGCTGGGGCGGCGGCGGGGGCTGGGGCAGCCGGACGCACGACACAACCAGGCCTGGGCTTGGCTGCATCCATTGCGGCCGGGGGCGGCACGCGGTGCGCGCGGGTGATGCGCACGGGGGCGGCCAGCATCTGCCCCTTCATCACGCCCGTGCCCAGCGTGTCCGACACCGGTGCGGCGGCAATCGCCTGCGCCACCGACCAGCCGCCGACCAGTTCGGCAAAGACGGCAAAGCCCGCATAGTCGCCGGCCGGATTGTCCTTGGCCGCCTTGGGATCGGCATCAAAGCCATAGATGGGGCCAAGCGCCAGAAAGACATCGCTGGTCCCGCTGCCCGGGGCGCCGCGCGCCAGGCTGACCGATCCGGGGCAGTGCATCAGGCCGGTCACCGTCGTCGGCTCATGCGCCACCGGCGGCAGGACCAGCCGCCCGTCGGTGCGCACGCCCATTTGAATGAGGGTGCTGTCCGCCCCCCAATTGCGCGTGGTGCGATAAAAGGGCTGACCATTGTAGCGCCCCGTATCGACATATTTCAGGAAATTCGCCGCGGTCAGTGGCGCGCGATCGGCGTGGATGCGCAGGACGATGGTGCCCATCGTCGTTTCCAGCGCAACATGCGGGTCGCCCGGATAGACGACCGGCTTGGGCGCAGCGGCGGCGGGCTTTGCCTTGGGCTTCGCCTGGCCCTGCGCCTGCGCCGGGATCGGTGCCAGCGCGGCCAGCGCCGGGCCTGCCATGGCGAGGAGGACCAGGATGATGCGCGACAAGACCATGCGCTGAGCCTTTCTTGATTCGGGCGGGGAAACCCCGGAAAACTGCGCAACTTCACTCTGGATTGCCGGGATCGGGGATGCCGGTCACCTGCACCACCGCGCTGCATTCATGGGGCAAGCAAGCCATGGATTTTCCAACATGGCAAGCGCGATGTGATGCGGGGCCGCTTGCCGGACCGCCTCCCCCTTGCTATTCAAAGGCGGCTTTTTCAGGAGTGACGCCGGTGCGCCAGCGCTAACCCCATTGGGGTCCATGAAGATATCGTCCGGATGACCGCGCGGCCCCATGGCCTTGCGCGTCCGGTTGGCGCAAATTCACTTTTGAAAGAGTCGATCATGACAGAATTGCAGAATAAACGCGCGCTCGTCACGGGCGGGGCGCGGGGGATTGGGGCGGCCATTGCGCGCGCCTTTGCGGACGCGGGCGCACATGTGGTGGTTGCCGATATCGACAGGGATGGCGGAGCGGCGACGGCAGCGGCCATCGGCGGCACCTTTTTCGCCCTGGACGTCGGCGATGAAGCCGGATGGGCGGCGCTGGCGGCGGCGCATCCCGTCATGGACATTGTCGTCAACAATGCCGGGATTTCGGGGTTTGAGGACAGCCCCGGGCCGCATGATCCCGAACGGGCCAGCCTGGCCGAATGGCACAAGGTGCACCGCGTCAACCTGGACGGCACCTTCCTCGGATGCCGCTATGCCATTGGCGCGATGCGCCGCGCGGGCGAGCCCAAGGGACGGGCGAGCGGCAGCATCATCAACATCGGGTCGCGGTCGGGCGTGGTCGGCATCCCCGGCGCGGCGGCCTATGCCAGCAGCAAGGCCGCCATCCGCAACCACAGCAAATCGGTCGCGCTATGGTGCGCGCAACAGGGCCTGCCCATCCGCTGCAACGTCATCCAGCCCGCCGCCATCCTGACGCCGATGTGGGAGGCGCTGGTGGGCGACGGTCCCGATCGCGCCGAACGGCTGGCAGCGATGGTGGCGGACACGCCGCTGAAACGCTTTGGCACGGTGGAAGAGGTGGCGGCGCTGGCGCTCTATCTGGCCAGCGACGCCAGCGCCTATATGACCGGCGCCGAATTGACGCTCGATGGCGGGCTGCTGGCGGGCAGCGCGGTCAGCCCGGGGGATTAGAGCGTGATGACATAAGGAGCTGATCCCAAGTCGTCATTGCGAGCGGAGCGAAGCAATGACGGAGCTGTTTCGAATACGGATGCCAACGGGATAAACGCCATGCAGGTTCAGGGCGGCGGTGATTTGGCTATCTGCCGCCCCCCTCCCTGCAACGCAGCCGCTTAGGGCACCACAGACCGGGCACGCATCAGGTCGGCGCGGTCAAAGCGCAGCCTTTCCCCGGCACCGTCGCGCGCATTGTCGGCGCGGTCGGTGATGAGCACGCTGGCACGGGCAAAGCGATAATCGCTCAGCATCCGCTGCACATCCTCGGGCGCGAAGCGAAAGCAGTGAGAGAATTTGCAGTCCGAGCCGACCACGCGCGTGCCCGCTATCGACTGATTGTTGAAGGCCAGCACAGCGCGGGTCGAATCCATCGGCATGATGACCGCTTCCTCACCATAAAGCACGGCGTAGAGCGCGCCGTTCGTAAGGCTGAACAGCGCGGCATGGGCGGTTGTCGAACTGCCCTGGGCACGCGGCAGGGTCAGCTTGGTCGGCCCTGCAACGGACATGAGCTGGCCCTGCGGCGATGTCAGTTCGATGCGATAGAGATAGCGCCCGGGCCTGCTGTCGGCGAAGGCGCGCCCGAACAGGCGCAAGCGCGGGGTAAAGCCCCCGTCCTTTGCCGCCAGTTCCAGGCGCAGGGCGGCAAAGCCGGAGTCGATGACATAATCGAACGCCCCCCGCCCCCCAGCACCGCCGTAAATGGTGCGGCGATTGGCGATGAGCTGCGCGGCGGCCTGCTGCAGTTTCGGCAAATCCTGGGGGAACAGCTCTTGCACCCGCTGGAGCGCCAGGTCGCCCAGTTCGCGCTCCTCCGGTGTCAAGGGGCGGCTGGGCGGCACGGCATTGGGCCCGCCGCGCTCCTCCCGGGCCACGATCAGCGCCGCGGCAAGCTCGCGATAGGCGATATCGCGCGCCAGCACGATGTGGGGCATGGCCGCGTCACCACAGCCCACCGCCTTGGCCTTGGCTTGCCGCGCGCTGCGCCAGTTTTCGTAAACCTGCTTGGCCTGGGCCGACGGAGCGGCGCGGATGGCACGGTCCATCTGCGAATCGGGAAATTCCGCCTGCGCCGCCAGCAACAGGAAAACTTGCTCGAAATAGGCCGCGCGCTTGCACAGCTGTTCCACCTCTATCGCGATGTCCATCTTCGCATGGGGATCGATGCCCGGCGGCTCAAGCGGGTTGGCGGACTGCGCCGACGCTGGCATTGCCACACCCAGCGCCACGAGCGCAGCCGCGCCCCATCCGTAACGAAACACAGAAGACAGCATCGTCCAGCCACCATCAAGCAGGCGCGACCCGGACGGACCAAGCCAAATTTTCCGGGAACTTGCAAGGACTAAGTCGGTGGCAGCCAGGTCAGGCCGCCGGGCAACGACCGCTAAGCCGCCGAGTCCAATTTGTCGGCCAACCACATTTTGATCAGTGCCTGCCGCGTCACGCCGCGTTTTTTGGCGTGCATGTCGAGGCGCGCAACCATTTGGGCGGGCATGTCGACATTGACGCGTTTGGCGTATATGCCGGGACGCGTCGCGCGTGACCAATCAATGGCGTGAGCCATATCTTCGCCATCGTCGAACCGACGGTCAAAGTCTTCAGCGCCAATCTTGTTCATCGTGATACGCCTTTGCTTCGTTGGCCCGGGCCCGCCGAACCGAAATGATGCGGACGACATTATCCCGCAACGTGATGGCCGCAGCCCACAATCGCCCATCGATCTGGCCAATCACCATGAACCGTTCGTCATCACCGCCCGCATAGGTCGGACCGACAATCCGGCAAGCATCATCCCAAATCGCCTGCGCCTCAGCGAAATCGATCCCGTGCTTGGCCTTGTTGGCGGCGCTTTTGCCGGGATCGAATTCAAACATCGGCTCCGACTATCGCTGTTATAGTATAATTTCTATACCAAATCTATCCATTTCGGATTGGTTTGCGGGGGCTGACCGACGCCCCTCCCCATGCTGCACATGGTTCCCTTCCCCAGGCCTGGCACGGGGAGGACACAGAAAAAGGGCCCCGCGATTGCGCGCGAGGCCCCTTTTGTGCGTTCGATGCTTTGGCCTTAGTCGGCTTTCAGAAAGCCGGGCAGATGGCCTTCATCGACCGGGCCGTCGTCGCTGCGCTCGCGGCGCCCGTCACCTCTGGGGCCACGGTCGCTGCGTTCGCCGCCGCCGTCGCGGCCTCCATCCCTTCTGGGGCCACGGTCACGATCCCGTCCGCCGCCGCCACGCGGGCCACGGTCGCCGCGGTCACCACCATCCCGGCGGGGCCCACGATCGCCCCGGTCACCGCGCGGGCCCCGGTCGCGATCACCGCCTTCGCGGGGTTCGCGCGGGGGACGCGTGTCCTCCAGCTCTTCGCCGGTTTCCTGATCGACGACGCGCATCGACAGGCGCACCTTGCCGCGCTGGTCAATCTCCAGCACCTTGACCTTGACCTCCTGGCCTTCGCTCAGGACATCGCTGACCTTTTCGGTGCGTTCGTTGCGAATCTCGCTGACATGGACCAGCCCGTCCTTGCCGCCCATGAAGTTCACAAAGGCGCCGAAATCAACCAGGTTGACGACCTTGCCATTATAGATTTTGCCGACTTCCGCTTCCTCGACAATGCCCAGGATCCACTGGCGCGCGGCTTCGATCTGGGTGAGGTCGGACGACGAAATCTTGATCGTGCCTTCGTCATCAATGTCGACTTTGGCGCCAGTGGTCGCGACGATTTCGCGGATCACCTTGCCGCCGGTGCCGATGATGTCGCGGATCTTCGATTTGTCGATCTTCATCGTTTCGATGCGCGGGGCATGCGCCGACAATTCGGTGCGCGTTTCATTGAGCGCCTTGGCCATTTCGCCCAGAATGTGCGCACGGCCTTCCTTGGCCTGATTGAGCGCCGCTTCAAAGATTTCGCGGGTGATGCCGGCAATCTTGATGTCCATCTGCATCGTGGTGATGCCTTCGGACGTGCCCGCCACCTTGAAATCCATGTCGCCGAGGTGATCCTCGTCGCCAAGAATATCGCTCAATATGGCGAAGTCCTTGCCTTCCAGGATCAGACCCATGGCGATGCCCGACACCGGGCGCGCAATCGGCACGCCCGCGTCCATCATGGCGAGGCTGCCGCCGCACACCGACGCCATCGACGATGAACCGTTCGATTCGGTGATGTCGCTGGTCAGGCGGATGGTGTAGGGGAAATCCTCTTTCTTGGGCAGCACCGGGTGCAGCGCGCGCCAGGCGAGCTTGCCATGGCCGACTTCGCGGCGGCCCGGCGCACCAAAGCGGCCAACTTCCCCGACCGAATAGGGCGGGAAATTATAGTGCAGCATGAAATGTTCATATTTCAGCCCAGTGAGGCCGTCGATCATCTGCTCGGCTTCCTTGGTGCCCAGGGTGCAGGTGGCGATGGTCTGCGTTTCGCCGCGCGTGAACAGCGCCGAACCATGGGCGCGGGGCAGGAAGTGGGTTTCCGCCACAATCGGACGAATCTGCGTGGTCGTGCGCCCGTCGATGCGCTTGCCGGTTTTCAGGATGGCGCCGCGCACAATGTCGGCCTCCAGCTTCTTGGTCAGCTTGATGCCGGCCATCACGTCCTGCGGGCTTAGCCCATCGTCGGTGAACTGCGCCTTGGCCTTCGCGCGGGCTTCGTTCAGCGCGTTGGACCGGGCCGATTTGTCGGTCAGCTTGTAGGCCGCCTCAATATCCTTGCCGATCAGCTTTTTGAGCTTGTCCTTGATCGCGGCATTGTCGTCGCCGGCGTTCAGCTCCCACGGATCCTTGGCGGCCTGTTCGGCGAGCGCGACAATGGCCTTCACCACATCGCGGCAGGCGTCATGCGCGAACATGACGGCGCCCAGCATCACCTCTTCCGACAGCTCATTGGCTTCGGATTCGACCATCATCACCGCGTCATGCGTCGCGGCAACCACCAGGTCGAGGTCGCCTTCGGCCACCTGTTCATCGGTGGGGTTCAGAATATATTCGCCGTCGATATAGCCGACGCGCGCCGCGCCGATGGGGCCCATGAAGGGGACGCCCGAAATGGTCAGCGCCGCCGACGCGGCCACCATCGCCAAAATGTCGGGCTCGTTTGACCCGTCATAGCTCAGCACCTGAGCGATGGCGTTGATTTCATTATAGAAACCTTCGGGGAACAGCGGGCGGATCGGGCGATCGATCAGGCGGCTGACCAGAGTTTCCTTTTCGGTCGCACCGCGTTCGCGCTTGAAAAAGCCGCCGGGGATGCGGCCCGCGGCCGAATATTTTTCCTGATAGTGAACGGTGAGCGGGAAGAAATCCTGACCATCCTTCACCGATTTGGCGGCGGTGACAGCGCACAGCACCACGGTTTCGCCCAGCGTCGCGATCACCGCGCCGTCGGCCTGGCGGGCAACCTTGCCCGTTTCGAGGGTCAGCGTTTCACCGCCCCACTCGATCGATACAGTCTTTACGTCAAACATGTGGTTTCCTTTGCCCGCCGGGCCCAATGCCGGGCGGGGCCTCTGTTGTCCGGGCAAACCGGCCCGGTGCGGTGCGGGGCTTTGTTTTTGCCCCATGGCCGCCCCGCCGAATGCGGAAGCGCCCCTTTTTGCAAGTCATCGTCGTCCCGGATCAAGTCCGGGACGACGCGTAAACGCAAACGGCCCGCCAAGGCGGGCCGAGCGATACCGTTATTTCCGAAGACCGAGCTTCGCAATCAAATCGGTGTAGCGCGCTTCGTCCTTCTTCTTCAGATAGTCGAGCAGCGAACGCCGCTTGTTGACCATCATCAGCAGGCCGCGGCGGCTGTGATTGTCCTTGTGATGGCCCTTGAAATGCTCGGTCAGCGTGACGATGCGGTCGGTCAGAATCGCGACCTGCACCTCCGGCGAACCGGTGTCGCCCTTGTCCCGGGCATGTTCCTTGATCAGCGCGGCCTTGCGCTCAGGGGTAATCGACATGGACTTTTTCCTTCGAACATCTGGGTGTTACAGGTTAAAGCCGCGCACGACGGTCAGCGTTCCCGCCAACAACTGCACCAGCGCGAGCGGGCGGCCATCGCCGCCATGCGTCCAGTATAGCCCGTCATTCGTGGCAACCCCGGTCAGAACGCGGCCCTGACGGACCGCCCCTGCCGCTTCCGGGGAGAGAGCAAGAGCCGGGATGTCGGCCAGCCCTGCCTCCAGCGGCAGAAACACATCTGAATGCTGCGCCACATGGCCGAAAGCGTTGAGTTTGTCCAGCGAAATCGCCTGATCCAGCGTGAAGGGGCCCGCCCGGGTGCGGCGCAGCATGGTGACATGGCCAACCGTGCCGACCGCATGGGCGATATCGCGCGCCAGCGAGCGAATATAGGTGCCCTTGCTGACATGGGCGGAGAGGGTGATGGCAAATAGCCCCTCCCCTTCAGGAGTGTCGGGTCGGTTGGTCCCCCGAACCGACCTGAAACTGCCGGGGGCAATTTCACCTGGCACTGGGTTGGGGTGGGGACTGTCGACATTGTGCAAATCCGATGAACCCCACCCCGCTCGACTAGGGCCCGGCTGCGCCGCGCCAAGTCTCACTGCCCCTCCCCTGAAGGAGAGAGGTGAAAGCGCATGGATGGTCACCGTGCGCCCTGCCATCGCCACCACCTCGCCGGCGCGGGCGCGGTCGTAGGCGCGTTTGCCGTCGACCTTGATCGCGGAAAAGACGGGCGGCACCTGGTCAATCGGGCCGGTGAAGCGCGGCAGCACCGCCGCGACCTCGGCCCATGTCGGGCGCACATCGCTGGTCGCCACCACCGCGCCCTCGGCATCCAGGCCGTCGGTTTCCACCCCGAAGGCGATGGTGAAATCATAGCATTTGCTGGCATCCAGCATCCGCCCGGTGAGCTTTGTCGCCTCCCCCAGCGCGATGGGCAGCACGCCGGTCGCCAGCGGGTCCAATGTGCCGCCATGGCCGACCTTGACCTTTCCCAGCCCCGCCGCGCGGCACACGCGCTTGACCGCGGCGACCGCCTGGGTCGAGCCCAGCCCATGGGGTTTGTCGAGGATGATCCAGCCGTTCACGGCCCCGCCGTGCGCGGCGCGCGCGGGCTTGTCAATTTGCGGTCAGTTTTCGCCGCGGGCTTTGAGCTCTTCGCGCGCGGCTTTGGCGAGCCTGCGCCGTTCGCGTTCGGGCAGCGGCTTGTCGGCGGTGACCAACCGCTCGATATCGCACACGGCATCGCCAACCAGGATGCGGGTATATTTGTCGAACCGCGCCGACCCGCGCGTGTCAAAGGCGATGCTGCGCCCAAACTGAATGCCGGGGCAAGGCCCGCGGAAGCTGGCATAATACCAGTTGCGGCGGCTGTCCTCCAGCCACACGCCGCGATCATCGTCGGCATGATAATTGCGGATGCCGCCATAGGCCGGAAAGCTGATGTCCGCCTCTACCCCCACCTCGCGCTGGGCAGCCGGGGCGGGCTTGGCCGCCGCAACCGGCGGCAGCGCGAAGAGCATCAGGGCAAGCGGGGCAAACAGTCTCAACATCCCTATCCTTATTGCCCTGCGCCCTGAACAGAAGCTGAAGCAGCGAGCTCCGCCCAGTCATCGGCGAGCATGGAAAACAGGCCGGTGTCACGCACATGGCCGTTCCATGTCACCCGTTCGGCGCGCAGTATCCCTTCCTTGGTGCAGCCCAGCTTGCGCGCGGCGGCCTGGCTGCGCGCATTGCGTTCGTCGATGCGAAATTCGATGCGGCGGATGCCGACGGCAAAGGCGTGATCAAACATCAATGTCTTGATCTGCCGGTTAAAGCCGCTGCTGCGCAACAGCGGCGCGATATAGCTGTTGCCGATTTCCACCGTCTGCGCCGACCAGTCGGGGCGCAGCCAGGCGGTCATGCCCACGACTGCGCCGCCGTGCACGATGGCATAGGGCATGCGGCTTTTGTGCCCGATCAGCGCATCGAAACTGGCGTCAAAGCATTGAGGGTCGAAACTGGTCCCGTAAATCGCCCAGATATCGAGGTCCTGGTGACAGGCGGCACGCAGCCCTTCGCGGTGCGCCGGAGTGAGTATGGCCAGCTGAATATCACCGGCGGCAAGCGGCACATAAAGCTGGTCACGCATGGGCCTGTGCCCCCGATTCGGCGGCGGCGCGGCGGGCGGCCATGAAATGTTTGCGGCACAGCGCCACATAGCGGTCGTTGCCGCCCACTTCGGTCTGCGCGCCGTCGAGCACCGCGCGGCCCGCGCCGTCCACGCGCAGGTTCATCGTCGCCTTGCGCCCGCATTCGCACACACCCTTCAGTTCCACCAGCGCATCGGCGAGCCCGAGCAGCGCCGCCGAGCCGGGGAACAGCTGCGCCGCGAAATCGGTGCGCAGGCCATAGCAGACGACCGGCAGGTCATCGTCATCGGCCAGGCGGGCCAGATCAAGCACCTGATCACGCGACAGAAATTGCGCTTCATCGACCAGCACACAGGCGAGCGGGCGCGCGCGATGTTCGGCCAGCACCGCGTCGCGCAGCGCGGTGTCGGGGGAAAAGCGGTGCGCCGCTGCCGACAGGCCAATCCGGCTGGTCACCGCCCCGGCCCCATAGCGATCGTCGAGCGCGGCGGTCCACACCATGGTATCCATGCCGCGTTCGCGGTAATTGAAATCCGCCTGCAGCAACGTTGTCGATTTGCCTGCGTTCATGCTGGCGTAATAGAAATAGAGCTTAGCCATGCGTTTGCCTTTGCGGCATGGCGGGCAGAATGAAAAGACCGGGGAGTTTGACGGCATGAGCGACGCGGCGGCGAGCGCGCCCAGCAAGGGCGTTTTGGGGTGGATTGAACGCACGGGCAACAAATTGCCCGATCCGGTGGTGCTGTTCCTGTGGCTGGTCGGCGCGCTGATCCTGATTTCGATGATCGCGGCTGCGGCTGGCTGGTCCGCCGTTCACCCGACCGAGGTGGACCCCGACACCGGCGCGAAAAAGCTGATCACCGCCACCAGCCTGCTCAGCGCAGAGAATATCGCCAAATTGTGGGTCGAAATGCCCAAGACCTTCACCCATTTCCACCCGCTCGGCTATGTGCTGGTGGTGATGCTGGGGGCCGGGGTGGCCGAGCGCACCGGCCTGTTCGCCACCGCCATGCGCGCCAGCGTGCGCAGCGCATCGCCCGCGATGCTGACCCCCATCGTCGCCTTTGTCGCAATGATGGGCAATCTGGCCGCCGACGCGGCCTATGTGGTGCTCATCCCGCTGTCGGCGGTCATCTATCACGCCGCTGGCCGCCACCCGGTCGCGGGCATCGCCGCCAGCTTTGCCGGGGTGTCGGGCGGCTTTTCCGCCAACCTGCTCCCGGGGCAGCTCGACGCGCTGCTGTTCGGCATTACCGAGGCGGCGGTCGGCACCGTTTTTACCGGGTGGCAGGCGAATATCGCGGGCAACTGGTATTTCATCGCCGCGATGCTGTTCATCTTCCTGCCCGTCATCTGGTATGTGACCGACCGGATCATCGAACCGCGCCTTGGCCCCTATCGCGCCGAAGCGGGCAGCATCGACGCCGGGGAGCAGGACCGGCCGCTGACCGACGCCGAACGCACCGGCCTGCGCCACGCGGGGCTCGCGACGCTGTTCGTTGTCGCGCTGTGGGTGGTGTTCACCGTCGGGCCCGGCACCCCGCTGATCAACGAAGAAGGGCCAGCGGAAAGCCAGCTGACCCCGCTGTATCAGTCGCTGGTCGCGGGCTTTTTCCTCCTCTTCCTGCTCGCCGGCTGGGCCTATGGCCGCGCGACGGGGGTGGTCAAAAACCACCGTGACCTGGTCAAGATGATGTCGGATTCGATGGGCGACATGGCCTATTATCTGGTGCTGGCCTTTGCCGCGGCGCATTTTGTCGCCATGTTTGCCTGGTCCAACCTGGGGCTGATCCTGGCGGTCCATGGCGCGGCGGGGCTGCAGACGATGGACTTGCCAGCCCCGGTGTTGCTGGCCGCCATCGTCCTGCTGACCGCATCGCTCAACCTGTTCATCGGGTCGGCGAGCGCCAAATGGGCGCTGCTCGCGCCGGTGCTGGTGCCGATGCTGATGCTGCTGGGGATCAGCGCCGAAATGACGACGGCGGCCTACCGTGTCGGCGACGGGGCGACCAATATCATAACCCCGCTGATGGTCTATTTCCCGCTGATCCTGATCTTTTGTCAGCGGTGGCAGCCCAGCTTTGGCCTGGGCAGCCTGGCGGCGACCATGCTGCCCTATTCCATCGGCTTGCTGCTCAGCGGCATTGTGCTGGTCATCGGCTGGGTGGCGCTGGACCTGCCGCTGGGGCCGGGTGCGGGGGTCTATATCCCCGTGCCGACCACCGGCGGGTGATCGCCCGCCGCGCCCTGTGGGCGGTGCCGGTGCTGGCGCTGCTGCTCGCCGCCGCCACGGCGCCGCCGCTGGCCTACCGGGTCGATCCGGGCGGCAGCGATGTGGCCGCGAAGGTCGCCTTTCTGGGCATCGGCAGCCGCACCGCCAGCTTCCCGGCGGTCAGCGGGTCAGCGCGGCTGTCGCCAACGGCCATGGACCGCATCGACCTGAAGGTCCGCATCGACGCCCGCCAGCTCAAGGCCAGCGACACGCTGACGACGGAGCGGCTGCGCGGACCCAATTTCTTTGATGTTGCCAACCATCCAACGGTCAGCTTTACCGGCACCGCGCTGACGATGACGGGACCGGCGACCGGCACGGTGGCGGGCGAGCTGACCGCGCGCGGCGTGACGCGGCCCGTGACCTTGGCCGTCACCTTTGCCGATGCGCCCGCGCGCGCGGCGAGCGGCGACGCCATTGGCATAACCGGCACAACGACGATCAACCGGCGCGATTTCGGCATGACCGCCTATTCGCTGATCGTCGGCAAGCAAGTGACGATTACTATTCGCACCCGGCTGGTCCCTGCCTGACCCTTGCACCATGCTTGACTCGCTACCCGTGGCTGCCATGCTGCTGTCATAAATAGACAGGCGGGAAAGGGGCGGGGCCATGCGGTTGATGCCGGTCAATGATGCGATGTTCCTGGTCGGGGAAACGCGCGAAACACCGATGCATGTCGGCGGCATCAATCTTTATACCCTGCCCGACGATGTGGATGAGGCCGAATGGCTGAACGAACAACTGGCCTTGCTGCGCCAGCCGCAGGGCATCCGCCGCCCCTTTTCCGAGGTGCTGAAGCTGACGCCGCTGGGCCAATATGGCCCCATAAGGCTGGAACCCGACCGCGACATCGACATGCATTACCATGTCCGCGCCGCCGCGCTGCCCAAACCGGGGCGCTACCGCGAGATGTTTGAACTGGCCTCGCGCCTCCATTCGGGCTTGCTCGACCGGACGCGGCCCTTGTGGGAAATCACGCTGATTTCGGGCCTGCCCAACCGCCAGATTGCCACTTACACCAAAATCCACCACGCGTTGATGGACGGGGCAGCGACCATCCATTTCACCAATTCGATGCTGTCGCCCGATCCCGCCGAGCGCCGCGCCTCCTCCCCCCTCTCGGTAGAGGCCTATGAGGCCTATAAGCGCCGCTTTCCGGTGCCGAAAAAGCCTGGCCGCCCGGACCTGACCGATATCAAGGCCATTGGCGATTTCCTGAAGGAGCAATGGGGCAACAGCGTCGGGGTGACCAAGGCGCTGAACCAATATGTCGCCGCGATGATGGGGCTGGGCGGCGACGGGCTGGCCACCCCCTTTGCCGGGGTGCCGCGCACTAGTTTCAACCGCAACATCACCGGCGCGCGGCGCTTTGTCGCGCAAAGCTGGTCGCTCGCGCGCGTCCGCGCCATGGGCAAGGCCTATGACGGCACGATCAACGACGCCGTGCTGGGCATGTGCGCGGGCGCGATGCGCAAATATCTGCAATCCTTGAACGAATTGCCCGACAAGCCGTTGAAGGCCATGGCCCCGGTGTCGATCCGCCCCGCCGACGACATTGATTCGGGCAATTCGGTCGCGGCCGTCACCGCCAATCTGGCAACCCATATCGACGACCCCGCCGAACGCATGGCCGCGATTCAGGCATCGATGAACGCGGCCAAGGCGCAATTGCGCAGCATGACGGCGGCGCAAATTCAACTTTACGTCGCCATCACCAGCGTGCCGATGATGCTGACCGCGCTTACGCGCACGGCGGACCGCTTTCCCGCCTATAGCGCCACCATTTCCAATGTGCCGGGCCCGCGCGAGCAAATGTATTGGAACGGCGCCCGGCTGGACGGCATGTATCCCGCCAGCATCCCGGTTGACGGCATGGCGATGAACATCACCCAGGTGTCGAATTTCCAGAATATCGATTTCGGCATCACCGCCTGCCGCCGCAGCGTGCCGCATGCGCAGCGGATGATCGACTATCTGGAAGAAGCGCTGGTGGAGCTGGAAACGGCGGCGGGGATCAAGCCGCCGAAGCGCGACCGGACCTAAGCTGCTGGCACCACGCCGTGCTCCGGCGCAGGCCATTTGTCCGCTCAATCCCCGCCGTTCTGGGGAAGGGTGTCGCGCTAACCGCCCTCACCATCGCCCAAGTCGCGGGCCACCTTCGGATTGCGCAGCAGCGCGCCGATATGGCTCGCCTCGTCAAAGCTTTCGTCGGCGAGGAATTTCAGTTTCGCGGCATATTTCATCCGCACTTTCGCCGCGACGGTCTTTTGCAGATAGGCGGTATTGGTGCGCAGCGCCTTGAGCACCGCGTCCTCATCCTTGCCCAGCAACGGTTTCACGAACACGGTGGCGTGGCGCAGGTCGGGCGACATGCGCACTTCGGTCACGCTAACGGGCTGCGCGGTGAGCACATCGTCATGCACATCGCCGCGCGCCAATATGTCGGACAGGATGTGGCGCACCTGTTCCCCCACGCGCAGCACGCGGACCGAGGGGCCAGGAGGCGTGTCGTTTCGTTTCATGGCCCATTCCCCTCCCACCAGCGGGAGGACATCCCGTCAGAGCGTCCGTTCGCGTTCCTCGACCTCGAACACTTCCAGCATGTCGCCCGCCTTGATGTCGTTGGTGTCGGCCAGCACGACGCCGCATTCCAGCCCTGCGCGCACTTCGTCGACATTGTCCTTGAAGCGGCGCAGCGAAGCAATGGTGGTCGCCGAGACGATGACATCCTCGCGCGTGAGACGCGCAAACAGGCCCTTTTTGATGCTGCCTTCCAGCACCAGCAGGCCCGCCGCCTTGTCGCGCTTGCCCGCCGGGAACACCTCGCGCACTTCGGCACGGCCGACGACGGTTTCGATCCGCTCGGGGCCAAGCTCGCCCGCCATCTCCTTCGCGACCGCCTCGGTCAGATGATAGATGACATCATAATAAAGGAAGCGCACCTTGTCGCGATTGGCCAGCTCGCGCGCCTTGGCATTGGGGCGGACGTTAAAGCCGATGATCGGCGCGCCGGTCGCTGCCGCCAGCGTCATGTCGCCTTCGGTAATCGCGCCGACCCCCGATTGCAGCACGCGCACGCGGATCTCGCTGGTTGACAGGCGGTTGAGCGCGTTGACGATCGCCTCGGTCGACCCCTGCACATCGGCGCGGATGACGACGGGCCATTCAATCACCTTAGCCTTGTCGGCCAGCGCGCTGAACATGCCCTCCAGGCTGACGGGGGCCTGTGTCGTGCGCTGTTTCAGCGCCAGTTCGTGGCGATAGGCCGCCACTTCGCGGGCCCGCGCCTCATTTTCCACCACGGTCAGCGTATCGCCAGCCATCGGCACCCCGCCCAGCCCCAGCACCTCGACGGGCATGGCGGGGCCGGCTTCCTTGATTTGCTGGCCCTTGTCATTGAGCAGCGCGCGGACGCGCCCGCTTTCCGCGCCGCAGACAAAAATGTCGCCGACCTTGAGCGTGCCGCGCCGCACCAATATGGTCGCGACCGGGCCGCGCCCCTTGTCCAGCTTGGCCTCTACCACCGTGCCTTCGGCGGCGCGGTCGGGATTGGCCTTCAGCTCCATGATTTCGGCCTGGTTGGCGATGGCGTCGAGCAGCTTGTCGAGGTTCAGCTTCTTGAGCGCCGACACTTCGACATCCTGCACTTCGCCGCCCATCGCCTCGACCATGATTTCATGTTCGAGCAGGCGTTCGCGCACCCGCTGCGGGTTGGCACCGTCCTTGTCGACCTTGTTGATCGCGATGATCAGCGGGACGCCCGCAGCCTTGGCATGGTTGATCGATTCGATCGTCTGCGGCTTGATCCCGTCATCCGCCGCCACCACCAGGATGGCGATGTCGGTGATGTTCGCCCCGCGCGCGCGCATGTCGGTAAAGGCTTCGTGGCCCGGCGTGTCGAGGAAGGTGATCACCGAACCATTGGCGGCCTTTACCTGATAGGCGCCAATATGCTGGGTAATCCCGCCCGCTTCGCCCGCGACGACATTGGCCCCGCGCAGCGCGTCGAGCAGGCTGGTCTTGCCATGATCGACATGGCCCATGATGGTGACGACCGGCGCGCGGCTTTGCAGCGTGTCTTCGGCGTCGACATCGGCCTCGGTATCGATTTCGATGTCGGCATCGCTGACCCGCTTTACCTCATGCCCAAAATCGGTGACGAGCAGTTCGGCGGTGTCATGGTCGATGGTCTGGTTGACCGTGACCACCATGCCCATTTTGAACAGCGCCTTGACCAGGTCCGCGCCCTTTTCGGCCATGCGGTTGGCCAATTCCTGCACGGTGATGGCGTCGGGGACGACCACTTCGCGCACCTGCTTTTCGCGCGGGCCGCTGTGCGATTGCTGGGCCCGGCGTTCCTTTTCGCGCGCCCGCTTGAGCGCCGCGACGGAGCGGGCGCGAGCGCCTTCATCATCATTGAGCGCGCGGGTGACGGTCAGCTTGCCCGACTGGCGGCGGTTTTCGCCCGCGGCCTTGCGGTCGCGCTCGGGCTTGGCGGGCTTGGGTTCGGGCCGCTTGGGCGCTGCGACGGGCGTGAACCGGCGCGGCGCGGGCGCGGGCGAGGCGCTTGTCGCGGCCTCCCCGGCCTCGGGCTCGGCAGCGTCGGGC
The DNA here is from genome assembly GCA_964554455.1 of uncultured Sphingopyxis sp. Classification (GTDB taxonomy): domain Bacteria; phylum Pseudomonadota; class Alphaproteobacteria; order Sphingomonadales; family Sphingomonadaceae; genus Sphingopyxis. Next base: position 83,628 of record CAZKOW010000008.1, on the reverse strand, counting down.
TCGACGGGCGCGGGCGGTGCCGCGTCCGGCGCAGGCGGCGCGGCGGGCGCGGTATCGCGGGCCTCGGCGCGGGCGCGTTCGGCTTCCTGCTGGCGGGCGCGCTCCTGCTCTTCGCGGCGGCGCGCGTCTTCGAGCGCGGCGAGCCGCGCCTCTTCGGCCTCACGCAGCAGCTGCGCCTGGCGCTCCTGCCGCGTCATCAGGCTGTCGGTCTCGCTGGCGCGCGGCGCGGGCGCAGGGGCCGGGGCGGCCTTGGGCGGCGGCGCAGGCGCGGGCGCGGGTGCGGGTTCCGGCGCAGCTTCGGGTGCAGCCTCGCCCGGACGACCGATCAGGCGGCGGCGCTTGACCTCCACCACCACCGTGTTGCGGCGGCCATGGCTGAATTGCTGCTGCACCTGGCCTGCCTCGACCGTGCGCTTCAGCCCCAATGGCTTGCGGGTCAGGGTCGGCTTGTCCTGTTCGTCACTCATCGAAAAACCACTTATCCTTCAAAAAATCACTGTGCGTCGGGCCAAAAGTCACTGGACATCACTGGGCACCGCGCCCGCATCCGGCCTGTGTGCCGGGTCGGCGTTGGCGGCGTCCCTAGCCCATCCCAGATAAAACTGCCAGCGGCCAAGCAAGGCCATGACGCGCGCGGCCGCGCGGGCATCGGTCAACGCCAGATGGACCGCATTTTCGCGCCCCAGCGCAATCGACAGCGCCGTGCGGTCGATGGGCAGCAGCAGGCCTTCATCGCCGCTGCCTTCGCGGTCCGACCCCATGCGCCAGGCCTGCGCCAATTTGCGCCGCCCATCGGCCGCCGCATCGGCAGCGTGAAGCAGCAGCACGACCTTGCCCGCGCGCGCCGCGGCCTCAATCCGGTCGGTGCCGGTCAGCAAATGGCCGCTGCGCGCCTCCAGCCCCAGGCGGTCGAGCGTGAAGCGGGCAAAGGCCGCGTCGATGCGGTCGGCGAGGTCAGCGGGGATGGTGAGCGCGCCCGTCTTGAACGCCCGCGCCAACGCCGCCTTCAGCCGCCCTTTGACCATGGCCGCCTCCAGCGCCGCACGGTCCACGCCAATCCATGCGCCGCGCCCGGGCGCTTTCGCCAGCACATCGGGCAGGACGTCGCCATCGGGGCCGACCGCCAGGCGCAGCAGATGCGCTGCCGGGGCAACCTCGCCCGTCAGGACGCAGCGGCGTTCGGGTTCGTGGCGGCCGCGCGGGTTGGCGCGGTCGGCGTCGCCTACATCCGGGTCATTGGGAAGCATCCGCATCGGCGGCCTCCCCTGTAATGGGCGCGTCGGCGGCGTCGTCATCGGCAAACCAGTGCGCGCGCGCGGCCATGATGATCTCATTGCCCTGTTCTTCGGACAGACCATATTCGCCCAGGACGCCGCCCTTGTCCTCGGGCCGTTCGCGCTGGTTGCGGCGCGTATCGGTGCGCTTTTTGGCAATCAGCTCGTCGGTGGCGAGGTCGGCCAGATCGTCCAGCGTCTTGATCCCCGCCTTGCCCAGCGTGACCAGCATCGCCTCGGTCAGGTGCGGGATTTCGGCCAGATCATCTTCGACGCCCAGCTCGCGGCGTTCGGCGCGCGCCGCAGCCTCGCGCTTTTCCAGCGCTTCGAGCGCGCGGGTCTGCAGCTCTTCGCCCAGTTCCTCGTCAAAACCCTCGATGCTGGCCAGCTCGTCGAGCGCCACATAGGCGACCTCTTCCAGCTCGCTGAACCCTTCAGCGACCAGCAGCTGGGCCAGCGTTTCATCGACATCCAGCTCGGTCTGGAACATGGTCGACCGTTCGACAAATTCGCGCTGCCGCTTTTCGCTGGCGTCGGCCTCGGTCATGATGTCGATCTGCTTGCCAGTCAGCTGGCTGGCCAGGCGAACATTCTGGCCGCGCCGGCCAATGGCCAGGCTCAGCTGATCGTCGGGCACCACCACTTCGATGCGGCCATCATCTTCGTCGATGACCACGCGCTGGACCGTGGCGGGCTGGAGCGCGTTGACGACAAAGGTCGCCGTGTCTTCGGACCAGGGGATGATGTCGATTTTTTCACCCTGCATCTCCTGAACCACCGCCTGCACGCGGCTGCCCTTCATGCCGACGCAGGCGCCGACGGGATCGATGCTGCCATCATAGCTGATGACGCCGATTTTCGCGCGGCTGCCCGGATCGCGCGCCGCGGCCTTAATCTCGATGATACCATCATAGATTTCGGGCACTTCCTGCGCGAACAGCTTTTTCATGAAATCGGGGTGGGCGCGGCTCAGGAAAATCTGCGGCCCGCGATTTTCCCGGCGCACCGACAGGATCAGCGCGCGGACACGGTCGCCAACGCGCATCAATTCGCGGGGGATTTGCTGGTCGCGGCGAATGACGCCTTCGGCCCGGCCCAGATTGACGACGATATGGCCAAATTCGACCGATTTGACGACGCCGGTGATAATTTCGCCGCCGCGATCCTTATATTCCTCAAATTGCCGCTCGCGGTCGGCTTCGCGCACTTTCTGGAAAATCACCTGCTTGGCCGACTGGGCATCGATGCGGCCCAGGTCAACGGCGGGCAGCGGATCGACGATGAAATCGCCAACCTTGGCATCCTTGTCCAGCTTTTGCCCGGCGGCCAGATCGACCTGCTTGAAATAATCCTCGACCACGTCGACGACTTCGACGACACGCCACAGCCGCAAATCGCCGGTCTGTGCGTCCAGCTTGGCGCGAATGTCGTTTTCGGCACCATAGCGGGCCCGCGCGGCGCGCTGGATCGCCTCTTCAATGGCTTCGATCACGATGCCCTTGTCGATCATCTTTTCGCTGGCGACACTGTTGGCAATCGCCAGCAGTTCGGCCTTGTTCGCGGAAATGGCTTGGGCCATCAGTCCTGTCCTTCTTCTTCCAGTGCGTCCGCGCCCTGAGTGGACAGCGGCACGGTTGCGGCAATCAATGCATCGGTCAGGACGAGCTTTGCCGTCTCTACCGCAGCGAAAGGCAGATGGTGGTCCATCCCCTGTTTGTCGGTCAGGGTGATGACGCCCGTCGCATCAATCCCCTGCAAAATTCCTTGAAACCGCTGACGCCCGTCGCGCTTTTCGGCCAGCGATAGGCGGGCTTCATGCCCGGCCCAGTCGGCAAAATCGGCGGGCCGGGTCAGCGGCCGGTCAATCCCTGGCGATGACACCTCCAGCCGATAGGCCGCCGGGATGGGATCGCGCCCTTCGGCCTCCAGCGCGTCCAGCTGGTCCGAAATGCGGCGCGACAGCTCGGCACAATCGTCAATCGTCAACTGGCGCGTGTCGGGCCGTTCAGCCATCACCTGCAACGTCGGATCGCTGTCGCCACCGAAAAAGGCCACGCGCACCAGCGCAAGGCCCAGCGCTTCGGCCTCGGGCGCGATGAGGGCAGCAAGGGCGTCGATATCGACCAACAGGCAGGCTTTCGATTCGTCGTGGTCGGCCCATGCCATTATGGCCGCCGCGGCCCGGGGCCACGACGTCCTGAATGGGCAACCATGTCAAGAAGTGACTGCGCTATAGGCAAGCGCGCGGCCAAGGGCAAGGGAATATGGCCGTGGCCCGCACCAGGCTTATGGCACGGCGGCAGGCGGGACGCGCGCGACGCCCGCGCGGTCGAGCTCCGGGCCCAGCCGCCCGGTCAGCCACAGGCCCCACATTTTGAAATCCGCCGCCAGCGACCAGAGCGGATAGGTGAAGGTGGCGGGCCGGTTGCGCTCCACCGCGAAATGGGCAAACCACGCAAAGCCATAGCCCGCCACCGGCATGGCCGCGAACCACCGCCAATCGCCCGACACCAACCCGGCAAGGAGCAGCACGAACAACAGGCTGGTCCCCGCATAATGGAGCGCGCGCGTCGCGGGGCGCGCATGTTCGGTCAGATAATAGGGCCAAAAGGCGGCAAAGCTGGTGAATCGGTCGGCCATCAGGGGAAGGTGGCGCGGCAGCGACCCCGCCGTCAACCGCCATGTTGGCCAGCCGCCCCCCCTTGCCGATTGCAGCGGCTTGCCGCATGAGCTCGCGATGCTGATGTCCATCCCTCCGCTGCCCCGCTGGCTTGGCCTGGCTGGCCTGTTGCCGATGGCGGCCTTGCTCGCGCTCGTCCTGGGCGGGGGCGATCAATGGCGGTTTTCGGCACTGGCCTTTGGCTGGGGCTATGCCGCGCTGATCCTCAGCTTTCTGGGCGGGCTGTGGTGGGGGCTGGCCGCCGCAGCGGGCGACCGCGCGCCCGGCTGGCTGTGGGTCGCCAGCGTGCTGCCCAGCCTGTTCGCGCTGGCGACGATGCTGCCGTGGATGATCGGATCGCCCTGGCCCGGGCCGTCGCTGGTGTGGCTGGGCCTTGCGCTGCTGCTGTCGCCGCTGGTCGACCAGCGGCTGGCGGCGTCGCAGCTGACCCCGCCCTGGTGGCTGCCGCTGCGACTGATGCTGTCGGGCGGGCTGGGGGTGATGAGCATCACCATGGGGCTGGCGGCATGAGCGATCCGTTCATCCCGCGCGACGATCTGGCCGCCATCGAGGCCGAGCTGTGGGCGCGGCTGGGGCGTGGCAAGGCCGACCGCAAATCGCCCTGGCATACCCCCGTGGTGGGCACCGCCGATGGCGACATGCGCGTCATGGTGCTGCGCCATGTGGACCGCGCCGCCGCGCGCCTGCGCTTTCATACCGATGCCCGCTCGCCCAAGGTCGCCATGGTCGCGGCCGCGCCGCGCACCGGCGTCCTGTTTTACGATCCGGCGGCCAAGCTGCAGCTGCGGTGCAGCGGCATTGGCGTGATCGGCCAGGACGATGCTGCGACCGATGCCGCCTGGGCCGCCAGCCCCGCGACCAGCCGCCGCTGTTACCTTGCCCATGCCGCGCCCAGCAGCCGGGCCGATGCGCCGACCAGTGGCCTGCCCGCCGATTATGAGGGGCGTTTCCCCTCGCTGGCGGAGAGCGAGGCGGGGCGCGGCAATTTTGCGACGCTGACCGTCACGCTGGACCGCATCGATTGGCTGTATCTGGCGCATGACGGCCACCGCCGCGCCCGCTTTGACCGCGAAGCCGACGCTTGGACGGCAGGCTGGCTCGCGCCTTAAGGACCGTCATTGGCCGCCGCGAGCAGCGCATCGAGCCGCGCCGCCGCTGCGTCCCAGCCGGGCGCGGAGGCTGACCAGTCCGCCGTTGCCGCCGCCAGTTCGGCCACACACAGCCGCGTCCAATCGGCATAGCGGGCGTTGGTGATGGGGCCATAGTTGCGGTGCAGATCGGCCCAGTGCGCGGCGCTGCCCGGGGCCCAGCTTGCACCGCTGGCGAGCGCGTGAAGCAGCACGAAAGTCTCGTCGGTCATGCGCAGCACCGCCGCGTCGATGTTGATGAAGCGCGCGCGTTCATCGGGATAGGCGGCCAGAAACCGGTCAAATATCCGCCGCGACAGCGCCGCCATGTCGGCGATGGCGGCCAGATTGCGTTCCATGGCCGCCAGCATGTCCGCGGCAACGGGCAGCCCCCTGTCCATCACGGCGCGTCCGGCAGGCGCCAGTCGATGGTGCCGCGCCCATGGTCCGCCAGAAAGGCGTTGGCCTGGCTGAACGGACGGCACCCGAAAAAGCCGTTATGCGCCGACAAGGGGGACGGGTGCGGGGCGCGCAGCGTCAGATGCGGCGCGCCGACGGCCGCCGCCTTGCGCTGGGCATGGCTGCCCCACAGCAGAAAGACCGATGGCGCGGCGCTGGCCGCCACCGCCGCCACAACGGCGTCGGTAAACCGCTCCCACCCCTTGCCCTGATGCGATGCGGCCTGCCCTGCCTCCACCGTCAGCACGGTGTTGAGCAGCAGCACCCCCTGCGCCGCCCAATGGGCCAGATGCCCGTGGCGCGCAGGAGCAAGCCCCAGATCGCTGTGCAGCTCCTTGTAGATATTGACGAGGCTGGGCGGCACGCGCACGCCGGGCTGGACCGAGAAGCACAGGCCATGCGCCTGGCCCGGCCCATGATAGGGGTCCTGCCCCAGAATCACGACACGCACGGCGTCGGGCGGCGTTGCGTCGAGCGCGGCAAACCAGTCGCGCGGGCGGGGGTAGATGGTCTTTCCCGCCGCGCGCTCGGCCAGCAAAAAGGCGCGCAAATCGGCCATATAGGGTTGGTCAAATTCGCCGCCGATGCGCGCGAGCCAGGCGGGAGAGAGTTTGATATCGGCCATGGCCGCCAATCTGCGCTTTTCGCGCTGCCTGTCCAGTGCCCTTTGCCGGGCCCCGCCGTGCAGCTTGTCGCCAGCCAGCGGCGCGGCTAGGCTGGCGGCCATGACCGATCTTCATGGCACGCTCCGCCGCCTCGAGGCCACCGTCCGCGCCCGGATTGCCGCAGGCGAGGCCGAGGCCAGCTATGTCGCCAGCCTGATGCGCCGGGGCCACGGCCATGTCGCCCGCAAAGTGGGCGAAGAGGCGCTGGAGCTGATCATCGCCGCCGTCGAGGGCGAAGAGCCGGAGATTGTGGCCGAGGCCGCCGATCTGGTCTTTCACCTGACCATATTATTGTCCGCGCGCGGCATCGACTGGGACAGCATTGCCGAAGAGCTGGAGCGGCGTGCCGGCACATCGGGCCATGCCGAAAAGGCCGCCCGGACGGCGTGACCCTGCGCATCGGCATATTGGGCGCGGCGCGCGTTGCCACCTATGCCCTGATCGACGCCGCCCGCGCGGTCGATGGCGTGATGGTGCAGGCGGTGGCCGCGCGCGATCCGGCGCGAGCGCGCGCCTATGCCGACCAGCATGGCCTTGCGCGCGCCTACCCCGATTATCAGGCGCTGATCGACGCCGATGATGTCGATGCCGTCTATGTCGCGCTGCCGCCCAGCCTGCACGCCCGCTGGTCCATCGCCGCGCTGGCGGCGGGCAAGCCGGTGCTGTGCGAAAAGCCCTTTGCGCTGACCATCGCCGATGCCGAAGGGATGGTGGCGGCGGAAGCCCACCATGGCGGATTGCTGATGGAGGCGCAGCACAGCCATTATCACCCGCTGGCGGCGCATATGCGCGCGCTGGTGCAAAGCGGCGCGCTGGGCACGCTGACGCAGGTGGAGGCGGAATTTTGCGTGCCCATTGCCCCGGCGCCGGGCGAAATCCGCTATGATCGCGGGCTTGGCGGCGGCGCGCTGTGGGACCTGGGGGTCTATCCCGCCTATTGGGCGGCATCGGCGCTGGCCGCGCCGCTCAGCCTTGCGGCGGCCACGCAGCGCTGGGTGACGGACGATCCCGCCGGCGCCGACATCGCCACGGACGCGCGCCTGACCACTGCCAGCGGCACAGCCGTGCGGCTGCGCTGCGCCATGGATGCGCCCTTGTCGGCGCAGATCCGCTTTACCGGCAGCCGGGGGTGGCTGGCCATCCGCAACCCGCTGGCACCGCACTGCGGGCATGAATGCCGCTGGTCAGTCGACGGGCAGGAACAGGCGCAGCAGTTCGCCGGGCCCTCCACCTATGCCGCGCAGCTGATTGCGTTCCGCGACGCCGTGCACGGCGGCCCGCCCGTGCCGACGCGCGGTGCGGCCAGCCTTGCCACCATCCGCCTGCTGTCCGCCATTGACCACCAAGCCCGCACAGGAGCGCCCCATGCCGATTGATGCCACCCTGCCCTATGACGACAATAATATCTTTGCCCGCATCCTGCGCGGCGAATTGCCCAACAAGACGGTGTATGAGGATGAATGGGCGCTGGCCTTTCACGACATCAATCCCCAGGCACCCATCCACATATTGGTCATTCCCAAGGGCCCCTATGTCAGCTGGGACGATTTTTCGGCCCGCGCGAGCGCGAATGAAATCGCCGGATACGTCCGCGCGGTGGGACAAGTGGCGCGCGATCTGGGCCTGCCGGTGCGCGGATATCGCCTGCTGGCCAATATTGGCGGCCATGGCGGCCAAGAGGTGCCGCACCTCCATGTCCATCTGTTCGGCGGACAATGGCTGGGGCCGATGCTGATGCGCTGATCGCGCCCCGCCACTGCGCTGGACAGGCGGCGGCCATTCCAGCAAGATAGCGGTGGGCGCGCGGGAGGATTCGGGGATATGGCAGTGGCAACCGGCGGGTGGCGCGGTGGGGCACGGCGGCTGGCGCTGCTCGGTCCTTTGGCCTTGTTGTTTGCAGCGGCGGGCGGCGATGTCGCGCCGCAGGTGGTGCTGGCAACCGCTGGCAGCGCCAGCGCAGGCGATGCCAGCGTCAACCGCTTTACCCTGCGCTTTTCGGAGGACATGGTCGCGCTGGGCGATCCGCGCGCGGTGGCTCCCGCCAAACATGACTGCCCGGTGCCGGGCAAGGGCCGCTGGGCCGACACGCGCACCTGGGTGCTGGAATTTGACCGCGCCATTCCGGGCGGCAAGGCCTGCGCCGTGACGTTGAACGACCGGCTGCGCACGGCGCGCGGGGCGGATATCATTGGCGCGCGCAGCTTTCCCATCGACACTGGCGGCCCGGCGGCGCGCGCGGTGCTGGCGGGCGGCTCGTTCAGCGGCATTGAGGAAGAGCAGGTGTTTTTGGTTGCCACCAATGTCGCTGCCGATCGCGCGTCGGTCAGCCGCTTTGGCTATTGCGCGGTGGACGGCATTGGCGAAAAAATCCCCCTCGACGTGCTGCCTGCGGCGACGACGGCGGACATTCTGGCCGGGCTTGGCAACAGCAATTGGGAACGGCAGGATTTCCTGACCGCCGCCGGGCTGCCGCTGCAAATGCCCGCTGCCGGGGAGAATCGCGACGCCTTTCTCAGCCGGATCGTCGCTGCCAAATGCCGCCGCTCGCTGCCCCCTGGCCGGGACATGGCGCTGGTCTGGGATGCACGCATTCAGCAAGCCGGGGCCCCGACGCGCACCGCCGCGCGCGACCAGCGGTTTGATTACAGTGTGCGCCCCGCCTTTACCGCGCGCTTTTCCTGCACCCGCGTCAGCGCGCAGGCCGGGTGCCACCCGCTGCGCCCCGTCACGCTCAGCTTTTCATCGCCGGTTGCCCGCGAAACCGCGCTGGCGGCAACCTTGCGGCTGGCCGGGGGGACGGTGCGCCGGGCGCAGGCGGATGGCGACAATGACGCGCACCTGACCGCCGTGACCTTTGCCGGGCCGCTGCCCGAGGCGAGCGAGGCGACGCTGGTGCTGCCCGCGGACCTGACCGACCAGTCGGGCCGCAAGCTGCAGAATGCCGCGCGCTTTCCGCAAGCGGTGGCGATTGACCGCACCCCGCCGCTGGTGAAATTCGCTGCCCCCTTTGGCATATTGGAGGCGCGCGAGGGCGGTGTGCTGCCGGTCACGGTGCGCGGGGTAGAGGCCGAACTGAAGCGCGAGCAATTGGCGATCAGCGGGGCCAGTTTGAAGGTCGCGGACAACGACGCCGCCATCCTTGCCTGGCTGGACCGCGTCGATGACGCCGACGATACCGATTTTCGCGACGAGCCCGATGGCAAGGGCGGCGAGCGGACCGTCAATTATACCGGTACCAAATCGGTTTATGCCGACGCCCCCGCCGGCACACCCGCGCGCGCCGAACTGTCGCTGCCTCTGCCAGGCAAGGGCAAGGAGTTTGAGGTCGTCGGCATTCCGCTGTCCGATCCCGGATTTTACGTCGTCGAATTGCGCAGCCCCGAATTGGGCGCCGCCTTGCTGGGGCGGAAAGCCACCCGCTATGTCGCGTCCGCCGCGCTGGTCACCAACATGGCGGTGCATTTCAAATGGGGGCGCGAGGCGAGCATGGCGTGGGTCACGTCGCTGGACAGCGGCCTGCCCGTCGCGGGCGCGGAGGTGCGCGTGACCGACGCCTGCACCGGACGCAGCCTGGCGCGCGGCGTGACCGATGCCCAAGGCCGGTTGATGGTGCGCAGCGGCCTGCCGCAGCCCGAAACCTATTCCAGCTGTGCCGAGGATCCGGCAGAGCGCAGCGCGACTGGCGAGGGCCATGCGCTGATGGTGTCGGCGCGCGCGGGCGATGATTTCAGCTTTACGCTCACCGATTGGGGCGATGGCCTGCGCCCCTATGATTTCGACCTGCCCTATGGCTGGTCCGAACGCAAAACCATCCTGCACAGCATTTTCGACCGCGCGCTGGTGAAGGCGGGCGAATCGGTGAATATGAAGCATATTCTGCGCCGCCCGGTCGGCACCGGCTTTGCCTTTGCCCCCGGCATGGCGGGCACGCTGCGCCTGTCGCATCGCGGGTCGGATACGCAGTTCGACATGCCCTTTGCGATCGATGCCAATGGCATTGGCGAAAATGTGTGGAATGTGCCTGCAGCCGCCCCGATGGGCGATTATGATCTGCAATTCCTGACCAAGGATGCCAAGGGCGAGGAACAGACGCTGTTTTCCGACCAGTCGGTGCGCGTTGATGAATATCGCCTGCCGACGATGCGGGCGAGCGTGACGGGGCCCAAGGCACCGCCAGTGCGCCCTGCCGCCGTGCCCCTGTCGCTGTTCGCCGGATATTTGTCGGGCGGCGCGGCGGGCGGTTTGCCGGTCACGCTGCGCACCACCTTTTACGCCAGCTGGTCCCCGCCCGAGGATTATGACGGCTGGGATTTTGGCGGGATGCCAGTGACTGAGGGCACCACCGCGCTCGACGATTCGGGCGAAGAGGCCGAAGCACCCCTGCCGCTGGCGCGCACCGTCCCGCTGGCGCTGGGGGCCGATGGCACGGCGCAGACCAGCGTCGAAATTGACCAGCCGATTACCGAACCCGTCGTGATGGCGGTGGAAATGGATTATGAGGATGCCAATGGCGACACGCTGACCGCCAGCCGCCGCATCCGCCTGTTCCCGTCCGCCATTCAACTGGGCGTCAAAACCGATGGCTGGTTGATGCGTGACAAGGATTTGCGCCTGCAACTGGTGGCGCTGGGCATTGATGGCAAGCCGGTGGCGGGCCAGCCGGTCAGCGTCGCCGTCTATAGCCGCGCTATCACCACCGCCCGGCGGCGGCTGATCGGCGGCTTTTACGCCTATGACAATCGCATGACGACGACGCGGCTGCCTGTGACGTGCGCCGCGCGGACCGACAGGCTGGGCCGCGCATCCTGTGCCATGGCGCCCGGCGTGTCGGGTGAGGTGACGGTGGTCGCCACCACCCGCGACAGCGCGGGCCATGAAGCGCGCGCGGTGCGGTCGGTGTGGCTGGCGGGCGATGATGAATGGTGGTTCGGCGGCGACAATGGCGACCGTATGGACGTCATCCCCGAACGTCCCCGCTACCGCGCGGGCGAGACGGCGCAGTTTCAGGTGCGCATGCCGTTCCGCGAGGCCACGGCATTGGTGACGGTGGAGCGCGAGGGCGTGCTGACCAGCTTTGTCCAGCCGTTGACGGGCGACAATCCGGTGGTCGCGGTCAAATTGCCTGCGGCCTATGCCCCCGACGTCTATGTCTCGGTCATGGCGGTGCGCGGGCGGGTGACGGGCAATGAAAGCTGGTTCCGCAAGATGAAGCGCGCCATCGGCTTTGATATCACCAACAGCGAGGGCGCACCGCCGACCGCCTTGGTGGACCTGGGCAAGCCCGCCTATCGCATGGGCGTCGCGCGCATCAAGGTCGGGTGGGAAGGCAGCCAGCTTGGCGTCAAGGTGACCGCCGACAAGCCAAGCTATGCCGTGCGCGAAACCGCCAAGGTGCAGGTAGCGGTCAGCGCGCCAGGCGGCAAACCCCCGGCCAGCGCCGAAATCGCCTTTGCCGCCGTGGACGAGGCGCTGTTGCAACTGGCGCCCAACGAAAGCTGGAAACTGCTGGACGCGATGATGGGGCAGCGCACCCTGGACGTGCTGACCTCCACCGCGCAGATGCAGGTGGTGGGCAAACGCCATTATGGCCGCAAGGCCGTCGCGCCCGGTGGCGGCGGCGGGGAAGATATGTCCGGCCTAGCGCGCGAGGATTTCCGCCCGATGCTGGTGTGGAAGGGCCGCGTGCCGCTCGACGCACGCGGGCGCGCGACCATTGACGTGCCGCTGTCGGACAATCTGTCCGCATTCCGCTTTGTCGCGGTCGCAACAGCCGGGCCCGGCCTGTTCGGGACGGGCGAGGCGAGCGTGCGGACGGTGCAGGACCTGGCGGTCTTTGCCGCCATGCCCGAACTGGTGCGCACCGGCGATGCCTATGACGCGCGCTTCACCCTGCGCAATGGCACCGACAAGCCGGTCACCGTCACCGCCACGCCGACGCTGGCCCCTGCGGTGGCAACGGGCGCGCCGTTGACCGTCACCATTCCGGCGCGCGGTGCCGTGCCGGTCAGCTGGAGCATGACCGCCCCCGCCGCCGCCGGTGACATCCGCTGGACCGTCGATGTGGCGTCGCGCGATGGCAAGCTGCGCGACCGGCTGGTGACGACGCAAAACGTCGTCGCCGCCATCCCCGTCACCACCTGGGCCGCCAGCCTGGTGCCGGTCGGGCCCGCAACCAGCCTGCCGGTCACCCTGCCGCAAGGGGCCTTGGCCGGGGCAAGCGTCGACATTCGCCTGTCTGATACGGTCGCGCCGCCGCTGGCCGGGGTGCGCGACTATATGGCTGCCTATCCCTGGAATTGTTTTGAGCAGCAATTGTCGCGCGCCGTGGCGCTGGGCGATAGCGCGCGGTGGCAGGCGCTGGCGGGCGAATTGCCGCTGTATCAGGACGCCGACGGGCTGATCCGCTATTTCCCGAGCGATAGGGTGAAGGGATCGCCCGAACTGACCGCCTATGTGCTGGCCATCACGGCGGCGAGTGGCTTTGCCCTGCCTGCCGAGCCCAAGGCCCGGATGATTGCCGCGATGCAGGCGGTGGTCGATGGGCGGCTGGCGCGCGAGATGATGGGCCCGGCGGACCTGCGGCTGATCAAGGTTGCCGGGCTGGCGGCGCTGGCGCGTCACGGCGCGGCGAGCGCGGCGCTGGCCGGGGAGATTGACATCGCCCCGGCGGATATGCCGACGGGTCTGCTGGCCGACTGGCTGGGCGCGGTGGACCGTATCGCGGGCCTGCGCAACGCCGCATCGCTGCGCAGTGCGGCCGAGGCCGAGCTGCGCAAGCGGCTGGTGTATGAAGGCACGCGGCTCGACCTGGTGGACGCCGCCAATGCCCCCTGGTGGATGATGGTCAGCGGCGACGAAATGGCGATCAAGCTGCTCGACGCCGTGCTGGGGCGGCGCGGCTGGGATGCCGATGCCGGCAAGCTGATGGTTGGCATTGCCCAGCGGCAGCGACGCGGCCATTGGGATACGACGCCCGCAAATGCGTGGGGCGCGGTTGTGGTCCGCCGCTTTGCCGGTCTCTATCCCGCCAGCGCCATTGGCGGCACGACCCGCGTGTCGCTGGCGGGGGCCAGCGCCGCGGCCAGCTGGCCGCTGGCCGCCGATGCGCCGCCGCTGACCCTGCCGCTCAGCGCGCCCGGGCCGCTGTCGCTGGCGCATGACGGCGGCGGCGCACCCTGGGCCATGGTCGCCATCCGCGCCGCCGTGCCGCTGATTGCCCCGGTCAGTGCCGGATACCGGATCGAACGCAGCGTCAGCGTGGTCAGGGCCGCAACCAAGGGCCAGCTGACGCGCGGCGATGTGGTGAAGGTGCGAATTACCGTCACCGCCACGGCGGCGCGCAGCTGGGTGGTCATCGCCGATCCGGTGCCGCCAGGGGCGACGATTGTCGGCAATCTGGGCGGCCAATCGGCCCTGCTCGCCGCCGAGGCGGAGGGTGGGGGCGCGCAGCCCAGCTATGTCGAGCGCGGCCGCGATGGCTGGCGCGGCTATTTCGCCTGGTTGCCGCAAGGGACGCACAGCGTGGAATATGTGCTGCGGCTCAACAGTTCGGGCCGCTTCACCCTGCCGCCGACGCGGGTGGAGGCCATGTATTCGCCCGCCGTGAACGGCCAATATCCGAACGGCAGCGTGACGATTGCCGCAGGTGGCAGCTGAGCGCGCGGCCCATGGCAAATCCGTCCCCGCCCAGCCCGCTGGCGCTGCGGCGGCGATGGGCGATGGCCAGTGCGGCAGCGCGAGCCACGGCACGGTGCAGCCGCCGCGCCGCATCCGCTGGTGGTGGCTGATCCTGCTGGCAGGGGCGGGCGCGATGCTCGCCCTCTTGTGGTGGACGCGGCCACCGCCGATGCCCGATTTTGCCGCAGTCAAGGCCGGGTGGCAGCCCAGCGAGGCGTGGCTTTATGACCGGCACGGCGCGCTGTTGGACAGCGAGCGGGTGAATTTCGCGGCCCGGCGCGGCGCGTGGGTGCCGCTGGCGGCCATCGCTGCGCCTGTCCCTGCCGCCATCATCGCCAGCGAGGACCGCCGCTTTCGCCGCCATGACGGCGTCGATTGGCTGGCGGTCGCCGCCGCCGCGCGGGCGCGGGTCACCGGCGATGCGTCGCGTGGGGCATCGACCATCACCATGCAGCTGGCCGCCTTTCTGGCCCCCGAACTGGCGCAGCCGGGGCAGCGCGGCTGGGTTCAAAAGCTGCGCCAGATGCGGGCGGCGCTGGCGCTGGGGGACGACTGGAGCCGCGACGAGGTGCTGGAGGCCTATCTCAACCTGTTGCCCCTTCGCGGCGAGGTGCAGGGCATTGGCGCTGGCGCAGGGGCACTATTTGGCAAGCCCGCCGCGCAGCTGAGCGCCCGCGATGCGCGGTTGCTCGCGGCGCTGCTGCCCAATCCCGGCGCATCCAGCGCGGCGCTCGCCCGGCGCGCCTGCCGCGGGGTGGCGGCGGACGAATGCGACGCGCTGACGGCGGCCGCCGCGTCGCTGACCAGCGGCACCCGGGCGCTGCGCGGGGACCCGGGGCTGGCCCCGCATCTGGCGGTCCGGTTGCTCGACCAACCCGGTCGCCGGGTCACGAGCACGCTCGACGCCGCGATTCAGCAGCGCGCCAGCGCGGCGCTGCGCCGCCAATTGCAGGCACTGGGTGAAACCCGGGTGCGCGATGGCGCGGTGGTGGTGCTCGACAACGCCAGCGGCGACATGCTCGCTTATGTCGGCGGCGTCGGCCTTAAATCCACCGCTGGGGCGGTTGATGGCGCCAATGCCCGCCGCCAGGCGGGATCGACGCTGAAACCGCATTTATTTGCGCAGGTGATCGAGCGCGGCTGGCTGACCGCGGCTTCGATCCTGGACGACAGTCCAGTGCAGCTCGACACCGCGTCCGGCCTCTATGTGCCCAAAAATTACGACCGCAGCTTTCGCGGTCCCGTGAGCGTCCGCGCGGCGCTCGCCGGGTCGCTGAATGTCCCTGCGGTGCGCGCGCTGGTCCTGGGCGATGTTCAGGATTTTCGCGACCGGCTGTGGGACCTTGGCTATCACGGCATTATCGAGGACGGCGAATATTACGGTTTTTCGCTGGCGCTGGGCTCTGCCGAGGTGTCGCTGGTGGAACAGGCCAATGCCTTTCGCACCCTGGCCAATGGCGGGCGCTGGTCGCCCGTGCGGCTCGTCACCGACGCGCCCACCCCTGCGCCGCGCCCGATTGTCAGCGCGGCGGCGGCCTTTGTCACCGCCGATATCATGGCCGATGCGGCGGCGCGCGCCGATGCCTTTGGGGCCGACAGCGCGCTGCGCTTGCCTTTTTGGGCGGCGGTCAAGACCGGCACGTCCAAAGCGATGCGCGACAATTGGTGCATCGGCTTTTCCGACCGCTTCACGGTGGCGGTGTGGGTCGGCAACCTGGAGGGCGATTCGATGCGCGGCGTATCGGGGACCGCCGGGGCCGCACCCGTCTGGCGCGACGTGATGCTGGCGCTGCACGCCGGGCGGCCCGGGCGCGCGCCGCCGATGCCCGCCGGGGTGGAAGCGCGCCAGATCAGCCTGCCTGGCACGCGCGAGCCGCCGCGCCGCGAATATTTCCTGACCGGCACGGCGCAGGGCATCGCCGCCGCCGCGCCCGCCGCCGCGCGCCGCCCGCGCATCGCCAGCCCCGCCAATGGCAGCATCTATGCGCTGGACCCCGACATTCCGGGCGACCGTCAGCGGCTGGCCATCCGCGTCAGCGGCGCGAGCGCGGGGCACCGGTTGCTGATCGGCAAACAGCCGCTGGGCGATGCCGAACAGGGGGCCGACATTGCCCCGCGCCCGGGGTCGCATCTGGTGACGCTGGTCGATCCCGGCGGACGAGTGATCGACCGCATTCGCTTTACCGTGCGCTGACGCTCGGGACACCGCCGACCGAATCGGCCTTGCCCCCGGAAAACCGATGAAATTAAGTTGCGCTGGCCGCTGATGCGGCTAGTCTCCCCGCCATTCAGAACAAGGCAGCGCATGTCGCAGCGCCGCCGACCAAGGGGACGATCCATGCTGTTTCAACGCGTCAAGCCACTCGACGCAATCCTGGCCACGGCCGAAAAAAAATCGCTCACCCGCACCTTGGGTGCCCTGCAACTGACCATGTTGGGCATCGGGGCCATCATCGGCACCGGCATTTTCGTGCTGACGGCAGAGGCGGCGAACAAGGCCGGCCCGGCGATGATGATCAGCTTTGTCATCGCCGCCGTGGTGTGCGCGCTTGCGGCGCTCTGCTATGCCGAATTGGCGTCGATGGTGCCGGTTTCGGGTTCGGCCTATACCTATAGCTATGCCACCTTTGGCGAAGTCGTCGCCTGGATCGTCGGTTGGGCACTGGTGCTGGAATATGCCATTGCCGCATCGGCGGTGTCGGTCGGCTGGTCGGGTTATATGGTCTCGCTGGCCGAGGAGATATTCCGGCTGGACATCCCCAACACCTTTGTGAAGGGGCCCTTTGATCCCGTCGCGCCGGGCGAAACCCCCGGCCTGATCAATATTCCGGCCATGCTCATTGGCCTTGTCTGCATGGCGCTGCTGATCATCGGGACCAAGGAAAGCGCGCGATTCAACGCGGTGCTGGTCGCGATCAAGGTGTCGGCGCTGCTTCTCTTCCTCGCGCTGGCGCTGCCCGCCGTGAATGCCGCCAATTTTGAACCCTTCAGCCCCAATGGCTTTTTTGCCAAAGAGGTGATGGACCCCATCAGCAACAATATGGTGACCGTCGGGGTCGCGGCAGCGGCGGCGTCGATCTTCTTTGCCTATGTCGGCTTTGACGCGGTGTCGACGGCGGCGGAAGAAACCATCAATCCGCAGCGCAACATCCCCATCGGCCTGATCGGCAGCCTGTCGATCTGCACCGTCATTTACCTGCTGGTCGCCGCCGGCGCGATTGGCAGCATCGGAGCCCAGCCGGGTGGCGCGCTGTCGCAGTCCGACGATGCGCTGGCCTTTGTCCTGCGCGAAATTGGTCAGGGCTGGGCGGGCGATCTGGTCGCCATTGCCGCTGGCCTGGCGCTGCCGTCGGTCATCCTGATGATGATGTTCGGACAAACGCGCATCTTTTTCGTGATGGCGCGCGACGGGCTGTTGCCCGACATGTTCTCGCGCCTGCACCCCAAATATGGGACGCCGCATGTCGTGACGATGTGCACGGGCATTTTCGTCGCGCTGTTCGCGGCGCTGTTCCCCGTGGGCAAGCTGGCGGATATCTCCAATTCGGGGACTTTGTTCGCCTTTTTCACCGTCGCGGTCGGGGTGATGATCCTGCGCCGGACCGATCCGACGCGCCACCGCCCGTTCCGCACGCCGCTGTTCTGGCTGGTGTGCCCGCTGGCGGCGGCGGGCTGCGTCTTCCTGTTTTCGCAGCTGTCGGGCTACACCGAACTCATGTTCCTGGGTTGGACGCTGATCGGGCTGGTGGTCTATTTCACCTATAGCCGGGGCCGCAGCCACGTCGGGCGCGAAACGGCTGGCTGATCGCTGACCAGTCAAAGTGGTTGGAAAAGGGGGCCGATGTGCCCCCTTTTCTATGCCCCCTTGCGGACTTGCGGCTTCAAAAGGGCGCGCGCGGGGCGGTGCCCGGGCGGGTGAACAGGCGGCCGCGTTCGGCCCACAGCACCAGCAGGATCGCCGCCGACGCCGCGCCCGTGAAGGACAGCGCCAGCGGCAGGGTGGAGCCGTCAAATTGCTGGCCAATCCACGCCCCCGCCAGCGCGGCGATCAGCCCGCGGGCAAAGCTTTGATAGGAGGACGCCACGCCCGCCATGCGCCCGAAATCCTCCATCGCGATCGCCCCGAAATTCGATCCGACAAAGCCGATCAGCCCGACGTTGAAGGTCAGCACCAGTGTGAACAGCACCAGCGTTTCATGGCCACCCAGCGAGGCCGCAATCTGGAGCAGCGCAAAGCCCAGAAAGACGAACAGCGCCGTTTGCGACACGCGGCGCGCGCCGAACCGTTCGACGATCCGGCTGTTGGAAAAATTGGCCGCAGCGATGCCAATGGCGATAACCGCAAAGACGATGGGAAAGGCATCGCGCGCGCCGAATACTTCCCCAATAATCTGCTCGCTGCTGTTGAGATAGCCATAGAGTGCACCCTGCATCAGCCCCGCCGCGACCATATAGCCCGCCGCACGCCGGTGGAGCGACACGTCGCGCCACCCCGCCGCCATGGTGCGCATGTCAAGCGGGCGGACATTGGCGGGATCCAGCGTTTCGGGCAGGCGGCGAATCCACACCATCATGGCCAGGCCCAGCAGCGCCATCAGCACGAATATGGCCCGCCACCCCGCCAGCGCCGCGATAACCGCGCCAATCGACGGGGCAATCACTGGCACCACCATGAACACCAGAAAGATGCTGGACATGCGCCGCGCCATGGCATCGCCGACAAACAGGTCGCGGATGATGGCGGTCACCACCACCCCCAGCGCCGCGCCGGCAAAGCCATGCCCCAGCCGCAGCGCCAGCATGATGCCAAAGCCATTCACCAGCGCCCCGCCCAGCGCGAGCAGCACATAGGCAACCAGCGCCCAGCGCATTACCGGTTTGCGGCCATAGCGGTCGGCAAGCGGCCCATAGAAGAGCGAGCCGACCGCCGTGCCGATCAGATAGACGCCGATGATATACTGGCGGTGATTGCTGACCGCGATGTCCAGGTCGCGGGCCATATCGGGCAGCGCAGGCAGCATCGTGTCGATGGCCATGGCGTTGAGCGCCATGAGCATCGCCATCATCACGGTGGTTTCGCGCGGGCCGGGCAGGCTGCGGTGCTTGGGTGCAGGTGCGGGGGAAGAGGCGGCATCAGACATTCGCCACGGCCTATGCGCGTTCAGCACGGGCATGGCCATACCCACGGAATAAAATGGCCCGCACCGCCCAGATTGGAGCGGCGCGGGCCTGATTATTCGCTGGCAGACGGTCGATTAAAACATGCTTCGCTTAAACGCAAACCAGCTTCACCAACCAGCGCCGTCGTCCTGAACGTGTTTCAGGACGACGAACGTGATGATTGAAAGCCGAAATCCGCTGAAGCGCCATATGCTTCAGCCCTGGCGCGTGCCCGTCATGGCCATCGAGCCAAAGGGGCCCGCCTTGATCGAACCGGTCAGCGTGTCGCCATCCACCGTGGCCTCGCATTCCAGCGTCATCGGCATCGGCACCTTCATGTTCATGGTCCAGGTCAGCTTATTGCCATCAACCTTGCCATTTTCGACGTCCAGCGATCCCATGCCGCCAGCGTTGCTGCCGGTGAAGCTGTCGCCATCGACAACCACCGTGAAAACCGACTTCTGGTCGCCCATGGGCGATTTGGTAACGCAATCATAAGCGCCGGCAACATTCGACATCATCTCTCTCCTGAAAAAATAGGGGCGTGGTGGGGTTATTCGGCAGGCGGGCCCGCTGGTGCCACCACTTCCACGGGCAGGCCCAGCCCGTCAAGCTGCGGTTTGACGGTTTCGACATCGCCGACGACGACATAGACCAGCTGATCGGGGCGCAAATGGGTGCGCGCAGCAGCGTCAACCGCCTGCGCCGTCATCCCGCGATACAGATCCGCGAGCTTTTCATAATAATCGTCGCCGCGGCGGAAGTTGCTGATGGTCTGCAAACCGCCCAGCACATCGCCCGAGGTTTCAAAACTGCCCGGCAGTTCGCGCACATTGCCGTTGGCCATGCGCGTCAGCTCCTCTGCGGTCACGCCCTTGTCCCCCAGGAACGCGGCCAGATCCTTTTGCAGCTCGCGAATCGAATCGCCCGTCCGGTCGGATTGCACCGGCGCGCGCGCCACGAAGGAGACGCGGTCGCGATAGCCCAATATCTGCGTCCGCACACCATAGGACCAGCCCTTGGTCTCGCGCAAATTGGTGTTGAAGCGCGACAGGAAACTGCCGCCAAAAATCTCATTGGCGGCGCGCAGCACCTCCAGACTGTCGGTCCCCTTTGCGTCCAGCACCTGCCCCGCGACAATCACCGACTGCGGTGCCTTGGGCCGGTCGATCAGCACGATGCGCGGCGATGGTGCGGGGATGGCGGCAGAGAAATCCTTGACCGGCTTGGCCGAGGCAGGGGCCCGCCATTTGCCAAAGCTCTTGTCGAGCAGGCGCACCACCTCTTTCAAACTGGTGTCGCCCACCACAAAGATGCGACCATTGTCGGGCCGCAACCAGCTGCCATGAAAGGCCGCCAGGCTGCCGCGTGTCGCCGCCTTGACCGCCGCCATATCGCCCAGACCCGATGGCGGGATGCCATAGGGGTGCGCCTTGCCATAAAGCAGCGGGGCCAGCGTGCGCGAGGCCAGGGCATTGGGATTATTCTGTTCCGCCGCCAGCCGGGTCAGCTGCTGCGCCTTCACCCGCTCCAATTCTTTCTCGTCAAAGGCGGGGTTGCGGACATAATCGGCGAGCAGGTCGATGGACGCCGCCAGATTGGGTTTCAGCGCGAACAGCGAAAACACCGTTTCGTCGTCGCCCGCGCTGCCGTTGATCCGCGCGCCCAGCCGTTCCTGCGCCTCGGCCAGCGCGGTCGAATCGCGCGTGGTGGTGCCTTCGGCCATCAAGCTGAGCATCAGCGACTGGGTGCCCAGCGCATCCTTGGGATCGGCGGCATAGCCCGCGTCAAAGGACAAGGCGACATTGACCGTGGGCACGGCGGCGCGTCGTGCAAAGACGACCTCCATCCCGTTTTTCAGCCGCGCGCGCTCAACCGCCGGAAAATCGAGCGCCTTAAGCTCGCCCACCGGCGGAAAGCTGGACCGGTCGACCGCCGCCGTCGGCGCGGGTGCGGAGGCACCCCCCGCTGCCGGATTGGCATAGAAAGCGGGCTGCGCCGTCACCATCTTGGCATCGGCCGGGCCCGCAGGAATGGCGGCGCCGCCGCGATCCTCGCCCCCCGCCGTGCGCTGGCCGGGTTCATAGGTGAGCGAGAAAACCGGCCGCGTCAGCCATTTGCCCATCGCCGCGGTCACGCTGGCCGGGGTGGCCTTGGCCAGCCGGGCCAGTTCGGTGCGATAAAAAGCGGGGTCGTTGGAATAAAGCGCGCCTTCGGCCAGCGCGACCGCCTTGCCCGAAAATCCGCCGACCGATTCCAGCCCGGCAATGGCCCCGCCCAAATAGCTGGCGCTGGCCCGCTGCAATTCGTCGCTGGTCGGGCCGGCCTTGATAAAGGCAGCGATTTCCTCGTCCAGCCGCCGGGCGACCAGCGCCGTGTCAACGCCCGGCTTTACATCGGCCTGGACCATGAAAATGCTGGCATCTTCAAAGGGCACGGCAAAGGCAGAAACGCCCACCGCGATCGCTTCCTTGCGGACCAGCGCATTGTCGAGCCGCGAGGATGACAGGCCGCCCAGCACCGACGCCGCGAGCTGCATATCCATCGAATCGCCTTCATTCAGTCCGCCGAAGGTCCACATGCGGTGGATGCGCGTCGTCGGAATCTGGTCCTTTGCCACTTTGGCGAGCGGCGCGGGCAGCGTCGGCACGCCGCCATTGACCACCGGGATATCGGGGCCGCGCGGGATGTCGCCGAACCATTTGGTCACGCGTTCCTTTGCGGTCGCAACGTCGATGTCTCCCGCCAGCACCAGCACGGCATTGTTGGGGCCATAATTGTCGGTGAACCATTTGCGGACATCGTCCATCGACGCCGAATTCAGGTCGGCCATCGAACCAATGGTGCTGTGGTGATAGGGGTGGCCCTTGGGAAACAGATTTTCCTGAACATCATACCACAGCAGACCAAAGGGGTTATTGTCCCCCTGGCGCTTTTCATTTTGCACCACGCCGCGCTGGTTATCGAGTTTTTCCTGCGTCACCGCGCCCAGCAAATGGCCCATGCGGTCGCTTTCCAGGAACAGCGCCAGGTCGAGCGCGCCGGTCGGCACCGTCTGGAAATAATTGGTGCGATCGAGCCAGGTCGTGCCGTTGAAATCGGTCGCGCCAACCTGTTGCAGCGGTTCAAAGAAATCAGCCGGGGCATTTTCCGACCCATTGAACATCAGATGTTCAAACAGATGCGCAAAGCCGGTCTTGCCCTTCGGCTCATGCTTGGACCCGACGCGGTACCACACCGACACAGCAACGACGGGCGCCTTGCGATCCTCGTGCACGATCACGCGCAGGCCGTTGGGCAGGGTGAAGCTTTCGTGCGGGATGCTGACCGCCTTGACCAGCTCCGACACCGGCGCGGCCTTGACCGCGCGCGGTTTGGCCAGGACCGGCGCCGACACCAGCGCGCTGGTCAATGTAATGGCTAGGGCAAGCGAGCGAAGGCGAGTCATGGTCATCCTCTTTATAATGAAAAGCGTTGGCATCGTTTTGGCGCTTTGGCCCGCGCTTGCCAATGTCCAATGCGCAAGCGGGCGGAAATGGGCGCAAGGCAGCCTCATTTCGATGAACCGACCGACATTGTCGACCTGGGGGCAAGGACCCCGATCCACGCGCCGCGCATCAGCCGGCAAATTGGCCTTGATTTAGGCCCGATATTGTGGCCATTTTTGATGCGTGTTTCACCCCGCCCGCGCCTGCTTGGTCGCTGGTTGGTGCGGGCAACAGCACAAGGATCACCCAATTTTATGCCCAATTTGGCAAAGCAGGCTGGCTATGCGGCGGCGGCGGCCCTGCTGTTTGTTGCGCCGGGTGCCGCTGCGCAAAGCGACCGGTTCGATCTGGGACCCGACAAGCTAGTGGCACCAATTGCGACCGACGAAGCGCTGTGGCCCGTGCCGGGACGCGCGCAATGGGGCGGGATCATCACCCAAAAGGGCCCCAATATCTGGAAGGACGCGGTGTTCACCGATCCGCTGGGGCGCTGGCAGCTCGTCTATCCGTCGACGCTGACCAATATGCTGGGCGATTCATTGGACCGGACGCGCTGGTTCCAATACCCCGGTCAACCGCAGATCATGTGCGGCGTGTCCATCACGCCCAATGTGTTCGCCGATCTGGGGGCCGATGCGCCGGTGAAGGCCCCGGCGGCGCTGATTGACCGCCGCGACGCGCTGGTCGCCAAACAAAAAAGCAGCCCCGCGCCTGAAAAGGTCGAGGTCGTGACCCTGCCCGCACCCTCGGCCAGCAAGGGCACGCCCGTTCGCGCCATCAGCTTTGTCGAACGCGGCAAGCTGCTCGAACCGCTGGGGGTGGAGCGCGAGGTGGTGATGCGCACCATCCTGGTCAGCGACGATGATGATCTGGTCGCTGCCTTTTGCGCGGCACAGCCCGGGCAGCGGGGGTGGGTGGAAAAACAGGCGCTGGCGGCGCTTCGTCTGACACCGCTGGCGCGGACCAAACGGCAATGATGGCCCTCACGAAAATGTTCGCCCTGCTGTCCGCCGCAGCGACACTCGCGCTGGCCGCAACGCCCGCGCGCGCGGCGCTGGGAGAGAAAGAGCGCGCCGTCCTGTCCGCCTTCAACATCTGCTGGGATATTGAAGCGGGCAAGGACATGGCCGCGCTGCTCAGCGCCAACGGTTTTCAACGCGCGCCGCAAGCGACCAATCACGTCTACTTCCGCGAGGTGCAGGGCACGACGATCATGACGATCCTGTATTTCGGCAAGGATAGCGCAGGGGAGCATGAGGCCGCTTGCCGGGTCACCGCGTTAAAGCCCCAGGTGCAAAGCCCCTGGACCCCGCAGCATCCGATCCTTCCCGGTTTTGAGACGCTGCTGGACCGGATTGTCGGGGCCAGCGCGGCCATGGGGCCCGGATATCGGCCCGAATATATGCGCGAGCCCCATCCCAATCGCCCCGGGGTGCGCCGCAGCCGTCTGTTCCGCGACGATGGCAAGCATGGCCGCTTTCTGTATGTCGAGGAAAGCGCGACGCATTTCGACTTTGCCTATTATCATGCGGCCCGCGCCATATTGAAGCAGCGCGATGTGATGGAACAGGTCACCCGCGCCGACTCGCTTCAGGCGATGCAGCTGTTTGTCGATGACGGCTGGACCGTGCGGTTCTGCAATCTGAACCCGCAGCGATGCGAAACCGAAGCGCAGCGTGCCGCGCGGGCCGCGCAATCGGCGCAGGCCGGCCGGTCCAGCTCATCTGCGCTGCCGTTCAGCGGCATCGGCGCTATCCGGTCCGGCGACAACCGCACCAATGAACAACGGCTGCGCGACCGGGCCTGGTGGAGCGACTATCACAGCCGCTGCGCCCGCACGCGCTGTTAGAGCGTGATGACGAAAGGACAGCGCCGTTACGGGCGATAACGGCGCGGGTTGGTGGCCATCAACGCGGCGGGATCGAACAGCACCGGTTTCAGCCGCTTTTCGACGAACAGCGGGGCCTGGTCGGCATAATGCGGGCTGTCGGGGCGGGTGGTGGCGCTGCCGAACGGCTGAATGGATTCGCTGCGCACCCGGCCGGCGCGATCCCAGCTGATGAACATGAGGAAACTGTCGCCGTGGCGGACCTTCAGACGCCCATCCTCCTCCACATCCCACAGGGTCGAGGCGCGCAGCGTATCGTTGCCGCCGTCCAGCGGCAGATCCACCGTGCCGCGCCGCAGCCGCAGCACGTCGCCCAGGGGCGGATCGAGCCGCCCGAAATGGGTCATCAAATGGCCGCTCATCTCGGTCAGCACCGCGCGCGGATCGGGGGTGGTCGGCAACCGCCGATAATGGTTGCCGTTGGCCGGGCGCAGCACCATCAGCGCCAGCGCATCGCCGCGCCCCTTGCCATCGAGCGTCCAGTCCCATTGCCGCAGCAACGCCTGCGCCGCCGCCAGCTGCTTGTCGCCCTTGGCATCGAGCGCCAGCAGCTTGTCCATCCAGGGCCGCACATAGCTGGCCCGGGCATAGCCGGTGTCAAATTTGATCGCCTTCAACCGCGCTTCGTCGATGGGCCCCGGCCTTTCGAGCAGTTCGATCGCGCGGACCGACCGGTTGGTGTCATCATCTTCAATGCCCAGCAGCGGCGAAAAGGCCGCCGGGTCCAGCTCGTCGCCGGGGCCCGCCGCGACCCACGGGCTGTTGTTCGCGTTCATGATATAGCCGGAGGCCGGATTGACCAGCGCGGGCACGCGGCCAAAGGGCAGGGTGCGGCGCCACAGCGCGCGCGGATCATCGCCCGGCAACTCGCCGCGCCAGTTGAATCCTGGCGCGCGATCAGGGAACATCGCATTGTAAAACATCGCAATATTGCCTGCCGCATCGGCATAGATGAAATTGGTCGCCGGCACCCCCTGCCCCGCCATGGCCGCGCGCCATTCGGTGAAATTGCGCGCCTTGTTGAGCCGATAATATTGCTCCACCATCCTGAGCTGGTCGATCCCGGCATAGCGGATGGCAAAGGCCCCGCGGTCATTGATAATCACCGGCCCATGCACCGAGCGGTAAAGCGTGCGCGGCACGGGGAGGGTGAAGGGCCCCCATTTCACCTTCAACCACACGCGTTTTCGCGCCAGTGGCAGCCATTTGCCGCCAAAACGATAATTTTCGCCGCTGGCATCAAGCGCGAGGCGATAGACATCGATCAGGTCGGGACGGTTGACCGTATTGGTCCAGCCCAGATATTTGTTGTGCCCAAGGAAGGGATAAGGCGAGCCTGGGAAATTGGCCCCGGCAAAATCCCACCCTTCCTTGCTGTGCACCACCAGTTCGTACCAGGCGACGCCGCCCTCCCACGGCTGGTGCGAGTTGGACACCAGCCGGGTCGCGCCGTCGCCCGACCGCGCCGGGGCAATGGCAAAGGCATTGGAGCCATTGTCGGGGGCATCGCGTCCCACGGGCGTCGGCGGCCCCAGGGGTGCACCCGGACCCAGCGGCGGCCCGCCCTCACGCCCCAGCGTCTTGCCCTCTACCAGCGCGCCCAGCGTGGCATCCAGGCCGAAGAAGAAAGGCGAGCGCAGCACAAAGCCCGCCACCACATCCTGCCCCGTGGCGGGAAACAGGCGGGTCAGCCGCACCTCTGCCGGATGTTTTTCGGCATAATGATTAAGCCCCGCCGCATAGGCATCGAACAGCCGCCGGACGTCGGCAGGCAGCGTCGCCCAATCGCGGTCAACCGTCGCGCGAATGTCCAGCAGATGCGCCGCGAAATCGACCTTGGCCCCGTCCGCGCCGATCATCGCCCCGGCGCGCGCGTGGGTCATCGCCAGCACCTCTTGCAGCGTCGCAAAATCATCCTCGGCATGGGCATAGGCAACGCCATAGGCGACATCGGCATCGCTATCGCCAAAGATATGCGGGACGCCAAAGCCGTCGCGGGCAATTTCAACCGAGCCGGGCGTGAAGGCCGCAGGCCGCCCCGGGGTAACGGTCAGCGGTTCCCACAGCGCCAGGCCACCGGCCAGCCCCAGCAGCACAATCACCAGGCCCATCAGAAATTTGCGCACCACCCGTCCCGCCTCTCCATTCGCCGCCGCCGCTGCCGCTGGCAATCATTTGCCGATGGTGGCGGGGCCGCGACCGTCTGTCGAGAGCCACTTGCATCAACCGCCGCATCGAATAGGGATTGCGGTTAGATGTAACAAAGTTACAAACAGCCATCCTGAGTTTACGGAGAGTTTGAGATGCGGTCGAAAATTGCCTTGCTTGCCAGTTGCCTTGCGCTTGCCGCGCTGCCGGCCTCGCTGTCAGCGCAAACCTTTGTCGGATCGGGTGTCGTTCCGTCGGTGCAAAGCCACAGCGCCGAGCGGCCCATTGGTTTTGCCGCGTCCGCGGCGCCCGGCGGCGCGCTGGTCATCCTGACGGCGGCGGCAGATCTGCCCGCGCTCACGGGCGTTACGTTGACCGATGCGGAGCGCGCGGCCATTGGCGCGGCGATCGCGTCGGCGAAATTTGATGGCAAGGCCGGGTCGACGCTGTCGCTGCGCGGCATGGGGGCCTATGCCCGCATCCTGCTGGTCGGCACCGGCACCGACGCCACCATGTTGGCCCGCGCCGAAGCGGGCGGCAAGGCCGCGCAGGAGCTGCGCAGCGAAGCGCAGCCCGTCACCATCACCGGGGCCTTTACCGGGGCCGAAGCGGCCGACGTCGCCTATGGCTTTGCGCTGGGCCAATATCGGTTTGACCGGTACAAGACCGTTGATCGCAAGGCACCGCCCGCCGACCCGGTCACGCTGGTCGGCGGCGATGCGGCGGCGGCGCGCGCGGCCTTTACGGGGCGGCACGCTCCGCTGGTCGATGGGGTGCGTCTGTCGCGCGACCTTGCCAACGAACCGGCCAATGTCATCTATCCCGACAGCTTCATTGCCGAAGTGCGCAAGGCCTTTGGCAGCACCGCCAATGTGACCATCGAGGTGCTGGACGAGGCGGCGATGCGGCGGCTTAACATGGGCAGCATCGTCGGCGTGGGTCAGGGCAGCCCGCGCGGTTCGCGCATCATGATCGTGCGCTATCGCGGCCCGGGCAGCGAGGCCGCGCCGCTCGCGCTAATCGGCAAGGGCATCACCTTTGATTCGGGTGGCATTTCGCTCAAGCCCGGCGCGGGCATGTGGGATATGAAGGCCGACATGTCGGGCGCCGCATCGGTGATGGGCGCGGCGCTCAGCCTCGCCAAATCGCGCGCGCCAGTGCATGTCATGGCGGTCGCGGCGCTGGCCGAGAATATGCCCGACGGCAATGCCCAGCGCCCCGGCGATATCGTCCGCACCTTTTCCGGCAAGACCATCGAAATGCTGAACAGCGATGCCGAAGGGCGGCTGGTGCTGGCCGATGCCAATGAATATGTTGCGGCCACCCACGCGCCGCGCGGGATTGTGAATATCGCGACGCTCACCGGGTCGATTGTCGGTGCGCTGGACGATCAATATGCCGGGCTCTTCGCGCGCGACGAGACGCTGGCGGCGCAGCTGACCAAAGCCGGCGAAGCGAGCGGCGAGCGAGTGTGGCGGATGCCGCTGCATCCCAAATATGCCGAGCGGATGAAGTCGGACATCGCCGACATCCGCAATATCGCCCCCAGCCAGGGGCCCGGTGCCAGCCTGGGCGCGCATTTCATCGGCTTTTTTGTCGATGAAAAAATGCCCTGGGCGCATATCGACATTGCCGGGGTCAACGACGCCAGCGGCACCCCGCTGGTGCCCAAGGGGCAAAGCGGCTTTGGCGTCCGCCTGCTCGACGAGCTGGCGCGGACGGCGGAGGCGAAATAGGCGGGCCGGACCGCCGCCCCCACCGGCTGCTCCATCAAGGGCAGGCTGCGGGGGTGCGGGCCGGTGCCGTGCCGTTTCCCACCTGCGGCAACTGGCCCCGCTATCTGTGCTGACGAAGCGCTGCCAGCGGCACGCGCTGGCGGATGGCGATTTCGCCCGACAATGTCTCCACCTCCAGCAGCACGGCTGGATCGGTGGCTGACCAGTCGATGCTGATGCGCCCGAAATTGGGTTCGAGCGGTGCCTGGGCGATGCGGTGGCGATTGGGTCCGAACACCGGCCACACCTCGGTCAATCCCGACGCGGTCAGTTCATACAGCGGATAGGGGACGCGCTCGTCCAGGCGCGACAGTTCGGCATAATGGGTGTCGCCGGAAATGATGATGAGATTGTCGACCTCCGCAAAATCGATAAGGTCGAGCAGCCGCTGGTGATCGGCCTGAAAATTGATCCATGCTTCATAGCCCGGTGCATCGGGGAGCACCTGCGTCGATGAGGCAAAGATGCGCAAGTCGGCGGGCTCGCGCAGCTCCGCTTCCAGCCAGTCCCATTGCGCCGCGCCGAGCATGGTCGCGGCTGGATCCGCATTGACCAGATACTGGCCCTTGTCCGCAGGCTCGACACTGTAACCGAGCAATGGTGTGCGGAACGTCCGGTTGTCGGGCAGGATCACCTGCACCCGCCGTCCGGCTGGGCCGAAATAATAGGCGCCATAAATGCCGCTGTGCGACCGGCGCGGATGACCCGCAGGCACGCCCCAAAAGTCAAGGAAGGCGGCCCGCGATTCGGCCTTCATCCGATATTCGCTGCCACCGTCGTTGACGCCATAATCATGGTCGTCCCAGGTCGCGATCACCTGGGTCCGGCGGCTGAGTTCACGAAAGCCCGGCTTGGCGGCGAGCTTGGCATATTTGCCGCGCAGCACCGCCATATCTTCGGTATCGCCATAAATATTGTCGCCCAGAAAGATGAACAGGTCGGGCGACCAGCCATTGACCCGGTCCCAGATGGGTTGATCCTTGTCCTGATGACAACAGCTGCCAAAGGCGATGCGGGTGATCGCGGCGTCGCTGCGATGCGGGACCGCGGCTGCGGCGGGGACCAGGCCGGCCAGGGCCGAAGCCCCCGCCAGCCCGCCCAGCAGGGTGCGCCGTTCCATCGCGGTCAGAAGCCGGCGCGCAGCGTGACAAAAAATTGCTGCGGAGCCCCGGCGAGCAGCGTCTGATTGTCACCGCGATTGCCGAAACCGTTGGACCCGATGGTGGCGACATAGCGTTTGTCGAACAGGTTGCTGGCGTTCAGCTGCACCTCCACCGGCGCGCGGGCCCCCACATCAAAGCGATAGCCCAGCGTGGCATCGACCAGCAGCCGTCCCGGCACCGACCCCTGAAAATCATCGACCGTCGCCGACAGATGGTTGGTGAAGGTGAAAAAGCGCTTGCTCATATAATTGGCACCGACGCGCGCAAACGGGCCGTCGCTGTCATAGGATAATTCGCCGCGCACCAGATGCTTGGGCGTGTCGACCACCGTCTTGCCCTTTGTCGCCGCCAGCAGCAGGCCGGCCGCGTTCACCACATTGTCGCGGTAGGTCGCGTCGGTATAGCTGTAGGACGCAAACAGCGTGAACCCGCTGCCCAGCCGCACATCGCCTGCCGCTTCAAAACCGATGGAGCGCACGGACCCGACATTCTGCAGCACCGACGGATTGCCGACAATGCCCGCGCCCGTGGTGATGCCCAGCAGGCGGTTGCGGAAGTTGACCAGATAGGCCCCGACCACCGCATTGATCACCGGATCATTGTAGCGGGCCCCGATTTCATAGGTGTCCGATTCCTCGGGCTTCAGCGTGTTGCGGATGGCGGTGAAGCCTGCCTGCGTCGTCGAAAAGGGCCCACTGGTCGTCGACGACACAAAGGCGCGGGTGGCCTGAGTGAAGCCAGCGAAAATTTCGGCCCGGTCATCGATTTCATAGGCGATGCCCGCGTGCGGCTGGAACCAGTCGGTCACCTTGATATCGCCGGTCGCGCGGCCGCCCTGGACCACTGCGTCGGCCGAATTGCGAACATCAAAACCCTTCCATCCCACATTGACCGTCACTGCGCCCAGCGCGATCTTGTCCTGGACAAAATATTGGAACGTCTTGGTATTGAAGTCGATTTCCCACTGAGTGAAGAAGGGATTGCGGGCGAAACTGCGATGGCTGTAGCCGGGGTTGGTGCGGCTGGCGTAGCCATAGAAGCGCCGCGCCTGGTTGAAATCATTATTCTCAAACCAGGCACCGGCAGACAGATTATGGACGTCGACCTGGGCGGTCAGCGTCGCAAACACCCCGGTGCGCACCAGATCATATTCGGTGGTGCGAACGGCCAGCGGCACGCCATTGGGGCTGGCCACATAGGGCGTGCCCCATGTCCCCTGGCCATCATTTTCATGATAGTAGGCCTTGAGCGCCAGGCTGGACCCGTCGCTGATCGGCAGCGTCAGGCCGATGGCGCCCAGCGTATCCTTGCGCAGACCCGAGGCATCATAATAGGCGTCATCGGCCGAACGAATGGGGCCCGGAAACACCGTGCCCGCCGCAGGATTGAGCGGCGTGGCGCCTGTCCCGCCGGACAGCCCCGCTGCCGACCGGTTGGCGGCAATATCGGCCACGCGCACGGCGGTCGCATAGTCGGAGAAGAAATTGTCCCAGTCATAGCCCAGCCGCCCGATCATCTCGAGGCTCAAGTCCTGATAATCCTGCTCGGCCCGGTCGCTGCGGTTGAAATAGACGTCGATTTCGGCGCTGCCGACGGGAACAATCGCCTTGGCCGTGACCATCCAATTGCGCTGCTGACCTTCGCCCTTCCACTTTTCGGCGTCGTGATAGACCCCCGACACAAAGGCGCGGACGCCGTCGGGCGAACCAAAGTTCATCCGGGCAAAACCGCGCACCGTGTTTTCCGAACCATAGGTGGCCGCCGCATCGATGCCGATGGCGTCAAAGGGGTCCGCGGTGAAAAATTCCAGCGTGCCGCCCAGATTGTTGGTCGAATTGGTGCCAATCGAACCGGCCCCCTGCGACACGCGGGTCAAACGGATGTTTTCGGGCGCGCTCGCGCGGCTGATGTGCAGGCCGTTGTGGTTGCCGTAGGTAAAGTCACCCAGCGGGATGCCATCGAGCGTATAGCCCAGCTGGTTCTGATTGAAGCCGCGAATCGAAATGCGCTGCGACCATTCATAATTGCCGAAGGGATCGGCTGACTGAAAATTCACCGACGGCAGCTTTTCAATGGCTTTCAGCGGGCTGGTCCCGGCGGCCAGGATGGTCAGCGCATTGCCATCCAGTTCCTGAACCTGGCGGGTTTCGCCGCGACCATAAACGACAATCTCCGCCTCTTCGGTCGTTGCCTCGGGCGCTGCGGCGTCCTGCGCCAAAGCGATGGCCGGTGACATGAGGCTGGTTCCAGCGGCAAGATAAGCAAGACGGCGCAACGATGACATGAGTTCCCCCTTCGCATGGCGGACGCCAACCCGCGTTGGTTCGTCCTACGGTGCGCCGGTGCGCTAGGCCCGGGAGGTGCATGATTCGACGTCTTAGCCATGACCAAGCCATGACGCTTCGGCGCAAAGCGATGACAGCGGGTCAACCCGCCGCCCCTCTTGTGTTGCAGATGCGCAACACTATCTGTTGACGGACGAAAGGGGGCGGCAGCTCATGAACCTCGAAAAATTCACCGATCGCGCCAAGGGCTTTTTGCAGGCCGCGCAGACCATTGCCATTCGCGAAAGCCATCAGCGCATTGCGCCCGAACATATCGCCAAGGCGCTGTTCGACGATGGCGAAGGGATGGCCGCCGGGCTGGTGTCCCGCGCCGGCGGCGATGCCGTGGCGGCGCGCCAGGCCGTCGATGCACTGGTCGCCAAGATTCCCGCCGTTTCGGGATCGGGGGCGCAGGCCACACCGGGCCTCGACAATGACGCGGTGCGCCTGCTCGATGCCGCCGAACAGCTGGCGGGCAAGGCGGGCGACGGCTTTGTCACGGTCGAACGGCTGTTGCTGGCGATGGTGCTGGCGGCGGCGACCCCGCTGGGGCAGGCGCTGGCGAGCGCAGGCGTGCGCGCCGATGCGCTGAACAGCGCCATCAATGCGCTGCGCGGCGGGCGCACGGCGGACAGCGCCGGGGCCGAGGACCGCTATGACGCGCTCAAGAAATTCGCCCGCGACCTGACCGAGGTGGCGCGCGCGGGCAAGCTGGACCCAGTCATTGGCCGCGACGAGGAAATCCGCCGCACGGTGCAGATATTGGCCCGGCGGACCAAGAATAATCCGGTGCTGATCGGCGAGCCCGGCGTCGGCAAGACCGCGATTGCGGAAGGGCTGGCGCTGCGCATCGCCAATGGCGATGTGCCCGACAGTTTGAAGGACCGGCGGCTGCTGTCGCTCGACATGGGCGCGCTCATTGCCGGGGCCAAATATCGCGGCGAATTTGAAGAGCGGCTCAAGGGCGTGCTCGACGAGGTGAAGCAGGCCGAAGGCGATATCATCCTGTTCATCGACGAAATGCACACGCTGGTCGGGGCGGGCAAGAGCGAGGGGGCGATGGATGCGTCGAACCTGCTCAAGCCCGCGCTCGCGCGGGGCGAGCTGCATTGCATCGGCGCAACCACGCTCGATGAATATCGCAAGCATGTGGAAAAGGACCCGGCGCTGCAACGCCGCTTCCAGCCCGTGTTCGTCGGCGAGCCGACGGTGGAGGACAGCATTTCCATCCTGCGCGGGCTGAAGGAGAAATATGAGCTGCACCACGGGGTGCGGATCACCGACGGCGCCATTGTCGCGGCGGCGACGCTGTCGCACCGCTATATCTCGGACCGCTTCCTGCCCGACAAGGCCATCGACCTGATGGATGAAGCCGCGAGCCGCATCCGCATGGAGGTGGAATCCAAGCCCGAAGCGATTGAATCGCTCGACCGGCGCATCATCCAGCTGAAGATTGAGGAGGCCGCGCTGAGCAAGGAAAGCGACGCCGCGTCGCTCGACCGGCTAGCGACCCTGCGCGGCGACCTCGCCAATCTGGAGCAACAATCGGCCGAACTCACCCAGAAATGGCAGGCGGAAAAGGACAAGATTCACGCCGAGGCCAAGATCAAGGAGGCGCTGGACGCCGCACGCGGCGCGCTGGACCAGGCGCAGCGCGCAGGCGACCTCGCGCGCGCCGGTGAGCTGAGCTATGGCACCATCCCCGCGCTGGAGCGCGAACTCGCCGCCGCCGAGGCTGCCGCCGGGACCGCGATGCTGCGCGAGGAGGTGACCGCCGACGATATTGCGGCAGTGGTCAGCAAATGGACCGGCATTCCCGTCGACCGAATGCTGGAGGGCGAGCGCGACAAGCTGCTGGCGATGGAGGGTGCCTTGGGCCGCCGGGTCATCGGCCAGGCGGAAGCGGTGCGCGCGGTCGCAACCGCGGTCCGCCGGTCGCGCGCTGGGCTGCAAGACCCCAATCGCCCGCTTGGCAGCTTTTTGTTCCTGGGCCCCACCGGCGTTGGCAAGACCGAGCTGACCAAGGCGCTCGCTGGCTTTTTGTTCGACGATGACGCCGCGATGGTGCGCATCGACATGTCGGAATTCATGGAAAAGCACAGCGTCGCGCGGCTGATTGGCGCGCCGCCGGGCTATGTCGGCTATGAAGAGGGCGGCGTTCTGACCGAAGCGGTGCGGCGGCGGCCCTATCAGGTCATCCTGTTCGACGAGGTGGAAAAGGCGCATGGCGATGTGTTCAACATCCTGCTCCAGGTGCTGGACGACGGGCGGCTGACCGATGGGCAGGGGCGGACGGTGGATTTCACCAACACGCTGATCATCCTCACCTCAAACCTTGGCAGCCAGCATATTGCGGCGCTGGCCGACGATGATCCGGTGGAAAAGGCCGAAGAAGCGGTAATGGTGCAGGTGCGCGCGCATTTCCGCCCCGAATTTCTAAACCGGCTGGATGAGATTGTGCTGTTCCACCGGCTGGGCCAGCAGCATATGGGCGGAATTGTCGATATTCAGGTGGAGCGGGTGCAGCGCCTGCTCGCGCCGCGCAAATTGACGCTCCAGCTGACCGATGCCGCGCGCGCCTGGCTGGGACGGGTGGGCTATGATCCGGTCTATGGTGCCCGGCCGCTGAAACGCGCGGTGCAACGCTATCTTCAGGACCCGCTCGCCGACCTGATCCTCAAGGGCGAAGTGGTTGGCGGCATGACGCTGATGGTGGACGAAGGCGACGGTGCGCTGGTGATCAAAACCGGCTGAGCACCGGCCGCCGACTTATACCGTCGTCGTGGTCAACAGCCGCCGCCGTTGCGGCAGTCCTGAAATTTGGGCGCAAAGGCATCGGCGGTTTCGCGAACATTGGTATTGCCCTTTTGCCAGCTGTCGGCCCAGCCTTCGTTGGTCCGGCACACCCGCGCCTTTTTGACCAGCGAGCCGGTTTCGAGCAGCTTGCGGCATTTGATGAAGTCCGGGTGCCGGGCATCCAGGTCCTTATTATGCTCGGCAATGGCGGCATTGGTCATCGCCGAGGGCGGGCCATCGGGAATCTTGCGCTCAATCGCCTGCGCCGGGCCCGCATCGGCGGTCGCGGCATGCGCGGCCGCGCCCATTAGCGCGGCCGCCGCCAACGCCCCGACACGCGAGATGAACCGGATAGTCATGCAACATTGCTCCTCATTTCGCGGCCTGGCCAAGGGGCGCGCGGCACCGCAGCGGCGGGCTCAATTGCTCGATTGCGCGCCCTGGGCCATGGACTCCACCGTTTCCCGGGCATTGTCATTGCCCTGGGCAAAGGCCTTTTTCCAGCCCTCGTTGGTCCGGCAAATCCGCGCCTTTTTGGCGAGCGAGCCCGTTTCCAATATCTTGCGGCAGCGGATGAAATAGGGGTGGGTGCTCGCCAGTCCCTTGTTATAGGCGGCAATTTCGGTCGAGGTCATCGCCGACGGCGGCTTGGCGGGCGGCAAACGATCGCCAGCGTCGGTGGTTGACGCCGCGGCGGGTGCGGCCAGCAACAGCGCGGATATCATAAGGGGGAGGCGCTTCACATTTCTTCTCCAGCCGGGGTCGGTCCCGGGCAATGCCACCGATTTAGCAAAACAGCATCCGATCGGCATCTTTTTTCGACGAATGACCGCCGCGCACGCCTAGACCGTAAATCCGGTCGCGTCGGCGGCGGCATAATATTGGCAGATCATCGCCTGTTCGGCGGGCGTCAGATGCGGGTTCCACACGTCACAGATGAGCACGGCGCGCAGCGCGTCGCTGTCGTTCCAGGCTTCATGCTCAATCGTGTCGTCAAAGGCAAAGGGCCGCCCCTCCACCCAGGCACGCGTTTCCCCGCCGACGCGAAAGCCGCACCCCGGCGGCACGATCAGCGGCAGATGCACAATCGCGCGGCTGTTCGTCACGCCGGTATGCGGCGGGATGCGCGTGTGCGGGCGCAGCAGCGAGAAAAAGGCGGACGGCGACCGCCCGGGGATGGCGGCCCCCGGAATGGCGGCAAGCGCCCGCGCCGTCGCAGGGCAGCGATCGAGCACTGGCTGGTTCGGCGCGCCATATTCCCACAGGAAACAGGCCCCCCAGTCGAGCCGGTTGTCGAGGGCGGACCAGATGCTGGTCGGTGCGCCCTCGCCCATCCGCACATAGGGGCGCAGCGCATCGCCCGGATCGGCGAGCAGCGCCAGCAATTCGGCGCGGATTGCGTCGGTTTGCGCCGCGAAAGCCGCAAACCAGGGAAAATGATGGTCGTCAAAAAACTCATCGGCAGGCAGGAAGGGGTAGAAGAGCCCGGCGCATTGATTGGCATAAATCCGCCGCCCCCGCAGCGCATGGTCAACAAAGGCCGCCGCGCGCCGCTGGCTGACGGGATCGGCATCGGCGAGGAGCGGGGCGAGCGACTGGTCCACCGCGCCGGCAATGGTGGTGGTCGCGCTGTCCAGAAAGGCGCGGCCATGGTCAATCAACGGCACCAGCGGCTCTGGCAGCGGGCGGATGGCGTCGGATAATTGCACGGCGGCATTCCAAGCGTGCAGCGCCGCGCCGTGCTGACCCCGCCGTTCGCAATTTTCCGCCTTGCGCAGCCACGCCATGAAGTCGCGCTGGTCAAGGGCTATCGCAGCATCGAGCGCCGCCAGCTCCGCCGGATCATCGCCCGCCGCCCGCCAGGCAGAGGCCAGGTTGCGGTGCAGCGCCCCGGATCCCGGATCAGCGGCGACCGCGTCGGCAAAATGCCGCGCCGCCGCCGCCGCATCGCCCGCTTGCAGCGCCGCCATCCCCAGCCGGTTGGCCGCTGCGGCGGCGGCATTGGGGGCAGCGGCGGACGGCGCAGCGGGCGCAGCGGGAGGCGGCGGAGTGACCATGGACTTTGCTTGCCATCGCCCGCGCGCGGCGGCAAGGTTCGTTCATGGCGAATGCGGCAAATCTGGCGGACCTGGTGCAGTCGGCGGCATGGCTGGCGCACCGGTTTGACCCGGTGCACATGGCCTTTCATTTGCGCCATGTGCCGCGCGAACGCCACGCAGCGCTGCCCTTTTTGTCGGACCAGCATCTGGGCGACGACAATCAGCCGCTGGTGGTGACGGCGGGCGATGCTGCGGCGGCGCTGGCCGGGGCGGCGGCGGCCCCGCTGCATTTCATTTTTCATTCTGCCTATTGCGCCTCCACCCTGCTGGTCCGTCTGTTCGATCAGCCCGGTGCCGCCATGGGATTGTCAGAGCCGCAGTTGCTCAACGATCTGGTGGGCTGGCGGCGGCGCGGGGCTCCAGTGGCCGATCATGCGCGGGTCAGCGACGGGGCGCTGCGCCTGCTTGCACGGCCCTTTGCGGCGGGCGAGGCGGTGGTGGTCAAACCGTCCAATGTGGTCAATCCGCTGGCCCCCGGGCTGATGGTCCTGCGCCCGCAGGCGCGCGCTGTCCTGCTCTATGCTCCGCTCGAGGATTTTCTGCTGTCCGTCGCGCGCAAGGGGCTGTGGTGCCGCCTGTGGTGCCGCGAGTTGCTCGAAGGCTATATGCAGGAGGGGTTTGTCAATCTGGGCTTTGAGCCGCGCGATTATTTCCGCCAGTCGGACCTTCAGGTCGCCGCCGTTGGTTGGCTCGCGCAGCAGGCTGGCTTTGCGCGGATGGTGGAGCGGTTTGGCGATCGGGTCATGCTGCTCGACAGCCGCCGACTGACCCGGCAGCCCGCAATGGCGGCGGCAGCGGTCGCGCGCCATTTCGGGCTTCCCGGTCTCGGTGAGGACGCCTTTGCCGTCCATCCGGCCATTCGCCGCGATTCCAAAAGCGGGTCCAATTTTGCGGAGGGGCAGCGCGACCGCGAGCTCGACGCGGCCCGCGCCGCCCATGGCGACGAGACGGCGCAGGTGGCCGAATGGGCGCGGCAGGTGGCGATCACCGCTGGGGTCCCCTGGCCAACCACTATGGATGATTAATCGGGATCGCCGAAGCGGTCGATCCACGGCTGCAGGATTGGCAGGACAGGTTCCAGGTAGCGCGCATAGGGCCGCCATTGGCCAGTGCCGTCATAAAGGCCGCGGCGGACCTGGCCGACGCTGGCCGTGCTGGTGCCGCGCTGGGCCGCGGTGCGGTCAAAACGGCGCACGCTTTCGTTCCATTCGAGCCCGGCAAATGCGCACATTGCGCGGGTTTCGGCATCGAAATCGCGCACCAGCCGGTGATAGGCAACCGCATGCACCTGCACCGGCAGGATGGCAAAGGCATGGTCCATCAGGCCCATCAAGGCGGCATAGTGGCGCGCCGCACGGTCCAGCGTCGTATATTCCAGCGTGCCGCTGCCCATCGCGAAATTGGTGCGGAAACAGCTCCACACCACATCGCGCGGATCGCGGCGCATGACCAGGATGCGCGCGTCGGGGAAAAGCCGCGCGATGAAGGGCAGGCGCGTGCCTTTCAGCGGGTCCATGTCGACAAAGGCGGCGGTGCCCGCAGGCATTCCCGATTCGGCGACGCCATGCCAATAGGCGCGGCGATAGGTGTCCAGCTGGTCCGGGGCGAGCGCGGCAAAGCGCGCAACGCCCGCCGCGACCGTTTCGGGCGGGCCCAAGATATGGTCGGCGTCCACCCGCGCGAGGGTGGGGCGTTCCTCCAGCGCGAACACCCCGGGAAGCGAGGCGAGGATATTTTCAACCAGCGTCGTCCCTGACCGAGGATAGCCCATCAAAAAAATGTGGCGCGGGGGCGCAAGCGGCGGCTGGGTGGCGGCGACGGGGGGCCAATCGGCGGCAGATGTCGCCCGCAGCCCCGCCGCAAGGCCGTCGACAAAACGATACTGGTCAAAACCGGGGGCGGCCTGATCCGCATGCAGCGCGGCAAAGTCGGCCTTTGCAGCGGCATAATGGTGGTGCGCCTGATCGGGTTCACCCAGGCGGTCATAGACGTCCCCCAGGGCGCTATGCGCCATGCTGCGGTCGAGGCTGGCGATGGCCAGCCCGGCGATGAGCGCGTTGAGCCGCCGCTGCGCGCCGTGAAGCTCACCGTCGGCAAGCTCGGCCCGCGCCAGGGCCGTGATGGCCATGGGGTTGGCCGCGTCGCGCGCAAGCGCGGCCTCGGCATGTTGGCGGGCGGCGCCATGGTCGCCCTCTCGCGCCGACAGCGCGGCAAGCCCGGCATGGGCGGCAGCGTGGTCAGGAGCGATCCGGGCGGCCTGGCGATAGCTGTCGCGCGCTGCCGCCAACGAGCCGCCCGAGGCAAGGATGGACGCGCGTTCGAGCCAGGCGTCGGGATAGCCGGGGTAAGCGCGGATGGCCGCGTCGCAGGCGAGCACGGCATCGCGCACGCGCCCCTGCCGCCGCCGGTGGATGGCAAGGCTGGTCAGCGTGGAGGGGTTGCCGGGTTCCATCGCGAGGGCGCGGTCGAACAGCACATCGGCCTGGTCAAATTCCCCGGCAGCACTGTGCGCGAGGGCGACAATGGCGAGGTCATAGGCGTCACCCTGCCCGGCGGCGAGGGCGGCGCGGCTTTGCGCCGCAGCGGCAAGGAGGGCGGGGTCGGTCACGGCCCACGCTGGGCTCGCTCACCGCAATTTTGTCAAGCGTGCGATGCACAAAAGAAAAGGGCGGACCCGCAGGCCCGCCCTTAACTTTACCAAAGCGGCGTCGGTTAGAACTTCAGCTTGACCGAGGCAGCATAGCGGCGGCCCAGCGCGTCGTAGGTCGACGGGAAGACGTTGCCGCTGTTGTAGGTGGTCGAACCGATGGTGTTGCCAACAACCTTGGGCTGGTTGTCGAGCAGGTTCTGAACCGTCACAGTGAAGGTGACATTGTCGCTGATGTTCCAACGGCCCGTCAGGTCGAAATAATGTTCGGCCGGAATGGTGCGGAAATCAGGGTTGACAACGCAGCCGCCCGGATCAGTGCCAAGCGGATCGGCACAGCCCGAGCCCGGGGCCTGCGCAGCGGCGATATCGGCCGCCAGCTGGGCGGGTTCAAACTGCACACCGTCAATCCAGCGCCACAGCAGCGACACGTCTACATCGTCAAACGACAGGGTCGTGCGCTGCGAGAACTGCAGCTCCGGCTGGATCGAGCCCGTGAAGGAGCAGTTGACGCTGTAATAGCCAACGCACTCACGGTTGAGCGAGCCGGCAGCAACATCTGCCTGATACTTCGACGAACGTGTCCAGTTGCCGACGAACGACAACGAAAGATCGGCAAAACCGATGTCCGTGTTGTAGTTCATGATCAAGTCAACGCCATCGGTGAACAAACGACCAAGGTTGTTGGTCAGACCGAACAGGCCGCCGGTGATCGCCGGATCGCCGTCAAGGCCGCCCGTGATCGGGTTGCGGCGGATAACGGTACAGGCCGGGTCCGACGCACTGCCAGCGGTGACGCTACCGAAGCAGGCGTTGATGATGTCCTGCGGCAACGGCGTGCCAAGGACTTCGTTGACCTTGATGTTGTAATAATCAAGCGACATCGAGAAGCGCGGCAGGAATTCCGGCTGCCAGACGAAGCCGACCGTGTAGGTGTTGGCCGTTTCCGGCTGCAGGTTCAGGTTGCCGCCCTGTGTGATGTTGGCCTGAGCCGCCGTCGGGTTGGTGATTGAGCCGATCGTGCCGGCCGGTGCGCCCTGTGCCAGACAGATGGCGCGCAGGTTGGCGTTGGTCGTCGGCGCTGCACCGGCGCAGGGGTCAACACCCAGGTTGGTCAGGCCAACCGTCTGCGGGGTGAAGAGTTCACCCAGGTTCGGGGCGCGCACAGCGCGGCTGTAGTTGCCGCGCAGCTTGAAGCCGCCGCCCGGGGTCCAGCTGCCGCCGGCCTTCCAGGTGAAGGTGTCATAGCCGCCCGCGCCGCGGATGCTGTAATCCGAATAGCGCGCACCGGCTTCCAGCGTCAGGTCTTCAAAGAAGGGCTTGTCCTGAACAACCGGAATGATGACTTCGGCATAGGCTTCGTAAACGTCATAGCCACCGTCGATTTCGGGGTCAGCACCACCGGCACCGCCCAGTTCGCCCGGGGTCCGTGCAAGCAGGTCCGACGTCTGGCTGGCGGCATATTTGCGATACTCGCCGCCCAGTGCGAAGGCGATGTTTTCGACGCCCGACAGGCTGAAGCCGAAATCGCCCGAAACGATGCCGCGAACCTGCGCCAGGCTGGCGCGGTTGATCGACGTCGAATCAGCCGACAGATAATTGGCCATCGCCGGGGTGATCGAGCCTTCCGGACCGAACAGGTTGACGGGGACGCAGCCCGCCGGGTTGCCCTGACAGGTCGTGGTGTTGTCCGCCAGCGCCGCCGCGCGGAAGCGCGACTGCAGCGTGTAGTTCTGGATGGTTTCCAGATTTTCCGACTCGCCATAGGACGCCGACACATCCCAGTCGATCGACTCCGAAATCGCACCGCGCAGGCCAAGGCGATAGTCAAAGAAGGTCGTCTGATATTCGGAGATACGCGGGCCAACTTCGGTCGTGCGGCGGTTCAGCGTATGCGTCACTTCGCGGTAGCGCGGATCGGTGCGACCCGTTGCCAGCGCAGCGGCGGCGCACTCAGCCGGCGTGAAGCGCGGCGTGTAACCACCACCCAGCGGCGCGATGTTGAACGCGCAGAACTGGTTGCGCAGCGTCGCGGGCAGATAGGGGTTGTTGAGGTTGGTCGTCACCGTGCCGCCGAACGAACCCGACGGAGCGATGATGGTCGACACGGTGTTCTTCGAGAACATGCCGCGCGTGTAAACTTCCACCGCGTCCGAAACTTCGTAATTGGCCGCGCCATAGATGTTGAAGCGCTCGAACGGCACCTGGAACACGTTGAACGGGTTGAAGTTGAACGTGGCAAAGGTCGGCACGGCCTGACCGGCTGCGTTGACCTGGCGGACGCCGCCATTGCCGTTGCTGGTTGCCGAAAAGGTCGTGGTGTCCGGCGTGTTCGTGCCAGCGACCAGCGGGCGGGTGCCCGAGATGCGCGACGGAATACCGGTGCCCGAACCAGCGGTGCCGCCGGTGTAGCTCGAAATCTGGAAGATCGAGAAATCGCGCTGGCCCTGATAGACGGGGTCAGCCTGCTGATAACCGATGCTGAGCACCGCATTGCCGCGGCCATCGTCGAAATTGGCACCAATGGTGGCGTCGATCCGGCTGAAGTGGCCGTCGCCCTGTTCGGTGATCTGCTGCGAAGCCTGAAGCTCGAAGCCAGCAAAGTCGCGCTTGGTGACAAAGTTGACCACGCCGGTGATGGCGTCGGCACCATAGGTGGTCACCGCCGCACCGGTCAGCGCATCAACGCGCTCGATCAGGGCCAGCGGGATGTTGTTGAGGTCGACGCGGCCAGCCAGCTGCGACGGGGCCAGACGGTTGCCGTCGAGCAGCACGATGTTGCGGGTCGAGCCGAGACCACGAAGGTCGACATAGGAGGCGCCGCCGTTGCCATTGTTCACCGCCGAACCAATGTTCGGCACAACGCCAGGCAGTTCGCGCAGCACTTCTTCGGCCGTGTTCGACTGCTTCAGCTCGATCGCATCCGACGTCGTCACGTTGACGGGAGTCGACTGTTCGAGGTTGGGGTTACGAATCAGCGAGCCGGTGACGACGATTTCGCCATCATCCGCGCCTTCTTCGGCGTCCTGCGCGAAAGCAGGCGCTGAAACCAGGGCAACGCCCAGCACCAGCGGTGCGGCGCCCATTTTCAGCTTGGCAAATTGGGTTTTTTTCACAGTGCAGTCCCTTGCTCTGGAGGTTTAAAACTACCTGGGTGCCGCCCCCACGCCCCGATTGCAGCGCGCGCAGAACCACCCCGATACTGCCGCCACTGGAACCTCGCTGGCATCGACGCAAGGGAAAAGCTGGGGCAACGCCGCCATTTCCGGACCATTGTGACGCTTTTGCAACAGCATCGGTCGCGTGGCGCACCGGCGCTGCGCAAAACGGTCCGCGAACGCAACTTTATTGCGGCGAACGCGGCAAAAGTGGCAAGGGATCGAGCCGCGCCGCCCCCCAGCGCAGGCCCCAGTGCAAGTGCGGACCGGTGGCGCGGCCCGTCGCGCCGACCGTGCCCAGCGGCTGTCCCTGCCGCACCACCTGGCCCGTCACCACATCAAGCCGCGCGGCGTGGAGAAAGGCGCTGACCAGGCCCATGCCATGGTCCACCATCAGCAAATTGCCCTCCAGCGTGAACGGCGCGCTCGCCGCCAGCACCACCACCCCGTCGGCTGGAGCAACAAAAGGCGTGCCCGTCGGTGCGGCAATGTCCAGCCCGCTGTGGTAGCTGCCCGGTTTGCCCTGATAGACACGCTGGGATCCGAAAAAGCCCGACAGCCGTCCGCGCACGGGCCAGCGAAAGCTTTGCTGCCACCCGTCGCTGGTCACTTGGCCCCGGCGCGCGGCGTTGATCTGCGCGAGCTCGGCGGGGCGGCGGCGCGCGAATTCGGCGTCATTGCCCGCCGCGCCGCGCCACGGCGCATTAATCTGTTCGATCCGCCATTGGCCCGGCCTCACGGCCAGAGGGAGGGTGAGGCGGCGGCCATCGGCCATGACCGCAGTCAGTTGCGCGGCTGGCGGCGCATCGCGGTCAAACGCCAGCAGAAAGCGGCCATCGGCAGCCAGCGGCAGCGCTGTGCCGTCAAACAGCACTTGCTGCGCGCCCGCCGGGGCCTGTGCCACCATGGCCAGCCCCTGTTGCGGGGTGCGGGGAAGCACAAAGCTGTCGCGGGCCAGCGGCGCAGGCGGTGGAGGCGATGGGTCTGCAGCGGCGGCACCGGTGCCCGGACCGGGCGGGGCGGCGCTGGCCAGGGCGGCCTGAGTGGCCAATGGCTGCGCGGGCAGAAGGCAGCTGCCGGGCACGAGCAGCAGCGCACCCCCCGCCACCGACCGCAGCGTGACCCGCCGATTCATGAGCGCGCGGCGGCCTGCAGCGCGTCAGCGGCGATGGCGGCGCTGGCATAGGCCTCTTGCCGGTCCACCGACCAATAGCGCAGCTCGTCGAGCGGAACCCGCTGGCCGCTGACCGCGCACAGCACATGATCGCCCGGGGTCAGGACGCGGTAGCCATTGGGCTGATAATGGAGGCGCGCCAGACGCTGGGTGGAGGCAATCAACATGGTGACCTAATCCCGATCCATATACAGCGCGCGGTTGCGCCGCTTTGCCGCCAATTAGCAAAAGGCCGCGCGCATGGCACGGCCATTTACCATGGCGCATCACGTCAGAACAGCTCGCCCTGCCCCGGTCGGCGCGGCGGGGCGCGCCCGGCGGCGGGCGATCCGGTCGCGACATCGACATCGCCATCGGCGAAGCTGAGCCGCAGCCGCACTGCTTGCCGCGCCGCCGCCGCGCTGGTGACGAGCCTGCCGTCGCTGCCCGCCACCATGGCATAGCCCCGCGCCAGCAGCGCGCGCGGGTCAAGCGATTGCAGCATGCGCACGCGCCCGGCCAGGGCCTGCCGCTCCGCATTGATGCGACTTTGCAGGAGCATCGGGCGAAGCGCGGCGGCGCGTTGGCCAAAGCGGTCGCGGTGGCGCGCCAGCCGCTGCGCCATCGCGCGGTCCAGCCGCTCGCCATGATCGTCGAGCCGCTGGCGCTGCGCGGCATAGAGTGTGTCGCGGCGGGGCAGCAAGCGCGCCAGCGCGGCCAGCCGTTCGCCCGCGCGCCGCTGGCCGCTGCGCACCATGTGCAGCGCCCGCGCGCCCAGCGCGTCGAGCGCCGCGGCCAGCTCGCTGCGCACGGGCAGCGCCAGTTCGGCGGCAGCGGTGGGGGTCGGCGCACGGACATCGGCGGCATGGTCGGCCAGCGTGACATCGGTTTCATGCCCCACCGCGCTGATGATCG
Organism: uncultured Sphingopyxis sp.; assembly: GCA_964554455.1. GTDB lineage: Bacteria > Pseudomonadota > Alphaproteobacteria > Sphingomonadales > Sphingomonadaceae > Sphingopyxis. The sequence goes on along the minus strand of CAZKOW010000008.1, from coordinate 39,032 downwards.
GGATGGAACAACCCGCAATGGCCCGCACCACCACCTCTTCGTTAAAGGCCCACAAATCCTCGATCGATCCGCCGCCGCGCGCGACGATGACCAGATCGGGGCGGGGCACCGCGCTGCCAAGGGCGGGCAGGGCATCAAAGCCCTGAATCGCCGCCGCGACCTGCGCCGCTGCGCCCTCGCCCTGGACCAGCACGGGCCAGACGATGACGCGCGTGGGAAAACGGTCGGCGATGCGGTGCAATATGTCGCGAATCACCGCCCCTGTCGGCGATGTGACGACGCCAATGGTGCGCGGCAGACGCGGCAACGGCGCTTTTGGCCCATCGAACAGTCCTTCGGCGCGCAGCCGCGCCTTGAGCCGTTCAAAGATCATCATCAGCGCGCCTTCGCCCGCCACCTCCAGCGTATCGGCCACCAGCTGATATTTGGAGCGCCCGGGGTAAGTCGTCAGCCGTCCCGTCGCAATCACCTCCACCCCGTCCTCAGGGCGAAAGGCCAGGCGCGCCGCCTGTCCCTTCCACATCACCATGTCGATCAGCGCGCTGTCATCCTTGAGCGCGCCATAAAGATGCCCGGACGCCGCGCGCTTGGTGCCGCTCAGCTCGCCGCGCACGCGCACCCGGCCAAAGCCGTCCTCGACCACGCGTTTCAGCGCCGACGACAGCTGGCTGACACTCAGCGCAGGCGCATTGTCGCCCGCCGCCCCTTGCGCTAACAGCCGCGCGGGCGGTGCATCATCGTCATCGTCAAAGGGGTCGGACACGTGAAAATCCTGCTGGTGGGGTCGGGCGGACGCGAACATGCGCTGGCGTGGCAGCTGGCGCAATCACCCAGCTGCACAGCATTGTTTGCGGCGCCCGGCAACCCCGGCATCGCCGACCATGCCGAACTCTTGCCCGTCGCGGTCGATGCCATCGACGATCTGGTCCGCGCCGCCCAGCTGAAACGGATTGATCTGGTCGTCGTCGGCCCCGAAGTGCCGCTGGTCCTGGGCCTCGCCGACCGGCTGCGCGCGCACGGCATCCCCACCTTTGGCCCCAGCGCCGCCGCCGCGCAGCTGGAAGGGTCCAAGGGCTTTGTCAAAGACCTGTGCGCCGCGCACGGCATTCCCACCGCCGCCTATCGCCGCTGCGCCAGCGCCGCCGAGGCGCGCGCCGCCCTCCCCGCTTTTGGCTTGCCCGTTGTCATCAAGGCCGATGGACTGGCGGCAGGCAAGGGCGTGATCATCGCCGAAACCGCCGCCGAGGCCGACACGGCCATCGCCGACATGTTCGGCGGCGGCTTTGGCGATGCCGGGGCCAGCGTCGTTCTGGAAGAATTTATGGTGGGTGAAGAGGCCAGCCTGTTTGCGCTGTGCGATGGTAGCGCAGTGCGCCTGTTCGGCACGGCGCAGGACCATAAGCGCGTGGGCGATGGCGACACCGGGCCCAACACCGGCGGGATGGGCGCTTATTCGCCTGCGCCAGTGATGACGGCGGAACTCACCGCGCGCACCATGGCAGAGATTGTGGAGCCGACGGTGCGCGCGCTCAGCGCGGCAGGGACGCCCTATGTCGGCGTGCTGTTCGCGGGGCTGATGCTGACCGACGCGGGGCCAAAGCTCATCGAATATAATTGCCGCTTCGGCGACCCCGAATGCCAGGTGCTGATGTTCCAGCTGCGCGACGATCTGGCGCATATGCTGTGGCTGTGCGCGACGGGCCGGTTGCCGGAGCTCGACCGGGATTCTCCGGAGTTTGAAGTGGGCACGGCGCTGACCGTGGTGATGGCCGCGCGCGGCTATCCCGGCACCCCGGCGAAGGGCGGGCGCATTGGCGCGCTGGACATGGCCGAGGCCGATGGTGCCAAGATATTTCACGCGGGCACTGCGCTGGCCGAAGGTGCGCTGGTGGCGAACGGGGGCCGCGTGCTGAATGTCACCGCGAGCGGACCGACGGTGACGGCAGCGCAGGCACGCGCCTATGCTGCGGTGGACCGAATTGACTTTGCCGATGGCTTTTGCCGCCGCGACATTGGCTGGCGCGAAGTCGCGCGCGAACAGGGGGAGCAGGCACCATGACGATGCTGGAACAATATTGGCCCTATGCGCTGTTGGCGCTGGGCATTGCCTTGTTGGCTTTCTGGGTGCTGCGCCCGCGCCGCGAGGATGATGTCGCCCCCCTGCGGCCCGCCGAGCCCAAGGCACCGTTGCAACCGGTGCGCCCCGACATCACCCCCGCCGCCCCGGCGGAATTTGTCAAAGCCGCGCCGCCGCCGCCAGCGCCGCCTGCACCACCCCCGCCCGTTGCAGCGGCACCGCCCCCTCCCCCACCGCTCGCCGTCGGAGAGCCCGACAATCTGTCGCTGATCAAGGGGCTGGGGCCCAAATTGCGTGCGCTGCTTACCGGGCTGGGCATCACCCGCTTTGACCAGATTGCCGGTTGGACCGAGGCCGACATCGACGCCATTGACGCACAGCTTGGCGATTTCGCCGGGCGCATTCGCCGCGACAATTGGGTGGACCAGGCGGGATATCTGGCGCGCAAGGACAAGGCGGGGTTTGAGGCCAAATATGGCGCGCTGAGCGGCGAGCTTTAAATTTCACTGGCGGCGCTGGTCATCGAGACGAGCAAATTTCGCGCGAAGGGCGCGAAGGAGCGAAGTTTCGCGAAGAAGTTGCTCCGGCCCGAAGGGTCACCTTTCAATCCCAGCGTTGCGTTTCGACGCACGAAATAAGGAAAATGCGCTGCGCGCAACCTTGCGCCTTATCCTTCGCGAAACTTCGCTCCTTCGCGCCCTTCGCGCGAAATCAATCCAGATTCGCGTGAAAACTGACTGGTTTCAGGCGTCATCCCTGGTCGGGCGGCCCACCAGCGACACCAGCAATTTGTCAATCTTGCGCCCGTCCATGTCGACAATTTCAAAGCGCCAGCCCTGGTCCGTGAAATGGTCGCCCTCGGCGGGCAGGCGGCGCAGGATGTGCAGCGCATGGCCCGCCGCCGTCGCATAGTCGCGGTCGTCGGGAAGCTCCAGCCCCAGCCGCTGCGCCATGGCATCGGCGGGCATCGACCCGGCGATCAGCAGGCTGCCATCTTCGCGTTCCACCACAAAGGGTTCGGTGCCAATATCCTGGTCCGAGGCAAATTCCCCCGCAATTGCGGAGAGAAGGTCGGCAGGGGTCACCAGCCCTTCGAAATGGCCATATTCGTCATGGACCATCAGCATGGGGACGTCGGCGCGTTTCAGCGTGGTCAGCGCGTCCATGGCGTCAATCTGATCATGCACCACGGCGACGGGCCGCATCAGCCGTTCAAGGTTCAGCCCTTCACCCCGAAACAGCGCCCCGGCGATATCGCGCGCCTGCACCACCCCGACAATATTGTCGACCGACCCGCGCGCGACGGGCAGGCGCGTGTGGGGCGACGCCAGCAGCGCCGCGCGCACCGCGTCAACATCGGCGTCGGCATCCAGCCAGTCGACATCGGTGCGCGGCGTCATCACCTCGCGAACCGGGCGGTCGGCCAGGCGGACCACGCCCGAAATGATCGCGCGCTCGCTTTCCTCGATAATGCCGGACTTGCTCGCCTCTGCGACAATCAGCTGCAATTCCTCGGCGGTCAGCTTTTCCTTGGAATCGCGGTCGAGCCGCAACAGCCGAAAGACAAAGGCCGAGCTGCCATCAAGCACCCAGACCAGCGGCGCGGCGGCCTTGGACAGCCACAGCATGGGCCGCGCGACGATGATCGCCACCGCCTCGGGCGAGCGCAGCGCCAATTGCTTGGGAACCAGTTCGCCGACGATCAGCGACGCATAGGTGGTCAGCGCAATCACGATGGTGAAACCGGCGGTCAGCGCCAAATCATTATCCAGTCCGAACCAGCGGACCAATCGGTCGCCCACAGGCTGACCCAGGCTGGCCCCCGAATAGGCGCCGGCCAAAATGCTGATCAAGGTGATGCCGATTTGCACCGTCGACAGGAACCGTCCCGAATCGGCGGCCAGTTGCCGCACGACGCGCGCGCCGCTGTGCCCGCGCCGCTCTGCCGCCACCAGCCGCGCCTCGCGCGACGACACAATGGCCAGTTCGGACATGGCAAACACGCCGTTCAGGACCACCAATATGGCGATGATGGCAACGTCGGACCAGGGAAAGGGGGTCATGAGCGAAAGGCCGCGGCAAGGCGCGGCCCGCGTCGGTGAACAGCGTCCATCCGTGCGCTATACTGGCTAGCCCCGGTCGTTGACAAGCGCCTCGCCCTCCGATCCCTGATTGCGGAACAGCGCGCGGTCGCTGGGGCCAAAGCCGCGCGTCCAGATGATCCAGCAGTAAATGGCCAGGATCATGGGCACGCCAAGAATCAGTTCGGCCCATTCGGGCAATTTGGTGGCGGCCCAACCCAGCACCGTGGCCCCGCCCGTCGCCCACACCAGCGCCCAGCGCAGATTGTTGACCGGCGCGCCCAAAAGCCGGGCGAGCAGCCGCGCCTTCAGGACCGAGGCAAAGCCCAGCGCCAGCATCAAGGCCGCCGCCACCGATATGGCATAGAACATCGGCGGCAGCGCCATCTGCTTGGCCAGCAGGATGAAGCCGACCGACAGCAGCGCCTGAACCGTCACTGTCAGCAGGCTGAGCGCCAGATTGCGGTGCCGCGCCAGATAGACCAGCGCCGCTTCGCTGACCACGGCGGTGGCCGCCACCGCCTCTGCCGCCAGCAAAAAGGCGAGCGCGGCATTGCCCGACACAAATTCAGGGCCAACCAGCCCCAGCACTGCCTCCCCCGGAATGCCCAGCGCCAGCGCCACCCCGATTTGTGCAGCGATGATCCAGAAGCCGACCTGGCTGACCTGCGCTGCGATGGCCGACAGCCGCCCTTCGGCCAGATTGCGGGTGATGACCGGCCCCAAAATCGGTTCAAAGCTGGTTTTGAGCCTTTGAGGGAGCGAGGCCACTTGCTGCGCGATGTAATAAATCCCGCAAATGGCCGGGCTGGCAAACAGGCCCAATATGGCAAGGTCCAACCGCCGCGTGCCCCATTCAATGGCATCGGCGGCAGCGAGCGGGGCGTTGCGCCGCGCGACGCGGATCAGCGCCACCGGGCGCGGTCGCCAGCCGCTGGGCCAGCCATAGGCGCGGATGGTGGGCACCATGGCGGTCAGAAACGCCGCCAGCATGGCGACCATATAGGACAGGATCAGCCCGTCGCGCAGCGTGACATAGGCAAAGGCAAAGGCCGCGATGCTGATCGCCCAGGGTTCGACCACCGCGCGCGCCCACACCCCCGCCGCAACATTGAAGCGATAGGCGCAGGCCGCCAGCGCAACCTCTGTGCCCGCCACGGCAAAGATGACCAGCGGCAGCAGGCGGTCCATCTCGCTGATCGACCCCGCCGGGAACATGACCCAGGGGATCACCCACAAGAGCCCCGCGCCCAGCGCCGAGGCCAGCGCCGCGACGAACAGCCCGTCCCACAGCACCGTGCGCGGGCAAGCCCCGGGAAGGCTCAGCTGTTCGGCCAGGCCGCGCTTCAGCCCCAGCGTGGCGAGCTGCGCCACAAATTCGACCACCAGCACCGCATAGGCAAAGCGCCCCAGCGCCTCTGGTCCATACCAGCGGCCCGCAAAATAGAGAAAGGGCAGGCGCGCGACCAGCCGCAGGACAAAGCCGAACACATTGGTCCGCCCGCCCTTGGCCAGCGCGGCAACGTCCGCGTCATTGCCATCGCCAGTGGAGTGCGCCACCGGGGCCGCGCCAGTCAAAGCTGATCCCTCACCCCGCCTTGTGTAACGGCAAGCGGCAGGGCTGGCAAACGGGCATCACGCCTTCACCCCCGCGCCGCGCACCGCTTCGGCCCCTGGATCGAGCGGCCAGCGCGGGCGCGCGGGCAGGTCGAGCGGGTCGGTCAGCCCGGCGGCAAAGCGTTCGGCCCCGGCCCAGGCAATCATCGCACCATTGTCGGTGCACAGCCACAGCGGCGGTGCCACGAAAGGAAGGCCATGGTCGGCGGCCAGCGCGCCCAGCCCGGCCCGCACCGCGCCATTGGCCGCCACCCCGCCCGCGACGACAAAGGCGGTTGCGCCAGCGGCCTGCGCCAGCGCCAGGCGGCTGCGATCCACCAGGCAATCGACGACGGCCTGCTGAAAGGCAGCGGCAATGTCTGCGGGCGGATGGCTTTGTGCAGCGGCGGCGCGCGCCACCGCGCTTTTCAGCCCGGCGAAGGAGAAATGCGGCTCACCACTGCCCACCAGCGGGCGCGGCAAGGGCACGGCGCGGGCATCACCCTTCGCCGCCAGCCGCTCCACCGCCGGACCGCCGGGAAAGCCAAGGCCCAGTAATTTGGCGGTCTTGTCGAACGCCTCGCCCGCCGCATCATCGATGGTGGTCGCGAGGCGGCGATATTCGCCGACGCCGCGCACGAGCAGCAGCTGGCAATGCCCGCCCGACACGAGCAGCAGCAGATAGGGAAAGCGCAGGTCCGGGTCGGTCAGGCGCGGCGACAGCGCATGACCCTCCAGATGATTGACGCCGATGAGCGGCTTGCCCGCCGCATGCGCCAGCGCCTTGCCCGTTACCAGCCCCACCATCACCCCGCCGATCAGGCCCGGCCCCGCCGTTGCAGCGATGGCGTCGACATCGGCGAGCGCGCACCCGGCATCGGCCAGCGCCGCCTCCACCATCGGCGCGAGCCGCTCGACATGCGCGCGCGCCGCGATTTCGGGCACCACCCCGCCAAAGGGGCGGTGCGCATCATCCTGGCTGGCGATGCGGTGCGCCAATATCTGCCGGTCGCCGGTCACCAGCGCCACCGCCGTTTCATCACAGCTCGATTCGATGCCAAGGATCAGGGTCATGGCCGATGCCCTAGACCGTGCTGCCCAGCCGCGCTAGGTCCGCCGCCATGTCCGATACCACCCCCCTTCGCCTTGGCACGCGCGCATCGCCGCTGGCGCTGGCCCAGGCCGAATTGACGGTCACCGCGCTCACCGCCGCGCATCCCGGCATTGCGGTCACGCTGGTGCCGATGACCGCGACGGGCGACCGGATTCAGGACCGGGCGCTGGCTGAGGTGGGGGGCAAGGCGCTGTGGACGCGCGAGCTCGACGCGGCGCTGGGCGAAGGCCGGATCGATTTTGCGGTCCATTCGCTGAAAGATGTCGAAACGCTGCGTCCTGCCGCCTTTCGATTGGCCGCACTGCTGCCGCGCGCCGATGTGCGCGACCGGCTGGTGGTGCGGCCCGATTGGGCGGCGACCAGCATCGCCGAATTGCCAGGCGGCGCGCGGGTGGGCACATCGAGCCCGCGCCGCGCCGCGCAGCTGAAATCGCGGCGGCCCGACCTAGTCACCCCGCTGCTGCGCGGCAATGTCCAGACGCGGCTGGCACGCGTTGCCGACGGGACGGTCGATGCAACATTGCTCGCCGCCGCCGGGCTTGACCGGCTCGGCATGGGCGATGTGGGCCAAAGCCTGTCCATTGCCGAGATTTTGCCCGCCGCATCGCAGGGGGCCATTGGCATCGAATGCCGTGCCGATGATGCCGCCACAGGGGCGCTGCTGGCCGCTATCGACCATGGCCCGACGCGCGCAGCGGTTATGGCCGAACGCGCGCTGTTGGCGGCGCTGGGCGGCGATTGCCGCTCGCCAGTTGCGGCCCATGCGCGCCCTTATCAGGGGCAATTGCATCTTTCCGCCGCCATTTATGCCAGCGATGGCAGCTGGTTCACCGTCGGCAGCATTGTCGTAACCAGCGCGTCCGCCCCGTCCGAGCTGGCGGCGCAGCTGCTGGAGGATGCGCCCGATGCCGTGCGCGCCTTGTTCAGCGGCGGCTGACATGCTGCCGCTGGTCATTGTCCGGCCCGAACCGGGGGCCAGCGAAACAGCGGGGCGCGCGGCGGAGCTTGGGCTGGATGCCCGGACCATTCCGCTGTTTTCCGCAGAATCGTGCGCCTGGACCGCGCCTGATCCGCGCGCCTTTGATGCGCTGCTGCTGACCAGCGCCAATGCGGCGCGCTATGCGGGGCCGCAGCTTGCCGGGCTGGCAACCCTGCCCTGCCATGTCGTGGGCCCGGCAACGGCGGCAGCGGCGCGCGCGGCGGGGTTGGTGCCGGTGGTCACCGGCACCGCCGGAGCGCAGCCGCTGGTCGACGCCATGGTCGCGGGCGGCGCGCGGTCCATCCTGTGGCTGGCAGGGGCCGAACGGACGGCGCTGACCAGCGGCGCGGCGCGAATCACGCCCGTGACCGTCTATGCCATGCGGCCCATTGCGGCGGGACCAGAGTGGGCGGCGGCCACGCAGGGTCCTGCCATCATGATGCTGCACAGTGCACGGGCGGCGCAGCATGTGGCGGCGCTGGCCGGGGCCGCGCGCAACCATATGATTGTGCTGGCAATCAGCGCGCCCGTGGCGGCGGCAGCGGGCGACGGTTGGCGCGCTGTGCATGTCGCCGCTGCGCCCGGCGATGCGGCAATGCTGGCGTTGGCCGCCAAGCTGTGCCAGATGCAGGGGCCATGAAGCCGACACAATCGGCCATGGGTCGAACAGCAGGAAAGCGGATGTGATGGAAGACAGCGGCACGTCCTTGCCGCCGGTTGCTGCGACGGTGCAACCGCGTCGGCAGCGGCGCTGGCCACTGCTGGGCGCGCTGGTGCTGCTGCTCGGCGGGATCGGCGCGGGCAGTTGGGGCATGCATGTCTGGCTGACCGACTATGCCGGGGGCAAACCGGCGGCGGCGCTGGCCACCAGCCGCAATGTCGGCGGGGACCGCGTGGTCGATATGGCCGCGGCTCTGCCCGCGCACTCGGCCGCACCCGCCTCTGTCGATGACAGCTTGGCCGCCGCAGCGCCAGTGGACCTGTCGGGGCGAATTGCGGCGCTGGAGGCCCGCCTTGCCGCGATCAGCGTCGACACGTCCAGCCTGAACGGCAATGCCGCCCGCGCCGAGGCGTTGCTGATCGCCTTTGCCGCGCGCCGGGCGCTGGATCGCGGTCTGGCGCTGGGGACGCTAGAAAGCCAGCTGCGCCTGCGCTTTGGCGATGCCCAGCCGAATGCCGTCAAGACGGTGATCGACGCCGCCGCCGCGCCGGTTACGCTCGAACGGCTGCAAAGCGGCCTTGATGAGCTGGCCCCCGCCTTGTCCGGCGGGGCAGCGGCCAATGCCGGATTCTGGGCCCGCACGCGGCGCGAATTGGGTAGCCTGTTTGTGCTGCGCAGCGCCGATGCCCCCTCCACACGGCTGGAGGTGCGGGTCGAACGCGCACGCCGCTGGCTCGATGCCGGGCTGGTCGACCGGGCCGCCGACGAGGTTGCCGCGCTGCCCGATGCGGCCATTTCCGCCGGGTGGCTGGCCGATGCGCGCCGCTATCATGACGCGCGGCGGGCGCTTGACCTGATCGAGACGGCGGCGATATTGGCACCGCGCGAAACCGGCCAGACGGCTGCACCCGCCGCAAGCCTACCGCGCCCCTAACCCATAAGGATGGATCATGGCCCTCGCTGACCCCCAACGCGTCGCCGCCTTGCAGTGGGACGACCCGTTCCTGCTCGATGCCCAGCTGAGCGAAGAAGAGCGGATGGTGCGCGACACCGCCCGCGCCTATTGCACCGACGCCCTGCTGCCGCGCGTCACCCGGGCGTTTCTGGACGAAAGCTTTGACCGCGAGATCATGCGCGAAATGGGCCAGCTCGGCCTGCTCGGCGCGACCATTGATCCCAAATATGGCGGCGCGGGGCTGAACTATGTCGCCTATGGCCTGATTGCCCGCGAGGTCGAACGGATCGATTCGGGCTATCGCAGCGCCTGTTCGGTGCAGTCCAGCCTGGTGATGCACCCCATCAACGCCTATGGCAGCGAGGAGCAGAAGCAGCGGTTTCTGCCCGGCCTTGCCTCGGGCGAGCTGGTTGGCTGCTTTGGCCTGACCGAGCCCGACGCGGGCAGCGATCCGGCGGGCATGCGCACCACCGCAGAAAAGATCGCCGGAGGCTATAGGCTCAAGGGCGCGAAGATGTGGATCACCAATTCGCCCATCGCCGATGTCTTTGTCGTCTGGGCGAAAAGCGAGGCGCATGGCGGCGGCATTCGCGGATTCATTCTGGAAAAGGGGACGAAGGGGCTGTCCGCGCCCAAGATTGAGGGCAAGGTGAGCCTGCGCGCCTCCATCACTGGCGAGATCGTCATGGACGGCGTCGAAGTGGGCGAAGACGCGCTGCTGCCCGATGTTCAGGGGCTGAAAGGGCCATTCGGCTGTTTGAACCGCGCGCGCTATGGCATTGGCTGGGGCGCGATGGGGGCGGCCGAATTTTGTATGGAGGCGGCACGCGCCTACACGCTGGAGCGCAAGCAATTCGGCCGCCCGCTCGCCGCGACGCAGCTGGTTCAGCTGAAACTCGCCAATATGCTGACCGAAATCGGCCTGGGCCTGCAAGCCGCGCTGCGCGTCGGGCGGTTGATGGACGACGGCCATCTGGCCCCCGATATGATCAGCATCATCAAACGCAACAATGTCGGCAAGGCGCTCGACATCGCCCGCACCGCGCGCGACATGCATGGCGGCAACGGGATTTCCGCCGATTATCACGTCATTCGCCACGCCGTGAACCTGGAAACGGTGAACACCTATGAAGGCACGCACGACGTCCACGCGCTGATATTGGGCCGCGCGATCACGGGGATTTCCGCGTTCGGGGGGTAGGGTGCAACTGGCTGAAATCGGACCGCTGCACCCGGTTGATTAAAGCGGCGCTGGCGAGAGACGGAAAATCGGGGACAGTCCCCAATTTTCCGAAAACTCGCTCCCATCCTTTGACGGGTCTTTGCGAAAATTGGGGACTGTCCCCGATTTTCGGCACACCCGCACCATGGGCCGGCCCCGCTAAAATTTCACCGTGCCGGTGAGGAAAATCTGGCGCGGATTGCCGTAAAAGGCGGTCAGCGTCCCTTCGCGGCCCAGGCTGGGCACCAGATTGCCCGCGGCGTTGCGCGTTAGGGCGCCGGTTACCGGGTCCGCCGCGACAAAGCTGTAGCCTGATGTCTTATATTCCTTGTCGGTCAGATTCTTGCCGTGCAGCCCCAGGCTCCACCGGCCACCCGGTGCCGTGTAAACGACGCTGGCGTCGAGCAACGTAAAGCCGCTCTGGTCGATGAAGGGGTTGGGGATTTCAAACTGGAATGTCTTGCTACGATAGGATGCCGTCGCGCTCAGCCCCAGGTCGCCTGAACCCAGCGCCGTGGTATAGGCGATGGTACCGGTGGCGGTGACCTTGGGTGTGTTCTGCACCTCGCGGAAGGCGGCGACATCCACGGGCCCGCGCCCGGCAATCTGCGTGATATATTCCTTATATTCGGCATCGATATACCCCAGCGCGCCGGACAGGGTCAGGGCGTCGCCGACCCGCGCTGTCGCCTCCAGTTCCAGGCCCTGGAAACGCGCCTTGCCCGCGTTGGTGATGACGCCGCAGAAGGTCGCAATGCCATTGACGACGCAGCCGGACGAGCCGGGGATTTGCACATCGCTGTAATCCATGCGGAACGCAGCGAGCGCGAGGCTTAACCGGCGGTCGAACAGCGACGCCTTGTACCCGATTTCATAGCTGTCGACCGATTCGGGACGGAAACCCAGGAAGGCTGCAATTTCGCTGTCTTCGCGCACGCCATTGCCATTGCTGTCGGGCGCGTTGACGCCTACGCCGCGCGGGTCAAAACCGCCGCCTTTGAAGCCTTGCGAGAAGCTGACATAAATATTGTGGTCGGGGGTAGGCTTGAAGCTGAGCGAGGCGCGCGGGGTGAATTTGTTGAAGCTGCGTTGGCCCGTGAAATTGGTGCTGGGGGCGCCAAAGAGCGCGCCCGCACCGCCAAACACCGGCGAGCCGCCACCCAGATAATTTTGCCGCAGAATCTTGGCCGTCCGTTCGTCCCACGTATAGCGGCCACCCAGCGACAGGCTGAGCTGATCGCTGAAATCAAAGGTGAAATCGCCAAAGACTGCATAGGTTTCGGTATCGACCTGGGCGTTGGTAAAGGCGGTAAGGCCGTTGAGGGTGGTGAACAGGCGGACGTCAAAGGCCGTATCCGCCTGCGCCGATAGATAATAGAAACCCACCATGGCATTCAGCGCGCCCGCATCGACAAGCAACTGAAATTCCTGGCTGATCTGGCTGTTGCCATAAAGTGCGGGCACATCGACATCGACCCCCGGCAGCGCGTCGAAATCGATGGGGGAGGCGCTGTCATCCTGCCGCCAGGCGCTGATCGACCGTAGCGTGACCGCGTCGGACAGTTCCGCCGTCACATTCATCGCCAGGCCATAGGCCTCGACATCCTGAACCGGGCTGTTGAGCGCGCCGCGCGTATCGAACACATCGGCGAGGACAGGGGCGGCCGTGAATTGCGATGCGATGAGGCGGTGGCCGCCGCGCGGATCGCTCTTGTCCCGGCTATAGTCGCCCGAAATGCGAATGAGGACGGGGGCATCATAGCCGCCCAGTTCCAGCGACGCCCGGCCCGCCCAGACATCCTTGTTATAATTGTCGAGACCGGTGGTCAGATTGTCGCCAAAGCCGCCGCGCGACAGCCGCGCCCCCGACACGCCAAGGCGCGCAATGTCGCTGAGCGGCAGCGCCAGGCTGGCGACCAGATCGGCCTGTTTATAGGTGCCGACGGTGCCGCGCAGCTTGACTTCGGCGGTCTGCGGCAAGCGGCGGGTGACATATTTGACCGCGCCGCCAATGGTGTTGCGGCCATACAGCGTGCCCTGCGGCCCGCGCAGAACTTCGATCCGCTCCACATCATAAATGTCGAGCACCGCGGCCTGCGGGCGGTTGAGATAGACGTCATCCAGATAGATGCCGACCCCCTGTTCAAAGCCCGAAACCGGGTCCTGCTGGCCAATCCCGCGAATAAAGGCCGACAGGGTGGAATTGGTGCCGCGGCTGGTTTCCAGCGTGACATTGGGGGCAACCGATTGAATATCGGTGAGGTCGATGGCCCCACGCGCCTCCAGCGCTTCGCCCGAAATGGACGTGACCGCAATCGGCACCTCGATCAGGCGTTCGTCGCGCCGCCGGGCAGTGACGATGATATCGCCTTCGGCTTCTGCCGCGCTCGCGCCATCGTCCTGCGCCAGCAGCGGGGCAGGCACCATCGCTGCACCCGAGGCAGCCGCCGCCAGCAGCGCCGCGCGCGCCATTCGGACAAAATCGGTCATCGTCTCTCTCCCCATGCACTGGCCTTGCGCCAGTCTCGGCTGCGCTTAATAATGAAAGGTGAACCATCTTTCAACTTTTCTCTTGCGCGGCGCTTTCCTTTGCGGCCAACAGGTGCAACAAAGCCGCCATCAGGCGGGATGGGCGGAAGGAGCAATGTGGCGCGGGACCCAGCGATAGCGGCGGACGGGACCATGGCCGACAAGACGCCCCGGACCGACCGGGGCCGCCGGACGCTGCGCAAGCTGCTCGACGCAGCGGCAGCCGAATTTGGCGAGCGTGGCTTTCACGACGCATCGATCAGCGCGATCACGCGCCGAGCAGGCACGGCGCTGGGCAGTTTTTACACCTATTTCGACTCGAAAGACGCCATTTTTCGCGCGCTGGTCGCTGACATGTCGGGGCGGGTGCGCGACCATGTCGCCCCAGCGATCGAAGGCGCGCCCGACGCCATCACGCGCGAAGGCCGGGCGCTGGCCGCCTTTCTGGCCTTTGCGCGCGATCATCAGGAAATTTACCGGATCATCGACGAGGCCGAATTTGTCGATCCCGCCAGTTTCCGCGCCCATTATGAAACCACCGCGCGCCGCATCGCCGAACGGCTGGCCAGCGGCGCGGCGGCAGGTGAATTGCGCGCCTACGTCGGCGAGGTGGAGGCCTGGGCCTTGATGGGGATGAATGTGTTTCTGGGGCTGCGCTATGGCGTGTGGGACACCAGCGCGCCCGTCGATGCCATTGCCGCCGCCGCCAACCGCCTGATCGGTGAAGGATTGGCGCGGCGGGATTAGCCCGCCAATATGGCGTTGTCAGGGTTTCGCGCAGAGGGCGCAGAGTTTCGCAGCGGCCGCAGAGGTATCGTGAAGACCGCGCAGCGCTGACAATTTGCTGCGCCTCGGCTGACGCTATGTTCGTTCGAAAAGGCAGCCAGGCGACTTGCAGTTATGTTCTCTGCGGTCCCTGCGAAACTCTGCGCCCTCTGCGTGCAACTCGTCTGGTCACCACGCCAGCCCGCATAGCCCTGCTAATCCCGGCGCAGCGCAAACACCGCTTGTTCAGCGCGCCAATTGGCCCCGGCTGCGCCAATCGGTCGCCCACCTGCCAGATACCAGGCCCCGTCGATGGCAAGGCCGCGTTCGGCGGCAAAGCCCTGAAAATCGCGCACTGTCAGATGGTGGATATTAGGGGTGGCATACCAGCTGACGGGCAATTCCGCCGTCACTGGCATGCGCCCGTTCCACAGAAGCGACCAGCGCACCCGCCAATGGGCAAAATTGGGAAAGCTGACAAAGGCGCGCGGCGCAATGCGCAGCAATTCGGCAATCACCCGGTCGGGATGGTGGGTGGTCTGCAGCGTTTGCGACAAAATGGCGATGTCAAAGCTGTCGCCGGGATAATCGGCCAGATCGCGGTCGGCATCGCCCTGCACCACGGCGAGCCCCTGGGCCATTGCGGCAGCGACATTGGCGGCGTCGAGTTCCAGCCCGCGCGCATCAATGCCGCGCTGTGCCCGCAGCGCCGCCATCAGTGTCCCGTCACCGCAGCCGACATCGAGCACGCGGGTGCCAGCGGGCACCTGCGCCGCGATGAGCGCCAGATCGGCGCGCAGGCCCACCCCGTTCACCGATCCGCCCCGACAAAGCCGCCGATTAGCCCCCACAGCTCCGGCGAATCGAGCAGAAAGGCGTCGTGGCCAAAGGGCGAGGAGAGTTCCACGAAGCTGGCCTGCGCCCCCGCCGCGTGCAGCGCCTGGACAATCCGGCGCGATTCGCTGGTGGGATAAAGCCAGTCCGAATCAAAGCTGATGAGGCCAAAACGCACTGGCGAGCCGCGAAAGGCCTCGGCGAGGCGGCCCCCATGCGGTTCCGCAAGATCGAAATAGTCCATCGCGCGGGTGATATAGAGATAGCTGTTGGCGTCGAAGCGGTCGACGAAGCTGATCCCCTGATGCCGCAAATAGGATTCCACTTGAAAATCAGCGTCAAAGCCAAACGTCTTGACGTCACGATCCTGCAAACGCCGCCCGAATTTCGCGGTCAGCCCGGCCTCGGACAAATAGGTGATGTGCGCCGCCATGCGCGCCACCGCCAGACCCTTGGTCGGCACCCGGTCGCTGGCGTAATAATCGCCGCCCTGCCAATCAGGATCGGCCATGATGGCCTGTCGCCCCACTTCGTGGAACGCGATATTCTGCGCTGAATGGCGCGCCGCAGAGGCGATGATGAGCGCCCGGTCCACGCGCGCCGGATAATAGGCGGCAAGGCACAGCGCCTGCATCCCGCCCATCGACCCGCCAATCACCGCGTGCAGCCGGTCAATGCCCAGGGCGTCGAGCAACGCCATTTGCGCGCGCACCATGTCCGCAATGGTGACCACCGGAAAGCGCATGGCATACGGCTCGCCGGTCGCAGGATCGATGCTCGCGGGGCCGGTCGAACCCATGCAACTGCCCAGCACATTGGCGCAAATGACATGCCAGCGGTTCGTATCGATGGTCAGTCCTGGCCCCACCACCCGGTCCCACCACCCCGGCTTGCCCGTCACGGGATGCGGGCTCGCGACATATTGGTCCATCGTCAGCGCGTGGCAGAGCAGCACGACATTATCGCGCGCGGCATTGAGCTCGCCATAAGCTTCATAGGCAACGACCACGCCACCCAGCACCGCCCCGCTGTCAAGCGCCAGTGGCTGCGGCAGCCCAAGGTGCCGATGTTCGCGCTGATGGATGCTGCTGGCCATGGGGCGCGGGGCTAAGCGCGGGGCGGGGGAGTGTCAATGCGATGGCAGTTCGACCCCATCCGAACGGTGTCGTATTTATCCGACAATGTAACATGTTGAACGCGCGATCAACCTGGCAAAGCATCTGGCAAAGAAATTCTGAGGTTGTGCGCTCAGAAGGCATGACCAAGTTGGCCGCCAAAACCGGAGTCAATCGGCAAGCGCTTTATACTGCGCTGTCCGAACACGGCAATCCGACCCTGGATACATTGCTCAAGGTAATGACAGCTTTGGGCATCAGGCTGCGGTGTGAAGCCATCGAGGCAGCCAAAGCAGTATAGCGTTACCCCCAAACCCCATTTGCCCCAGGCGCGCACTTGCTTTAACGGCGCTTCGCATGACTGACACGTTGACCGCCGCCCCCACGCCCATGCCCTGGGTGATGGATATCGCCCCCTATGTTCCCGGCAAGGCCAAGGCCGATGATGGGCGCTCGCTCATCAAATTGTCGGCCAATGAAAATCCGCTGGGCACCGGCGCTGCGGCGCGGGCGGCGTTTATGGCGGCGGCGGAGGATCTGACCCGCTATCCCGACCCCGGTGCGGCAGAGCTGCGCGAGGCAATTGCCGCCAAATATGGGCTGGATCCGGCGCGCATCATCTATGGCACCGGGTCCGATGAGCTGCTGCACCTCGCCGCGGGGGCTTTTGCCGGGCCGGGCGATGAGGGCATTTATGTCCGCTATGGTTTTTCGGTCTATGACATTGCCATTCGCCGCGTGGGTGCGGTGCCGGTGGTGGTGCCCGATGCTGACTATGGCACCGATGTCGACGCCATCCTGGCCGCCGTGACGCCGCGCACGCGCGTGGTGTTTATTGCCAATCCCAACAATCCTACCGGCACCATGGCCAGCCGGGCGGACATTGCGCGCCTGCACGCCGGGCTGCCCGCCCATGTCCTGTTCGTGCTGGACCAGGCCTATGCCGAATATCTGGAAGCGGACGAGGATGATGACGGGCTGACGCTGGCGCAGCATGCCCCCAATGTCTTCATCACCCGCACCTTTTCCAAGATTCACGGGCTGGCGGCGGAGCGTATCGGCTGGGGCTATGCCAGCGCCGAGATTATCGCCGCGCTGCACCGCATCCGGGCCCCGTTCAATGTCACCCGCTGCGGCCAGCGCGCCGCTGTGGCAGCGATTGGCGACGACGCCTTTGTCGCGCAAAGCCGCGCGCACAACCGCCAATGGCGCAGCTGGCTGGCGAGCGAGTTGGAGGCGCTGAGCAATTATGGGCTGCGCGTCATTCCATCGGCCGCCAATTTCCTGCTGGTGCTGTTCGAGGGCCCGGTCAGCGCCGAGACGGTGTATAAGGGGTTGATGGAGGCGGGCTATATCGTCCGCTGGCTGCCGGGTCAGGGCCTGCCCAATGCGCTGCGCATTACCATTGGCACAGAGGCGGAAATGCGCGGTGTCGCCGCCGCCATCCGCACGCAGGTCATGACGGGCTGAACGGCGGAATGTCGCCGCCCTTTTCGCATGTGGCCATTATCGGTCTGGGTCTGATCGGGTCCAGCGTCGCGCGCGCGCTGCGCGCCTGCCTGCCGCAGATGCGCGTGACGGGCTTTGACAGCAGCAGCGCCCACCGCGACGAAGCCCGCGCCTTGGGCTTTTGCCATGACGTCAGCGATGATGCCGCCGCTGCTGTCGCCGGGGCCGACCTCGTCATATTGGCAGTGCCGGTCGGCCGCATGGGCGATGCCGCCGCCGCCATCGCCCCCGCGCTGGCCGCCGATTGCATCATCAGCGATGTCGGATCGTCAAAGGCCGATGTTGCCGCCCGGCTGGCGGCGGCGTTGCCCAGCCATATCATCATTCCCGCCCACCCGGTGGCGGGGACAGAGAATAGCGGGCCGGGCGCGGGCTTTGCGACGCTGTTTGCCGGACGCTGGTGCATTGTAACGCCGCCCGCCGATGCCCCGGCTGAAGCGGTGCAGCGGGTCAGCGATCTGTGGACCGCGCTGGGCGCGCGCGTCGACATCATGGATGCCGCGCATCATGATCTGGTGCTGGCCGTGACCAGCCATTTGCCGCACCTGATCGCCTATACCATCGTTGGCACCGCCAGCGAGCTGGAAGAGGTGACGGCCAGCGAGGTCATCAAATATTCGGCCGGCGGGTTTCGCGACTTCACCCGCATCGCGGCCAGCGATCCCGTCATGTGGCGCGACGTATTTTTGGCCAATCGCGACGCGGTGCTGACAATGCTCCAGCGGTTCAACGAGGATTTGACGGCGCTGCAAGCCGCCATCCGGCGCGGCGACGGCGAGCTGCTGGAGGATTGGTTTACCCGCACGCGCAGCATCCGCCGGTCGATCATTGCCGAAGGGCAGGACGACCCCGCGCCCGACTTTGGCCGAAAGCATTGATCTCAAAAAGCCGTTCGCACCGAGCGCAGTCGTGATTCGCATCGACCACCATCCTTCAGGAGGCGGCGTGTCTCGCCTTCGCTCGACACGAACGGACTATGCCGATCGATCGAGCAACGCCTCAGGCGGATTGAGCGCATTGATCGCCGCCCGGACGCGCTCTTCGGCGACATCGCGCGGCAGCCCGGGTTCAATCATCGCCCCAACCCTATAGGTGATCCGGCGCGGGAATTTGACCCAGCGGCGCGGCGGATTGGCGTCACCCGAATCGACGGCGACGGGAATGACCGGCACCCCCAACATGCGGTAAATGCCCGCAAATCCGCTGCGCAGCGGCGGCGCTTTACCACGCGCAACCCGCGTCCCTTCGGCGAACAGCACCAGCGGGCGCCCTTCGTCCAGCGCGGCGCGGGCGGCCGCCAATATCGCGCGCATCGCCTTTGACCCACCGTCGCGGTCAACCGGGATCATGCCATAGGCGGCGGCGGTCATCCCCCAAACCGGCACATTGAACAGCTGTTCCTTGGCAAAGACCGCCGGATGGCTGAACAGCAATGGCTGTTCAATGGTTTCAAACGCCGATTCATGTTTGAACACATAGAGATAGGGGCCGTCGATCAGCTCCCCTTCGATCACCACTGTCTGGCCCAGCACAAAGCGGCACAGCCAGCGGTGCCAGCGCGACCAGCCGCGCACGCACGCCACCACCGCGCGGCGCGACACCGGGATCATCGCCGCGCCCGCCAGGCTGTTCACCGTGCTGCCCGCGACAAAGCCGATCCAGAACAGGATCGAGCGCACCAGGGCCAAGCCATAGCTCATAGCCCCAGCACACCACCGGCGAGCGCGCCCAGAAATTTGTGATATTCAATGACAAGCAGCGTCAGGTCGGGCCGACTGCGCACGGCGTCGGGCACGATGACGGTGGTGTCGGGCAAGAGCCGGGCGATTTCATAATGGCCGCGCCGCATGTGCCAGTCGCTGGTCACCAGCCGGATGCTGCGATAGTTGCGCCGCGCAACCCAGCTGGCCACCTCTGCCCCGTTGGAACGGGTATCGGTGGCCTCAAACCCCAGCGCGACGCAGCATTCGAACAGCGCCGCCGGGCGGCGATATTCGGCGGCCAATTCGCGGGGTTTGACATTGCGGTCGACGCCGCTGATCAGCAAGCGTTTGGCATCGCCCGCTTCCAATCGGCTGAGCGCGCGGTCAATCCGGCCCGGCCCGCCGGTGAGCACGACAATCGCATCGGTTTTCTGCGGCCCCGCCGGCATGGGCATCAACAGCGCGAACCAGGCAAAGCCCAGCACCCAGGCAAGGATCAGGAAAGAGAGCAGCCGCTGGATCATAACATATGCTTCAAGGCGCGCAGCAGGGTCACCCGCGCCGTCAGCGCCGCCAGCGCGATAGCGAGCAGCGGGAGCAATGCCAAGAAAATCCACCCCCATGCCCCCAGCGCAGCACTTGCGCCCAGCCCGGCGGTCACATCGGCCAGCTGCCACGCCAGCAGCGCCAGCACCAGCGCAGCGACGAGCGCGCCCAGCATGATGCCATAGGCGCTGTCGATCGCGATGCGGCGCTGAAACAGGCGGCATATCTGCGTATCGGTGGCACCGGTCAGGTGCAGCATTTCAATGGTCGCATAATGGGTGCCGAGCGCCGCGCGCGCGGTCATGATGACCACCGCTGCGCTGGCCATTGCCATCAGCACCACCAGGCCGACCGCGACCCAGGCCAGCGTGCGGATCAGGCTGGCCACCGGGGCCAGCCATTCGGCGTGGGGAATGACGCGCGCGCCCGGGGCCTGCGCCGTGACCAGCGACCGCAGCCGCGCCTCTGCCGCCGCGCCGCTGCCCGGGACAAGGTCGACATCGACCAGTTCGGGCAGGGGCAGCGAGGCAATGACGGGGTCATCATCGCCATTGCCCGTCCCGAACCAGCGGCCTAGCGTTGCCGCCACTTCGTCCCGCGGCACCGCCCGCACGGCGCGAACATAGGGTTGATCGGCGGCCAGGCGGCGGATGCGGCTCGCCTGGCGGCTGCGCTCTTCGGGATTGGCGGTAACGATCTGCACCGTCACTCGGTCGGCAATGGCCCCGCCAATCCCGCTGGCCGACCGCGCCAGCGACAGGCCCGCAGCGGCGGCAAGCAAGGTAAGCAGCATCAAAATGGCCAGCACCCACGGCGTCGGCCCCTGCAGCCGCCCCTGCGCCAGCATCGCGCGTTGCTGAACCGGAACCCGCGGAATGATCATAGGCGATTGGCCGGCGGAAAGCGCAGCGCGCCGGTGGGATCTGCCAGCCGACCCTTTTCCAGGCGCATCATCTGGGCATTGTCGATGCGGCTGATCAGATGCACATCGTGGGTGGCTACCACGACGGTCGTCCCGAGCCGGTTCAGCGCTTCGAACAGGCCAAGCAGGCGCATCGCCATGTCGGGATCGACGTTGCCGGTCGGTTCGTCGGCGATCAACAGCTTGGGCCGGGCAATCACGGCGCGGGCAATGGCCACGCGCTGTTGCTCCCCGCCCGACAGGGTGGCGGGCAATGCCTGGGCGCGGTCCTTGAGCCCGATCCAGCTGAGCATTTCGTCGACCGGGCCCGCCAAGTCGCTTTCCTCCACCCCCAATATGCGCAGCGGCAGCGCAATATTGTCGCGCGCGGACAAATGGGGGATCAGGCGGAAATCCTGAAACACCACCCCGATCCGGCGGCGAAAGCCAGGCAGGCGGTGGCGCGGCAGCGCGACGACATCTTCATCGAACAGCCGGACAATGCCCCGGCTGGGGCGCTGCGCCAAATAGAGGAGTTTGAGCAGTGACGTCTTGCCCGCGCCCGAGGCCCCGGTGAGGAAATAGAAACTGCCCGGCTGCAGGGTGAAGCTGATGTCCACCAACACCTCGGCATCGGGGCCGTAGCGCAGGCCGACATGGTCAAATTCGACCATGGCACCGCCCGCGCGCGCGCGCGCCGCGCCGGTCACAGGTCGCGCCCCGCCACGGCGGTTCGCGGACAGCGCAGGGAGTTTCGCCGGACCATGGCGGAGCCTGTTGCACGGCTGACCGGCAAGGTAAAGGTGCGCTGCGCCTTCTATCCACCGCAATATTGCGGCCGCCCGAGTCACGATGCTTGCCAGCCTGTCATCTGTCCGCCTAGAGACAGGGCGATGATCCTGGCCTGCCCGTCCTGCCATACCCGCTACGCGGTTCCGGATACCGCCATTGGGGCCACCGGACGCACGGTGCGCTGCGCCAATTGCCGCCACAGCTGGTTTCAGCCGCCCGCCGCCGCCGAAGCCGCCATGGCCGAAACCGTCCCGGCCACCGCAGCAGCGGGGGCGGCATCCGCACCGGCCAGCGCCGCCGTATCGCCGCCCGTTTCGCGGCCCAGCGAACCCGCCGCCGCGCCCATCCCGGCACCGCCGCCTGTTTGGGCCCCCGACCCGCCGCCCCCACCGGTAGCGCCCACAGCGCCGGTCGCAGGCCCGGTGCCAGTCGCGGCGGCCACCGGCTGGTCCATCCCCGCCGCCCCGCCGCCGCCCGCTGGCGCTTTTGCAGCGGCAGCAACGGCCGCGCCAGCGAAGGAAACGGACGAAGCCGCCGCCGCGCCGCCGCCGCTGCCCTTTCGCCGGCCGCGCCGCAATCCCGCCAAACGCTGGACGATCATTGCCGCCAGCGTGGCGGTGGTGCTGGCGGGCGCAACGGGGGCGCTTTACTATTTCGGCTTGCCCGCCTGGGCCCAGGGACTGGGCATTGCCGGGTTGGCCAGCGAGCCCGATTTGATCATCGAATTGCCCGCCGCGCAGGATCACCGCGAACTGGCCGATGGGACCATTTATTTCGCCGCGAGCGGGACAATCATCAACCCCACCGATCGGGAACAGCGCGTGCCGCCGATCCTGGCCGAATTGCGCGATGCCCAGGGCACCATTGTCTATAGCTGGACCATCAAGCCGCCGGTGCGGATGTTGCCCCCCAATGAAAAGGCGAGCTTCAGCGAAGCCAAGCTGGACATCCCCCGCCGCGCGACCCAGTTGACGGTCAGCTGGGCCGTGGCCGGGCGCTGAGGCCCATTCCTTCGGCGCAGGCCCTATGCTGCGGCGGCCACCCGTTCGGTCAGATAATGGTCGAGTTCAGCCGCTTCTGCTGCGGTGAATCGCAGGCCCAATTTGGTGCGGCGCCACAAAATATCGTCGGCGGTCTGCGCCCATTCGCGCTGGACCAGATAATCGACCTCAGCCTGGCTCAGGCCATGGCCGAAATTGCGCCCCAGTTCGGCCCGCGCACGCGCGCCGCCCAGCCAGTCTTCGGCAAGCGTGCCATAGATGTGGTAGATTCGTTCGACCTCAACAGCGGCCAACCACGGGTAATGCTCCGCCAGCGCGGCTTTGGCTGCCGCCGTGCCGTCAATGCCGTCGCCACCGCCCGGAAGCGCTGCTTTGCCGGTCCAGCTGGGCGCGCGCAATTGCGGCAGCCAGGGGGTCAGTTCGGCCAGCGCGCTTTCCGCAAGATGGCGATAGGTTGTGATTTTCCCGCCGAAAATTGACAAGATGGGGGCGTCTCCGCCGCCATCATTCACCTCAAAGCGATATCCGCGCGTCGCGGCCTCTGGACGGCCCGATCCATCCTCGACGAGCGGGCGAATACCCGCATAGCTCCAGACAATCTGGTCAGGGGTCACCGGGTCACGAAAAAAGGCGGAGGCTGCCCGGCACATATAGTCAATCTCTGCCGCACTGGCGGTCGGCGTATCGGGGCTGCCCTCATGATCGGCATCGGTTGTGCCGATCAGCGTGAAATCGCCTTCATAGGGAATGGCGAAAAAGATGCGGCCATCGCGGTTCTGACAGAAATAGGCGCGGTCGTGCGCATATTTGCGGGGCACCACCATATGCGACCCGCGCACCAGCCGCACCGCATGCTGACGCGGGAGCGCGCTGCTGTCGAGCAACCGGGCAACCCGGGGACCGGCGGCATTCACCAGCGCACGAGCCGCGAAGCGGACGGTGGTGCCGTCAGGCCGCGCCGCCGTTATTTGCCATTGATTATCAACACGTTGCAGCTGCGTGACGTCATGGCGCGGCAAGATGGTCGCGCCGCGATCGGCGGCATCGCGCGCGTTGAGCACCACCAGCCGCGCATCGTCGACCCAGCAATCGCTATATTCAAACGCATGGCTGAATTCGGGGTGCAAGGGTTCGCCGGCTGGATCGGTGGCCAGCGTCAGGCTGCGCGCGGGCGGCAGCCGCTTGCGCCCGCCAATATGGTCATACAGAAACAGCCCAAGCCGGACGAGCCAGCGCGGGCGAACCCCCGGGACATGCGGCAGCACAAAGCGCAGCGGCCAGATGATATGCGGCGCAATGGCCCACAATGTTTCGCGTTCGATCAACGCCTCGCGCACCAGCGCAAATTCATAATGTTCGAGGTAGCGGAGCCCGCCGTGGATCAGCTTGGTCGACGCCGAAGAGGTGCCCTGCGCCAGATCGCCGCGTTCGAGCAGCAAGACCCTTGCCCCGCGTCCGGCGGCGTCGCGCGCGATTCCCGCGCCGTTGATGCCGCCACCAATGACGGCCAGATCGAAAATGTCATGCATAGGTTACAGCGCCATAGCCGCCGCGAGGGCGCAGATAAAGCTGGTTAGCGTGGCCAGCGCCACCGGCGCAAAGCTGCGCCACCCCTGGCCCAGGAGCAGGTGCAGCTGCGCCTTCATCGCCGTGGCGACTATGGCGAGGAGCAACAGCGCCTGGGCTCCGGTGCCAGCGGCATCCTTGGCGAGCGGAGGAATGGGCAGCAGGCTGCCCGCCGCGACCACCGCCAGAAAAGCGGTAATGAACCAGGGCAGTTTGAACGACACACGCCCACCGGGGGCCGCCGCGCCCGATTGGCGGGCGAGCCACAGCGCCGCGAGCATCAACATGGGGGCCAGCAGGGCCACGCGCGTCAATTTAACGATTGTAGCGGTTTCGCCGGCCGCTGCCGACACGCTGAAACCGCCGCCGATGGCCTGCGCGACATCATGGATAGAGGCCCCGATGAGGAAGCCGGCCTGCTGATCGGACAGGCCCAGGCTGACCGCGAGCACCGGGTAGAGCGACATGGCGAGCGCGCTGGCGACGGTTATTCCGACAAGGGTCAGCGTAAAGCGCGACTGGTCCACCGCTTGCTTGCCAATCAGACCGTACAGGGCCAGCGCCGCCGACGCCCCGCAAATGGCCGTCGCGCCCCCAGCCAGCAGCGCCGCCGCCTTGCTTTGCCCAAAGAGCGGGGCAGCGGCGATGGTGACGATGATGACAATCAGCATGATGCCGACCAGCGCCGCAAAGGGTGCAAAGCCCAGCGCCGCGAACTGATCGATGGTAATGCGCGCGCCCAGCAGGACGATGCCGATACGCAGCGCCGTTTGCGACATCAGGTCAAGCCCGGCATGGGTGCGCCGATCCTGTGACACAAAGCTGAGTGCCAGACCGATGAGCAGGCCGATGAGCACCAGCGGCACGGCATAATGATCAGCAATCCACGCCGCGGCCAGCGCCGCCGCGCCAACCACCGCCACCCCTGGCCAATAGTCGGCGAGGCGCCGGGGTTGCGGCCCCGTTTCGGCGAGCAGCAGTTCGCCGTAAAGGTCTGCGACCGGCGGAATGGCGGGCGGCGGCAGCTTGGCCATGGTCAGGCCGCAGCCCCCAGCGCCCCGCGATCGCGCCGGATTTCGGGCAGCAGCAGGTGCAGCCATGCCAGTGCAATCAGGTAGGAGGCCGCCGCAAACAGAAACAGCGGCATGAAGCCATAGCCCGACGCAACCAAAATGCCCGTCAGCTTGACGATTCCCGCGCCGCCCATATTGCCGCAAAATGCGCCAAAGGCGGTCACGCGGCCCACCTTGGCGCGCGGGACGACATCGGTGATGGTGGAAAAGATGGACAGCGAAAAGCCCTGATGCCCCGCCATGACCACGCCCATCATAATCGCCACGGGCCAGAAGGCATTGATTTGCAGCACCAGCGGCAGCGGCAGCACCACCAGCGCGGACACCAGCATGACCGTCTTGCGCACCCGGTTCACCGACCATCCGGCCTCCAGCAGCCGGGTTGAAATCCAGCCCGCCGCGACCGCGCCCAGCGCCGACCCGGCAAAGGCAATAGCGAGCGGCACCGCCAGCTGTTCGGTCGTCAGATGATAGGTTTTGCGGTAATAATCGGCGAGCCAGAAGTTGATGAACCACCAGGTCGCATCCGAAATCGCCTTGGCAATACAAATGGCCCAGGTGCGCCGTTCGCGCAAAATGGGGCCATAGGGGGCGGCATCGTCATTATAGTCGAGCGTTTCGTCTTCGGCCTTGTCGTCAAATTGGACCCCGCGCGCGATGAGCAGCCAGGCAATCAGCGCCAGCAGGCCGCCAACGCCGCCGAAAATCAGCGCACCGCGCCAGCCAAAGGCCGCCGCCAGCGGCGGAATGAAAAAGGGCAGCGAAATGGTGCCAATGCTGGCAATAGCGGTGCCGATGCCAAAGGCAAAGCTGCGTTTGTCCGGGGGAAACAGCGTCGCGACCGTCTTGATGGTCAGGGGGGTTTGCACCGCTTCGGTCGCGCCCAGCCCGACGCGCGCGGCGATGACATGCCACATGGTGACGGCCCAGCCGTGCGCCATTGCGGCAAAGCTCCACGCGGTGACCCCGGCCACCATCGACCGGCGCACCCCCAGCCGGTCCACCAGCCAGCCCGTGAAGAGAAACGAAAAGGCCGCCGCCACCTGGGTATAAAAAGCCAGATCGCCGAAATCCTTGTCATCCCAGCCGAAATCGGCCGACATGTCGGGTTTCAATATGGCGATGATCGGACGATCCATCGCGTTGAAAATCCCCGCGATGCACAGCAGCGCAAACAGCGACCAGCGCAATCCGGGGGTCATTCGTCGCATGGAAGGCATCCTTTCATCCCACCGGGCGGCGGGCAAGCAAAGGGCCGCCGGATTGCTCCGGCGGCCCTCCGCTCAAATGGCTCGTGGCAGCGCGATCACTTGCCGCCAAAGCCGACCCGCAGCGTCACCCCGGCATAGCGATCGGCATCGCGCGGAATGTGCAGCCGCTGGCCCGCGCTGGTGTTCAGCAGGACATAGCTGTTGTCGGTGATATTCTTGAGGTGGAAGGTCAGGCGATATTTGTCGTCCTGATCCGAAAAGCCCAGGCTGGCGTTCCACAGACCATAGCTGGCGATCGGACCCGCATTTCCCAGGTCAGAGAATTGCCGGCCCGTCCAGTTGAAGCTGGTGTTGAAATAGACGCGCGCATCGGCGCCCAGCTTTTCCAGACCGCTTTCATAGTTCATGCCGACCGTCCCGCTCCACTTCGGCGCGAGCGGCAGGCGGGTGCCGTTGATGGCGCTGGGCGCATTGGTCAACGGATTGGGGTTGAACCGGCGGACCTTGGCATCGGCCATGGCAATGCTGGCGTTGAAATCCAGTCCGTCGGCGGCGTTGAACAGCGCATCGAGTTCAAAACCCTTGGTCCGCACCGAACCGGCGTTGGTCAGGTTGGTGATGACCGCGCCGTTGAGCAGGACGAAGTTGTTCGCCTGGAACCCCTTATAATCGGCCTGGAACACAGCCAGGTTGAGCTGCGCGCGGTTGTCGGCAAAGCGCGACTTGATGCCGGCTTCATAGGCATCGGACGTTTCTTCGTCGATCGGCACCGCATTGTTGGGGGCGGTATGGTTGAAGAAGACGTTGAACGCCGGGCCCTTGTAGCCGCGCGTATAGCTGACATAGGTCATGACATCGTCGGTGACCGCATATTGCAGCACGGCCTTGCCCGATATGTTGTCGTTGGACGATGAACCAGCCGAGGTGTTGGTGCCATTGCCCAGCGGCAGCGTGCCGCCCGCGCCAACGCCGGAAATCCCCGGCCCCGTGGCCAGCGCGCCGGTGACCCGGTTAATCCCGGGATTGCGGCGATGGATATAGTCCAGCTCATCCTTGGTCCAGCGCAGGCCACCGGTCAGGCTGAGCTGTTCGGTGATGTCATAGGTGAACTGACCAAAGATCGCGAAGTTGCGAACCTCGACCGCGCTGACCGAAAAGGCGCTGGGGAACAGCGTCGTGGTGGTGTTGGCCAGGTTGCAGGGCACCGCGCCCGTCCGCGGATCGGCGGGCAGCGACGACGACGCGCAGGTGATGTCGTCGCGGCGGAACAGCTGGCTGTTGTCCGATGCCCAATAAAAGGCACCAACCTGATAGCGGAAGGCATTGGCCTGATCCGAGGCCAGCCGCGCTTCGATCGAATATTGGTCGGTTTCCACCGATCCGGTGTCGTGCAGCTGCGCGGTGCCGACAATGGCGCGCGGCAGGAAGTCGCCTTCGCGCAATTCGGTGTTGCGCCAGTTGCGATAGCCACCGATCAGCGTCAGCGTGTGGCCGCTGAACACGTCAAAGTCGCCCTGCGCCGTCACGCTCCATTGCCGGTCCAGCGTGCGCGTGACCAGATTGTGATTGACGAACCGCTCATTCTCGCCCCGGAAAATGCCGCTGGCCAGATTGAGCCCGGGCAGGTTGAGCTCGCGGTCAAGCACGGCACCGCGCGTCACACCGGTGATTTCGGCGCAGCAATCATCATTGGCGCGGAAACCGTCGGCAATCAGGCGAAACTTCGCGCTGTCGCTGGCTTCCCAATCGAGGATGACGCGCGCGCCATAGCGTTCATAGCCATTGACCTTGCTGCCGGTGAAGACGTTGGTGATATTGCCCTTGTAGCTGCCGTAAAAGCCGGTCACCCGAGCGGTCAGCGAATCGGCAAGCGGCCCGGCGAGGCTCAGGCGGGCGCGATATTCGCCGCCCTCGAACGCGCCCAGGCTGGCTTCGCCCTCGAACGTGTCGGAACCGCCCTTGGAGACGATGTTGACCAGACCCGCCGAGGCATTTTTGCCGAACAGCGTGCCCTGCGGCCCGCGCAGCACTTCGATACGCTCAACATCGACCAGATCCGAAAAGGCCTGGCCCGAGCGCGACAGGACAATGCCATCGACCACGGTCGACACGCTGGGCTCTGCCGCGATCGAGAAGGTGATGGTGCCGACGCCGCGCAGGAAGATGGCGCTGTTGGCGCTGGTCGTGCCCTTGCGGAAGGTAACCGACGGCACCAGGTCGCCGATATTTTCCAGGCTGGTGGTGCCTGCGGCTTCCAGCGCATCGCCGGTCACGGCGGACACGGCAATCGGCACATCCTGAACATTTTCGGCCACCTTGTTCGCGGTGACGATAATCTCTTCAACCTGCGCCATCGCAGGGGTGGCAAAGGCAATGGCGGCAACCGACGCGCCCGTGGCGAGGCGGCGCAGTGTCATCGCTGTCATGCCGGCGGCAGGCGCACGGCGAAAGGGGGTGTTGGTGGACATGGGTGGCTCCTCCTGAAACTGGTCTAATTATCTGTTTTTTGGCGGTTAAGCGGATTTGGCCGCCAAACTCGCGCTGGTGGATAGGGGATTTTGCGGGCCAGTGTCAATCTTGCGCGGGTTTCTTTTGCCGCTATTGTGTCATCGTTGTCACACTGGCAAAGCGCCGGATATGGACGGAAACGAGCTCTATTGATGCTAAGCTTTTGCTGGGAGGGGGACAGGGTCGAGCTGCGCGCGGCGGGGCGCGCGGCGGCGCTGTGGGAACATGACCCCGCCCACCCAGCCATGACGGTCGGCATGGGCACCGCCGATGTGGCGATGAAGAATGGCAATTTCCGCATGACGGACCAGCCGCAGCGCCATGTCGTGCTGACCGCCGCCCGGCCCGGGCCCGAAGGCACGGTCGATCTGGCCGCCGATCCGGGCGGGGCCCCGCTGGCGCGGCTGGGCCTGGATGGCCATCGGCTGACCATCCGGGCGCTGGACGAGACGCTCAACCGCTGGACCATGGCCTTGCCCGCCGACCCCGATGACCAAATCTGGGGATGCGGCGAGCAAATGTCCTATCTGGCGCTGCGGGGCCGCGCCTTTCCGCTGTGGACGAGCGAGCCTGGGGTTGGGCGCGACAAGGACCGCGAAATTACCCGAATCATGGACGATTTTGCCATGGCGGGCGGCGATTATTGGACGAGCAATTATCCGCAGCCGACCTTTTTGTCCTCGGCGGGCTATGCCGTGCATGTTGATTGCGATGCCTTTCAGACGTTCGACTTTACCAGCCCGGCGGCGCACCAGCTGTCGGCCTGGGCTATACCGGCGGCGGTCGAGTTTTGGCTGGGCGAGCCCGCGGCACTGGTCGATCAATTGTCCGCCCGCTTTGGCCGTCAGCCAATGCTGCCCGATTGGGCCATGGGCGGTGCGATCATCGGATTGAAGGCGGGGGATGCCAGCTTTGCGCGGCTCGACGCCATCCGTGCAGCGGGCACGGCGGTCAGCGCGCTGTGGTGCGAGGATTGGTGCGGTATTCGCGAAACCAGCTTTGGCCGCCGCCTCTTTTGGGACTGGCAGTGGCATCGCGCGCGCTACACCGACCTGCCCGCGCGCATTGCGGCGCTGAAGGCCGATGGAATCGGCTTTCTGGGCTATGCCAATCCCTATCTGGCAGTCGACGGCCCGCTCTATGCCGAGGCCAAGGCGGCAGGCTATCTGGCGCTGCGGCTGGACAGCGACGCGCCCTATGACGTCGATTTCGGCGAATTTCTGGCTGGCGTGGTCGATTTCACCAACCCCGCCGCAGCCGACTGGTTTGCCGAGCGCATTATCGGGCGCGAAATGCTCGATTTCGGGCTTATCGGCTGGATGGCCGATTTTGGCGAGTATCTGCCCACTGACTTGCGGCTGTTCGATGGGTCGGACCCCATGGAGGCCCATAATCGCTGGCCCGTGCTGTGGGCCGAGGTGAATGCGCGCGCGCTCGCCAGCCGGAGGATGACCGGCGAGGCGGTTTTTTTCATGCGCGCCGGGTGGACGGGCGTCGGCGCGCATTGCCCGCTGCATTGGGCGGGCGACCAGCTGGTCGATTTTTCGCGCCACGATGGCATCGGCACCGCCATCACCGGTGCCTTGTCGGCTGGCTTGGTCGGCAATGCCTGGCACCATGCCGATTGCGGTGGTTATACCAGCCTGCACGGCATTGTCCGGACGGCGGAGCTGATGCATCGCTGGTTCGATTTTTGCGCCTTTACCCCGGTGCTGCGCACGCATGAGGGCAATCGGCCCGACGACAATCTGCAGATTGACTCGACACCGGCGCTGCTGGCGCATTTTGCTCTGATGTCGCGGCTGCATGCGGCGCTGGCACCCTATGTCCGCGCAGCGGGAGCCGAGGCCGCCGCCTCGGGCTTGCCGCTGATGCGCGCGCTGTTCCTGCACCATCCGGATGACCGGCTGTGCTGGACCATCCAGGACCAATATCTTTATGGCCGCGACCTGCTCGTCGCGCCGGTGGTGACCGAGGGGGCCGCCGCGCGCCCCGTATATCTGCCGGACGATGATTGGCGCTGCCTTTACGACGGCACGCCGCACGCTGCGGGCTGGCACGAGCGGGCGGCACCCAACGGCCTGCCCCCCGTATTTGTTCGCGCCGCAGCCCCCATGCGCGAAGCGCTGCTGGCCCTTGGCGCTGCCCATGCCGCCGCCGCCCGGGGGCTGGCATGAGCGAGCGCGCCAGCATCCGCGAAGTGGCGGCGCAGGCCGGAGTGTCGGTGAAAACCGTATCGCGCGTCATCAACAATCACCGCTATGTCACCGCCGACACCCGCGCCCGGGTGGAGGCGGCGATCAAGGCGCTGGGATTTCGGCCTAGCATTGCGGCGCGCAGCCTGGCCGGCACCCGGTCGGGTCAGGTCGCGCTGCTCTATGACAATCACAGCCCCTATTATATCCACCAGATTCAGGAGGGCTGCTGGAGCCGGTGCCAATCGGGGGACATCCGCCTGTTGGCCCAGCCGGTCGATGTCGCCGACCCGCATGTCAGGGACAAGGTGCTGGGGTTGATTGCCGAAACCCATGTCGATGGCATCATCCTGTCGTCGCCCGTCACCGATTGTCCCAATGTGCTGGCGGCGCTGGAGGAACAGGGCATTGCCTTTGTCCGCATCTCCCCCGGCACCAACCATGCGCTGACGTCATCGGTGTTCATGGACGATGCCCAGGCCGCCGATGACCTGACCACCCATTTGGTCAATCTGGGCCATCGCCGCATTGGCTTCATCATCGGCCACCCGGGGCATATGGCCAGCGACCAGCGCCTGTTCGGCTATCGCCGCGCGCTGGACCGCGTCGGCATCGCCTATGAACCTTCGCTGGTGGCGCAAGGGCAGTTTGATTTTGACAGCGGCGTGGCCGCTGCCAAGCAGCTGCTGGACCATAGCATGCCGCCCACCGCCATTTTTGCCAGCAATGACGATATGGCTGCGGGCGTGCTCGCCGTTGCCCATCGGCGCGGAATCATCGTGCCCGACGCGCTGTCGGTCGCGGGCTTTGACGATACCACCCTGGCGCGGGTGGTGTGGCCGCCGCTGACCACCATCCGCCAGCCGGTGCGCGAGCTGGCCTTTACCGCCACCGACATATTGATGCGCGGCGACGGCGCCATCGAGCATCAGCGGTTGCAGCATGAGCTGATCATTCGCGATTCGACCGCGCCGCCGCCGCACAGCCCCGCCACTTCTGTCCCCCGACCAAAGGATTCTGCCCCGTGAGTGACGCCTTTCCGCCCCTTGCCGACCAATTGCTGCCTGCTCCAGGGCCCGTGAGCATCGGGCCGGATGGCCCCGCCGTCGCGCCCATCGCCTGGGGCATGTGGCGTTTTGCCGGGCAAAGCGAGGCCGCCGCGCAGGCCTTGGTCGAGGCGGCATTGGACGCGGGCATCACCCTATTCGACACGGCGGATATTTATGGCTTTGGCGAGCAGGGATTTGGCAAGGCCGAGGCGCTGCTCGGGCAGGTCTTCACGGCCGCCCCGGGCTTGCGCGGCCGCATGGTGCTGGCGACCAAGGGCGGCATCACGCCTCCGACCCCCTATGACAGCAGCCCTGCCTGGATCGCCCGCGCTATCGACGACAGCCTGCGCCGCCTGCACACCGAACGGGTCGAGCTGTGGCAGGTGCACCGCCCCGATGTGCTGACCCATCCCGAGGAGCTGGCCCGCAGCCTGGAGGAGGCGCACCGGGCCGGCAAGATCGGGGCCATTGGCGTATCGAACTTCACCCCTGCGCAGATCGACGCGCTGGCCCAGTATCTGACCGTGCCGCTGGCATCGAGCCAGCCCGAATTTTCGCCGCTCTTCCTGGGCCCGCTGGTCGATGGCCAGCTTGATCAGGCGATGCGGATGAAGCTGGCGGTGCTCGCCTGGTCGCCGCTGGGCGGGGGCCGCATCGCCGCACCCGGCACCGCGCGGGAAGCGGCCGTTGCCGCCGCGCTGGATGCGGTGGCCACCGCGCAGGGCGTGTCGCGCACCACCGCTGCCTTTGCCTGGATCATGGCGCACCCGGCGCACCCCATTCCCATCATCGGTTCGCAAAATGCCGCGCGCATACGCGAAGCCGCCACCGCCACAACCGTTCGCTGGACCCGCGCCGATTGGTATCAGGTGCTGGTCGCTGCCCGAGGAGAACCCCTGCCATGAGCGCATCTGTTGACAGCCTGCCCCCTTGCGAAGTTGCCTGGTTTTCGGCGCTGTGCGACGATGACTATGAATTTCTGGGCGTCCCCGACCCGGCGCTGGCATCAAGCTGGGAGCATTGCCGCAATATCGTGCTGACCGCCGACAAGGCCGGATATGACAATATCCTCCTGCCCTCGGGCTATGCGCTGGGCATCGATACGACGGTGTTCGCCGCCGCCATTGCGCCGCTGGTTCGCCAGATCAAATTGCTGATGGCGGTGCGCATTGGCGAAGATTGGCCGCCGCAACTGGCGCGCCGCATTGCCACGCTGGACCGCATATTGGGCGGGCGGCTCAACATCAACATCATCTCCTCAGACCTGCCGGGTGAGACACTGGATGGCGGCCCACGCTACCAGCGCACGGTTGAAGCGATGGAGATTCTAAAAATCATGCTGAACGGTCAGCATCTTGATTATCAAGGCGAATTCTACAAGCTCAAGCTCGATCCGCCGCGCATCACCACCGTGTCGGGCACATGCCCGCTGCTCTATTTTGGCGGGCTGTCCCCCGTGGCGCGCGACGCCGCCGCCACTGCTGCCGATGTCTATCTGATGTGGCCCGATACGATGGACAAGGTGACCGAGGTGGTCGCGGACATGAAAGCGCGCGCCGCGGCCAAGGGGCGCAGCATGAAATTCGGCTATCGCGCCCATGTGATCGTCCGCGAAACAGAGGCCGAGGCGCGCGCCTATGCCGATCGCCTGCTGTCCAAACTGGACGCCGCGCAGGGTGACGCGATTCGCAGCAAGAGCCTGGATGCCGCCAATTTCGGCGTGCAGCGCCAGGCCGAGCTGCGCAGCGCCGCCGACGGCGACGGTTTTGTCGAGGATAATTTGTGGACCGGCGTGGGCCGGGCGCGGTCGGGCTGCGGCGCGGCGATCGTCGGCGATCCCGATCAGGTGCTGGCCAAAATCAATGCCTATCGCGCTGCGGGAATGGAGGCATTCATCCTGTCAGGATATCCCCACGCCGCCGAATGCGACCTGTTCGCGCGTCATGTGCTGCCCCGCCTGAACCACGGAAAACTCGCGACTTGAAGCAACCGGGCGCGGCTGCTAGGGCCGCGCCTCTGGCACAGGCACCCGTAGCTCAGCTGGATAGAGCGCTGCCCTCCGAAGGCAGAGGCCAGGGGTTCGAATCCCTTCGGGTGCGCCATGTTTTCAATGACTTAGAATTAGGCGTTCCACTCTGTATGGAATGAGCATGGAAAACAAGTGGCGTGGCGCGCTCGCTCCTGTCTGATTGCTTCACTCCTTTACTGCTCGAACGAAGCAAATGCGAAGCCGCAAATTGCGGTTCCTAGCCTCGGCCAGCGGTCATGCTACGCGCTGTTAAGCCGCAATCTCTCAAAGAGAGGATGGTTCGCTCGAATGATTCCGTTTGAGGTTTCTGTTTGATCGGGTTGTGGGGCAGTGTGCGAAGCAAAATCTTGGCAGACAGCCAAAACGAAAAAGCCCTCGCCAATTTCTTGGCGAGGGCCTTTCATACAGAAAACCTCTGTAGCAGTGCTTCAATAAGGAATTTCCCCGAAAGGATGATCCTTCACAGTGAAGCTCTGTTACCGTGGTTTCCCAACCGATTTGCCGCGTTCAAAATTGCTGATTGACGCCTCAAGGTCAAGTCGCTTTCTTACGGTGTAGGGAGCAAGCAATGAACGGCCTCGTTTTTGGCATCGATCTGGGAATTGCATCTTGCGGGTGGGCCGTGTTGCGCCATCCCACGCCAGATAATCCGAACGGCAAGATTGTCGCCATAGGGTCGTGGATGTTTGACGTTCCCGAGACCGACAAGGAACGGACGCCTACCAACCAGATCAGGCGCAGCAACCGCCTGCTGCGCCGGGTCATCCGCCGCCGCGCGCAACGGATGGCAGAAATTCGACGCCTGTTCGCGCAGCACGGCTTGTTGGCAGGCAACGAACCGGATGCGCTGAAGCGCGCCGGGCTTGATCCTTGGGAACTGCGCGCGCGTGGGCTGGACAAGCCACTCTCCCCCGCTGAATTTGCCGTTGCCCTTGGCCAAATCGCCAAACGACGCGGGTTCAAGTCGGCCAGGAAGGGCAAGGAGGCGAACGCCGCTGGCGACGACCAGAAGATGCTCAAGGCGCTAGAGGGCACGGAAGAAAAGCTGGCCCGCTATCGCACAGTGGGGGCGATGTTCGCCCGCGACCATGAGTTCACGACACGCAAAAGGAACCGCAATGGAGACTATTCACGCACCGTGAAGCGAGAGCATCTCGTCGAGGAAGTCCAGAAGCTATTCAGCGAACAGCGCCGCCTCGGGAATGGGCTGGCGTCAACCGAGTTGGAAAAGGCCTTCACCGCGATCGCCTTCCGGCAGCTGGAAATGCAGGACAGCGAAAAGCTGGTTGGCATGTGCCAGTTCGAGCCCAAGGAAAAGCGGGCAGCCAAACATGCGCCATCGTTCGAAAAATTCCGGCTTCTACAAAAGCTGGTGAACCTGCGCATTACCACGCCGGATGGAGAGCGCCCGCTCACGCCCCAGGAAATCAGACTGGCGACGGGCGATCTGGGCAAAACGGCCAAGCTCTCCGTCAAGGAAGTGCGCAAACGGATCGGCCTGCCATCGGATCAGCGATTCGCCGCATTCAAACCCGAGGATGAGACGCAGGACATTGCCGCACGCACAGGCGAGGCCATGCACGGCACCAAGAAGTTGCGCGATGCCTTAGGCGAAGGATTGTGGGCCGAATTGCAGGATAGGCCGGAGCAGCTTGACCGGATAGCCCACGTCATCAGCTTTCACGAAACGGCTGACAAGATTGGCGAGGAATTACGGAAGCTGGACCTTCCTGCCGGAGCGGTGGACGCCCTGCTGGAAGACCTCGCCGCATTTTCGCGGTTCAAGGGGGCGGGCCATATCTCCGCAAAGGCGGCGCGCGCGCTGACCCCGCACCTCGAAGCGGGTCTGCGTTACGATCAGGCGTGTGCGATGAATGGCTGGGATCACACCGCTACCCGCTGGTCGAAGCGCGAGCAGGTCGTCGATAAGAAGGGCTTCAACAAGCTTGTCGAGGAGATGCTCAAGGACATCGCCAATCCCATCGCCCGCAAGTCCCTTACCGAAGGGCTCAAGCAGCTGTGGGCGATGCGCAATCGCTGGGGCCTGCCCGATGCCATCCATATCGAACTGGCCCGCGATGTCGGCAACAGCCTTGAAAGGCGTCGCGAACTGGAACGTGACCTCGAGAAAATCAACAAACAACGTAAGGTCGAGAGAGAACGGGCGGCGGAACAGCTTGGTGTTGTGCCTGAGGACATCAGCAGCGATACGCTGTTGCGATATCGTCTCTGGAGCGAACAGAACGGTTTCTGCCCGTATACTGGCAAGAAGATCCCTTGCGACGCGATCACTGACACAAACAATCTTGTCGAGATCGAGCATATCCTCCCGCGCTCGCGCTTCTTCGACAACAGCTACGTCAACAAGGTTCTCAGCTTCACGGCACCGAACAGAGAAAAAAGGGGCCGAACCCCTTTTGAATGGTTCTCGGGCACGAAGACTCAAGAGGAATGGGAGACGTTCGTTGCTCGTATCGAAACTAACCCCAACCTTCCGAATCGCAAAAAACGAAACCTTGTGCTCAAGAACGCCGAGGAAGCAGCGGAAAAGTTCAGGAGCCGCAACCTCAATGATACGCGCTATGCCTGTCGTCTGCTCGCCGAGGCGGTGAAGCTGTTTTACCCGGAAGGTGACCGGCAGGAAAAAGGCGGCAATCGCCGTGTGTTCACGCGACCGGGCGGGCTGACCTCGGCCCTGCGCTATGCGTGGGGCGTCGAGTCCCTGAAAAAGATTGATGGCAAGCGCGTCGAGGATGCCCGCCACCACGCCCTCGATGCGCTTGTCGTTGCGGCGATCGGAGAATGGGAAGTGCAGCGGCTCACCCGGTCCTATCAGTTATGGGAACAGAAAGGCCTTGCCCGCCCACTGCGGCAGGTTGATCCGCCATGGGGCGATGCCGCCAGCTTCCGCCGAGAGGTCAAGGAAGCATATGAAAGCGTTTTTGTTGCGAGGCCGGAACGGCGGCGTGCGCGCGGCGAGGGTCATGCCGCGACCATCCGGCAAGTTAAGGAGCGCGATGGCGCGCTCGTCGTCTATGAACGGAAGTCGATTAACGACCTTTCCGAAAAACGATTGCAAGACATCAAAGACCCGGAACGAAATCAGGGCGTGATCGAGGCGATCCGGGAATGGATCGCCAATGGAAGGCCTGCCGACAGTCTGCCGCGTTCCCCGGCCGGGGATGAAATCCGCAAGGTTCGCCTTCGGACGAAAGGAAAGCCTGCGGTTCAGGTAAGGGGCGGCACGGCCGATCGCGGGGAAATCGTTCGGGTTGATGTCTTTGCAAAACCAAACAGCCGAGACAAAGTCGAGTTCTATCTTGTGCCGATCTACCCTCATCACGTGATGAACAAGCGCGACTGGCCGAAGCCGCCTATGCGGTCTGTCGTGGCATATAAGGCTGAGGAGGATTGGACGCTGATCGATGACAGCTACAAGTTCAAGTTCAGCCTCTATCCGAGAAGCTATATCGAAGTGACGAAGCCCACGGGTGAATTGCTGGCTGGATACTTTCAGGGACTGAATAGGTCTACCGGTGCGATCAATCTCTCGAACCCGAGAGACCCCCGCTTGCTAGCCGACGACAATGGCAATTCGATGCAAAGCATTGGCGCAAAAACTTTGTTAACCATGAAAAAGTACAGTGTGGATCGCTTCGGCGTGCGTTCCGAAGTGAAATCCGAGGTCCGCACATGGCATGGCGTGGTCTGCACATCTCCAATCCCGCCAGACTGACGCATCGCAGCCGTCAGATCGTTGTCGATCCTGAAGATAGTGATGAGGCGCTCACCTTCCCGGTCGAAGACATCGCTTGGATAATTCTCGACACCCCGCAAGTCTCCGTAAGCGGCTCGCTGCTCAGCGCATTGGCGGAAAACGGTGTTGCGATGGTAGTGCCAGACGCGAAGCACCATCCGGCCGGAATGCTCCTGTCATTCCACCAGCATCATGCACAGGCGGCCATCGCCCATGCTCAGATCGAAATGAGCCAGCCGCTGAAAAAGCGGCTGTGGCAAAAGCTCGTTTCCGCCAAGATCGAAAACCAAGCCGCCGTCCTGCGCGGAATTGGAAGTGATCATGCAACCGCTCTGACTGCCATGGCGGGGCGGGTCGGTTCGGGCGATCCTGACAACCTGGAAGCCCAGGCTGCCCGTGCCTATTGGCAGCGCCTTTTCGAAGGATTCCGGCGCCATGACGAAGACCGGCGCAATGGCCTGCTGAACTACGGATATGCTGTGGTTCGCGCGGCACTTGCACGGTCCTGCGCTGCATCCGGCTTGCTTCCCGCCTTCGGCATTCATCACAGATCCAGAACAAACCCATTCAATCTTGTCGATGATCTCATTGAACCATTCCGACCGGTCGTCGATCGAATGGCCCGTGCACGGGTAACCGCCGAAGAACGAGACGAGATGGACGTCGAGGATCGCCGCCATATGGCGGGCATCCTGAGCGAGACCATCTCGATCGGCGAAGAGCGCTTGACGATTCTTGCAGCAACAGAGGCGGTCGCCGCCAGCCTGGTCAGATCGATTGAAGCCGGCAACGCCACACCGCTGAACACACCGGCGCTTCCGCTGGCCCGGCGCAACTAAGCATGGAGGCCGACGAGGTACGCTTCATGTGGTTGATGGTATTCTTCGACCTGCCGGTGAAAACAAAACCGCAGCGACGGCGTGCCAGCCAATTTCGCCAGTTCCTCAAGAAGGACGGCTACATGATGCTGCAACTTTCGGTTTACGCGAGGGTCTGCCGGGGGCAAGATGCTGTGGATAAGCATATCCGCCGGGTGCGAAGCAGCCTGCCCAAGGAGGGCAGCGTGAGGACGCTCCAGGTTACGGACAAGCAGTATGGCAGAATGGAATTGATGCTAGGGACCGCGCCAAAAACTGAACAAGTCGGGCCATCCCAGATGGTTCTGCTGTGATTTCGGCCGAGTATTTCCGCGAAAATCACAGCAGTTCCAATCCGTTACCGTTGAGCCGTCCTACCATGGGCAAATCGGTAGGGAAACCACGGC
>CAZKOW010000007.1:50274-145007 GCA_964554455.1 uncultured Sphingopyxis sp. | reverse complement strand
GGTCCATGGGCGGCGATTGGGACGAACGATGCCCGGCGGACCCGGTGGACCGCGCGCGCCATGTCGGCGATTTCATCGCGGGGATGACTGACCGTTTTGCCATTGACCGCTTTGCCGCGCTGGAAGGACGCGCGGCCGTGCCAGAGGCGCTGGCGCATGGCTGACTGGCTGCTCATCGGCGCGACCGGGATGGTCGGCACCCTGGTCCGCGCGCAGGCAGCGCCGCGCCCGCTGACGCTGCTGACGCGGGGGCCGGTGCCGGATTTGTCGCCGCAGCATCAGGGCCTCGTGCTGCCGCCCCCGGATTGGGCGCGCGCCATTGCCGATGCTGCGCCCGCGGCGCTCATCTCCTGTCTTGGCACCACCATCCGCCAGGCAGGATCGCAAGCGGCGTTTCGCGCGGTCGACCATGATCTGCTGCTCGCCGCCGCCAGTGCGGCGCGCGCCGCGGGTGCCCGGCATCTGATCACCGTGTCGTCGGTGGGCGCGTCGGCCAAGGCGGCCAATTTCTATCTGCGCACCAAGGGTGAGGCAGAGGATGGGCTGCGCGCGCTCGGCTTTCCCCGCCTCGACATCCTCCGCCCTGGGCTGCTGACGGGGCAGCGCGGCGGGGCGTTTCGCCGGGGCGAGGCGCTGGCGATGCTGGCCGCGCCGGTCACCGATGCGCTGCTGCTGGGCGGCATGCGGCGCTACCGGTCGATAGCGGCGCTGGACGTCGCGCGGGCGATCATCGCGCTGGCCCAGCAAGGCGGCAGCGGGACGCAGGTGCATGAACATGACGCCATCCGCGCCGCCGCCGCCCACTTCACCGATTGACTCGGGTTGCCCCGCAGGCCAAGGCAGCGGGTGTCGCTGACAGCGCGGGAGAGGGCCGGATTCGCAACCAGCCGCCGAAGGAGCAACCGCCCCGGAATCTCTCAGGCAAAAGGACCGCGTGGGTTGATAGCGATGCTCTGGAAAGCGTCCCGAACGACAAGGTTCGGGGCCACCGAAGGGGTAACCTTGCGCCGCGCCGGTGGGTGATGGGGGCAGGGGAAAGCTCTCAGGTTCCGTGACAGAGGGGGCAGCTGAGCGCGCCGCAAGGCGGGCATGGCTGTGCATCCCTCTCGCGAACGGACCCGGGCATGAGTGACACCGACAGCATGGATGATCAGCCGCACGAGGATGCGCCGCTCGGCGTGTTGCCGCTGGACGACTGGCACCGCGCGCGGGGCGCGCGCATGGTGCCCTTTGCCGGTTATGCCATGCCGATCCAATATGATGGCATCATGGCCGAACATCTGTGGACGCGCACGTCCGCCGGGCTGTTCGACGTCAGCCATATGGGCCAGCTCATCCTGTCGGGCGATGGTGCCGCGCAGGCGCTGGAGGCGCTGGTTCCCGGCGATATTTCGGCGCTGGCCGAAGGGCGGATGCGCTATTCGCTGCTGCTGGCCGACGACGGCGGCGTGCTGGATGATCTGATGATTACCGCTGCGCCCACGGGGCTGTATCTGGTGGTCAATGGCGCGGTGAAGTGGGACGATATCGCCCATTTGCGCGATCATCTGCCCGACGCCATCACCATCAACCATCTGGAGGATCGCGCGCTGTTGGCGCTTCAGGGTCCGGCGGCGGTGACCGCACTGGCGCGGCTGGTGCCCGGTGTCGCGGACCTCACCTTCATGACCGCCGACAGCTTTTTGTGGGGCGAAGTGCCGCTGTGGATCAGCCGGTCGGGCTATACGGGCGAAGATGGCTTTGAAATTTCGGTCGCAGACGATGCCGTGGTGGCGCTCGCCGATGCGCTGTGCGCGCAGCCAGAGGTGCGCCCCATCGGGCTGGGCGCGCGCGACAGTTTGCGGCTGGAGGCGGGCCTGCCGCTCTATGGCCATGACATGGACCCCTCGACCGACCCAGTGGAGGCCAATGCCGCCTTTGCCGTGTCAAAGGCGCGGCGAGCGGAGGGCGGCTTTCCCGGCTCGACACGGATTTTGGCGGCGCTGGCCAATGGCCCGGCGCGCAAGCTGGTCGGCTTTGCTGTCGATGGGAAACAGCCGGTGCGCGAAGGCGCGATCGTCTTTGCGGGTGACACGGCGGTGGGCCGCATCACCTCGGGCGGCTTTGCCCCCAGCGTCGGCGCGCCCATTGCCATGGGTTATGTCGAGGCCGCGTATAAGGCTCCGGGCACGCAATTGAGCGCCGAGGTGCGCGGCAAGCGCATCCCCGTCCGCGTCGCGCCCATGCCCTTTGTCCCGCACAATTATGTCCGCACGAAAGGATAAACGATGCCGCGCTATTATACCGAAGAGCATGAATGGATTGATGTCGACGGCGATGTCGCCACGGTCGGCATCACCGATTTCGCGCAGGGCCAGCTGGGCGACATCGTCTTTGTCGAAGTGCCCGAAACCGGCACGGTGGTGACCAAGGGCGGCGATGCTGCGGTGGTTGAATCGGTGAAGGCGGCGTCCGACGTCTATGCCCCGGTCGACGGCACGGTGACCGAGGGCAATGCCGCGCTGGGCGACGACCCGTCGCTGGTCAACAGTGATCCCGAAGGCGAAGGCTGGTTCTTTCGCATGACGCTGGCCGATGCGGGTCAACTGGACGGGTTGATGGACGCGGCGGCCTAT
Organism: uncultured Sphingopyxis sp.; assembly: GCA_964554455.1. Lineage (GTDB taxonomy): Bacteria > Pseudomonadota > Alphaproteobacteria > Sphingomonadales > Sphingomonadaceae > Sphingopyxis. Next base: position 142,392 of record CAZKOW010000007.1, on the reverse strand, counting down.
AAGGCCTTTGTGGCGGATCTTTGAATTTTTCCTCCCCGAGCGGAGCTTGGGGAGGAAAAGGAGAATAATATGCGATACCTTCCCCTCACGCCGTCCGACCGGCAGGCGATGTTGGCGACCATTGGCGCCGACAGCATCGATGACCTGTTCGTCGATGTGCCCGAAGGCGCGCGGCTGGACGGCCCGATTGCCGACCTGCCGATGCACGCCAGCGAATTGGCGGTCGAGCGGCATTTCTCCGCGCTCGCGCGGCAGAATATGGCGGCGTCGCACCACCCGTTTTTCCTGGGGGCGGGGGCCTATAAGCATCATGTCCCAGCCAGCGTCGATCATCTGATCCAGCGCGGCGAATTTCTGACCGCCTATACCCCCTATCAGCCCGAAATTGCGCAGGGCACGCTGCAAATGCTGTTTGAATTTCAGACGCAGGTGGCGCGGCTGCTTGGCTGCGATGTCGCCAATGCGTCGATGTACGACGGCTCCACCGCGTGCTGGGAAGCGATCAGCATGGCCGGGCGGATTACCAAGCGAAAGGGTGCGCTGCTGTCCGCCGGGCTGCATCCCCATTATGTGAGCGTCGCGCAAAGCATGGCGCGCTTCACCGGTGATGTGGTGGAGGCGCACATGCCAAGGCTGGACGCCGACATGGGGCTTGATGGTCTGGCCGCCGCGATTGACGATCAGACCAGCTGTGTCGTCGTGCAATATCCCGACATATTGGGGCGGATCGGCGATCTGACCCCGCTGGCTGCCGCCGCCCATGCCAAGGGGGCGCTGCTGATCGCGGTGGTGACCGAACCGGTGGCGCTGGGCGCGATCCGCAGCCCCGGTGACATGGGCGCGGACATTGTGGTGGGTGAGGGCCAGTCGATCGGCGTCGGCCTGCAATTTGGCGGGCCCTATGTCGGCCTGTTCGCGTGCAAGGAAAAATTCGTGCGGCAGATGCCGGGGCGGCTGTGCGGCCAGACGGTCGATGCCAATGGCCAGCGCGGCTTTGTCCTGACCCTGTCGACGCGTGAACAGCATATCCGGCGCGAAAAGGCGACCAGCAACATCTGCACCAACAGCGGCCTGTGCGCGCTGGCGTTCAGCATCCACATGACTTTGCTGGGCGAACGCGGGCTGCGCGACCTTGCCGCGCTCAACCATGCGCGCGCGGTAGCGCTGGCGGACCGGCTGGCCGCCATTCCCGGCGTGCGGCTGGTCAACGACAGCTTCTTCAACGAATTTTGCATCGAACTTCCCGTCGATGCGCGGCAAGTGGTCCACCAGCTGGCCGATCGCGGCGTGCTGGGCGGGGTGTCGCTCGGGCGGCTCTATGCCGATCAGCCGCAGCTGGCGGGCGGCCTGCTGATCGCGGTGACCGAAGTGGTCAGCGACGATGACATGGCCGCACTGGAAACCGCGCTCACCGACATTTTGGCGCAAGGAGACGGCGCATGAGCAGTTTGAACCCCAGCGGCTGGCGTCCCGAAATGGCCGCTAACAATGACAGCAGTGCCGCGGCCGCGACCGCCACCGGCAACCGTGCGCTGATGCTGGAAGAGGCGCTGATCTTTGAAATCGGCACGACCGAGACGTGCGGGGTGGACATTGCCGCCGCGCCCGCCGTCGCGGGACGGCTGGGCGGGCTGGAACGCCGCGCGCCCATCGGCCTGCCGGGCCTGTCCGAACCCGAAACCGTGCGCCACTATACGCGGCTGTCGCGGCAGAATTATGCCATCGACCTGGGGCTGTTCCCGCTGGGCAGCTGCACGATGAAGCACAACCCGCGGCTGAATGAAAAGGTCGCGCGCATGGCAGGCTTTGCCGATGTCCACCCGCTCCAGGCCAAGCATACGGTGCAGGGCGCGCTGGCCGTCATCAACCAGCTCGCCCACTGGCTGATCAAACTGACCGGCATGCACGCGGTGGCGATGACGCCCAAGGCAGGCGCGCATGGCGAGCTGTGCGGCGTGCTGTGCATCAAGGCGGCGCTGGAGGCGCGCGGCGAGGATCGGCGCGTCATGCTGGTCCCCGAAAGCGCGCACGGCACCAATCCGGCCACGGCGGCCTTCGCCGGTTTCGTGGTGGAGGATATTCCGGCGACCCCGGCGGGCCGCGTCGATGTGGCGGCGCTGAAGGCCCGGCTGGGCCCCGATGTCGCGGGGGTGATGATCACCAATCCCAACACCTGCGGCCTGTTTGAACCCGACCTCAAGGACATTTCCGACGCGGTGCATGCGGCGGGCGGCTATGTCTATTGCGACGGGGCCAATTTCAACGCCATCGTTGGGCGGGTGCGCCCGGGCGATCTGGGCGTCGATGCGATGCACATCAATTTGCACAAGACGTTCAGCACGCCGCACGGCGGCGGCGGGCCAGGCTCCGGGCCGGTGGTGCTGTCGGCGGCGCTGTCTCCCTTTGCCCCGCTGCCCTACACCGCGCGGACGGCGGACGGGGTCATCCACCTGATCGAAGAGGCCGACGCCGCCGCGTTCGAGCAGGAGCATTTCGGCGGCCCGCTCCAAAGCTTTGGCCGGATGACCGCCTTCCATGGTCAGATGGGCATGTTCACCCGCGCGCTCGCCTATATCATGAGCCATGGCGCGGACGGCCTCCGCCAGGTGGCCGAGGATGCGGTGCTGAACGCCAATTATGTGCTGCGCTGCCTGGACGGCGTGCTCGATGCGCCGTTCGCGGCGTCGGGCCCGTGCATGCACGAGGCGCTGTTCAGCGACGCCGGGCTGCCCGAGGGTTTTTCGACGCTGGATATTGCCAAGGGGCTGATCGACGAAGGCTTTCACCCGATGACGGTGTTCTTCCCGCTGGTCGTCCACGGCGCGATGCTGGTCGAACCGACCGAGACAGAAAGCAAGGCCGCGCTCGACCAGTTCATCCATGCACTGGCGAGCGTGGCGCGCCGCGCCAAGCAAGGCGATCCCGCGCTGAAATCCGCCCCCCATTTCGCGCCGCGCGCGCGGCTTGACGAAACATTGGCAGCGCGTAAGCCCGTGCTGGTTTGGAAAGAAGCACCGCTGCCGGAAGCGGCGGAGTAAGGGGCACCAGATTAGCGGGCGCCATATCAGGGGGTAGGGGGCATGGCACCAACGGTCGCGCGGATTGATGCCTTTACCGATGCGGCCTTTGCCTTTTCGGTCACGCTGATGGTGGTCGGATCGCAAGGCGTTGCGCCGAGCTATGATGAGCTGTTGACGGTCGTCAAAGCCGCGCCCAGCTTTGCCATTGGTTTTGCGATCATCGCGATGTTCTGGCTGTCGCACCTGCGCTGGCGCGCGCTGCGCGGGGCGGGCGACTGGCGCGGGGTGGTGCTGACGCTGGCACTGGTGTTCGCGGTGCTCGTCTATGTCCATCCGCTGCGCGCCATGTCGTCCTCCTTTGCCGCCTTTCTGTCGGGGTCGCCCGATGTCTATGGCGGGCGGATGACGGACATGTTCGCGCTTTACGGCATCGGCTTTGTGGCGATGAGCGGGATTGTGATGCTGTTGTTCCTGGACGTGCAGCGGTCGGTCGACGGAGCCACGGTAGACGGGCGCGCGGCGCGGCGCGAGGCAAAGGGGCAGGTCGGCATCTGGGGCATTCTGGCCGCGACCGGCGTGGTCGCGGTGCTGCTGACGCAAATCCCGGCAACGGGCATCTGGGCACCTTTTGCCTATGCCACGCTGCCCATCAGCATTGGTTTGTTTGTGAAACGCTATCGCTGGCACGCGCCGGACGAAGCCGCAGAGAAGGACGCAGCACAATGAGCTGGGACGCGCTGTTTTCGCTGACCAACGGGATTGCGATCCTGGGGTGGTTGATCCTGTGGTTCGCCCCGCGCAAGCCCGCGCTCCTATCGCTGGTCATGTATCTGGGGGTGGGGCTGCTCTGCCTGATTTATGTGGTGTGTTTTGCCGCGCTGTTGCTGGGCGGGACCAGCGCCACGGGGGACGCGGGCTTTACCTATGACATCTCCGGCATCCGCGCGCTGTTTGCCAGCGATGCGGGGATCGTCATCGGCTGGACCCATTATCTGGCATTCGACCTGTTCACGGGCCTGTGGATCGCGCGCGATGCCGATAACAAGGGCTTTGGCCGGGTGGCGCAATTCCCAATATTGTTTGCGACGCTGATGGCCGGGCCAGTGGGCCTGCTCATCTGGCTGATCCTGCGCGAACCGGCGGCGCGGGCCAAGGCGCGCCGGGCGGCGTGAGCGCGGGGCCCTGGCTGGCGGCAGAGGCCGGGACGGCGGCCAAGCGCTACGCGCCCGCGACGCTGCGCAACCGCGACGCCATTGCCGATGTGCTGGCGGCAGAATTGCCCGCGACCGGGCTGGTGCTGGAAATCGCCAGCGGATCGGGCGAGCATGTCGTGCATTTCGCCGCACGCTTTCCGGCGCTCCAATGGCAACCGAGCGACCCCGACCCGGCGGCGCTGGCGTCGATCACCGCCTGGTCGGTCGAGGCCGCGCGCACCAACATCGCTGCGCCGTGCCAGCTGGACGCCGCCGCGCCCGACTGGCCCATCGCGCGCGCCGATGCGCTGCTGTGCATCAACATGGTGCATATCAGCCCATGGGCGGCAACGCTGGGATTGATGGCGGGCGCGGCGCGCATCCTGCCGCCAGGTGCGCCGCTGATTCTCTATGGCCCCTTTGTGGAGCCTGATGTGCCGACCGCGCCCAGCAATGTCGATTTCGACGCCAGCCTGCGCGCACGCGACCCGGCCTGGGGCCTGCGCGAAGTCGCGGCGGTGGCGGCGGCTGCGGGCGCGGCAGGCTTCACCCTTGCCCGCCGCATTGCCATGCCCGCGAACAATCTGACATTGGTGTTCCGGCGCGGCGGAGCGCCGCGTTGACCACGGCCACAGGTTCGTCATCCCGGACTTGATCCGGGATACCAAGCTGCTGCCGCCTGTTATCCCGGGTCAAGCCCGGGATGACGCGGATTGGGGTCTGATATCCCGGGTCAAGCCCCTCCCTTGAAGGGGAAAGGTGGGGGCTGTCGGCATGGCGCAAGGCGGCGTGACCCCACCCCGCTGCGACTAGCGAACACGTTCGCAAGTCTCGCTACCCCTCCCCTGAAGGGGAGGGGCGGATGTTCATCAGCGACGGCCGAAGCGGTTATGACGGCGTTGCCGACGCCACTTCGGCGGGCGGGGTGTAATCCTCTGGCGTGATGTCGATCCGCTCGATGCGGGGCGAGGCTTCGCGGCGGCGCATCCGGCTGCCCGTCACATCATTGGTCCAGCGCGCGGCGAGCGTATAGCGTTCGATCATGTAAAAGCCCGGCGACCCGTCGTTGCCGTCCTTTTTCAGCGGGGCGTAAACGCGGGTGTTCAAATGCTCGAACACCGGTTTCAGCCATGCCTTGCCGCCCTTGCCGCGCAGCACTTCGACGTCGGACACCCGGCCATCGACGTTGACCCAAAAGCCGACATCGGCCCACTGGTCGCTGGTTTCCAGCGAGGTGAGGCGCGAGGTGGTGTTGCCCGGCGCGGTGCCGTCACCGGCATTGCTGGTCATGTCGATGCGCTTGATCGGCTCGCTGAACAGCAGCACGGGGCGGGTCGCGCCGCCCTTGGCCGCAAATTCGCGCACGATGTCGGCGGTGGTTTCCCCCTTGCCATCCTTGCGGTCGACGCGGGCCAGGATGACGCGCGCGGCCAGCCCGAACTCATCGGCACCGGGCAGCGGGTTCTTGATGATATCCTCCAGCGCCGCCCGCGCTTCGGCAATTTCCTGCGGCGAATTGATGGTGGTGGCGGTGGTGTGCGCGAGAATGGCCCCGCGCAGCCGCGCGAACATGGCGACGCGCGGCTGATTCAGCGCAATGGCGCGCTTTTCCACATCCTTGTAAATGCGGGTGGCTTCGTCGGGATGGCCCAGCTTGGCGCGGCTGTCGCCCACCTCAATCTGCGCGACCAACGTGCGGGGATCATCCTCGCCCAACCCCTTTTTCAGCGTGTCGCGCATGTCGAGCACCGACAGCTGGAAATTCTTGCCCTCGCCCATATGCTGGGCGACGCGGCTGTTGGCGCGGAACAGGTCCGACACCGGAACCGGATAGGCCGCGCCATGTTTGCGGTTGCGGCTGACCGAGCGCAGCAGCGTGGTGCGCGCATTGTCATAATCGCCGCCGATGAACAGATTTTCCGCATGCGCCAGCGTGGCCGCGACATCCTGGTCGGGCGGGCAGCCGCGCGCCAGACAGGCGGCGAGCGCGTCGGCGGTGTCCTTGAGCGACCGGCCCGTCACCACAATCTCGCGCGTGTCGGTGGTTTCGCTTTGCGCCATGGCGGCCAGGGGGGTGAGCAGCGCGAACGCCGCCGTGGCCGTCAAAAATATGTCGCGTTTCATGGTCTTGCTTCCCGGTCCAGGCTGTGGATAGGCAGCGCAATAGGGCAGGCGCAGGCGCGCCACAAGCGCCCCGGCTGCGCTCTGCCGTTATTCGTCGGCCATTGGTCGAACGCGGGCCATGCTGGGGGGCGGCTGGCGGCGTTTTGCGCGTTGCATCGCCCGCCGATATGCGCAACCAAGGGGACAAGCAGGACATAAGGCCGCAGGCAATAGCGGCTGTGACAGGGAGAGCGCGCGATGGCATTGGACGATCTGGCCACCTTTGACGACTTCATCCGCCATTGGGCCGAAGCGCGCCCCGATACCATTGCGCTGCGCGAGGGGGACCAGGTCCGCACCTATGGCGATTTGGAAGCGATGAGCGCGCGCATCTGCGGCGGGCTCGCCGCGCTGGGCCTGGTGAAGGGGGACCGCGTCGCCTACCTCGGCAAGAACAGCGAGCTTTACTTCACCCTCTTCTACGCCGCCGCGCGGATGGGGGTGGTGATGGTGCCCGTGGGCTGGCGGCTGGCCCCGCCCGAATGGGCCTATATCATCAACGACACCGGGGCGCAGATATTGTTCCTGGGCGATGGCTTTGACGCGGCGGGGGAGGCGCTGGGCGATATGATCCCCGGGGTGCGCCACCGGATGACGGCGGATCAGACGCGGCGCTGGATGGCGGACAGCGCGCGCGGCGATTTCGCGCCTGCGGGGCGCGATGATGCAGTGCTGCAACTTTATACATCGGGCACCACGGGCAATCCCAAGGGGGCGGTGCTGTCCAATTTCAACCTGTTCGGGCTGCGCAAGCCGGTGACCGAGGCGCAGCTGCCCTATCAGCAATGGGATGATGACGAAGCGGTGCTGGTCGCCATGCCCTGCGCGCATATCGGCGGCACCGGGCTGGGCGTCATGGCGATGTCGGCGGGGATTCCCGGCGTCATCTTGCCCGAATTCACCCCCGACGGCGTGTTCGACGCGGTGGAAAAGGGCGGCGTGACCCGCTTTTTCATCGTGCCCGCCGCGCTCCACATGCTGCTGCTCCACCCGCGCTGCCCCACGGTGGATTACAGCCGGCTGAAATATGTCATCTATGGCGCCGCGCCCATTCCGCTGGAGTTGCTGCGCCAGGCGGTGGCGATGTTCGGCGCGCAGTTCATGCAGGCCTATGGCATGACCGAGACGACGGGCACCATCTGCATGCTGCCGCCGGAGGATCATGACCCCGAAGGCAATGCGCGCATGCGATCGGCGGGCAAGCCGCTGCCGGGCGTCGAGCTCAAGATTATCGGCGATGGCGGGCAGGAAATGGGCGTCGGCGAAGTGGGCGAGGTGTGGACGCGGTCGAGCAACAATATGCTGGGCTATTGGAACCTGCCCGACGCGACGCGCAAGACGATGACCGACGATGGCTGGATCGCGACGGGCGACGCGGGCTATCTGGATGCCGACGGTTATCTGTATATCCACGACCGGGTGAAGGACATGATCATCACCGGCGGCGAAAATGTCTATCCCGCCGAGGTCGAAAGCGCGATTTATGGCCACCCCGATGTGCAGGAGGTGGCCGTGATCGGCGTCCCCGACCCCAAATGGGGCGAAGCGGTGAAGGCCGTGTGTGTGCCCAAGGCAGGCGCGACCATCGACGCCGACAGCGTCATCGGCTGGGCCCGCGAAAAGGTCGCGGGCTATAAGGTGCCAAAATCGGTCGACGTCATCGACGCCCTGCCGCGCAACGCCAGCGGCAAGATTTTGCGCCGCGAACTGCGCGCCCCCTATTGGGAGGGGATGGAGCGGCAGGTGAATTGAGCGTGGTGATTATTCCCTACCCCGTGCGCCCTGAGCTTGTCGAAGGGCCGTTCTTCCTTCTGACCTCAGTTGAAGGGAAGAACAGCCCTTCGACAAGCTCAGGGCAGGCGGGGTTGGGGGGCGAGGGAGGTTGACGTGGACCCGCTGATTCAATTCCGCCACGAAGTGCGCGAGTGGCTCGCCGCCAATCTGACGCCCGAATTGCGCGAAGCAGCGGCGCTCGCGACGAGCGTGTTCATCGACAAGCCGCATGTGCTGGCGTGGCAGCGCATCCTGCATCGGCGCGGCTGGGTCGCGCCGCACTGGCCCGCCGAATATGGCGGCCCGGGGTGGAGCGAGGCGCAGCGGATGATCTTTGACGCCGAATATGTCGCGGCGGGTGCGCCGATGCTGTCGCCCATGGGGCTGCGCATGGTTGCGCCCTGCATCATGCGGTTCGGCACGCCCACGCAAAAGGCGCATTATCTGCCGCGCCTCTTGTCGGGGGAGGATTATTGGTGCCAGGGCTATAGCGAGCCGCAGGCGGGATCGGATCTGGCAAGCCTGTCGCTGCGCGCCGACCGGGACGGCGATGACTATCTCCTCAACGGCTCCAAAATCTGGACCACCCATGCGCATCACGCCAACAAGATGTTCGCGCTGGTGCGCACGGGGCGCGAGGGGCGGCCACAGGACGGCATCACCTTTCTGCTGCTCGACATGGATTTGCCGGGGATCGCGGTGCGGCCCATTTACGCGCTGTCGGGCGACCATGATTTCAACCAGGTGTTTTTCGACAATGTCCGTGTGCCCGTCAGCGGGCGGCTGGGCGAAGAGGGGCAGGGGTGGTCGGTCGCCAAATATCTGCTCGAATTTGAACGCGCCTCGGCCTATGCGGCCAGCCTGCGCGGGACGCTCGCCCGGCTGCGCACCGGCGCGGAGGCGGACGGCCTGCTGGGCGAGGCGGGCTTTGCCCGGCGGCTGACCCAGTTGACGATGGAGGTAGAGGCTATTGCGGCGCTGGAGGCGCGGGTGTTCGCGATGATGCTGGCGGGCGGCAGCCCGGGGCCGATGGCCTCGCTGCTCAAGGTGCAGGGCACCGAATGCCAGCAACGGCTGCAGGAGCTGGCGGTGGACATGGCCGGGCCCTTTGCCGCGCCCGATCAATTCGCCGCGCGCCAGCCGGGCAGCAATGTCGCGGCCATCGGCCCCGGGGAGGCGATGCTGGCCACGCCGCGCTATTTCAACGGGCGTGCGGCGAGCATCTATGGCGGCTCGAACGAAATTCAGCGCGGGATCATGGCCAAGCTGCTGCTGGGGGTTTAGGCGGATCGGACGGCGCCAGGGTTCGCAAGGGGCGGAGCTGGACCCCGGGTCGAGCCCGGGGTGACGTAGGGTGTTGGTTGCCGCACCGTCCCACCTTCCTTCGTCACCCCGGCCCCCGAGCCGGGGTCCAGCTTGCCGGACAGGCCGCAGCTGGACCCCGGATCAAGTCCGGGGTGACGGGGTGAGTTGGTTGCCGCACCGTCCCACCCCTCCTCGTCACCCCGGCCCCCGAACCGGGGTCCAGCTTCCTCCAGGCGGGCCAGCGTCAGTCCGTCATCGTCATGGCCCCGCCCCGCTATGCACCCAATCCGCGCTGGACGGTCAGCCAGATGGTGGGGGCGATGACGGCCAGCGTGACCACCACCAGCACGGCGAGCGGGTCGAACGGCACGAAGCCATAAAGGGCGAGCGGGGCCCACAGCGACAGGATGAGCAGCACCAGGCCGATTGCCAGCGTGCTCGCCTCCAGCGTCACCGCGCGCTCCAGCTCGTCGCCATTCTGCCAGATTCGCCAGCTGGTCCACCCCTGCACCAGCAGCGATAGGGCGATCACGGCAAAGACGATGGGGAAATGGCTGCGCTCGGGCGGCATCGCCAGCGCGCCAAATTCGGCGGCCATGGCCAGAATCGCGATGCCGGCCAGGCGCAGGCCGGGGGCGACGCGGCGATGCTCCTCTGGCCCCGCCTCTTCGCTGGCATTTTCGAGGTCATAGAAGCGGCGGCTGGCCGACATGGCGAGGACGATGATGCCGATGACCAGCGATATCGCCGCAAACATGATCGCGGCGATTTGCGGCCAGCCAAGGTTGGGCGGGCCGGGCAGGTCGGGCATGGCCATGAACAGCAATTTGACGCTGCCATAGCCGACGAGGCCGCCCAGCACGCCGCTCACCGTCACGCGCAGCCATTTCGGCCAGCGCGCTTCGGCGGGCAGGGTGGGATTGTCCGGATTGCTGGTCATGATCATCTGCGCTCCTTTGGCATCCAGTCGTCCAGGAACAGCGCCTCCACCGGCACCCCGAACAGCTTGGCCGCGCGCAGCGCGAGCGGCAGGCTGGGGTCATAGCGGTCGGTTTCGACCGCGTTGATCGTCTGGCGCGTCACATCCAGCTCTTCGGCCAATTGGCCCTGGCTCCAGCCGCGCGCCAAGCGATGCTCTTTCAGGCGGTTTTGCAAGCGTTGGTCCCGATGCGTCAGCGAATCGCTGACAAACACTCTTTACTGACAAGCATGCTTGTCAGTCAAGCATGCTTGTCATGTGCGGGAGCGAATGGGGTCGGGCCGCCGCGCCATCACAGGCCCCGGCGGTGGGTGATCCACAGGCTGGGGACCAGATTGGCCAGCGTGATGACAATCACCACCGCCAGCGGATCAAAGCCGACATGGCCATAAATAGCGAGCGGGGCCCAGAGCGAGATGATGAGGATGATGGCGGCCAGCGCGATGGCGGCCCCTTCCAATGTCACGGCGCGGCGCAGTTCATCGCTGCGCTGCCACAATTGCCAATTGGCCCAGAGTTGCACCAGCAGCGCGGCCATGATGAGCGGCAGGACGATGTCCCCCGCCCCGCGTTCGGGGGGCAGGGCGAGCGCGGCAAATTGCACCGCGGTCGCCAGCAATCCGGTGCCCGCGAAGCGCAGCAGGGGCGCGGCATCGCCATATTCTTCGGGATCGCTCTCGTCGGACTGATTCTCGATATTATACAGGCGGCGGCTGAACGACATGGCGACCATGATGCCGCCGATCGCGCCCGTCGCGGCGGTGATGATCAGCGCAATGCCCTGAAACAGCGTCAATGTCGCTGGCGCGGCGGTGCCCAGCCATTGCAGCGCCAGCGCCGTCAGCGTGAAACCCATCACCCCGCCAACAAAGGCACCATAGGCCAGCCGCGCCAGGCGGCGGCGGCGGTCGGGGCCGCCGGGTCCGTCCATCGTGCTGCTCTCGCTCATCCCTCTTCCTCCGGCTCCCAAATGTCGGTGAACAATGTTTCGACGGGGACGCCGAGCAGCCGCGCACAGCGCATGGCCAGCGGCAGGCTGGGGTCATATTTGTCCCCCTCCACCGCGTTGATCGTCTGGCGCGTGACGCCGGTGCGCCGGGCCAGCTCGCCCTGGCTCCACCCCTTGGCCACGCGCAAGGCTTTGAGCTGATTCTGCATGACCCTCCCGATCCCCGGCTCGACTAGTCGGACGAAGCGGCGGGCTTTGCAAGCCCCTGTCCCGCTGCCGCCCCTCTGAACCCCACACGTCACCCCGGCCCGCGAGCCGGGGTCCAGCTTGTTGGACGGGCCGCAGCTGGACCCCGGGTCAAGCCCGGGGTGACGAAGGGTGTGTTGCGTCCCCACCCGTCACCCCGGCCCCCGAGCCGGGGTCCAGCGCGTGCCTATGCCGCCTGGCGCGCGCGGGCGCGGGTGAAGGCAGGGCGGGCGGTGCAGCGGTCGAGCCAGCGGCGCGTGGCGTCGCCCAGGGCCGCTTCTGCGCCCACGCTGCACGCCAGAAAGGCGGCATAGCCGACCGCAATATCGGCCAGGGTAAAGCGCCCCGCCACCAGCCACTCGCGCCCGTCGGCCAGCGCGGCCTCGATCGTGCGGGCGCGGCCGCCGAAAAAGGCGCGGTAATCCTCCGCGGCCTGCGCCAGGCGGCGGTCGGGCGGCTCGACCCGCGTATAGCGCAGCACCACGGCGAGCGGGAAGGTGAGCGTCGCGTCGGCGCGGTGCAGCCAGTTGCGATAGGCCCAATGGTCCGCTTCGTCCGCCGCGACCACCAACGGCCCGCAGCCCGCGATCCGCTCGCAAATCGCGACCGATTCGGTCAGCAGCAGGTCGCCCTCCACCCACCCGGGCACCGTCATCAGCGGGTTGATCGCGCGATAGTCCGGAGCAAAGGCGCGCGGCGGAAAGGGCAGGGTGACGAGGTCGAGCGCAAAGCCCACCTCCTCCGCCGTCCACAGGCAGCGCAACGATCGCGCATCGGCGCAGTGGTAAAGGGTCGGACGGGCGGGTGCGGGCGGGGCGGCGGTCATGCGGCAATCTCCTTATTGCGAGCCACGGCCTTCACATGCTCGCGCCACGCAATCACCAGCCCGCTGCCGATGATCAGCGGCGCGCCCAGCCAGGTGGTGCTGGCCGGCAAGGTGCCGAAAAACCACCAGCCGAAACCGATGGACCACAACAGGCTGCTATAATCCATCGGAATGACGACCGACACCGGCGCCAGCCGCAGCGCGCCTGTCAGGCACATCTGCACCACCGCGCCCGACAGGCCGAGCAGGCCGAGCAGCAGCCATTGTTCGGCGCTGTGCGGTTGCCAGACAAAGGGCAAGGCGAGCCCCAGCGGCACCAGCGACAGCGCGCTGAACCAGAAAACGATAGCGACCGTATTTTCGGTGCGCCCGAGGTCGCGCACGGCAATGGTGATCAGCGCGGTCATGATCGCGCCGCCCAGCGCAATCGCTGCGCCGGTCAGATGGCCATCGCTCATGCCGCCGCCGCCCGGCTGGATGACCAGCAACACGCCGACAAAGCCCAGCACCACCGCGCTCCACCGCGCCCGCCCGGTCGGTTCGCCCAAAATCAGCGCGGCAAAGATGGTGGCAAAGATGGGCACCGACAGGCTGATCGTCGTCGCCTCGGCCATGGGCAGCAGGATCATGCCGCCAAAGTTCATCGCCATGCCCGCCAGCCCCATCGCCGCGCGCCGCGCATGCGCCAAGGGCCGCTGCGTCGCTAGCACCGCCAGGCCGCCATGCGTCATCGCCCAAATGAGGATGAAGGGCAGGGCAAAGGCCTGCCGCCAGAACAGGCTTTCGGCGATATGCATGCCGCTTTCGGCGACCAGCTTGACCACCACGAACATCGCCGACAGCGCCAGCATCGCGGCCAGCCGCAGCGCAATGCCGCCGAGCATGTTGCTAGGCCGCGCAGCATCGCCAGCCGGAAGGGCGTCGTCGGCAGAACGGGCGGGGGCAGTGCGGATCACCATGGCGGGGGCCATAGAACAGCTAGCGGCGGAATCAAAAAGTTGGACGCACGGCAGAGCTGCGACTTCCCTGTGACCCCGGCCCCGGCACCAATCGCCGTCACCGCGGCCCCGAAACCAATCCTCGTCACCCCGGCCCCGAGCCGGGGTCCAGCTTTTTGCCCACACCGCCGCAACGAAAGCTGGACCCCGGGTCAAGCCCGGGGTGACGGGCGAAGGGTTTCTGAACCAGTCCTGCCCTTATTCACCCACCCCAACGTCAACCCGGCCCCCGAAAGCCCTCGTCACCCCGGCCCCCGAGCCGGGGTCCAGCGGATTGCCCACACCGCCGCAAAGAAAGCTGGACCCCGGGTCAAGCCCGGGGTGACGGGGGTGTTGGCTGCGGCGCTGGCCCACCATTCATCGTCACCCCGGCCCCCGCGCCGAGGTCCAGCTTCCTGGGTCGCGCCCAGGGTGACCTATGTGACGGACAACCGTAAAGCGCGCTGTGCGCGGCTGAGCCCCCTTGCGCAGGGGTGGCCACTCCGGCTAAGGGCGCTCACCGGCCTAGGGGTATAGCTCAGTTGGTAGAGCATCGGTCTCCAAAACCGAGGGTCGCGGGTTCGAGTCCTGCTGCCCCTGCCAGGCCCGGCTTTTCCATTCCACCGCAGGGCTGAGCCTGTCGAAGCGCGTCGCGCTGCGCCGCTTCCGGCGCACGCCTGGCGCGCGCACGGCTTTTGCGGGCACGCCGGTGCAGCGTGCCCGGCACAATCGCTGCGGGCAGGGGATAAGGGAATGGTCGGTGCGGCGGCGCGGGGGCGCTTCCGACCTCAAGAGGGTTGGGATTGGATGGCGGCCGGACCTCAAGAGGGTTTGTGACGGCCGCCGCCTTTGTCATTCAAGGGGGATCCCGGCGGGACTCGATGGTGCGGGGACAAAGGCTCCCAACAAAAAACCGCACACTCGCCGCGCGGCCTCCTTGGTTCTTGCGAACCAAAGTGTTGGCGCGGGGCGGATGCTGCGCCCATGGTCCCATGACAGGCCCATCCGCGCGGCAACCGCCATCCTGGATCCAGCACGCGCGCACAGGGTCGAGCTGCATCGCTCTGGTTGCTGAAGCGCAAACCCCTCCGCACCGACCATTTGCCCCCGTGTTGCCACGGGGCGCATCCCACCGGCCAGGCCCCGTTTCGAACCGGGGCCGGACCAGCGCGACTCGGATAACCTATATGGTTTGTTGTAGGAAAGCGTTTTTTCCATTATGTGTTGTTTTTTTGGGCTGGATGCCAAGCTGGACCCCGGGTCAAGCCCGGGGTGACGGGGGTGTTGGCTGCGGTGCTGGCCCACCAATCCTCGTCACCCCGGCCTCCGCGCCGGGGTCCAGCTTGGCCCCCGCTCGCCTCATGCCGCGGTTCGGCCAAGCCCGTTTGCGGCCATCAACCCTAAGCACCACGGCCAAGGCTTCTTGACATCGCTGTAAGCATTGCGATGCTGCGGGGCCATGGCATCGGCTGCTCCTTCCTCTCAACCCGCCGATGCGTTGCCGCCGCGTGATGTGGCGGCTTATGCCCTTTGTGTGGGGCCGGTGGCGATTTTGGGGTTGCCGTTCAGCGTCTATCTGCCGCCCTATATCAGCGAGAGCGGGGTGATTGCGGTTGGCCTGGTGGGCCTCATGTTTTCGCTTTCCACCCTGTGGGACGGGGTGGTTGATCCGCTGATCGGGGTGGGGGTGGACCGCAGCACGGCGCGCGGCACGCCGCACCGGGCGTGGATGTGGCGCGCCGCGCTGCCGCTGGCGGCGTTGCTGGTCGTGCTGCTGGCCTTTGGCGACACGTTGCCGTTTCTGCTGCTGCTGCCCGTGCTCTTGCTCTTTTATTCGGCGTTCAGCCTCTATGATGTGGCCTATCTGTCGTGGGGGTCGGGGCTGGCGCGCGATCCCGATACGTCCAGCCGCCTGTTCGGCGCGCGCGAATGGGCGGCAAAGCTTTATCTGGTCGCGGCCTTTGCCACCCCGGCGGCGGCGCAGGCGCTCATCCCGGGATTGAGCCTGGAGGGGCGGATCATTGCCTATGCCAGCCTGGTCGCCATCGCGCTGCCGCTGGCGCTCGCGGCCACCCGGCGGCTGCCCCCGGCGGCGCCGGTGCCGCAAGCGCCCATCGACTGGCGGCGCGAAGTGGCGCTGACGCTGCGCTTTCCGCCGCTGCTGATTGTTTATGGGCTGCAATTTTTCAACAGCTTTGCCTTTGGCACGCTCACCGCGCTGTTTGTCTTTTATGCCGATGCGGTGCTGGGGCTGGACGGGCAAAGCTCGCTGCTGCTCTTTGCGACCTTTGTCGGCGGGGCGTTGACGACGCCGCTGTGGACGATGCTGGCGCGGCGCGCGGGCAAGCGGCGCGGGATGCTGGCCATGGTGCTGTTCCTGGCGTCGCTGATGCTCGCTGGACTGGTCATCCCGCCGCAAGGGCTGGGGCAGGCGCTGGCCTTTACCGCGCTGCTCGGATCGGGCTTCGTGGGGCTCATCTTCATCTATGGCCTGCTCACCGATCTGGTGCCGCACGACCGCGCGCGCTGTGGCCGCGACCGCAGCGCCTTTCTGTTCGCCATCACCATGTTGATGCAGAAAATCGGGGTCGCGGCGGCGATTGCGCTTTCTTATGCGCTGCTCGATTGGGGCGGCTTTGATCCGCGCAATGCGGCGGCGTCGGCGGCGCTGATCCACAGCATCTTTGCGGTGATGCCGTCGCTCGGCTGGCTGACGGTGGCGGTGCTGTTGCTGATGCTGGGGCGCGTGATGCCGCACCTGCCACCCCCCGCGCCACCGCCAGCGCCACCCCTTGCATCCGCGCCCGCTTCGCACTAAATGCCCATCAATCCCGACATCAGGGTTTCGTAATCGCCGGCCCCCGGGCCGGTTACGGGGCTATGGTGCGGGCCAGCAAGGAAGCATGCGACATGGCCAAGACCAACCCCGGCGAATTCATGAATCAGGTGCGGGCAGAGGCGCGCAAGATCGTGTGGCCGACCGGGCGGGAAACGATGATGACCACGATCATGGTGTTCATCATGGCGTCGATCCTGTCGGCTTTCTTTCTGGGGGTCGACACGGTTTTCAGCGCGATTGTCCGCTGGCTGACGTCGCTGGCCGGTTGATCAACGCAAGGACGGAATTGGGGCACATGGCGCGCTGGTACATCATTCACGCCTATTCGGGTTTTGAGAATAAGGTTCGCGATTCGGTGATCGCCGACGCCGAACGGCTGGGGCTGACCCAGTTCGTCGAATCGGTCGAAGTGCCCACCGAAATGGTGACCGAGGTCAAGCGCGGCAAAAAGGTGCAGACCGAACGCAAATTCTTCCCCGGCTATGTGCTCGCCAAGCTGACGATGACCGATGACGTCTATCACCTGGTGAAGAACACGCCGAAGGTGACGGGCTTTCTGGGCTCGTCGGGCAAGCCGCAAGCGATCAGCGAGGCAGAGGCCGCGCGCATCCTGAACAGCAAGGCCGAAGCCGCCGCCCGGCCCAAGACCGAAGTGCGCGTCGATTATGAAATCGGCGATCAGGTCAAGGTGCTCGAAGGGCCCTTCGCCAGCTTCAACGGGCTGGTCGAGGAACTGGACTTCGACAAGGCCCGCGTCAAAGTGTCGGTCAGCATCTTCGGCCGCGCAACGCCGGTCGAACTGGACTTTGAACAGGTCGAACGGATGAAGTAAGCGCGGCGGTGCTCCGGGGCAGGCCGGGGCTTTGGCGGGTTGGCATCGTGCTTGCGGCCAAAGCTCCGGCCTCCGCCGGAGCGCAGTTCGCAATTAAGGGGAATTAGGGGCACACGAGACTTAATCGCGGCCCCCTTCGTTGCCGCAATTGCCCTTACGATAATTAGCGGTTGCACATCCCGGGCCTGCGAGGCACTTTCCCAGGCGCATGGCGGCTTTGGGGGGCGCGGTGGTGCGGACAGTTTTGCGAAACATCGTCTGGATGATGGCAGCGGCGGTGGGGATGAACCTCCCCGCGCAAGCGGCAGCGCAAGATACCCCGCCGCCCGCGGCAGCGCCCGCGCCAGGCACCTGGCTCGACCCGACCAAGCCCCCCTTTCTCCTGCGTCCGTTTGAAAAGCTCTATCCGCTGAAAAACGGGTGTAGCGTCATTGACCATGCGAACGACACGCGGGCGGTGGAATTTTGGGCGAACCGCTCTTGGTTCGGTGCGTGCTGGTTCGGCCTGGCACATGGGCCGGGCGTCGCGATTTGGGAAGGTGGTTCCCCAAAGCAAAGGGAGAGGTATCATTTTACCTATGGGTTTACTTTGCCGTATCGCCATATAAACGGCAATTATGTACCGCTTTCTGAATACAGAATTGGATACGCGAAAGGGAGTATTTTGGACGAAGGAAGGCAGGAAACTGTCTGAAATTCTGATTGAAGACTTTATCAATTTCATTGAAGCAAGGGATAATGGAAATTTTCGGCGCCATAGCTTTATAATTCGGAGATTTGGTTGTGATGACACTTGGAGAAATCCGGAATTATTGTTAAATTTGAAACAGGCGACCGATGAGGGCAAGGCCCTGTGCAATCTGGTAAAGGATCAAAAGCCGAAACCCGGAACGATGCTCCTCCACCTGCTCTATGTCGATTATCAGCAGAAGGATTTTCGTGCTGACCAAACCGAAATTCCAGGCAGCTTCCGCTTCCAGGTGTTCCGCTGCCTCCCGCGCAAGGGCGATGTCGTCGATCCCGCCATAGCCGCCACCACGCCGCAATGCTCCGCCACGCTGGCGCGCGCGCTTGCGCCATTTCGGGCGGCCATTGACGATATCCTCGCCAATGATGCCAAGCGCCGGGCCGAGGCGATTGCCGATGCCGCGGCGCGCGGGGCGCCCTATGAGGCCTATTGGCGCGCCTGGCAGAAACAGGTCGCCGCGCGGCTGAGTGCGGGGCGGTAGGGGTGGTCGGCGTATGGCGCAGCAAAAGCTGGCAGCCGGGGGCCGCGCGCCTGCGGACGGCTTGCCTCTGGCTCGCGACCGCCAGCATCATGGGGTCGGCTCTGGCGGCAGGCCAAGCCGCAGCGGCATCCACGGCGGCAGCGACCGATCCGCTCACCGGCCTTCCCATCCCGTTGATGCCCGGCGAACATTATGCGTCGGTGGAGGGCGGGTGCGGCTATGTTTCGGCCAGCCCCATTCCGGCCGATTACAAACCGTCGCATCGCTGGTCGGGCGATTGCCGCCTGGGCCTGATCCATGGGCCGGGCCATTTTACCAATATCGGCCCTGGCGATGCCGTGAACCGTGCACCAATGCGGGCCATCGCCTATATGGGGTTGGCGATGATCGTGCCAAAGCGGGACCACAGTTTTGTCGGTCCAACCCCGGGACGGGATTATAGTGAACGACTGTACCTTTGGGACATCGCCATGCCCAGCCGTGTGAACCGGGCGGCGCTGCCTGCGGATGATGTGTGGGCCGCGAATGGCCGCAGCAGCCAGAAGAATGTCGCTACTTATCAGCGGCATGGCAATTTGGCCGAGATGCATCCCTATATATCGCGCCAGTTCGATGTTAAGAAGAATTCCTGCCCGACCAATCCAGTGCAGCTGGAAGGTCTGCGTTACCGGATCGACATCCGGGGCCAACTTCATGACGGCAGCTATGGTGATCTGCAAAAGGGCAATGCCCAGGACAAGCGGATCTTCGACCATTGCCAGCGGGAAATCGCCGCGCTGCTAGGCCCCAAGCGCATTTTGGAACGGGGTCAAAAGCTGGATTTTGCGCGTATAAACCGCGGCTATTATTTTTCGGTCAGCACCCAGGTCATGACCTGCACCCGCGACCCGAGTTACCGATGCTCTGACGTGAAAACCGTTCGTGACAATCGGCTTTGTCCCACCTTGACCGATCCGGTCAGTTGCGAACCGCTGATCGCGGAGATGCTGGCACCGTTTGAAGCGGACTATGCGCGGCTGCAACAGCTGGCGAGTGACTATAACGCCGCGGAATTGGCCAAACGTCAGGCCTTTTATGCCCCCTATCTTAACGATTGGCGGGCGCGGGTGCGGGCGGCGGCGACCCGGCTGTAGGGCAAGCCATGACCGCAGGCCGCAAGGATGATGATGGGGAGAGATTGGCATGACACGCGCAAAATGGCTGCGGGGTGCGGCGGCGGCTGGGCTGGTGGGGCTGTGCCTGGTGCCGGTGCAGACCGCGTTGGCGCAGGCCAAACCCGATGACTATGCCTCTGGCTGCCGGACGCCCGATGCAGAGGATAAGGAAATTATCGCGCTGATGCGCACCAACCGGCTGACATCGGCGCTGGTGGGGGCGAACAATCGCATCTGCCGCTTTCATGAGCGGGTGACGAAGCTGTTCGCGGACAAGGACCCCGACACCATCACCGCCGACGATGTCGTCGAATATGCCGCCCCCGACCCCAAACCGCTGATGGAGAAATCGGCGACGCGCATCGAGCTGGAGGCGCTGCGCAAACGGCTACGCGAGGAGCAGCAGGAGCGCGAGCGGCTTCGCAACAGCAATCCGGCAGACGAAGCGGTCCGCGAACTGAACGAGCGCGAGGAAAAGGCCAAATATGCCGAGTGGGGCGAATGGGCGCGCAACGCCAATGCGCCGCCGCCCGATGGGCAGCCGGTGCCCGAGCCGGTGGAGCTGCCCGGGCGGCAGGGCGGCTTTATCGCGATTTTCCAGGGGCGGGCCAAGCCGGGCGCAGCGGCGGCGCCATCGGCTGGGTCGGTCGAGCAAATGGACGGCGAGGGCGTGCTCCTGTCCCCCGACGGCGTGGCGCGCGGCAATTTCGCCGATGGGGAGTTGGACGGGGAAGGCGAGGAGATCCGCGCCGATGGCACCTGGCGCGTCGGCACCTATGAAAGCGGGCGGATGACCGGTCCGGGGGTGGAGGTGCGCAACGACAATGGCGCATTGGAGGTCACCACGGGCAATTTCGTCGATGACGTCCCCGACGGTGTCACCAACCAATTTTACGCGGATGGTTCGTCGCGCCGCGCCATCTGGGCCGATGGGAAGAAAGTGGCGACGGGGCAGCTGGCGGCGGCGGGCAAAGACCCCGAAACGCCGGTCTATAAGACGCCGGCCCAATTGGCGGCGGAGGCGGAGCAGGCGTTTCTGGCGGCGCTCGACACCGAAACCAACCCCGGGGAGCTGTTCACCATGGGCGACAGCTTTGCCGAAAATGGCGATCAGGTGAAGGCGCGGCAGGCATGGCGCGCGCTGATCCGCCGCTTTCCCAACAGCCCGCTTGCCGCCCAGGCCGCCGCCCGGCTGGGCAGCCGCGCCGCCGACGCTGCGATGAGCGGTGGTGGTGGTGGCGGCGGAGGCGCGTCGGCCGCGCCTGCCCCTGCGCCGCGCGCAGTGCGGGCGCGCTATTCGAGTGTGTGCATGCGGGACATGACCAAGCTCCAGCAGCGGATTACGGACACCAGACTGGACTTTATCGCTACCCCCGCATTTTACGATTCACTGCTCAGCATTTTGGAGCGGTGCCAATCTTTTGACCGTGAAGCTGCAAATGAGGTTGGCATCAAACGGGGGGAGAGATCACATCTTGCCAGCTATCGCGGGGCGAACCCCAATTTGCCCTGGCTGCAAGCCGAAGCCCGAAAGGCCGTGAGCGACCCCAATTATTCCGCCGACCTTGGCCCCTATCGGCTGGGTCCGGGCGGGGTGGGCGATGGCGGGTCGGCCCCCGCCAATGCTGCGCCGGGCGGCGCAGGCGGCGCGAGCTATGCAACCTCGCTTGCCGATGCGATCCTGCCGGCCAGCATCATCGGGCGCTTCACGGGACGCGGCCTGCCCGCCGCAACCTGCGATGATCAGATGCGCGCCGATGCGTCGCTGGTTTCGTCAAACCCCTCGGGCGGCATCCCCGATCAGATGCGCCAGGCGATGGCGGCGGCCGAATTGGCTCTGGCCATTTACCGGCAATGCGAGGGCGATCCGGCCGCGGACCGCCAAATTGCCTATTATCGCCAGTTGCGCGCGACGTCGCTGGACGGTTGCCGCGGTCTTTCGTCCAATCCGGGATATTGCGTGACGCCCTGGCGAAATTAGGCGGCTGTTCCCTTAATTCAGCGCTCCGGCGCAGGCCGGAGCTTTGGCTGGTTGGCATCGTGGCTGCGGCCAAGGCTCCGGCCTCCGCCGGAGCGCAGTTGCATTTTCCGACAAGGCGCGCTAACGCCGCTCGCTTCCACGCCCACGGGGGTGGATTTCGTGCGGGAGGTGGTTTTCAAAACCGCTGCTTGACCGCTTAACTTGAGCCCCGGTGCGCCGTGGCGACAGAGAGAAGAAGGAGGCCGTTCATGGCCAAGAAAATTACCGGCTACATCAAGTTGCAGGTGCCCGCGGGCAATGCAACGCCGTCGCCGCCGCTGGGGCCGGCCCTCGGCCAGCGCGGCGTCAACATCATGGAATTCTGCAAGGCGTTCAACGCCGCGACCGGCGACCTGGAAAAGGGCACGCCGACCCCGGTGATCATCACCGTGTTCGCGGACAAAAGCTTTACCTATGTCACCAAGACGCCGCCCGCATCCTATCTGATCAAAAAGGCCGCGAACCTGAAGTCGGGATCGAAGGAGCCCGGCAAGCTGAGCGCAGGCAAGATTGCCCGCTCCAAGCTCGCCGAAATTGCCGAGATCAAGATGAAGGACTTGAACGCCAATTCGATCGAACAGGCCACCAAGATCATCGAAGGCAGCGCGCGTTCGATGGGCCTTGAAGTGGTGGAGGGCTAAGCCATGACCAAGCTGAGCAAGAAGGCCAAGGGCCTGGCCGAAAAGCACGACAATCAGAAGCTGTTCGCGGTGGCCGATGCCATCAAGACGGTGCGCGAACTGGCCTCGACCAAGTTTGACGAAACGATGGAAATCGCGATGAACCTGGGCGTTGACCCGCGTCACGCCGACCAGATGGTGCGCGGCGTCGTCACGCTGCCCGCCGGGACCGGCAAGGACGTCAAGGTCGCCGTGTTCGCGCGCGGCGACAAGGCCGAAGCGGCGCTGGCCGCTGGCGCCGACAAGGTGGGTGCCGAGGATCTGCTGGAGGACATGCAGGCCGGGAACCTGGATTATGGCCGCGTCATCGCGACGCCGGACATGATGGGCCTGGTCGGCCGTCTGGGCAAGGTGCTGGGTCCCAAGGGTCTGATGCCCAACCCGAAACTGGGCACCGTGACCCCCAATGTCGCCGAAGCGGTGAAGGCCGCCAAGGGCGGGCAGATTGAATTCCGCGTCGAAAAGGCGGGGATTATTCACGCTGGCCTCGGCAAGCTGTCGTTCGGCGAGGAAAAGCTGCGTCAGAATTTCGACGCCTTTGTCGATGCCATCATCAAATCGAAGCCGTCGGGCGCGAAGGGCAAATATGTCCGCAAAATCGCGCTGAGCTCGACCATGGGTCCGGGCGTGAAGGTGGATGTGGCGGACGTCGCCGGCGCCTAAGCGCGCGGCCTTGTCGCCATGATGAAAGGGGCCGGGGGAAACTCCGGCCCCTTTTCATTAAATCGGGGACAGTCCCCGATTTCCGTTCATTAAATCGGGGACTGTCCCCGATTTCCGTTCACTCCCGCAAAGCCCGCAACGCCGCGCCCACGGCAAAGGGTCCGATGGCGGTGAGCAGCAGGCTGGATGCCGCCAGCAGCTTCAATGCCCCGGCGCCCGCCGGATTGAGCAGGCCGGCGCCAAAGATGAGCAGCGGCACCGCGAGCGGGAGCACCAGCAGGCCCGCGACGGCATTGCCGCCCTTCATTGGCGCGGTCAGCGCGGCGCTGAGCATGGCCAGGCTGGCGAGGCCCGGGATGGCGATGGCAAGGCCGAGCGCGACGCGCTCCACCGCTGCGGCCTCCAGCCCCAGCAGCGCGGATGCGGGGAGCAGCGCGATCAGCAGCGGCACGCCAAAGCCGACGCCGTGCGCCGCAATGCGGCCCGCCGCCAGAGCCTCGTCGCTGATCCCGCGCAGCGCAAATTGGTCAAGCACGCCCGCATCCCAATCGGGGCGCACCAGCCGGTCGACGGGCAGCAGCGCCGCCAGCAGCGCCGCGACCCACAGGATGCCGCCGCCGCTGCGCGCCAGCAACGCCCGGTCGGGCCCCACGGCAAAGGGGTAAAGGGTGGCGACGAGCAGGAAAAAGGCGACCGGCAACCAGATCGACCCGCTGCCCCAGGCGCGGCGCAAATCGCGCGCGAACAATGCGGTCAGCGTGCCCATCATGCCGCGCCCGCCAGCGTCCATTGCCGCTGGTCCGGCAGCGCGAGATCGAAGTGCGAGGTGAGGATGACGGCCCCGCCGCGCGCGCGGTGCGCCGCCACCGCCGCCGTCAGCAGGCCCAGCGAGGCCGCGTCCAGCCCATTGCCAGGCTCGTCCAGCAGCCACAATGCCGCGCCGCTGGCGATGGTGCGCGCCAGCGCCGCGCGCTTGCGCTGGCCCGTCGACAGCAACGCCACCGGAATGTCGGCGAGCGGCGTCAGCGCCATGGCTGCCATGGCGGCGGGGACATCGCCGCCGTCGATGCGGGCCCAAAAATCCAAGGCGGCGGCCAGCGTCAATTCGGGGTCAAGCGCCAGCCGTTCATCGGCGAGCGCCGCCGCGCGGGCAAAGGGCGGCGATGGCGGGGGCAGCGTCACCCGCCCCGCCGCGATGGGCAGCAAGCCGACTGCGAGGCGCAGCAGGCTGGATTTGCCCGCGCCATTGGGCCCGCACAGCCACAGCGCGTCGCCCGCTGCGATCATGAAGGACAGGTCGCGGAACAGCAGCCGGTCCCCCCGGATGCAGGCGACGCCGTCAAAGGCCAACAGCACGCTCAGCCCGCAGCCTCCAGCGCGTCCATATCATCGTCCGAAAAGCCGAAATGATGGCCAATTTCGTGGATCAGCACATGGCGGATCAGATGGTCGAGCCGTTCGCCCGTTTCAATCCATTCGACCAAAATGGGCAGGCGATAAAGCGTCACCCGGTCGGGCAGCGTGCCCGATTCCTCCACCGAACGCGCGGTGAGCGGCCGCCCCTGATACAGGCCAGTCAGGTCATAGGGATGCGCAATCTCCATCTCCGCGAGCAGCGCGGCGTCGGCGACATCCTCTATGGCCAGCAGCAGCCCGGCGATATGCGGGCGAAAGGCGTCGGGCATCGTTTCGAGCGCGGCTTCGGCCATCGCCATGAACGCCTCCTCGTCCGGGGGTGCGCCCATCATGGTGAGGGCAGGGGGCGGCTTGTTGTCCATCATCGCATCCCATATGGACGTCGGCAGCCGGGAGCAAGCGGCGGAGATCAAGCGGCGGGGAGCAAGCGATGGCGGTGAAGCGGCTGGATGATGCGGAACGGGCGGCGCTGCTGGCGCGCCACCCGGCGTGGCGGCACGATGCGGCGCGCGATGCCATGGTGCGCGCGTTGCGCTTTGATGATTTTGCGCAGGCCTTTGGCTTCATGGCCGCCGTGGCGGTTCATGCCGAAAAGCAGGACCATCATCCCGAATGGTCGAACGTCTATAACCGCGTGACGATTTTGCTGACGACGCACGATGCCGACGGCTTGTCGGCGCGCGATGCGGCGTTGGCGGCGGTCATCGACACACTGGCCGAGCGTTTCGGGGCTAGAGCGTGATGACATTAGGTTAATCCAGTCCGTCATGCTGAACTTGTTTCAGCATCCATGGAGCAATGCCGAACCCTTGCGCCATGGACCCTGAAACAAGTTCAGGGTGACGATTCAATATAACGTTATCCTGATTTACCCCGTCTGCGTCAGGCTGAGGTTGTTGCCGAACGGGTCGTTGAACCAGGCGACCCGGGCCGTGCCGTCGGGGGCCGACCAGATGCCGCGCGCATCCTGGCCAAAGCCGTCATAGGTCAGAAAGGTCACGCCGCGTGCGGCCAGCGTGTCCACCGCCGCGTCCATGTCGGCCACGCGCCACCCGAGCACCGTGTGCGCGTGCGGCACATAATCGGGGACCAGGCTGACCCGCAGCATGGTGCCAGCGAGGTCATAGACCAGCGCAAAATCATCCTCTGACACCAAAGTCAGGCCCAGCACGTCGGAATAAAAGGCCCGCGCCGCCGTCTTGTCGGGCACGTGCAGAAAGGTGATGGGCGCGATATTGGCAAGCGTCATGACCATTGCTCCTTCCCCAAATGCGAAGCGGGCCGGAGGTTTCCCCCCGGCCCGGTCCGATTGCTGGCGTCAGAATTTCGTATCGACGCTGATGGTGAAGGACCGGCCCCGCGGGTCGGCCACTCGCGGCTCCCAGCTCGACCCTGCGCCCGTATTGCTGTCATAGGTGATGGCAAAGGGCGGATCGGTGTCGAACAGGTTGCGGACCCCGGCGGACACGCGGAATTGTTCGTTCACGCGCACTGCCGCGTTCAGATTGTAAATGATATAGGGCTTTACCCGCTCGTTGAAATCGGGGCGGGTAATCGCGCCGCTGGCGATGCCGGGCAGCGCCTGATTCTTATACCCCGCGCGATAGATTTGCGAGAAAGACAGGTCATATTTGCCGTCGGTCCAGCTGATGAAGGCGCTGTGCTTCCATTTCAGGCCCAGGTCGCCGGCAAAGCTGAACACGCCGATCTGGCTGGGGCCATAGGGGGCGGCGGGGAGGAATTTTTCTTTCTTCTTGACCAGCCGGGTGCCGTCCAGCCCCATGTTGATCGCGCCGCCCAGCGCGTCAAAGCCGCCGCGCAGCGACACTTCAATCCCCTGGGTGCGCCGCGACCCGATGTTGGCGGTGGTCAGGTCGAGCAGCACGATCGTCCCCGCCGCGTTGCGGACCAGCCGTTCGGGGAAGAAGGCCGCATTGTCGAGCAGCTGGCGAATGGTCAGCGACCCGATGACGTCATCGACCGCGACCGACCAGAAATCGACCGACGCGCTGAACCGCGGGGCAGGGCGCAGGACGATGCCGACGCTGAACTGTTCCGACGTTTCGGGGCCCAGCGCCAGATTGCCGCCCGACACCGATTCGGGCGTGATGGCGGCGCAGCCGGGCAGCGCGGGGTTGGGCGCGGTCTGGCTGCACGTTGTCGGGTCGGTCAGGTTGTTGCCCGGGTTGGGCGACACCGACTGGCCGTTGAACACCTGGTTGAACGCCGGGGCCCGGAAACCGGTGTTGTAGGACCCACGGAAGGCGAGCCAGTCAAAGGGCATGAAGCGCGCGGTGAATTTCGGGTTGATGGTGCTGCCAAAGCCCGAATAATCGTCGATGCGCACCGCGCCGCTCAGCTCCAGCATGTCGAACAGCGGCACCAGCAATTCGGCATAGGCCGATTTAATCTCACGCGAACGCGGGGTCAGCGCATTGGCATTGTCGAACGCCACGTTGAAGATTTCGGGGCGGTTGAGCTCTGCCGCCGCCGAGCCGTTGAAGGCATAGGTCTCCTTGCGATAATCCACGCCCAGCGCCAGCGACACATCGCCGCCGGGCAGGGTGAACAGGCTGCCCGCGACCGACGCGTCAAACTGCTTCACCTCATATTTCCCGCCGTAAAGCACCTCGCCCTCCGCCGAAATGGCGTCCAGCGCGGCCAGTGCCTGGGGGGATTGGTTGACCGAAAACACGTTGATGATGCCGCTGTTGAGCAGGCCGACAATGCCCGGCGCAGTGGCTCCCGGCGCGGTCGGCGCGCGCGTATCGATGCCGCCCGACACGGCCCCGGCGATGCCCGACGCCGCCGCCCGCGCGGCAGAGGAATAAATGCCGCGGAAATGATAGCCCTGGCCCAGCACCGAATTGGATTCCGATTTGGCAAAGGATGCGCCGACGTCATAGGTCCAGCCGTCCGCGATCGGGCCTTCCAGCCCGGCGGCGACGCGGAACGTCTGGGTGTTGGTCACATATTCGCGCGGGCCGCAAATGGTGCAGCGCCAGCGATAGGCAATGGGCTTGCCAAAATTGGCGGCAATGCCGGGGAATGTCCCAAGCAGCTGGTTATAGACCGCGTCATAGGTCGCCTGGGTCAGCGCATTGCGCGGGAAATAGAGCGGCAGGGTGGAATTGTTGCCGGCATATTGGTTGCTGGAAAACCGCTTGAGCGAATCCGCGTCCGACCCGGTGACTTCGCCATAAAGCTGATGCTCGCCCAGCGCGAGGGTGGCGCGGCCATAATAGGTGATCGTCTCCAGCGGCTGTTGCAGCACAGCCGCGCGGCCCGTGTCCCAGGCGCAGGCAAAGCGCGCCGAGGGCAGCGCCCACAGCGCATCGTCATAGGGCATGCCGCCGTCAAAGCTGGTGCAGCCCGCGCCGCCGGGCAGGTCGAGCGGGTTGATGCCGCCATTGGCCTGGGTGGTGGTGCCGGGGATGAACAGCGCCGCCGCCGGCAGGCCCGACAGCAGCGAACCCGTCGGGGCGAACAGCGCATTGTTGCCAATGGCAAAGATGGTCGCCACCGGCGTGCCGCGCGTGTCGATGGACAGGCCGCGGTTGGGCTGGTTGCCGTTGACAAAGTCGCGGTCCGCGCCCGCCAGCCCGGCGTTGCGCCGCCAGCTGACCGCCGCCATGACGTTGAATCCCTGTTCTTTCAGGTCGCCATAGCCGACCGTGCCCGACAGGGTGTAAATCGGGCTGTCGCCGCGCTGGGTGATGTCGGTGAAACCGTTGAGGTTCAGCCCCTGAAAATCCTTTTTCGTGATGAAGTTGATGACGCCGCCGACCGCGTCGGTGCCGTAAATGGCCGATGCGCCGTCCTTCAGCACCTCCACCCGCTCCAGCGCCGCGAAGGGGATCTGGTTCACGTCAACCGCCGATCCGGTCAGGCCGTGGGCCGCCACGCGCCGCCCGTTGAGCAGGATCAGCGTCCCGCCCGCCCCCTGACCGCGCAGGTTCGCCGCAGACAGGCCATTGGTGCCGCGCTGCGCGCCCGAGGTGACGTCGGAGTTGGAGGCCAGATTGTCCGCGCCATTGCCGTTGGTGGAGAGGAAGGAGATGAGCTGTTCGGGGCTGGAAATCCCCTCCCGCTCCAATTCCTGGGTGCCGATAATCTGCAGCGGCAGCGCGCTGCGCGTCGGGTCCTGCTTGATGCGCGACCCGGTGACCAGAATTTCGCGGCTGTCGCTCGCAGCCTCTTCCTCTGCGGGCGGCGGCGGCGGGCTGGTCTGAGCAAAGGCCGGGGCAGCAAAGAGGCTGGCCGCCGCGGCAGAGCCGAGCAGGACGGAACGAGCGGCAACACAATAGCGCATGAAAATAACCCCCTAATTGGCGACGACGACTCTTGTCGTTCGGCTGCCGCGCATTAAGGCGCAATTTTCGGTGCTTGGGAAGCGGGAACTTGGCGTGTCCGGACATATTTTCGGGCGGCAGGCTAAGTTGGAACTGGGAGCGCGCCCGGATGGCGTCGGGAGAGAAGGGCGCCGCTCTCGTTCCCCGCGACTCTCACCCCGTCACCCCGCCCCCGAGCCGGGGTCCAGCTTTTCTGGCGGGGCCGGGGCGAGCAGTGGGGCCAAGCTGGACCCCGGGTCAAGCCCGGGGTGACGGCGGGGGAGGGTGCCTACGACTTACCCGTTCCCGCCCCGACACTCCCTTCGTCACCCCGGCCCTCGAGCCGGGGTCCAGCTTTTCGGGAGGGGTCGGGGCGAGCAGCGCGGCCAAGCTGGACCCCGGGTCAAGCCCGGGGTGACGGAGGGGAGGGGCTCCCGCGCCTTACCCGTTCCCGTCCTGACACTCCCTTCGTCACCCCGGCCCCCGCGCCGGGGTCCAGCTTCGCGGGTGGCCCCCGCGCCGAGGTCCAGCTTTCCTCCCGCGCCGTCAGGCTTTGGCTTGACAGGCGGCCCCCGGCTGCTAAGGGCGCGCTCGTGCTTCCTGGCGCTTTGCGTTCGGGTTGCTCCGTCCGAGACAGTTGGTGATCGGGATTTGCCGGTCTTAATTCCCAGCCGAGACGGGGAACGTCTTTTACGCGGCCTGCCTGGCGTGCCTTTGCGCGTCCCTGGCCCGACAGACCCCTTAGGACATTCGTTTGCAGCCTTTGCGCGCGCCCCGGCGTGTGCGCGGCTGTTGTTCAAACCGTCCGGTGGTTCGCCGCCGGGCAAAGAGTGGAGTTATGGCATGGATCGTGCTCAGAAGGCCGAAGCCGTATCGACGCTGAACGCTACGCTGTCCTCAGCGGCCTCGGTTGTGGTTGTCCGCAACCTGGGTCTGACCGTCGCTCAGTCGACGGCGCTGCGCCAGCAGATGCGGGATGCCGGTGCGACCTTCAAGGTCACGAAGAACCGTCTCGCCAATATCGCGCTCGAAGGCACCGCCTACACCGGGCTCAGCGACATGCTGACCGGTCCGACCGCGCTTGCCACCTCGACCGATCCGGTCGCGGCGGCCAAGGTTGCGGTCGAATTTGCCAAGACCAACGACAAGCTGGAAATCGTTGGCGGCGGCATGGGCGACACCGTCCTCGACGTGGAAGGCGTGAAGGCTCTGGCCTCGCTGCCCTCGCTCGACGAGCTGCGCGCCAAGATCATTGGTCTGGTGCAGGCTCCGGCCACCAAGCTGGCGCAGATTGCGGCAGCCCCGGCGGGCCAGTTGGCGCGGGTTTTTGGCGCTTATGCGACCAAGGATGCGGCATAATTTTCGAAGCGTTTTTTGAAACCCACCGGGCGCGGCCCGGATATTTGGAGACTTACAATGGCTGATCTTGCAAAGATTGTGGAAGAATTGTCGACGCTGACCGTGCTGGAAGCGGCGGACCTGTCGAAGATGCTGGAAGAAAAGTGGGGCGTTTCGGCCGCTGCTGCGGTTGCTGTGGCCGCTGGCCCGGCGGCTGCCGCTGGCCCGGCTGCGGAAGAGCAGACCGAATTTGACGTCATCCTGACCGGCGACGGCGGCAACAAGATCAACGTGATCAAGGAAGTCCGCGCGATCACCGGCCTGGGCCTGGGCGAAGCCAAGGCGCTGGTCGAAGGCGCGCCGAAGGCCGTCAAGGAAGGCGTGAACAAGGCGGAAGCTGAAGAGCTGAAGAAGAAGATCGAAGCTGCCGGCGGCACCGTCGAACTGAAGTAATTCAGCCCGGGTTCCGGTTTCGGACACCCACAAAAAAGGGCGGTTCCCACGCGGGGGCCGCCCTTTTTTCGTTGGGGGGAGGGACCGGCGGCCTGCGGCACCGCAGGCGCAAGCGGGCGCGGGTCAGGCGGCCTCTTGGCTGACGGTCAGGGCATCGGCGTGCCAGGCGATGGCGGCGCAAATGGCGGCCAGTTCGGTGGTGAAGCGCGCTTGTGATGCGGCGCGGCCCAGCGCGGCGTGCTCCGCCAGCATCGGCATCGACAGCGACAGGCGCAGCGTGCCGGCAAAGCGGCCATCGTCGCGGCGCCGCGCGCGCACCGGCTGGCCAATGCGCATGGGCAGATGGTCGGCGCGCGGGGTCAGGCTGAACTGGCGGTGGATGGCGGCGGCGGCGTCGAAATCGACGGCCGGGCGCTGCTGGCCCAGGTCGAGGGTGATGAGCGAGGCAGCAAGGCACGGCACGGCATTTCCGCCATCATCGGCCCCGACCGGCAGCAGCGCCATGCCATGCGCCGCCGCAGCGGCCCGGGTGGCGGCGCGAAAATCCTGAACCATCGCGGCAACATGTGCGGGGGGGAGGGCGAGGAAGCGGTCAATCTCAAACAAGGCCCCGGCCAGCCGCAGCAGCAGCCCCGCATTGGCGGCGTCGGGCAGCGCGGCTTGTCCCGGCCACTCGGCAGGCCATTCGGCGCGGCGCGACAGGCAGGCAAAGCCGGGGCTGAGCGTCGCGGCCTGCGCCATGACGGGCGCAGGGACCAGCGCAAAGCCGCTGAACGGTGCGCCGCCCGCAAATTTGCTCCCCGTCGCCAGCACGACCGCACCCATGGCCAGATAGGCGCGGACCATCGCCGGGCTGATCCGCAGCTGGCACGCATCGACCACCAGCCGCGCGGCATTGCCGAAATGCGCCGCCAGCGCGCGGCAATCGGCGATGGCGGGCAGGGTCAGGCCGGTTTTCGACCCATGCACGACGTGAATCACCGGATATTCGCCCGCCGCCAGCGCCGCCTCGGCTGCGGCGATGATATCGGCGGTGACGGCGGCGGAGGCGCGCGGCTGGCCGGTGGCATCGCGGATGGGCACATCGACCAGCCGGTTGGCGGCATGGCGCGCGTCGATGGGCGCGCCCATTTCGACGGCGACGCCGACGGCGGTGCGCGCGGCGAAATGACGGCCCGCCGCGCTGTGGATACAGCCGCTGCCCACTTCATCGCGGCCCAGCAAAATGGCGCAGATGGAACCGGCCCCGGCCGGGACAGCGGCCAGCCCGACATATTCGAGGTCGGTGCCCGATGGCGCGAAGCAAATGGCCGTATCGGGCGTGCCATAATGGGTGCGCAGCCGCGCGCGCAGGGCATGGAGCGCGTCGGCATAGGCCTGCGCCGACAGCGGGGCCATTGCGGCATCCGCCCAATGCTGCGTCAGATGGGCCAGCGCGTCGGCGCTGATGCTGCTGATCGTCGAGCTGCCATAGGCGAGCCCGGCAAAGGGCGTCGCGCCAGCGAAATAGCGGTTGCGGCCATCGGCGCCGGGAAGGATGCGATCATCGCCGCCCGCAATCAGGCATGCCAGCACCGCATCGGTGACGCGGTCGTCGCAGTTTTGGGGCGATTGAACGGTGGGGCGCACGTGATGGTCTCCGGCCTTGCAACCCCCCATTGCCCACCAACGTTTCAGACGCGTGGCAGTTCAATGAACGGACAAGTCACGATTTTGTCGCCGTTCCGCAACGCAAGAGAGTCATGGATACGTCATGATGAATCGCACTTTGTCTCCGACTCGGTTGAGCCCGCAGGCGCGCCGGGACCTTCGCATTCTCTACATCGCCAAACATGCGCTGTGGGATGGCGGCCTGCATCCGGAGGATGGCAATCACGCCGTCTATCACCGCGAAATGCGCGAAACGCTGGAGGGGCTGGGCGTCAATCTGCGCCTTGCGAACAGCTATGAGGCGCTGTTTGAGCGGCCCGATGCCGATTTCGTCTTTCCGATGCTGAACCGCGGCGGCTTTTTTAATTCGGAAATGCTGCTGCCCTTGCTGTGCACGCGGCTGGGCCTGCCGTTTCTGGGCGCATCGCCCATCCTGCGCGGCCTGTCGGACGACAAGCATCTGACCAAGGTTGAGGTGGCGCGCGCGGGCGTGCCGACCATGGCGTGGCGGGTGTTCCGGCGCGGTGCGGCGGTGGACCCGGCGAGCTGCCCGCCCGCCGCGCGCTGGGTGATCAAGCCGAACAACAGCTCGGCAAGCTGGGGCATTGGCGATGCGACCAGCCATGACGGCATAGCGGAGGCGGTCGCGCGCATCCATGCCGAGGGGCATGACGCGATTGTGGAGCCCTTCTTTGCCGGCAGCGATATCGAGGTGCCCGTCATCACGCTGGACGGGCGGCCCGCAATCCTGCCGATGATGATTTTCCGCCAGGCCGATCCCGATCATCTGCGCACCTATTCGGAAAAGCGCGATCTGGTGGACCGGGCGCATAAATATAGCCTCGATTATTTCACCGACGCGGCGGTCACCGAGCGGATCGCGGCGATGACGCGCGCGCTGGTCGATATCTTCTGGCCTTTTGATTTTGGCCGCTTTGAGTTCCGGTTGAACGAGGCGACGGGCGAGGTGCAGTTTCTGGAGGTCAATCTCAACTGCAACCTGTGGTCGCAAAAGGTGTTCGGGCGGTCGGCGCTCGCCGCCGGGCTGGACCAGAGCGACCTCATCGAAACCATCCTGGCCGAAAGCCTGATCCGTCAGGGGCTGATGGCGCGGGCCAGCGCCGCTGCCGCCGCCTGAACCGCGCGCCGCCACCACAGTCAAAGGGACGCAACCATGCCCGCCACCATCCTGATCCTTGCCGGTCGCCGCCCCGGCGTCACCGACCCGCTGGCCGAAGCGCACGGCGTTGATGACAAATGCCTGGTGCCGGTGGCCGGGCGGCCCATGTTGCTGCATGTGCTGGACGCGGCGCTGGCCAGCGATGCGGCAAATATCATCGTCTCATCGCACTGCCCCGACCTCAAAGACCGGATGGAACCGATGCTGCCCGTCGCCGCGCGCACCCGCCTGCGCTGGGTGACGGCGGCCGATAATCTGGCCGATTCGGTGCTGGGCGCAGCGAGCGGGGCGGCCTTTCCCATGCTGGTCACCACCGCCGATGCCTGTCTGCTGAGCGCCGCCACCATTGCGGAAATTGACGCGGGCGGTGCGAGCGCGGCAGGGGGCGCGGGGGCCGATGCGCTGGTGGCGCTGGCGCGCAAGGGCGATGTGCAGGCCGTCCACCCCGATGGCCAACGGCGCTTCTATCCCTTTGCCGATGTCGAGGTGTCCAATTGCAACGCCTATTGGCTGGGCAATGCCGGGGCCC
Organism: uncultured Sphingopyxis sp.; assembly: GCA_964554455.1. Taxonomy (GTDB): domain Bacteria; phylum Pseudomonadota; class Alphaproteobacteria; order Sphingomonadales; family Sphingomonadaceae; genus Sphingopyxis. The sequence continues at coordinate 108,647 of CAZKOW010000007.1, read as the reverse complement.
TGCGCGCGGCAGAGGCGTTTCGCGGCGGCGGCCAGTTCATCAAGAAACCGGTGCGGGTGCTGCGCGCCTTTGGCCTTATCAACCTCTTGCGCTTTCGCTTTGGGCTGGGCCCGCTGCACATTGTGTTCGACCGGCTGGGCCGTCACATGCGCCTGACGCTGGTGCCCCTTCTGGTCAGCGACGGAGCCGCCGCCATCGATGTCGATAACGACCGGTCGCTGCGCGTGACGCAGGAGGTGATGGCGGTGCGCGCCGGACGGGCGTTGAGCCACGCGGACGCGCGCGCCGCTGCCTGACCAGACCATCTGATCGAGGCGCGCGGCGGCGCGAAAGCGTTCGGCGGGTTATTTGGCCGGTTTCACCGCGCGGGCCGACTGAATGGCGACTTCGCCCATATTGTTCATGTCGGCGTCGACGATGGTGCAGGTCCCCTTAAAGCGGGGCTTGTCGCACACTTCCCATTTTTCGCCGGGATAGACGGCGATGCTGCCGACATTCATTTCCAGCATCAGCGACGATCGCGTGCCTTCGACGACATACATTTCGCCCGTGAAATTCTGGCCCTTGTAAAGGCGCATCGTCTTGGCATCGGCCTTGGGCTTGGCGGGCGTCTGGGCGGCGGCGAGTGACAGCGGCAGCGCCGCAAGGGTCAGCGCGGTCAGGAGAGTTTTCATGGCTATATGGCCCCCGTTGGAAAAATGGTCCGGTGATGACCGGCAGAGCGAAGTTTGGGCCGCGCGTCAACCAGGTCGACGGCGGGCCGATAACAGCATCCGATGAACCGCAGATGATTTGACTTCGCGGTGGCCCAATTCTATAACCATGGCATCAACCGTTCGGGAACCGGGTCGCCGTTGCGCAGTGGCCCACAGAATTGGGATGGTTGACTGGTATCAGATGTGCACATGAGCTGCGGCTTCCGCTGATGGAGGCTTGCGGCCTTTTCGCGTCTGATTTGCGCCCCAAGTCATTCATCAAGGCGGGAAAATTCTACCCATGGCAACCAAGGCAAAGGCGAGCGCCGCCACCCCTGTTCAGGCGGCGGCGACCCCGGTCAAGCGGATTCGCAAGCTGTTCGGCAACATCCACGAAGCGGTGGAAATGCCGAATCTGATCGAAGTGCAGCGCGACAGCTATGAGCAATTCCTGCGCTCTGACCCGTCGATCGGCTATGTCTCCGGCCTGGAAAAGACGCTGCGCAGCGTGTTCCCGATCCGCGATTTTGCTGGCACCGCCGAGCTCGACTTTGTCCATTATGAGCTGGAGCCGCCCAAATATGACGTCGACGAATGCCGCCAGCGCGGGATTACCTATGCCGCGCCGATGAAGGTGACGCTGCGCCTGATCGTGTTCGAGGTGGACAGCGAAACCGAAACGCGCAGCGTGCTCGATATCAAGGAGCAGGATGTCTACATGGGCGACATGCCGCTCATGACCGACAACGGCACCTTCTTCATCAACGGCACCGAACGCGTCATCGTCAGCCAGATGCACCGCTCGCCGGGTGTGCTGTTCGACCATGACCGCGGCAAGACGCACTCGTCGGGCAAATATCTGTTCGCCGCGCGCGTCATTCCCTATCGCGGCTCGTGGCTCGATTTTGAATTTGATGCCAAGGACATTGTCAACGTCCGCATCGACCGCAAGCGCAAGTTGCCGGTCACGTCGCTGCTCTATGCGCTGGGCATGAATGGCGAAGATATCCTGAACCATTTTTACGACCGCGTGGTTTTTGCGCGCGCCGAAAATGGCTGGAAAGTGCCGTTCATCCTGGAAAATTGGCGCGGGGCCAAGCCGGCGTTCGACGTTGTCGATGCCAAGACCGGCGAAGTCGTGTTCGCCGCCGGGCACAAGATTTCGCCGCGGCTCGCCAACAAGGCGGCCAAGGACGGGCTCGACACGCTGCTCATCCCCACCGAGGAAATCTTTGGCCGCTATTCGGCCTATGACCTGATCAACGAAACGACGGGCGAGATTTATATCGAGGCCGGGGATGAAGTGACCGCCGACAATCTGGCCAAGATTGACGCTGCGGGCATTGACCAGCTGGTGCTGCTCGACATCGATCACAACAACACCGGCCCCTGGATCCGCAACACGCTGAAGGCCGACAAGGCCGAGGACCGCGATCAGGCATTGAGTGACATTTACCGCGTGATGCGCCCGGGTGAACCGCCGACGCGCGAAACCGCCGAGGCGCTGTTTGCCGGGCTGTTCTTCGACGCCGAACGCTATGACCTGTCGGCCGTTGGCCGCGTCAAGCTGAACATGCGCCTCGCGCTGGATGCCGAAGATACGGTCACCACGCTGCGCGCCGAAGATATTTTGGCGGTGGTCAAGGAACTGGTGAACCTGAAGGACGGCAAGGGCGAGATTGACGATATCGACAATCTGGGCAACCGCCGCGTCCGTTCGGTGGGCGAGCTGCTGGAAAACCAGTATCGCGTCGGCCTGCTGCGCATGGAGCGCGCCGTGAAGGAGCGGATGAGCAGCGTCGATGTGTCGACGGTCATGCCCAACGACCTTATCAACGCCAAGCCCGCCGTCGCCGCCGTGCGCGAATTTTTTGGCTCGTCGCAGCTGTCGCAGTTCATGGACCAGACCAACCCGCTGTCCGAAGTCACCCACAAGCGCCGCGTCTCGGCCCTGGGCCCGGGCGGTCTGACGCGTGAGCGCGCGGGCTTTGAAGTCCGCGACGTCCACCCGACCCACTATGGCCGCATCTGTCCGATTGAAACGCCCGAAGGGCCGAACATCGGCCTGATCAACAGCCTGGCGACCTTTGCCCGCGTCAACAAATATGGCTTTATCGAAACCCCCTATCGCCGCGTGGTCGATGGCAAGGTGACGAGCGAGGTCGTCTATCTGTCGGCGATGGAAGAGCAAAAGCACACGGTGGCGCAGGCCAACGCCGACCTCAACCCCGACGGCAGCTTTGTCGACGAGCTGATTTCGGCGCGCGAGAGCGGCGAATTCCTGATGGCGCCGCGCAGCACCATTACGCTGATGGACGTCAGCCCGAAACAGCTGGTGTCGGTTGCCGCCTCGCTCATTCCCTTCCTGGAAAATGACGACGCCAACCGCGCGCTGATGGGTTCGAACATGCAGCGTCAGGCGGTGCCCTTGCTGCGCGCCGAAGCGCCGCTGGTCGGCACCGGCATGGAACGCACCGTGGCGCGCGATTCGGGCGCGGCCATCGCCGCCCGGCGCGGCGGGGTGGTCGACCAGGTCGATGCGATGCGCATCGTCATCCGCGCGACCGACGGGGTGGAACCCGGCAAGTCGGGCGTCGACATCTACCGCCTGCAGAAATTCCAGCGATCGAACCAGAACACCTGCATTAATCAGCGGCCGCTGGTGAAGGTGGGTGACATCATCCAGGCTGGCGAAATCATCGCCGATGGTCCGTCGACGGAGCTGGGCGAACTGGCGCTGGGCAAGAATGTGCTCGTCGCCTTCATGCCCTGGAATGGCTATAATTACGAAGATTCGATCCTGATTTCGGAACGCATCGTGAAGGACGACGTGTTCACGTCGATCCATATCGAAGAGTTTGAAGTCACCGCGCGCGACACGCGGCTGGGGCCGGAGGATATCACCCGCGACATTCCCAATGTGGGCGAGGAAGCGCTGCGCAACCTCGACGAAGCGGGCATTGTCTATATTGGTGCCGAGGTCGGCCCGGGCGACATTTTGGTCGGCAAGATCACGCCCAAGGGCGAAAGCCCGATGACGCCGGAAGAAAAGCTGCTGCGCGCCATTTTCGGTGAAAAGGCGAGCGATGTGCGCGATACCTCGCTGCGGCTGCCGCCGGGCGTGTCGGGCACGATTGTCGAGGTGCGGGTGTTCAACCGCCACGGCATCGACAAGGACGAGCGCGCCATCGCCATCGAGCGCGAGGAAATCGAACGGTTGAAGCAGGACGCGGACGATGAACGCGCCATCCTCAACCGCGCGACCTTCTCCGGGCTCAAGGAGCTGCTGATCGGGCAGGCGTCGAGCGCCATGCCCAAGGGCTTCAAAAAGGGCGATGTCATCACCGAGGCGATGCTGCTCGACATGGAGCGCGGCGATTGGTGGAAAATCGCCGTCGCCGACGATGCGGCGCAGGCGTCGCTGGAGGCCATCAAGGGCCAGTATGACGAGGCGATCAAGCGCATCAACGACAAGTTCGAAGACCGGGTGGAAAAGCTCCAGCGCGGTGACGAACTGGCGCCGGGCGTGCTGAAATCGGTGAAGGTCTTTGTGGCGATCAAGCGCAAGCTGCAATCGGGCGACAAGATGGCCGGCCGCCACGGCAACAAGGGGATCATCAGCCGCATCCTGCCGTCGGAGGACATGCCGTTCCTGGAGGATGGCACGCCGGTCGACGTCGTGCTCAACCCGCTGGGTGTGCCGAGCCGCATGAACGTGGGCCAGATTTTGGAAACGCACCTCAGCTGGGCCGCGCACGGGCTGGGCCAGCAGGTTCAGCGGTCGCTGGAAGAGTGGCGGCTGGCCAATCCCGACCCGCAGGCCGGGCAGCCGCCCGAGGCGGTGCGCGAGGCGCTGGCCCATGCCTATGGCGACGAATATGCGGGCGAGATTGCGGCGCGCAGCGATGATCAGATTGTCGAGCTGGCCGAGAATCTGGGCCTGGGCGTGCCCTTTGCGACGCCGGTGTTCGACGGCGCCCGCGAAGGCGATGTGTCGGCGATGCTGGAACGCGCGGGCCGCGACAAATCGGGGCAGGTGGACCTGTTCGATGGCCGCACCGGCGAAAAGTTCGACCGCAAGGTGACCGTCGGCTTCAAATATATCCTGAAGCTGCACCATCTGGTGGACGACAAAATCCACGCGCGCTCGATCGGCCCCTACAGCCTGGTCACCCAGCAGCCGCTGGGCGGCAAGGCGCAGTTCGGCGGCCAGCGCTTCGGGGAAATGGAGGTGTGGGCGCTCCAGGCCTATGGCGCGGCCTATACGCTTCAGGAAATGCTGACGGTGAAGTCCGACGATGTGATCGGGCGCACCAAAGTCTATGAAGCGATCGTCAAGGGCGACGACACGTTCGAGGCGGGTATTCCCGAATCCTTCAACGTGCTCGTCAAGGAAATGCGCTCGCTGGGCCTTAACGTCGAACTCTCCTCTTATGAGGAAATCGACCCTGATGAAGGCCCGGACGCCCTGCCCGAAGCCGCCGAGTAACCCATGTCACCCCTCCCCTGCAGGGGAGGGGCCGGGGGAGGGGTCTGGCCAGTTAGTACCGCGCTATGCCGACAGACCCCACCCCAACCCCTCCCCTGAAGGGGAGGGGCTAAAGCCAAGGAACACCTGATGAACCAGCTTACCAATTTCATGAACCCGGTCGCCAAGCCCGAGACGTTCGACATGATCAAGATCGGCATCGCCAGCCCGGAACGCATCCGCAGCTGGTCGTTCGGCGAGATCAAGAAGCCCGAGACGATCAACTATCGCACGTTCAAGCCCGAGCGTGATGGCCTGTTCTGCGCGCGCATCTTTGGCCCGATCAAGGATTATGAATGCCTGTGCGGCAAATATAAGCGCATGAAATATAAGGGCATCGTCTGCGAAAAATGCGGTGTCGAAGTCACGGTGACCAAGGTGCGCCGCGAGCGCATGGGGCATATCGAACTGGCCGCGCCGGTCGCGCACATCTGGTTCCTGAAATCGCTGCCCAGCCGGATCGGCCTGCTGCTCGACATGCAGTTGAAGCAGCTGGAGCGCGTGCTCTATTTCGAAGCCTATATCGTGCTGGAACCCGGCCTGACGCCGCTGGAAAAATATCAGCTGCTGACCGAGGATGAACTGCTCGACGCGCAGGACGAATATGGCGAAGATGCGTTCAGCGCGGGCATTGGCGCCGAAGCCATCCGCCGCCTGCTCGAAGAGCTGGACCTGGTGAGCGAGCGCGAGGACCTGCTCAAGGAACTCGCCGAAACCAAGTCGGAACTGAAGCCCAAGAAGATCATCAAGCGGCTGAAAGTCGTCGAAAGCTTCATCGATTCGGGCAACCGTCCCGAATGGATGATCCTGCAGGTCATTCCGGTCATCCCGCCCGAACTGCGCCCGCTGGTGCCGCTTGACGGTGGCCGCTTTGCGACGTCGGATTTGAACGACCTGTATCGCCGCGTCATCAACCGCAACAACCGGTTGAAGCGCCTGATGGAACTGCGCGCGCCCGACATCATCGTGCGCAACGAAAAGCGCATGTTGCAGGAAGCCGTGGACGCGCTGTTCGACAATGGCCGCCGCGGCCGCACCATCACGGGCGCGAACAAGCGTCCGCTGAAATCGCTGTCCGACATGCTCAAGGGCAAGCAGGGCCGCTTCCGCCAGAACCTGCTCGGCAAGCGCGTCGATTATTCGGGCCGTTCGGTGATCGTGACCGGCCCTGAACTCAAGCTGCACCAGTGCGGCCTGCCCAAGAAGATGGCGCTCGAGCTGTTCAAGCCGTTCATTTACGCGCGGCTTGACGCCAAGGGCCTGTCGATGACGCTGAAGCAGGCGAAAAAATGGGTCGAAAAGGAGCGCAAGGAGGTCTGGGACATCCTGGACGAGGTGATCCGCGAACACCCCGTGCTGCTCAACCGCGCGCCGACGCTCCACCGCCTGGGCATTCAGGCGTTTGAACCCGTGCTGATCGAGGGCAAGGCCATTCAGCTGCACCCGCTCGTCTGTTCGGCCTTCAACGCCGACTTTGACGGCGACCAGATGGCCGTCCACGTGCCGCTGAGCCTGGAGGCGCAGCTCGAAGCCCGCGTGCTGATGATGTCGACCAACAACATCCTGAGCCCCGCGAACGGCAAGCCGATCATCGTGCCGTCGCAGGACATGGTGCTGGGCCTTTATTATCTGACCATGGAGCGCGAAGGCGAGCCGGGCGAGGGCATGATCCTGTCCGACCTGGCCGAAGTGCATCAGGCGCTGTTCACCGGCGCGGTGACGCTGCACAGCAAGATCACCAGCCGCGTGCCGCAGACCGACGAGGCGGGCCGCGAATATATGAAGCGGTTTGAAACGACGCCGGGCCGCATGCTGATCGGCGAATGCATGCCGAAATCGCACACCGTGCCCTTTGAGCTGGTCAACCGCCTGCTCACCAAAAAGGAAATCGGCGATGTGATCGACCAGGTCTATCGCCACACGGGCCAGAAGGAGACGGTGCTGTTCGCCGACGCCATCATGGCGCTGGGCTTCCGTCACGCGTTCAAGGCGGGCATTTCGTTCGGCAAGGACGACATGATCATCCCGGCCTCCAAGGAAGATATGGTCAATGAAACCCGCGCCTTGGTGAAGGATTTTGAGCAGCAGTATCAGGACGGCCTGATCACGCAGCAGGAAAAATATAACAAGGCCATCGATGCCTGGTCGCAGTGCGGCGACAAGGTTGCGACCGCGATGATGGACGAAATCCGCGCCACGCCCAAGGGCGAGGATGGCCGGATGAAGCCCGTCAACTCCATCTATATGATGGCGCATTCGGGCGCGCGCGGCAGCCAGGCGCAGATGAAGCAGCTCGCCGGGATGCGCGGCTTGATGGCCAAGCCCTCGGGCGAAATCATCGAAACGCCGATCATCTCGAACTTCAAGGAGGGTCTGACCGTTCTTGAATATTTCAACTCGACGCACGGCGCCCGCAAGGGGCTGGCCGACACCGCGCTCAAGACGGCGAACTCGGGCTATCTGACCCGTCGTCTGGTCGACGTGTCGCAGGACTGTGTCGTGGTGGAAGAGGATTGCGGCACGACCCGCGGCCTCGAAATGCGCGCGATTGTTCAGGGCGGCAGCGTGATTGCCTCGCTGGGTGAGCGCGTGCTGGGTCGCACGGTGATGGAGGATGTGACGGACAAGGATGGCAATATCCTGGCCGCCAACGGCACCATGCTGGACGAAGCCATGGTCGCCGCCATCGAAGCCGCCGAGGTGCAGGCCATCAAGATCCGTTCGCCGCTGGTGTGCGAATCGACGCTGGGCGTGTGCGGCAAATGCTATGGCCGCGATCTGGCGCGCGGGACCCCGGTGAACATCGGCGAAGCGGTCGGCGTGATCGCGGCGCAGTCGATCGGCGAACCGGGCACGCAGCTGACGATGCGGACCTTCCACATCGGCGGCGCGGCGCAGATCAACGAACAGTCGAGCCTGGAAAGCATCGCCGACGGCACGATCGAATATCGCGACATGGCGACCATCACCGACCAGCGGGGCCGCCGCCTGGCGCTGTCGCGGTCGGGCGAACTGGTCATCAAGGATGCCGAGGGCCGCGAGCGCGCGATGCACAAGCTACCCTATGGTGCGACGATCATGTTTGCCGATGGGGCCAAGGTGGCCAAGGGCGACCGGATTGCCGAATGGGATCCGTTCACCATGCCGCTGATCACCGAAAAGCCGGGCGTCGTGAAATATCAGGATCTGGCCGAAGGCAAGACGCTGACCGAACAGGTCGATGAAGCGACCGGCATCGCCCAGCGCGTGGTGATCGAATATCGCGCGGCGGGCCGCAGCAAGAAGGAAGACCTGCAGCCACGCCTGACCCTGCTCGACGAAGCGAGCGGTGAAGCGGCTCGCTATCTGCTGGCCGTGGGCACCATGTTGTCGGTCGAAGATGGTCAGACGGTGCAGGCGGGCGACGTGCTCGCCCGCGTCAGCCGCGAGGCCGCCAAGACGCGCGACATCACCGGCGGTCTGCCGCGCGTGGCCGAGCTGTTCGAAGCGCGCATCCCCAAGGACAATAGCGTCATCGCCCGCATTTCGGGCCGCGTCGAATTCGTCAAGGATTACAAGGCGAAGCGCAAGATCGCCATTGTCCCGGAAGAGGGCGATGCGGTCGAATATCTGATCCCCAAATCCAAGGTGCTGGAGGTTCAGGAAGGCGATTATGTCAAGCGCGGCGATGCCCTGATTTCGGGGTCGCCCAACCCGCATGACATTTTGGACGTGATGGGCGTTGAGGCGCTGGCCGAATATCTGGTCGCCGAAATCCAGGAAGTCTATCGCTTGCAGGGCGTGAAGATCAACGACAAGCATATCGAGGTGATCGTCCGCCAGATGCTGCAAAAGGTGGAAATCACCCATGGCGGTGACACCACCCTGCTGCCGGGCGAACAGCTCGACTATCTGGAGATGATGGAGGTCAATGCCAAGCTGCCCAAGGGCGGCCAGCCGGCGGTGGGCAACCCCGTGCTGCTGGGCATCACCAAGGCAAGCCTGCAAACGCGCAGCTTTGTCTCGGCGGCGTCCTTCCAGGAAACCACCCGCGTGCTGACCGAAGCGTCGGTGCAGGGCAAGGTCGACATGCTGTCGGGCCTGAAGGAAAATGTCATCGTGGGCCGCCTGATCCCGGCGGGCACGGGCGCGGCGATGAACCGCGTCCGGGTGACGGCTTCGTCGCGCGATGCGGCGCTGCGCGCCGCTATGCGCGCGGTGACGCAGGCCAGCCTGATCGCGCCGCAATCGGCGGCGGAAGAACATGCCGCCGAACTGGCCCAGGGCCCCGAAGCCGCAATCGGCGACGATCCGCTGGCCAAGGTGCAGGGCGATGACTTCACCGCCGATGACCTGGGCGATGATGTCGTGGTGATGGATCGCCCGGACGGCGATGACGAGGCATAAGCGCCGCGCCATCCGGCCATGACCAAAAAGGGCCCGCTGGTTGCGAAACCGGCGGGCCTTTTTTCTTGTTCCGGCATGCGGAGCACATGTCCCCCAAACCGTCCGCCCTGAGCTTGTCGGACTCGAAGAGAGCGCGGAGCGCCAACGGCCGTTTCTCATGTCCCCAAAACCGTCCGCCCTGAGCTTGTCGAAGGGCTGTCCTTTTCTTGACCATTGCCAAAGGAAAGGACGGCCCTTCGACAAGCTCAGGGCAGGCGGGGGTAGGAGAAATTGGGGGTGAGGGAAGGCGGGGCTGGGGCAAGCGGGGCCGAAAATCGGTGGGGTGGAAGCCATCCCTCCACCCCATCCTGGTGGGAAGTTTAGTCGGCGATAATCGCGATGGCGATATAGAGGAGCAGCGGCAAGCCAAAGCCCAGCAGCGTCAGGCCGACGAACGCGATCCGCGTCCACATGACATCAAGGCCGAACTGGTCGGCGAGGCCCGCACACACGCCGAAGGCCATGCCATTAACGCGATTCTTGCGGAAACCCTGTTTCATTTTCATCAGTCCTTTTGAACGGCGGCGGTTCTGCCGCCAGCACGGGGGAGGGGGCAGCGCGGGGTGCCGTCCGGTCAGATGACCAGACGGCCGATTTCCACGCCATTGGTGCTGACCGCTGCGGCGAGCATCAGCGAGCTGTAGAGGGCCGCTACCCCGGCAATCGCCAGGCTGCGGACGGCATCCAGATTGAAACGCGACATGATTTGTCCTTTCCTTGGTTGGTCGAACCGGACCATCCGGTCGATGCCAAGGGTTATGCAGGGACCGTGCCAATTGCGTTCATTGGCGGTTAACCGCACCTTTCGGCAGGCGATTTGGAGAAACCGGCGAAATAATTCCCGACCAACGGGATAAAATCCAAACCAGCGGTAATAATTCTACGGATGTTTCCGGTCGCACCACCCATTCGTCATGGCGAGCGGAGCGAAGCCATCCAGAGCGGTTTACGCCACGCAGGATGGCTTCGCTGCGCTCGCCATGACGGGCGATGGATTGCGGTCATAGGGCAAGGGAGCAGCGCCAAACATTGTCGCTCCCCCGCCGTGGTGCCATGCTCCCCAAACGGACCCGCACAAAGCGCTGGCTGGCGGCGCAATCCAGCGGTAGGCGCTGGGGCGATGGCCATCACCCGCCTTGCGCTGACCAATTTCCGCAACCATGCGGCGCTGGAGCTGGCCCCAGCGCCGGGGCTGGTTGTGCTCCATGGCGCCAATGGCGCGGGCAAGACCAATATATTGGAGGCGCTGTCGCTGCTCGGCCCCGGGCGCGGGCTGCGCGGGGCGGCGCTGCCCGACATGGTGCGCGACGGGGCGGGCGCGGGCGCGGGCTTTGCGGTGTTTGCCGATTGGGCGGGGGAGGGCGCGGTGCCGCCCGTGGCGCTGGGCACTGGCGTGGCGGCGGAACGGCCATCGCGCCGCCAGGTGCGGATCAATGGCGCGGCGGCGGCGGCATCGTCGCTGGCCGAACGGCTGGCGATATTGTGGCTGACCCCCGCCATGGACCGCCTGTTTCTGGACAGCGCAGGGGCGCGCCGCCGCTTTTTCGACCGGCTGGTGCTGGCGCTGGAGCCCAGCCATGCGCTGCACGCCGGTCGGCTGGAGGCGGCGCTGCGCGCGCGGGGCAAGCTGCTTGCCGATCCGGCGGGCTGCGACCGCGACTGGCTCGCCGCGCTGGAGGCACAGATTGGCGAGCATGGCGCGGCGGTCGATGCGGCGCGGCTGCGCTGCCTCCACGCCCTGCGCCGCGAATTGGCGCGTCATGATGCGGCCAGCGATTTCCCGCAGCCGGAGCTCGGCTGGGTGGACTGCGACGGGGCGCCGCGCGAGGAGGTGTGGAGCGCTGCCGCACTCAACGCGCTGCTCGCCGCGCGCCGGGCCCGCGACGCCGCCGCCGGGCGCGCGACCGCCGGGCCACACCGCGACGATCTGGCGGTGGTCCACCGGGCCAGCGGGCGCGCGGCGGCGCGCTGTTCGACCGGCGAGCAAAAGGGGCTGCTGCTTGCCATCATCCTGGCGCATGCCGATTGCGTGGCGCGGCTGCGCGGGGCGCGGCCCATGCTGCTGCTCGATGAAGTGGCGGCGCATCTGGACCCCGCCCGGCGCGCGGCGCTCTATGCCCGGCTGAGCGCGGCGGGCGGACAATGCTGGCTGACTGGGACAGAGGCGGCGCTGTTCGACGCCGCCGACGGCGCAGTGACGCGCTTTGCCATCGCGGGCGGCGGGGCTAACCTATAGCAGGTCGAGCACCAGCTCTTGCGGGCGGCACAGGCGCACGCCCTTCGCCGTTTCGACGAAGGGCCGGTTCACATAGCGCGGATGGGCGACCATGGCGGCGATGATGGTGTCGGCGTCGGCGCGGTCCAGCCCGCGTTCGGCGGCATCGGTGCCACGCAGGCGCAGCGCCGCCGCCGGGGACAAGCCCGCATCGGCCAGCAATTGGCGCAGCTTTGCCTCGGCAAAGCCGGTTTTCAGATAGTCAACGATCACGACCTCCAGGCCGGGCTCCGCCTGCAGCAGCGCCAATGTCTTGCGCGACGTCCCGCACGCCGGATTGTGCCAGATGGTTGCCTGCATCGCTGGGGCCCTTGTCACCAAAATTGCCCGCTTGCCCTATCCGCCGCCCGCTAAATCCGGCAAGCGCATTTTCTCTCTTGTAAATGAAAACTATTCGCAATAACGGCGGGGCGTCCAGTCCTGGATTCAACAGGGGTTTTGTCATGTCGCCGCGTTTTCGGGTTTCGGGTTCATCTTTCTCGCTGGTAATCGCGCTGGCGACGCTGTGGCCGATGCGGGCGGCTGTGGCCGCCGAAGCGGCGGGCGAGGCGGCGGAGGCCGCCGCCGAGGACAGCCCCGACATCATCGTCATCGGCGATCAGGTGGACGGCAACGCCATCGCCGGATCGGGCCAGGTCGTCCAGCAAAGCGATTTGCAGCGCAGCCGCGTGCTGTCGGTCAATGATGCGCTGCGCCAGGTCGCCGGGGTGTTCCCGCGCGATGAGGAAGGCGCGGGCGCGCGCCCCAATATCGGCATTCGCGGGCTGAACCCCATCCGCTCGACCAAGGTGCTGCTGCTGGAGGATGGGATTCCGCTGGGCTTTGCGCCTTACGGCGATAATGCGGCCTATTATCACCCGCCGATTGAGCGGTTTTCGCGGCTGGAGGTCTTGAAGGGCGCAGCGCAAATCCGCTTTGGCCCGCAAAGCATTGGCGGCGTCATCAACTATATCACCCCCGACGCGCCCGACCGGTTGACGCTGCGCGGGACGGTGGCGGCGGGGAACCGCGACGCGCTGAACCTGGATGCGCTGGTCGGCGGCCCGGCGCTGGGCGGGCGCGTGCTGCTCCATGCCAATCACAAGCGCACCGACGGCAACCGCGACAATCAGCGGATGAAATTCACCGACCTGTTTGCCAAAGCGAGCTGGGATTTTGGCGCGGACCATAGCGTCGGCCTGAAAATATCGCGCTTTGCCGAGGACAGCCAGGTGACCTATTCGGGCCTGCGCCGCGATGAATTTGCGGCCAATCCGCGCGGCAATATCTTTGCCAACGACAATTTCACCACCGAACGCTGGAATGCGACGCTGGCGCACCGCTGGGCGCTGTCGTCGGCGCTGACGCTCAAGACATCGGCCTATTTTCACCGCTTCAGCCGCGATTGGTGGCGGCAATCGTCGAACAGCGGCCAGCGCCCCAATGACGCGAGCGATCCGGCGTGCGGCGGCGTGGCCAATCTGCTCACCACCTGCGGCAACGAAGGGCGGCTGCGCGATTATGAAACCTGGGGCGTGGAAAGCCGCCTGACGCTGGCGCATGACGCGCTGGGCTTTGGCGGCGAGACCGAAATTGGCGTGCGCTTTCATGAAGAGCGGCAGCAGCGGCGGCAGTGGAACGGCGACACGCCGAACGCCCGCACGCCGGGGGTGGGTGTCAATGGCGGGGTGCGCGAGAATAATGAGCGCGACGCCAGCGCTTTTGCCGCCTTTGTGCAGTCGTGCATTGACTTGGGTGCGCTTGCCATCATCCCGGGGGTGCGCGGCGAATTCATCGACTATGCGCGCCGCAACCTGCCCGTCGATGTCATCGCCGGGGGCCGTCCCACCGGGGCCAAAACGGTGGTCACCGCCGGGCGGCAGGAGCTCAACAAATGGGTGCCCGGCCTGGGCATGGTGTGGACCATTTCCCCCGACGTCAGCCTTTACGGCGGGGTTCACCGCGGCTTTGCGCCGCCCCGGGTGGAGGATATCATCACGGCGGCGGGCGGGTCGGTGGACCTGGACGCCGAACTCAGCTGGAATTGGGAAGCCGGCCTGCGCGGGTCGCTGGCAAAGGGCGTGCGCGGCGACCTCACCCTGTTCGTGCTCGATTTCGACAATCAGATTGTGTCGCAATCGGTGGCGGGCGGCGTCGGCACCACGCTGACCTCTGCCGGGCGGACGCTGCACCGGGGGGCAGAGCTGTCGCTGACGCTGTCGTCGCGCGACGCGGGCTGGACCAAGCCCGAAACCGATGTCTATGCCCGGCTCGCCGCCACCTGGGTGCGGACCGCGCGCTTCAACAGCACGCGGATCGCCACCATCCCCTGCTTCGACGGCGCGGCCACCGGCACGCTGGTGGCAACCGGCACCGGGCCCGCGCCGTGCGGCGTCGCGCGCAATGTCGATGGCAACCGTCTGCCCTACAGCCCCGAATGGCTGGTCAATGCCGCGGTCGGGGTCGATCATCGCGGCTTTGCCGGGCAGATTGAACTGGTCGGGCAATCCAGCATGTTTGGCGATGATGCCAACCTTATCCCCGTCACGCCCGATGGCCAGCGCGGGCGCATCGGCGGGTGGGCGCAGGTGAATGCCTCGCTCTCCTATGGTCCGCCAGAGGGCGCGTGGGAGGTTTTCCTGACCGCCCGCAACCTGTTTGACCGGCTCTATGTCATCGACCGGGCGCGCGGCATCTTGCCGGGCCAGCCCTTCTCGCTGCTGGGCGGGGTCACGCTGCGCTATTGATGGAGCGCGCGGCGGCGCACTGGCGTAATGGCGCAACGGTTCACGGCGGCAGAGCCACGCTTCCCCTTGCTTTGGGTAGTGCTGCGCTTGCGCTGACCGGGCAAAGTGTGGCTGATGGTGGTGATGACCGGGTCGCACCCAGCCACCATGACCGATCGCCGGGCGTTGCTGCGCAGCGCGATGGCCCTTGGCGTGTGCGCGGGGGCGAGCGGGGTGGGCGCGGCGCGGGCGGAGCTGTTCAATCCCTTCGTGGCCCCGGCGGCGCGGCCCTTTGACCCGCTGACCATCGCACGCCAGCAACTGGCGCGGCACGGGCACAGCATTTTGCATCACGACCGCATCGGCGTCGTTGATTTTGGCCAGCCATCACGCGCGCCGCGCTTTGCGCTGGTCGACCTGGTGCGCGGTGCGGTCCAGCTCTTCCCCGTCACCCATGGGCGCGGGTCCGACCCGCAGCATGATGGGTGGCTCAAGCATTTTTCCAACCGCATTGGCAGCCTGGCGACCTCACGCGGGGCCTATCGCACCGCCGATTATTATTGGGGGGCCAATGGCTCGTCGATGCGGCTCGACGGGCTGGAACCCGACAACAGCAATGCGATGGCGCGCGCCATTGTCGTCCATGGCGCCTGGTATGCCGAACCCACGCTGATCGCCGAACAGGGCAAGCTAGGGCGCAGCGAAGGGTGTTTTGTGTTCGGCGCGGACCTGCTGCCCGAAATATTGTTCAAACTTGGCCCCGGGCGGTTGATTGTGGCGGACCGTTTCACCGACCTGTCCGCGCCCTTGCCGCCGCCGCCGCCCGCGCCGCTCGACAGCGGCAATGTCGTGCTGGCGGCGAGCGGGACGACGCTGCCCTGATTCTGGCTTCGGTTTGAGCGGTGGGCCAAAGCCCGTCACCATCGTCACCCAGAACTCGTTTGGCATTTATCCCGTTGGCATCCGTAGGCAAATCATTCCCCCGTCATTGCGAGCGGAGCGAAGCAATCCAGAGCGGTTTACGCCACGCTGGATTGCTTCGCTGCGCTCGCAATGACGAACTACGGATGCGTAAGGGATAAGCGCCAACTCGTTTCAGGGTCCATGGGATAAGGCCGGACCTTTGCACTATGGATGCTGAAACAAGTTCAGCATGACGTTATTTTCAACCTAATCTCATCATGCAGTAGCAGCTCTATCAGAGCCAGCCGCGATTAGCGCCCGCTGACCGGGGCGGCAGGGGCGGGCGCGGCTTCGGCCTTGGCTAGCACCACCGCGGCGGGGCGGCCCGGGCGGGCAAAGCTTGCCACCACGGGCGCGTCGCGGCCATAAAGGTCCTTATAGGTCACCAGCTTGCCATCGGCCCCCGGGCGCGCCGTCCAGTAGGCGATATAGACGGGGAAGGGCTGGTCAAAGCCAAAGCGGGTTGTCTTGCCGCTGGCATAGGCCTCGCCAAACACTTCCGGCGTCTGGCCGCCGAACATCACCGCCATCAGGCCGGAGAAATGCAGCGCGCGTTCGGTGCGGATGCACCCGTGGCTGAAGGCGCGTTCGGCGGCGGCAAAGGCCCCCTTGGACGGGGTGTCGTGCAGGTAAATGGCATGATCGTTCAGCATTTCGAGCTTCATCATGCCCAGCGCATTGTTCGCGCCGGGGGCCTGCACCACCGACAATGTCTTGCCCTTGCCCGTCCAGCTATAGCCCTGTGCTCGCGCCGACGCGGGGTTGGTGGCGATGGTGTTGCCAATCCCTTCGTTGATGATGCTGCGCGGCAGCGTCCAGGTCGGGTTGATGATGATGCCCGTGGCCAGCGGGTTGAGCTGCGGCGTCGCCGTCGTCACCTTGCCCACCACCGCCTTGTGCGTGGCGATCACCTTGTCCGTATGGACGACGCGCGTCATATATTCGGGCACGTTGGTCAGGACATAGCGGTCGCCCAGCACGCGCGGCATCCAGCGCCACCGTTCCATATTGACGCGGATGCGGTCGGCGGTGGGCTTGTCCTTGGCGGTCGCCAGCGCGGCTTTCAGCGCGGCAAAATCGGCATGCGCGGGGTTGAGCGCGGCGAGCGCGCCCGGCACGTCGTTGGCGGTCAGCGCGGCGGCGAGCGTTGGCAGCAGCGGCGCGTCCTTTTCATCATGGTCGACCATGAACCATTGGCGGCGCGCGGCATTGGGCGTCCGGCCCAGCTGCATATGGGTGGCAAGCAGCAGAAAGCTGTCCGTCGCCGCCATGTTGAGCGCGGCCCCCGGCCCGGCGGCGATGGCGGCGGCAAGCCGTTCGGGCGCATAATCGGCGGGGAAGAGCCCCTCGGCCCCCGCACCCTCGATCGCGCGCAGCAGCGCGGTGGCATTGTCCACGGTCCAGTCGGGCACGATAACGGCGCTGGGGTCCGCCGCGACCGGGGCCTTGTCCTCCACCACATCGGGCACGATGGTGCGCGCGCCCTCTGGATCAATGTCGCGCGGGCGGGACTGGGCACCGGCCATGGGGGCGGCCAGCAACGCCGCCACAAGGGCGCTGGTCAGGAGGGGGATGCGGGCAGAAGCAGAAACAGTCATGCCCATGGTATTAACGCAAGCATTCCGCTTGGGAAAGAGTGTGCGGGGCAAGTTTTGCGGCTTTTCCGCACTGCGCGCTGCGCCGGGTGAGCGGATCAGTCCGCTTGCGCGGCCAGCCAATTTTCCAGCCATTTGATGGTATAATCGCCGTTGATGACATCGGGGTCGGTCAGCAGCGCCTGGTGCAGCGGGATATTGGTCTTGACCCCGCTGACCACCATTTCTTCGAGCGCGCGGCGCATCCGCATCATGCAGCTTTCGCGCGTGCGGCCATAGACGATCAGCTTGGCGATCATGCTGTCATAATAGGGCGGGATGGAATAGCCCGCGTAAAGCCCGCTATCGACGCGGACGTGCATGCCGCCTGCCGGGTGATATTGGGTGACCTTGCCGGGGGAGGGGAGGAAGCTCACCGGATCCTCCGCATTGATGCGGCATTCCATGCTGTGCCCGCGAAATTCGACGTCCTCCTGCGCGACCGACAGGCTGCTGCCCCCCGCAATGCGGATCTGTTCGCGCACCAGATCGAACCCGGTGATCATCTCGGTCACCGGATGCTCCACCTGGATGCGGGTGTTCATCTCGATGAAGTAGAATTCGCCATCTTCCCAAAGAAATTCGATGGTCCCGGCGCCGCGATAGCCCATTTTGGCCATGGCGTCGGCGACGATCCCGCCCATCCGCGCGCGCTCGGCGGCGCTGATGACGGGCGATGGGGCTTCCTCCAGCACCTTTTGGTGCCGCCGCTGCAACGAACAGTCGCGCTCGCCCAGATGGATGGCGCGGCCATTGCCGTCGCCGAACACCTGAAATTCGATGTGGCGCGGATTGCCCAGATATTTTTCCATATAGACGGTGGGGTCGCCAAAGGCCGCCGCTGCCTCTGACGATGCCTGCGCCATCAGGCTTTCCAGATCGTCGGGGCTGGCCACCACCTTCATGCCGCGCCCGCCGCCGCCCGATGCCGCCTTGATGAGCACGGGATAGCCCGCCTCTTCGGCCAGCGCGCGCGCCGCATCGCCATAGGTGACCGCGCCGGGCGATCCCGGCACAACGGGCATGCCCAGCGCGACCGCAGTCCGCTTGGCCTCTACCTTGTCGCCCATGGTGCGGATATGTTCGGGCTTGGGCCCCACAAAGGTGATGCCATGCGCCTCGATAATCTCGGCAAAACGGGCATTTTCGGACAGAAAGCCATAGCCGGGGTGGATGGCGTCGGCGTGGGTCACCTCCGCCGCTGAAATGATGGCGGGGATGTTGAGATAGCTGTCCTTGGCGGCAGGCGGGCCGATGCACACTGCTTCATCGGCCAGGCGAACGTGCATCGCGTCGGCATCGGCGGTCGAATGGACCGCGACCGTCTTGATGCCCATTTCGTGGCACGCGCGGTGGATGCGCAGCGCAATCTCGCCGCGATTGGCGATGAGCAATTTTTCAATGGTCATGGCGCCCGCCCCGTCCCGCCTCAGCCGATGGTGAACAGCGGCTGGTCAAACTCGACCGGCTGGCTGTTTTCGACATGCACGGCGGTCAGCGTGCCGCCGCGCGGCGCGGTGATGGGGTTCATCACCTTCATCGCTTCGATTATCAGGATGGTGTCACCCTCTGCCACCTTGGACCCCACGGCGGCAAAGGCGGCGGCCCCGGGTTCGGGCGACAGGTAAACGGTGCCCACCATCGGCGATCTGGTCGCCCCGGCAAAGGCGTCTGCGGCGGGGGCAGCAGGCGCAGCGGCGGCGGGCGCGCTGGCGGCTGCGGGCGCGGGTGCCGCGCCCATCGCGGGCACCGCGCTCACCACATTCTGGGTCACATGGACGGTGCGCGCGACGCGAATCTTGCGCTCGCCATCCTCCACCTCAATCTCGGACAAGCCCGTTGCGTCGAGCATTTCGGCCAATTCGCGGACATAGGCCGGATCGATGGCGATGCCGTGCGCTTTATGGTCACCCATGGTCTGTTCCTGCTGTTATCGTCTGCGGCTGTGTGTCGCCGCAGCGCGCCCCTTCATTATCGCCCCTCTTTGTCAGAGAGCGGCGGCGGCGTCCAGCGCCAGCATATAGCTGTCCGGCCCATGGCCCGCGAAACCGCTGTGCGCCGCCATGCCGACATAGCTGATGTGGCGAAAGGGTTCGCGCGCGGCGGGGTCCGACAGATGGACCTCGATCACCGGCACGGCGATGGATTTGATCGCATCGTGCAGCGCCACCGACGTGTGGGTATAGCCCCCCGCATTCAGCAGCACCGCTTTGGCGCCCGCGACATGCGCCTCGTGCAGCCAGTCGATCAGCACCCCTTCGTGATTGGTCTGGCGGCAATCGACGCGCACGCCCAGCCGAGCGGCCTGTTCGTGCAAGCGCCCGGCAATCTCATCCAGCGTCGTCGTCCCGTAAATGGCAGGCTCGCGCATGCCGAGCAGGTTGAGATTGGGGCCGTTGAGAACAAAGATGGTCGGGCTGGTCATCGCTGCCGGTTAACCGCAATCCAGCCCGGTATAGGTGCCCGCTGCGTCCATTTTGGCGTTCAGCCGGTCCAGCCGATAATCCATCGTCACGGGCATCCCCGGGGTCAGCCAGCGGATGGAACCTGCGCCGCTCTCCTTCGCAATGGCCGCGCGCGCGGCGGGGCTGTCCTTTTTCCCGACCCAGCTTTGCACCTTGGCCGCGCCGCAACCGTCGGCGGTGTCGCCGGGGGCGGTGTCCATGGGCTGGCAAGCCGCCAACAGCGGCAATCCAGCGGCGATCAGCATCAAGCGCATCATTCGGCCTCCGTCCTGGTCATCAGCAATTTGCCATTCTTGACGGCAAAGCCCATGCGCCCTTCCACCAGTTCCAGCGCGTCCTTGCCAAACACTTCATAGCGCCACCCGCCGAGCAGCGGCAAGCCGTCGCGCACCCCGGCGGCGAGCAGCTCCAGATCATCGCTGCGTGCCACCAGCCGCGATGCCATGTTGAGCTCGCGCGTGCGGATTTTAAGCAACAGCTTGAGGAGGTCGGCGACCAGCACGCCATCCTTGCCCAGCCCCGGTCCGCGCGGCGCGGCGGCGGGCATTGCATCGCGGCTCAGCGGCTGGGCATCGGCCAGCGCCGCCATCAGCCGCGCGCCGATGTCGTTGGTTTTCCAGGTGGCAGACAGGCCGCGCACCTTGCCCAGATCATCCTGATGGCGCGGCGGATGAGCGGCGATATCGGCCAGCGTTTCATCCTTCACAATCCGCCCGCGCGGCAGATTCTTGCCCCGCGCCTCGCGCTCGCGCCACGCGGCCAGTGCCTGGAGGCGGCCCAGCACCTCAGGCTTTTTCGACGGCTGTTTGATGCGCAGCCAGGCGCGGTCGGGATCGACATTGTAATTGGCGGGATCGGCCAGCTTTTCCATTTCCTCGTCCAGCCAATGGCCGCGCCCGGTTTTCACCAGCTTGGCCAGCATCTTGGGGAAAATCGCGGCCAGATGCGTGACATCGGCAATGGCATAGTCAATCTGCCGCTTGTCGAGCGGGCGGCGGCTCCAGTCGGTAAAGCGCGCGCCCTTGTCGAGGTGCACCCCCGCCCACGCCTCCACCAAATTGCTATAGCCCACCTGTTCGGCCTGGCCGAGCGCCATTGCGCCAATCTGGGTATCGAAAATCGGGTGCGGCGTCTTGCCGGTGATGTTGAAGATAATCTCCACATCCTGCCCGCCAGCGTGAAACACTTTCAGCATATCCTGATTGTCGACAATCAGGTCCATCAGCGGCGCAAGGTCGATCTCGGCGGCCAGCGGATCGATGGCGGCGGCATGGTCGCTGCTCGCCACCTGAATCAGGCACAGTTCGGGCCAGAAGGTGTTTTCGCGCATGAATTCGGTATCGACGGCGATGAAGTCAGCGTCGGCGATCAGCGCGCAAAATTGGGTGAGGGACTCGGTGGTCGTAATCAGCGGATGGATGTCCATAGACCGGCTATAATCAATGTTGCCGCGCGGGCGAGGGGGAAAATCAGCGCGGGCGCGCTTTGCCTGGGCCCCGGCCCATCACGGCGACGGCAAAGGCCAGGCCGCTGCCAACGGCCAATTGCCAGGGAAAGGCGAGCGCCTTCATCGCGGCGGGCAGACCCAGCTGGTCCACCACCCAGGTCTGTTGCGCAAAGATGACGGCAAAGCCGGTGATCAGCGCGGCAATCACTGACGCGGTCGAACCGCGCCGCGTGAACAGCGCCGCGCCATAGACGCCCAGCAGGCCGGAGTAAGCGAACACCATCACCCCCAGCACAAAATCCAGCAGCGGCAGCGCGCTATAGCGTTGCCAGTAAAAGCACAGGATGGCGGTGGCGAGCAGCGCCAGGGCGAGCAGCAGCACCGCCCAGCGCCCGGCGCGCACATAATGGGCGGCGGGCCGCGGCCCCCGCCGTTCGGCCCAGGGGCGGTAAAAGTCGCTGACCGCCACCGCCGCCATCGAGATGAGGCCCGAATTGATCGCCGCTGCCGCAATCACCCCCACGGTGAGCAGCCCGCGCAGCCCCGGCGGCAGCTCGGTCAGGATATAGCCCATGAACACCGCGAGCGGACGCCCGTCGGGCCCAGTCTGCGGTGGTGCCGTGCCGCTTTGCCCATAATGGAGATAGAGCAGCGCGCCGACGCACAGGAACAATAGCACGACCGGAATGGTGGCGAGCGCCGACCCATAAAGCGCGCGGCGGCCCTGTGCAGCGTCGGCGCAGGCCAGGAACCGCTGGCTGCTGTCCTGATCCAACCCGAAATTGCCGATGTTTAGGAGAGTAATGCCGATCAGGATCGCGGGCATCGCAAAGGCCTTCGCCGGGTCCAGCGACCAATCGAACAGCGTCAGCTTGCTGCCCCCTTCGGCGCTGGTCAGCGCGGCCAGCATCTCGGCAGTGGTCATGGGCAGCGACTCCCACAAGAGGATGGCGACCAGCAGCGCGCCGCCGGTGTAGAGGATGACCTGCACCAGATCGCTCCAGATCACTGCGTTCAGCCCGCCGAACAGGGTGAAGGCCAGGCCGAACAGCACCAGCAGCAGCGCCGCCACCGCCACCTGTTCGGGCTGCATGTCGAGGAAGAGCATCAGCGACACGGCAAGTGCCGCCAGATAGAGCCGCGCGCCGCTCGCCAGGATGCGCCCGATCAAATAGGTCAGCGCCGCCGCGCGCCGGGCCCGCTGGCTGAAACGCAGCTCCAGCAGCTCATAAACCGTGGTCACCCCGGCGGCGAAAAAGCGTGGCAGCAGCAGATGGCCGACCAGCACCGCCGCCAGCAGCGCGCCGATGTTGGTCGCCAGATAGCTGAAATCCCCTCGAAAGCTGTTGTCCGGAACCCCCAGAAAGGTGGCCGCCGATTGCATGGTGGACAGCGCCGATATGGCGACCAGCCATGCGGGCGCGTGGTGCCCGGCCAGAAAATAGGCCTCTGCGCTGCCCGGCCGCTGGCGGCTCGACCACCATCCGGCGAGCGCCAGCAAGGCGACATAGGCGGCCAATATCGCCCAATCGAGCGCCGCGAATGGCGATGATGTTGCTGGCAATGTGGGCCCCCCTGGGCACCGCGATTGCGCGTTTCGTGGCGCAGCGCAAGGGCGCGCGCCCTTTCCCTGCTTGACAAATGCGGGCCGAAAAGCGCTTAGCGCCGCCCATGCATAGCTATCGAACCCATCACTGCGGCGCCCTGCGCGCGGCTGACGTCGGCACCACTGCCCGCCTGTCGGGCTGGATTCACCGCAAGCGCGACCATGGCGGTTTGCTGTTCGTCGATTTGCGCGATCATTATGGCCTGACCCAGATTGTCGTCAATGCCGGGTCCGACGCCTTTGCCGCGCTCGATGGCCTGCGCGCCGAAAGCGTGGTGACGGTGACGGGCGAGGTGATTGCCCGCTCGCCCGAGACGGTCAATGCCGCGCTGCCCACGGGCGCCATCGAACTGCGCGCGGCGACGGTGACGACGCTGTCCGCCGCCGCCGAATTGCCACTGCCGGTGGCGGGGGAGCAGGACTATCCCGAGGAAATCCGCCTGCGCTACCGCTTCCTCGACCTGCGCCGCGAAACGCTCCACGCCAATATCGTCAAACGCACGCAGATCATCCGCGAAACGCGGCGGCGGATGGAGGATATCGGCTTCACCGAATATTCGACCCCCATTTTGACTGCGAGCAGCCCGGAGGGCGCGCGCGACTTCCTGGTCCCCAGCCGCATCCACCAGGGCAAATTCTTTGCCCTGCCGCAGGCGCCGCAGCAGTATAAGCAATTGCTGATGGTCGCGGGCTTTGACCGCTATTTTCAGATTGCCCCCTGTTTCCGCGACGAAGACCCGCGCGCCGACCGCTTGCCGGGCGAATTTTACCAGCTCGACCTGGAAATGAGCTTCGTGACGCAGGAAGAGGTGTGGGAGACGATGGAACCGGTGATGGCCGGGGTGTTTGAAACCTTTGCCGATGGCCGCGCCGTGACCCCGGCGGGCAGCTTTCCGCGCATCCCCTATGCGCAGGCGATGCTGGATTATGGCACCGACAAACCCGATTTGCGCAACCCGCTGATCATCCGCGATGTCAGCGCGCATTTCGCCGGGTCGGGCTTTGGCCGCTTTGCCGATATTGTCGCGGGCGGCGGTGTCGTGCGCGCCATCCCGTCGCCGGGCACGGCGGACAAAAGCCGGAAATTTTTCGACGACATGAATGTCTGGGCGCAGGGTGAGGGCTATCCCGGCCTGGGCTATGTGACGCGCAAGGGCGGCGAATTTGGCGGCCCCATTGCCAAAAATCATGGCGAAGCGGGCATGACCGCGCTCTATGACGCGCTGGGGCTGGGCCCCGATGATGGCTGTTTCTTTGCCGCGGGCGATGCGGCGCAGGCGGCCAAGCTGGCCGGGGCCGCGCGCACCCGCGTCGCCGATCAGCTGGACCTGCTGGAAAAAGACGCCTTCCGTTTCTGCTGGATCATCGATTTCCCCTTTTATGAGTGGGATGAAGAGGAAAAGAAGCTCGATTTCGCGCACAACCCGTTCAGCATGCCGCAGGGCGGGCTAGAGGCGCTGGAGACGCAGGACCCGCTCAGCATCAAGGCCTTTCAATATGATCTGGTCTGCAACGGCTATGAACTGGCGTCGGGGTCGATCCGCAACCAATATCCCGACCTGATGGTCAAGGCGTTTGAGCTCACTGGGCTGACCCAGGCCGATGTCGAGGAACGGTTCGGCGGCATGTACCGCGCCTTCCAATATGGTGCGCCGCCGCATGGCGGGATGGCCGCCGGGGTGGACCGCATGGTCATGCTGCTGTGCGGCGTCCAGAATCTGCGCGAAATCACGCTGTTCCCCATGAACCAGCGCGCCGAGGACCTGTTGATGGGCGCGCCCAGCCCGGCAACCGCGAAACAGCTGCGGGAGCTTGGCATCAAGACCGTCGGCGCATAAGCTCTGCCCCGGCAGCGAGTCAGGGCCGCTGGTCCTGCGCTTGGGGGGAGGATGCGATGCGACGGTTGATGGCGGCCTTGTGCCTGGCGGTGGCCCCGGCAACGGCGTGGGCCGAAACCATCAATGTGCCGGTGCAGCGGCCGGCGGCGGCGGGCGATGTCTATTTGCTTGCGTCGCTGTCGGTTGACCGGTTTTCGGGCGCCGATGGGCGGTTGATGGCCACGACTTTGGAGCGCGAACTGGCCGGGCTGCGCGATGCGGATGGCAGCGCGCTGTTCGAGCTGTTCGATGGATCAATGGGGCAGGGCAGCGTGACCGGTCACGCCGACGCCAGTGTCGATGAGCGCCGCTATACCGAAAAGCGCCGCCTGTGCCCCGGCACCTTTGACCCAAAGGCCAAATGCGAGGATGCCGATAAGGCCGAGACCGAGGTGAGCTGTCGCGCGCGCAGCATCGCGCTGGCCGCCAATGTCCGCATCGTGCGCAGCGACGACGGGCGGCTGCTCATGAGCCGCGATCTGCCGCAGCAGTCGGATTCACGCTGGTGCAACGGCGAACGCACGCCCACCGCCGCCGACACGATCATCGCCGATCTGGTGCGCCGCGCCGTCAATGAGGTGGCCAAGGATTTGACCCCCTTTTCCGGGGTGTTGCCCATCCGCATCCGCGAAGATCGCAAGGGGCTGGACAAGCAGAGCGCCGCGCAGTTCAAGGCGGCCGTCGTGGCGACACGCGGCGATGGGCGGGAGGGGTGCGCGCTGTTTGAAGCCCTGGCCGCGACCATCCCCACCCACCGCCCGCTGATCTTCAACCTGGCGCTCTGTGCCGAAGCGCGCGGCGATTATGTGGGGGCGGTGGACGGCTATCTGCGGGTCGGCGACCGCGACGCGCAGGCCGCCGCCGACCGCGCCCGCGCGACCGAAATCGCCATCAAACAGGCCGAGGCGCGGCAGCAACCTTGACCCGCAACCCATTGATGGAAGCTAGGCAGCACTGGCTCAGCCTGCCCGGACGGGGCGATCTGTCCTGGTATGAATGGGGCCATGCGCGCGCCGACCGGCCCAGCCTGCTGCTGGTCCATGCCACGGGTTTTCATGCGCGCTGCTGGGACGGTGTGGTCGCGGCGCTGGGGGCGGACTGGCATATTGCCGCGCCCGACCTGCGCGGTCATGGGCGCAGCTATCGGCCGGCGTCGCTGGGCAATTGGGCGGCGACGGGCGACGATCTGGTGCCGCTGATCGACGCGCTGGGCGGCGGGCCGCTGGTTGGCGTCGGGCACAGCATGGGCGGCGTGTGCCTGGTGCGGGCGGCGGCGGCGCGGGCGGACCGCCTTGCCGCGTTGCTGCTTATCGATCCCGTCATCTTCGCGCCCGAATTTTACGCTGCCCATGCCGGCGAAGCGGGCGGTGATCCCGCCGACCACTTTGTCGCCAAACGGCGCAGCCACTGGCCCAGCGCCGAGGAAATGCGCGCGCGCTTTGCCACGCGTTTTCCTTATGATCAGTGGGACCCGGCGGTGCTGGCGGCCTATTGCCAGCATGGCTTGCTGCCGCGTGCCGATGGCGATGGCTTTGACCTCGCCTGCCCGCCGCAGCTGGAGGCATCGGCCTATCTGGGCAGCGCGGCGTTTGATCCGCTGGCGGTGGCGGCGCAGCTTGCCTATCCGATCACGGTCATTCGCGCGCGGGCGCGGGTGGGCGATGCCCCGCTCGATTTTTCCACCAGCCCGACCTGGCCCGGGCTGGCCGCGACGCTGCGCCATGGCCGCGATGCGCATTGGGCCGATTGCACCCATTTCGTGCCCATGGAGGCACCCGTGCGGCTCGCCGCGGCCATCGCGGACGTTGCGGCGGGCGGTTAACTATCTTCGTGCCTTGCCCCGCTGGCCGAATGGCGTAGAACCGCGCCATGGCCATTAACCTCTCCGACTTTGAAACCGGCGCCAAATATAAGGGCGATTATGACCGCGACATCGCGGCGCTCCAGGCGCGGCTGGAACGGATTCAGGCCGCCCACATCGCCCACGGCCAGCGCAGCATCATCCTGTTCGAAGGCTGGGACGCGGCGGGCAAGGGCGGGATCATCAAACGGCTGACCGCCGAATTGGACCCGCGCTATTTCGATGTCTGGCCCATCGCGTCGCCGACGGCGGAGGAAAAGGCGCGGCATTTCCTGTGGCGCTTTTGGAAGCGTTTGCCCGGCACGCGCGAAATCGGCGTGTTCGACCGCAGCTGGTATGGCCGCGTGCTGGTGGAGCGGGTGGAGGGCTATGCCACCGAAGCCGAATGGCGCGGCGGCTATGACGAAATCAACGAATTTGAGGCGCAGCTGACGGGCAGCGGCACGCACCTCGTCAAACTGTTCGTCCATGTGACCCAGGCGGAACAGGACAAGCGGCTGGCGGAGCGGCTGGACGATCCGTGGAAGCGTTGGAAAACCGGGCCCGATGACTATCGCAACCGCGCGCGGCGCGCCGACTATCTGGCCGCGCTTGCCGACATGTTCGCGCAAACAGACACCCGCTGGGCCCCCTGGGCCGTCATCGACGGCAACAACAAAAAGGCCGCCCGCATTGCGGCGCTGACGCATATTGCCGAGACGTTGGAGGCCAAGGTGCCGATGACTGAACCGTCGCTGGACCCGGAATTCGCGCAGATGGCCAATGCCGCGCTGGGGCGGGGGTGAACGCCTTCATCGTCGGCCTGGACCTGTTTCAGGGCAGCAAAGGACGGTCATCTTTCGTCGTCCTGAACCTGTTTCAGGACACCAAACGACCGCCAGCCTGTTATGCTGAAACAAGTTCAGCATGACAATTGCAGGGTGTTTAGGCCTTCGATGAAAATGCGCCGCAAATCCGATCTGCCGACCAAGGATTGCGCCACCTGTGGCCGCCCCTTCGCGTGGCGCAAGAAATGGGCCAAGGTGTGGGACGAGGTGCGCTATTGCTCCGACCGTTGCCGGGGCAAGCGCGGCTAGATTTGCGGGGCCGGGCGCGGTAAGGCGGTGTGATGCCGCGAACCAAACGACAGGATGACTGGGGGTTTCCCCGCTGGCGCGGCTATGGCAGCCGCAGCGAGGCGCAGACGGTCAAATTGTGCGACCGCTATGGCTGTGACCAGCCCGGCCCGTGCCCCGCACCCAAATCGCCCAACAGCCCCGAACGCTGGTATTTCTGCGCCGAACATGCCGCCGAATATAACCGCAGCTGGGATTATTTCGCGGGCCTGTCCGCCGAAGACGCCGCCGCCCGCGCTGCCGACGAAGCCCGCGGCGCGCGCAGCTATGCCCGCGCCCAGCATTATGCCTGGGGCGGCCCCGGCGACGGCAGCCGCAGCGCCGACGAAATGCGCGCGCTCGACGTGTTCGACCTGGAACCCGACGCCGATTTTGAAACGGTCAAAAAGGCCTGGCGCGCGCTGGCCAAGGAAACGCACCCCGATGTGAAACCGGGCGACGCGGACGCCGCCAAACGCTTTCAAGCGGGGCAAGCGGCATTTGAAGTGCTCCGCCAGGCCGAAGAGCGGAAGAGCTGGAAGCCGGGGTAAGCAAATCGGGGACTGTCCCCCAAATAAAATCGGGGACTGTCCCCGATTTATGGTTTCAGCGGTAGACACACCCATCCAGCCCGTCGCGGCGCACTTGGCCCATGCGGGCGACGATCAGATTGCCGTAGCGGCGCGTCCAGCCGCCCGGGCTGACCGCCTCGCGCTTTTTGGGCAACGGCAGGATGGCGGCGATGCGCGCGGCCTCTCGCGGGGTCAGCTCGGCGGCGCTTTTGCGGAAATAGCGCCGCGCCCCCGCCTCGACGCCATAGGTGCCGATGCCGGTTTCGGCGATGTTCAGATACACCTCCATGATCCGCCGCTTGGGCCATAGCGTCTCGATCAGGAAGGTGAACCACACCTCGGGCACCTTGCGGACATAGCGGGTCCAGCCACTGCCCTGCCACAGAAAGGCGTTCTTCGCGGTCTGCTGGCTGATCGTCGATCCGCCGCGCAGGCGGCGGCCCTGTTCGATGCGGCGCTTGGCATCCTCGATCGCCTCGATATCAAAGCCGTCGTGCGAACAGAATTTGCCATCCTCCGCCGCGATCACCGCGCGCACCATGTTGCGGTCGATATCGTCCAGGCTGGTCCAATCCTTGGTGATGCCATTGCCGTCGGTCAGCATGGTCAGCGTGACCGGCGGCGGGACGACGGCATACAGCAGCACCCAGGCAATCGAGCCGAGGACAAAGTAAAGCAGCCAGCGCAGCAGGGTGAGGAACCAGCCGCGACGCTTTGCCGGTTGTGGCGGCGGCGGCGGCTCGGGATCGAATGCGGCAAGGCTGGCCATAAGCGACGAGGATTAGCGGGTCGGGCGGGGAGGGCAAGGGGGTGCTTTTCCTGATGGCAATGGTGCCCCCTCACCCGCTGCGCCCCGGACTGGATCCGGGGCTCACATCCCTCTCCCCGCCGAGGAGAGGGATGTGGAGGCTTGGCAGCTTGCTGCCTAGCCGAAGCTGGGTGAGGGGGCACCATGCCAA
This sequence comes from uncultured Sphingopyxis sp., assembly GCA_964554455.1. Taxonomy (GTDB): domain Bacteria; phylum Pseudomonadota; class Alphaproteobacteria; order Sphingomonadales; family Sphingomonadaceae; genus Sphingopyxis. Next base: position 79,541 of record CAZKOW010000007.1, on the reverse strand, counting down.
CGGGAAGCATCCCGCCGCGCATTCTACCCCGCCAGCGTATCGGCAATGATCCGCCACACGCGCGGGTTGATGCCCAGGCCGAAATGGCCGCCGCCCACCTTTACCATGCGGGTCTGGGGGTTGTAGATATCCTGGCTGCTCGCCGGGCTGACCACGCCGTCGCGGTCGGTGTAGATGGCGGTGATCGGGCAATCGAGCCCGACCAGATTGCGTTCGTGCACTTCGCGTTCAAAGCGGTCCATATCCAGCGATTCGGCGCGGGCAAAGCGGCGGCCGACGCTCGTATATTTGGGGCCGCCAATGATCGGCGTGCCCATGGTGATGATCTGGCGGACGCGGTCCGGGGCCAGGCGGGCCGCCTCTCGCGCCACCACGCCGCCCAGGCTCCACCCGATCAGCGTGACGGGCGCGGCGTGGCGGGCGACCAGCTGGTCGGCAATGGCCCGGCTATATTGGTCCACCTTGCCGCGGTTGCGCCCCAAATCCCACTGGTGCGCGGTGTAGCCGATGAAGGACAGGAAGCGCGCGAGCGGCTCCATCGACACTTCGCTGGCGCCATAGCCGGGGAGCAGTATAACCGGCCGGCCATCGCCGCGCGGGGCGAGCAGCAGCGAGGGCAGGTGCAGCGCAAAACCCGCCATGTCGAGCGGCAACAGCAGCTCGGCCAGCGTCGCGGCGCGCGCGGGCGGGGTCAGCCCGGTGGGCAGCGGCACGGCGCGCACGGCGGCCCGCGCCATCAGGCGGTCAGCAGCCGGCGCTCACCAGCCACCGCCAGCATCGCCTTTTGCAGCTTTTCAAAGGCGCGAACCTCAATCTGGCGGACGCGTTCGCGGCTGACACCATATTCCTGGCTCAAATCCTCCAGCGTCTTGGGGTCGTCGGTCAGGCGGCGTTCGGTCAAGATATGCCGCTCGCGCTCGTTCAGCGTCGCCAGGGCCTCGTTCAGCAGGTCGTGGCGAATGTCGCGCTCCTGCGCTTCGGCCACGCGCTCGTCCTGGAGCGGGCCGTCATCGTCCAGCAAATCCTGCCACTGGCTGTCGCCATCCTCGCCCATGGGCACGTTCAGCGAGGTGTCGCCGCCCATCGCCATGCGGCGGTTCATGCTGACCACATCATCCTCGCTGACCCCCAGGTCGGTGGCGATCTTGGTCAGATGTTCGGGCGACAAATCGCCATCCTCGAACGCGTCCAGATTATTTTTCATCCGGCGCAGGTTGAAGAACAGCTTTTTCTGCGCCGCCGTGGTGCCCATTTTCACCAGGCTCCACGACCGCAGGATGAATTCCTGAATCGACGCGCGAATCCACCACATGGCATAGGTTGCCAGACGGAATCCGCGGTCGGGGTCAAACTTCTTCACCCCCTGCATCAGGCCGATATTGCCTTCGGAAATCAGCTCGCTGACCGGAAGGCCATAGCCGCGAAAGCCCATCGCGATTTTGGCCACCAGCCGCAAATGGCTGGTCACCAGCTGCGCCGCGGCGGCAGGGTCCTCATGCTCCTGATAGCGTTTGGCGAGCATATATTCCTGCTCCGCCGTCAACAGCGGGAATTTGCGGATCTCCGCCAGATAGCGGTTCAGGCTCGCCTCGCCCGACAGCGCGGGCATGGTCGCAGGAAGATTGCTGTGCTGTGCCATCGTCAAATAATCCCTGAAGAGCCTGAAAAATGCACCGGTTGCGCTCCGGCGTCGAGATAGATTTTCATTTGCAACCTAAACGCGCAATTCATTGATTAGTTCCCGCATATCCGGCGGGAGTTCGCTGGTCAGCGCCACGGCGTTACCGGTTATCGGATGAATAAAGCCCAAATGGGCCGCGTGCAATGCCTGGCGCGCAAAGCCCAGCTTTTTGGCCGCTTCCCCGCTGCCCTTGCGCGCCCGGCCATAGGCGGGATCGCCGATCAGCGGGTGGCCGATATGGGTCATATGCACGCGCACCTGATGCGTGCGCCCCGTTTCCAGCCGGCATTCGACCAGCGCGGCATCGCGCAGCGGCTCCAGCGTGCGGAAATGGGTCACGGCGCGCTTGCCGCGCCCGGCGTCGACCACCGCCATCTTCTTGCGGTTGGTAGGGCTGCGCGCCAGTGCGGCGTCGACGCTGCCGCTGGCGGGCTGGGGCCGACCGGCGACAACGGCCAGATAGCGGCGGTCGATGTTGTGCACCGCAAATTGCTTCGCCAGCCCCTCATGCGCGCGGTCATGCTTGGCCGCGACGATCAGGCCGCTGGTGTCCTTGTCGATGCGGTGAACAATGCCGGGGCGGGCGACGCCGCCTATGCCCGACAATTGCCCCGCGCAATGGTGCAGCAGCGCATTGACCAGCGTGCCATCGGCATTGCCCGCCGCCGGATGGACGACCAGCCCGGCGGGCTTGTCGACCACAATCAGATGCTCATCTTCAAAGGCGACGACCAGCGCCAGGTCCTGCGCCACATTGTGCGCGGGCGCGGCGGCGGGGATGCGGACGACCAGCTGCGCGGGGCAGGCGGGTTTGGCCGCCGGGTCCCACAGGATGCGGCCATCGGGGGCCGTGACCCGCCCGCCCTTGATCAGCGTCTTGACGCGCTCACGCGACAGCATGGGCAGCGCGGCGGCCAGTGCCCGGTCGAGCCGGTCGCCGCTGCGGTCGGCATCCAGTGCCACGGTGATGATGTCGTCCCCCTCCATCACCAAAGAAGGTGGGGAGGTCGCGTGCCGTTTCAAGGGCGCGGCGCGATCAGCCCGCAGCAAGGCGCCCGTGAAAGCCGATGGGCAGGGCGACATCGGCGCGCCAGCTGACCACCGGTCCGCGCGCCACCGCCCCGGCGCGCAGCAGGTGCAGCTCGCTCGCCTGGGCCTTCAGATTGAGCGTGCAGCCGACCAGCCAGCCGTCGGTTTCGTCGGCACTGCGCCCCGGAACATATTGAAATTCCTCGACCAGCTGATGGTCGCCGAAATCATAGTGGTCGCTGCGCCCGCGCTGCCAATCCCAGCTGGCGATGGCGTGGGGAAAGGGTGTGCCGCGATAGTCGGTGACATGCGCGGTCAGGCGGCGGCGCAGTCCGGCGCGGCGGCCGTCGCTCACCGGAAATTCGGCCTTGATGCCCGTGTCCAGCATCGACGCGCGGCCATCGCGGTGCAGCACGATCTGCGTCAGCATGGCTGGCGGTGCCTTGATAAATTCGCCGCGCAGCAGGCCGCTGGCCGCCGTCTGGCCAAAGGTCGGGTCCGCCTCCAGACAGCCGTCAAAGCGGATGGTGCCATCGGCTTCCTCCCACCCGTCGCCATAGTGAAAGGCGGCAAAGGCGGGCAGCTCATAGAGGCGGCGCTGGGTCAGGTCGTCCTTGTCGAGCACCAGCAGCTGGGTCCCCAGTTCGGGCCGCCATGCCATGGTCTGCGCCAGCGGAAAGCGCATCCCTTCCTGCACCCAGGGTTGCAGGACGATGATGATGTGCCGGGCGGTCATCGAAAAATCGTGGAAATAGCTTGCCCGGGGCAGGTCGATCATCGTCATGGCGCGCAGGGCGCCGTCAGGGGCAATGTGCCACAGCGCGGTGCGCCGCCCGTTGCCGCCGAAATTCCAGACGCTGCCATCGGGTTCGATGCGCGGATGGGCGGAAAAGGGCATGTGGCGCAGGTCGCCGCGAAATGTCTTGATCCCGCTCGTCGCCAGCGTGTCGGGGTCCATGCGCACCGCCGATCCGCCCTCCCACAGCGCCAGCAGCTCGCCGCCCAGCATCATCACGCTGGTGTTGGCGGCATTGGCATCGTCATTGTTGCGAATGCGCGATCCGGGTCGGGCCGGGGTGCCGAACCCAGGGGTGACAATGGCATTCAGCTCGGTTTCCAGCCGCCGCTTGGGCGTATCGACAAAGCGCGCGGCAAGCTCCGCCCCGCCATTGCCGATCCGGAACCGGCGCATCAGCCCGTCGCCATCAAACCAGTGCCCCGCCGCGCTGTCGCCCCGCCGGAACTTGGCCGGGCCGTTGCGATAAAGGATGCCTGCAAAGTCGGCAGGCGCGCGCCCCGCGATGCGGGTCAGCGGGCGGGGGGCGATGTCGGCATCGACATCGGCCACCCCCAGCGCCCAGCCCGGGGGCGCGGCCCCCGCCAGCGCCCGGTCGGGGGTGATGACGACCCCCGCCGCAGCGGCGGACAACAGGGCCTGCATCAGGCGGCGACGGTCAAGGGTCATGGTCATCGGCTGAGATCCCGGGGGTTAGAAAGAGATGGTCTGGGTGGTAGCCGCACCCACATCGAACGCGGCGTCGGCCCATTTGGCCGGACCCATATTACCGACCGCATTGTTGGAAAAGGCAAAGGGCTCGGTCGGCATGCCATAGGGGTTGCTGGTCATTTTCATGTCGCCATCCAGATCGTGAAAGGCCTTGATACCATAGCGGCCCGCGGGCAGCCCCTCGACCAGCGTGGTTTCGGACGCGGCATCGACCGGCACCACCACGGCGCGGACCGGCTTGCCGCCCTTGTCAAAGGCCGCTTCGCTGTCGAACAGCACCAGCAGGATATTGCCCTTGGGCTCGACAATCTTGTCAAAGGTCACGGTCAGCGCGGCGGGCGGCGGCGCGGCCTCCTGCGCCAAGGCACCGGCGGTCAGCGCGGGCAGGGTGATGGCAATGGCGGCGATCAGGCTGGTCAGGGTTTTCATGGCACTTGCTCCTTGTTGCATGTTTGCTAGGGATGGGCTGCTTCTGACCACCGGCCGGGTGGCGCTCAACCCCAGCTTCGTGAAAGCCCCGGAAAACTTCGCAAAATGCCCGATAATGCAACTCGCGCTTCGCCAAATGCACGGGTGAAGGTGCCGGACCGGACCGGCTATGGTGTCGCGGCGGGGGTCGCTGTGCTGCTGACCATCACCGGTGCCTTTGATACGGGCGCGGCTCCCCTTTGGTTGCGGCTGGGCTATTGGCTGACCGTCATGCTGTCGGGCGCACTGATTGGCACGGCGGTGACCGACGCTGTGCATCGCTGGGGCTGGTTGACCGCCTTGCCGCTGGCCGAAGGCGCGCTGATTGCTGTGGGCATCGCCTTGCCGCTGACCCTGCTGGTGACGGGGGCGAGTATGGCGGCCTTTGGCCTGCGCGGCTTCACTCTGGCAGGCATTGGCTTCATGTTTGTGCTGGTGCTCGCGGTCAGCGTCATCATGGTGGGCATCAACTATCTGCTGGCGGCGCAGCGGCGCGCGGGGATGGCGGCTGCGCCCGCGGCAATGTCTGCGGCCCATGCCCCGGCGGCACCCGCCCAGCGCGAAGCGACGACGGGGGACGAAGCAGACGGCACGGCCCGCTTCCGCGAGCGGCTGCCGCTGCATCTGCGCGGGGCACGGCTGATCGCGGTGGCGAGCGAGGACCATTATCTGCGGGTCCATACCGACGCGGGCGAAGCGCTCATCCTGATGCGGCTTGCCGATGCATTGGCAGAGCTGGCGCAGGTGCCGGGCGCGCAGACGCACCGCAGCTGGTGGGTCGCCAAAGATGCGGTGACCGCCGTCGATCGCGGCGCGGGCAAGGCGACGCTGACGCTGGCCGGGGGCATCCAGGCCCCGGTCAGCCGGTCGTTCCTGCCGGTGCTGGCGGCGCAGGGCTGGCGCTGACGCAATCGCGCTTGCCGCGCGGAATCGGCTGGCCTATCGCCAGCGCAACCATTGTCCGGAGCCCGCATGACCACCGACCGCGTCGAATTCGCCAGCCTCATCGCCTCGCGGCTGTGCCATGATCTGCTCAGCCCCGTGGGCGCCTTTGCCAATGGGCTTGAACTGCTCGCCGATGAACAGGATCCGGCGATGCGCGCGCGCTGTTTCGAATTGCTCGAACAGAGCGCAAGGACGTCGGCCAACAAGTTGAAATTCTTTCGTCTTGCCTTTGGTTCGGCGGGCGGGTTTGGCGATCTGGTGCCGCCGGGCGAGGCCAAGGCGGCGATTGCCGGCATCATCGGCGACACCCGCCCCATCACGCTTAACTGGCTGGTGGACGATGCGCCGCTGCCCAAACCGGCGGTGAAGATCATCCTCAATCTCGCCTTTCTGCTGGTCGATGCGCTGGTGCGCGGCGGGCGGCTGGACATTGGCTGCGAACGGCGCGGGGGCAGCATCGAAATTGCCCTGCATGCCGAGGCGGACCGCATCCTGCTCGACAAGGATGTCGAACGCATATTGGCGCATGGCGCGGGGGATGACGACATGACGTCACGCACCGCGCCCGCCGTGCTGGTGCAGGCGGTGGCGGCGGCCCATAATGGGCGGGTGATGCTGGCGCGCGAAACGCCCACGACCTTGCTGGTCGGCGCGGTCCTGGCGGGGTAAACGCCTCCTTAACCATATTCCCGCAAAGCTGGCGGCCACAGCTGCTTTGCGGAACGATGGTGCCATGGACGAACTGCTTGCCGATTTTCTGGGCGAAACGGGCGAAATGCTGGCGGAAATCGCTGGCGCAATCGTCGTGTGGGAAGCGGACCCCGCCGACCGCGACCGGCTCGATGCCATTTTCCGCTTCGTCCACACGGTCAAGGGCAGCTCCAGCTTTCTGACCCTGCCGCGCGTCACCGCGCTCGCCCACGCCGCCGAAGACGCGCTGGACGCGGTGCGGCGCGGCGAGCGCAGCGCCGACCGGGCGCTGGTGTCGGGGGTGCTCGCCATCATCGACCGGCTGGCCGATCTGGCCGAAACCATTGGCGAAGCGGGCGGCGAACCGGCGGGCGATGACCGCGACGTCATCGCCCTGCTGAGCGGCGGCAGCGTTGCCGCCCCGCCGACAGGAGCAGCGACCAGCGCGCCGCAAACGGCCAGCGAGATCGAGGCGGCTGGCGACGATGCCCAGCACCCGGCCATGGCCAATTGGCGGTCGATCCGCGTGCCGCTGCCGCTGCTCGACAGCGTGATGACCGGGGTGACCGACATGGTGCTCGCCCGCAATGAATTCGCCCGGCTGCTGCGCGCACAAGTGCGCGATCCGGGCGTCTATGCGGCCTTTGAACGCCTGTCCGAATCGGTCGCCGCCATGCGCCAGTCGGTCAGCCAGATGCGGATGCAGCGCGTCGACCGGCTGTTCGGGCCGTTGCCGCGCATCATCCGCGACCTGACGGTGGAGCTGGGCAAGGAAGCCGGGTTTCAATCGAGCGGGGGTGAGGTCGAGCTGGACCGCGAGATGATCGAGAATATCCGCGATCCGCTGACCCACATCATCCGCAACGCCATTGACCATGGGCTGGAACATCCCGATGCGCGCGTCGCCGCTGGCAAGCCGCGCAGCGGGACCATCCGGGTCGCTGCGCGCCAGTCGGGCAACCGCATCGATATTGCGATCAGCGACGATGGCCGGGGCATTGACGTGGACCGGGTGGTGGCCAAGGCCGTCGAGGCCGGGGTGCTGAGCGCCCATGACGCCGCGCAGCTGTCGCCCAAGGACCGGTTGGCGCTGATCTTCACCCCCGGCCTGTCCACCGCCGCCAGCGTCAGCGCGCTGTCGGGGCGCGGGGTCGGCATGGATGTGGTCAAGGCCAATATCGAACGCATCGGCGGGCTGGTCGAAATCGACAACCGCCCGGGCGAAGGGCTGACCATCACCCTGCGCGTGCCGATGACGCTGACCATCATTTCGGGCCTGCTGGTGTCGGCGGGGGGGCAGCAATTTGCCCTGCCGCGCGGCGTGGTGCGCGAAATCATGCTGGAGGATAATGAGGCCGTCCGCGTCGAGGCGATTGGCGGCGGCGAATATGCGACGGTGCGCGGCGAGCGGCTGGCGCTCATCCGGCTGGAACGCGCGCTCGGCCTGCCGCTCGATGCACAGAATGACGAACGCGCGCTCATCCTGGTGCGGCTGGGGCAGGACCGCAGCTATGCGCTGAGCGTCGCTGCCGTGCATGATCATGAAGAATTGGTCATCAAGCCCGCTGCGCCCGCCGTGCTCGCCACCGGGCTTTATGCCGGCACGACGCTGCCCGACAGCGGGCGGCCCGTGCTGCTGCTCGATGCCACCTCGCTGCCGCAGGTGCTGGGCATTGATATCGAGGTCGCGGCGCAGGACGATGCCGATGGCGCAGCGGCGGCAGCGGCGCAGTCCGGCGAACAGCTCTTGCTGTTCCGCGAAGCCGATGGCGGCGTGCGTGCTGTGCCGTTGGCGGTGATTGACCGGCTGGAGGATGTGCCCGCCGACCGCCTCTTTGCCGCTGCGGGTGCCATCCATGTGCGGATTGACGGGGCGATCCTGCCGCTCTTTGCCGCCGATTTGCCGCCCGGCGATGGCCGCGTGAAGCTGCTGCGCATTGCCGATGGCGATGCCGTCGTCTGCTACCCCATTGCCGCCGTGCTCGACATTGTGCGGCGGCCCCAGGCCATTCGCCCCGCTGCCAAGCCAGGGCTGGTCATGGGCACGCTGTTGATCGGGGATCAGCCGGTGGAGATGATCGATTGTTTCTGGTTGATGGGCCAGCTGGTCAATGACCAGCTGAGCGCCGCGCTGGCCAAGCCGCTGTGCCGCGTCGTTGGCGAGGGCGAAGGCTGGGCGCGCTCCTTTCTGGCCCCCATTTTGGAACTCGCTGGTTACCGCGTCGCCGTGGGCGAACCGCTTGCCGGCGAGGAGGCCGGGGACGTGCTGCTGTGCTGCGGCGACGCGGGCGCAGCGGGCGAGAGCGCCGCACCGGTCGTCCGGCTCCGCGCCACCTTGGCGGCGCAGGGCCCCGATGACAGCAGCATCTATCGCTATGACCGGGCGGGCCTGATGGTCGCGCTGGCCGCCACGGCGCGGGGCAGGGGGTAAGCCATGGACAATCTCTATCTTATCGCCCGCATCGCCGGCACGCGCGTTGCCCTGCGCTCGCGCGCGATTGAATCGGTGGTTCCGGCCAGCGAGGCCATTGCCGTGCCGGGCGCGCCGCCGCATGTCGCGGGCCTGTTTGCGCTGCGCAGCCGCGTGCTCACGTTGATTGACCCGCATGTCGTGCTGGGCCTTGCGCCCATGCCGCCGCAGCCGGGCCAGCGCGTCATCGTCGTCGAAATCGGCGGCCACGGCTATGCGCTGCTCGCCGACGCCATTGAAGATGTCTGCTTCATCGACAGCGGCGAAGAACCGGCCAAGGGGCGGCTGTCGCCCGGCTGGCAGCGGCTGGCCGAAGCCGTGATCGAACATGACGGCGCGGTCCTGCTGGTCGTCGATCCAGCGCAGCTCGTCAATCTGCCGATGCAGCGGGCTGCATGAGCCGCAATTAACCTGGTGACCATGATTTCGGGGTAAATCCGACGCTGAATTTGCAAAAGGTGCATTGGACATGAAAAGCTGCCTGATCGTCGATGACAGCAAAGTCATTCGCAAGGTCGCCCGCCACATTCTTGAAAGCATGAACTTTTCGGTCGAAGAGGCGTGCGATGGCGAAGTGGCGCTTGGCCAGGTCCGCGCGAATCGCCCCGATGTCATCCTGCTCGACTGGAACATGCCGGTGATGAGCGGGATGGAATTTCTGCACGCCTTTAACGCCATGGATTTTGGCGATGCCGAACGGCCCCGGGTCGTGTTCTGCACCACCGAAAACAGCATCGACCATATTCGCGCCGCCATCGAGGCGGGGGCCGACGAATATGTGATGAAGCCGTTTGACCGCGAAACGCTGGAAGGCAAGCTGCAGCTCATCGGCATCGCCTGACCGCCGTGGCGACGCGGCGGCTCTCTCCGGTGCCCAAAAGCGGCGCTGCGGCCCCGGCGGGCCGGTCGATCCGCGTCATGCTGGTCGACGACAGCCTGATCGTGCGCAGCGTGCTGGAACGCATCATCGGCACCGCCCCGGGCATGACCGTCTGCGCCTCGGTCGCATCGGCGGCGGCGGCGCTCGACTGGCTGGCGCAGGACCGCGCCGACCTGATCATCCTCGATATTGAAATGCCCGGCATGACCGGCCTTGCCGCCTTGCCCCAGATTCTGGCGCAGGGCGGGTCGGCCCGCGTGCTGATCCTGTCGTCCAACTGTGCCGAAGGCGGCCCGGCGGCAGTGGAAGCGCTGGCGCTGGGGGCCAGTGATACGCTGGCCAAGCCTGGGCGCGGCAGCTTTGCGGGCACCTTCACCGATGTGCTGCTGAACCGGGTGCGCTCGCTGGTGGCGGCACCGGCGCTGGTCCATGCCCCCGCGCAGCCGCGCGCCGCCGAACGGGGGCGGACCGCGCCGCTGGCCATGACGGGCCCGATTGAATGTATCGCGGTCGCGGCGTCGACCGGGGGGATCCCCGCCTTTGCCAGCTTCCTTGGCAATCTGGACCCCGCCATAACTGCGCCGATCCTGCTGACCCAGCATTTGCCCGATGCCTTTATCGCTTATTATGCGCAGCAGATTGCCAGCGCCAGCAAGCGTCCGGTGCATGTCGCGCGGGCGGGGATGCGGCTGGCGGCGAACCATGTCTATCTGGCCCCCGGCGACGCGCATCTGGGGCTGGCCCGTGTCGGGCGGCATGTGGAAATCGTGCTCGACCGCACGCCGGTTGCCAATGGCTGTTGCCCCTCTGCCGACCCGATGTTTGCTGCCGTTGCCGATGTCTATGGCGCAGGTGGGGTCGGCGTGGTGCTGAGCGGGATGGGGCGCGACGGCGCGGACGGCGCGGCCCTGCTGCGCAGCGCGGGCGGCACCGTGCTGGCGCAGGCACCCGAAAGCTGTGTCGTGTGGGGCATGCCTGGCGCGGTGGCCAACGCCGGGGTGGCCAATGCCGTGCTCAACCCCGATGCCATTGCCGTGCTGCTCAGCAACGGCGGCGCGCAGACAGGGCTTGGGGCAGGACCGGGGGCATGACCGGGAGCATGACCGGCGGCAGCGACAGCGCCTATCGCATCCTGATGGGCCTCCTGGAGGCGCGGACGGGCCAGACATTGTCACCCAGCCGCATCTGGCGCATTGAAATGTCGCTCAAACCCGTGCTGCAGGCGCATAAATTGGCCGATATGGATGCGCTCGTCGCGGCGCTGGTGGGCGGCACCGACAAAAGCCTGCTCGATGATGTCATCGATGCCATGCTGAACAATGAAACATTCTTCTTTCGCGAACATCTGTTGTTCGACGATATTGCCGCCACCGCGCTGGATACGCTGCGCCAGATCAACGCGGCCAGCCGCCAGCTGACCATCTGGCACTGCGGCGTCTCAACGGGGCAAGAGGCCTATTCGCTGGCGATGCAGCTGGCCGAACAGCAGGACCGCTGGGCCGGGTGGACCATCGACATTATCGGCACCGATGTCAGCCGCCGGGCCATCGCCCGCGCCCGCGCCGGCATTTATTCGCAGTTTGAAATTCAGCGCGGCCTGCCCGCGCAGCGCATGGTCCGCTGGTTCGACCAGACGGACGCGGGCTGGCTGGCCAAGGCGGACCTGCGCCGCCGCGTCGAATTTTCGGTCCAGAATTTGCTGATCGACCGGCCACCGCTGCCCCGCCCGGCCGATCTGGTCTTCTGCCGCAACGTCCTCCTCTATTTCGCGCCGGATACGCGGCAAAAGGCCTTTGCCCGGGTGCGCAGCGTGGCGGCGCGCCACGCCTTTCTGGTGCTGGGTGCAGGCGAAACGGTGCTGGGCCAGACCGACCAATTTGTCGCGAGCCGCCGCCTGCGTGGCCTGTATGAACCCGCCGACCTGCACCCCGCGCCGCTCGCCCGCTCAGCCTGACGCTTGCAAAGCGCGGGATGCTGGCGCAAGCACAGCGCCATGAGCGAGATGATTGACCGCTGGTCCCCCAATTTTGATGATCGCGACATGCCGGTGTCGATCATCGTGCTCCACTATACCGGAATGCAAAGCGGCGATGCCGCCATCGACTGGCTGGCCAACCCCGAATCCAAGGTATCGTCGCATTATGTGGTGGCCGAGGATGGGCAGATCGTCCGCATGGTCCCCGAAAACAAGCGCGCCTGGCACGCCGGGCGGTCGCACTGGCGCGGCCTGTCCAACCTCAATTCGGCCAGCATCGGCATCGAAATCGTCAATCCGGGGCATGAATTTGGCTATCGCCCCTTTCCCGACCCGCAAATTGCATCGGTGGTGCGGTTGGTGGCAGAGATTAAGGATCGGCACGGCATCACGCGCGGCAATGTCGTGGGCCATTCGGACATCGCCCCGACGCGCAAGCAGGACCCGGGCGAGCTTTTCCCGTGGCACGAACTGGCCAAACGCCGCCTCGCGCTGCCGCGTCCCACCAAGAAATTGACCGATCCGATGTGGACCGACGCGGGCTTTTTGCTGGCGCTGGAACGCTTTGGCTATGATGTGACCGACGGTTTTGCCGCGACAGTGGCGTTTCAGCGGCGCTTCCGGCCCGAGTTGATCGACGGCACCATCGACGGCGAATGCCGCGCGATCCTGCTCGCGCTCCTCCTCCCCCAGCCCGAGGGGGATTGAGGGACCGCAATATTCGCTGCGCTCCGGCGCAGGCCGGAGCCTTGGCAGGCAAAAGCCTTTCCATCGGCCAAAGCTCCGGCCTCCGCCGGAGCACGGCGGTGGGTATAGCCACGGCAAGCGTCTGCCCGTATAACGGTGCCAGGTCAGGGGATCGGGTGATCGCCGCCGCGTCCGCGCGGGGGAGGAAAGTCCGGGCTCCACGGAAACCACGGTGCCGGGTAACGCCCGGCGGCCCCATGCTGTCATGGCCGGGGTCAGGGACAGTGCCACAGAGAATATGTCGCCGCGGCCTTGGCCAGGCGAAAGGTGAAAAGGTGCGGTAAGAGCGCACCGCGCGGCGGGCAACCGGCGCGGCATGGCAAACCCCACCGGGAGCAAGGTCGAATAGGGATGGCATGTGCGCCGGTGAAAGCCGACCCACAGGACCCGGTTCCGGTCCCGCCATCCGGGTTGACTGCTTGAGCGTGCGGGCAACCGCTCGCCTAGATGAATGATCGCCCAAGTCCCGCAAGGGGCTGGACAGAACCCGGCTTACAGATCCCCTGACCCTTCTTCAGTAGCCCATCAATGGTGCTCCGGCGCAGGCCGGAGCTTTGGCCCGAAAAGGCTGGTCTTGCCGCCAGTGCTCCGGCCTGCGCCGGAGCGCCGCTATTCAAGATGGATAGCGGATGTCGACCACCTCCCATTCCTTCACCCCGCCCGGCAGGTGCACGGTGCGGACATCGCCCACCGCCGCGCCGCGCAGCGCGCGGGCTAGCGGGGTGGTCCAGCCAATGCGACCGGCACCGGCGTCGGCCTCGTCCACGCCGACCAGCGTGATGGTGCGGCGCGCGTCATCTTCATCGGCGAGTTCGACCGTCGCGCCGAACCAGATGCGGCTCTGGTCGGGCTGCTGCGCCGGGTCGATGATCCGCGACGCCTTCATCCGCCGCGCGAGGAAGGCGAGGCGGCGGTCAATCTCGCGCAATTTCTTGCGGCCATAAATATAATCGCCATTTTCGCTGCGGTCGCCATTGCCCGCCGCCCAGTTGATGACCTCGGTCAGCTTGGGGCGTTCGTCGCCCAGCAACTGGTCATATTCGGCGCGCAGCGCGGCATAGCCAGCGGGGGTGATGGGATCGGTGCGGTCGGACATGGGGCTGGTGCGTGCCACAATAAATTGTCGTCCTGAACTTGTTTCAGGACAACGAACCGGTGTCTGTTGTCCTGAAACAAGTTCAGGACGACGGGGGGCGGAGATGGTTCACCCCGGTGTGCGCTTGCCGAGGTAGAAGGACAGCGGCGCTGCGGGCAGCGGGCGGTTCGGCTGGGGGTGGAGGAGGTCATAGACCACGGCATTTTCCAGCACGCGCTGAACATAGTTGCGCGTCTCGAATATCGGGATCGCTTCAATCCATTCGATGATATCCAGGTCGCCGCCGCGCGGGTCGCCATTGGCGCGCAGCCATTTGTTCACATTGCCCGGCCCGGCATTATAGGCCGCCACCGCAAGCGGATAGCTGCCGCCATAATAGTTCAGCATCTGCTGAAAATAGGTCGACCCCAATTGCATATTATAGCCGGTGTTGGCGGTCAGCCCGGGCAGGTCATAGACCAGTCCCAGCTTGGCCGACACCTCGCGCGCGGTGCCCGGCATCAATTGCATCAGGCCGCGCGCGCCCGCGTGGCTGATCGCTTGCTTGTCAAACTGGCTTTCCTGCCGCGCGATGGCGTGGATGAAGGTCCAATTATTCTGATGCCCGTCGGGCACGCGGATGGTGGGAAAGCCCGCGACGGCCACCGCGTCAATGCCATTGGCCTGCGCGCTGCGCCCGATCATGACGCCCAGGTCGATGCGGCCGATCTTGCTGGCCAGCTCGCCCGCCAGCGCATGGTCGCTGGGGGTGGAGGCGCGCTGCGCAATCGCGCGCAGGAACAGCGACTGGTCGCGCCACGCGCCCATTTCGCCCAGCACCTTGGCCGCGCGCACCAGCCGATCCTCGGCAAAGGCGGCGCGGTCGGCCTCGCTCACGGCGGCGGCGGCAGCGGGCAGCGCGGCGGCGCTCAGCGACAGGCCCAGCCGCTCGCGGGCGAGCTGGCCATAAAATTGGTCATAATGGCGCGCAGCGTCGCCATAATGGCGCTGCGCTTCGGCGGTTTGCCCGGCGGCTTCGGCGGCACGGCCCGCCCAGTAAAAGCCCTTGGTCCGCGTCTGGGCCGAGCGCGCGCCTTCGGCATAGAGGCGGTAAAGGCGCACGGCATCGGCGGGGCGGCCCAGCTGGCGGTTGGCGGTGTGCGCGGCGAGCCAGGCGAGGCTGGTATAATCATCGCGCACCGACAGCGGCAGCAAGCGAATGGCGACATCGGGGGCAAAGCTGTCCTCCAGCTGCCGGGCAATGGCAAAGGCAGTGGCGGCATCGCCCGCGCTCGCCGCACCGCGCGCGTTGGTGAGCAGCGTTTCCAGCCATTCCTCGGCATCGGCTGGCGGCGCGTCGAGGGTGCGCGGCTGGCTGAGCAGCGCGCGCGCCTCGGCCACGCGGCCCGCGCTGCGCAGCCAGGTCGCCTTGTCGGCGATATAGCCTGCATCGCGGCGTGTGATGCCGGGATCGGCGGCTTCGACGGCATTGGCCTGGAACGCGGCGTCAACCGCCTTGCTGCGCATCGCCAACCGGGCGGCAAAAACGGCGCGGCGGGCGGGCGAGACATAGCTTAATTGGCGCGTGGCCGCCCGCGTGGCCCCGGCCCACAACAGCCGGTCCATCCGCGCATCATGGTCGGCAGCGGTCAGCGCGCCGCCGAATATGCCCAGCGCCTGCGCCTCTTCGGCCTCGTCCAGCGTTCCGCCGGTCCAGGCGCGGCGCACGGCGCTGAGCGCGGCGTCGCGCTGGCCGGTGGCGTTGAGTGCCAGCGCGTGGCGCAAATGGCCGCTGGGGGTGCGCGGCGGGCTGACCCCGAAAAAGGCGAGCACGCGCGGCGGATCATAGCTGTCGATGGCGATCGCCTTTTCGGCGCGCGCCTGCAACCGCTCGGCATTGGGCCAGCCGGGGTTGTTGACCAGAAAGCGGGACAATTGGTCGAAACTGGCCGCGCCATTGCCCTCCAGCGCGCGCCATTCGATGACAGCATCGGCCACGCTGTTGCGGACGGGGGCGGGAATAACCCCCGATTCCAGGCCCATCTGGGCGCGGTACCAGGCGCGCTGTTCGGCGGTCAATTCGGTCGCCGACGCCGCCGATGGCAGGAACAGGGCCGCAATCAAAGCCAGACGGGAAATTTCAAACCGCGTCATAAACCGACCTAATATCACCCTTATATCCTTGCCGACCAGTGAAGGGCGCGCCTATGACGCGCGCATTATTGGCTTCAGGTCTTGGAGTCCGTGTCCCGGCTTGTAAAGGGAGCTGCCGATGTTTTCCGGGTCTATTCCGGCCCTTGTGACCCCATTTCGCGACGGAGCGTTTGACGCCGACGCCTATCGGCGGCTGGTCGACTGGCAGATTGCCGAAGGGTCGAGCGCGCTGGTGCCGTGCGGCACGACGGGCGAAAGCGCGACGCTGGGGTTTGATGAACATTATGCGGTGATCGATGCCTGCATCGCCGCCGCCGACGGACGCGTGCCCGTGATTGCCGGGTGCGGGTCGAACGACACGGCGACCGCCGTGCGCCACATGCGCTTTGCCAAGGCGGCGGGGGCAGCGGCGGCGCTGATCGTCGCGCCCTATTATAACCGGCCCAGCCAGGCGGGGCTGCTGGCGCATTTTCAGGCGCTGGCCGATGCCAGCGACCTGCCGATGGTTGTCTATAATGTCCCGGGCCGGACGGTGACCGACATTTTGCCCGACACCATGGCCGCACTGGCCGCCATGCCGACGGTGGTGGCGATCAAGGACGCCAGCGGCGATCTGGCGCGGGTGACGCAGCTGCGGCTGGCGGCGGGGGCCGATTTTTGCCAGCTGGGCGGCAATGACGATCAATGGCTGGCGCATGCCGCGCTGGGCGGGGTGGGGGCCATTTCGGTGACCGCCAATGTCGCGCCGCGCCACTGCGCCGCCTTTGCCGCTGCCTGCGCGCAGGGCGATTGGGCGAGCGCCCGTGCGCTCAACGATGCGCTGTTCCCGCTGCACCGGGCGATGTTCGCCGATGCAAGCCCCGCGCCGTGCAAATATGCGCTGTCGCGGCTGCACCCCTGGTTCGATCCGGCGGCGCGCCTGCCGATTGTCGCGGCCCATGCAGCGGCCATGGCGGCGGTCGATTCAGCGCTCGGCAAGCTGGGGCTGCTATAGCCGCACCATGTCCCGCCCCCAGACCGCCCCTGAATTCGACAAGAAAAAGGTCGTCGCCGAAAACCGGCGCGCGCGCTTTGACTATGCCATTGACGAAGTGTTTGAAGCGGGCATCGCCTTGTCGGGGACCGAGGTCAAATCGCTGCGCTTTGGCGAAGGCAATATCGCCGAAAGCTATGCCGAGGTGAAGGATGGGCAGGTGTGGCTGGTCAATGCCAACATCCCCGAATTCAGCCACGGCAACCGCCACAATCACGAACCGCGCCGCCCACGCAAACTGCTGCTGTCGGCGCGGGAGATCAACAAAATGTATGGCGCAGTCGCGCGCCAGGGGATGACGCTGGTCCCGCTCACCGTCTATTTCAACGGGCGCGGGCGGGCCAAGGTGGAGCTGGCGCTGGCCAAGGGGCGCAAGGCGCATGACAAGCGCGAGCATATCAAGGAACGCGACTGGCAGCGAGACAAGGCCCGGCTGATGCGGGAGCGCGGCTGACATGGCGCGTGAACCCAAATCGAAAACCGCGCTGATGGACTGGATCCGCCGCAATTCGCCGCGCCGCGAAGAATTGCTGGAAAGCCGCTGGGTCAAGCCCTTTGGCCACCGGGTGGCGCACAGCCATTTGTGGCGCTTCACGCGCACGTCGGTGCCGCGCGGCGTCGCGCTGGGGCTGTTCGTCGGCATTTTCCTGTTGATCCCGGGGGTGCAGATTATCGGCGTGGCGCTGCTCGCGCTGCCGGTGCGCGCCAATATTCCCATCGGCGCGGCGATGACCTTTTTGTCCAATCCGGCGACGACGCCCTTCATCCTCGCCTCGTCGGTGTGGGTGGGCAATTGGACCTTTGGGCTCAAGGCCGATTATTCGACCTTCAAGGCATTGTGGGCCAATGGCGCGAGCGTGGGCGAATGGTTCGCCTGGTTCCTGTCGGACACCGCGCCCGCGCTGCTCGCCGGGCTGTTCATCATTTCGCTCATCAGCGCGATCATCGGCTATGTGCTGGCGTCGGTGGGCTGGGACAATTGGATCCGGCTGCGGTGGCGCCGCAAGCTGCGCCGCGCGCGCGCCGACCAACCGCAATAGCGCTTCGACCAGCCGCAGGCGTGGCGATTGCGCCCGCCGCACGCGACCCTATAGGCTGAATGCCATAAACGGTGGCATGTCCGTGTCACCGCACGAAAAACAGGGGACGCCATCATGACATTGACCTTCACCCCGCGCCTGGGCGCATTGCTGCTTGCTTCGGCCGCGCCGCTGCTGCTTGCGGGCTGCGCCGCCAGCGAAGCGGCCGAAACCAAGACCGTGGAAACGCCCGCGACCGCGCCGGGCAAGCCGCAGATTGGCAGCTTCGGCTTTGACATGGCGGGCATGGACCGCAGCGTGGCGCCGGGCGATGATTTCTATGCCTATGCCAATGGCGAATGGGCGCGCACCACGGTCATCCCCGCTGACAAGAGCAATTTCGGCATGTTCGGTGTGCTCGACGACCTGTCAAAGGAGCGCACGCGCGGCATTTTGGAAAGCGCCAAGACCAATCCGGACAGCAAAATCGGCCGCGCCTATGCCGCATTTCTGGATGCCGCAACGGTGGAAGCGCGCGGTATGGCCCCGATCCAGCCCTGGCTTGCCAAAATCCGCGCGGCGGACAAGGCCGCGATGCCCGCGCTGCTGGCGGAGGCCGACCGCAACGGCGTCGGCACGCTGTTCGCGGGCTTTGTGGGACAGGATGACAAGAACCCCGACGTCTATATCTACACCATGTTCCAAAGCGGCATCGGCCTGCCCGACCGCGACTATTATCTGAAGGGCGACGACCGCTTCGCCAAGTTGCGCGATGCCTATGTCAAGCATCTGGAGGCGGTGCTGACGATGGCGGGGGAGGCCAATGCCGGCCCGCGCGCGGCGGCCATCATGGCCTTTGAAACCGACATCGCCCGGGCGCACTGGGACAAGAATGACAGCAGCGACGCGACCAAAACCTATAACAAGATGACGCTGGCCGAGCTCAGCGCGCTGGCGCCCGGCTTTGACTTTGCCGCCCTGGTGCGCGGCGTCGGCGTCAAGGAAAACAGCCTGATCGTCGCGCAGCCAAGCGCCTTTACCGGCATGGCCAGCGCCTATGCCGCCGCGCCGGTTCAGGTGCTGCGCGATCAGCTGCTGGTGCGGTCCATCGACAGCTTTGCCAATGTCCTGCCCGATGCAGTGGCGAAGCAGAGCTTTGCCTTTTACGGCACCACGCTGACCGGCACGCCGGAAATGCAGGCGCGCTGGAAACGCGGCGTCGATTTCACCACCGGCATCATGGGCGAAGCGGTGGGGCAGGATTATGTCGCCAAATATTTCCCGCCCGAAACCAAGGCGGCGATGGACGGCCTTGTTAAAAATGTGCTCGCCGCCATGGGCCGCCGTATCGACGCGCTCGACTGGATGCAGCCGCAGACCAAGGTGAAGGCGCGCCAGAAACTGGCCAATTTCACCACCAAAATCGGCTATCCCGACCGGTGGAAGGATTATTCGGCGCTGGAGATCAAGGCCGACGACCTGTTCGGCAATGCCCTGCGCGCGCGGCATTTTGCGCATGACGACAATATCGGGCGGCTGGGCACCCCCATCCGCCGCTGGGAATGGGGCATGACGCCAATGACGGTCAACGCCTATGCCAATTTCAGCATGAACGAGATTGTGTTTCCGGCCGCGATCCTGCAGCCGCCCTTCTTTGACCGCAACGCCGATCCGGCGATCAACTATGGCGGCATTGGCGCGGTGATCGGGCATGAAATCAGCCATCATTTCGACGATCAGGGCGCCAAATATGACGAAAATGGGCGGCTGGCCGATTGGTGGACCCCCGCCGACGTTGCCGCGTTCGAGGCGGCGGGCAAGGCGCTGGTGGCGCAATATGCCGCCTATGAACCGCTGCCCGGCCAGTTTCTGGACGGCACGCTGACGCTGGGCGAAAATATCGGCGATCTGGCGGGCCTGGCGGTTGCCTATGATGCCTACAAAGCCTCGCTGGGCGGCAAACCGGCCCCGGTGATTGACGGCAAGACGGGCGATCAGCGCTTTTTCCTGGGCTGGGCGCAAGTGTGGCGGCGCAACCACCGCGAGGCAGACCTGTCGCGGCGCATCACCACCGGCCCGCATTCGCCCTCCATCCAGCGCGTCTGGGTGATGCGCAACCTTGACCAATGGTATGAAGCCTATCAGGTGAAGCCCGGACAAAAACTCTATCTGGCCCCGAACGAGCGCGTGCGCATCTGGTAAGGGCCCTTTCGCCCGGGGACGATTGCCTTGCCGCCAGCCGCCACGCCCAGACTGTTCGGTTCGGTCGCCGCGGATCAACCCGCCACGACGCTGGGCGCGGCGAGCGGCGCGCTGCGGCCCTGGGAATGGGCCGTGGTCGGCGGTGCGGCGCTGGGTTCGGCGGCCCTGCTGCTGTGGGTGGTGGACAGCGCGGCGCTGGCGGCGGGCTTTCTGGCGGGCCTGTGCCTGGTGATAGCCGCCGCCGTGCTGCTGCGCCGGACGCTGCCGGGCGCGGGGCCAGCGGCGGCGGCCCCGCCCGATTGGACCATGCTGCGCGAGGCGATTGCGCATGACGATATCGCGCTGGCGGTAACCGACCGGGCCGGGCGGCTGGTGTGCGCAAACGATCTTTATGCCAGCTGGTTCGGCGGCTTTGTGACGCCGCCCGGCCTGCCTGTGGAGGCCAAGGCGGGCGAGGCGTTGAAGGCCGCGGGCCGCGCGGCGTGGCGCGATGGCCATGGCAAGGCGGGCGACCTGCGCGTCGGCGCGCTGCGCTTTGACGCCGAAATCCGCCGCGCGGGGCGCAGCGATGATTATCTGGTCTGGCGCTTTGCCGCCATTACCAGCGTCGATCTGGCGGTGGAGGCGGCGCGGATGATCGACGGCCCCGCCGGGCTGGCGCTGGGCCACAGCGGCGTCATGGCGGTGCTCGTCGGCCCCGATGGCCGGGTGCGCGCGGCCAACAGCGCCTTTGCCCTGCGCGCGCTGGACGGCGACCGCACGGCATCGGCCACGGGCCGCGACGTCGCCCGGCTGCTGCGCATTGATGAGGCCGGCACGATCTTCTTTGATGCAGAGGGGGAGCGGGCAACGCCCGTGCGGTTGGTGCAAATTCCGCTCGCCGCCGCCGATCCCGCCTCGCCCGTGCTGCTCATCCTGCTCGATGAAGAGGGCGGAGCGGTGCTGCGCGGATCGGCGCAGGGGACGATGGAGACATTGCTGTCGCTGCTCCCCTTTGGGCTGGGGCTGGTCGACCGCGATGGCCGCTTCCTGTTCGTCAACCGCGCCTTTTGCCGCGCGGCGGGCATGGCACAGGGCAAGGTGCCGCGCTTCCCCGGCGACATTGTGGTGGCAGAGGACAAGGGGCCGCTTGCCGACATGATCCGCCGCCACAGCGTGGGGCAACAGGCGGGCGGCGACATGTCCATCCGGCTGGCCAGCGCGCCCGAGGACCCGGTGACGCTGCGCATCGTCGGGGTGCGCGGGCTGGGCGAGGCGACGGTGCTTTTGTCCCTGCGCGACAGCAGCGAGGAATCGACGCTGAAACGGCAAGTGGCGCAGGCCACCAAGATGCAGGCGGTCGGCCAGCTGGCGGGCGGCGTTGCGCATGATTTCAACAATATCTTGACCGCCATCTTGGGCAGCTGTGACCTGATGCTGATGCGCCACACGCCGGGCGACAGCGATTATGACGATATTCAGCAGATTCGCAGCAACGCCAACCGCGCGGCCAGCCTGACGCGGCAATTGCTCGCCTTTTCGCGGCAACAGACGCTGCGCCCGCAAATCCTGCAGCTGCCCGACGTGATTTCGGAGGTGTCGCACCTGCTCAAGCGGTTGATTGGTGAGACGATCACGCTGGCGGTGCGCCACGGACGCGGGCTGGGCGCGGTGCGCGCCGACCCGGGCCAGCTGGAACAGGTGATCGTCAATCTGGCGGTCAATGCGCGCGATGCCATGCCGCGCGGCGGCACGCTGACCATCGAAACCTTTCCCGTGACCGCCGCCGACGTGCGCGCCATGGGGGGCGAGGTGATGCCGCCCGCCGACTATAGCGCGCTGCGCGTCGCCGATACGGGCAGCGGGATTCCGCCCGACGTGCTGCCCAAAATCTTTGAACCCTTTTTCACGACCAAGGATGTGGGGAAGGGGACGGGGCTGGGCCTGTCCACCGTTTACGGCATCATCAAGCAATCGGCGGGCTATATCTTTGCCGACACCGAGGCGGGGAAGGGGACCAGCTTCACCATCTACCTCCCCGTCCACCGCGATATGGGGGGCAAGGACAAGGCGGCCCCGCCGCCCAAACCCCGCCGCCAGCGCGAGGAGTGGGGGACGGGCACCGTGCTGCTGGTGGAGGATGAGGATATGGTCCGCGCGGTCGCCGAACGCGCGCTGACCCGTGCGGGATATCATGTCATTACCGCGACGCAAGGCGAAGAGGGGCTGGAACGCTATGCCGCCGCCGATGCCATTGATCTGGTGATTTCGGACGTGGTGATGCCCACTATGGACGGCCCGACGATGGTGCGCGAATTGCGCGCCAAGCGGCCCTTGCTGCCCGTGCTTTTCATGTCGGGCTATGCCGAGGAGCAATTGCGCCAATCCATCGGGATTCAGGACGTCGATTTCCTGCCCAAACCCTTTTCGGTGACGCAGCTCACCGATGCGGTCAGCGACGCGCTGGCGCGGGCGCGCGGGGCAGACGCGCCAGGGACCGGGAACGGCGCATGACCCGCCTGTTGCTGGTCGAGGATGACGCGATGATCGCGATGATGGTCGCCGACATGTGCGACGCGCTGGGCCACGGCGAGCCGGTGACCGCAATGACGCTGGCCGAGGCCGAGGCAGCGGTGGCCGAAGCGCGTGCCGGCCGCGGTCTTGCGGCGGCGCTGCTCGACGTCCATGTCGGCACCGACGCGGTGTGGCCCGTGGCCGATGCGCTGGCGGCGGCGGGCATCCCCTTTGCCTTCATGACCGGCGGCGGCGGCGATGTGCCCGCCGCCCACGCCGACCGCCCGACGCTGGCCAAACCCTTCCGCGTGGCCGAGCTCGATTCGCTGCTGCGGGCGTTGGTGGGCGGGTAGGGTTTTTCAACAATCGGCGGATTTTCAGCAAAGTTCCCCTCTTGTTCTAATAGAACAAATGCGATACAAGAGCGTCATTGCGGTGGATGGCATCCGCGCTTAGGACGTGAAGGGAAGGGCTAATGGCCGGTCAATTGTCACTCGTCGAATCAGGAAAGTCAGCCGCCAGCATGGACAGACAAAAAGCTTTGGAAGCTGCGCTTGCGCAGATTGACCGCGCCTTTGGCAAGGGCTCGGTGATGAAATTGGGCCAGAAGGAAACGATGCAGGTCGAGGCGATTTCGACCGGCAGCCTGGGGCTCGACATCGCCCTGGGGGTCGGCGGCCTGCCGCGCGGGCGCGTCATCGAAATTTATGGCCCCGAAAGTTCGGGCAAGACCACGCTGGCGCTCCACGCCATTGCCGAGGCGCAGAAAACGGGCGGCACGGCGGCGTTTGTCGACGCCGAACATGCGCTCGACCCCGTCTATGCGCGCAAGCTGGGCGTCAATATCGATGATCTGATCGTGTCGCAGCCCGACACGGGCGAACAGGCGCTGGAAATTGTCGACACGCTGGTGCGGTCGAACGCCATCGACATATTGGTGGTCGATTCGGTGGCGGCGCTGGTTCCGCGCGCGGAAATCGAAGGCGAAATGGGCGACAGCCACGTCGGGCTGCAGGCCCGGCTGATGTCGCAAAGCCTGCGCAAGCTGACGGGATCGATCAGCCGTTCGCGCTGCATGGTGATTTTCATCAACCAGCTGCGGATGAAAATCGGTGTCATGTATGGCAACCCCGAAACGACGACCGGCGGCAATGCGCTGAAATTCTATGCCAGCGTCCGGCTCGACATCCGCCGCACGGGGCAGATCAAGGATCGCGACGAAATCGTCGGCAACACGACGCGCGTGAAGGTGGTGAAGAACAAGGTCGCGCCGCCGTTCAAACAGGTCGAATTTGACATCATGTATGGCCAGGGCATTTCCAAGATCGGCGAAATCCTCGACCTGGGGGTCAAGGCCGGGCTGGTCGAAAAATCGGGCGCCTGGTTCAGCTATGATTCGATCCGCATTGGCCAGGGCCGCGAAAATGCCAAAACCTTCCTCAAGGACAATCCGGAACTGATGGACCGGCTGGAAACCGCCATTCGCGGCCGCACCGAACAGGTGGCAGAGGAAATGATGGCGGGCCCCGACGATGATGGGGCCGCCGACGATATGTAAGGCCCCAAGGTGCGCGCGGTCTTTGCCCCTCTCGCCGCGCGTCCCGCTTGCCGTCATTGTGCCCCGGCGCCTTGCGCTGCGTCGCAATGACGGTTTTCTTTTGAACCGCGGGCGTTAGGGTGCGGCGATGCCCGCCATTCGCCTGTTCGGCCTGCCCACCGATATCAACAGCAGCTTTGAACGCGGCGCGGCGGCGGGGCCGGCGGCGATCCGCGCCGCGCTCTGGTCCGATCGCGGCAATCTCGCTTGTTCGGCGGGGCTGGAGCTGGGCCGCGATATTGCGCTGGTGGACGATGGCGATCTGCCGCTGAGCGAGGATGTCGGAAGCGATGACGCCGCCATTGCCCGCCATGTCGCGCTAATCCAGCAATCGGGCGCGGTGCCGCTGGCGCTGGGCGGCGATCATGCGGTCAGCTTTCCGTTGGTCGCGGCGGTCGCGGCGCAGCACGGCCCGCTCCATATCCTCCACATCGACGCTCACCCCGATCTTTATCATGATTTTGCGGGCAATCCGCGCAGCCACGCCTCGCCCTTTGCCCGCATTTGGGAGGTTGGCGATGCCGCGCGCCAGGTGCAGGTCGGCATCCGCACGCTGACGCGCCATTGCCGCGATCAGGCCGACCGCTTTGGCGTCGAAATCCTGCCGATGGCGGATTTTTCCCCCGCGCAGGTGCCGGTGCTGGACGGCCCGCTCTATATCAGCATCGACCTCGACGGGCTCGATCCATCCGCCGCGCCCGGCGTCGCGCATCCCGAACCCGGCGGGCTGACGGTGCGCGAGCTGCTGGCGCTGCTCCATGCGCAGCGCGCGCCCATCGTCGGCGCCGACATTGTCGAGCTTAATCCGGCGCGTGACATTGGCGGGGTAACCGCCATAGTGGGGGCGATGCTGGTGCGCGAATTGGCCTATCTCATCCACCGCAACCATCGCTGAAGCAGGAGCAACGCGCATGACCCTTGTCGTCCATCACCTCAACAACAGCCGTTCGCAGCGGATCCTCTGGTTGCTGGAGGAATTGGGCGTCGCTTATGACATTGCGCATTACAGCCGCGACGCGGTCACCAATCTGGCCCCGCCCGAATTGCTCGCCATCCACCCGCTGGGCAAATCGCCGGTGCTGAGCGACGGCGCGCGCACCGTTTATGAATCGGCGGCCATCGTCGAATATCTGTGCGAACGCCACGGCGGCGCGCATCTGGTCCCCGAACGCGGCACCGACGATCATGTCCGCTACACCGAATTGCTGCACTTTGCCGAAGGGTCGGCGATGACGCCCATCCTGCTGTCGCTCTATGTCGGCCGCCTGGGGGAGGCCGCCGCGCCGCTTGCCCCGCGCATCGAACAGCAGCTGGAAAGCCATTTCGCCTTCATGGAAAGCGAGCTGAGCGACAGCGGCTTTTGGGTCGGCGACCGGCTGACCGGGGCCGACATCATGCTCAGCTTTCCGGCCGAAATTGCGGTGATGCAAGGCCGCGCGGCGGACAAGCCCAAGCTCACCGCCTTTGTGCAGTGGCTCCACGCCCGCCCGGCCTGGCAACGCGCCCGCGAAAAGGGCGGCGCCTATTACGGGTTTTAAAGCCCGACATCGCGGGTCCCCAACCCCGCTTGCCCTGAGCTTGTCGAAGGGCTGTCCTTTTCCCAAGCCAAAAGATGAAGGAAGAGCGGTCCTTCGACAAGCTCGGGGCAAGCGGGGTAGGAAGAGGGCCATGGCCTTCGCAACAAGCCCGCTTGCCCGCCCCACACAAAGCGCCTAATTCCTCGGGCGCTATGACTTCGACCAACGACATTCGCCGCTCTTTCCTGGACCATTTCGGGGCCGCCGATCACCGGCTCGTGCCCTCGGCCCCGCTGGTGCCGTTCAACGATCCGACGCTGATGTTCGTCAATGCGGGCATGGTGCCGTTCAAGAATATGTTCACCGGGCTGGAAAAGCGGGATTATGTGCGCGCCGCATCGTCGCAGAAATGCGTGCGCGCGGGCGGCAAGCATAATGACCTCGACAATGTCGGCTATACCGCGCGCCACCACACCTTCTTTGAAATGCTGGGCAATTTTTCGTTCGGCGACTATTTCAAGGAAAGCGCGATCCACCATGCGTGGACCCTGGTCAACGGCAGCTGGGGCCTGCCCGCCGACCGGTTGACCGTCACCGTCTATCACACCGATGACGAAGCGGCGGCGCTATGGCGCAAGATTGCTGGCCTGCCCGAAGAGCGGATCATCCGCATCGCCACCAGCGACAATTTCTGGTCGATGGGCGACACCGGCCCCTGCGGCCCGTGCAGCGAGATTTTCTACGATCATGGCGCGCATATCCCCGGCGGCCCCCCGGGTTCCCCGGACGAGGATGGCGACCGCTTCGTCGAAATCTGGAACCTGGTGTTCATGCAATATGAACAGCTGAGCGGCGGTGAGCGGATCGATCTGCCGCGCCCCAGCATCGACACCGGCATGGGCCTGGAACGCATCGCGGCGGTGATGCAGGGCACCAACGACAATTTCGACACCGACACCTTCCGCGCGCTGATCGCGGCGTCGGTGGAGCTGACCGGGGTGAAGGCCGAGGGCGCGACGCGCGCCAGCCACCGCGTGATCGCGGACCATCTGCGCGCCGCCAGCTTTCTGATTGCCGATGGCGTGCTGCCGTCCAACGAAGGGCGTGGCTATGTGCTGCGGCGGATCATGCGGCGGGCGATGCGTCACGCGCATCTTTTGGGGGCAAAGGACCCGTTGATGCACCGCCTGCTGCCCTCGCTGGTCGCGGAAATGGGCGCGGCCTATCCCGAACTCGTGCGCGCGCAGCCGCTGGTCGCCGAAACGCTGGAGCGCGAAGAGGACAAATTCCGCCAGACGCTGACCAATGGCCTGAAATTGCTGGATGAAGCGACGGCGGGTCTGGGCAGCGGCGATACGCTGGCGGGCGACGTCGCCTTTCGCCTCTATGACACCTATGGCTTTCCCTATGACCTGACCGAAGACGCCTTGCGCGCGCAGGGCATCGCGGTCGACCGCGCCGGGTTCGACGCCGCCATGGCCCAGCAAAAGGCCGCCGCGCGCGCCGCGTGGAAGGGCAGCGGCGAACGCGCGTCGGACGACATCTGGTTCGACCTCGCCGAAACGCACGGCGGCACCGAATTCACCGGCTATACCAGCACCAGCGGGGAGGGCGTGGTCATCGCG
Source organism: uncultured Sphingopyxis sp. (assembly GCA_964554455.1). GTDB lineage: Bacteria > Pseudomonadota > Alphaproteobacteria > Sphingomonadales > Sphingomonadaceae > Sphingopyxis. Next base: position 52,434 of record CAZKOW010000007.1, on the reverse strand, counting down.
CTGGTCCGCGATGGTGCGCTCGTCCCCCATGCCGGCGCGGGCGACACGGTGACCATATTGACCAACCAGACGCCCTTTTACGGCGAAAGCGGCGGGCAAATGGGCGATGCGGGCCAGATGACCAGCCTTGACGGGCTGGTGGCGCGGGTGACCGACACGGCCAAGCCGCTGGGCCGCCTCCACGCGCACCATGCCGAATTGACCGCGGGCAGCGTCGCGGTGGGCGATACGGTGGCGCTTCAAGTCGACAATGGCCGCCGCGACCGCATCCGCGCGAACCACAGTGCAACCCATCTGGTTCACAAGGCGCTGCGCAATCACCTGGGCGGTCATGTGACGCAAAAGGGCAGTCTGGTGGCCGAAGATCGGCTGCGCTTTGACTTTTCGCACCCCAAGGCGCTGAGCAGCGCCGAAATCGCCGCCGTGGAGGCCGAGGTCAATGCCCAGATTCGCGGCAACGACGCCGTCACCACGCGGCTGATGACCCCCGATGATGCGATTGCGGCGGGCGCCATGGCGCTGTTCGGCGAAAAATATGGCGACGAGGTCCGCGTGCTTAGCATGGGCACGGTCGATGCCGACAGCTATTCGGTCGAACTGTGCGGCGGCACGCATGTCCGCGCGCTGGGCGACATTGGCCTGTTCAAGATCATCAGCGAGAGCGCGGTGTCGAGCGGGGTGCGGCGGATCGAGGCGCTGACCGGCGAAGCGGCGCGGCTGTGGCTGACGCAGCGCGACGAAGCGCTGAAGGGCGTCGCCGCGACGCTCAAGACCAGCCCCGACGATGTGCCCGCGCGCGTGGCGGCCCTCGCCGACGCGCTGAAACGGGCCGAACGCGAACTGGCGGAGGCGAAAAAGGCGCTGGCGCTGGGCGGCGGCGGGGGCAATGGCGGCGGCCCGGCGGTGGAGGCCGTGGGCGGGACCGGCTTTGTCGCGCAGGTCGTCCACGGGCTGGATCCCAAGGGGCTGCGCGGCGCGGTGGACGAACTCAAGAGAGCTGTCGGCTCGGGCGTCGCCATGCTGGTCGCGGTCAATGATGGCCGCGCTTCGGTGGCGGTCGGCGTGACCGACGACTGCGTGGCCGCGCTCAGCGCCGTCACGCTGGTCCAGCATGCCGTGGCGGCGCTGGGCGGACAGGGCGGCGGCGGACGGCCCGACATGGCCCAAGGCGGCGGCCCCAATGGCGATGCCGCGGAGGCAGCAGTGGCGGCGGTGCGCGCGGTGCTGGCGGCTTAGCGAAACCAAACGCCTGGCAGCTGGCCTTGCGCTGATTGAGGGGGCTCCTGAGCGCCTGCTTTGCTGGCAGTCAAATGGGGCAGGCTGAACTTTTCCCAAATGGAAGGGCCAAATGGAAGAGCCAAATTGAAGTTACGGTCAGTGCTTCGACAGGCTCAGCACGGACGGTTTGTAAAAAAACCGCTTGCCCTGAGCGTGTCGAAGGGCTGTTCTTCCCTCCCAGATGGAGGAAGGGTGAAGGATGCGTCAACAGGCACAGCACGGACCGGTTTTGGGGATGGCGGTGGCACTTTTCACGCTCGCCGCCTGCTCCTCGCCCGATAGCGACAAGACCGGTGCGCCGCCGCCGAGCGGGGCGATTGCGGCGGGGACCTATAGCAATGCCGTGGCCGAAGGCGATGGCCAGGGCTGGCGCGTCACCCTGGCGCGCGGCGAGGCAAGCAATGCCGCCACCATCGCTCACTGCACCCCCGAATGCGGCCCCGCGGTCAGCGTGCCGGTGCGCATGGGCATGGGTGGATTGATGGCGGAATATCAAAGCGTTGACGGTCGCACCATCCCGCTGGCCATCCGCCCCCACGGCGACGGCATCGAAGTCGCCGCCGACTGGGGCGAAGGGATGGAAAGCGCCAAATTGCTGCGCGAGGTGGCAGCGGCGGATTGACAGCGGCGGGTGGGTTTTCGCCTCATGGGACTCCCTGCCAAGGGACTGTCCCCGCACGGGGACTGTCCCTATGATGCTGCCTCATGGTCCTTAGGGACAGTCCCTGAAGGGACAGTCCCTTGGCACGTTAGGGGCTTTGCGGACCTTGGGCGATGGCCGCTAAGGGACTGTTCCCGCACGGGGACTGTCCCCATGATGCCGGTTTATGGTCCTTAGGGACAGTCCCTGAAGGGACAGTCCCTTGGCACGTTAGGGGCTTT
>CAZKOW010000007.1:0-50174 GCA_964554455.1 uncultured Sphingopyxis sp. | reverse complement strand
ATGGTCCTTAGGGACAGTCCCTGAAGGGACAGTCCCTTGGCACGTTAGGGGCTTTGCGGACCTTGGGCGATGGCCGCTAGGGGACTGTCCCCGCATGGGGACTGTCCCTATAATGCTGCCGTAGGGTCTTTAGGGACAGTCCCTGAGGGGACAGTCCCTTGGCACCGTCGGGCGCATTATCCCTCCGTTCGGGCGGTCCTTCGGCAGCAGCCTCATCGATCCACGCCCTTTACCTTGCCCCAGGTGCGCGCGGCGGTGTAGCCGAGGTAGCCGGTGCCGAAGAGCGCGTAGAGCGGTTCGGGGATGCCCGCGAGATAGGCGTTCATGCCCTGCGCGATGCTGCTGGCCATGTCGGGGCGTGCGGCGGCGATTAGGCCCATAGGGATGGCCCACAGCAGCAGCGCATACATGACATAAAGAAAGCTGGGCCGCGCCCGGCTGGTCCAGGGGTCGGCGCTGTTCGCTTCGGCGACAATGGCGGTCATCCGGGTGCGAATCGCCTCCATTTCCTGGCTGCCCTCCAGCTTGATGAGCTCCAGCTTGGCGCGGTCTCGGGCCTCCGGATCGGGAATGATCTTGTCGATCAGCCGGGCGATGGGGCCGATGATGGATTCGATGATGCTCATGGCAATGCTCCGCAGAGGTGAGGGGGAAAAGAGGAGGCGCGGATCAAAAGGAACCGATACGGTTGGCCAACCAGCCATAGAGGAACGCCTCCTGCGCCGGGCGGCGTTCGGCGAGCGCGATATAGCGTTCGCCCTGCAACGCCTCCAACGCACGCAGCAGCACGGTTTCGCCGCGCCGACCGCGCGCGCGCAGCAAGCCGTCGAGCGCGTGCAGCGTGGCCGGGCCAATGCTGCGGTCGACGGCAATGTCGGGATAATCCCGCGCGCTGCGGTTGAGCGCGTTCAGCGCGCGCTGAAGAAAGCCGATGGCGGTGCCGGTGCCCATATTGATACCGGTGTCGAACAATTCGGCGGCAATCAGCGGCGCGCGGCTGGAAATCCGGTCGAACGCAGGCGCCAGCCAGTAAAGGCGGCGGTAGATATCGGCGGCGGTGCCACGCGGCAGGCGGCGCATGTCGCCGCGATAGCCCTGCGCCCGTGCCACAGTTTCGGTAATGCCCCAGCGCGTCGGGCCGCCGCGATCGGCGGGGTGGTTCACATAATCGCCCTCACGATCGATGACATCGTCGATCAGGCTGTCGATGGAAGGGGTGGCGGGCATGACATGTCCTTTCGGTTTCTCTGATTCGCATCAAATAACCAAATAGGAATGTTGTAGGAAAGGATTATTTTCGCCGCTGGTCGATTCTCACGCCCATATGGTTCAATCGAAGGGGGCGACGGCCACGCGCTCGCCCAGCAGGAAGGCATCGGCGACCAGCCGCAGCGGCGCAGCGTCGAGCAATTTCGCCCCGCCGCTGCGGATCAGCCGGGCAAATTCGCGGTAGAGCGCGGGATATTCGTCATCGCCGTGCGCCAGCACCTCCACCCCGTCGATCAGCAGGCGGCGGCCCCCGCCGTCGAGCAACAGAGCGCCGCCATCGGTGTCGACCGCAATCTGCCAGATATCCGCGCCGTCCGGCCGCCAATCGAAACTGGCCCGCATTGTCCCCGACCAGCCGAGCGCGGCAAAGTCGACCTTCGCCGCAATGGGCATGGCGCGGCCCGCGGGGATCATCAGCCGCGACGCAGTGACATAGGGGGCAAAGGGCAGGATCGCCGTCGCGATCGACAGGGCGTTGATGCCGGGGTCGAACACGCCAAAGCCGCCGGCCTCCCAAATCCAGTCCTGCCCCGGATGCCAGCGGCGGACATCTTCGTGCCAGGTGATGCGCACCGCGCGGATCGCCTTGTCCGCCAGCCAGCTTACCGCGGCGTCCACCGCCGCATTGGCGCGGCTGTGCCACGCGGTCATGGTGGTGGTGGGGAAGGGGAGAGTGGCGGCGGCCAGCAGCTCCCATTCGCTCAGCGTCGCGGTTGGCGGCTTTTCGAGCATGGTGTGCAGCGGCCAGCCAATGGTGGCGAGCGCGCTGGCCAATCGCGCGCGCGGGGTGTTGCAATGGGTGGCCGCGCTGATGCCCAACTCCGCGATGGGCAGATCGGCGATGGTGCGGAACACCGGCACCCCGGCGGGCCCCTCGCCCCGCGCGCTGACCACGGCGGCCAGCGTGAAATCGCGGTCGGCGGCGATGGCGGGGATATGCTGGTCCACGGCAATTTTGCCATAGCCAATCAGGGCGATGCGGATGGGGTCGGCGGCCATGCCGCCATGCCTATCGCAGCGCGCCGCTTTATGGCAAGTTTGCGTCAGGGACCCGCGCCGGGCCCCGAACGCCGGAGGCAGACTATGCTGGTCGAACCGCTTGCCGTCATTCGCGTCGCCAACGAACTGGGCGAGGGCATCGTGTGGGATGAGCGGACCCAGGCCTTTGTCTGGACCGACATTTTGGCTCGGCGGCTCTACCGCTTGCCCTGGGGCAGCGACACGCCGGTGGTGATCGACCTTCCCGACCGGCTGGGCAGCTTTGCGCTGACCGATGATCCCGATGTCATCATCGCCGCCTTTGCCCCCGGTTTTGCCCGCTATCGGCTGAGCGACGGGCAATGCGACTGGCTGGCGCGCCCGGCCCTGCCGCACGGGGTGTGCTTCAACGACGGGCGCGCCGACCGGCTGGGCAATTTCGTCGCGGGCACGATGGTCGAAAATGTCGCAGCGGCGGGGGGCAAGGATCGCGGGGTCCTGTATCGGCTGGAGGAGGACGCCAGCCTGTCGGAACTGGTCCACGGCCTGCATATCTCCAATTCGCTGTGCTGGTCGCCCGATGGCCGGACCATGTATCATGGCGACAGCCCGGCGCAGGCGATCACCGAATATGGCTATGACGCGCGCGGTGCGCGCTATCAGCGGATCATCAGCCTGTTCGACGACGGCTATCCCGACGGCGCGACGGTGGACGCGGCGGGGCGCATCTGGGTGGCGCTGTGGGCGGCGGGCTGCGTCGCGGTGCTCGACCCGGCGGGGGCGCGGCTGGCGACGGTGCCGCTGGGGGCCAGCCAGCCAACCTGCACCGCCTTTGGCGGGCCCGACCTCGACATATTGGCGGTGACCAGCGCGCGCACCGAATTGTCGGACGCGGCGCTGGCCGACCAGCCCGATGCCGGGGCGCTGTTCCTGTTCCGCACCGGCGCGCGCGGGCTGGCCGAAGCGCGGGCGCGCGCGCCGCGCTGACAGGAGCAGGCACAAGCCTCGCGCCAGCGACAAGGTGCGACTAGCATGACACAGCTTTGCGACAAGGCGCGCGGCATAAGGGCAGCAGGATGACGCGGAGCAAGAGGGCGGCATGACGCAGCACTATCTGGCCATGAACCGGTTCGGGCTAGGCTGGCGCGCGGGTGCTGTCCCGGTTGCGGCCGCAGCGGCGGGCGATCCCCGCGCGGCGCTGCGCCAGCAACTGGCCGCCTATGACCCGCTGCCGCCGCTGATTGCGGCGCTGCCCCCGCGCGCGCAGCTGGTGGAGGCGGTGCGCGAATATCGCGATGACCGCGCGGCCGAACGCGAGGCGCGGGCCGCGGCACCCGGCGCGATGAGCACCGACATGATGGCCAGCGCCGATGCCGGGCCCGCAGCCGCGTCCGAAGCCGGGGCCGCGCGTCAGCAGCGCCAGGGCCGGGCGGTGCGCGCCAATTATCTGGCCGCCGCCGCCGCGCGGCTGGAACAGGCGGCGGTCACCGCGACGCCCTTTCCCGAACGGCTGGTGCATTTCTGGGCCAATCATTTTGCGGTGTCGGTGCAATCTTTGCCCGTCGCGGTGCTCGCTGGGGACCATGAAAATCACGCCATTCGCCCGCATGTCATGGGCAAATTCGGCGATCTGCTACGCGCTGCCGTGCTGCATCCCGCCATGCTGCTGTTCCTCGATCAGGCGCAGTCGGTGGGTCCGAACAGCCTGATCGCGCAGCGCGCGGGCCGCCGGGCAGAGGCGGGCGGGCGCACGCTGGGCCTTAACGAAAATCTGGCGCGCGAGATTTTGGAACTGCACACCCTGGGGGTGCGCAGCGTTTACACCCAGGCCGATGTCGGCGCGCTGGCCCGCGCGCTGACCGGCTGGTCGGTGGCGGGGCTGGGCCAGCGCGCCGACCGGTTGATGGCGCGCATGGGGGTCAGCGCCAATGCGGGCGACGCGCTGTTCATCGGCGCGATGCACGAACCGGGGGCGCAGACCATCGTCGGGCGGCGCTTTGAAGGCGACAGCGCCGCCAAATCGCTCGCCGCGCTGGCGCATCTGGCCCGCCACCCGGCGACCGCGCGCCATATTGCGACGAAACTGGCGCGGCACTTTGCCGCCGACACCCCGCCGCCCGCGCTGGTCGCGCGGCTTGAGCAGGCCTTTCTGGCGAGCGACGGCGATCTGCCCACGCTTTATCGTATCCTGATCGACGCGCCCGAATGCTGGGCCAATACGATGCCCAAATTCAAGACGCCCTGGGATTGGACCGTGTCGATGCTGCGCGCCACCGGCCTGACGCAGCTGCCCGACCGGCGCGGCGCGGTGGGGGCGCTGGACCAGCTGGGCCAGCCCATCTGGCGGCCCGGGTCCCCGGCGGGCTATGACGATATCGCCGAACGCTGGGCCGGGGCGTCGGGGTTGATGCTGCGCGCCGAATTGGCGGCGCGGATTGCGGACGGCGTGGCGTCGCGCGCCGACCCGCGCAGCTGGAGCGCGGCGATGCTGGCCGATGCGGCTTCGCCCGCGACGCAGACCGCCATTGCCCGCGCCGACAGCCCGGCGCAGGGTGTCGCCCTGGCGCTGATGGCCCCCGAATTTTTGCGGAGATAGACGATGATGCCGAATTGGACCCTTCCGCGCCGCCGCCTGCTCGCCCTTGCCGGGGCGGGCGCGGTGACGGCGGCGCTGCCCGGCATGGCCTTTGCCTGGACAGGGGCCGCCGCATCCGGCCCCCGGCGGCTGGTGTTCATCATCCAGCGCGGCGCCGCTGACGGGCTCGCGCTGGTGCCCCCGGTTGGCGATCCGGCCTATGCGTCGCTGCGCGGGGCGCTTGCTTCCGAAGCGGCGCCGGGGCCCAAGCTCAATGGTCTGTTTTCGCTGCACAGCGCGCTGGGCGGGGTGGCGGCGATGCTGGCGGCCGGGGAGGCGCGCATCGTCCATGCCGTCGCCACCGGCTACCGAGACCGGTCGCACTTCGATGGGCAGAATATCCTCGAATCGGGCGGGCTCACTCCCTATGGCCGCCGCGACGGCTGGCTCAACCGGATGCTCGGGCTGCTTCCCGCTGCCGACAGCCGCGCGGTGGGCATTGCCGCCGCCGTACCGCTGGCGCTGCGCGGGGCACAGGCGGCGGCCAACTATGCGCCCTCGCGCCTGCCCGGTATTGACGAGGATCTGATGATGCGCCTGTCGATGCTCTATGGGGCCGATGCGCAGCTGGGGCCGATCTGGCAACAGGCGGTCGATACCAAGGAAATGGCGGGCGACATCGGCGGCAACAATGGCCGCAACGGCACCCAGCTGGGCGCGCTGGCGGCGCGGCTGATGACGGGCGCGGACGGCGCGCGGGTGATGATGATCGAAACCGGCGGCTGGGATACCCACTCGGCGCAGGCGCGGCGGCTGGAGGTTCAGGCGCGCGGGCTCGACGCGCTGCTGGTGGCGCTGAAGGCGGGGCTGGGGGCCGACTGGGCATCCACCTTGGTGATTGTCGCCACCGAATTTGGCCGCACCGCTGCGGTCAACGGCACGGGCGGGACCGACCATGGCACGGCGTCGGCCTTGTTCCTGCTCGGCGGCACGCTGGCGGGCGGCGGCACGGTGCGCGCCGATTGGCCCGGCCTGTCGCCTGCCGCGCTCCATGAAGGCCGCGACCTGCGCGCCACCGCGTCGCTGGAGGGCGAAGTGAGCGCCGCCATTGCCGCCCATTATGGGCTGGAACCGGCCTTGGTCCGCCGGACGCTCTACCCGGACCTGGTGTAGCGATTAGAGCGCGGTGACCAGCGCCTTCGCTTTGGCTCCGACCATGGCAGGGCTGTCGCCGGGGCGATAGAGGTCGGACCCTACCCCCAGTGCGGCCACCCCGGCATTCAGCCAGCCGCGCCCATTGGCCGCGCCGACGCCGCCGACCGCTACCGTGCGCACCTGCGGCGGCAGCACCGCGCGCAGGGCCGTGAAATGATCGAGCCCCAGCGGCCCTGCCGGAAACATCTTTACCCAGTCCGCCCCCGCCGCCACCGCGGCGAACGCTTCGGTCGGGGTCTGGTATCCGGGCAGGGCCGTCATGCCGGCATCAAGCGCCGCGCCGATGACGCGCGCGTCGCAATTGGGTGAGACGATGAAGCGTGCGCCGCAGGCCGCCAGATCCTGCACCTCGCCCACATGCAGCACCGTGCCCGCGCCGATCAGCGCGCGGTCGCCCAGCGCGTCGGCCATGGCAGCAATGCTGAGCAGTGGGTCGGGCGAGTTGAGCGGCACCTCCATCGCGCGCACCCCTTCGGCCAGCAGCGCCGCGCCGACCGCAACGGCATCGGCGGGGGGCAGCCCGCGCAGGATGGCGATGACCGGCACGTCTGCAAGCGCGGTGGGCAGCGTGAGTGGCGGCATGCGAACATTTCCCCTGACAACGGCGCTTGCCAGCGCGCGGCTTCTATGGCCAAGCAGGCGCGGCGGCGCAAGCAGGCGCGCGGTGCAGGTGGCAGGATGCAGGCAGGGTTGATCATCGGCGATTGGGGCAACAGCAATGCGCGGGCGTGGCTGTGCGGCGCGGACGGCACGGTGCTGGACGAACGGCGCGGCCCCGGCATCGCGGTGCTGCGCAGCGATGGCGATGCCATTGCGGCGGCCTTTGCCGACCTCATCCAGGGCTGGCCCGCCGACATCCCTGCGCTGCTCGCCGGGGTGGTGGGGGCCAGTTTCGGGTGGCGCGATGCGGGCTATCTGGCCTGTCCGATTGCCGTGGCGGCCATTGGCACCGGGCTGGTGCGCGCGCCGACCAACGGCCGGGCCGTGTGGATTGCGCCGGGCCTGCGCTGCACCAACGCTTGGGGCATGGCCGACACGATGCGCGGGGAAGAGCTGCAACTGGCGGGCTGGGCCGCGCAGCATGGGGAACCAGAGGCGCTGGTCGTGATGCCTGGCACCCATTGCAAATGGACGCGGCTGTCGTGTGGCCATGTCGAGCATTTTCATTCGGCGATCAGCGGCGAGCTCTTTGCCTTGCTGCGCGATCACAGCGTGATGGTGGACCGCACCGCACGCGACGCCCCGCACGATGCCGCCGCCTTTGCGGACGGTGTGGCGCTGGCCCGGGCAGCGGCGGGCGTGGACCTGGCCGCGCTGCTCTTTGGCGCACGGGCGCAGCAGGCGGTAGGCGCGATGCCGCCCGTTGCTGCGCCCTCCTTCCTCTCCGGCATCATCATCGGCGCGGATGTGCGCACCGCGCTGCATCTTTATGGCGGCAAGCTGCCGGTCGCGGTGATTGGCGAGGCGGCCTTGTCCGCCCGCTATATCGCCGCGCTAGGCGATTGGGGGGTCAGTGCGTCGGTGGTGGACGGCGACGCCGCCATGCGCGCGGGACTGATGGCAGTGGCGCAGGCGGCGGGCATTGCCGACTGATTGATTTGCGCGCCGTCAAGGCTGACATTGGCTGACGTCGCCAGCGTCACAGGCCTGGCGGCGTGCGGACTGGCGCTTGCCATGCTCATTGCTGATGCGGGTGCGTTCGGCGCGGGCCGCGGCGATGCGCTTGCGCTGCTCGGCGTCGGCGGCGCTGGCCGCTTCATTGGCGGCATACCAGGCATCCATCTGCGCCTTGAAGGCGCGTTCGGATGCGGTCAATTCGCGCGCTTCGGCGGTGGCGCAGGCCGACGGGCCCGGGCACGGTGCCTCCGTTGCCACAGGCCTGGGTGGGCGCGGCGTCGGGACAAAGGCTGGCACCTCGGGAAGCTGCGGCGGCGGTTCGGGGATAAAGGGTGTCTTAATGGTCAGCATCGGGCCACTCCGCGCGACGGTTCCGCCATCTGCGCCCGATGCGGCGGTGCTGGCGGCATTGGCAGAGCCTGCGGCGCTGCGGTCACCGCCGGGGGATGACGCTGCCGTTTTGGCGCCGCCGCCCGCGCTCGCCGCCGCTGGAGCCGTGCGGTCGCCGCGCGCGCCGTCGGCCAAGGCGCTGGCTGGCTTGCTCGCCCCAGCGGATGATACCGCCGCTCCGCCGCCGCCGCCGCCACCCCCGCGACCGCTGCTGTTCGCGGTGGAATGGGACGGCGCGGGGGTGGACCGGGCGTAGCAATTGTTCGTCCGGCAATATTCAAAAAAGCGAACATCGGCCTGCGCGGCCTTCCACGCCCGGTCGGCCTCCATCGCGTCCAGCGTCGGAAAGCCCGTGAATTGCGGCCGATAAAATCGCCATGCCGCAACATTCAACGCATGGCGCTGGTTCGCGCGGGCCTGATAGGCGGCGGCGGCTTCGGCGTTTTGCCGGTCAATCCGCGCCTGTTCGCGGGCGATTTCAGCATCCCATTCGCGATTGAGCCGTTCATTTTCGGCGATGACCGCCTCACGCTTGCGCAGCGAGGCGGAAAGGGCAGCGGCGCGTTCCTGGACGACTGGGTTCCTAATTTTCTGGGCTCGGCCAAGCCATGCATAGGCCCCCGCGCGATTGACTGGAACACCCTGGCCAAAGTAAAGCAGATATGCCAATTCAACCATTGCAGCAGAACTGCCCAATGATGCGAGCTTATTATACCAATAATAGGATTGATGATGGTCAATTGGTGCAGAAATTGCGGGATAAATCAGTTTACCTGTTCCAAATAATTCAGCCAGCTTTTGCATCGCTTCTTTGTCGCCGTAATCTGCGGAGACTTTCAGTAAGGAGATTGCCCGTTTTGGTTGAGCACGAACCCTATCGGCGGCGATTAAATAGTCTCGTCGGCCCGCCAGCGCAAAATAGCGCGTCTTGTCATTGAGCAACCAGTTTTCCCATTCTTCGGGCGTAACAGCCTCGCGCAGGAAATCGGGGACGTCGCCGCCGTATGCAGAATGATATTCCTTGGCAATCGCGAGCGCCGACGTGCGGTCAACGTGCACACCGTCTCCCTTCAACAGGCGCAAGGCCCATTCATAAACGCCCAAATTGCGCTCCGAAGTCGGATTTTCGACGGCACGGCGATGCCAATAGACTTCGCGCTGCTTGTCTTTCGCGACGCCATAGCCTTTGGCATAAAGCACGGCCATGCCGAACTGCGCTTCGTGATTTCCTAGATCGGCGGCCCGCCGCATCCATTGGACCTGCTCTTCCGATCCGATGTCTACACCGGGCCTTGCAGAACCCGAAAAACTGTCGCGTTCGCTCGCTTCAAGCCCATCGCCGGAGACGAAAAAGGAATAATAGCGATACTCGCCGGCATTTGGCTGGCGCGTTGCCAGATAAAGCATCGCATCAATGACGCCTTGGTTCGCCGCAAAGCGAATCCGCGTCATTCCTGCACCCACATCGCGCGGCACATTGTAGCTGCCATTGATTTGCCACCGACCGTAAAGCAGCGCGGCGAGCGGATGTTTCTGGTTTGCGGCCTCCAGCAACCAGCCGCTGACAAGGTCTAGCTCGGCTTTCGCCAACGTATCGAGCCAGCCACTCGCCACATCCACCCGCGCGCGGGCATTGCCCTCGGCAGCGGCACGCATCATCAAATTTTGGACCAGTTGATATTCGTTTACGCCTGACTGTCGCCGATAATAGCTATATCTTTTGGCGAGCGCGGTCAGCACCATCGCATAAGTGTCGCCTTTTTCGGCAGCGACCGCCCACTCGGCTTGTCGGCGCAAATCCGCTTTCGCCAGCAATTCGGCGTCGCCCAGATTGCCAAAATCCGCAGCCGTCAAGTCCGATCTGAAAATAGAGGATTGGGCAAGCGCAGCAGACGAGGCCCCGAAAACCCCGAGTGAAGAAACAAGGAGGCCGAATAGCGCCAACGGGCGGGTCAGTTGCGTCCAAACCACGATCGTCGCATTCCTTGTTGCCAAGCAAAGTGCAGCAATGGTTCATGAGACAAAATGAAACCTGTTGCAATCAAGGATCGAGCAAAAGGCTGGCCAGCGCGAGGAGCAGCATGGCATTAAAGTCGCCTTCCTCTAGGATTCGCGCCCACTTGGGATGGCGTTGCCGGTCAGCCTTGGCCAACATATTCGCGCGCTCCAGCGCGCTGAAATCGCGCTGGGTCAGCCCCCAAAGATTGGCATGCTGGATGCCTGCCCTAGGCGGTTCGGCGGGCCCATCGCACCGCTTGCGCCCCTGTCTGCTTGTGGCATAGCATGGCCTTGGCGCGGTTCATTTTTTTGGACAGTTTGATGACATTGCTCGGCGAGGGTCAATGCGGATAAGGGCGCTGTTGCTGGCCCCCATGGTGCTGGCCGCCAGCCTGGCGGCGACACCGCCAGCCGCAGCGACGACGGCGCGGACGGCGGAGCAGCTCAACGCGCTCGCCTCGCTGCGCTATCAGGCGGCGCAGACGCAGGTGGTCAGCGCGCAGCAATCGGACGCCAAGCTGATCGCGATGCGCGGGCGCGTGGCGCAGAGCGAAAGCGCGCTGGCCGCGGCCCGCGCGCAGCTTGCCGCCGCCCGCCAATCGGCGCGCACGGCCAGCGCCAACGCGAACCAGCTGGCGGCGCGGGTCGACGCGCTGCTCGGCGAACTGGCGGCGGCCAAGGATGATTTCACGCAGGAACTGGCGCGGCGCGATGCTGCCTATGCCGCCGACCTTGCGCTGCTGCAGCTGGCGGGCGAGCAATTGCTGGCCACGCCCGAAGGGCTGCGCGCGCTGGAGCTTTATAACGCCGGCGGCCCCGGGGCCTTCGCTGCCGCCGACGCCGTGCTGGGCGAGATCGAGGCCGCCCGCGCCAAGGCCCGCGCCGCCGCCGCCGAGGCGCAGCTGGCCGAAGACCGCCGCGTGCGCGCGCGCTTTGCCTCCGACGCCAACCGGCGTGGCCTGGCCCCGCTGTCGGCGGCCATCGAACGGTGGCAGGCGGTGGTCGCGCTGGGCCGCCCGGTGACGCGCGACTGGCTGACCCTCACCGATTTGTTCAGCGAGGCCGGGCAGATTTTGGCGGCGCAGGGCGCAGCCGACCAAGCCATTGCCGTCGCTGCCAACGACTTTGACCGGATGCTGGGCCTGGGCCGCAAGGGCGATGCGCTCCAGCTGGCGGGCAGCAGCAGCGCGGCGCGCGACGCCTTTCGCGCCGCCATGGTCATTGCCCGCGCGCGGCTGGCCAAGGCACCCGATGATCCCGATGCCATGTGGTCGGTGACGGCGTTGCTGCGCAAGCAGGGCAGTGTGGCGCTGGACTTTGGCGAAATCGCGGCGGCGCGTGCCGACTTTGCCGAAGCATTGCGGCTGGATACACGGCGGCAGGCGTTGACCCCGAAGCTGGAAATTCAGCGTGATATCGCCGTGAACCTGGAGTTGCTGGGCGATGTGGAGGCTGCCGAAGGCAAGAGCGCCGCCGCGCTGGCCGCCGTGCGCGACGGGGTGGAGCGGGCGCGGGCGATTCTGGCGGCGGACCCGGCCCTGACCCTGTCCAAAACCAATTTGGGCGGCCGCCTGAGCGAACTTGCAAATTATCTGATGGACGAAGGCCGCTATGCCGATGCCATCGGCTTGCTGCGCGAGGCGGCGGCGTTGGTGACACCGCTGGTGGCGGCGGACCCGCAGAATTTTGATCTGGCGGATCATCTGACGCGGCATTTGTCCGGGCTCATCTATGCGCTGGACAGCGTCGAAGCCACGGACGCAGCAGCGGCGGCGCGCGCCGAACGGGCCGCCCTGCGCCGCCGCATGATTGACACGGCGCCGGGTTCCATCGTCGCCAAAACGCTGGAGGCCGAGATCCTGGTCGATGACGCGGGGCAGGCCATGGCCCGGCGCGACTATGCGGCGGCAGAAACGGCGTGGCAGGCGGAGGCCGCCATTGCGGCGGAGCTGCTGGCGGGCAATCCCACCCCGGCCAACCGGTCGGGATATGCCGAATCGCTGCAATCGCTGGCTATCACGCTGGAGATGCAGGAAAAATTTGCCGAAGCGGAAACGCAGTATCGGGCCGCCCTTGTTCAAATTCCGCCGCTGACTGGGGCGGGCGGGCTGGTGTCGGTACGCGAGGTGCGGGCCAATGTTGCCGGCAATTATGCCGATCTCCTCGGCAAGATGAAACGGCCAGCCGATGGCGTGCCGCTGGCGCGGGAGGCGGTGGACATCTGGCGCAGCTTGGCCGCGCAGAGCGGTTCGCGCCGCACGACCCTTCGCTTGCTCGACTTCGTGGGCAATCTGGCCACGCTGAGCCAGCAAAGCGGCAAGGCGGCAGAGGCGCTGGCGCTGCGCCGCGAAGCGCTGGCCACGCGCCGCGCACTGCTGGCGAACAGCGAAACCCCGCAGTTTGACCGCGAGCGGCTTGCCCAGGCCCTGCTGACCGGTGCCCGCACCGCGACCCTGGCCAAGGATAGCGAGACGGCGCAGGCCTGGTATCGCGAGGGGACCGATGTGCTGCGCGCCATGGGGCCGGAGCGCAGCCTGGGCGACCTTGATCAATTCATCTTTTCGCTCCGCAACTTTGCTGCCGCGCCTGGCACGCCGGAAGCACAGCGCGCGGCGCTGCTCGCCGAAGCGGCAGAGGCCGAGGCAAAGCGCGAAGATGTGTGGCGCAAGACAAAGGATACCCCATGACAGCCATCGTCCTGCTCGCCATGCCCGGCGATGCCGATCGCGCCGCGCGCATCCTGGAGGCGTTGGTGACGGAGCGGCTGGATGTGCGCTGGTTTACCGGCCCGCCGGGCGGTGCGGGCTGGGATGATGCGGTGGCGGCGGCCGGGGGTGCGCGCTGCGTCCTTTTTTGCTGGAGCGTGGCGACGGCGGGCACCGATGCCGCGCCCTACCGCGATCTGGCGCGCGCGGCAGTGGCGCAGCAGACGGCGGTCGGGATTGAACTCGACGCGGGCAGCGCGCCCGCCGACCTGCCCATGACCACCTATAATCTGGGCGGCTGGCGTCGCGCCGAAAAAGGCCTGCTGCGCTGGGCCGTCGGGCAGATTTTCTACAACGACATCGTTGCCGCCGCGAAATATAAGGTCGCGGGCCGCGATCCGGCGGCGCCCAGCGCGCCTGTCAAGCTGCTGGCGCGGCAATCCTGGGTGCTGGTGGTGGGGATTGCGGGCTTGCTGGGCGCGCTGGCGCTGCCCGGGGAGATTTACAACAAACTGCCCTGGCCGCGCTTTAACGAGGAGCGGGCGTGGGCGGCGCTGCCCGCCGACAGCTGCGCGGCGCTGGCCAGTTTCCGCAAGGCCTATCCCGACGGGCGTTATGCGGCGCAGGCGACCATCATCTATGAAAACCGCCAGGCGAGCGGCCCGCAGTGGGTCGACAGCCAGCGCAGCGCGCCCTTTTTCGTTGCCGCCGCCGATGCGCGTCCCGCCGCCAGCGAAGCCGCCGCGCAGGCGGCCGCCCAGCCTCAGGTGGATGCGGAGGCCGCGAAAGTCTGCACCGGCTTTGCCGAGGCCAGCGGCGGCAAGGTGCGCGCCGCCCGCGCCGCCGATGTTCAGTGGCAATGCCAGCCGGTCGGCGGCGGCACCGTCTGTTCCGCAACGGGCACGGCGGCCTGCACCGTGGCGGAGCGGCAAGTGGGAAGCACCGAATCCTGCCCGATCCCGGGGCGCTGACCCGCGCGGCACTGATGATGTCGTGAAATGGTCGGGACGACAGGATTCGAATAAATCATTGGAATAGGCTAATAAAATAAGGCAGAATACGCTACACAGGACCTGCACAGCTATGGATTTCCGCGCCTCCCAGCCGCTAATCTACACAGATTCTGCACAGTGGAGCGTGGTCATGGCGTTTGTTGTCGACAAGGAAAAGCTGAAACCCGGCCTGATCATCTTCAGGCGTGGCGACGTTGAGCACCGCAACTTCTATTGTCGCGTCAAGCTCCCGAAAGAGGATCGGTACAAGACCGCCGCGCTCGGAACATCCGACAGAGAGGCAGCGCGGGAAAAAGCGTTCGATTTCGACGCCGACATTCGCTTTCGCGTCAAACACGATGTTCCTGTGTTCAATCGCTCATTCCGCCATGTCGCTGAAGAATACATCGCCAAGCTAGAGCGCAGAGTGCAGCTTGGTGAGATGTCAGCCGACAGCGTTAAGAATGTCGCCAATCGTTGCCGCCGTGTTCTGGACGACTATGTCGGAAGCACACAGATTCACCTTATCGGTCAAGATAGCTGGACGAATTATCCAACATGGCGACGCGAGACAGGCAAGGGGCGTTTGCGCAAGATTGTCAGTGACGCAACAATTGGCGTTGAGATGGGCGCGTTCAATGCGGTGATGAGCTTTGCGATCAGCAAACGCTATGTTCCGGCGAGCCACCGCTTCGAAGGCAGGCCGAAACTCAAGACCATGCGGCGCGACGAATTCACGACGGAGGAATATCGCAAGCTGCACAGCTTCGGTCGCAAATGGATCAAGGCGGCGACATCGCCGCAGGGCCTCTGGTATCGCAACATCTGCTACAATTTCATGCTCATCATGTGCAACACCGGGATGCGACCACCTGAAGCGAGGAACTTGCGCTGGCGCCACATCACGACGGCAAAGGATAGGGACGGACGCGAAATCGTCGTGATGTTCGTTCAGGGCAAGGGCAAGTCGCGCAAGTTAGTCGCCCCAAAAAGTGTCGGTGATTATCTTGATCGCGTCCGCGAGCAGTCAAAGGCGACCAGCCCGGACGATCCCGTTTTCACCATCATCAACGGCAAGCCTGCCAAGTATCTTTACAGCGACACGGTGCAAGATTTGCTGACAGAGTCAGGGCTGCGAATGGGACCTAACGGCATTCCCCGTTCAACCTATTGCTTCCGCCACACCTATGCGACCTTCCGCCTGTCCGAAGGAGTCGATGTCTATATCCTTGCCGAGCAAATGGGCACGTCGGTCAAGATGATCGAGCAGCATTATGGCCATGTGAACACTATCAAGCACGCCGACCGCGTGTTGATGGGCATGACCGGCTGGGAATTGATCCGCGAGCCTGGCGACGACAGCGAGGCAGCGGCAAAGGCTGCCAAAGCTGCGGCGTCACGGGATCGCGCAGGTCGCTCCCGAATGCCGAGAGCAGCGAGGCATTAGCATATCAGGTTCCGAATGGGGCTGTATCGCAGTCGCCTTCAGAGTCTCTCCTTCCAAATGCTGGTTCAGCACCGATGGTGCCCTTGTGAGCCTTGCGTTTGCCCCCGCTTCCCGATGCGCCGCTGGCGCTCTTAATCGGGACACGGGCCAAGCGGGCGAAGGAGAAAGGTGCGCTGAGCCTCAAGCACCCCGTTGCCCGCGTCTTCACCGCAAATTGTGACCCTTCGCCGCTGGCGAATTTAAAAGGGACGCAATGTGGCACCTTTGATTCACCTTCAATTACACAAATGCTTGCACATTTGCGTTTGAAAAATGGCGGATATGCGTTGTTCATCAAAACAACCGGCAACATGCTGATTTCGGCAGACCAATTTCTGCGGTAAACAAGCATAGTCTCGTCCGACTCAAAATGTAGCGCGGCTTTGAGTTTTGGCTGAACGCCGATCCGACCAATTTTCGGATCGTAAGCAGTTCTTCGGACACGTAATCGGATTGCGCTCGGCCACGCCGCGAAGTGGCAACGCAGACCCCCATTCAGATCAGCATAGTCGGCAATCGCAAGGCGCTTTCACGCGCGTTTTCGGACTCTGGATTAGGACCTCATCGGCCCGGCGTCTTTCGGTGTGGCGCGTCTCATTGCTGCTGCGCAAATCAAAAATACCGAAAAAAATCTACACAGGTTCTGCACAGGCTAAAACGGGCGAATTTTATCGTTTTATTGCAATGCTTTACAGAAATCCGATAGTTTGGTCGGGACGAGAGGATTCGAACCTCCGACCCCCACACCCCCAGTTCCAGTGTGGAGGTTTGCTCGCGTATCCGGGCATTCTCCACTTGACAATCCCAAGACAAAATAGTCAACTCTCACAATAACTTATCGCATGGACGGCTAGTCTGCGCTGCTATGGGAAAGAGTGACAAAAACACTGTTTCAAATAACTTGCCCTGACTAATTCCTGACTAATGCGACACCCTTACTTTCCGTGTGGAGGTCAAACCGTGATTAGTTTGGAGGTCATATTATGAGTGAAGCATTACTCTTGACCGAGAAGTCAATCGCAAAATTGCCATTCTCAGCCGACGGTCAGTATAAGGTGCGCGACGTCGAGCTGAAGGGTTTTTTCGTCCGCATCGGCAAGCGCACCAAAACCTATATGGTGCAGGGCGAACATTGGCGCGATGGTGTCAGGGAATTCTGCGTCCAGCGCAAGCTCGGTGACTGCGCGGTGCTGTCGGCACGCGAGGCGCGCAACAAAGCCAAGGAAGCGATGGTGGCGTTTTCCAAAGGCGAAATGCCCGGCGAGCCGGCGCGGATTGTCAACGGCTCGATTACTTTGCGCGGCGCGTGGGAACGCTACCGGGATTCGCATATGACGCGGCGTGAACGCGGTGCGCGGACCATCGAGAACTACCGTGACTATATGGAAAGGCTGCTGGGTGATTGGCTGGACTGGCCATTGGCGAAGCTGGGTGCGCGTCCTTTGTTCGTGATCGAACGCCACGAACGCATTACGGACAAGAACGGCCCCTATATAGCCAACAGTGTGATGAAGGCATTTCGCGCGATTTATAACCACGCTCTCAAGGCAAATCGCGAGCTGCCATCCTACAACCCTGCTCTTGCCATAGACTGGAACCCTGAAAAACGCCGCGATACAGGGATGGGCATTGAAGACTTGCCGACATGGTTTGCCGAGCTCAACCAACTTTCCAATCCCATGAGGCGGGAATTTCACCTGCTCACCTTGCTGACGGGCTCCCGCCCAACGGCGCTCAAAACAATCCGCATCGAACATATCGATTTCAAAACGCGACTTTTGCACATCCCGAAACCCAAAGGCGGCACTGACAAGGCATTTGATATCCCAATGTCACACGCAATCATGCGCTGCATCATCCGCGAGATTCGCGTGGCGCGCGTCATGTTCCCGGTCCAATCAGAATATTGGCTATTCCCAGCTGAAAGCGCGGAAGGTCATATGTATGAGCATAAGGAAGAGCGAACGACGCTCTCAAAATGGGGCAACGATCTCCGGCAAACCTATCGCACACTTGGGCAGGTTGCCGAGATTTCCGAACTCGACATCCATTTGCTGATGAACCACTCGCTGCGCGGCGTGAACGCAGGCTATATAACACGCGACAAATTACTGCGGGGCCATTTACGTGCCCAACAGGAACGGATCTCAAGCCTTGTCGTTGCCACGCTTGGCCGGTCTCTCGTCAGTTCGACCGCAGAGCGGTGACACGATCAACTCGTTGATTCTGTGTCAAAGTAAGCGAGAAGTCGGCAATACAGCGAATTCCTCATGACTGACCATGACGCTCGGCATTACACATGGCATGGTTTCCAAGCGCCTCAATCACGCGGCAGTCCGCAGCGACGCCGCCCCTGCATCTTCCGACGATCCGCGTGAGTTCGCTGCGCAAGGATTCGAGCTGGGCGATCTTGGATTTGACCTGCGCCAGATGGCTCGTAGCGATGCGGTCGGCGTCGGCACAATCGCGATCGGGGTGATCGGAAAGATCAAGCAACGAGCGGATTTCCTCGATGGTGAAGCCAAGTTCGCGCGAATGGCGGACGAAGGCGAGCCGCGTGCGGTGGGGTTCACCATAGCTGCGATAGTTTGCAGAAGTGCGTAGAGGCGACGGCAACAAGCCGATCCGCTCATAATAACGGATGGTTTCGATGTTGGTGCCGGTGGCTGTCGATAACTCTCCGATTTTCATGGATTGACCCTGTAGTTGCTACAGGGTGCATATAGGTGCGCGACTCGGATTTGAACAAGGAGTTTCGCATTTGCCCGATGACTGCTGCGCCAGTGCCTGCGGTAGCAAGGAAACGCTCAATGACACCCGCTGGCGGCGGGTGTTGTGGATTGCGCTTGGCCTGAATGCCGCGATGTTTGTAGTTGAAGGCGTTGCGGGCTTTTATGCGGGTTCGCGGGCGTTGCAGGCCGACGCGCTCGATTTCCTGGGCGACGCCGCGAATTATGCGATCAGCCTTGGCGTTGCGGGGATGGCGCTTGCTTGGCGGGCGCGGACGGCGTTGCTCAAGGGCATCACGATCATGGCCTTCGGCTGCGGGGTGCTCGCTTGGGCGATCTGGGGCTTACTCAACGGCAGCAATCCCGAACCTTATGCGATGAGTGCGGTCGGCGCGCTAGCGCTCGCCGTCAATCTCGGCGTGGCGCTGACGCTCTATCGCTACCGAACGGGCGATGCGAACATGCGCTCGGTGTGGATTTGCTCGCGCAACGACGCGATCAACAATTTACTCGTGATCGGCGCGGGCTTTGCCGTGCTGTGGACCGGAAGCGGTTTGCCCGACTTGATCGTCGCTCTAGTCATGGCTTGCCTTGGTATCAGCGGGGGGTGGCAGGTTATCCGGCAGGCGCGAGCAGAGCTTGCCGGTGAAGTCTTGGCGGCGGGCGAATTGGCATGAAAGTAAGTCTTTCAACGCGCATCGCCTTGCCGCCCGATCAGGTCTGGGAAAAATTGCAGACGCCAGCGCCTTTGATACACATTGCCGCGCCCTTGGTTCGCTTTGAACTGCTCGACCCGGCAAACGCAGCCCATTTTGGCGGAAGCGACCGCTTCCTCGTAAAGCTCACATTAGTCGGGTTTCTGCCATTCGGAACGCAGTGGATCGTGCCTTCAATCCATGTGGGTGACGCAGCACCTTGGCCCAAAAAGTTGCGCGACAACGGGCATAGCGGGCTGGTCAAGACTTGGGATCACTGGATAACCGTCGAACCCGATGACACGGGCGGCACGCAATACCGCGATGAGGTAGAGGTAAGGGCCGGATTGCTGACTGCATTCATCTGGGCCTTTGCACAAATCTTCTACCGCCATCGCCAGCGCCGCTGGCGTGCGTTGGCGAACAGCATTTCAAGAGGAAAATAAGATGAGCGCAGAATTGAACAGCGCCTATCAGGCTGAATTGAATGGCTATAAAGTCGCTCGTGCATTGGGCGGTGAAGCGACCGCTTGGCGGCATCTGGAGCGGGCACACATCCTTGGACAATTGCGGATGGGGCTGCATCTGGATTCGCACATGAAAATGCTGGGCTACGCCATCCACCTGCGGCAGCCGAAAGAGGTGTTAGGTCAGCTTGTTCGCTTGCTGCTTGCACCTCTGGGCAATGCTACGGGGCGCTTGCCGTGGGGTAATAATGGCCGTTCGCATATCAGCGCCTTTGTCGAGATGGAAATACCTGACGATCTGAAACCGATCATTGCTGCGGCGCGACGTTGAACTTGCCGCTTTGCCCTCTTTTGGTTAGATGACTATTATGCGCCTCGTGCTCCTTCGTATTGTCATTGCGTTTTCAGTCATCTTGGCTGGGATGCACTTGCCTGCGACCGCGCATGCCCAGGACGTGACGGATCATGGACTGCATCACGACCATCACGCCAGTCACGCTGACGATGCCAGCGATAAGAAGGGCGATGTGCCGGTCGATGTGGGCACTGACATCATGCACCATCATCATTGCCCGATGGGAGTTGACCCGGCACCGGTCGTTGATCTCGCCCCGATGCCGATTTCCAAATCACTGGTCGTGCCGACCAGCTCCGCTGCCCTGCATAGCCGCGCAACCGCGCCGCCTCTCCAGCCGCCGCTCGCCTGATCTTTGACGCTTTTGCGCGCTGTTTCGCGCGCTTTTTTGCATCAAAGTTCAGGAGATAGTCCATGCCCTCCCAATTTCGGGCGGCCCTGCTTGGGGGTCTGCTCGCATCCATCGCCCCAAGCGCGCTTGCAGAGCCTGTGTCGCTCGATCAGGCGGTCGAAAAGGCGATTGCCGCCGCGCCGTTGATCAAGGCCAATGAGGCTGCGATTGCCGCTGCCGAGGCTGGCAAAAGGCAGGCGGGCGTAAAGCCCAATCCGGTGATTTCTGCCGAGGCCGAGAATTTCATCGGCACCGGGCGTTATGATATCTTCCGGCAAGCCGAAACGACGGTGACCTATAGCCAGCAAATCGAGCGCGGCGGCAAACGCGCCGCGCGGGTTGCGTTGGCGGAAAGCGATGTGAAGCTTGCGCAGGCGCAGGCCGGGGTCACCCGACTCGACATCGCCGCCGCCGTGCAGCGCGCCTATATCGACGCGCAGATTGCATCGGCCATCGTCACCATTGCAGGCTTCCGATTGAAGACCGAACGCGAGTTGCAGACTGAATCCCTACGCCGTGTGCGCGGATATAAAGACCCGCTTTTTGTCGAAACGCGCGCATCGGCGCGGGTCGCACAGGCCGAAATCGGGCTTGATGAGGCAGAGACGCGCTACGCCAACGCATTGGACACGCTGGCAGGATATTGGGGCGGGATCGGCAGTGACGTCGAAATCGACGCCGGATTTAGTGAAGCCAAGCAAGTTGCGGAAAAGCTGACTATCGCTGATCAAGCAGTTAGCGATGCAGCCATCGAACGCGCGCAGACAGCGGTGGTTGTCGAGCAATCCAAAGCGACACAGGATTACACTGTTAGCGGCGGCCTTCGCTATCTGCGCGATACCGATGATGTTGCGGCGGTTGTCGGTATCTCGATCCCGATTGGCCGGTTCGACAAGAACAAGGGCAATATCGAGCGCGCGCAGGCCGAACGGCGGCAGGTCGAGTTCTTGGCCGAAGCAGCGCGGCTCGAACGGTTGCGCCGATTGGCTTCGCTGCGTGCCGATGCCGATGCCGCATTGAAGCGGGCCGACCGGATCATGGACGAGGTCTATCCCAAAGCCGTCCGCACGCTCGCGGAAGTGCGTGAAGGCTATAATCGCGGCGGCTTTCGCTTTTCCGACATCGAAGACGCCGCCAACGCCATCGTCGAGGTGCAGGAAAGCTGGCTCGACGCGATGAACCGCTACCGCGACACCCAAACCGAAATTGACCGCCTGACCGGACGCTTTGACGCCGCACAGGCCGGGGAGATGAACCCATGAAGAAGATACTCATTCCCGCCGCTTTGGTGCTGGCATCGACATTATCACTCGCAGCTTGTGGCGGCGGCGAGGAGGCAGGCCATAGCGAAGGCGAAGCGCATGGCGACGAAGAGCCTGCCAAGGGTCCGAATGGCGGGCGATTGCTGAAGGATGGGGACTTCGCGGTCGAAATAGCAATTTTCGAAGACGGACAGGAGCCGCAATATCGCGTCTATCCGTCGCGCGGTGGAAAGCCCGTTGATCCGGCATCGGTTCAACTGACTGTGACACTCAAGCGTCTCGGCGGACAGGTCGATAGCTTCGCATTCAAACCGACAAGCAAATATCTCGCCGGGCAAGGCGTGGTCGAAGAACCGCACAGCTTCGATGTGGAAGTTGTCGCGGTCGAAAACGGCAAGCGCCATGTCTGGAAATATGCCAGTCCGGAAGGGCGCACCACGATAACCGCCGATGCGGCCAAGGCAGGCGGGGTTGAAGTTATCACTGCTGGCCCAGCAACTATCGGCGAGAGCCGCGAACTGTTCGGCACGGTGCAACTGGCGACCACCGGACGCTCCGAAATCCGTGGCCAGTTTCCGGGGCGGATTGTTAGCGTGACCAAGAATGTCGGCGATTATGTCAAGCGCGGGCAGTTGATCGCACGGATTGAATCGAGCGAAAGCCTGCAAATCTATCCGGTTTATTCGACCGCGAGCGGCGTGATTGCCGAACGCAATGGCAATCCGGGAGATGTGACGGGCGACCGTGCGCTCTATGTCATCACCGACCCCGCGCAGACGACGGTAGTGTTCAACATCTTCCCCAAGGATTTGGGTGCGATCCGTCCGGGCATGAAGGTGACCGTCGAAACGCAAGACGGCAAACCCATCGCACAAGCGACACTCGGCGATTATTTGCCCGAAGGCAATCAGCAGGCGGGGACCGCGCTGATGCGCGCCAATATCCCCAACCGCAGCGGTGCGCTGCGTCCCGGTATGGCCTTGCGCGGGCGGGTCGTCATCAATGCCGTGCAAGTGCCGCTCGCAGTGCGCACTGAAGCGATCCAGCCCTTTCGCGATTTCAAGGTCGTCTTCGCCAATTACGGCGACGACTATGAAGTGCGGATGCTACAGCTTGGCCGCTCGTCACCCGAATGGACCGAGGTGCTTGGCGGGCTGAAACTCGGCACGCCTTATGTCGCCAAAGGCTCCTTCCTTGTCCGCGCTGACATCGAAAAATCGGGAGCCAGTCATGACCACTGAGGCAGGATTACTTGGCCGCATCATCGGCTTTTCGATCAAACAGCGATGGTTCGTCATGGCTGCCGTTGCGCTGCTATGCGCCATTGGCGTGTGGAGTGCGCTGCGCCTGCCTATCGACGCGGTGCCGGACATCACCAATGTCCAGGTGCAAATCAACACCGAGGCCGAAGGCTATTCACCGCTCGAATCCGAACAACGCATTACCTTTCCCATCGAGACAGCAATCGCTGGCATTCCCAACCTCTCCTATACGCGCTCCATTTCGCGCTATGGACTGTCTCAGGTCACGGTCGTTTTTGACGATGGCACCGACATCTTCTTTGCGCGGCAACAGGTTTCCGAGCGCATCCAGTCGGTCAAATCGCAGTTGCCGCCCGGCATCGAGCCGCAAATGGGACCGGTCGCCACGGGGCTTGGCGAAATCTTCATGTATGCCATCGAACCGAAGGCTGGCGCGCGAAAACCCGATGGCAGCGAATGGACCGCAGAGGATCTGCGGACATTCTCCGATTGGGTCGTGCGCCCGCAAATGCGGACGGTTCCGGGCGTTGCCGAGGTCAACACGATCGGCGGCTATGAGCGGCAATATCATGTGACGCCCAACCCCAGTTATCTCGCGTCGCTGGGCCTTTCGCTCAATGATGTCGTAGCGGCGCTTGAAAAGAACAATGCCAATCGCGGCGCGGGCTATGTCGAGCGTGGCGGCGAGCAAATCCTGATCCGCGTGCCGGGACAGGCGGCGGGCGAGCAGGATTTGTCAAACATCATCCTTGCCACGCGCGGCGGCGTGCCAATCCGTATCGGCGATGTTGCCGAAGTCAGCATCGGCTCCGAACTGCGCACGGGCGCAGCGACCGAGAATGGCAAGGAGATCGTGCTCGGCACCATCTTCATGCGGACCGGCGAAAATCCGCGGATCGTTGCGCAAGCGGCGGCGGAGAAGCTCAAACAGGCCACATCATCCTTGCCCGCTGGCGTCATTGCGCATCCGCTTTACGACCGCACGGCATTGGTGGATCGCACCATCGCCACGGTTGAAAAGAACCTTGCCGAAGGCGCGTTGTTGGTCATCGTCATCCTGTTCCTGCTGCTCGGCAATTTTCGGGCGGCACTGATCACGGCGGCGGTCATTCCGGTCGCCATGCTGATGACTCTGACCGGAATGCTCCAAACGCGGACATCGGCGAACCTGATGAGCCTTGGCGCACTCGATTTCGGGCTGATCGTCGATGGCGCGGTGATCATCGTCGAGAACTGCCTGCGACGTTTGGGCGAGGCGCAGCACCGGCTTGGCCGCCTGCTCGACCGCGACGAGCGGTTCGGGCTTGTCGCCTCGGCCAGTGCAGAAGTCATCCGGCCCAGTATCTTCGGTGTAGTCATCATCACCGCCGTCTATCTGCCGATCTTTGCGCTTGAAGGGATCGAGGGCAAAACCTTCCACCCGATGGCGATCACGGTGGTGCTGGCGCTCACTGCTGCGCTCATCCTCTCGCTGACGCTGGTTCCGGCTGCGGTCGCGCAATTTGTGACCGGCAAGGTCGAGGAAAAGGAGAACTGGCTGATGCGCCGTCTAGGCAATGGCTATCGCCCGTTGCTCGAACGCGCACTGGCATGGCCCAAGACGGCGGTTGCCATCGCTATCCTGCTCGTCGCCATCGCCGGGTTCGGCGCGACGCGACTTGGCAGCGAGTTCATCCCCGATCTCGATGAGGGCGATATTGCCATGCACGCGCTGCGTATCCCCGGCACCAGTCTGAGTCAGGCGGTCGAGATGCAAGAGACGCTGGAGGCGCGCATCCGCAAATTCCCGGAGGTCGAGCGGGTGTTTGCCAAGATCGGCACCGCCGACGTCGCAACCGATCCGATGCCGCCTTCGGTCGCGGACAATTTCATCATGCTTAAACCGCGCGAGCAGTGGCCGAACCCGCGCAAGACCCGCGACGCGCTGGTGGCAGAATTGAACAAGGCAGTCAGCCAGATTCCCGGCAACAATTATGAGTTCACCCAGCCGGTGAAAATGCGCATGAACGAGTTGATCGCGGGCGTCCGCGCCGATGTGGCGATCAAGCTCTATGGCGACGATCTCGACCAGCTTTTGAAAAGCGGTGATGCAATCAACGATGTCGCGGCGGGCATCGCCGGGGCCGAGGATGTGAAGCTCGAACAGATTACCGGCCTGCCGATGCTGTCGGTCGTTCCCAAGCGCGACATGCTGGCGCGTTACGGCGTCAGCATGGCCGATGTGCAGGACGCGGTTTCGACCGCCACCGGCGGGGCCAGAGCGGGCGAAATGTTCGAGGGCGACCGGCGCTTTGCCGTGGTTGTCCGGCTGCCCGAAGCGCTCCGCACCGATCTCGCCGCGCTTGGCAACCTGCCCGTCGCGCTGCCTACAGGCGGCTCGGTGCCGCTGGCGGAAGTCGCCGACATCTCGCTTGCCGCTGGTCCCAACCAGATCAGCCGCGAGAATGGCAAGCGCCGCGCCGTGATCACCGCCAATGTGCGCGGGCGCGACTTGGGCAGTTTCATTACCGAACTGCGGCAAAAGGTCGATAGCGAGGTCGAGCTGCCCGATGGCTATTACATCGAATATGGCGGGACGTTCGAGCAACTCCAGTCTGCCGCGACGCGCTTACAGATCGTTGTGCCGCTGGTGCTGCTATTGATCTTCGGACTCCTGTTCACGCTGTTCGGCAGCGCCAAGGATGCGGCCATTGTCTTTTCCGGTGTGCCGCTGGCCTTGACGGGCGGCGTTGCGGCGCTGGCGCTCAGGGGCATCCCCATGTCGATCTCGGCTGGCGTCGGCTTCATCGCGCTGTCGGGCGTGGCGGTGCTGAACGGCGTCGTCATGCTGTCCTTCATCAAGGATTTGCGCGAGCGTGGCGGCGAACTGTTAGAGGCGATCCGCGAAGGTGCGCTCACCCGCCTGCGCCCGGTAATGATGACCGCGCTCGTCGCCTCGCTCGGCTTCGTGCCGATGGCCGTGAATGTCGGCGCGGGGTCCGAAGTGCAGCGCCCGCTTGCAACCGTAGTGATCGGGGGGATTATTTCCTCGACGATCCTGACGCTGCTCGTGCTGCCCGCGCTCTACCGCTTGGTGCATCGGCGCGAGGATGAAGCCGAAGATGCGCCAATGGTCCCCGATAGCGGCCTCAAGCCTGCAACAGCATGAAGGATAGAGATATGACGAAAACGATTGCCCTGACCCTTACACTGCTCGCGGCCCCCGCGAGCGCAGACCATCATGCCACGACGCTGCCGCCCTCAATTGTGGGCGTCTGGTCGATTGGAGAAACTGCCAATTGCACAACGGGAACCGCTTGGGCGTTTCACAAGGACGGCTATTATGTTGAAGTGAAGCTCCCCGACACCGGCCCGACATCGGTTGGCATGTGGAAAGACAATGGCGCGACCATCGACTATACGCACAGCCACATGCCCTTTGCCGACATGGTGACCGGCGCGACGCCGCGCACCTTCACCGTCGAGGCAAGAACGGCGGATAAGCTGACGCTCAAAACATATCGGGGAACGCCGTTGATCATGCACCGTTGCCCCGTCGATGCGGTCAAAGCGCCCGCTGGTCAGGCAGCGCATTGACTATGGGCGAAGGACATGACCACGTAAGCGACGGCGGCGGCCATGCAGGGCATGATCACACCGCTGGGGCGAACGCCAGAAGCCTGACTATTGCGCTCGCGCTAACGGGCAGCTTCCTGATTGCCGAACTGGTCGGCGCATGGTGGTTTAACAGCCTCGCTTTGCTCTCCGACGCAGCGCATATGTTCACCGATGCGGCGGCGCTGGCGATTGCGCTGGCGGCGATCAACATAGGCCAGCGGCCCGCCGACAAGGAACGGACCTACGGCTATCGCCGGTTCGAAATTCTTGCCGCCGCATTCAATGCCGTGCTGCTGTTCGTGGTCGCGGGTTACGTCCTTTACGAAGGCGTGATGCGCTTTTTCTCACCCGAACCCGTCCAGTCGGTCGGGATGCTGATTGTTGCCAGCATCGGCTTGTTGGTCAACCTGATCGCCATGCGCGTACTGGCGGGCGGCAAGGAGGCCAGCCTCAACGTCAAGGGAGCCTATCTCGAAGTCTGGGCCGACATGCTCGGCTCGTTGGGCGTGATCGGAGCGGCAATCCTGATCTACTTCACCAACTGGAGCTGGATCGATCCCATCGTCGCCATCGCCATCGGCCTGTGGGTCCTGCCGCGCACCTGGGTGCTGTTGCGTGATACGACGCACATCCTGCTGCAAGGTGTGCCGCGCGGCATGGACCTCGACGCAATCCGCGCCGTTATCGGCGCGGTGCCGGGTGTGGCGGGCGTCCACGATCTCCACGTCTGGTCGGTGGCGGGCGACGATGCCAGCCTGACCGCGCATATCGGCGTCGCCGATGGACAGGATCAAACCGCCGTCCGCAAGGCCATCGTGGAAATGCTCGAAGGCGAGTTCAAAATTCACCATTCGACGCTGCAAACCGAGACCGAACCTTGCGGTGACGAGGATGCGTTGCACGACTAGCGGTGAAACAGCCAATCAGTGTCGGGCAAAGATGAAGGGTTTGGCGGTTCCGAAAGCCATGACGTCGTAGCGATCTTTGGGGGAGGCCGGCGCCTCCATCCCCGGCGAGCCGAGCGGCATTCCTGCAACGGCGAGACCCTTCACGCCTTTGGGCTTGGCGACTAACAATCGCTTCATGTCGGCGATCGGAACATGCCCCTCGAACGCCATGCCGTCGATCAGCGCGGTGTGGCAGGAAGCGAGATTGGAA
Source organism: uncultured Sphingopyxis sp. (assembly GCA_964554455.1). Taxonomy (GTDB): domain Bacteria; phylum Pseudomonadota; class Alphaproteobacteria; order Sphingomonadales; family Sphingomonadaceae; genus Sphingopyxis. Next base: position 23,033 of record CAZKOW010000007.1, on the reverse strand, counting down.
GGCAACCCTATGCGGCGCTGCAAAGCGGCGCGTTGCCGATCATCAACAATCTGAACCTTGCGCCCGAAGGCCGCGCGCACCTGCTGCGCCCATTTTTCGCAACAGCCGCAACCAGGGTCGCGGTGCATTACTATGTCGTTAGCCAGCGCAGCAGTCGAGCTAAGTAAGGCAATTGCCAAGGTGAGTTTTCTGATCACGAGTTAGTTTCCTTTAGCGATTTGGCTGTCTTCTCGACAGCGAATATCGAAATTGTGCCGGTAGGGGTATCAACAGCAAAATCGGCTGATACCGGCCCAGCGGCAAGCCTGCCAAGCTCCGCTTCGATAAAGCCATCGGCATTAGGCTGCGTATCGGTGCGACCGTCTATCAACTGGATGAAGCGGAACGCCTGCCGCATCGCCCAGCCGCTTGGCGTCGCATAGTCCGCAATACAGACCATTCCGCCCTCGCGCACACAAGCAAACATGGCAGCCAATCCGGTGCGCTTGCCGTCAAGTGGAACCTGATGGAAGACAAGGCTTGATACCGCTTTGTCCACCGGACCGAATTTGGCGGCGTCGCTTGCAAAGCCCTGCTGCCATTCGATGGTCACTCCGGCATGTTTCGCCTTCGCCTCGGCAATTGCGAGTGCTTCGGGATCAGGATCAAGGCCGATGATCCGCGCCAAAGGCTGGCGCTGTTTCAACAAGATTGCAAGCGAACCCGTCCCGCATCCAACATCAAGGATGGTTTCATCAGGTGCCGGTGCGAGCAATTCGAGCAAAGCGTCGCGCCAGACGCGCTCACGGGTGAGCAAGGCAACACCGCGATCATACAGGCCGGTCGAAGCGAAGCGACCAGCGGCGGGCGTGAAGGTTTGCGGTTGGGGCATTGAATTGATCGACTTTCGGGGGCAGGGCTGGAGGCCGGTTTCCCGGCCTCCAGCTTCTCGTTCACGTCTGTGCGGTAGCAGTTGCGCAGCACGGCATCGTGTTGCACCCTTCCTTCATCGCCATGCTTGGACCGCTGTCCGCAATCCAAACACGGCGATAGTTTGGCAGGTTGGACTTGTTGGGACCAGGCTTAGGCGCATAACGCCATTCGTAATGCCCGCCCTGTTCGGGGCTTGACGCGAACGCCGGTGCGCTTGCGGCAACGGCAATGATGGCCGCAAACGCGACCGTAGTTTTCATCTTCATGATTCTACTCCTCGAACGAAGTGCCTGAAAAGTTGCCGGAGGGCGGTTGCCCGCCCTCCGACATTCTCGCTCAGTGCTTCATATCCTTCATGTCATGGCCTTCATGGGCCTCGCCGGACTTTGCATCCTTGTCCTTGCAGCAGGCCATTTTTCCATCTTCGCCCTTTTTGCAGCAGCAGCATTCTTTCTGCGGCGCGGGCGTTTCGGCGGCATGGGCAATGCCCGGAAGGGCAAGCGCGAGCGCGCCGAGTATGATATGCTTCTTCATTGTAATTCTCCAAAAAATCAGATTGAAATATATTGGTCGTTGCCGAAGAAGCGCGGTGGCGGGACTGGTGGCCTTTGTCCTATTCCAATGAGCGAAAGCGACGGCTTTGGCTCCAGCATCGCAAGTTCATGGCGCGGATTGGGGATGCGCGGTTCGATGGCGCTCGCCAGCGCAACGCAAGCGAAGGGGCAGCGGGATGCGGCTTGCGTGTCGGGCGTCGGCTTGCCCTTGTGATCGCCGCCCGCCATGTCGGCGCAGTCGGCAGCATGTTGAACGCTCGGCATCGTTCCCGTGGTCAGACAGGCCGCATCGGCGCGCGCCGTGAAACCGATCAACGCGGCAATCAGCACCAGTCGCAACAGATGCGCCATTCTCATTTCGCCCGCACCTTGCGCAGCCGCCGCCACATGATGAAGCCGGTCACGACCCAAAGGCTAACCAGCACGCCGAGGATCGAGTAGAGGAGGCCCATCACCGGGCCGATGATGTAGCCGGTATGAATCGGAAATAGCCACCGGCGAACACCATCACCGCCGCTGGTCAGGCCGGTCGCGTAAACGCCTATGACCTTGCCATTGTCAGGATCGACCAGAACATCCGTGCGCTTGAGCTGGGGGTCCATGAAAGCAAACCAGTAATTTTTGGCGTGCATTCCCGGCGGTCCGAAGGCGATCAGGTGCAGCGGGCCGACCGCTTTCAAGGCCGTGTCGTATGCGGTGTTACCATCAACCGGCGGCGCTGACATCGCACCATGATCGGCCTCCATCAACATATTGCTTTTGAACACCGAACGGCCCGAGCTTTTCTCGGCCCATGTGAACAGGTTGAGCGCGGTTCCCGTTGCCGCAACCGAAACGATGAACAGCGCCGCTGCAATCCCCGCAGTGCGGTGCAGCTTGACGACACCCTTGGCGTTTTTGCTGGTTTCGCGCGTGCGGAAGAAAATCACGATGCCAAGGATGCTGAAAATCGTCACGCCCGTGCCGAGCAAAGTGAGGATGATCTTCCCCGGCGTCCCGAAAATCAGCCATTTGTGAATGGCCGTTGCAAGCCCGACCCAGCCGCCCGCCGCCGAGCGCTCGCTGATAATACGGTCGCCATATTGATCGACCGCGACCATCCGGGACATATCGTGGGTATTCATGTCACGACCGCCCATCACGATGATGGCGGTGTTGGGGGACACGGCAGCAGGATACATCATATGTGCGACATTGAAGCCGGGCTTGTCCGCTGCAATCCGCTTCATAATGTCGCCGGGGCGCAGCGGAGCGCCCTTCACCTGCACATTGTAGAGTTCAGGCTCGCTCCACTGCAACAACCAGAAGCGTTGCTGCGCGATTGCGCCGGTCAGCCCCTGGACGATGAAAAATATGCCCAGCACCAAGGCCAGTCGCCGGTGCCATTTGCGCAAACTGAGTGTCGAAACCGTCATCCTCCCCCTTCTTTCTATCCCGCTACGCGTCTCCGCCGTTTGAAAGGCCAGCGCATGACGAGCAGCACGGTGCCTGCAATCCCCAACAGCAAGCCGCCAATGGCAAAAGCTAGCAGCCACCAGGTGTTGAAATCCTCATGGTTCTTCCAATCCATGATGTGGAGCGACCAGAAAAAGTCATAGAGCCGCCATGTGCCGGTGCGCACACCCGTAATCCTGCCCGTGTCGGCGGCGACAAATACACTCGTCGCGTCTGGATCGGCAAAGGCAATCCGCCATGCGGGGAGCGCACCGCGATATTCGGGGCTTTCAGTCGTAACGCGCGACGCTTTGGATGGCGGCTTGGACGGCGCTTTCCATGCGGCGCGGGCGATGGCGGCTGCTTGGCTCGCATCGACCGGAGGCAGCGGTTCGCCCGTAGCGGCGTCGAAAAGCCGCACGCCTTTGGCCGTTGTTACCTCGGCAACGGCGCGGTCGCCCAGCATGTGCCAGTTTATGGCTTCAACCGACGCGCCTGCTTTGGAAATAATCGTCGCCGGATTGGCAAAGCCAGTGCCTGCCGGAATCACTCTCACCGTCTCGCGGTCCACCAGATGTTCGCCGCGCACCTGCTCGATGGGCAGGAAGCTCATGATCACACCGCTGGCAAACCAGATCAGCAATTGCGCACCGATTATGAGCGCGAGCCATTTGTGGACGCGACTTGCGAATAAATGGACGCGCGTGCGGCTCAGAACCAGATCCTTATCCCTGCAACAAAATTGACCGATGAAGGATCTTCCCCCGCCGCGCGTGTGAAGCGTGCGGTATCGCCGAACTGCTTGCGCCATTCAACGCCAATATAGGGCGCGACTTCCTGTTTGATTTCGTAGCGCAAACGAAGTCCCGCTTCGAAATCGGTAAAGCCCGATCCGATGCCGATGGCCGGTATGTCCTGAAACGAAAGGTTCGTCTCAATGCGCGGTTGCAGGATAAGCTCTTGCGTCAAGCGCAGGTCGTAGGAGCCTTCCAAACGGGCACGAACTTCCCCCTTGTTCGACAGGAAGGCGGCACCGGTCAGCTTGAACCAATAGGGTGCCATGCCCTCCACCCCCAGCACGGCATAGGTCCGCGATGGATCGGGCTTAATGTCGTAGCGAATACCGGCTTGCAGGTTCCAATAGGGAGCGATCGCGCGCGAATAGAGCGCCTGTAGCTCCAAATCCTCGATTGGCTCGCCGAACGCGCCCTCGCCTTCAAACTTAACCCCAAAGCGATTGATGTTGCCGCCGGTGAAGGCTTCGCCTTCGAAACGAAAGCTTTCGCGGCCCTTCTGGAAGCCAATTTCGGCCAGGTCGAGCATCACAAGCGAATAGCCCATGCCACCGACTTCATGCGCCAGCTCCTTGCGCGATTGCGCCATCACATCACCGCCGAATACCGTGTCGGCGGCATGATCGGTCGGGGGAGCGGGCGCAGGCGCATCGCCGACTTCGCTTTCGCCACTGTCCTCGGCAGCCATAGCGCCCATGTCATGTCCGGCGTGGGGGTCGGCAGCAGGCTGCTCCGCCGCATCCGCATCCGCCTTCTCTTCCGTGCCGCTCATATCATGGCCCGCATGCGGGTCGGCTTGCTCGGCAGCTTTCGGTTCCTCGGCCATGCTTTCCATGTCGTGACCGGCGTGCGGATCGGCTTCGGTTGGTTTGGGCTTTTCGGCCTTTGGCTGTTCGGCGGGCATGGCATGGCCCTGATGCCCTGACTGGGCGACTGCCTGCGCCGGAAGCAGCAGCGAGGCCGAAAGAAGAGCCAGACGGATCATTCGCCGCCCTCCTCGTGCCGCACAGTGACGACGCGGAACATACCCGCGTGCATGTGCATCAGCATATGGCAGTGGAACGCCCAGTCCCCCATTGCATCCGCTGTGAAATCGAACGTCACCTTCGCACCGGGCAGCACATTGACGACATTCTTGCGCGGATATTGCCCCTTTTGTCCGTTCACCACTTCAAAGAAATGGCCGTGCAAATGGATTGGATGCGGCATCATCGTGTGGTTGATCAGGTTCACCCGCACCCGCTCATTGTGGCGGAAAGGCAGCGGCTCGGTCTTCTCCGAATATTTCACGCCGTCCATCGACCACATATAGCGTTCCATATTCGCAGTCAGATGGACGTCGATCTCGCGCGACGGCTTGCGCGTGTCGGGATTGGGTTCGAGCGCGCGGAGCTGGCTGAGCGTCAGCACGCGGTGCGGCACTTTCTCAAGCCCCGTCGGACGCTCGGCATTGCGGTCGAGCGGGGTCGGCGCAAGACTGGCGACTCCCGGCCCCATTTTCACCTGCGGCGCTACCGAGGGATCGCGCATGTTCATGTCGCCATGATCCATCGCGCCCATGTCATGGCCCATTGCGCTATGATCCATCCCGGCCATGTCACCGCCGCCGCCATGATCCATACCCATGTCCTTCATGGTGAGGAGCGGGCGTTCGCGCAGCGGCGGGATCGGCGCGGTCATGCCCATTTGCGGCGCAAGCGTCGCGCGGCACTGGCCCGACCGGTCGATGCTCTCTGCAATGAAAGCGTAGGGGATCGCCTCTTTAGGCTCGATGATCACATCCCATGTCTCGGCGACGGCGATCTGGAATTCATCGGTTTCCACCGGGGTCAGTGGCAGCCCGTCTGAAGCCACCACGGTCATCGGCAGGCCTGGCACACGAATGTTGAAATTGCTCATCGCCGCCGCATTGATAATTCGGAGCCGCACGCGCTCACCCGGCTGGAAAATGCCGGTCCAGTTGCCCATGCTGTCATGGCCGTTGATCAGATAATGATAATAGGCTCCGGTCACGTCGGCGATGTCGGTCGGGTCCATCAGCATCTGGCCCCACATCACGCGCTCGGATAGCGGCTGGTCCTTGCCCTTCAGCAAGCCGCTGAAGGTCTGCTTACGCTTGTTGAAATAGCCTGCCTTCTGTTTCTGTTTCTTGAAGTTGGTATGCGCGTGCGCGAAGCTCCAATCGGAAATCACCAGCACATGCTCGCGGTCATATTGGATCGGGTCCGCGCCTGCCGGATCGACGATCAGAGCGCCATACATGCCCATCGCCTCCTGCATATGGCTGTGGCTATGATACCAGTAGGTTCCGTGCTGCTTCATCGGGAATTCGTAAGTAAAGCTCTCGCCAGGTCCGATACCGGGAAAGCTGACACCGGGAACGCCATCCATATGGAAAGGCAGCAACATCCCATGCCAGTGAACCGATGTATCTTCGCTGAGCGTATTGCGCACGACCAGCTTGACATTTTGCCCCTCGCGCAACCGGATCAGGGGCGCGGGTAATGTACCGTTGACGGTATAAGCATGGCCGGTTTTCTTGCCAAGCTTGAACGCCGACTGGCCAACGCTGAGTTCGATGTCGGGGCCGTTGAGCGTCCCCGGTAGGCCCGCCACGGCATGTAGCCCATGCGAGCCGCTTTTGGCCCAGGCTGGGAAAAGGTCACCAAGCGCCATGACACCGCCTGTCAGGGCGGCACCTTTCAACAGGGCTCGGCGGTCAAGCCCGTTACCGCGGGCGGAGGGTGAGTGTGTTTGGGTCATGTCTGTGATACGCAACGCGAAGGCTTACCCCTCACGCGGTGTCACGAATTGCGCTCAACTGCTTTCTGGCTCGATATAGACGCGTCTCGACAGCCTTGGCGTTAATCCCCAGAACATTCGCAGTCTCGGCTTCAGAGAGTTCTTCGACCGTCCGCAATATCAGCACTTCGCGCAAGTTTTGGGGCAGTTGCAAGATAGCGCCCATCACTTGGGCAAGTTCGGCCTTATCTGCGGCGACGGTATCGGGGTGCGCGTCGGGATCAGCGATATTCGCTGCGTGATCCAGGCCGACAGCGCGGGTGAAGAAAGCCCGCACTTTTCGGCGTCTTGCCCAATCACGGGCCTTGTTGAGTGCGATCCTTGAAAGCCAGAACCGAAACGGACGATTGCCGTCGTAACTGCGCAGTGCAGCGAAAGCCGCAATAAATGCCTCTTGGCTGATGTCGAGCGCAGCATCGGCGTCGCCGACGACATTCCGCAGCAGCCGAAACAGATAATCGCGGTGGCGGTTCAAGAGGCGCCGATAAGCGTCTTCGCGGCCGGCGAGCGCCATTGCCGCAAGGTCGCCATCGGAAAGGTCAGGCGATACCGGCATCATTTTTTGTCGCCGGTCAGTGCCTTTGTTACTGTCCTGTCGAAAATCCGCGCCTGCTGGGGACTAAGCACGCTGCGCATGGCAAACAGGTGTTGAAGCGTTTCCTTCTGCATCTCCCCCATAACATGATGAACATGATCTACGGCCCCGGTCACACGGTCGCCATAGCCATGCTCGATCTCGATCGCTTCGGCGAGGCGGGCATTGGCGGCGCGCATTTCAAGTTCGAGCGCACGCTTGCGAATGGCGTGCTGCTTTTCCAGTGCTTCAATCTTCGCGTGCTGCTGCGGCGCGAGCTCTAGCCGATCATGCAGCAGTTTGTGAACTTCACTCTCGCTGGGTGCGTCGGTCGCGAGAAACTGTCGCGCGACAAGAACTCCGCATACCGACGCAACAAACGCCACCAAGGCAATGAGCAGCAGCCAGCGGGTCCGGGTCATTGTGTGCCTTCAAGCAGCGTTGAGGGCGCAAGCATGTCTGCTGAGCTTAAAGCGAGAACGGGTTCCTGCGCAGCTACCGCACCACCGGCCATCGCGCCGCCAGCTAGGCCAACGCCTAGCGCCAAAGCACCGCATGTTCCTAGCGCCTTCCGAGACATTGATCCCATTTGCTTGCGTTCGCGCACGCCAGCCAGCACGGCGTCGTCGAACGCAGCGAGGTCATGCGGTAGAGAGTGTTCGCGGAGCTGCGCTAAGAGTTTATCGCTCAAGTCCAATCTCGGTCTCCTTCTGTCTGCAATACGCAGCGCCACGCAAATTCCCTCACGCAATCCGTGTGAGGGGTAAGTTCACGCTATGCGTATTAGCAGCAAGGACACTATTTAAGGAGAATGAATATGCGCTTCCAATCACTTCTTGCCGTCGTGGGCGCGGCCTCGCTGGCACTGGCTCCAAGCGTGGCGTCTGCCCATGCGAAGATGGTCTCGTCCACACCCGTCGCCAACTCAACGGTTGCGAAGCCTGCGAAGATCACAATGACCTTCAATGAAAAGCTGATGGGGCCAACGGTCAAAGTCTCATTGGTGATGACAGCCATGCCCGGCATGACCGATCATCCAGAAATGAAGATTGCCGCGACCTCCCAGATTGGCAAAGACGGGAAATCGGTGACGTTGACGCCCAAGCGTGCGCTCGTTGCAGGAACCTATAAAGTCACTTGGTCGGCAGCCGGTGCCGACACCCATAAGATGGGCGGTAGTTTCTCCTTTACTGTTAAGTGAGCCATGCCGCTGGAAGCAATGATCGTCATCAGGCTTGCGACCTATGCAAGCCTGATGGTCGCGGGAGGCGCTGCCGCATTCAGGCTCTATGCGCTGCAACCAGATGAACGGCTGGCAATAGGGAGGATCCGCTGGGACGGTGCGATAAACATCGCAATGTCTGTCGCACTTGTTGCAAGCATAATGGGGGCATGGATTGGTCTTGCTTCAATGGGCGGCACCGGCCTAACCGATGTTGATCCCGACCTTGCCAAATCGGTATTGCTTGAAACCGATTTTGGCTATGCTGCCATCGCGCGGATCGGAGTTTTGGCGCTGACCTGCCTAGCCGCCTATATGCTTCGGCGCGACAGCCAAGTTAGTTTTCGAAGCGCGCTGGTTTTGGTCGGCGCAGGGTCGGGCCTGATGACGTTGATCTGGACCGGTCATGCCGGTGCTGCCGAGGGATCGACTGGTTCGTTTCACCGCGTTGCCGATATTGTTCACATGATAGCCGCGATGTTGTGGATCGGTGCGATTGTTGGCTTTCTGATCCTGCTGTCGGCCTGCAAGCGTTCAAGCGACCAACAGCCGATCCGCATCACGGCCCGCGCGCTCGATCAATTTTCGCCTGTCGGCACGCAGCTCGTGGCGATCCTTGTCATAACCGGCCTGATAAATAGCCAATTCCTGGTCGGGCTTCAAAACCTCTCGGCATTGTGGTCAACATCTTATGGTGTGGGCCTGCTCGTCAAGCTCTTCCTATTCCTCGGCATGCTTGGGCTTGCAGCTTATCACCGCTGGTCGCTGACCCCCAAACTCGCAAACCACGACTATGATGGCGAAACCCCGCTTATGGCAACGCTCAGCGCCGTGCAGCGCAGTATTGCGCTGGAATTCTTGCTGGGGCTGTCGGTGCTTGGACTCGTCGCGTGGTTCGGCACGCTTGAGCCGCCCATTTCATCAATAACAACATAGACAAAGGGAGATGAAGACAATGAGACGTTTCCAAATCGCGGCATTGGCCGTGACAATGACGATTGCGACACCAATAGCGACGTGGGCACAGCCGGTTCAGGGAGATTATGCTGGCGCGCTCGAAGTGGTTGCAAGCTATAAGGCCGCGCTTGAAAAGCTGGATATTACGGGTGTGGAAAAGCTATTTGCGCCGGATGCCCAGATTTTCGAGAATGGCGGAGTCGAAGGAAACTTCGACCATTATCGGGACCACCATCTCGGCCCGGAACTCAAGGCGTTCAAAGCCTTTTCCTTCTCGGACTATAAGGCATCGGTGCGTGGGGAAGGCGATGTTGCGCTCGTCACCGAAACCTACACATACACCATCATCCTCGCCAATGACGAAAAGGTTGAGCGCGCAGGTGTGGCGACCACCCTGTTGAAACGATCAAACGGGCAATGGCAAATTGTCAGCGCGCACAGCTCGTCGCGCAAACCGAAGCCGAAAACGTGATTCGTCCTCGCGCACCAAAATTCTGGCAATGGTGGCAGACAACAAGCCCCGATCAAACGGGGGCACGATCAATATTGATTTCGCCTTGCAGCTAGCGCTGCATCGCAAACTGGTCGAATGACGCGATGATGGGGCAAGGGCCGTCGTTCCCTTCGGCACAGGCATCAGCGAGATGCGCCAGCGCCTTTCGCGAGCGCCGCAATTCGGCGATTCTAACATCCAGTGCGGCCATGCGTTCTCGCGCTAGCGCGCGCACTTGCGGGCGATCGGCACTCGCATCAAGGTTGAGCAAAGTCTTGATCTCTTCAAGCGAAAAGCCCGCCGCCTGCGCAGCCTTGATGAAGCGCAACCGCCGCACCTCGTCTGTGCCATAGTGCCGGATGCCACCGTTAATCCCGGACCCGGCGCGCGGCGGCACCGGCAACAGCCCGCGCCGTTGATAAAAACGGATGGTCTCAACGCCAACGCCACCTGCCTTGGCAAGCTGAGAAATGATCATGTTCGTCATCGCTTGACTCCGTACTATACTACGGAACCTATATGGGTGTCGATGAATTAGCTGCAAGGAAGGAAATCGACATGGCGAGCAACACCGCCCGCAACGCAACACTCTATCGCATGGTCATGCCCGGCCACACTTGCCCGTATGGCCTAAAGGCCAGAGACTTGCTTGAGCGCAAAGGGTTCGAGGTCGAGGACCATCACTTGAAAACGCGAGAGGAAACCGACGCGTTCAAGGTTCAGCATGATGTCAAGACCACCCCGCAGGTCTTTATCGGCGGCGAACGTATCGGCGGCTATGACGATCTACGCCGCTATTTCGGCAAGCGCGTCGCCGAACCCGGCGCGACCAGTTACCGACCCGTCATCGCGGTGTTCGGCATGACAGCGGCGATGGCGCTGGCCGCGAGCTTTGCCGTGTCCGGCCAACTTCTGACGATCCGCGCCGCTGAATGGTTCATCGCTTTTTCGATGTGTGTGCTGGCGCTCTTGAAGCTCCAGAATGTCGAGAAATTCTCGACGATGTTCCTGAATTATGACCTGCTTGCCAAGCGATGGATTCCTTACAGCTACATCTACCCATTTGCCGAAGGACTGGCGGGCGTGCTGATGGCTGCGGGCGCATTGGAGTGGCTGTCTATCCCGGTCGCGCTGTTCATCGGCGCAATCGGCGCGGTGTCGGTGTTCAAGGCGGTCTATGTCGACAAACGCGAGCTCAAATGCGCCTGTGTCGGCGGCGACAGCAATGTGCCGCTTGGCTTTATCTCGCTAACTGAGAACCTGATGATGATAGCGATGGCGGTCTGGATGCTGGCCGGACACAGCTGATTTGTTGCACTCATCGCCTCTGCGCCTTCTGACATGCGCTGCGGGGGGAGCCGTTTGCTGTTTAGTCGCGCATGTGCGCTGACATGGCGGTATGCGCTCACAACCTCCACCCGCCAAGATATAACGAAATGGAATAGCCTTCTCGTATTGGCTGATACGATCTCATAAATCGTGGCGTTTGGATGCTGATCGACATACGCTCAGGCTCACACAAAAAGCTTCCAAACTCAGGGAAGGGGGAAGGCAATGAAAAAGATGAAGTCCTTTTCGACGGCGAGCGCAGCGGTTGCTCTCGCAACAGTAGCGTGGTCGGTGCCGTCATTTGCACAAGACGCAACGCAAGAGGAGGCCGAAGAAGAAAGCGGCCAAACCGCAATCGTCGTCACGGGAACGCGACGAAACGATCTTAAAGCGGCTGACGCTGCATTGCCGATCGACATCATCACTGGCGACGAGCTGCTCGAAAAGGGCGCGGCCGACATGAACGATTTGTTGCGGACAGAAGTTCCTGCGCTCAACATCCAGCGTCTCGTGAGCAACGACGGCGCTGTGTTTACACGCCCCTTCTCACTGCGCGGCCTTCCACCGGATCAGACGCTGGTGCTCGTCAACGGCAAGCGCCGTCATCGCGGTGCGACCGTGCAATTTACGAACGTCCCTTACATTCGGGGATCGCAAGGGCCTGACCTCGCGGCAATACCATCGGTTGCCGTAGGGCAACTTGAAGTTTTGCGCGACGGCGCGTCCGCCCTTTATGGATCGGACGCGATCGCGGGTGTGCTGAATTTCGGTCTGCGCCGTGACCGTGAAGGCGGTCTGCTGATCGCGCGTTATGGGCAATATTATGAGGGCGATGGCAAAGACCTGTTGGTTCAAGGGAACCTCGGGTTGCCGTTTACGGCAAACGGTTTCGTCAATATCAGCGGCGAATACGTCAACAGCAACACGACCTCCCGTGGTATTCAGCGGCCCGACGCTCAAGCCCTGATCAACGCTGGTGTGCAAGGCGTGCCGGTTCCGGCGCAGCGTTGGGGTAACCCTGACAGCGAAGCGGCAAGGATCTTCGTCAATGCTGGGGTTGAGCTTTCCGACGACATGGAATTCTACACCTTTGGCAACTATAGCTGGAGCAAAGGCACAACCGCCTTTTTCTATCGGAACCCCAACACGACGTTCATCGCCACGTCGATCCCGCTAACCAACGTCCCTGGCGGGCAAAGGTTTAGTTTCCGGCAGAACTACCCCGGCGGATTCACGCCAGCATTCGGCGCCACAATCACCGACGCCGCGATGGCAGCAGGCATCAAAGGCGAAGTCGGCTCAGGCCTGACTTACGATTTGAGCGCTTCTTATGGACAAAATCACGCATCTTACCGGATCGACAATACAGTGAACCCGTCATTGGGCCTGACTTCACCTACGTCGTTCAAGCCGGGCCAGCTCGAACAGCGCGAACTCGCTTTCAACCTTGATCTCACTTATCCGATCAATATCGGCGGCGGCGATCCTTTGACGCTTGCCGGTGGTCTTGAATATCGACGAGAAACTTATGAAATCACCGTCGGCGATCTTGCATCTTGGCAGGTCGGTCCCTTTGCGTCTCTGATTGATCCCGATACCGGAAATCGCGTTGGTCTTCCGGTTGGTTCGAACGGCTTCCCCGGTTTCAGCCCGATCCAGGCTGGCGAGTTTGGGCGCAGCAATTGGGCAGCCTATAGTTCATTAGAAGGCAATTTGTCTGAAGCCTTCCAAATCGGGCTCGCGGGCCGATACGAGAACTATTCGGACTTCGGCTCACGGTTCACTTGGAAGCTGAGCAGCCGCTTTGACTTTTCCGATGTTTTCGCCATTCGCGGCTCCGTCAACACCGGCTTCCGTGCACCTACTCCGGGACAATCGAACGCCTCGCAGGTGCAGACCAACATCGACTCCGTAACGGGCGCGCCGCTTACAGCTGGCATTGTATCGCCCAACAACCCGGTTGCCCAATTTTTCGGGGCAACGCCACTGAAGCCGGAAAAATCGTTCAACTTCGCAGGCGGTCTTGTCATAAAGCCGACCAATCGCATTACCTTCACGCTCGATTACTTCAACATCAAGGTTGAAGATCGGATTGCAGTATCAGGGAACTTCAACCTGACTGCTGCGCAGCGAGCGCAATTGGCGGCGCTGGGCATTCCAGGTGGCGACAGCTTCCAGCAGGTGAGTTTCTTCACCAATTCGTTCGACAGCCGAACACAGGGCGTCGATGCTGTTTTGACAGTCGGTTTCGATCTGGCTGGCGGCAAGGCGACGCTAGGTTTGAACGGGAACTACACCAAGACCGATGTGATCAAGGCGTCTCCGGTCATTACGGCAGATCGCGAACGTCTTCTCGAACTTGAGGGGTTTGTGCCGAAGTGGAAGGGGAACGCTTCCTTCACCTATCAAGGCGATCGGTTCGGCTTCATCGCCCGTGCTAATTATTACGGGAAATGGACTGATTATGGGGCCAATCTTGCGGCTGACCAGACCGGCGGTGCCGAGCTCTTGGTCGATCTCGAAGCGTCATACAAAATCAACGATATGTTCAAGCTCGCGGTCGGCGGGGAGAATGTTTTCGACAACTATCCGGACTTGGAGGCGCGGCAGTCGCAGATCAACAATGGCATCAGATATCTGCGTTTCGCCCCGACGGGATTCAATGGTGGTTTTTGGTATCTTCGCGCGACAGCGAAATTCTGAGGGGGCGGGCGGCGGCTGCGATCCTATCGCTGCCGCCGCCTCTACCCAGTCAATGACTGGTATCTTCACCGAACATCCGGTCCCGATGCTGTTCCAGCATAGCGATAAAGGCGAGCGCCACCTGCGATACTGGCCTGAGCTTGGGCGTAAACAGCATATACTCGAAATAGACCTCCGGAGCGAAGCGTCGGACGACAAGTCCGCGCTCTGCATAGTCCGCAGCCGTTACTGGGTTGAGAATGGAGCATCCCAAACCTTGCATTACCAGCGCGCAAATCGTCATAGCGTATTGGGTCTCGATGACGAGTTCGCGATCGACGCCGGCATCATCGAAAATGCGGTCGATCTTGTGGCGGGCGCCATCCTCCAGAGCCAAAGAAATGAATGGCTCGCCCGCGAGATCAGTTGGGCCAAGGCATTCCTTGGCCGCAAGCCGATGTCCGGTTGGCAGAACGCATGCTCCAGCGCAGCGCATAAAACGCTCCATCTTGATCCCTGGCAGCTCGCGGGCAGGCGTCGCAAGGCCAATGTCGAATTGCTGGTTCGCCATCCACTGTCGCACGGTCGAAGAACTCCGAGTTTGCAACTGGATCGTGACGCCAGGATGCTGCCGTCGGAAGTCGGCGATGACTTGAGGAAGAAAGCTGACGGCAAGTGCGGGCAGCGCCGCGATCCGCAGGGTGCCGGTCGCCAGGTTGCGAATATCCTCTGCGACGCGCTTCAAGGCTGCGATGCCCGAAAAGCTGCGCTCGACCTCGTAAAAGAAGGCATCGGCTTCTGGCGTGATGGTCAGGGCGCTGCCGCGCGACCGGACGAAAAGACGGAAGCCGATGCGGTATTCGAGGTCCGACAACAATTTGCTCACCGCAGGTTGCGAAAGATTGAGCGACTGCGCCGCTTGGGTGACCGAGCCCGAAAGCATGACCGCTCGAAATGCTTCCAATTGCCGCAGGTTCATAAAGTCAGCCCCATTATAACTGTTTCTGATAGCCCTAGCATGATAGGAGCACAGAATGAATAGGGGGTATGTGAGTAGGCGCTGGATCAGGAGCGCAGTTGCGGGGCTGTTGCTAGCGACAGCCGGTTGCGGCCAGTCATCCTCGCCGAAGGGCGCGGAAGCCAACGGTCCGGTTGCAGAAAAGGGATCGACGCTGGCCAAAGTCAAAGCTCGCGGCGTCCTCAATTGCGCGATCCACACTGGGCAGCTCGGGATGTCTTATCTCGACAAGAAGGGCCAATGGCAGGGCTTTTTCGTCGACTATTGTCGGGCGCTGGCAGCGGCAGTCCTCGGTGACCCGCAGCGGGTCAAATTTATGCCTGTTGCCTCCAACAAGCGCTTTACAATCGTGCAGACCGGAGAGGCCGACCTGCTCTCGCGCACAACAACGTGGATGCTTACCCGCGACACCGATCTCGGCGTCAATTTCGTTGGCATCATGTATTACGATGGCCAGAGCTTTCTCGTTCCAAAGTCAGCAAAGGTGAAGGCCGCGACCGAGCTAGATGGTGCGGCAATCTGCATTACGAAAGGCACGACGTCTGAGCTAAACACAGCCGACTATTTCCAGCGCAAGGGCATAACTTTTCGATCAGTGGTCTTCGAGAATCCGGAAGAAGCGAAGCTCGCCTTTTTTGCTGGTCGGTGCGACGCGATGACCACCGACGCTTTTACACTGACAGTGATACGGCTCGCCGACACCGAACGTCCTGACGATTATGAGGTGCTTCCCGAATTGCTGACCAAGGAACCGGTCGGCCCAGTGGTCCGAAGCGATGACGAGCAATGGTTCGAAATCAACAAATGGGTGCTCAACGCGTTGTTCGCGGCCGAAGAAATGGGCGTCACCCGCGCCAACGCGGCGCAAATGCGTGACGGTTCGGGAGATCCTGAGATCCGTAAGATGCTGGGCGGGCTTCCCGGTTTTGGAAAATCGCTTGGGCTCGATGACGACTGGGCATTCCGGGCAATCAAAGCGACGGGCAACTATGGCGAGATCTTTGCCAAGCATATAACTCCGCTGGGCATCGAGCGCGGGCAAAACAGACTCTATAGGGATGGCGGGCTGATCTACCCGTTGCCGATGCGATGATGGCCGCCCGCCTCAAGCCAGACGGTTTTGGAATGGTTCGGATCGCGGGCCTTGGCCTCGCTCTTTTCGGATTTTTTTCGCTTGCGGCAACCGTTTCAACGAATCTGACCGAGCGCAATATTCGAACTGGATTTGATTTTTTGGGGGACCGGGCCGGGTTTGCGATCGGCGAAACACTGATCGCCTACGCGCCATCTAGCAGCTACGCGTTTGCGCTATTGGCCGGCTTGACTAATACGCTTTTGATTGCAGTGCTTTGCATCGCTTTTTCAACGGTCCTGGGGCTGGGCGTATGTGCAGGGCGCCTTTCGCCAAACTGGCTCCTTGCGCGCCTGTCGCTGCTGTATGTCGAATTTGTCCGGAACCTGCCTCTCCTGCTGCAAATGTTCGTCTGGTATGCAGTGCTGCTTTTCGGGTCCGACCCTTATCAATCTGGCCCGGCAGGCTTGTTCAGCCTCGACAATCGCGGTGCGCATCTGCCTTTCATTCGGAACGGATGGGCGTTGCCGCTCGCGCTTGCGGCAGCAATTCTCGTTTTTCTGTTTACGCGTAAGTGGAAATTGCGGGACTTGGGGGCAAGCAAGCGTATTTTCGCCAGCATTGCGTCCTTCGCGGCAATATTAGGTCTTGCAGGCCAGGGTCTCTCATTTCCCGAGGGCGGGCGTTTCGGCGTATCGGGCGGACTGTCGCTTTCGACCGAATTTTTGACTCTGGTAATCGGCCTTTCCGTTTACACTTCAGCCTATCTCGCTGAGATCTTCCGGGCCGCGTTTCTTGCAGTTCCACTCGGCCAGCACGAGGCAGCGTCAGCGCTTGGATTAAGCCGGAATCAGAAGGTGCTTCGCGTGGTAATGCCGCAAGCGGTCCGTATCGCGATTCCGCCGATGACAAGCTGGCACCTTAACACCATCAAAAACAGCACGCTTGGTGTGGCAATCGGTTACCCCGAATTCGTATCAGTCGTCGATACCGTAATCAGCCAGACAGGGCAGGCCATAGAGGGCGTTGGGTTGATCGTTGTAACCTTCCTGCTTCTCTCGCTGTCGCTCTCATTTGCAACAGCACGCTATGCACAGTCGTTCGGATGGATGGTGACGGGGCAACCCGGCCGGAGCATGGAATCGGGATACCGTCATCATGTTTCGTGGAATTCGCTGGGCTCCGTTTGGGACTGGTCGCGCCGCACTCTCTTCCCGACCGGAACTCAGACGGTGTTATCGATCGGCTTGCTTCTACTTGGTTCGATGTTGGGCGCAAAAGCCCTCGCATGGCTGCTCTTCGACGCGACTTTCTCCGGCGGCGCCACCGAGTGCGGGTTACGCAGCGGCGCATGCTGGCCTTTTATCCAAGAGAACGCCCGCTTGATCCTTTTTGGAACCTATCCCGATAGCGAAATTTGGCGGGCGGCTATGGCCTCGGTCATCCTGCTTGGTTGCCTTGGTCTGTCATTCGTCACCCGCCTTTGGGGGCGCCGCCTGGTTATGCTCTGGATCGCTGGTATTTGCTTGGCGCTATTGCTCATGCGTGGAGGTTTTGGGCTCTTCTCGTTCGTGCCTATGGACAAATGGAGCGGACTGCCTGTCACGCTGCTCCTCGCAAGCATTGCGGTCGCCGCCGCCTTTCCGCTGGCTGTGCTGCTTGCTTTTGCGCGGAGGTCCAAGAGCACCGTGATGCGCGGCACCAGCACAGCCTTTATCGAGTTGATGCGCGGCACACCTCTAATCGGGGTCCTTTTCCTGGCCGCTGTCATGTTCCCTTTGTTCGTTCCGAGTTGGCTTTCGATCGACAGTCTCCCGCGCGTCCAGCTCGCGCTCGTTGTCTTTACTGCGGCTTATATGGCCGAAGCGATCCGTGGCGGCTTGTTGGCGGTTGCTCCTGGGCAAGGCGAGGCGGCCCAAGCCCTTGGTTTTTCGAAGTGGCAGGCAAGGCGATTGATCATATTGCCGCAAGCATTGAAGGTCAGCTTGCCCGGACTCGTCAATACTTCGATCAGCGAAGTGAAGAATACGACGCTCGTGCTGATCGTCGGGGTTTTTGACCTGCTTCAAACGACCCGGCTGTCATTTCTCGAAGCACAGTGGCGTCCGTATTTCGCCGAAGCCTATGTTTTCACAGGCACGATCTTTTTCGCGATTTGCTTTTCGCTGTCGCAGCTCAGCATGAAAATTGAACGGAAACTCTCTTATGGGCAAGGATAGCAATTTATATCCGCCAACCGGCGACCGGCCACGGTTGGGCAAACAATGGGAACCCGCGACGATTGCCGTAAAGGCAGGTCCGCATCCAAGCGAGCAGTCGGGCCTGCTAAATCCGCCGGTCCACCGGGCATCGACCATTATCTATCCCGATGTCGATGCTTACATGAACCGGCATCAGGGCCTGTACGACGACGTCATTTACGGCCTTTACGGAACGCGAAGCACCTTTGCGCTTGCCGAAGCAATTGCGATGATCGAAGAGGGGCACGCGGCGGTTATCACCTCCTCCGGCACCAGCGCAATTGCGCTTACCTTATCGGCCTTTGTGGAGCAGGGCGATCACATCCTCGTCGCCGACTGTATCTACGGGCCTACCCGCAAATTCCTGTCTGACATTCTGTCACGCTTCGGCGTCGAGATCGAATTTTTCGACCCGCATATCGGTGATGGGATCAGCGCGCTGTGTCGCCCTGCGACGAGGCTTATCTATATGGAGACGCCAGGATCGCAGACTTTCGATGTGATTGACGTTCCCGCGATTGCGCGGGTCGCTCGATCAAGAAGCATCATCACTGCTGTCGACAATACCTGGGCGACCCCGCTCTTTTTCAAGCCGCTGCGGCACGGCGCGGATGTCTCGATCGCATCGGCGACCAAATATCTTTCGGGGCATTCTGATTGCCTGCTCGGCTCAATGACGGCAGCCAACGATGAAGTCTATCGCAAACTTAAGGACACTGCTGCGCGCTGGGGAAATTGTGCGAGCCCTGACGATTGCTATCTGGTCCAGCGAGGCTTGCGGACGCTAGACGCAAGACTTGAGCGCCATCAACGAACGGCGAACCAGCTTGTCGAATGGCTGATCAGGCAACCCGAAGTGCGCTCCATCCGCTACCCCGCGCACCCCTCCGACCCCGGTCACCACATCTGGAAGCGGGATTTTACAGGGGCGACTGGACTGTTCGGCGTCCAACTCGACCGCCTTACCGACGAAGAAACGAGTGTGTTCTTCAACGAGATGAAAATCTTCCAGCTTGGTTCGAGCTGGGGCGGGTTTGAAAGCCTCGCGGTTCCTGCCTGGCCCGCTCCCGTCCGGGCGTTCCCCAACGGAGAGAGAGATGGCGCGCTTATCCGCATCCATGCAGGGTTGGAAGCACCGTCAGATCTAGTCGGGGACCTTGAGGCGGCCTTTTCAAGAATCAGAGCGCTTCGCGGGCGGGCAAAATGACCGCTGAGGGATCAAAACCAGCCATAATGCTGAAGCAGGTCGACAAATTTTTCGGCACATTTCACGCGCTGAAATCGGTCAATCTGTGCGTCGCGCAAGCACAGCGGGTTGTCCTTTGCGGGCCGTCCGGATCAGGAAAATCGACGCTCACGCGCTGTATCAACCTTCTTGAGCGGCCCGATTCCGGCTCGGTGCTGATCGACGGCACCAACATTATGACGCCTTCGCGCGACGCTAATCAGGCGTTGCGGCGTGTGGGCATGGTATTCCAGCAATTCAACCTCTTTCCGCACAAGACGATATTGGAAAATTGCACACTCGCCCCGGTCATGGTTGCAGGCGTCGCTCAGGGAGAAGCGGAAACGCGAGCCTTTGCCTATCTTGAAAAGGTCAAGATCGCGGACCAGTCGGCCAAATATCCCAGCCAGCTTTCAGGCGGCCAGCAGCAACGCGCGGCAATCGCGCGCGCGCTGACGATGGAACCTGACATCCTGCTGTTCGATGAACCGACCTCAGCGCTCGATCCCGAAATGATCAAGGAAGTGCTCGATGTTATGACCCTGCTGGCGGGCGATGGCAGAACCATGATCTGCGTAACGCACGAAATGGGCTTCGCGCGCGAGGTTGCGGATCGCATCCTCTTCATGGATCAAGGCCAGATAATCGAAGATCGCGCACCCCTCGATTTCTTCAAAGCCCCGGAAACCGAGCGCGCCAAGACCTTCCTTCAACAACTCCTATCGCACTAAAACACTTAAAGGGCCAACATGCTTTCGATCGATCAAAAACTTGCAGAATTGGGTGTAGTTCTCCCGGATCTGGCAGCGCCAATCGCCAACTACATGGCCGCCACGATGCACAACCGAACTTTGTACATTTCGGGGCAGCTACCCCGAAATGGTGATCTGTTGGTCACGGGGCAGGTAGGCCGGGACTTGACCGTCGCAGAGGGTGCCGAGGCCGCGCGGCTCTGTGCCATTGCCGTCTTGGCTGCTGCCAAGGCGGCGCTGCTCGGCGACCTTGGGCGGATAGAACAATGTCTGGTCTTGAACGGATTTGTTAATGCGCCGGCTGAATTTACCGATCATCCACGTGTAATGAACGGGGCGTCCGACCTGCTCGTTGCCATCCTTGGAGATTCGGGCAAACACAGTAGAGCTGCGGTTGGTGTTTCGTCCTTGCCGTTGGGTGCGGCGGTCGAAGTTTCGGCCTGCTTTGCCCTGACATCCTGAGTGGGTTCGGTGGAAGAAGATCCTGACGCTCGATCATTCCGTGTCGAATATGACAGTTTAGGAGAGGTTCGAGTTCCGGCGGATGCGCTATATGGGGCGCACACGGCCAGGTCTGTCGCAAATTTTCCGCTGACTGGAACGCCAATAGGTGCCTGCCCGGATTTTATTTCTGTTCTAGCGCGAATCAAACACGCCGCCTGTCTAACCAACGACTCGTTGGGACTACTGCCTCCAGGGACAGGGCCTGCGATCCGCCAGGCATGTCTGGACGTGGCGAATGGGCAGTTTAACGACCAATTACTCGTTGACGTTTTGCAAGGAGGCGCTGGCACCTCCACAAACATGAATATCAACGAAGTGATCGCAAACAGGGCGTTACAAATTTTAGAGCGACCACTGGGTGACTATCACGTCATCAACCCGATTAACCATGTCAATAGATGCCAATCAACGAACGACGCATACGCAACCGCAGTTCGTCTCTGTACTTATCTGAACAATATTCAACTCGTTGAGACTTTACAATCCTTGGCGAAAGCATTTCGGAAGCGGACGGCTTGCTTCGAAGGGATCGTCAAACTTGGTCGGACGCAGTTGCAGGATGCCGTCCCAATGCCATTTTCAGCCGAGATTGAGTCATTTGCTACGACGCTGGAGGAAGACGTTCCGAAGTTGTCGGAACTTGGGTGCATGTTCTTGGAAATAAACATGGGTGGAACCGCCGTCGGTAGTGGTGTCGGCGCAACATCGGAATATTGCAACGCGATCAGAAGCGAAATCGCCAATGAGTTTCGCATTCCCGTCCAAATTTCGCGCAACCTCTATGAAGCGAGTTGGGACGTCGGCGCATTCGTGCTGTACTGTAGCATGCTTAAACGACTTGCTTGCAAACTCTCCAAAATTGCGAATGACCTCCGACTTTTGTCGAGCGGACCGCGTGGAGGTTTAGGAGAATTGATATTACCAGAACGTCAGGCTGGGTCATCGTTAATGCCGGGGAAGGTAAATCCGGTAATTCCCGAAGCAGTTAATCAAGTCGCATTTCGCGTTTTCGGAATAGACATAAGCGTAACCTTCGCAGCCGAGGCGGGACAGCTTCAATTAAACGCATTCGAGCCAATGATATTTTGGAGCGTTAGAGAAGCAAGCCTCTTACTGGAAGCGTGTATGAGAATGTTTGAAAATAATTGCGTCGAGGGATTGCTGCCCAACTGCGTTAACGTCGAAAAAAATCTCGAGAACAGCATGGCGGAGGCGACGGTGGCGTCGGAACTTATCGGTTATGAAGCGTCTGCCAAAGTCGCTCGTTTGGCAATTGCTGAGGGTCTTACCTGGAAACAGGCCTACGCCCAGCTAGCGGAGCATTCTTCTACTTTTCAACCGTCCCGCAGCATACCCTTGTCGTAAGGCATAACAAAGAGGCATGCGACAGAATGACGATTGAAATCCGCCATCTTCGCGCCGCAGTCGCTACCGCCGATGCAAAGAGTTTTTCGCGCGCGTCGAAAGTGTTGAGTGTCAAGCAATCCGCGCTAAGCCGCCGCGTTCTGGCGCTCGAACAAATGCTTGGCGTCCAGCTATTCGAGCGCACCAAACGCGGCACCTTTCCAACCGAGAATGGCAAGGCATTCCTCACGGTCGCGCGGCGCATTCTCACCGATATCGACAATTTGCTGACCACGGCCAAGAACGTCAGCTACGGCAACGAAGGCCGGTTGGCGATCGGGTTCAGCTCTTCGCTGATGACGGGCAATCTCCGGCTGGCAATTGGCGACTATATTGGCCGCTATCCCGATGTACAATTCGATGGGATCGAAGGCGGAACTGAAAAGCTATTCTCTGGCCTGCAAGCCCATATCGTCGATGCTGCGATCACACCCGCGCTCATCGCGGAGCCGGACATCACCAAGCACAGCCTGTGGACCGAACGGCTAATGCTAGCTGTACCAAAAGGTCATCGGCTGATCGACACAGACGCGATTCACTGGACCGACCTACGGAACGAAGTGTTCGTCTTGCCAACCGATGGAATCGGCGCAGTGATTGCCGAAAAGCTGGCGGCAAAACTTAGTGCCAAGGGCCATCGCGCCAACATCATCGCGCAGGACACAAGCCTCGAAAGCGTGATTAGCACAGTGACAATCGGGCGTTACATCACCATCGTTTCCGAGGCGTCCACGGGCGTGATTTGGCCGGGCATCAAGTTCCTTGAAATCGCCGACAATGGTGGCCCGGCGCGGCTCGATTTCGCGCTTTACTGGCGGCAAGACAATGACAATCCCGCCTTGAAAAAGTTCTTCAAGCTGCTCCAGGAGCGCTACCCAGTGCTTCAGGGCGACTGAGCGCCTTTGCGCGATTTGGCAAAGCCGCGATCAGTCGTAATGAATCGCTCAATCATCGCTGGAATTAACCGCTCGGGCGTCGGAGCTCCCTTGGCCTCACCATCGTTGACCGCGATCGCATAGGCCGCAAGTTCGCGGTGCAGGCGGGCATTGAGTTCGACCGTAACCC
>CAZKOW010000006.1:0-151283 GCA_964554455.1 uncultured Sphingopyxis sp. | reverse complement strand
GCATCGATGTGCTTGGCCCGACGCACCATGGCATCTTCAAATCCATCTATTTCTTTGACCCCAATGGTCACCGGGTGGAGCTGGCCTGCGACATCGGCACGGCGGAACAATATACCGAACTGGCGCGCGTCGCCCCCCTGATGCTGGATGAATGGAGCCAGACGAAAAAGGCGCCGCGCCACGCCGACTGGCTGCACGCCGCGCGCGATTGACCATTACCCTTTCGCCGACCTGAAATGCGTTGGCGTCTAACCCGTTGGCAAGCATAGGCGAGTAAATTCGGCGTCATTGCGAGCGGAGCGAAGCAATCCAGAGCGGTTTACGCCACGCTGGATTGCTTCGCTGCGCTCGCAATGACGACCTGCGGGTGTCAAAACGCCTTTCACGACGCAGGGCTTACGGCAGCGTCGCCGCTGCGCATTCGTCGGTTTTGGCTTCCCCGCCCTCGCCGCCGCCCGCCAGCCCGACGATGATGAACCCGCCGACCAACAGGGTGACAAAGGCGGTGGTCACCATCCCCAGATATTTCTCGATAAACGCCTTGATGGGCGCGCCGAACAGGCGGAACAAAATGCCCACGGTCATGAAAATCATGCCGCGCCCGGCGATGGCGGCCAGGGTAAAGACGATGAGGTCCATCTTGATGAACCCGGCGGTCAGCGTCATCAGCTTGAACGGGATGGGGGTCGCGCCCGCGATGATGATGGCTTCAGCGTCATAGCGGTTGAGCAGGCACACGGCTTTGGGGAAGCTGTCGGTCAACCCGAGCAGGCCGAGCAGCCACAGGCCGATGCTTTCATACAGAAAATAGCCGATGGCATAGCCGAACAGGCCGCCCAGCACCGACGCGATCGTGCAGATGAGCGCATAGCGCACGGCCCGGTCCGGACGCGCGAGGCACATCAGCCCCAGCACGGGGTGCGGCGGGATAGGAAAGAAGCTGGATTCGATAAAGGCGATGACCGCCAGCCACGCCTCGGCATGGCGGTGCTCCGCCTTGGCAATGGTCCAGTTATAGAGCGCCGCGAGCAGGCTTTTGGCCGTGGGGCGGGCGGTCGGGTCGATGCGAATGGCCATGGGTTCGGGTCTGTCCTGAAAAAAATGTCCGGCCCTTTTTGGGCGGACCGTTGCTTGGCCATGGACCGGTCCATCCGGGTCCGGTCAAGGATGCGCATGGGCAAAAGGTGCGCCGCCAGCCGGGGCCGCGGCTAGAGCATATATTTCATCTTGATCGTCTGCGCGGTCGGGCCGCTGACCGCAAAGCTGGCCGAACCGAATTTCGGTGCGCCCATCCCGATGGCGGGATTGCGCGAAAACCCAAATCCTTCGCGCGGCAGGAACAGGCGCATGTCCATTTTGTTGTTGCCATTTTCATCGTGGACCAGCGCGATGGCATAGGTGCCGTTGGCGGGGGCCGCGATGCTGAACCGCGCCGCGCTGGCCGCCTTGACCGCCATACGGACCGCGCTCTTGTCCTTCGTGCAATCGGGAAAGCCCTTGGGGTTGGCCGTCAGGCACACCAGCACCTGCCCCTTGGCGCTGCGCAGTCCCGACAGGCTGACCTCAACCGACGGAGCCGGCGCGCTGGCCCCGCCCAGCAGCAGCGGGAAACTGGCCAAGGCCAATATCCGTGCCGCACAGCTTGTCCCAGAAGCGAAAATAGAGCCCATAATTCCCCCGATAGGCGGCGTGATGCTTTTCATGATGCGTTGCGGTTATCAGCCATTTGCCTGCTGGCCCATGAACAATCCAGCGCGGAAACATTTCCCACCCCATATGATTGCCGATGCCCATCACGGTCATGATGGTCAGCACCAGCCCCAGCACGGCGACGTGAATGGGGATGATCAGCACCAGCGCGGGAATGATCACTGCCCCCGTCACGGCCTCCACCGGGTGAAAGCTCATCGCGGCCCAGGCGGTCGGGGGGCGGCTGTCATGATGCACCGCATGAGCGATGCGGAACCAGCGCGGCTGGTGCATCCAGCGGTGGGTCCAGTAAAACCAGCTGTCATGGAGCAGCAGATAGACAATCAGGCTGACCGGCAGCCACCACAGCGGATAGTCCCCGGCGTCGGTGTAAATGCGGGTCCAGCCGCGTTCCTGCCACCCCCAGGCGACGATCCCCGCCGGAATGCCATAGATGGCGGCGCTCGCCAGGCTCCAGCCAATTTCGCGGCGCATCTGCCGGTCCTGTCCGGCGTAAAGGCCGGGGCGCACCCACGCGGTGATCAGGGCAAACAGGCCGCTGGTCACCAGATAGCGGACACCAACAATCAGCGTCATCGCCAGGGCAGAGAGGATAAGGCCGGTCACCACCGCCTCTTAGTCGCAACGCTCCGCCGCTGCCAAGCGTCATTGCGCGGCAGGGCGTGGCCGGGGCGCGACCGGGGTGCGACGTTCGCGGGGAACGATGCAGCGCGCGATCCACGCCATCGCCGCAGAGGTCATGCTCCGGTCGCTGCCAGTCATGCTTGGCCCGGCACCGCACCGGGCGGGCAGCTGGTGCCGACCCCCAAAGCGCGCTGCATATAGATGGAATCGAGCCAGCGGCCCTGTTTCCACCCCATGCCGACAAGGCGGCCGATATGCGTGAAACCGCACGCCGCATGCACCGCGACCGATGCGGGCTCCG
The DNA here is from genome assembly GCA_964554455.1 of uncultured Sphingopyxis sp. Classification (GTDB taxonomy): domain Bacteria; phylum Pseudomonadota; class Alphaproteobacteria; order Sphingomonadales; family Sphingomonadaceae; genus Sphingopyxis. The sequence goes on along the minus strand of CAZKOW010000006.1, from coordinate 148,648 downwards.
CCCCGCCGATGACGGCGACCATGGTGCGAAAGCCGGCGGCCTCTGCGGCATCAACCAGCGCGGTCAACAGCGCCCGGCCCACGCCCGCGCCTTGATGCGCGGGATGCACATAGATGCTGTTTTCACACGCCCAGGCATAGGCCGCGCGCGGCCGGAACTGCCCGGCATAGGCATAGCCCGCAACACAGCCCGCGCGCTCCGCCACCAGATAGGGCCAGCCGCGCGCGCGGTGCTCGGCAATCATCGCCTGCGTGACATCCAGGCTGCGCGGCTCGGTGTCATAGCTGGCGGTGCCATGCGCGACATGGTGTGCATAGATCGCCGCGATGGCAGCGGCGTCGGCGGCGGTGGCAGGGCGGACTTGCACATCTATCGTCATGCTGAACTTGTTTCAGCATGACAAGCCATGTTGGCCCGTTGTCCCGAAACAAGTTCAGGACGACGAAAAACTGGATCGGGCGCAATCTGCTTTGCCTTTGCGGTGCCGCGCGGTAGGGCGCGGGTGATGACCGCCTCCTCCGACATTGCTTGTGACATTGCCATCGTCGGCGGCGGGCTGGCGGGCGGCCTCGCGGCGCTGGCGCTGGCGCGGCGGCGGCCCGATCTGGACGTGCGGCTGATCGAAAGCGGCGCGATTGGCGGCAACCATGTCTGGTCGTGGTTCGACAGCGACATTGCCCCGGCCGACCGCTGGATTTTGGAGCCGCTCGCCCACCATCATTGGGACCGCTACGACATTGCCTTTCCCGCACACCGCCGGACGCTGGAAACGGGGTATAACAGCACCAGCGGCACCGCACTCAATGCCGCCGTGCGCGGGGCCATCCCGCCAGAGCGGATCATTGGCGAAGCGGCGGTCACCCTGTCGCCGCAGCGCGTGGGCCTGGCCAACCAAAGCCAGCTGGCGGCGCGCCATGTGCTCGACGCGCGGGGCGGCGCGGCGTCCGATGCCTTGACATGCGGGTGGCAGAAATTTCTGGGCCAGCGGCTCACCATCGCGGGCGGCCACGGCCTGACCCACCCCATGGTCATGGATGCGACGGTGGAGCAGCATGACGGCTACCGCTTTGTCTATTGCCTGCCCTTTGATGCCGAAACGGTATTTGTCGAGGATACCTATTATTCCGACGACCGGGCTATTGACCCGCCCCTGCTGCGCCAGCGGATTGCCCATTATGCTGCGGCGCGCGGGTGGCAGGTGACGGCGGTGGACGGCGAAGAAAGCGGCGCGCTGCCCGTGGTGATGGCGGGCGATTTCGACCGGCTGTGGCCGCGCGATGATGATGTTGCGCGCATCGGGGTGCGCGCCGGGGTGTTTCAGGCGACCACCGGCTATTCGCTGCCCGACGCGGTGCGCTTTGCCGCCTTGCTGGTGGATGCGATTGACGCGCCCGATCTGCCCCGGCGGCTGCGCGACTTTGCGCTCGATGCCTGGCGGCGACAGCGGTTTTACCGCATGCTCGACATGATGTTGTTCCGCGCCGGGGAACCGGCGGAACGCTATCGCATCCTCCAGCGTTTCTACACCCTGCGGCCAGCGCTGATCGAGCGTTTCTATGCCGGCCGGTCGACCCGCGCCGACAAATTGCGGATCATTTCGGGCAAACCGCCCGTGCCCTTCTGGCGCGCGGTGAATGTCATCAGGGGGTTTGAGTGGGTGTGAACAAGTCGGCGATCGTCATCGGATCGGGCTTTGGCGGGTTGGCGCTGGCCATCCGGTTGCAATCGGCGGGGGTGGCGACCACCATCGTCGAAGCGCGCGATAAGCCCGGCGGCCGTGCCTATTATTGGGATCGCCAGGGGTTCCGCTTCGACGCCGGGCCGACGGTGGTTACCGATCCCCCCTGCCTCAAGGAATTGTGGGACCTGTCGGGCAGCGACATGGCCGCCGATGTGACGCTGGACCCGGTGATGCCCTTTTACCGGCTCAATTGGCTCGATGGCACCAATTTCGATTATTCGAACGACGAAGCCGCGCTGAACGCCGAAATTGCGCGGCTCAACCCCGCCGACGTCGCTGGCTATGCCCGCTTCCTCGATTATTCGAAGGGGGTGTATGAGGAAGGTTATATCAAGCTCGGCTCGGCGGCGTTCCTCGATTTCGCCTCGATGCTGAAGGCGGCACCCGCGCTGATGAAATATCAGGCGTGGCGCAGCGTCTATTCGATGGTGTCCAGCTATGTGCAGAATGAAAAGCTGCGCGAGGCGCTGTCGTTCCACACCTTGCTGGTCGGCGGCAATCCGATGAACACCAGCGCCATTTATGCGCTGATCCACACCATTGAAAAGGACGGCGGCGTGTGGTTCGCGCGCGGCGGCACCAACCAGCTGGTCGCAGGCATGGTCAGATTGTTCGAACGGCTGGGCGGCACCATCCGGCTCGACGATCCGGTGACCGAAATCACCACCAGCGGCGACAAGGCAACGGGCGTCAAGACGGCAAGCGGCTGGCACGGCACCGCCGACATGGTCGCCTCCAACGGCGACATGATGCACAATTATTCCGCGCTGCTGAAAGGGCACAAGCGCGGGGCCAAGGGTGCGCGGGGGCTGGCGCGCAAACGCTGGTCGCCGTCGCTGTTCGTGCTGCATTTCGGGGTGAAGGGCGACTATCCGGACGTCGCGCACCACAGCATCTTGTTCGGCCCGCGCTACAAGGGGCTGCTCGACGACATCTACAAGAACGGCGTCGTCGCCGACGATTTCTCGCTCTACCTCCACCACCCCAGCGCGACCGACAAGAGCCTGGCGCCGGAGGGCTATTCGACCTTCTACGTCCTCGCCCCCGTCGCGCATATGGGCAAGGCCAAGGTCGATTGGGACGGCGCGTTCGGCGAACAATTTGCCGATGCCATCATTGACGAGCTCGAACGGCGGATGATCCCCGGGCTGCGCGCCAATCTGGCCACGCGCTTTCATTACACCCCCGCCGATTTCGGCCGCGATCTGAACGCGCATCTGGGCAGCGCGTTCAGCCTGGAGCCGGTGCTGTGGCAGTCCGCCTATTTCCGCGCGCACAACCGCGACGATGTGATTTCGAACCTGTATTTTGTTGGTGCAGGAACGCATCCGGGCGCAGGGATTCCGGGCGTTGTCGGGAGCGCGAAGGCGACGGCGCAGCTGATGCTGGAAGACGCCTAATATTAATCCGTCTGCCCTGAGCTTGTCGAAGGGCCGTTCTTCCTTCAAAGGCGCGAAAGAAGAAGGACAGGGCTTCGACAAGCTCAGCCCAGACGGATTTTGAAACCATGAACCGCCTCGCCATCTATTGTGGCTCTGCCACCCCCGCTGACCCCGTTTACATCGAAACCGCGCGCGCCGTTGGCCAGGGCCTTGCCGCGCGCGGGATTGGTGTTGTCTATGGCGGCGGTCGGCTGGGCCTGATGGGCGCGGTGGCGGACAGCGCGCTTGCCGCGGGCGGTGAGGTCATCGGCGTGATCCCCGAGGCGCTGGTGGGGAGCGAGGTCGCGCATCGCGGCTGCACCGAATTGCACGTCGTCGCCGGAATGCACGAACGCAAACGGCTGTTCACCGACCTGTCCGACGGCTTCATCACCATCCCCGGCGGCGTCGGCACGATGGACGAATTGTGGGAAGCGATCAGCTGGGCGCAGCTGGGCTATCACGCCAAACCCGTCGGCCTGCTCAACGCAGCGGGCTTTTATGATCAGCTCATCGCCTTCAACCGCCACATGATCGACGTGGGCTTCATCCGCCCGGCGCATGCGGGGATCATGCTGGTCGATGATGCGCTGGACGGGCTGCTCGACAAAATGGCGGCCTATGAACCGCACGCGCCGATTTTCGCGATGAAGGCGGATGATTTGTGAGCCAAGAGGAAACCACCCCCTCCGCTTCAGGGGAGGGGCAGCGAGACTTGGCCCGGATTTGCGCCGGGCCTAGTCGCAGCGGGGTGGGGTCTCGAAGGATCGCGCTATGCTGACCGCCCCCACCCCAACTTCTCCCCGGAAGGGGGCGGGCTTTGATCGCGCCGCCCTTGTCGCCCATGCCCAGGCCAGCATCGCGCGCGGGTCGAAAAGCTTTGCCCTTGCCAGCAAGCTGTTCGATCGCGCGACGCGCGAACGCGTCTGGCTGCTCTATGGCTGGTGCCGCGCGTGCGACGATCTGGCCGATGGGCAGGACCATGGCGGCGCGATGGCGGTGGTGGCCGATCCGGCGGCGCGGCTGGCCGAGATCAGGGAGAAAACCCACAGCGCCTATGCCGGTCAGCCAACCGGCGATCCCGCCTTTGACGGCCTCGCCCAATTGCTGAGCGAGGTCGCCATCCCGCGCCGCTTTGCCGATGATGTGATCGCGGGCTTTGCGCTGGACGCCGCCGACTGGCACCCGCGCGGCGAGGGCGACCTCCTGCAATATTGCTATCATGTCGCGGGCGCCGTGGGCTGCATGATGGCGGTGGTGATGGGCGTGGCCCCCGATGACGAGGCCGTGCTCGACCGTGCGTGCGATCTGGGACTGGCGTTCCAGCTGGCCAATATCGCGCGCGATGTCGGCGAGGATGCGGCGGCGGGGCGCTGCTATCTGCCCGACGACTGGTTGACCGAACTGGATATCCCGCCAGGGCAGGTGATGCACCCGGCCTTTCGCCCGCGCCTGGCGCAGGCGGGCAAATGGCTCGCCGAAATGGCGGAGGATTATGAGGCATCGGCGCGCATCGGCGCCCGCGCCCTGCCCTGGCGCGCGCGCTGGGCGGTGCTGGCGGCGGCGGGCATTTATGGCGACATTGCCCGCGAAGTGCGCGCGCGCGGGGCCGCCGCCTGGGATGCACGGGTGGTGACAACGAAACGGCAAAAGCTGGCCCATGTCGCGCGCGCGCTGGTGCAGGCGGTGACCGTGCACACCGTCGATCCGCCGCGCAGTGCCAAGCTGTGGCCCCGCCCGCGCCCGTCCGGGACGGCATGAGCATGCTGGAATGGAGGGGGTAGGGCTAGGGCCCGACTTTATGTCATCACACTCTAAGCCGCCGGTTTCACCGCATGGGCATCGCGCAGCTCGCGCTTCAGCACCTTGCCAATCGGGCTGCGCGGCAGCTCGTCGACCGCGATGATGGCAGACAGGCGCTGGGTCTTGCCCACCGCCGCATTGCAGGCCGCCCGAATGGCTTCGATATCGGCGTTGGGGTCGCGCAGGACGACAAAGGCCACTGGCGTTTCGCCCCATTCGTCGCTGGGCATGCCGACCACTGCGGCCTCGACCACGCGCGCGTCGGCCAGCAGGATCGCCTCCAGATCGCTGGGGTAGATGTTGAACCCGCCCGAAATGATCATGTCCTTGGCCCGGTCCATCAGGGTCAGGAAACCGTCCGCGTCAAACCGGCCGATGTCGCCGTGGCGATAGAAAAGCTGCCCGTCCGCGTCGTGCCAGTGCATGGCGCGCGTCGCGTCCGGGCGGTTGTTATAGCCCTTCATCATCGCCGGGGAGCGGCCGACGATCTCGCCCACCGACCCCGGCGGCAATTCGCGGCCCTGTTCATCAATCACGCGCATGTCATGACCGGGTGACGGCTGGCCGACGGTATGCAGCTTGTCCGGATATTTGTGCGCCTCCAGCAAGCACACGCCGCCGCCTTCGGTCAGGCCATAGATTTCGACCAGCCCGCCCGGCCAGCGCGCCAGCACATCGGCCTTGAGCGCGGCGGGAAAAGGAGCCGATGTGCAATATTTCATCACAAAGCTGGACAGATCAAACCGGTCAAAATCATCCAGCGCCATGATGCGGCGATATTGCACGGGGACCAGCATGCAGTTGGTCGCCCGCTCCCGCTCCGCGAGCTCCAGAAAGCCGCGCGCGTCGAATTTGGGCATCAGCACGACCTTGCCGCCCGACCCCAGCGTGGGCAGGAAACTGGCCATGGTGGTGTTGGAATAAAGCGGGGTGGACAAAATGGTCACCGCCGCCGGGCCATAGGCGGGCACGCCGCGCATGATATGCTGCCACCGCATGGCATGGCTGTGGACAATGCCCTTGGGCGTGCCGGTGGTGCCCGATGAATAGATGATGTTGAATTCATCATCGCCCGTGATGGCAACCGGGGCGGGGCGCGCGTCATCGGCGGGCAGCCACCGGGCCAGCGCCGTGCCCGCCGCTGAGCCGTCCATCGCAATCCGCTCCACATCCCCCACGTCCTGGTCAGCCAGCGCCGCAGCGGCTGGCGCGTCGAGGAAGAGGTGCCGGGCCCCGGTGTCGCGCACCATCGCCGCCATCTGCGCCCCCGTCGCGCTGTTGGTAATCAGCCCCGCGCAGGCCCCGGCGCGCAGCGTGCCCAGGATGACGGCCACCTGCTCCACGCTGTTCATGCCGGCAATGGCGACGCGCATCCCGCGCTCCACCCCCGCCCGTTGCAGCCGGGCGGCAATCCGGTCGGTCATCCGGTCCAGTTCGGCCCAGCTGAGCCGCGCCGCCGCGTCGGCGACCGCGACGGCGTCGCCGCGCTCCATGGCCTGCGCGCGTATCAGATCGGGCAAAGTGGCAAAATCAGCGGCGAGCAGCGCAGCGGCGGTCAGACTGGTCATGGGTTCAACCTATCCAGCGGGACGGCCAAAGGCAATCGGCGCGCGCCCGGTCCACTCTGGACACACCCCTTCATGGCCAGCGCGCGCGACCGCGTTAGAACAACGCTGGTTGAGCAAGGGAGGTTGGGGATGACGCCGCGAGTCGCAGGGACCATGCCAGCGCCAGGGCGGTTGGGCCTGTTCCTGCCGCCGGACGCGGGACGCGACGCGCTGGTGGCGGCGCTGGCGGGGGCGGGGTGGGATTGCACCCTGTTGCCCGCGCCGGTCACGGCGCTGCGCCCATGGCTGGACCAGCCGCTCGATGCCCTGGTCATCGCCCCCTTTGGCGGGTGGGAGGAACCGGCGACCGTCATCGCGCTGGCGCGGGCGGTGGCGGGGGCGCGGCCCATTTTGGCGCTGACCGCCAACCCCGATGTCGGCGAACGCCTGATCGCCCTGCAGGCCGGGGCCGATGATGCGCTGCACGGCGACAGTGATTATCGCGAAATCGCCGCGCGGCTCGCCGGGCTGGTCCGCCGCCAGCGGCTGGCCAATGGCTGGCTGGAATGTGCCGAGGTGCAGATTGACCTGATTCAGCGGCGCGTGATGCGGCGCGGGACGCTGGTGCCGATGCCGCTGCGCGAATTTGATCTGCTGACCAATTTGGCGCGGGTGCCCAATCATTTCGTGCCGCGCGCCACCCTGCTCAAGGCGGTGTGGCACATCGACTTTGATCCGGGCACCAACCGGGTGGAGGTGCATATGTCGCGGCTGCGGGCCAAGCTGGACCGCGGCTTTGCCTGGCCGATGCTCGTCACCGCGCGCGGCCGTGGCTATGCGCTGCGCTCGGCCCCGGGGATCGCGGCCTTGGCACCCTGTGGCCTGGCTTGACGGTAGGTTTTGGACCGCTACTCATTTGACGACAGCAAAAGACTGATTGAGGAGAGGCGAATCATGCACCCTTGCGTCCACGCGCGGGCCCATCCGGACAAGGCGGCGGTGATTGTCGCGGAAACCGGCGAAACCATCAGCTATGGCGCGATGGAGGCGGCATCCAACCGCGCGGCGCAGCTGTTCCGTGCGCAGGGTTTGCAGCATGAGGATGTTGTTGCCTTCATGCTGGAAAACACGCCCCATTATTACGGGCTGGTGTGGGGCGCGCAGCGCGCGGGCCTGCGCTATGTCTGCATTTCATCGCGGCTGACGCAGGATGAAACCGACTATATCCTTGAAAACTCCGGTGCGCGGATGCTGGTCGTCTCGGCCAGTCTGGGGGACGCGGCGCTGGCGCTGACCGCCGATGTCGACCGCTATGTGCTGGGGGGCGATTTGCCCGGCTTTGCGTGCTGGGAATCGGCGGTGGCGGCGATGCCCGACACGCCGATTGCCGATGAACGCGCGGGCACCGACATGCTCTACTCCTCGGGCACGACCGGGCGGCCCAAGGGGGTGCGCGTGCCGCTGCCCGCCGAACCCGCGATTGACGCGCCCAATGCGCTGGTCGCGCTTGCCTCCATGGTCTTTGGCATCAATGGCCAGAGCATCTATCTCTCGCCCGCGCCGCTTTATCACGCTGCGCCACTGCGCTGGTCGATGACCATCCACCGGCTGGGCGGCACGGTGGTGCTGATGAAGAAATTCGATCCCGAAGGCGCGCTGGCGGCCATCGAAGGCTATCGCTGCAACAGCGCGCAATTTGTGCCGACTCACTTTGTCCGCATGCTGAAACTGCCGGCGGAGGTGCGCGCGCGCTATGATGTGTCGAGCATGAGGTCGGCGATCCACGCCGCTGCGCCCTGCCCGGTGCCGGTGAAGGCGGCGATGATCGACTGGTGGGGCCCGGTCATCCTGGAATATTATGCCGGGTCAGAGGGCAATGGCATGACCTATGTCAACAGCCACGATTGGCTGACGCATCAGGGGACCGTCGGCCGCCCCATATTGGGCACCGTCCATATCATGGGCGAAGACAATGAAACCGAACTGCCCGTGCGCAGCGAAGGGACCGTGTTTTTTGAAAGCGAACAGACGTTCGAATATCATGACGACCCCGAAAAGACGAAGTCCAGCCGGAACAGCAAGGGCTGGTCGACGCTGGGTGATGTCGGCTGGGTGGATGAGGAAGGCTTTCTGTACCTGACCGACCGCAAGAGTTTCATGATCATCACCGGCGGCGTGAATGTCTATCCGCAGGAGATTGAAAATCATCTGGTCACCCATCCGCGCGTCGCCGACGTCGCCGTGGTCGGCGGCCCGCATGAGGAGATGGGGGAAGAGGTGATCGCGGTGGTCCAGCCCGCCGACATGGCCGACGCGACCGATGCTTTCCGCGCCGAGCTGATCGCCTATGCCCGCGAAAAGCTGTCGGGCGTGAAAATCCCGCGCCGCATCGATTTTCTGGAGGCGCTGCCGCGGCACGACACGGGCAAGCTGTATAAACGGCTGCTGCGCGATCAATATTGGGCCAAGGAAAAGGCCGCAGGCTGAACGATTGAAGGGGGAAGCGAGCGATGACCGAGGTGCTGGAACGGGTGGTGTCCGACCCCTTCGACATGACCGACCCGGCGCTCTATGTCGAAGACCGCTGGCAAGCGGCCTTTGCGCGCCACCGCGCCGAGGCGCCGATCCATTATGTCGCTGACAGCTATTTTGGCCCGCATTGGTCGGTCGCGACCTATAAACCCATTGTGCATATCGAGGCGCTGCCCAAGGTTTTTTCCTCGTCCTGGGAATATGGCGGTATCACCGTCGCCTTTGACGCCGAACGGGTGATGGATGGCGAATTGCGGCTGCCCATGTTCATTGCCCAGGACCCGCCGGTGCACACCGCCCAGCGCCGCACCGTCGCCCCCGCCTTTGGCCCCGGCGAAGTCGCCGCGATGAAGGCCGAGGTGCAGGAGCGCACCGCCGCGCTGCTCGACAGCCTGCCCATCGGCACGACTTTCGACTGGGTGGAGCGCGTGTCGATTGAGCTGACCACGGGGATGCTGGCCAAGCTCTTCGCCTTTCCGTGGGAGGAACGGCACAAGCTGACCCACTGGTCCGACCTTGGCGGCGACATTGAACTCATCCGCCGCCCGGACGGCCTGGCCATCCGCAATGCCGCGCTGTTTGACATGGGCAGCGCCTTTGCGGCCCTGTGGCAACAGCGCGTGGCCGCGCCGGGCAAGGACCTTATCTCGGTCATGCTCCAATCGGATGCGATGAAGGAGATGAATGAGCAGGAATTTATCGGCAACCTCATCCTGCTGATCGTCGGCGGCAATGACACGACGCGCAACACCATGACCGCCTTTGCCTATGGCCTGTCGCAATTTCCCGAAGAGCGAGCGAAGTTAGAGAATAATCCGTCCCTGATCCCCAATGCGGTGAGCGAGATCATTCGCTGGCAGACCCCGCTTGCCCATATGCGCCGGACGCTGACCGAGGATGCGGAGGTCGAAGGGGTGCAGATTAAGAAGGGCGACAAGGTTGCGCTCTGGTATATCTCGGCCAACCGCGACGCGAGCATCTTTGCCAACGCCGACCGCATCATCGTCGACCGCGACAATGCCCGCCGCCACCTGTCCTTTGGTTACGGCATTCACCGCTGCGTCGGTGCGCGCGTCGCCGAAGTGCAACTCGTGGTGTTGTTGGAGGAACTCGCCAAGCGCCGCCTGCGCGTGCAAGCGGTGGGGGAGCCGGAGCGGGTGCCTGCCTGTTTCGTCCACGGATACAAGCATCTGCCCGTCCAGCTTGAGCGTTATTGATGACCGACCTTCATTATTGGCCGACGCCCAATGGCTGGAAAATCAGCATCGCGCTGGAGGAAATGGGCCTCGCTTACCGCGTGGTGCCCGTGAATATCGGGGCCGGGGACCAGTTTCAGCCCGATTTTCTGGCAATCAGCCCCAACAACCGCATCCCCGCCATCGTCGATCACGACCCGCCGGGCGGCGGCGCGCCGGTCTCGGTGTTTGAAACGGGCGCGATCCTGCTCTACCTCGCCGACAAGACGGGCCAGTTCATGCCATCGGATGGGCGCGACCGGGTTCGGGTGACGGAATGGCTGATGTGGCAAATGGGCGGGGTGGGGCCGATCTTTGGTCAGGATGGCCATTTCAAACTCTATGCGCCCGAAAAAATTCCCTATGCCATCGCGCGCTACGATGCCGAATGCCGCCGCCTGCTGGGCGTGCTCGACCGGCAGTTGGCGGCGACGGGGGATTGTGTGGCGGGCGCCTATAGCATCGCCGACATGGCGATTTTCCCTTGGATTGCGACCACCAAGGCGCGCGACATCGACCGCAGCCAATGGCCGCACGTCAATGGCTGGTTTGAACGGCTGCGCGCCCGCCCGGCGGTGGAACGCGGCATGGAATTGCACAAGGACTGGCGCAACCGCAAGCCAGAGGATGAGGCGGCGGCGCGTGCCATCCTGTTCGGGGTGAAGGCGTGATGGCACAGGACCGCACCGAATTTTTCTTTGATCTGTCCAGCCCCTGGACCTGCCTTGCCTTTCACAATCTGGACGGGGTGCTGGCGCGCACCGGCACCACGGCCCGGCTGCGCCCCATTTTGGTGGGCGGCGTGTTCAACGCGGTCAATCCCGCCGTCTATGCCGCGCGCGAGCAGGCGGACAACCGCCGGTTGCAGCACAGCTGGAAAGTGCTGACGGATTGGGCCGCGCTTGCCGGGGTGCCCATGAATTTCCCGTCCATCCACCATCCGGCGAAAAGCGTCCATGCGATGCGCTTTTGCTGCGCGCTCGCCGATGACGGCCCGGCGCTCGCCGCCTTTGCCCGCGCCGCCTTTGCCAGCTATTTTGACCGGCAGGAAAATCTGGACGATCCCGAAGTGCTCGTCGCGGTGGCGAACAGCGTCGGGCTTGACGGCGTCGCGCTGCGCATGGCCAGCGCCAGCGACGCGGTAAAGGCGCTGCTGCGCGCCAACACGGATGAATTGGTGGCCCGCGGCGGCTATGGTTCGCCGACATTGTTTGTCGATGGCACCGACATGTATTTTGGCAATGATCAACTGCCGCTCGTCGAAGCGGCGCTGAAGAGGAATGGGACATGACGGACCGGGTAACCATCACCATGCTGGACGGCGGCATCGCCGATGTCCGGATGAACCGGCCCGACAAGATGAATGCGCTCGACCCTGATCAATGGCGCGCGCTTGCTGACGCCATTGACGCGCTGAAGGCCGCCGTTGGCTTGCGCGTTGTCGTCCTGTCGGGGGAGGGCCGCGCCTTTTGCGCCGGGCTAGACCTTGCCAGCATGGCGGGCAACCGCGAACCAGGGGCCAGCAGCCTGGGGTCCAGCCTGGCCGACCGCACCCGCGGCATCGTCAACGACATGCAATATGTCGCCTGGGGCTGGCGCGAGCTGCCGGTGCCGGTGATCGCGGCGGTGCACGGCGTTGCCTTTGGCGCGGGCAGCCAGATCATGGCCGGGGCCGACATCCGCATCATCCATCCCGACACCCGCGTGGCGATCATGGAAATGAAATGGGGGCTGGTCCCCGACGTCGGCGGGATGCCGCTGTGGCGCACCCAGGTCGCCGACGATGTGCTGCGCGAGATGATTTACACCAACCGGGAATTTTCGGGGGTGGAGGCCCAGGCGCTGGGCTTTGCAACGCACGTCGATGCCGACCCCCTTGCCCGCGCGATGGCGTTGGCGCAGACCATCGCCAACAAAAATCCCGACGCCATCCGGGGGGCCAAGCGGCTGTGCAATGCGCTCGCCACGGCCAGCGATGCCGCGCTGTTGCAAGCCGAAAGCGATGAACAGCTCAAGGTCATGCGCACCCCCAATCAGATGGAGGCGGTGATGGCCGAAATGCAGAAACGCCGCCCGGTCTTTACCGGCTAGCGCGCGCCATCCGGGTCCCATGCGCGAAAAGGAACTGCGGCTGGCGTTGGTCTGCTATGGCGGCATCAGCCTTGCCGTTTATATGCATGGCATCACCAAGGAAGTGTGGCGGCTGGCCGGGGCATCGCGCAGCGCGCAGGACGGGACGGACCCTCCACCGGGCAGCGCCGCCGTCTATCAGACGCTGCTCCAGCGCATCGCGGCGGTGCGCGGGGTGCGGCTGCGCGTCTTTGCCGATATTGTCGCCGGGGCCAGCGCCGGGGGGATCAACGGCATATTTCTGGCCCACGCCATGACCACGGGGCAGTCGCTCGACCCGCTGACCGCGCTGTGGCTGGAGCGCGCCGATGTCGACGCGCTGCTCGATGTGGACGCCCGCCCGCTGTCGCGCGCCACCAAATTCTGGGCCACGCCCATCGCCGATGCCATCATGCGGCGGCGCGGCAATGCCATCGACCGCACCGTATCCGCCGAGGCGCAGGATGAAGTGCGCGCCAAGCTGTCGCGGCTGGTGCGGGGCCGCTGGTTCAAGCCGCCCTTTGGCGGCCAGGGGTTCAGCCATCTGCTCCACGATGCCTTTGCGGCCATGGCGGCGGGCCCGCGCGGCCCGGTGCTGGTGCCGCCCGGGCAGCCGGTGGACCTGTTCGTCAGCGTGACCGATTTTGCCGGGCACCGCCGCCCGCTCGCGCTCCATTCGCCGCGCGAAGTGGCGGAGCGCGAACATCGCCTGACCATCGCCTTTCGCAAGGGCGGCGCGCCGGGCAGCGCGCTCGATGATGTGCCCGCGCTGGCGGCGGCGGCGCGAGCGACGGCCAGCTTTCCGGGTGCCTTCCCGCCCTTTACCCTGGCGGAGGCGGACGCCGTGCTGGCGGCGCGCGGCATCGCCTGGCCCACGCGCGATGCCTTTATCGCCGCGCAGCTGCCCATGACGGACGAGGATCCGGCGCGGCGCCCCTATATCGACGGGTCGGTGCTCGCCAATGCACCCTTCCGGCCCGCCATTGCGGCGCTGCGCCAACGCCCGGCGCGGCGCGAGGTGGACCGCCGCTTTGTCTATATTGATCCCAAGCCCGACTATCGCGCCATCAGCCTGGGGCGACCGCCCGCTGGCAGCACCGATCCGCCGGGCTTCCTCAGCACCATTTTGGGCGCGCTCAGCGAGCTGCCGCGCGAACAGCCGATCCGCGACCATGTCGAGGCGATCGCCGGCCTGTCGGCGCGCATCCGGCGCATGAACCATGTCGTCGATGCCATGCGGGTGGAGGTGGAGGAACAGGTGCTGGCGCTGTTCGGCAACAGCTTCTTCATCGACCGGCCCACGGCGGCGCGGCTGGGCAAATGGCGGCAACGGGCGCAGAATGAGGCGGCGGCGCGCGCGGGTTTTGCCTTTGCCCCCTATGGCCATCTCAAATTGTCGGCGGTGGTGGAAGAGGTGGCCGCCGTCGCCGCCCGCTGCCTGCCCGCCGAGCCGACGGTCGCCGTGCGCGACGCCATTTGGGCCGCCGTGCGAGCGCGCGGCATCGACCGGATTGGCGGCAAGCGTGGTGCCGGGGCCAGCGCCGGGGCCATCGCCTTTTTCCGCGCCCATGATCTGGGCTATCGCATTCGCCGCCTGCGCTTTCTGGCGCGCGAGCTGGATCAGCAGGTCGAATCGACGCGCGCCGCTGCCGACCCGGTGGCAGAGGCGATGCGCGATACCATCTATGCGGCGCTCAATGACTATCTGCTGCGCGAAGGCGACGGGTGGTTTGCCGATATGGCGATGCCCGCCGATGGTGCGGGGCGGCTGGATGCCATCGCGGCGCGGCGCGACCTGAACGCGCTCGATGCCCGGGTGGACGCGATGCTGGCGACCGCGCTCGACGCGCTACCCCGCAATGAACGGCGCGCGATGCTCTTTGCCTATTTGGGCTATGCCTTTTACGACATCGCCACGCTGCCGCTGCTGCAGGGGGAGGGGCTTGATGAATATGACCCCGTCAAGATCGACCGCATTTCGCCCAGCGACGCGACGGCAATCCGCAGCGGCGGCGCCGTCGCGGTGTTGAAGGGCATTGAATTCAACAGCTTTGGGGCCTTTTTCAGCCGCGCCTACCGCGAAAATGATTATCTGTGGGGGCGGCTGCACGGGGCCGACCGCCTGATCGACATTGTCGCCTCAACCCTGACCGGGGACGCCGCGCTGCCGCCGGATGAACTGGCGGCCATCAAGCGCGACGCCTTTCGCGCCATATTGGACGAGGAAGAGCCGCTGCTCGCACAGATCGGCGATTTGGTGGCGGCGCTGCGAACAGAGGTCGGCTGACCTTTCCCTTTTCGCGCGAAGGGCGCGAAGGAAAGATTTGTTTCACGCAGAGGCGCAGAGGCGCAGAGGCGCGCAGAGATCGCAGAGGTTTCGCGCATGGCCGTCAGGCCTTTTTTCCGCTGATAGCGCGGCGAACGCGCCGTCAAATTGACAGGCCGCTTTGCGGCACATGCGATCGCTCTGCGGCCTCTGCGCACCTCTGCGTCTCTGCGTGAAACCCTTCTCTCCCGGCCATTTCGCGCAGGCCAATCGCGTCAGGCCGCTGGCGACAGCAGGATATCGCCTGCATCGGCGAGCAAGCGCAGCATCACCGCCGTCCCGCACTGCTGCGACCGCGCCTTGGCGTTGAACTTGCCATCGGCGACAAATTTGCCCGCCTCATAGTGGGTGGAAAAGCTCCACAAATAGGGGCTGGGAACGCCGATCCGGCGATAGCCAAAGCCATTATAGGCCTCCAGCCGATACAGGGTGCGCTCCAGGCTCCAGTCGCTCTTGCCCGTGAAACCGAGCAGGCGGAGCGCATCCTTGGCGCTGGATTCCCAATCATCAGGGGGCAGCCAGGTCGCGGGGCGGCCGGCGGGCACCTGCCGCGTCCGCTGTGTCAACGGGTGGTCGCCGTTGTGCAGGTGCGCGCGGAAATTGAAACTCGCCTCCAGCGCGTGGATGACGCCGATGAAGTGCCAGGGCACGCCCACCTGATTGCCGACGGCTTCATATCGCGGACGCGCGTTGCGCAACATGGTGAGGTGCCAGCCGATGCTGTCGGCATAGGCATCGCGCGGGGCCAGCGTGTCCCACATGCGCCGATATTCCCCCGCAAGGCTGGCATAGTCGCGCGCGCGGCTGAGCGGCTGCGGCGCAGAGGGTGGTGCTGGCGGCGGGGCGGGCGCCGGGGCTGGTGCGGGCTCGGCTGGCGCAGCGGCGGGCGGGGTAAAGACATAAGGAGCAGGGTCACTGCCAGCGTCGTCGTCATCGGGCACGGCGCGCCCGCCGGGGGGCAGGGCCAGCGGCCCATCGCCCAGATGCGGTGCCATGCCCGGCGGCGCGCCGGCAAAGCCCTGCGGCTGCGCGGCCAGCGCCTCCCCCACCACAAATTGGCTTTGGTGGAGCTCGGCGAGGAGCCCGGCGGCCTGTTCGGCAAATCCAGGGTCAACGCGCTCGCTGCGGTCAATCAGCGCGACCAGGCGCGGGAGTGCGGCACGGTAGAGCGATCCGGCGAGGTCGGCGAGCGGCAAGCCGCCATCAAAGCGCAGCGGGCTGGGCGGCAGGCGGCGGCGGTCGGCATCCTCCTCCAACGCCACCAGCGTCTCGGCAATGAGGGCATAGCCAACCGCATCGGCGGGGAGCAGGCGGGTCAGCTGGTCGGGCAGGGGAATGCCGAACAGGCGGGTGTCCTGTGCCCAAGCACGCCCCGCCCAGCCCAGGCTGGCACCGACCGTCGCCAACGCCGCACCGCCCAACAAATGCCTGCGACTGACTGCCGGTCCGGTCATCGACTCGCCCCCATGGCCCAGAGGCTAAGCCGGATCGGGGGCCAAGGGAATAGCGGCTGATGGACCCTGAGGTCAGGGCCCTAGGTCAGGTCTTCCCACATGCCCTTCAGCCGGTCGAAAAAGCCGCGCGACTGCGGGCATTCCTCGCCGGTTTCGGTCTTGCGAAAGGCTTCCAGCAAATCGCGCTGTTCGCTGGTCAGCTTCGTCGGGGTTTCGACATCGATCTGGATCACCAGGTCGCCATGGCCGCGGCCATTGAGCACCGGCATCCCCGCGCCGCGATGGCGCAGCTGCTTGCCCGATTGAATGCCCGCCGGGATGCGGATGTCGTGGCGGCTGCCGTCCAGACCGGGGATGGCGATATCGCCGCCCAGCGCCGCGGTCGTGAAGCTGATCGGCGCGCGCGTGAACAGGGTCGTGCCCTCGCGCTCGAACAGCGCATGGCGTTTCAGGTGCAGGAAAATATAGAGGTCGCCCGGGGCCGCGCCGCGCGCGCCGGCCTCGCCCTCGCCCGACAGGCGGATGCGCGTGCCTTCATCAACCCCGGCAGGAATGCTGACGGTCAGCGTCTTGCGCTTTTCCACCCGCCCGTCGCCGCCGCAGTTGCTGCATGGGTCCTCGATCACCTCACCCGCGCCCTGACAGGTGGGGCAGGTGCGTTCGACCATGAAGAAACCCTGCTGCGCGCGCACCTTGCCCGCGCCGCCGCAGGTGGGGCAGCGGCGGGTGCCCGTGCCGGGCTTTGCCCCGCGCCCGTCGCACGGCTCGCACCGGGCGGCCACATCGACCTGGATGTCGCGGGTGCAGCCGGTGAAGGCGTCCTCCAGCGTGATTTCCATGTCATAGCGCAGGTCCGCGCCGCGCGCCGGGCCGCGTTGCCGCTGGCCGCCGCCGCCGCCAAAGGCCGAACCGAAAATCGATTCAAAAATATCGCCAATGTCGCCGAAATCGGCCCCGCCGCCGCCGCCGCCGGGGCCACCGCCCTGAAACGCCGCCTTGCCAAACCGGTCATAGGCGGCGCGCTTTTGCGGGTCTTTCAGGCAGTCATAGGCCTCGTTAATCGCCTTGAACCGCGCTTCCGCCTTGGCATCGCCGGGGTTGCGGTCGGGGTGATATTGCATCGCGAGCTTGCGATAGGACGCTTTTAGCGTGGCATCATCCGCGCCGCGCTGTACCTCCAGCAATTCATAATAATCGATGTCGAGTGACATGCAGCCCAATCCATAAATAGGGACAGTCCCTATTTATCCCCACAGATGATCGTCTGCGGCAACGGCGCGCCGGATAAATAGGGACTGTCCCTATTTATGGCGCGCCCTCGCTCGCGTCCCTTACTTCTTGTCGTCCTCGACTTCGCTGAACTCGGCATCGACGACATCGTCATCGGCCTTGTCCGCCGTGTCGGCACCCGGTGAGGCAGCTGCGGCCTGTTCCTTTTCGTAAATCGCCTGGCCCAGCTTCATCGCGACCTGGGCCAGCGCCGCCGACTTTTCGGTCATCGCGGCGGCATCGCCGCCTTCGACCGCGCTCTTGGCTTCGGCGATGGCAGCTTCAATCTCGCCCTTCAGGCCCGCGTCCACCTTGTCGCCATGTTCGGCGAGCTGGCGTTCGGTGGTGTGGATCAGGCTTTCGGCATTGTTCTTCGCCTCGGCGGCCTCGCGGCGCGCCTTGTCCTCTTCGGCGAACTTTTCCGCATCCTTGACCATCGCTTCGATGTCGGCGTCGGACAGGCCGCCCGATGCCTGGATCTTGATCTGCTGTTCCTTGCCGGTGCCCTTGTCCTTGGCCTGGACCGACACGATGCCGTTGGCGTCAATGTCGAACGTCACCTCAATCTGGGGCACACCGCGCGGCGCCGGGGGAATGCCGATCAGGTCGAACTGGCCGAGCAGCTTGTTGTCCGCCGCCATTTCGCGTTCGCCCTGGAACACGCGGATGGTAACCGCCGACTGGTTGTCGTCAGCGGTCGAATAAACCTGGCTCTTCTTGGTCGGGATGGTGGTGTTGCGGTCAATCATCCGCGTGAACACCCCGCCCAGCGTCTCGATGCCCAGGCTGAGCGGCGTCACGTCGAGCAGCAGCACATCCTTGACGTCGCCCTGCAGCACCCCGGCCTGAATGGCCGCGCCGATGGCGACCACTTCGTCGGGGTTGACGCCGGTGTGGGGTTCCTTGCCAAAGAAATCCTTCACCACGTCGCGCACGCGGGGCATGCGAGTCATGCCGCCGACCAGCACCACTTCGTCAATGTCCTTGGCCGACAGGCCGGCATCCTTGATCGCCTTGCGGCACGGCTCCAGCGTGCGCTGCACCAGCTCTTCGACAAGGCGTTCCAGGTCGGCGCGGCTGATCGTCTTGACCAGATGCTTGGGGCCGGTTGCGTCGGCGGTGATGAAGGGCAGGTTGATTTCGGTGTTCGCCGCCGACGACAGTTCAATCTTCGCCTTTTCCGCGGCTTCCTTCAGCCGCTGCAGGGCCAGCTTGTCGCCCCGCAGGTCAATGCCTTCGTCCTTCTTGAACCCGTCGGCCAGAAATTCGACGACCTTGCTGTCGAAATCCTCACCGCCCAGGAAAGTGTCGCCGTTGGTCGACTTCACCTCGAACACGCCGTCGCCGACTTCCAAAATGGAAATGTCGAACGTCCCGCCGCCCAGGTCATAGACCGCGATGGTCTTGTTATCATTTTTGTCGAGGCCATAGGCGAGCGCCGCCGCCGTCGGTTCGTTGATGATGCGCAGCACTTCAAGGCCCGCAATCTTGCCCGCATCTTTCGTCGCCTGGCGCTGGGCATCGTTGAAATAGGCCGGGACGGTGATCACCGCCTGCTCCACCTTTTCCCCCAGATAGGCCTCGGCGGTTTCCTTCATCTTTTGCAGGATGAAGGCAGAGATTTGTGACGGCGAATAATCCTCGCCTCCCGCCTTGACCCACGCGTCGCCGTTCGACCCCTTGGTGATGCTATAGGGGACCAGCTCCATGTCCTTCTTGGTCAGGGGGTCGTCAAAGCGGCGGCCAATCAGGCGCTTCACCGCATAGACGGTGTTTTCGGGATTGGTCACCGCCTGGCGCTTTGCCGGCTGACCGATCAGCCGTTCGCCATCTTTCGCAAAGGCGACGATAGACGGGGTCGTGCGCGTGCCTTCGCTGTTTTCGATCACCTTGGGCTTGCCGCCCTCCATCACCGCGACACAGCTGTTGGTGGTGCCGAGGTCGATACCAATTACTTTGGCCATCTGGTCAATCCATCCTTTGCAAATATGCGCGGCGCCCGCATTCGGCACGCCGCTGTCCCCACATGATGTGGGCGATATAGGTGGGCTTTGCCTTGGCACAAGGGTTGCCAGCCCCTATCTGCGTTGGACCAGTGCGACCCCCCGGTCCCCCATCGCCCGAAAGGATGAACCCGCATGACTGCTCTTCGCTTTGCTGCTGCCGCTCTTGCCGCGACCCTGCTGACGGGCTGCGGCGGCGATGTCGGGGACCGCCAGGTGCTGCGCGTGGCCAGCGGCCATATCATGGCACCCGCCACCCCCGACCGCCCGGCGGCGGGATATTTCACGATCGAAGGCGGCAGCGCGCCTGTCGATCTGGTCGCCGTCACCACCAATTTTGCCCAGCGCACCGAAATGCACCAGACGGTCAAGGAAAATGGCATGACCGCGATGAAGGAACTGCTGCGCGCACCCGTGCCGGTGCAGGGCAAGCTGGAGTTCAAACCGGGCGCCAATCATCTGATGATCTGGAACATCAATGGCGCGGCGCTGCGGGCGGGCAAGCTGCCCATGGTGTTCATCTTTTCCAACAACGACCGCATCATGTTCGACATGACGATCAAGACCGCCGATGCGGCGGGCAAGGACGGCGACGCGCACGCGGGCCATTGACGCGCGATGGCGATTGACCGGCCCCTGACGCCGGGCGAAACGGCCCTGGCACGTTCGGTGTTTGGCAATGCCATCGCCTATGACGCGGTGCGGGTGCGCACGCGCAAATGGGCCTTTTTTCAGCCGCGCGGGATTGTCATGGCACCCATGGGCCATTTGCATTTCCACCCCGATGGCGGGCTGTATTGCGCCGATTTTTCCTGCCCGCCCGGCGATGACGGGGCCCAGCGGCGGCGCTGGCAGGGCCTGTTCATCCATGAAATGACCCATGTATGGCAGGCGCAGACGCGGGGCCGCTGGTATCTGGTGCTGATGCGCCACCCCTTTGCCACCTATAGCTATAGCCTAAGGCCCGGCTGGCCGCTCACGCGCTATGGATTGGAGCAACAGGCAGAGATTGTGCGGCACTATTGGCTGTTGATGCAGGACGTTGCGGTGGCGGGTGCACCGCCGCTTGCGGCCTACCGCGCAATCATGCCGGGGGAGTTTGCTGGGGGTGCCGAAACGGAGAAATCTTGACAAACTGCCGCATTACGTCCATACGCAAGGCGCATTGTTTGTAGTTGAAGATCATCTTCAAGGGGCGCGCCATGCCAGTGGTTGCGCCCCTTACCCATTTTGGGCTGTGAGGTCCGCTGTGGGGCCGAACTGCCAGATCCGACCCCACCCCGTCATTTCGAACGGGCTACCTCGATGATTTTCAGCACCAAGGTTGCGAACGCGATGACAAGCATCGCGATCAAGAGCATTGTTTGTGGTTCGATAAAGATCACCTCCTTGCGCGGCCAATGTTGGATCAATTCCCGACCGCACGTCTCGCCTAACCGAAATTACCCGCTGGTCAAAGCGGTCATGTTCATTCTATGTTCGTGGGCATGGACAGCAATATTCTGATCGCCATAGGTGCGCTCGTTATCGGTGCGCTGCTTGGCTGGTTGCTTGGCGCGCGGCAAGTCGCGGCACAGGCGGCTGCTGCGATGGCGACTGGCGCCGCGCTCCGGGCTGAGCGCGACGCGCTGCTCGCGGACCGTGATGAACAGACCGCGCGGTTCAAGGCGGCGATTGTCGATCTGGAAGGCGAAACGCGGCGGCGCGAGGCGGCGGAGCTGAAACTGGCAACGCTGGAGGCGCAGAGCGCCGCGCAGGCCGCTGGGCTCAATGACCAGATAGCTCAGCTCAAGGAGGCGCAAACGGCCCTGACCGCGCAGTTCCGCGAGGTGGGTCAGGCGATGCTGGACAGCGCGCAAAAATCCTTCCTCGACCGCGCCGAGGCCCGCTTCAAGGAAAGCGAGGCCAGCGCGGGGCAGAATCTGAAGGCCTTGCTGGCCCCCATTGACCAGCGGCTGACCAGCTATGAGCAGAGCGTCAAGAAAATCGAGGCCGAGCGAGCGGAGGCCTATGGCAATCTGGCCGGGCTGATCGACGCGATGCGCATGGGGCAGGAAGAGGTGAAGGCGGTGACCGCCAGCCTGAACAACGCGCTGCGCAATGCGCCCAAGGCGCGCGGGCGCTGGGGAGAGCAGCAATTGCGCAACGTGCTGGAAAGCTGCGGCCTCGCCGAGCATGTGGATTTTGTGACCGAGGTCAGCCTCGACGGCGGCGATGGCCGCTTGCGCCCCGATGCGGTGGTCAAGGTGCCCGGCGGGCGGCAATTGGTGATCGATGCCAAAGTGTCACTCAACGCCTATCAGGATGCGGTGGCGAGCGGCGACGATGGCGTCCGCGCGCGCCACATGACCGCGCACGCCGCGGCGATGAAGGCGCATGTCACGACGCTCGGGGCAAAGGCCTATCAGGACCAGTTCGAATATGCTCCCGACTATGTCATCATGTTCGTGCCCGGCGAACATTTTCTGGCCGCCGCGCTGGAAACCGAACCGGACCTTTGGGACTATGCCTTTGGCCGCCGCGTGCTGCTGGCCACCCCCACCAATTTGGTGGCGATTGCGCGCACCGTGGCGGGCGTGTGGCAACAGGAAAAGGTGGCGGGGCAAGCCCGCGAAATCGCGCTGCTGGGCAAGGAGCTTTATGCGCGCATGACCAAGATGGGCGAGCATATCGCCAAGCTGGGCAAGAATCTGGACCAGGCGACGAGCGCCTACAACGGCTTCATCGGCAGCTTTGAGGTGCAGGTCCTGTCGCAGGCGCGGCGCTTTGAGGCGCTGGACATCGACCGGGCAGGCAAGGAGTTGCCCGAACTCCCCCCCGCCGAACAGCTGGTTCGCCCACTCACCAAATTGGCGGTGGGCAAGGCCGATCTGACCGATGATCAAACAGAATAAGAGCGACTTGCCATGCCTGTCGGCGCAGGTCAGGGGCGCAGGACCAACCTGGCGGTCATGCCATTGGCCCCGGTCAGCATCATCGCGCCGTCGGGCGCAAAGTCCATTGTCACGGACCCGCCCATCAGGGCAAAGAAGCGGCTTTCCTGCTCCGCTGCGGGTCCCATGCAGGCCATGCGCGTGCCCGCCAGCGCGCCCGGGGTCAGTGTGCTGCCCGCCAATTGATACCCGCCGGTGAAACGGTTGCACCCCGCGCTGCCACTCAACTGACCCTCGGCAAAGCGCAATTCGGTACGGCCTTCGTCGGCCACAGGGGTGCCGCCAATATGGGTAAAGCGCCACAGCGACCCGACCAGATTGGCGGGCGGCAACAGCGCGCCGCCGCATCCCGACACCGTTTTGAGATCGGCCACGACAATCACCTTTTCTGCAAAGCGCCGCCCGCTCATCGTGTCGGTGCATGGCCCCGGGGTGATGGTGACGGCGAGCCGCGTGCCGGCATAGCTGCGGCTGTCGCTGCTGGTCCGCGCGCCCGGATTGGGTTCGGCAATTTTCACGGCGCCATAATCGCCGGTGTAGCGCAGCTGGTCAGCGGTGATTTCGAGCGACCAGCCCGGTTCCTGGCCCAGCGCCAGATAGGCCGAGGTGGATGCGGTTGGTGCAGGCGGCGCGGCCGTGGCAGCGCAGCCACCGAGCAGCAGACCGAAGGCAAGCGGGGCAATTTTCATGTCCAATCCTCTCGCATGGGCGGTCTTGCGCCAAGCTGAACACTTGTCGCGGCCCCTGCTTTACGCCACGGGACGGTGCCATGGAAGCGTTGCTGACATCCACCCTGCTGGTCGCATTGGCCGAAATCGGTGACAAGACCCAGCTGCTGGCCATTGTGCTTGCGGCGCGCTTCCGCCAGCCGCTGGCCATCATTGCCGGTATCGCCGCCGCGACATTGGCCAATCATGCGCTGGCCGCCTGGGTGGGCACGCTGGCGGCGGGCTGGCTCGATGGTCAGGCCTTTCGGCTGGCGCTCGCGGCGGGCTTTGTCGCCATGGCGCTGTGGACGCTGGTGCCCGACACGCTGGACGATGGGGACGCGCCCGCGCCGGGTGCGCGCGGGGCATTTGTGACCACGCTCATCGCCTTTTTCCTGGTGGAAATGGGGGACAAGACCCAGGTGGCGACCGTCGCGCTGGGCGCGCAATTTGCCAATGTTGCGGCGGTGACCGCCGGGACAACCCTGGGCATGATGATCGCCAACGTCCCCGCCGTGCTGCTGGGGGAAGCGCTGGTCAGGCGCATCGCGCTGGTCACCATCCGGCGCGTGGCGGCGGCGATGTTCCTGCTTACCGGCCTGTGGCTGGCGGCGGACGCATTGGGATGGACCCGCTAACCCAGCCGGGTGCCCGCCGGGATCGGGCGTCCGCGCAGCAGGTCGGCGGCGTCCATCGCAGGCTTGCCCGCGCGCTGCACCCGCACCGCGCGCACCGCGCCAGGGTTGCAGGCGATGGTCAGCCGGTCGTCCAGCGTCACCCCCGGCGGCATCCCGCCCGGCACCTCGGCAGGCGGCACCAGCGTGGCGGCGAGCAGTTTATACCGCTCCCCATCCAGCGCAAACCAGGCACCTGGCGCGGGGTTAAAGGCGCGCACCGCCCGTTCGACCTGCACCGCGCTCAACATGAAATCGATCTGCGCCTCGCTCTTGTCGATCTTGGGGGCATAAACTGCGCCGTCGGCGGGTTGCGGCACCGGCGGATGCCCGGCCAGATCGGCGAGCACGCGCGTCATCAGCACCGCGCCCATGTCAGCCAGCTCCGCCGTCAGCGCGCCCGCGGTCTTGCCGGCGACCGGTGTGCGCCCGATCAGCCGCATGGCCCCGGTGTCGAGCCCGGCGTCCATCTGCATGATGGTCACGCCGGTTTCGCGGTCCCCCGCCAAAATCGCCCGCTGCACCGGTGCCGCTCCGCGCCAGCGCGGCAATATGCTGCCATGCACGTTCAAACAGCCATGGGTGGGCGCATCCAGCACCGCCTGCGGCAGGATCAGGCCATAGGCAGCGACCACCGCCACATCCGCCCCCAATGCCGCAAAATCGGCCTGCGCTTCGGCACTGCGCAGGCTCCCCGGCGTGCGCACGTTCAGGCCATGCGCGTTGGCCCAGTGATGCACGGCGCTTTGCTGCACCTGCTTGCCCCGCTGCGCCGGGCGCGGCGGCTGGGTGTAAACGGCGGCAATGTCATGCCCGGCGCCATGCAGCGCGGCCAGCGTCGGCACCGCAAAGGGCGGCGTGCCCATGAAGATGATCCGCATGAGTGAGCGCTTTGGCGGAGGGGCGGCAGCGATGCAACCATCCTCTCCCTATGGGAGAGGGCAACGAGACTTGCGATCCCGGACTTGTTCCGGGGCGCTAGTCGCAGTGGGTGAGGGTTTTTGCACTAGCGAGAGAGCGCATCCCCTCACCCGCTGCGACTAGGCGGCAATCCGCCAAGTCTCACTGCCCTCTCCCAATGGGAGAGGATTTTCTTGCTGATAATGCCCCGAGAAGCCTTTACCACCCCCCCCATGGCCTCGCCCGATATTGACGCACTGGTTCAACAGCTCGCCCGCCTCCCCGGGCTGGGGCCCCGATCGGCGCGGCGCGCGGTGCTGCATCTGATGAAGCGGCGCGAGAGTGTTTTTGAACCGCTGCTCGCCGCGATGCAGGGGGTGGCGGACCGGCTGGTGACCTGCGGCATTTGTGGCAATATCGACACGCGCGATCCGTGCACCATCTGCACCGACGCCCGCCGCGATCCGCGCAGCCTGTGCGTGGTGGAGGAGGTGTCCGACCTGTGGGCGCTCGACCGGTCGCGGCTGTTCCCCGGCAAATATCATGTGCTGGGCGGACGTTTGTCGGCGCTCGAAGGCGTGCGGCCACAGGATTTGACCATCGACGCGCTGGTCGCGCGCGTCAGCGCGGGCGGCGTCGACGAAGTGGTGCTGGCCATGAACGCCACGCTGGAGGGCCAGACGACCGCGCATTATCTCGCCGAACGGCTGGAGGGGCTGCCGGTACGGCTCACCCAACTGGCGCACGGATTGCCGGTGGGCGGCGAGCTGGATTATCTCGATGAAGGCACGCTGGCGCAGGCACTCCGCGCGCGGCGGCCGGTGGGGTAAACTCCCTCTCCCATTGGGAGAGGGCAGCGAGACTTGCGAACTTGTTCGCTAGTCGCAGCGGGTGAGGGGTAGTGCACGCGGGATAGTGAGCAACCCCTCACCCAGCTTCGCCTAAGCGGCACAGCCGCTAAGGCTGCGCAACCCTCTCCCCATGGGAGAGGGGTATGGCCCCTTGACCCCGCCCCTGTGCATCCATAACTGACCCGCATGGCCATTCTTCCCATCCTTGAAACGCCCGACCCGCGACTGCGGCAGATATCGAAGCCCGTTGAGACCTTCGACGATGCGCTCCGCACGCTGATCGCCGACATGTTCGACACCATGTATGACGCCCCTGGCATTGGCCTCGCTGCCATTCAGGTGGGGGTGCCGCAGCGCGTGCTGGTCATCGATTTGCAGGAGCCGGACCCGGAGGATGCGGAGGGGAAGAAGGTCATCCGCAACCCGCGCATCTTCATCAACCCCGTCTTTTCGGAGCAGACCGAAGAGCATAGCGTTTACAGCGAAGGGTGCCTGTCGGTGCCCGAACAATATGCCGATGTCACCCGCCCCGCCGAGGTTACCGTCGATTGGCAGGATGAATATGGCAAGCCCCACCGCGAACGCATGACGGGCCTGATGGCCACCTGCATCCAGCATGAGCATGACCATCTGGAGGGCATCCTCTTCATCGACCATCTGTCGCGGCTGAAGCGCGACATGGTGCTCAAGAAGCTGGCGAAGGCGCGCAAGGCGGCCTGACGCGGGCCGTGCCTTCCCGGTGCCTGGTAGTCGCTAAACCGCTTCCCCCGCTGCGACGCCGCTGGCCCAGGCCCATTGGAAATTATAGCCGCCCAGCCAGCCGGTCACATCGACCGCCTCGCCAATGATGTGCAGGCCGGGCAGGTGGCGGGCCGCCATTGTCTGCTGCGCAAGGCCCGCAGTGGCGACGCCGCCCACCGTCACCTCGGCCTTGGCAAAGCCTTCGCTGCCATTGGGGGTGAAGCTCCAGTGATTGAGCCGCGCCCCGGCGGCGGTCAGCGCGCGGTCGCTCACATCCGCCAGATTGCCGGGCAGCGCGATGCGGTCGGCCAGCGCCTCGGCAAGCCGCGCGGGCAGATGCTGCGCCAACAGGGCGCGCAGCGACGCGCGCGGCGTCGCTCGCTTGGCGGCCAGGATCAGCGCAGCGGCATCCTCGCCAGGCAGAAAATCGACGCCGATCGCCGTGCCGGGCCGCCAATAGCTGCTGATCTGCAAAATGGCGGGGCCGCTCAGCCCGCGGTGGGTGAACAGCGCCGCCTCGCGAAAGCGTGTCTTGCCGGCAAAGGCGACGACTTCGGTGGCGACGCCGGACAGGTCGCGGAACAAAAGGTCGGCCCCGCCCAGCGTCAGCGGCACCAGCGCCGGGCGCGGTTCGACCACTTTCAACCCGAACTGGCGGGCCAGGTCATAGGCAATGCCCGTCGCCCCCAGCTTGGGGATGCTGGGTCCGCCAGTGGCGATGATGAGCGCCGGGGCGGTCGCCGCGCGCGCGGCGGTGCGGACCGTAAAGCCCGCTGGGCCATGCGCGACATCGGTAATCGGCTGGCCATAGCCATAATCGACGCGGCCTGGCCCGGCGGCACAGCCATCCTCCAGCAAGGTGACAATCTGCCGCGCGCTGCCGTCGCAGAATAGCTGGCCCAGCGTCTTTTCGTGCCAGGCGATCGCGGCGGCATCGACGCGCGCGATGAAGTCCTGCGGCGTGAAGCGGCTGAGCGCCGATTTGGCGAAATGCGGATTGGCCGACAGGAAGCGGTCGGCCTGGCCTGCACCCAAATTGGTGAAATTGCAGCGGCCACCGCCGGAAATCAGGATTTTGCGCCCGGGGACGTCGCCATGATCGATCACCAGCACACAGCGTCCGCGCGCCGCCGCCGTTGCCGCCGCCATCAACCCCGCGCCGCCCGCGCCCAGGATGATGGCATCATATCGGGGGGCGGCGCTGGGCATGGCGCGGGCTTGGCCGCGCGCGCGGTTCAGGGCAAGCGGATAGTGGCGTGGGCTTGATTTGCGGGCAGCGCCCCGCTAGCCGCTCCGCCCATCACCCAGTGGAGATTATTCCGGCCATGTCCGACACGCCCCCCGACCATCTGTCGACCAATCCGCGCTCGCCCCATTTCGATATGGAGGTGCTGCAACGCGGCATCGGCATCCGCTTCAAGGGCGCAGTGCGCACCGATGTGGAGGAATATTCGATTTCCGAAGGCTGGATCCGCGTTGCGGCGGGCAAGTCCAAGGACCGCTATGGCCAGCCCATGACGATCAAGCTGTCGGGTCCGGTCGAGGCCTGGTTTGAGGATGTCGCGCCGACCACGGACGAAGCCGCGCCCGAATAAGCGTCACTTGCCGGTGGCAAGGTCCGCGGCGATGGCGGCAAGGCCATTGCCGGGCCGCCAGTCGGCGCGCGCCCACACCGGTGCATCGCCCAGCGAGCGACCCTTGGCGCCGTCGGTATAGATAAACCCATGCGCCGGATTGGCACGCAGCCCCAGGTCGCGGATGGGCGCATACCAGATGCGCACCTGGCTCCAATCGCCATTGGCGCTGACGTCGATGGCGCGGACACCGCGTTCCACCTGGCCGCGCCGCCCGCCAATGGGCGACCAATTGGCATGGTCGATCAGGATTTCGCGGTCGGACACAATCTGCCGCACCACCGCGACATGGCCGTGCGGCATGGCGCGGGTGCCGGGCATCGACAGCACCGCGCCAACGCGCGGTTCATTGCCGCGCTCATAGCGGCCAGCGGCTTGGCTCCACCAGGTTTCGGCATTGCCAAACAGGTCGACGCCCGATTCGGCGCGGGCAAAGGGGACGCATTGCAGATAGGCAGCAGCCGAAGCGGGCACCGCGCCGACCATAGTGGCGGCGGCAGCAATTATGGCAAGCAAGCGGCGAATCATGGCAGGTGCGACCCCGGAAACCCTATTGACTGCAGCCTCGCCTAAGCCGTCGCAGCGTGGATGCCAGCGCCGGGCGACCAAGCGCGCCGGGGCCGGGATGGGCCGTTCATCGGCGCTTCATGGAGCGACCTCAGGCGGCGTCGGCGCGAAGCCCGTGGCCCGATCCGAACATCGCCATGACATCGGTCGCGCTCATCGGGCGGCCATAATAATAGCCCTGAATCTTGCGGCACCCCAGCGCGCGGATGGTTTCAACCTCAAATTCGGTTTCCGCCCCTTCGGCGGTGGTCGACATGCCCAGCGAATCGGCCAGCGCGACCACGGCGCGGATGATGGCGATGGATTCGGGCTTGTTCTTGGCCGCACCCTGCACAAAGCTGCGGTCAACCTTGATCGTCGAAAAATGCGTCTTGCGCAGATAGCCGAGCGAGGAATAGCCGGTGCCGAAATCGTCGAGGCTGAGCCGGATGCCAAGCGCCAGCAGCTGATCGAGCAGCTGCGTCGCGCCGCCGCCATCGCGCAGGAACACACTCTCGGTCACTTCAATTTCCAGCCGCTGGGGTGGCAGGCCGCTCTGCGCCAGCGCCGACACGACGACGGCGGCAAAGCCCGGGTCGGTCAATTGCTCCGCCGACACATTGACCGCGACTTTCAGGTTCGATGGCCAGCGCACCGCTTCCATGCACGCCGTGCGCAGCACCCATTCGCCGATGGGGGCGATCAGGCGCGCATCTTCGGCCAGCGGGATGAATTTGGCGGGCGACACCGCCCCCAGCCGCGGGTTGTTCCAGCGCACCAGCGCCTCAAACCCGTCCAGCGTGCCATCGGCGGCCTCCACCACCGGCTGGAAATTCAGGTGAAATTCGCCGCGTTCCAGCGCGCCGCGCAACTCCTGTTCCATCACCCGCCGCTCTTCCGCCTGGGCGTGGAGCGCGGGCTCATATTGCGCGACCACATTGCCGCCGCGATCCTTGGCCTTGTAGAGGGCAAGGTCGGCGTTGCGGATCAGGGTTTCCACCGAAGCCCCATCATGCGGGCCGACGGCAAAGCCAATGCTGGCGCCGACGAACAATTGGTGATTGTCGACGACATAGGGGCGGCTGATGCTTTCGATCAACTGGCGGCCCAGCCGGTCGGCATCGCGCGCCTCGCGCAGTTCGCCCATCACCACGGCAAATTCGTCGCCGCCCAGCCGCCCGCACAAATTGCCCGGCTGGATCAGCTGCTTCAGCCGCTGCGCCACCTGCGCCAGCAATTTGTCGCCGACGGGGTGGCCCAGCGTGTCGTTGACCGCCTTGAACCGGTCAAGGTCGATGATCAGCAGGGCACAGCGCGTCCGCGTGCTGCCTGCGCGCGCGAGCGCTGCCTGCAACGCCTCGTTCAACTGCAATCGGTTGGGCAGGCCGGTCAGATTGTCGAAACGGGCCATGCGGGCGATTTCGGACGCCGATTGATGTTCGGCGGTGACGTCGGATCCGACGCCGCGAAAGCCCATGAATTTCCCATTTTCATCGACGCGCGGCGATGCGGACAGCTCCCACCAGCGGCCCTTGCCGTCGATGGTGACGGGCACGACCAGGTCGGAAAAACTCTCCCGCCGCTTCATCCGTTCGGCCATTTCATGCAGCGCGGGCGGAAAATTGCCGCTTTGCCAGGCATCGCCCGAAATGGCCTGGAGCAGCGGCATGCCGTCCAGTTCCTCCACCGACATGCCCAGCGCATAGGCAAAGCGCGGGCTGACATGCTCCAGGCGCCGGCCGGGGTCGGTCTGCCACAGCCAGTCGGCCGATGCGTCCTCAAATTCCTTCAGCAGCAGGCTGACCGTCTCGCTCTTTTCATACAACGTCGCCTCGGCGCGGCGGAACAGGATATGTGCCTGCGAAAAGCGGACAGAGGCATAAGCAAGCGCCCCGCCGATCAGCGCCACCGCCACGCCCAGCACGGGTTCGCCCGCGACCGCAAAGGCCGCCGCCGCCGACAGGCTGACCGGCACCATGAACAGGATGCAGGCGCTGGGCAGGCTGTGGACAAGCACGGTCAGCGCCACCATGAGCAGCAAGGTCATGGTCCACAGCGGCAGGATGTGGGCAACGCTCGGCTCCAAACCCGCGACCCAAAAGGTCGGAACCCACAAACAGGTAGTGACGACCGCGTGCGTGTTGCACTTCACAAAATCATCATGAACGGCGATGGCGCTGGTCGCCTGATGCATCGCCTTGAACCCATGCCACGACCAAAAAGCAAAGGCGACGCACGCCGCCAGCCATAGCCCGGCGAGGAGGGGATTGGCGGTGCGGGCAATATTGGTTGCCGCCAGCATGGCCACGACCAGATTCAGCACCAGCCGCTGGCTTCCCTTGCCGCGTAGCGGCGCAATTTGGAGCGCGCGCAGCTCGGCCACATCTTCCCCGCGCGGGCCAAGGCCCAGCAACGTGCGCAGCGGCACGAGCGTCGCGGATTTCTCGCCAGGGACTTGCTGCACTTTTTTCACGGCAGCCGTGATAGCGCGGACAAGTTACCCAAGCGTAATCAAGGCGGGCAGAAAAAGCCGGTTTTCTGCCCGCCTTAACCCATTCTCCGGCGGCGGCTGTTTGAAATCAAGACCTTGTCAGGCGGCCAGGCGAAAGGGTTGAATTTCGCCCGACAGATATTGGGCGCGGGCCTTTGACCGGCTGAGTTTGCCCGAACTGGTGCGGGGCAGGGTGCGCGGCGGCACCAGTTCGATCAGACAGTTCATCCCGGTAATCGCGCGCACCCGGTCGCGGATGGTTTCGCGCAAGGCCAGCCGCTCCCCCTCGTCGCTGGTCCGGCATTGCACCAGCACCGCTGGCGTTTCCTCACCCCCCGGCGCGGTAATCGCAAAGGCGGCGATGTCGCCCGATTTGAACCCCGGCAATTGTTCGACCGCCCATTCAATGTCCTGCGGCCAGTGATTTTTGCCATTGATGATGATCATGTCCTTCGCACGGCCGACGATATAAAGGTAACCATTTGATAAATAACCCATATCACCCGTATCGAGCCATCCATCGACCATGCAGGCGGCGGTCGCATCGGGGTCGCGATAATAACCGGTCATCAACGACGGGCCCGTGCACCACACTTTGCCGACCGTCTGATCGGGCAGCGGCGTGCCGGCTTCGTCGCGCACCTCGATGGTCATGTCGCGGGCGGCCTTGCCGCAATTGACGATGGCGCGGTACCGGGTCGGGCGGCCCGTATCGTTGGCGGCACCCGACAATTCGGTTTCCTCGACCAGCTCGACGACAATGCCCTCGCCCGGCGGCATGATGCTGACCGCCAGCGTCGCCTCGGCCAGGCCATAGCTGGGCAGGAAGGCGCTCGCCTTGAACCCGGCGGGGGCAAAGGCATCGACAAAGGCCTGCATGACGTCCGGGCGGATCATGTCGGCGCCATTGCCTGCAACGCGCCAGCGCGACAGGTCAAACCGGTCGGCAACATGGCTTTGGCTGGAAATGCGGCGCGCGCAAATATCATAGCCAAAGGTCGGCGAATAGCTGAGCGTCGTCCCCGGGTTGCGGGTGATGAGGTCCAGCCAGGCGAGCGGGCGGCGCGCGAAATCCTCGGTCTTGAGGTAATCGACCGACACCTGGTTGGCGACGGGCGACAAGAGACAGCCGACCAGCCCCATGTCATGATACCAGGGCAGCCAGGAAATGCAGCGATCGGTCCCGCTCACCGCCATGCCGTGCGAATGGGCGGCCAGATTGTTGAGCAGCGCGGCGTGGGTCACCGCAACGCCATGCGGAAACCGCGTCGAACCGCTGCTATATTGCAGATAGGCGGTTTCGTCGGTCCGCTGTTCGGGTAGGTCGGCGATGGGCGCGGGCCGCGCGGCAAAGCTGGTCCAATCCAGTCCCGCCACGCCCTTTGCCTCCGCCGCATCGCCCGCCATCCCGGCGATGTCGGCGGGATAGAGCAGCATAACGGGATCGCAGCTGTCGATCTGCACCCCGATCTGCGTCACATAATTGTCGCGCCCGCCAAAGGATGTGGGCAGCGGCAACGGCACCGGCCACGCGCCCGCATAGACGGCCCCGAAAAAGAGCGCGGCGAATTCCGGGCTGGTTTCGGCAATCAGCGCCACCCGGTCGCCGGGCTTCACCCCAGCAGCGATCAGCCGATAGGCCATGGCCAGCGCGTCGGCGCGCAGTTCGGTATAGGGATAGGGGCGTGCCAGATTGCCGCGCGGATCGTGGAAATTCAGCCCGCGTTCGCCGCGCGCGGCATAATCCAAAGCCTCACCCAGCGTCGCGAAATCGGCAAGGCGGCGGGGCAGGGCATCGACCGACGGGGTCGGCACCAAAGGGGCAGCGGCGGGCGCAGTGTCAGTCATAATCGCAGTATTTTCCCCGGCCTGCGGGCGGGTCAGCAGCGGCGCGGTTTCGCGTCCAGCCATCCAATCCTCCTTCCCGCGACAAATGATGGTCAAACGACGCTTGCCGCGCCGCACGATAGGTGCTGGTTTGCCGCCGACAATCGTTCGCAATCGGGCCCGACTGTGGCATAAACATGGCGATGCCGCGCCCCCGCTCGACCGACCCGTCCTCCAGCCGCCCGTCGCGCCGCGCGCCCCCGCCGCTCGATGCCGCTGCGCTGGCGCAGCTTGCGCTGCGCTATGTCGGGCGCTTTGCGACCAGCGAGGCGCGGCTCGCCCGCTATCTGGACCGCAAGGTGAAGGAACGCGGCTGGGCAGACGCAGCCTCTGCCGCCGCCGCCATCGCCGCCGCCACCGCGCGCTGCGCGGCGCTTGGTTTTGTCGATGATGCCGAATTTGCCCGGATGCGCGGCGCGGCGCTCACCCGGCGCGGGCTGGGACAGCGGCGCGTCCAGGCGCAGCTAGCCGCCGATGGGATAGCGGAGGGCGAAGCCGCGCCCGTGCTGGCGCTGGCGGCGGACCAGCGGCTGGCGGCGGCACTCGTCTTTGCGCGGCGGCGGCGGCTTGGCCCTTATGGCCGGGCTCCGCTCGCCGATCCGCGCGCGCGCGACCGGGCCTATGCCGCCTTTCTGCGGGCGGGGCATGACAGCGCGGTGGTGCGCCGCATCTTGGCGATCGCCCCTGGCGATGACGCCGCGCTCGCCGAACTGGACGCCGAAGCCGAAGCGGGTTAGTCAGCGGCGCATGGCTGCCTCCCTTGTCCGTCTGCGCGCTGCGCTGTTCCTGTCCCTGACCATCCTGGCGGTGCCGCTGACGGCCTGTGCTCGCGGCAATGGCGATGCGGCCCAGGCCGCGCTGACACCCGTGACCATCAGCATGGCGGGCAAGGAGCACCGCTTTCGGGTAGAGGTCGCGCGCACCCCCGCGGAACAGGCCACCGGCTTGATGAACCGGACCAGCCTGCCCGCCGATGGCGGCATGCTGTTTCCCTTTCCCAAACCCAAATTCGCCAGCTTTTGGATGAAAAATACCTTCATTCCGCTGGACATCATCTTCATCCGCGCGGACGGCAGCATTGACCGCATTGCGGAGAACACCATCCCCGAATCGCTCGAACCCGTGGTCAGCGGCGGCGAGGTGGCGGCGGTGCTGGAACTCGCCGGGGGCACGTCGGCGCGGCTGGGGATCGACGAAACCGCCGTGGTGCGCTGGAAATAAGCGCGCCGCTTCGTCATCCGCGCTTGCCCAAGGGCGGCGATAGGCTGTAAGCGCGGCGCATTATGGGTTTACTGGCCAAAATATTCACCTGGTGGGATGGGGCAACCATCGGCACCCTGCTCAACAGCTGGCGGCACGGCGAAGCGGTGGGCGAAGACAGCCTGGGCAACCGCTATTTCCGCGCTCGGCGCGGCAATCGCCGCTGGGTCATCTATCATGGGTCGAACGACGCCAGCCGCGTGCCGCCCGAATGGCATGGCTGGTTGCACGGCACGTTTGACGATTTGCCCGATGCGGTGCTGCCCGCGCCGCGCGCGTGGCAGGCCGATCCGGTGCCCAATCTGACCGGCACGCCCGGGGCCTATCGTCCCGCCGGGGCGCTGGAACGCGGCGGCCAGCGGGCGGCGGCGACCGGCGATTATGAAGCATGGCGGCCAGGCGCCGAATGATGCGCGCGGGCGGACTGGTGCTGGCGGCGGGCCTGCTGCTCGCGGGCTGCAACCGTGCGCCAGAGGCCGGGCCAGTGCCGGTCAAGACCGAGACGAAAATGGCGCGCACCGGCGCGGTGCCCGAACAGCGCGGCGGGGTCGAAGGGGCCACCCCGATGGCGGAACGGGTGGCGGTGGTTGCGCTGCTCAACAAACGCAATGGCCTGGTCCGCGATCTGGAAATGCGCCCGGGCGACAGCGCGCGCATTGGCCGCGCCATTGTGCGCCTGCGCGCCTGCGAACGGACGCCGCCGTGGGAATTGCCGCCCGAAACCGGAGCCTTTGTGCAATTGACGGTGCAGGAACAGAGCGATGATAAATGGTATCGCGTCTTTTCCGGCTGGCTGTTCAAGGAACGGCCCGAACGCAATATCGTTCAGCACCCGATTTATGACGTGTTCGTCAAAAGCTGTGCGATGAGCTTTCCGGGCGGTGAGCCGGTGGCGCGCGCCGCCCCGGCGGCGGCCACAAAGGCCGCGCCCGCCGTATCGAGCGCCGACCAGTCGCCGACCACAAATGGCGGGGAGGGCGGGGCAGCGTCTGCGCCATCGCCGTCCGCAGCGCCGTCCCCCTCGCCCGCGCCCAAGGCCGAATAAAGCCGCTGCAAATAGGCGCGCTGCGTAATCTCAACCGCGCCCAGGCTGGCCAGATGCGGGGTGATGAACTGGCAATCGAGCAGCCGCCAGCCGCCCAGCCGCAGCCGCGCGACCAGATGGGCCAGCGCGATTTTTGAGGCATCGCGCCGCCGCGACACCATGGATTCGCCGAAAAAGGCGCGGCCCAGCGTCACGCCATACAGGCCGCCGACCAGCGCGTCGCCGTCCCACACCTCCACGCTGTGCGCATGGCCGCGCGCGAACAGCGCGGCATAGCTGGCGCGGATAATGCCGTTGATCCAGGTGGAGGGCCGATCCGCCGCCTCCTCGGCGCAAAGCGCGACCATGTCGGCAAAGGCGCGGTCGGTGGTGACGCGAAAGCGGTCGGCCACCAACGCCTTCTTCAGGCTGCGGGACAGGTGAAAACCATCCAGCGGCAGGATCGCCCGGATGCGCGGTTCGACCCAATGGACCGACGGGTCATCGGCCCCATCGGCCATGGGGAACAATCCCTGGGCATAGGCGCTGAGCAGCAGCGCCGGGTCGATCGCAGGTGCCGTGCTCAACCCCCGCGCTCCGGCGCAAGCCGGAGCTTTGGCCGCACGCTGTGTGATTGCCTGCCAAAGCCCCGGCCTGCGCCGGAGCACAGCCGGGGCTTTCGCACCTGTGCCAGCATCAGAGCGTGATGACATAAGGTTGACCCACCGTGACGGAGCCAGTTTTGGCCGAGCACGAGGAGCGAGGAGGGAGCCATGCTGACGCATAGTGACCGACGAGGGACGACGTGATCGGCCAAAAGGGGCCCGCCGCTTCGCGGTTGCTTTTGGCGGTCCGTCGGACGTCGTCGCGCTGCTTGGACGGGCACCCAGCCCGCCGCTGCGCACCGCTCCTCGCCGACAAACCGCCAAAAGCAATCACGGTGGGTCAACCTTATCTCATCACGCTCTAGCTCGCCGGTTTGACGAACTTCAGCGTCATGCGGTCCGATTCGCCGATGGCGGCATATTTGGCGCGGTCGACATCGCCCTCGGCAAAGCGCGGGGGCAGCGTCCACACACCCTTGGGATAATCCTTGGTGTCCTTCGGATTGGCGTTGATCTCGCTCTTCGCGGCCAGCTTGAAGCCCGCGGCCTCGGCAAAGGCGATGACCGAGCTTTCTTTCATATAGCCCGATTTTTCTTCCAGCGCCGTGTCCTGGCTTTCGTTCAGCCGATGTTCGACAACGCCCAGCGTCCCGCCGGGCTTGAGCATGGCATACATCTGACGAAAGGCCGCGGCGGTGCCGTCCACGCCGCCGAACCGCCAATTGTGCACGTTGCGGAATGTCAGCACCAGGTCGGCGTTGCCATCGGGCACTTTGGGATTGGTGCCCGCGTTGGGAAATTCGGCGAGCTGGATTTTGCCATAGAGGTCGGGCTTGGCCGCCTGCCATTCCTTGACGCGGTTCAGCCCGCGTTCCCACGGCGCGGCGGCCCAATAAGCGCCGCCACCGGCATTGGCGTGCGGTGCTAAAATTTCGGTGTACCAGCCGCCGCCGGGCCACAGCTCCACCACCGTCTGGCCAGGGGTCAGCCCGAAAAAGGCCAGCGTGGCGGCGGGATTGCGATATTGGTCGCGCGCGACATTGGCGGGGGTGCGGGTCGATGCGGCCACGGCGGCGTCGATGGCGGCCTTGGCGGCGGCACCGCTGTCTGCCTTGGGCGCGGCATCGGCGCTGGCATAGCTGGAACAACCGGCAAGCAACGCCGCCATGGGCAGCATTGCAGTTTTGAGGAAAATTCGCATATCTCAGGCTCCCGACCAAAATGGGCAATGGCGGCACTAACCCGCGCCCCTGACCCACAGTGGAGCAACACCCCTCCCCATGCAAGGTTCCCCATGCAAACATCCATGCTGACCATCGGCTGCGTGGCGACGGCATTGACCGCGCTGGCGGCCTTTGCCGACCATCGCCGCCGCAACCGGCGCGACATGAACAAGGTGGGGTTCATGCCATGGCCGCTGATCAGCGTGATGTCGGTGATGACTGCGCTGTTCGCCTTTGCCCTCGCTATCCGGGGCGGGTGAAGGGGGGTCAGGCGGCGGCGCGCAGTTCGCCGATGCTGCCCTGGGTGCGGGCGAACACTGCCTGCATGGTCATCACCCCCAGACGGGTAAGCCGCAAGCGGGTCGGGCCCTGGTCCCCGTCTTGAAACAGTTCGGCATAGCCATCGTCGATTAACCGTTCGACCAGCGGTTGCAGCCGGTCGGGGGACAGGCGCAGCCGCTGCTCAAGCTCGGCCTCGCCGCGTCCGCTGCTGCCAAAGCTCGCCAGATACAGGTCCAGCAGCACCGACCAGAGCAGGTCGGCGAAATAGTCGGC
Source organism: uncultured Sphingopyxis sp. (assembly GCA_964554455.1). Taxonomy (GTDB): domain Bacteria; phylum Pseudomonadota; class Alphaproteobacteria; order Sphingomonadales; family Sphingomonadaceae; genus Sphingopyxis. Next base: position 111,177 of record CAZKOW010000006.1, on the reverse strand, counting down.
GGGAAAGGCGCTGGTGCGCATCCGGCGCAGCTGAATTTCCGCCGCCAGCAAATCGCCCTCGGCCAGCATTGGCGGCGGCGCGAGCCGGGCTTCAAGCGTATCGAGGCGGCGCAAAATCTGCGCCAGCGCCGGTTCGGCGGGGGGTTTGGTCATCGTCATGGCTCGGTTCGGGCGGAGGGCTGCGCCATAGCGGCCCGCATCGCAAGCGCGGACCTATAGCAGTCCGCGCATGAATTTACCATGAATGAGCAATATAATTATACGTATGCGTAATTTATTGGCGGGCCTGAGCGGCGGACGGCTGCCGCCGCCGGGTAACGGCAGGCAGCTGGACCCCGGGTCAAGCCCGGGGTGACGGGTGGTTTAGGGGGTCGGGAGGGGCGGGGCGCCTTGGCCTGTCCCGCTGCGTCCCGCCACCGCCCCCCGCGTCACTCAGGCCACTTCCCCACGTCACCCCGGCCACCTCCACGCGTCACCCCGGCCTCCGAGCCGGGGTCCAGCTTTGCCCGGTGATCCCGCGCCCAGCGTTTAGAGGCACGCCTCCAGATAAGGTTGGTCGAACCCATATTGGCGCGCTTTTTCCAGCGTATAGGGGCGCAGGCCCATCGAGCGATATTCGCCGATGATCTTGCCGTCGGCGCTTTCGTCGAGATATTCGAACTTGAACAGCTCCTGGGTGACGATGACGTCGCCCTCCATCCCGATCACTTCGGTCACATTGGTCACGCGGCGCGAACCGTCGCGCAGGCGCTTGATCTGGATGATCAGGTCCACCGAATCGGCGATCTGCTTCGACACCGCTTCCTTCGGAATTTTGATGTCGCCCATCAGCACCATATTTTCCATACGGCCCAGGCACTCACGCGGACTGTTGCTGTGCAGCGTGCACATCGACCCGTCGTGACCGGTGTTCATCGCCGCGAGCAAATCGAAACATTCGGCGCCGCGAACCTCACCCATGATGATGCGGTCGGGGCGCATACGCAGCGCGTTTTTCACCAGATCGCCCATATGGATCGCGCCATTGCCCTCCAGGTTGGCCGGGCGCGTTTCCAGCGGCAGCCAGTGCGGCTGTTGCAGGCGAAGTTCGGCGGCGTCCTCGATGGTCAGCACGCGTTCGCCCGGGTCGATCATCTTGGACAGGGCGTTCAACATGGTGGTCTTGCCCGAACCCGTGCCGCCCGAAATGACGATGTTGAACCGGCTGGCGCCCGCAATTTTCAGCGCGGTGCACATTTTCTGGCTCATCGCGCCCCAGCCGCACAGCATGTCGAGCGTGATCGGCTTTTCCGAAAATTTACGAATGGAGATGGCGGTGCCGCGCAGCGACAGCGGCGGCACGATCACGTTGACGCGGCTGCCGTCTTTCAGGCGGGCGTCGGCCAGCGGCGTTGTCTGGTCAACGCGGCGGCCGACCTGGTTGCAAATGCGCTGGGCAATCTGGAACAGATGCTGTTCGTCGCGGAACTGAATGCCCGACAGCTGCAGCTTGCCCTCGCGCTCGATATAGGTCTGATAGGGGCCGTTGACCATGATGTCGCTGACCTTGGGATCGCACAGCAATTCTTCGAGCGGTCCAAAGCCCAAAAGCTCATCGACCAGCACCTTTTCCAGCGCAAATTGTTCGCGGCGGTTGAGCGTGATGCGCAGCTCGGCCAGCACCTCGAGGATGATGGGCCGGAATTCCTCGGTCAGCTCGTCCTTGGACAGCGTCGCCGCCGCTTCGGGATCGACGCGTTCGAGCAGGCGGGGCAGCACCTGTTCCTTGATCTTGTGGACGCTGGCCTCAAAACCCTCGACCCGCGCCGGTTCCATATTCTCCAGCGTCGATCGGGCGTTCAGCCGGTCGATGGCGTCGCTCTGGCCGCCCAGCGGCGCGTCGGACGACTGTTCCGCCGTGGGCAGCGGCGCGGGGTCCAGCGCGGGAAACTGTGACCCGCCCAGCCCGGCGCTGCCGCCCTGCATGGGGCGGGCAACGCCAAAGGCAGGCTTGCCTGCTGCTCCGGGGCGACGTCCAAATGCACTCATCTTGCGGTTCCCGTTTCTGCCACATGCCAAGCGATAGTGGCGCAGCGAACCGCGCCCAAAGCTTATCGGACTGGGTGAATAAACCGGAAACTTTGACATTATCCTAATGCCGCGCCACGGCGCTTTGCCGGGGGTGGGAAAAACATATGGCAACGGATTTGCGCGCCGCCTGGGGCTATGGCCTGGCGGGATTTGCGCTGCTGTCGGTCGGCGACAGCGTCATCAAATCCATGGCGGGCGAATGGCCGGGCACCGCGGTTGCGGCGCTGCGCTTTGCGCTGGGCGCGCTGGGGCTGGGGGTGCTGCTGTTCTGGCACGAGGGGGCGGCGGGCTTTCGCGCGCCGCGCCTCATGCTGCAAATGGCGCGCGGCGTCGCGCTGGCGCTGGCCAGCCTGTTCTTCTTCCTCGCCATCTTTGTGATGCCGCTGGCGGAGGCGACCGCCATTCAATTCGTCAATCCAATGATCACCGCGCTCCTGTCGCTCCTCCTGTTCGGCGAACGCATTGGGCGCACCGCCTGGGGGGCCATTTGCCTGGCCTTTGCCGGGGTGATGATTGTCCTGCGCCCCAATGTCGCCGAATTGGGCTGGGCGGCGGCCTTGCCGCTGGCCGCCGCGCTCGGCATGGCCGCGCTGATGATCCTCAACCGGCGGACGCAGGGCGATGTCTCCGCCTTGGCCGCGCAATTTTTCGTTGCCGCCTTTGCCACGCCGCCGCTGCTGCTGGCGGCGCTGGCTGGTCATGCGAGCGGCCTGCCCGCGCTGACCATCGATGCCCCGGGGCTCAGCGTGGTGCTGCGCTGTGCCGGGGTGGCGGCCAGCGCGTCGCTGGCCCATGCGCTCATCTATCTGGCCACGACGCGCGCGTCGGCGGCGGCCATCGCCCCCACCGTCTATGTTCAGATTGTCGCGGCCACCATCATCGGCATCGGCTGGTTCGGCGATTGGCCCGATGCGGTGGCGGTGGCGGGGACCGCCATCATCATCGCCGCGGGCCTCTGGCTATGGTATGGCAGCCGCGCCGGGGGGCAGGAGGGACAGGGATGAAGCATTGGATCATCGCGGCGGCGCTGATGGCGGCCAGCCCGGGACTGGGCATAGCCGCCCATGCCACGGAGGCGGTGCAGCTGCCCGACTGGCTGCACGGGGCCTGGACCGAAACGCGCGACAATGGCGGCTGGGCCGATGAATTTTGGACCCCGGCGCGCGGCGGCATCATGATTGGCGCGGCGCGCATGGGCGGACCCGAAGGGCTCATCATGTTTGAACATACGCGCATCGTGCGCGATGATCGCGGGCGGCTGGTCTTCATTGCCCAGCCGCGCGGTGCCCCGCCATCCGAATTCCCGATGGTGGCGATGGGCGAGGCGATGCTGGAATTTGCCAACCCCGCGCATGATTATCCGCAGCGCATCCGCTATTGGCGCGAAGGCCGCGAATTGCGCGCCCGCACCAGCCTGATGGACGGCAGCAAGGCGATGGAGTGGCGCTACCGCCCCATGGGTGCCCGACCGGATTAAGGGGGGCGCGGAGGCGGCGCTTTTGGCCGCCCCTGCTGCCGATCACTTGGTCGCCGGACCTTTGAGTTGTTGGAGCAGATAGACGAACTGCAACGCCTGAAGCCGGGCGCGCTGTTCATTGTCGACGCCGCCCGAATGGCCGCCGGTCATATCCTCATAATAGAGATAGGGCTGGCCATTGGCGGCCATCCGCGCCGCTGCCTTGCGGCCGTGGCTGGGATGGGTGCGGTCGTCGGCGGTGGAGGTGACATACATCACCTTGGGGAATGTCTTGCCGGGCAGCAGCTTTTGATAGGGGGAATATCCCTCGATCCACGCGCGTTCCTCGGCGATACGCGGGTCGCCATATTCGCCGATCCACGAAGCCCCGCGCCCGATTTCATGATAGCGCAGCATGTCGAACAGCGGGATTTGCACCACCGCCGCGTTGAACAGGTCGGGCCGCTGGGTAAAGGCCGTGCCGACCAGCAAGCCGCCCTGGCTGCCGCCCTGAATGCCCAGATGCCGGGGACTAGTGATCTTGCGGTTCACCAGGTCCTGCGCCACCGCGATGAAATCGTCCCAGGTGCGCTGTTTGTTGGCGCGCATCGCCGTCTGGTGCCAGGCCGGGCCGAACTCACCCCCGCCGCGCAGATTGGCGAGGACATAGGCGCCGCCGCGCGACACCCACAATTTGCCCGTTGCGCCCAGATAGGCGGGCAGGCGGGGCACCTGAAACCCGCCATAGCCGGTGAGCAGCGTCGGCGCGGTGCCGTCCAGCGTCATCCCCTTGGGCTTCACCACAAAATAGGGGATTTGGGTGCCGTCCTTGCTGGTCGCCATATGCTGGACGACGCTCATCCCGCTCGCGTCAAAACGCGCCGGGCTGGTCTTGATGACCGTGGGCGCGCCGCCATCCTTGGCATAATGAACCGTGCTGGGGGTCAGAAAATCGGTGACCGTGAACATCAGCTCGTCGGTGCGGTTGGACGAAGCGGAAATGCCCACCGTCGCATTGTCGGGCAGGGGCACGCGGCGCGATGACCATTTGCCATCGGCAAAGTCAAAGCGCAGCACTTGGCCGCGCACATTGTCGAGCAAACTGACATAAAGCCCGGTCGCGGTGATCGCGCCGCCCTGTTTCGTCTGGCCCTTGCCCGGGGCCCACACCAGCGTCTTGGGCGCGCCATTGGGGTCGGCCTTCCACGCGGCCAGGTCTGCCGCGACCAGCGAGTCCGCTGGAAAGGTCTGGCCGCCCACGGTCCAGTCGACATCGGTGGTGAACAGAATCTGGCCGTCGACAATGCCAAAGGGCGCGGCCTTTTTGGGCAGGTCCAGTTTCAGCCAGGCCCCGTCCTTCCACACAAATTGGTCGCGCTCGAAAAAGCTGGTGCCGCGAAACGCCATGCGCGCATGGACCTTGCTGGTCGCATCGCGCAGCTGATAGGCACCCGCCCACACATCGCCCGCTTCGCCGCGATAAATTTCGGGCGCATCCTCGATCCGGGTGCCGCGCTTCCACTCGCGCGTCGTAAAGGGATAAAGGCTGGGGGTCAGCGTGCCGGGGCCGAAATCGCGCCCGACCAGCAGGGTGTTTTCATCCACCCATTCCACCCCGCCCTGGCTTTCGGGCAGGGTAAAGCCGCCCTCGACAAAACCTTTGGTGGTGATGTCAAATTCGCGCAGCACGGTGGCGTCCTTGCCCCCGTCCGACAGCGCAACCATGCAGCGCGTCCCGTCGGGCGGCAGGCAGGTCATGCCCGAATAAACCCACTCGCGCCCCTCTGCCTTTGCCAGCGCGTCAATGTCCAGGATGGTCTCCCATTCCGGCGTTGCGGTGCGATAGCTGGCCAGCGTCGTGCGGCGCACCAGCCCCTTGGGGTTTTTCGCGTCCTGCCAGAAGTTGGTCAGGCCGTGGGGGGTAAAGGCCACCGACGGGATCCGGTCGACCGCGTTGAAAATGGCCAGCGATTCATCCTTCAGCGCGGCAAAGCGCGGATCGCTGGTCAGCGCGGCGAGCGTCTTTTCATTCTCCGCCCGCACCCATTCCAGCGCCCGGTCGCTGCGCGTTTCCTCCAGCCAGATGAAGGGGTCCTTGTCGGCCTCGGCAACCATGGGCTTATCCTCGGCCCGGGCAGATGGCACCGCGATGACGGACAGCGCGGCAAGGGCGGCAAAGGTGCGGCGAACGGGTTGGCGCATGGGGGCAGGACATCCTTGATTGGGGCATGACGGACCAAGGACATGGCGACCGGCAGGCGCAATGGCAAGGGGGGCATGCGCTGGGCGGGCAAGGAACGCTTTCCGCTTGCATCGCACCGTCGGCTTCGGCCAGAACCGGCAGGCTGGAAAAGGGGACAGAAAAACATGGATTTGCGTGGCCGGGACAAGCGGGTGCATATGGGCCGGATGTTGAATATTCTTGCGGTGATCGGCGCGCTGCTGATCGTATCCGCCCTCGTCAAACCGCAGTCTGCGGCCGCGCAGTTCCGGGTTCAGCGGCCGTCCTTTGGCATGCCCCAACGTCCGCAGCCGCAGCCCGTCGATATCTGCGCCGAATATGGCGCATTTGGTTACGCCAACCGATTGCTTGATCAGCACATCTCCTGCTGGCAGCGCAAGTTTCGAACCGGCAAGCTGACAAATGAACCGTTTCATCCGCAGCTCGAATTTTTCCCGCCCCCCTCGTCTGAAGGAGGGGACAGCTATGGTCTGAGTCCCAAGGATTGGCTGGAACTGTCCGACGCCGATCTGCTCGGGCGGTTCCTGGTCCCCGAGCGGATGAATATCGTGCTGGAGGATGCGCGGGCTGGACATATGCAAGCCGTGGTCCTCTTTTACATGGCCGGGCAGCTGGCGAATGAGCCGTTCCTTTACGGTCCAAAGGCCAGCCCACTGATCGCGAGTTTCGGCGCGGCCTATCCTGCCTGCCGCGACGTCGACGTGCTCAATCCGGCGAGCGGGGTCTGTGCCGTCGGCTTTGCGGCGCTCCGCAAGCGGTTTCAGGCAGCCGGTATCGGCAAGCAGATTGTTCATGCCGGGCAACCGGTGCCGTGGTATCTTTATGCCCTTGCTCTGGCGCGCAGCGAACCCGCCAAGACATTCCCGCGGGCCCAATGGCTGGGCGGCGTTGCTCAGCCCGATTCCGAACCGTTTAACTTGCAGGATGCGAACAATCTCGTCCTCGCGTGGCGCAATGGTGTGCGACCGTCCTTTGACCGCGTCCAACGAATGGCCAACGGCTGTTCGGGCAGCAGCTATGTCCGGCAGGCGATGGCCAATAATGGTGTCAGCTTGCAAGCCGTCACCGACCGTGCGGTGCAATTTGGCAATGCGGAAGCGGCGCGCAGCTTTTCCGAACTGTCGCGTAGTGGAACCTGCGGCGCGCCCGCCGATCGCAAGATGGCGTTCCGCTATATGCTCAAGGCCGCCGAAATGGGCGATGCGAAGGCGATTCATGCCGTGTCGGTGCTCTATGCCCACGGCGACGGCGTTGCCCAAAATCCGCGCGAAGCCATCAATTGGGCCCGCAAGACGGGAAATCCTGACACGGCCTTTATCGCCCGGCTGGAAAAGGACGCGAAGGATTTCGATGTCCGCCTGGCCCGCGAGGGCCGGATCAGCGATGTCGCGGGCAAGGCACCCAACATTGCCACGGTGCGCGCCGTGCTGCTGCGCGAAATGCGCTGGGCCTATGAAAATCACGACATGGGCCTGCAAAGCGGCCTGGCAGCGATGTTCGGCAACCAGACCGAATGGGATGAAGACAGCGGCACCGTTCGCATGGGGATGACCGACCGGATGGGGCGCGACCATGCCAATATGTCGGTGCGGTCCGTGCAATCGTTCAGCGTCGGCATGCCCAGCTGCACCGCCAATGCGACGGGCTTTTCCTGTCGCTATGCCGTGTCGGTCTATATGGATTCGTCGATGGGGGCGATGAAGCTGGCCGACAATATCACCTCGCCCTTCACGACGGTGACCGACCAATTCACATTTGAAAACGGGCGCTGGCGCTCGCCCACGGCGCGGGCCCGGATGATGAGCGGGTTGCGCGCGCCGCCGAGCGGCAGAGCGGCGGGCAATGCCGGTCGGTCGGGCCTGTGCCGCTCGCTCAACGCCGGGATGGTGGCGGCGGGCGGCAAATCGACTTCGACCGCGCTCAATCCGTCAACATGGGGCTGCTAGAGCGTGATGACATAAGGTTGACCCACCGTGACGGAGCCAGTTTTGGCCGAGCACGAGGAGCGAGGAGGGAGCCATGCTGACGCATAGTGACCGACGAGGGACGACGTGATCGGCCAAAAGGGGCCCGCCGCTTCGCGGTTGCTTTTGGCGGTCCGTCGGACGTCGTCGCGCTGCTTGGACGGGCACCCAGCCCGCCGCTGCGCACCGCTCCTCGCCGACAAACCGCCAAAAGCAATCACGGTGGGTCAACCTTATGTCATCACGCTCTAGGGTTTCCGACCACCACCGTCTGCCCCGCCGCCGGGGTGACCAGCGCCGCCATGATCAGCGCCAGCGCCGATGCGCTTGTCCTGCCTTTCCAGCCCGCCATCTTTGCCGTCCCCCTTTGCGCCGCAATTTGCTATGGCGAGTCTAGCGCGGGCGGGGCGGCTGCGCGGATGGCATATCGGGGCAAATCGGGACATTTGCTGGCGTGAACGGGAAAGCGAACGGCACCAATGGCGGAAATGGCCGCCTGAAAGGCTGGAAAGCCATCGCCGCGCATTTCGGCACCGACGAACGCACGGTGAAGCGGTGGGAGGCGCAGCGCGGCCTGCCCGTGGTGCGCGTCCCCGGCGGCGGGCGGGCGAGCGTCTATGCCGAAGTCGCTGCGCTGACCGAATGGATGGCGGGGCAGGACGGGGCGGCTGCACCCCCTGAGCCCTCGCCAGCCCTTCGCCGCCGCTGGTGGTGGGCGCTGCCCGCCGGGGCGGTCGCGCTGGGCATGGCTGCGCTCGCGCTGACGCAGGGCGGCGGCGGCATGGCCGCGTCCTTCCTCCGCACGCAGCCGTCGCGCGCTGCGCTCGACGCCTATCTCGCCGCCGCGCACCAGTTGGAACAGCGCACCCCGGCAAGCATCGCGCGCGCCATCGACGGCTTTGGCCAGGCGATTGCCGCCGAACCCGGCTATGCCGACGCGCATGCGGGGCTGGCGATGGCGCATCTCTTGCAACGCGAATTTTCCGCTGTGCCCGCCGAACCCGCCTATGCCCGCGCGGCGGCGGCCGCCGAACGCGCGGTCGCATTGGATGCCCATCATGCGGAGGGGCAGGCGGCACTGGGCTTTGCCACCTTCTACGGGCGGCGCGACTTTGCCCGCGGGCTGGCGGCGCTGGAACGCGCGGTGGAACTGGACCCGGCGTCGGGGCGCACATTGCACTGGTATGCGACCGCGCTCTATCATGCGGCCGACCTGCCCCGCGCGCTGACGATGATTGAACGCGCCCAGCGCCGCAGCCCGGGCACCCCCGCCATTGTCGCCGACAAGGCGCTGATCCTCCACGCGCTGGGGCGGCGGAGCGATGCCCTGGCGCTGCTTGATCAGATTGCGGTCGAGCGCCCCGAACTCTCTGCCCCGCACCGTTACCGCGCGCTGATTGCGCTGGCGGAGGGTGATGCGGCGGAATGGCTGGCCGCGAGCGCGCGCGCGGCGGAACTTGCCAAAGATGCTGCGCTGGCGGATGATGTAGCGGCGGCACGGCGCGCCCTGACAGACGGCGGCGGGACAGCGATGCTGCGCGCCTTGCTCACCCGCGAACAGGCGGCGGCACCGGCATCGCATTATAATCGGGCCGTGCTGCTGGCGCTGCTGGGCGAACGCGATGCGGCCTTTGCCGCTTTGGATCGGGCGCTGGCAGCAAGGGAATCGCTCGTCACCGCGACCCGGATCGACCCGCGGCTTACCGGTTTGCGCAGCGATCCCCGGTATAGCGATTATGCCCGCCGCGCGGGCGGGGGGTAAGCGCGGACCTAAGCGACCACCCGTTCGGCGAGGATGGTAAGGCCGATTTCGCTCACTTCGGCAAAGCCGCCTTCGACATTGATGATTTCGGGCGCGGCGCCCGCGCTGGCATAGATGGTCACCGGGCCGCTCTTCAGCGTCGACATGAAGGGGGCATGCCCCTCCAGCACCGAAAATTCGCCCTCGGCCCCCGGCACGGTGACCATATGGACGCTCTCGCTGCGCTCAAGGCGGGCGGGGGTGACGAGTTCGAAGTTTAGAGCCATCTTCTTGTCCTTACCCCCTCCTCTTCAGGGGAGGGGCAGTGAGCCTTGGTCCAGCGCAGCCGGGCCTTTAGGCGAGCGGGGTGGGGTCCATCGGCACTATGCTGTGCCGCGATACCCCTCCCACTGCGACCAGGCAGCAAGCTGCCAAGTCTCATTGCCCTCCCCTGAAGGGGAGGGCGTGGGTCTGCTTACGCCGCGTCCGCTGCCAGCTTCTGGGCCTTGGCGATCGCTTCGTCGATGCCGCCGACCATGTAGAAGGCGGCCTCGGGCAGGTGATCATATTCGCCGTCGACCACGGCCTTGAACGATTTGATCGTGTCTTCGACCGCGACGAACTTGCCGGGGATGCCGGTGAACACTTCGGCGACGTGGAACGGCTGCGACAGGAAACGCTGAATCTTGCGCGCGCGGGCGACGGTCAGCTTATCCTCTTCGGAGAGTTCATCCATCCCCAGAATGGCGATGATGTCCTGCAGCGACTTATATTTTTGCAGCGTTTCCTGAACGCGGCGGGCGGTTTCATAATGCTCCTGACCCACGACGCGCGGCTCCAGCACGCGGCTGGTGGAGTCGAGCGGGTCAACCGCCGGATAAATGCCCAGTTCCGAAATGGCGCGCGACAGCACGGTCGTCGCGTCCAAGTGCGCAAAGCTGGTCGCGGGCGCGGGGTCGGTCAAATCGTCCGCCGGCACGTAAATGGCCTGCACCGAGGTGATCGAACCCTTGTTGGTCGACGTGATGCGCTCCTGCAGCGCGCCCATGTCGGTCGACAGCGTCGGCTGATAGCCCACGGCCGAAGGGATGCGGCCCAGCAGCGCCGACACTTCCGAACCGGCCTGCGTAAAGCGGAAGATATTGTCGACGAAGAAGAGCACGTCCTGCCCTTCCTGGTCGCGGAAATATTCGGCCATGGTCAGACCCGACAGGGCGACGCGGGCGCGGGCGCCCGGCGGCTCGTTCATCTGGCCGAACACCAGCGCCACCTTGCTGCCCTCAGGCGTCGGATTGCCGTCGGCGTCCTTGGCGATGACCCCGGCGTCGAGGAATTCGTGATACAGGTCATTGCCCTCACGCGTGCGTTCGCCGACGCCCGCGAACACCGAAACGCCGCCATGGCCCTTGGCGATATTGTTGATTAGTTCCTGAATCAGTACGGTCTTGCCGACGCCCGCACCGCCGAACAGGCCGATCTTGCCGCCGCGCGCATAGGGGGCGAGCAGGTCGATGACCTTGATGCCGGTGACCAGAATCGCCGCTTCGGTCGACTGGTCGACAAATTCGGGGGCCTTGGCGTGGATAGGGGCGAACATGTCGCTGCCCACCGGGCCGCGCTCGTCAATCGGATCGCCGACGACGTTCAAAATGCGGCCCAGCGTCATCGGACCCACCGGCACGGTGATCTGCGCGCCGCTGTCGGTCACTTCCTGCCCGCGGGTCAGCCCGTCGGTGGCGTCCATCGCGATGGTGCGCACGGTGTTTTCACCCAGATGCTGGGCCACTTCCAGCACCAGCCGGTTGCCATTGTTGGTGGTTTCCAGCGCCGACAAAATGGCGGGCAGTTCATTGTCGAAGCGCACGTCGACAACGGCGCCGATCACCTGCGCGATGCGGCCGACATTGTTGCTGGTTGCGGCTTTCGCGGCAGCGGGCTTCTTGGTTTTTGCGGCGGTGGCCATTTTCTGCTTCCTCGGTTGGAGACTTTAGAGCGCTTCTGCGCCTGCGATAATTTCGACGAGTTCGGTGGTAATCGCCGCCTGACGCTGGCGGTTGTAGACGATGGTCAGCTTGCTGATCAGGTCGCCCGCGTTGCGCGTCGCATTGTCCATGGCGGTCATCGACGCGCCCTGTTCGGACGCGGCATTTTCCAGCAGGCCCTTGAAAATCTGGATGGCGATGTTGCGGGGGAGCAGATCGGCCAGGATTTCCTCCTCGCCGGGTTCATATTCCACCGCAGCACCCGATGCGACCGGCGCATCGGCGGGCGGCGCGACGGGGACGATCTGCTGCCCCGTGGCTTCCTGCACCAGGGCCGATCGGAACTTGCTGAAGAACAGATGCGCCACGTCAAACGCGCCTGCGTCATACATGCTCATCAGCTGGTCGGCGATCGCGCGGGCCTGGACAAAGCCAATGTCGCGCAGGCCCGTCGTTTCATAATGTTCGGCAATCTGGCCGGGGAACAGCCGCGCAATCACCGGGCGGCCCTTGCGGCCGACCAGGAAGAAACGCACCGTCTTGCCCTCGGCTTGCAGGCTCAATGCCTTGTCGCGCGCCGCTTTCACGATGTTGCTGTTGAACGCACCGGCCAGGCCCCGGTCGCTGTTCATCACGACGAGCAGATGGACCTGATCCTTGCCCGTGCCGCGCAGCAGCTTCGGCGCGCTGTCGCCGCTGACCTTCGCGGCCAGGCTGGCGACCACGGCCTCCAGGCGCGCGGCATAGGGGCGTGCGGCCTCTGCCGCTGCCTGCGCCTTGCGCAGCTTGGCGGCGGCAACCATCTTCTTGGCCTTGGTGATCTTCTGGGTCGATTTGACCGAGGCGATCCGCCCTTTAAGTTCTTTAAGGCTTGCCATTATTGCTCTCCGGAAGCCTCTTCCATAGCCGCACCGGCTTCGCCCATGCCCTTGATGACCTCATCGGTGGCTGCGGTTCCCGCATCGGGGGCCGACGGTTCGGCGGGCTTGGTCGTTGTTTCAAGCTCTTTGCTAATTGCTTCAAATGATTTCTGCACCGAATCCTGAACCCGCTTGTGCGATTCAATCAGCGGCGTCGTTTCGGGTTCATGCGTCGCGATGAAATAGGCAAATACGCCCGCCAGGATCACCGCGACGGCCATCGCGATCAGCGAACCGCCGCGCCGGACGTCTTCGTCACCGATGCTGCTCAAGAAAATCTCGGCGCCTTTCAGCACCAGCAATGCGCAGCCCAGCCAGGCGATGATTTCCAGCATCTCGGCGCGCCCCGCTTACGCAAAAATCTTGGCGAATGCGGTCAGCGCGTCGACCAGCCCGGCCTTGGCCGTGTCCGTGAGGTCGCGGGTGTCGCGGATTTCGGCCAGCACGCCGGCATGGTCGCTGCGCAGATAGGCGAGCATCGCGGCTTCATAGCGCGACACATCGCCCACCGCGACGCTGTCCAGATAGCCGTTGGTGCCCGCGAAAATCGACGCCGTCTGCTCTTCGAACGGCATCGGCTGGAACTGCGCCTGTTTCAAAAGCTGCGTCAGCCGCGCGCCGCGGTTGAGCAATTTCTGCGTCGAGGCATCAAGGTCCGAACCGAACTGCGCAAAGGCTTCCATTTCGCGATATTGCGCCAGCTCCAGCTTGATGGAGCCCGACACCTTCTTCATCGCCTTGGTCTGCGCCGCCGAGCCCACGCGGCTCACCGACAGGCCGACGTTAATGGCGGGACGGATACCCTGATAGAAAAGGTTGGTTTCGAGGAAAATCTGGCCGTCGGTGATCGAAATCACGTTGGTCGGAATATAGGCCGACACGTCCCCGGCCTGCGTTTCGATGATCGGCAGCGCGGTCAGCGAACCATTGCCATTGGCGTCGTTCATCTTTGCCGCGCGCTCCAGCAGGCGGCTGTGCAGATAGAAAACGTCGCCGGGATAGGCTTCGCGGCCCGGCGGGCGGCGCAGCAGCAGCGACATCTGGCGATAGGCGACCGCCTGCTTCGACAAATCGTCATAGACGATGACGGCGTGCATGCCATTGTCGCGGAAAAATTCGCCCATGGTGCAGCCGGTGTAAGGAGCGAGGAACTGCAGCGGCGCAGGCTCCGACGCGGTCGCGGCGACGACGATCGAATATTCCATCGCGCCATTTTCTTCGAGCTGGCGGACGATCTGCGCCACGGTCGACCGCTTCTGGCCGACGGCGACATAGATGCAGTAAAGCTTCTTCGACTCGTCGGTGCCCTTGTTGGCCTCACGCTGGTTGATGAAGGTGTCGATGGCGACCGCAGTCTTGCCGGTCTGACGGTCGCCGATGATCAACTCGCGCTGGCCGCGGCCGACGGGGACAAGCGCGTCGAGGGCCTTGAGGCCGGTCTGGACGGGCTCATGCACCGATTTGCGCGGGATAATGCCCGGGGCCTTCACCTCGACGCGGCGGCGCTCGGCACCCTCAATCGGGCCCTTGCCGTCGATGGGGTTGCCCAGGCCGTCAACGACGCGGCCCAGCAGGCCCTTGCCCACCGGCACGTCGACGATGGTGCCGGTGCGCTTGACGACATCGCCTTCCTTGATTTCGGCGTCGCTGCCGAAAATCACGATGCCGACGTTATCGGCTTCCAGGTTCAGCGCCATGCCCTGCACGCCATTGGCGAATTCGACCATTTCCCCGGCCTGAACATTGTCGAGGCCATGGACGCGGGCGATGCCGTCGCCGACCGACAGCACGCTGCCGATTTCCGACACTTGCGCATCGGTGCCGAAATTGGCGATTTGATCCTTGATGATCTTGCTGATTTCAGCAGCGCGGATTTCCATGATGCTTCCTTTTCTGACGGCTGACGCCGTTAGCCTTTCATCGCTTGCGCGAGGGTGTTGAGACGGGTGCGGATGCTGGCATCGATCAGCTGGCTGCCCAGCTTGACCACCAGCCCGCCAAGGATGGCGGGATCCACTTTGGTATGGACGGCAACGTCGCGGCCAACACGGCCCTTCAGCTGCTGTTTCAGCGCCGCCAGCTGGTCCGCGTCCAGCGGGTGGGCGGTCGTCACCTCGGCGCTCACCTCGCCGCGATGCGCAGCAGTGAGCAGGCCAAAGGCGCGAATCATGGCGGGCAAGTCGGCCAGGCGGCGGTTGTCGGCGAGCACGCCCAGAAAGCGGGTGGTGAGCGCGTCGATGCCCAGCGCAGCGGCCACCGCCGCCACGCCCTTTGCCGCATCGGTGCGGCTGATCAGCGGGCTGGTCACCAGCGCGGCCAGATCGGTCGATTCGGCGAGCGCGGCGGTCAGCGCCGCCAGGCTCGATTCGACCGCCGCGATGCTGCCCGCATCGCGCGCCAGATCGAACAGCGCGGACGCATAGCGCCCCGCCAAACCTGCCGTGATATTGGCCGCTATGCCGCCGCTTTGCTCCACGCGCGCACGTCCTTATGCAATGATCCCGTGGGGGATTGGGGTTGCCGCAAGGGGGGCGCACAACGGCACCCCAGCGGCAAGGTCGCGGCGCGCCTAGCAACGATTTTGCTGCATTGCAAGGTGGGGGGCAAGGTGGGGGGCAAGGTGGGGGGCAGGTGGCGGGTTGGGGCACCCCGCCCCTGCCTCAACCCCGCCCGCCCTGAGCTTGTCGAAGGGCTGTCCTTCCTTTCTGCTGTTGCAAAGAAAGAACAGTGCTTCGACAAGCTCAGCACAGACGGCGGAAAAAGACGAAGCAGGAAAATTGGATGCGGCTCATTTTCATCCACGGCCCGGCGGCTAGCGGCAAGTTGACCATCGCCAGGGAATTGGCGGCGCAGACCGGCCTGCCGCTGTTCCACAACCATCTGGTCGTCGACACGCTGCTCAGCGTCTTTCCCTTTGGCAGCGCGGCGTTCGTCCGGCTGCGCGAAGCCATGTGGACCGATGTGTTCGACGCCGCGCTGGC
The DNA here is from genome assembly GCA_964554455.1 of uncultured Sphingopyxis sp. Taxonomy (GTDB): domain Bacteria; phylum Pseudomonadota; class Alphaproteobacteria; order Sphingomonadales; family Sphingomonadaceae; genus Sphingopyxis. Next base: position 95,821 of record CAZKOW010000006.1, on the reverse strand, counting down.
CGATGGCCGCTCGCTGATCTTCACCTTTGCCCCCGAACGCACCGTGTCACCCGATTTCCCGGCGCGGATCGCTGCGCGCATGGCGGCAGGCGGCGGCCAGGTCGATTTTGTCGCGGTCACCTGCCCGCCCGATGTGCAGCGCGCGCGCATGGAAAATGCATCGCGCCAGGCCAGCGGCAAATTGTCGTCGGCCGCGCTGCATGACGAATTGGCCACCGCCGGGGCCTTTGATTATCCGCCGCTGCCCGCCGCTGCGGTCACCCTCGATTCCAGCGCAATGGCGCCGGCGGATGCGGCGCGGGCAATTGGTGCGGGGTTGGACCTTCGCTAAGTCCACCGCGCTGCATCCTTATACACCCGTTCGCCGTCGCGTTTCCCGACGGCGATCACCTGCACGACGATCCGGTCATCAAAAACGCGATAGACCAGCCGATTGCCAGCCTTGCGCAGTTTGATCTTGTAACATGTCGGCAGGTCGCGGAGCCGCGCGGCGGGCACATGCGGATTGACCAATCGTTCGCGAAGTTTCTTGGCAAATTGGCGCTGGATATCGCCTTCCAGCTTGCGCCATTCCTTCTCTGCGTCGCGCAGAAAGGTCAGCCTATAGGTCGTCAATCGATACCTCGATTTCCTCCTGCCCTTCGCGCTGGCGCACGATGGCTGCGAGTTCGGCGTCATCGAGCCGTTCCAGAATATCTTCCCATGCCTTTGCCGACAGGATGTAGGCCGCAGGCGTGTTGCGGTTCAACACGGCCAAGGGCAGGTCGCCTGCCTCGGCGATGGCCGCTGACGGGTTCTTTTTCAGCTCCGAAATGCTGATGCCAAGTGGGGCCAAAAGAGGGACGTTCATGACCGGTTGTTAGCTCTTTTTCTGGGTCTTGTCAATTCGCCGCCGCCTCGCACCCATAGACCAACCGCTCATTGGGCGGACCCGCAAGTGCCGCGCGCATGGCGTCCTGCGCAGCCGCCAGCCTAGCCAGCGCCGCTGGGTCGCTGGCGCAGCTTGCTGCCCCACCGCCGCCCATGGCGCGCAGCTTGGCCAGTGTCGCACTGTCGGGAAGCCAGCGTTCGACCCGGTAGGTGCTGCCATCGGCGGACAGGGTGGCGATGCTCGCCGCTGCCTCTTCCCCCGCCACCACTGCGCGCGTCCAGTCGCCATTGGCGGCGGCAACATATTGCACCTTGCCGCCCGCACAGCCGCCCGCCGAAACCGTCAGCTCAAAATAATCGACCGCGCGTGACACCGTGATCCGGCTGCGATCGGGCCGGAGGGTGCAGAGGCGTTTGCCCAAAGGGGCGGCGGGGGCGGCGGCCGGGGATGCGTCCGCTTGGGCCGCGACCTCGGGCGTCGCCGCGACCAGCGACGGCCGCGTGGCGAACAGCGCCGCTGCCGCCAGCACCAGCAGCGCAGCGGTGACCCACGTCAGCCGCGCGCGTCCATCGCCCTCGCGCGCCCACACCCAGCCCGCGCCCGCCGCCATGGCGCTCAGCACCAGCAAGACGCCCGCCAGCGCAATCCGATTCTCCCGCGCGGTCAGCGCGGCTTCGGTGGCCGCGCGTTCGCGCTGTTTCAACTCCTGCGCGCTGGCGGCGTCGCGGTCGGCGGTGGCGGCGCTGGCGGCCTTGGCCTCGGCCTCCTGCGCCGCGCGGTCGCGCGCCTCCGCCTCGGCCAGGGTCAGGCAGGGGGCGGCGATGCCGGCATAGCTTTGCCGCGATTCGGCCAGGAAGGCCGTCAATTCGCGCGCCGCCACGGCAAAGGCAAAGCCCGCATCGCCCTCGTCCGCACGGGTCAGAAAGGCGTTGATGCCCACCACTCGGCCGCACGCATCGACCAGCGGCCCGCCCGAATTGCCGCGCGCAATATTGGCGGTGTGGAGCAAGGTGGCGACCCCCTGCACGGCTTGCAGCGCCGATACATTGCCCTCCGACCGTACCGGCGCGCGGGGGATGATATAATCCTGCGCGCTGCGGGCGCTGGCCAGATCGACATTGCCGGGATAGCCCAGCGCGACGACGTCCAGCCCGGCGGCGACCGGCCCGGTAAAGATGGCGGCAGCGGGGACGCGCCCCTCGCTCAACTCGATCAGCGCCAGGTCGCGCTTGCTGTCCACCGCGATTAGCTTGGCGGCATAGCTTTTCTGCCCCTCCGACGGCACCACGCCGACCGCGACATTGGCGGGATAGCGCACCGCCGAATCGACGACATGCGCGTTGGTGACAATGCGCGTCGGCGACACCGCGACGCCGCTGCCATGGCCAAAGCCGACCACTTCGCCATCCACCATCGCCACGGTGACAACCCGCACCACGCTGCGCGCCGCCGCGCCGACGTCATCGGCCGCGCGCAGCGGCACGGCAGCGGCGATCATGGCCAGCAGCAAAAGGAACAAAAAGCGAATCACCTCCCCTCGCTATGCGGCGCGCCGCGTGTAGGAAAGGGTTTTTTTGCTACCCCATAGTCTCGGTTTGGTTTCAACGCGCTGGCCCTGTTGCATGGCCGTCACCGCGCCAACGCTTCCTCACCAGGCCCATTCTTGGTTGCCAGGTCCATTCCTCGTCACCAGGCCGATTTTTCGTCACCCCGGGCTCGACCCGGGGTCCAGCTTCCTTGGCTCGGTTCGCGGGCTAAGCTGGACCCCGGCTCAGGGGCCGGGGTGACGGGGGGTGGGGCGCGCCGGGCCGGCAAGGCCCGTCAGCTTTGACCGCAATTCGCGGGATGGCCCGGCGCGCCCATTGGGGTAGGACGAGGGCCTTCCGCCGCATTGGAGCACCCGTGATGACCCCGTTTGCTGATTCTGCCCCCCCGAGACTGCCTGGCCCAGCCGCCCCGCTGACCGACGACGACCGCTGGGCCGCGGTGCTGCGGCGCGACCGGGCGCTTGATGGGCAGTTCGTCACGGGCGTGCTCAGCACGGGGATTTACTGCCGTCCCAGCTGTGCTGCGCGGCATCCGGCGCGCGGCCATGTCCGCTTCTTTGCCGATGGCGCGGCGGCGCGGGCGGCGGGTTTGCGCGCCTGCAAACGCTGTCTGCCCGACGATGTGCTGCGCGACGAAGGCGCGGTGCTCGCCGCCATTGCCGCGATCAAGGCGAGCGAGGAGCCGCTGGCGCTCGCCGACCTTGCCCGCCGCACCGGCTATTCGCCCGCGCATTTTCAGCGCGTCTTTGCCCGGCACACCGGGCTGTCGCCCGCCGCCTATGCCCGCGCGCTGCGGGCCGAGCGGGCGCGCGCGGCCTTGACCGGGGCGGCGCGGGTCAGCCATGCCATTTACGACGCGGGCTATTCGGCGCCGTCGCGATTCTATGACAATCAGGGGGACCGGCTGGGCATGACGGCATCGGCATGGAAGGACGGCGGGCGCGGGGTGACCATCCATTGGGCGGTGGTGCCGACCAGCCTGGGCCCGATGCTGGTCGCGGCGACCGACCGGGGGGTGTGCCGGCTGGCCTTTGGCCTGACCGGTGACGATCTGGCGGCGCAATTTCCCAACGCGCGGCTGGAGCCCGGCGGGCCGGCCTTTGCCGCGCTGCTGGCAGAGGTTGTCGCGGCGGTGGAACGGCCCGGCCTGCCCAATGCGCACATCCCGCTGGATGTGCAGGGCACCGCCTTTCAGGAAGCGGTCTGGCGCGCGCTGCGCCAGATCCCGGCGGGCGAAACGCGCAGCTATGCCGACATCGCCGCCGCCATCGGGCGGCCAGCGGCGGTGCGCGCGGCGGGGACGGCCAATGGCGCGAACCAGGTCGCCGTGCTCATCCCCTGCCACCGCGTCGTGCCCAAGGGCGGCGGCGTGGGCGGCTATGCCTGGGGGGCCGAGGTCAAGGCCGAATTGCTGCGCCGAGAGGGCAGCGGGGGCGAGCGATTGCTGTAACGCCCGAACCCCGGGCTTTACAAAAAACTATAGGGGTCGATGTCGATGGTCAGCCGCACCTTCGCTGGCCAGTCGATCCGCGCCGTCCAGTCGGCCAGCATGTCCTGAAGCGCAAAGCCGCGCGGGGCGTGGACCAGCAGGCGGAAGCGGTGCCGCCCGCGCAGCATGGCCAGCGGCGCAGGCGCGGGGCCATAGATGTCGGCCCCCACCCCCTTGGGCGCGGCGGCGGCCAGCCGGTCGGCGGTGCGGCGGGCCAGATCGGCGTCCTCGCTGGAGATGATGATCGCGCCCAGCCGGCCATAGGGGGGCGAGCCGGCGCTTTTGCGCGCTGCGGCCTCGGCGGCGTAGAAACCGTCGCGGTCGCCCGCGACCAGCGCGGCGATGACGGGGGCGGTGGGCATGCGTGTCTGCACCAGCACTTCGCCCGGCTTGACCCCGCGGCCCGCGCGCCCGGCCACTTGCTGCACCTGTTGAAACGTCCGCTCCGCCGCGCGCAGATCGCCGCCGTCCAGCCCCAGATCGGCATCGACCACCCCGACCAGCGTCAAATTGGGGAAATGATAGCCCTTTGTCACCAGCTGGGTGCCGATGATGATGTCGATCATTCCCGCCTCCACCGCCTCGACAAATTCGGCGGCGCGCGCGGGCGACCATAGGGTGTCCGACGTGACAATGGCGGTGCGCGCCTCCGGAAAGCGGGCGCGGACCTCATCCGCCACCCGCTCCACGCCGGGGCCGCAGGCAACCAGCGCATCCTCGTCCCCGCATTCGGGGCATTTGGCGGGCGGCGGCATGACATGGCCGCAATGGTGACAGGCCAGGCGGCTGACCAGCCGATGCTCGACCATCCACGCGGTGCAATGGGGGCACTGAATGCGGTGGCCGCACGTCCGGCACAAAGTCAGCGGGGCAAAGCCGCGCCGGTTGAGGAAGAGCAGCGATTGTTCGCCCTTGGCCAGCCGGTCCGCCAGCGCCGCCACCAGCGGCGGGGCCAGCCAGCTGCCCCGGTCCGGCGGATGGTCGCGCAGGTCCAGCGCCGCAATCGCGGGCAGCGCCGCACCGCCAAAGCGCGCGGGCAGCGCCAGGCGGCGATACCGCCCCGCCTCCACCTGCGCCAGGCTTTCGAGCGCGGGCGTCGCGCTTGCCAGGATGACGGCAATCCCCTCCATCTGCGCGCGCATGACGGCGACGTCGCGGGCGTGATAATGGACGCCGTCCTCTTGCTTGAAACTGGCCTCATGCGCCTCGTCGACAATGATGACGCCTAATTGCGCATAGGGCAGGAAGAGGGCCGAGCGCGCGCCGACCACAATCGCCGCGTCGCCGCGCGCGATGGCGTGCCACGCGCGGCGCCGCTCGGTGCTGCGCAGGCCGCTGTGCCACGCCACCGGCTCCACGCCGAACCGCGCGGTAAAGCGCGTCAGCATGGGTTCGGTCAGCGCGATTTCGGGCAGCAGGATCAGCGCCTGGCGGCCCTCCCGCACGGCGGCGGCGACCGCCTCCATATAGACTTCGGTCTTGCCCGACCCGGTCACCCCGTCCAGCAGCACTGGGTCAAAGCGCCGCGCCGCGACGGCAGCGGCCAGCGATGCGGCGGCCTCGGTCTGCGAAGGCGACAGGGCGGGCGGGGCAAAGTCCGGCGCGGGCGGGGGATAGGGGGCATCGGCGCTGACTGCGACGGCGTGGATGGCGCCCGTGTCGATCAGGCCGCGGATCACGCCCTCGCTGACCCCCGCCTTGGCGGCGAGCTCGCGCACCGTCCCCTGTTCTTCGGGCAGCGCGGCGAGCGCGGCCTCGCGCTGCGGCGTCATCCGCGCGGGCACCTCGCCGGTCAGCCGATATTCGATGATCGGGCGGCGCGCGTCGGCAAAGGCGACGCCGGGCAGCACCATGCGCAGCACCGCGCCCGGCGGGGCCATGTAATAGGCGCTGGTCCATTCAACCAGGCGGCGGAGCGGGGCAGCGATCGGCGGCACCGGCACCACCTCCAGCAGGTTGCGCAGCCGGTTGTCGCCCACTGCCTCGGGCGCGCCAAAGGCCGTGTCCTCCCACACCACGCCGCCCAGCCGCCGGGGGCCCAGCGGGGCGACCACCACGCTGCCCAGCGGCGCATCCATGCCCGCTGGCACGCGGTAATCCAGCGGGCCAAGCGCAGCGGTGAGCAGCAAGGTGCGGGCGCGGGTCATGGTCCGCACAGCGCCAGAAAGCGGGCGGCGTTCAGCCAATCGGCCTGGCGCACATCCCGCGCGGCGGCGGCCTGCGCATCATGGCCCCAGCGGCTTTCCTGATACAGTTCATCCAGACACAGCACCGGCCACAGCGCGGCGGCGTCCGCTTCCCGTTGCTCGATGGCGAGCGCGGCGACCAGTGAGCCGCCGATAGTGACGAGCGGGGCCAGCCCGGCGAGGCGAAAGGGGGGCAGGCTGGTGACATGTGCGCGCAGCGCGGCGAGCGTCGCGGGCGGCTGCGCAATCGGCATGATGCCTGCGCCAATCGCAAATTCGACGCCAAAGCGCGCTTCGGCCCAGCTGAGCCACGGGTTCCACGCGGCGGCCTGCTGCGCGGCGAGTGCGGCGTCGCGGTCATCGCGATAGGCGAACAGCTCACCTTGCGCATAGGGGGTCAGCATGGCGGCAAAGGCGGCGGGGTCGCTCGCCGCATGGTCAATCGCCGCATTGGCAAGCCCGGTCATCGGCATGGCGCGCGGGTCGATGGCCGCGTCCACCGCGCGCCATTCGCCGGCAATGGCCTGCGCCAGCGCCGCCCCAGGCACCAGCAGCGGCGCGCGCGCTGGCGTGCGCACCCCGCGCCCGTCGAGCAAAATGGCATAGCCCTCGGCGTGTTCGGCGACGTCAACGCCCGTCCAGAACCGCTTCATCGTCCGGCTTGGCGTTTCCAGCTGCGCGCCAGCAGCATCGGTGCCAGCGCAAAGTCAAACGCGCCGACCAGCACCAGGACAACGCCCAAGATCCGGTCGGTGTCGCCGCCCATCACCGCCCACCGCCCGCTGACGAGCACCAGCCCGGCCATCAGCATCAGCACGCCGGTCAGCCGCAGGAAGGACAGGATGAAAAAGCGCGATTTGGCCAGCGCCTCGGCGTCCTGCTGCGTCATATGTCCCCCCTGTCCTGCGCCAGATGCGCCATCAGATGCGCCAGCGCGCCATGGCCGCGCGCCGCCAGCGCCGATTGCACCCGCGCCGCCAGCGCGGGCGATTTATTCTGCGACAGCTTGAATGTGGTGCGCCAGCCGCTGATGTCCAGTTCAAACCCGACGATGGCATCGACCATCCGGCCAAAGGCGGCGGCATCCATCTTCGCCCGGGTCCAGGGCGGGTCGGCCCCGATGCGGCCTTCGTGCGCGGCGGACAAATCGTCGAGCAGCGCGATCAGCGCATCACGGTCGGTGCGCCGCACCCGCCCCTCCATCTCCACCGCGACATAATTCCACGTCGGCACCTGGGCGTCGTCGCCATAATCGGCGGGGCTGACATAGGCGTCGGGCCCCTGCACCACGGCCAGCGCGGTGATGCCGTCCAGATGCCGGGTCAGCGCATTGCCGCGCGCCAGATGAAAGCGCAGCGTCCGGTCATCCGCCGCCAGCAGCACCGGCACATGCGCCACGCGCGGCCCGTCCGGCGTGGCGGCAAACAGGGCGGCAAAGCCAATCTCGCGCACCAGCAGCGGCACCATGCCATCGTCCCCGGCGCGAAAGGCGGCGTTGGGGTGCATCAGCGCGGCCGCCGGGGTGCGGATGGGGCCTTGGGCGTGCCTTTGCCTGCTGCGCCACGCGGGGCGGCGGGCTTCCTGGTCGGCTTGGGGACAGACTTTGCGCCGGGTTTTGCGGCGTCGCTGGCTCCGCGCCCGCGCCGCTCGCCGCGCCGTGCCTTGCGCAGCTGTTTGGCATGCGCCTTGGCCTTGGTCTTGGCGATGGTGCGCGGGGCCGGGCGCGGGACGTCATCGGGTGCGGGCGTGTCGGCCAGCGCCAGGTCAAACCCCAGCGATGCGATGCTCGCGGCGAAATGGTCGGGCAACTGCGCGGCGATGTCGAGCTTGCCGCCATCGGGGTGGTCGATGCGCAGCCGCCGCGCGTGCAGGTGCAGCTTGCGGCTGATGCTGCCGGTCAGAAATGCCGCCTTGCCGCCATATTTGCCGTCGCCGACAATCGGGTGGCCGATGGCGGCCATATGGACGCGCAACTGGTGCGTGCGCCCGGTCAGCGGGTGCAGTTCCACCCAGGCGGCATTGTTGCCCGCGCGGTCGAGCACGCGGTAGCGCGTCACCGATGGCTGGCCCGCGACCTCGCTGACATGCATTTTCTCGCCGCCCGTGCCCGGCTGTTTGGCGAGCGGCAGGTCAATCTCGCCCGCGTCGAGCGCAGGCACACCGGTCACAATCGCCCAATAGGTCTTGCGCGCGCTGCGGTTGGAAAAGGCCTTGGAGAAAAAGGCGGCGGCGCGCGGGGTGCGCGCGATCAGCAGCGCGCCCGATGTGTCCTTGTCCAGTCGGTGGACCAGCTTGGGCCGCACCGGCGCATCATCCTGCAAGGCATCGAGCAGGCCGTCGACATGCTCACTGGTCTTGGTCCCGCCCTGGGTGGCGAGGCCGGGGGGCTTGTCGAGCACCAAAGTGCTGGCGTCGCGGTGGATGACCAGCGACTGGGCAAAGGCGACGTCCGCAGCGTCCAGCACCTTGCGCGCGGTGCGGGCGCGCGGCGCGGCGGGCGCGGGCGGCACCGGGGCAACCAGCACCTGGCCTGCCGCCAGCCGGTCGGACACATCGGCGCGGCGTCCGTCGAGCGTCAGCAGCCCCGACCGCGCCCAGCGCGCGAGCAGCGCATGCGGCGTGCCTTCGCGGTGGCGCTTGAACCAGCGGTCCAGCCGGATGCCATCATCCTCCGCCGTGATGACATGGCTTTCGGTGGCGCTCATGTCAGGCCCCGCATGGCGGCATGGCCCAGCCCAAAGGCCCCCAGTGTCAGCGCCAGCGAGGCCGCAGCATAGAGCATCGCGGCACCCAGCGCGCCGCGCTCCACCAATTGCCACCAGTCGAGGCTGAAGGCCGAAAAGGTCGTAAAGCCGCCCAGCAGGCCGACGCCCAGCGCCAGCCGCACCGCATCACTCGCGCCGCTGCGCGCCAGCCAGGCGGCGAGCAGGCCCATGGCAAAACAGCCGATGACATTCACCCCCAGCGTCGCCCAGGGAAAGCCGCTGCCCAGCCGCGCCGTGACGGCGCTGCCCAGCGCATAGCGCGCGCCCGCGCCGACGGCACCACCGGCCATGACCAACAAAATCGCTTGCATGATGCGGGGGTCTTTAGCGGCAATATCGCCCGGTGGCAAAAGCGGTGTGGGCGCCGGTTCCGTCAGCGGCGCAGCCGCGTCTGCAAATGTTCGGCAACCGACGGGTGCAGCGGGTTGATGAATTCGCAGCCATGATAATTGCCCTCGGACCGGCGGACCACCGCCTCCAATGGTTGGAGGCCCGGCAGCGTGACCCAGATGCGGGTGCCGACACGCGGGCGGGCATAGCTGGCCATGCGAAACCCGGTGGCGGACAAATCCTCTATCTCCACCTCATAGGGATTGGCCCCCACTTCGCGGAACCGGGCGCGGGCGTTGATGGCCTCGCGGCGCGATTTGCGGGAATCCTGACCCGATGGTGGTGGACTGCCGATACCCGACACGCAAAACTCCCTGCCCCGCGACTGGCGGGCCGTCGCTTCAAGCGCAAAACGGCCGACGAAAGCAAGGCCTATTCGGCCCGATCCGGCAATTGATCGCCCATTGTCATCAATTGGGACGGGAAGGGGGCTACCAGCCGCGATGCCATGGGCCAATCGTCGGACAGCCAGCTTTCATAGTCTTCGGGATGCAGAATCAATGGCATCGCCTTGGGGTGGACCGCGCCGACCAGCCGATTGGGCTCGCACGTCAGAAAGGCAAAGCAGGTCCAATCCTCGGTGGGGCGAAAAATGCCGGCAAAGGCGAAAATCGGGCTGGCGGGCAGGCTGAACCAATGTTGCCGCTTGGCCCCGGCGGTGCCCGACCATTCCTGAAACGACGTCACGGGAACCAGACAGCGGCGGTCGGTGTGGCGCAGCGTGCCGATCCAGAAGGGGCTGGTCAGATTGCGAACGTTGGTCACTGGCGCGCGGCCCTGCGGCGGCGGGGGAAACCCCCACAGCATGGGTGTCAAGCGGCGGCGGCCCCCGCGCTCTCCCGTCCCAACAACCACGGGCCCAGGGCGGCGCGGCGCGACATAGCCGCCGTTCCACGGATCATCGCCCATTTCGGCACCAAAATGCGCCGCAATCTGGTTGGCATGGGTGTCGAGGCGATAGAGGTTGCACATGCCGCTACAGGCTTCCCTGTCGCGGCGGGCAAGTCAAGCGGGCGGGGCCGATGCCGCGCTGGTCCTGGTTAAGCCCTGACGCTTAGCCGTCACTTGTCCCATGGACCCCTTTCATCGTTTTTGTCCTTTTGGCGTTCGGCCTGTTCAATCGCGCGGTCGGCGGCAACCAGCGCCCCGGCACCCAGCATGCTGCACCCCACGAAGCTGAGGATGGACAGGCAGCCAAGGCCCATCAAAATGGATTTGAACAAATCGGTCACGCGCCTGACTCCGCTGGCTTAACCCGGACAAGAGCTGCCAATCTGACGCGATAAGGTTAACAAGCCCTAACCCTAATCTGCGGCGATGCGCCCGCGTCCGGCCTTGATCGCGCTGCGGGCCTTTTTGCTGTCCACGCGCCGCGATTTGGCGGCCTTGGTCGGCTTGGTCTTGACCCGCCGTTCGGGGCGGACGTGCGCCGCCGCCAGCAATTCGGCCAGCCGCTCGCGCGCATCGGCACGGTTGGCCTCTTGCGTGCGGTGCCGCCGGGCGAGCAGCACCAGCTCCCCCGCCGCCGTCATCCGGCTGCCCGCCAGCGTCTTGAGCCGCCGGAACACATCGGGGGCCAGCCCCAGCGCATAGACATTGACGCGCAGCTGGCACGCGGTGGCGACCTTGTTGACATTCTGGCCGCCGGGGCCCGACCCCGCCAGAAACCGTTCGCTGATCGCGCTGTCGGGTATCTCAATCATCGGCGGGCGGGGGCGGCGGCGCAAAGCCCATCGCAGCAAAATCGGCGGGAAAGGGGGCGTGCGCCGCAACCGGCGGCTTGCCATCGCGCGGCACCGACAAATGTTCGGCGTGGAGCAGGGTGCGGCGCGCGGCGCTGGCCGTGCTGCGGCCATAGATGGGATCGCCGACGATGGCGTGGCCCAGCCCCTCCAGCGCATGGACGCGCAATTGGTGGGTGCGCCCGGTTTCGGGGCGGAACCGCACCAGCGCGCGGCCATCATGGGCGGCCAGCAGCTGCCAGTGCGACACGGCGGGCTTGGCATCGCGCGCGCCCGCATCCGCCCCCACCATCCGCCAGCCAGCGGCAGCAGTGGATGTCTTGCGCAGCGCCAGATGCACCGTGCCCTGCGCTTCCGCCGGAATACCCGACACGATGGCAAGATAGGATTTGCTCACCTGCCGCGCCTCGAACGCAGCGGTAAAGCGTCCGGCGGCCTTGGGGTGCCGCGCCAGCAGCAGGCATCCCGATGTGTCGCGGTCCAGCCGGTGCACGGCCACCGGCCAGCGCCGAAAGCCAAAGGTCAGCGATTGCAGATGATTGACCAGGCTGGTCGCGCCGTCACGCGGCGCATCGACCGGCAAACCCGCTGGCTTGTCAAGAATGATGGCCTCGCCATCGATGAACAGGATTTTGTCGGCCAGCATGGGGCGGCCTATAGGGGCAATGCCTGCGCCGCGCCATGCGCTTGTGCCCCTCCCAGCCACCTTGCGCGCCGTTCGCGGCTTTACAAGCCCGCGCATCGCGCTAACCATCCGCCGTCCAGTAAGAGAGCGGGGGTGCTTGGTGGAGCCGATAACCGCGTGGGGAATGGCCGTGGTCCAAACGGTCGAGCACGAACTGGTGCTCGTCGCGGCGGTCGGCATCCTGCTGCTGGGCATCGAAGATTTGCTGTTCGACGCCATGTGGCTGGCGCGCGGGCGGCAGCAGCCTGCGGCCTCGCGCCGGTCGCTGGATAGGCCCGCCCGTCCGGGCTTGCTGGCGGTCTTCGTGCCCGCCTGGGACGAGGGCCGGGTGCTGCCCGCCACGCTCCGCCACATGCTCGGCCGCTGGCGCGGCGAAGATGTCCGCATCTATGTCGGCTGCTATCCCAATGACAGCACGACGCTGTTCGCGGTCAGCCGACTGGTGGCGACCCATCCGGCGCTGCGTCTGGTGATCGGCGACAGCGATGGTCCGACCAGCAAGGCCGACAATCTCAACCGCATGTGGCAGGCGCTGCGCGAGGATGAGCGCGCCGCCGGACAGGCCTGTCTTGGCGTCGTGCTCCACGATGCCGAAGATCTGGTGCAGGCAGAGGAACTGGCGCTCTACCGCCAGCATCTGGGCGATGCCGCGATGGTGCAGATTCCGGTGGAACCGCTGCTGACGCGGCGGACCGCCGCCGTGACCGCCCATTATGCGGATGAGTTTGCCGAAGCCCATGCCAAGGAACTGCCGCTGCGCTCGGCGCTCAGCGCGGCCCTGCCTGCGGCGGGTGTCGGCTGTGCTTTCTCGCGCGCGGCGCTGATGATGTTGGCGCAGGAACGGCCCGATGGTCCGTTCAGCGCCGACAGCCTGACCGAGGATTATGAGGCCGGACTGATCCTGGGCGCGCGGGGGCTGCGCTGCCGCTTTGTCACCGCCTATGCGCGCGATGGCCGGCGGATCGCGACGCGCAGCGCCTTTCCCGCGACGCTGGAGGCGGCGGTGCGGCAAAAGGGGCGGTGGATTTCCGGCATTGCCTTTGCGGGGTGGGATCGGCTGGATTGGGCGGGTGCGCGCGCTGGCCACCGCCAGCCAGCAATCGCCAAGGGGCTGGGCACTCGGCTGCTCGTCGCCTGGATGCTGTGGCGCGACCGCCGCGCGGCGGTGTCGGCGCTGGTGATTCTGGCGGCCTATGCCGCGCTGGTGGTCGCCGCCGTTGATGTCGCGGCGGACCGGCTGGGCTGGTGGCCGGGCCAGCCGGTCGCGCCGGGCCTGCGCGCGTTGCTGGTGCTCAATGCCCTGCTGCTGTGCTGGCGCCTTGCCATGCGCGCGGCCTTTGTCGCGTCCATTTATGGCTGGCAACAGGGGCTGGCGGCGATCCCGCGCGCCATTGTCGGCAATATCATCCATATGCTGGCGGCGCGGCGGGCCTTTTTCCACTATATGCGCCAGATCACCCGCCGCGAACTGGTGTGGGACAAGACCGACCATGGCAGCGAAGCAGCGGCCAACGGCGCGGCACGGGCCGCCGCACGATGATCGCGGTCGCGGCCTTGCCACTGTGGCAGGCGCGGGCACCGCGCTTCCTGTTTCTCCTCCTCGGCGCGTGGATTTTGCTGCGTCTGGCCATGGCCGGGCTTGGCGATCAAGCTGCGCCGGCGGGGCCCGCCGCGCCCGCTGGCTGGCCCGGCGAATGGGCATCGGCGGCCCCAAGGGCTGTGCCCATTTCGGCAAACAGGCCCGCGCACCGCTTAGAGATAATCGCTGACCAGCGCGCGGAGGCCGTGAAGCTCTGGCCCGTCCCCATGGCCATGGCCGCGTCCGTGCCGCTGGCCCCGGCGGCGGCGGGAGTCTGGGCGTCGAGCGACCGCCACCGGTTACGGCTGGAATGGCTGACCAGCCTGCTGCCCGCAATCCGGCCCAAAGCGGCGGGGGCGGGTGCGGCGGGCGCGCTCGGCGGTCCCCTGCCGCCCTATTTTCCGCCCGGACCGGCGGAGGCGAGCAAGCCCGTCCGAGCGGCATCAGATGCGGCCATGGGACGCTGGTCGCTGGCGGCATGGGCGCAGTGGCGCAGCGGCCATGGGACAGCGCCGCTCGCGGCCCGCTTTGCGCCGTCCTTGGGGGGCAGCCAGGCGGGCGCGCGGGTCGATTATCGGCTGGACGATGCCGGGCGCTGGCGCCTTTTTGGCCGGGTGACGGCGGCACCGGGTGCGCGCGGCATGGCGGGGCAGGGGCAAAGCGATGCGGCGCTGGGCGCTGCGGTGCGCCCCATCGCGGCGCTGCCCGTCGACCTGTTGATCGAACAGCGTTTTGCCATTGCGGGTCCAGGGCGGAACCGCACCTTGGTCTATGCAGCGGGCGGCGTCGACCGGCGTCCGCTTGCGCATGGCTTTCGCCTGTCGGCCTATGCCCAGGGCGGGGTGGCGGGCCCCGGCGATGCCGAAGCCTTTGTCGATGGCGCGATGGGCGTCGACCGCCCCGTGGCGGCGCAGCGCGGCGTGGAATTGGCGCTGGGCGCGATGGCGGCGGGCGCAGCGCAGCGCGGGGCATCGCGAATCGATGTCGGCCCGCGCGCGACGCTGACCCTGCCCCATCTGGGCGAAGGCGCGCGCGTGGCGCTCGACTGGCGCGAACGGGTGGCGGGCAACGCCCGGCCCGGCAGCGGCATCGCGGTCACCCTGTCGGCAGGATTTTGAGCCATGTGCAGACGGACGATTCCAACCGCCGCCAATATGGGCTAGGGCAGCGTCAGGCGGGGTCACACCCCGCGCATCTTGGCGGAGCCGATGGACCTTTACCTTCCCGTTGCCAATTTGTCGGTCAATGTGCTGGTCATCATCCTGCTGGGCGGCGGGGTTGGGTTTCTGTCGGGCATGTTCGGGGTGGGCGGCGGTTTTCTGACGACGCCGCTGCTCATCTTTTATGGCATCCCGCCGACGGTGGCGGCGGCATCGGCGGCGACGCAGGTGACGGGGGCCAGCGTGTCCGGCGCGCTGGCGCATCTGGAACGCGGCGGGGTTGATCTGCGCATGGGGGCCGTGCTGATTGCGGGCGGCCTGATGGGCTCGCTCATCGGCGCGGGGCTGTTCAGCCTGTTCACGCGGTGGGGCCAGATTGATACGCTGATCGCGCTGCTTTACGTCATCCTGCTGGGCTCGGTCGGCACGTTCATGGCGCGCGAAAGCTGGGCCGCGATCCGGGCAGAGCGGCAGGGGCTGCCCCCGCCCGCGCGCAAACGGCGGCACCATCCGATTGTCGCCAACCTGCCGCTGCGGTGGCGCTTCTATCGCTCCGGCCTCTACATCTCGCCGATCGCGCCGCTGCTGCTGGGCATGGTCGTTGGCATTTTGACCATGCTGCTGGGGGTAGGCGGCGGCTTTATCATGGTGCCCGCCATGCTCTATCTGCTGGGCATGGGGACGCAGGTGGTGGTCGGCACATCGCTGTTCCAGATTTTGTTTGTTACCATGGCGACCACCATGGTGCATGCGGTCACGACGCGCGCGGTGGATATTGTGCTGGCGGCGCTGTTGCTGGTCGGTGGGGTCATCGGCGCGCAATTGGGGGCCCGCTTTGCCCAGGCACTGCCGCCTGAAAAGCTGCGCCTGGCGCTGGCCACCATCGTCTTGCTGGTCGCCTTTCGTATGGCGCTGGGCCTGGGGTTCCGCCCCGACGAAATCTATACGGTGCAATGACGCGCGCGCTGTTCCTGATGGCGGCGTTGCTGGCGCTGGCGTTTGCCGGGCGACCGGCGCAGGCCGCCGATCCCAAGCTGGTGCCCGATGTGTCGAGCCGCACCATCGACATCAAATACAGCTTTGCGGGCGAAGAGCTGTTGCTGTTCGGCGCGATCCTCTATCCGGGTCAGCGGCTGCCCAGCGACCGCGCCGACATCGTCGTCGTGCTGAAGGGCCCCGTGCGCCCCATCATCGTGCGCGAAAAACAGCGGGTGGCGGGCGTGTGGGTGAATGCCGACAGCTTGCGGCTGCGCTCCGCCCCTGGCTTTTATGCCATTGGCTCATCTGCCCCCATCGAACGGTTGATCGACGAACGCACGGCGGCCATTTACGAATTGGGCCTGGCCAATCTGCAAATGTCGCCCGTGGGATTTTCCGAACCCGACAAATTGGCGCGCTTTGAACGCGGGCTTGTTGACCTCTACCGGCGGCTTGGCCTGTTTTTTGAAGACAGCGCGGCGGTGGAAATCAGCGATGGTGTCCTCTACCGCGCGCGCATTCCCGTCCCGGCGCGGGTGCCGGTGGGCAGCTACCGTGCCGAAACCTATCTCATCTCGCGCGGGCGGGTGCTGGCGGTGGCGGCCCGCGATGTTGAAATCCGCAAAACGGGCTTTGAACGCTTTGTCGCGCTGGCGGCGCAGCGCAACGGCTTTCTCTATGGCATAGCCGCGGTGATGCTGTCGGTTGGGCTCGGCTATCTGGCGTCGCGCCTGTTCCGGAATCGCTGACGCTAACAACTTGTTTACCATGTCGCTTGTAGCGTGCCGGTCAGGACCACCAGGCCGGAAGGGCGAACAATGGACATGCCGAACGGGTTTCAGCCGGCAAGCGGCGCAGGCGCGGTGCCCGCGCAGCAGATCAAGCTGGGCGGCGGCGCGATCGGGACTGCCTTTTCCCGCGACGAATTGCTGGTGGGCGAAGTTATTGAAATTACCGGCTCCTGCTCGCGCCTCCTGCTCGACGCCAAACAGATTGCCAAATTGTCCGAAGCGACCGACCAGGCCGTGGCGATGGCGGGGCAGGTGGGGGCGCAAGTCAAAATCCGCGTCGGCACCGTCTGGCTGCTCGCCTCCATCCGCGAGGAACAGCTCCACCCGCGCGACAACAGCCTGATCCTCGCCACCGTCGATTTTCTGGGCGAGGGCGACGAGGAAAAGCTGACGGGTCGCATCTTCAACTTCCGCCGCGGCGTCACGCGCTTTCCCGTGCCCGGCAGCCAGGTGTTCGCCGCCACCACGGGCGACCTCAAGCAAATCTATGCCGCCGACGAACGCGCGCATGTGGAAATCGGCACCGTCTATCCCACCAAGGATATTCGCGCCTCGCTCTATATCGATCCCATGCTGGGCAAGCATTTCGCGCTGCTCGGGTCCACCGGCACCGGCAAATCGACCAGCGCCGCGCTGATCCTGCACAAGATCTGCGAAGCCGCGCCCGAAGGTCATATCGTCATGATCGACCCGCACGGCGAATATTCGGCGGCGTTCAAGGGCACCGGCGCGCTGTTCGACGTGGACAATCTGGCGCTGCCCTATTGGATCATGAACTTCACCGAACATTGCGAAGTGTTCGTGACCAGCGAGGGCAAGGACCGGCAAAGCGATTGCGACGTGCTCGCCAAATGCCTGCTCGCGGCGCGGGCCAAAAACCGGCTGGCCGATGGCATGACCAAGCTGACGGTGGATTCGCCGGTCCCCTATCTCTTGTCCGATCTGCTCGCCATCCTGACCAACGAAATGGGCAAGCTGGACAAGGCGACATCGACCGCCCCCTTCATGCGCATCAAGGGCAAGATTGAGGAAATGCGCGCGGACCCGCGCTATAATTTCATGTTTTCCGGCATGCTGGTGGCGGACACGATGGGCACATTTGTGTCCAAGATTTTCCGCCTGCCCGCCGAAGGCCGCCCCATTTCGATCATCGATGTGTCGGGCGTGCCCAGCGATATCACGTCGGTGGTCGTCGCGGTGCTCGCGCGCCTGACCTTTGACTATGCCATCTGGTCGCGCGGCGAGGCGCAGCGGCCCATCCTGCTGGTCTGCGAAGAGGCGCACCGCTATATTCCGTCCAAGGACATCGGCCAGGGGCAGGCGGTCCGCAAGATATTGGAACGCATTGCCAAGGAAGGCCGCAAATATGGCGTGTCGCTGGGCCTGATTACCCAGCGCCCGTCCGACCTGGCCGAAGGCGTGCTGTCGCAATGCGGCACCATCATCGCCATGCGGCTCAACAACGAACGCGACCAGCATTTCGTGAAGGCCGCCATGCCCGAAGGCGCGCGCGGCTTCATCGACAGCATCCCGGCGCTGCGCAACCGCGAATGCATCATCTGCGGCGAAGGTGTGTCCATCCCCATCCGCGTCTATCTCGACACGCTGGAGGAACAGAAGCGCCCGGCGTCGAGCGATCCGCTCTTCTCCGTGCTGTGGAAGGAATCGGGCGGCGAAGCGGAAATCCTCGACCGCGTCGTCAAACGCTGGCGCAGCCAGGGGCGTTAGATCAGAATGACATAAGGTTGATCCAGTCCGTCATGCTGAACTTGTTTCAGCATCCATGGAGCAATGCCGCACCCTTGCGCCATGGACCCTGAAACAAGTTCAGGGTGACGATTCAATCCAACGTTATCCTGATCTAGGCTTTTTTCCGTTACCCTGAAACACACGGCACCGGACCGCGCCCCCCAATCGCCGCTTGCTGACCGTCAATCATGCGTGCGGTCACCGGCCCCCATATAAAGCTCGCGCCCCGTTTCATCATAGACTTTGCTCATCTGCGCCATGCCCGCTTCGGCGTCCGCTGCCGCGATGAAGCCGTCGGCGTCCTGATTCTGCAACCGCGCGAATTCCCGCACCTCCTGGCTGATTTTCATCGAACAAAATTTCGGCCCGCACATGGAACAGAAATGGGCGGTCTTGGCACCCTCCGCCGGGAGCGTCTGATCATGATATTGCTCGGCGGTGTCAGGGTCGAGGCTCAGGTTGAACTGATCGCGCCAGCGGAATTCAAAGCGCGCCTTTGACAGCGCGTCGTCGCGGACCTTCGCTGCCGGGTGGCCCTTGGCAAGGTCGGCGGCGTGGGCGGCGAGCTTGTAGGTGACAACGCCCACCTTCACATCGTCGCGGTCGGGCAGGCCCAGATGCTCCTTGGGCGTGACGTAACAGAGCATCGCCGTGCCGTACCAGCCGATCATCGCCGCGCCGATGCCGCTGGTGATATGGTCATAACCCGGCGCAATGTCGGTGGTCAGCGGCCCCAAAGTGTAGAAGGGCGCTTCGCCGCACGCCGCCAACTGCTTGTCCATATTTTCCTTGATCTTGTGCATGGGCACATGCCCCGGCCCTTCGATCATCACCTGCACATCCTGCGCCCAGGCGCGCTTGGTGAGCTCGCCCAGCGTGTAGAGTTCGGCAAATTGCGCCTCGTCATTCGCATCGGCGATGCTGCCGGGGCGCAGGCCGTCGCCGAGGCTGTAAGCGACGTCATAGGCCTTCATGATTTCGGTAATTTCATCAAAGCGTTCGTAGAGGAAGCTTTCCTGATGGTGGGCGAGGCACCATTTCGCCATGATGCTGCCGCCGCGCGACACAATGCCGGTGACGCGCTTGGCAGCAAGCGGGACGTAGGGCAGGCGCACGCCCGCGTGGATGGTGAAATAATCGACCCCCTGTTCGGCTTGCTCGATCAATGTGTCGCGGAAAATGTCCCACGTCAGCTCCTCGGCAATGCCGCCGACTTTTTCCAGCGCCTGATAAATGGGCACCGTGCCGATGGGCACGGGCGAATTGCGGATAATCCATTCGCGCGTGTCGTGAATGTTGCGCCCGGTCGACAGGTCCATGACCGTGTCGGCGCCCCAGCGGATCGACCACACCATCTTGTCGACCTCGGTCGCGACGTCGGATGCGACCGCGCTGTTGCCGATATTGGCGTTGATCTTGACCAGGAAATTGCGGCCGATCGCCATCGGCTCGCTTTCGGGGTGGTTGATGTTGCTGGGGATGATGGCGCGGCCGCGCGCGACCTCGTCGCGCACAAATTCCGGCGTCACATAATCGGGGATGGCCGCGCCAAAGCTCTCGCCATCGCGAATATATTCGGCCAGCCGTTCGCGGCCCAGATTCTCGCGGGTCGCGACATATTCCATCTCGGGCGTGATGATGCCGCGGCGGGCATAGTGCATCTGGCTTACGTTCGCGCCCGGTTTGGCCCGCAGCACCAGCTTTTTCACATTGGGAAAGGCTTTGACGCCGCCCGACCGGTCGGGGCCCAGCTGGCCATTATCCTCGGGCCGCACCTCGCGCTGCGCCACCTCCTCGACATCGCCGCGCGCGCGGATCCAGGGGCTGCGCAGTTCGGGCAGCCCGGCGTCAATGTCGATGCGCGCGGCGGCATCGGTATAGGGGCCGCTGGTGTCATAGACGCGCACGGGCGGTTCACCCGATGAGGGTTCGAGCAGGATTTCGCGCATCGCGACGCGCAGGCCGGACGCTGTGCCGACATGGACCTTGCGGCTGCCGCGAATGGGGCCGGTGGTGACGGCGGGCCGGATGTCGGCAATTTCGGTCCGTGCAGGCGCGTCGCCCATAGTCATTCTCCTCGATGGGCGGAATGCGGGCGCGGACCAGGGGCGGCCCGTTCCCTCCCTCCGCCCGTGCTAACGGGTTCAGGTTCGACGGGTCGGATGGCGCTTACCCATCCCTCTCAGCCATTTGATACGGCCTTCCGCGAAACATCGCCTCGGCCCGAGCAGGCTCCCCGGGGATGGCTGGACAATAGGCGGTCAGCCTCGCATAGTCCAGCGCGGGAAATAGGGGGAGTGCGGGGGGCATGGCCGATACCGCCGAAGCGCGCACGGGGCTGGAGGCTTGGGGGCATGCCCAGCTGCCCGCGCCGCCGCCCACCCATGGCCTGCGCATCATGGCGGTCATCGGCCCCGGCGCAATCCTGCTGGGCAGCGCGATCGGCAGCGGCGAATGGCTGGTCGGCCCGGCGGTGTTCGTCAAATATGGGCTGACCCTGCTGTGGGTGTCGAGCATCGCGATTTTCCTGCAAACCGTGCTCAACACCGAATTGGTGCGCTATACGCTTTACACCGGCGAACCCGCCGTCATCGGCTTCATGCGCACGCGCCCGCACGCGCGCTTCTGGGCCATTGTCTATGCCTTCCTCTATCTGGCGCAGACGGGCTGGCCGGCCTGGGCGGGCGCGGCGGCGGGGGCGATCTTCTATCTGGTCGCGGGCCGCCTGGCGGACGAGACCGCATCGGGCCAAGTCTATTGGATCGGCGTTGGCGTTTATATGGCCTGCGTCGCTATATTGCTGGTCGGGCGGCGGATCGAACATACGCTGGAGATTTTGAACTGGATTTTGTGCGCGACCATTTTGGCGGGGCTGTTCATCCTGTGCCTGATTGTCGCGCCGCCCGACCGATGGGCAGCGGCGGCGACGGGCTTTGTCGGCTATGACTGGTTCAAGGGCACATGGAACTTCATGCCGCAGGACGCCGACTGGTTCCTGATCGGGGCCTTTGCCGCTTATTCTGGCGTCGGCGGCGTCGGCAATCTGACGCTGTCCAACTGGTCGCGCGACAAGGGGTTCGGCATGGGCGGCGTCGTCGGGTTCATCCCGGCGGCGGCGGCGGGGGGCAAGGTCGTGCCGCTGGCGCATACCGGCAGCATCTTCACCCCCGATCCCGCCAATATGACGCGCTGGCAGGGCTGGTGGCGTATCGTGCGCGCCGACCAATGGGGCGTGTTTTTCGTGGGTGCGCTGCTCGGCATGGCGCTGCCCGCCATCCTGTACACCGCCACGCTGATGCCGGGGGAGGATATTCGCGGGCTGGGCGTCGCCGCCGCGCTGGCCGACGGGTTCGGCGCGGGCACGGGGCTTGCCATCGCCGTCGCCTTCATGGGCGCGTGGCTGTTGTTCAAGACCCAGCTCGACATTTTGGAAGGCACGGTGCGCGCGGTGACCGATATCCTCTGGTCGGGCAGCCGCCGGGTGCGGCGGTGGAGCAGCGGCGACGTGCGCGGCGTCTATTACAGCGTGCTCGCGGTTTTCGTCGTTTGGGGCCTGATCGCCATGGGTCTGGCCCAGCCCATCTTCCTGCTGCAACTGGGGGCCAATATCGCGGGGGTGGTGATGGTGCTGTCCGCGCTCCACATCCTCTATGTCAACACCACGCTCTTGCCCCCTGAAGTGCGCCCGCCGCTCTGGCGACGCATCGCGCTGGTGGCGATGGCGCTGTTCTACGGCTTTTTCGTCATGCTGTGGCTGACGAGCTAGGGAAGCTTGGCAGCACGGGCAGCGGCGCATTGGTCAGGCCATCGCCCACCACCGCCTCCAGCGCCGCAAAGCAGGCGGGGTCGAGCGCGCCGCCGACCTCTTCGGCCATGATCGCCATGGCGCGCTCCACCGGCATGGCGGCGCGATAGGGGCGGTCGGCAGTCAGCGCGTCAAAGAAATCGGCGACCGAGATGATGCGCGTTTCCAGCGCGATGCTGCGCGCGTCGAGGCCCAGCGGATATCCCTTGCCATCCAGCCGTTCGTGGTGCGACGCGGCGATCATCGCCATATCGGCCATCGCGGACACCCGCGACAATATGGCCCCGGTCTGCGCCGCATGGCTTTGCATTTCGGCCCATTCGTCCGCGTCTAGCCGCCCGGGCTTTTCCAGGATCCGGCTGCTCACCGCCAATTTGCCGATATCGTGCAGCATGGCGGCATGGCGCAGCCGCACGCGCGTCGCGGCATCGACCGCCAGCCGCGCCCCCAGCGCATCGGCAATCTGGCCCACCCGGTCGCTATGCCCGCCGGTATAGGGGCTTTTCGCGTCGATGACGCGGCCAAAGCCCGCGGCAATATCGTCCAGCCAGCCCGCGTCGATAGCGGTCCCACGCTGGGCGGGGGCCATGGCGAACAGCTGCGCCTCAAAATCGGGGGCGGCCATGGCCTGCCAAATGGCATCATCGCGGGACAGGACCAGAAAGGCATCGCACAGCGCCGGATCGAGCCAGCCGCCGCGCCGCCGGGCAATTTCCGCGCGCGCAGCCTCTGGTCCAAAGGCGGTGAAGAACACATCGGCGACCTGCGCCAGCAGCGCGATTCGCCCGCCGATGTGAATGGCCTCTCCCGCCAGCCCGAGCGGCAGGCCGCTGCCGTCCCAATGTTCGTCGAGATGGGCGATGGCCGCCGCGACATCCTCTGAAAAGCGCAGCGTGCGGGCTATGTCCGCCCCGCGTGTGCAGCGGGTGGCCATGATGTCGGTCATTTCGGTGGGTGCATGCGCCAGCAGATGGTCGACCGCCTGGCTGCGAATGTCATCCAGCGCGCCGACGCCGACTTCGGTCATGATGAAGCTGCCAAAATCTTCGGGCGCAGGCCCGATCAGCTTGAAATCATGCTTTAATTTGCGGTCGTTGCCGACAAACAGTTGGGCCACGCGCGCGGCATTGGCGCTGCACCCCAGATCCTTCAGCAGCACCGCATAATAGACATCGGCCAGCGCGTCCCCCGCAATGCCGATGTGCTGCGCCAGGGCCGTGCCCAGCCAGCAGGCGCGCAGGCTGTGCCCCGCCGGCTGCCCCTCGGTCAGGTCGAGCGCGTAGGAAAAGGCGCCGAGAATATCGGCAAGCCCGCTGCCAGCCGCGCCCGGCTGCGGCGAATATTGGTGGCCATGGCGCTGAAACATCATCCGTCACCCTTGTTGCCCCGGCTTATGGTGATTTCAGATTTTCAACGGGTTAAAGTCGGCTTCCGCGCAAGTCCCAAATTGGGACACAAGCGCGCGGCAAGCGCACAGCCCAGCGCATAAACGCCGCCCTATCGCGGCAGAAAGCCCAGATCGTAAACCAGCGGGCGCAGCTTGTCGCCCAGCGCCCTATAGGCCGCCTTGAACGGGTCGAAATCGGTAAGTTCGGTGTCGCCATAAGCCTCGAGCGCGCGGCGGATTTGATACCAGCCCGCGTTGATGTTGCGGCTGCCGTCGCTCCGGTCGAGCTTATATTCGTCGCGAATCTTGCGCGGGAAGCTGGTGGCGTGGAAACGCGTCCACAGCTTGCGGCCTTCATCGAGCACCGCCTGCGCCTCGGGCGAGAAGGCCATGCCCGCCATGTGGCGGACCATGAAGTCGCTGTCGAACCGCCCCTTCGCGCCGACCTCTGCTTCGGTAAAGGGAA
Source organism: uncultured Sphingopyxis sp. (assembly GCA_964554455.1). Lineage (GTDB taxonomy): Bacteria > Pseudomonadota > Alphaproteobacteria > Sphingomonadales > Sphingomonadaceae > Sphingopyxis. Next base: position 72,231 of record CAZKOW010000006.1, on the reverse strand, counting down.
TGAAATGGTTGGTCAGCGACCAGTCGCGCTCATTCCAGCGAAGCCCGTCGGCCCCGGCGGTCAGGTTCTTGCCCGCGAACAGCATCCAGACAAGGCAGTCCGATTGGAATTCGTCGGTCAGCGGCTGCGAGGGTTGCAGGAATTGGTCGCTGTGGTTGAGCCACGTGTGCCGCGCCAGCAAACGCACCGAGAATACAACGGCTGCGGCGTCGAGATTGTCAGGCAGCAAGAAGAAGCCGCCGCCGTTTCTGCCGGTGAAGATCGATGACGTGATCAGGGTGCCCTGCCCAGCATTCTGGAGGTCGTTGTTGCTGGCGAATAGGTGCCCCAGCGCACCCTCACATCCGCGCTTTTGGCGCGGATTTCTTGAGGGGGTAAGCGCGTTCGACAGGGGCAAAATGATCTTGCCCTCTGCCTTCGGCCATGGAACCCAAGCGTTAAGCATCGTAGCGGCGGGCCGCACCGCGTAAGATTTTTCGCCGACTAGCGTGCCGAAACGATCCAAAGCGTTGACCGTAATGTCGGTTAGTGGAACTCGTTGGCTCTGGTCCCATATAAGGAATCCGATTGGAAAGTTTCCCGTAAGGGCGTCAAACGCTCGGCTGTGAACAACGAAACCATCTAGATACGCTGGCTGCCAAATCGCGCGAAAAGCTTCAAAATTCGGCGCGTTTACATATTTGAGCGTGCTAAACATCGCAATCGCCGCACTTGCCAATTCGTGGCGAATGCGAATGAGGAACTGCGTAAATAGCTCTTTGCTGGCAAAGCCGAGGTTCATTTCGCGCATCGAGCCGTTGATACGCGTTTTCTCGACGCCGATTTTGTTCTTGTCTCCTCTGCCGATCCCGGACCCACTCTCCGCATAAGGCGGATTGATCAGCACCAATATCGGCTTCGCGCCCTTCGCGCCTTCGCGCGCATCCTTGATGGCCTGCCGCAGCGCCATCGGCAGCTTGTTCGACAGGCTATAGTCGATCTCGCCAAAGTCGGTGACGTCGTCGTTGAGGTAATCATATTGGAAAATCTCTGCCCCGGCGAAGGCGGGGTTCGATTTCATGATCGTCACGTCCGCCTGATCCAGCGTCGACATGAACACGTTGCGCAAATTGCTGTGCTTGGCCTCCAGATTGCCGACGCCCGCGCACATGTCCCACACGATATAGCGGTCCTGCCAATTGTCGCCCAATGTGGAGCGCAGCTGGTCATAGGCTTTGTCGACAATGTGGAGCGGGGTGTAATAAGCACCCTTGAATTTCTGTTCGTCAACGGGGAGCAGGCTGCCGCGCCGTTCGAGCAGATAATGGCGGTGCTTTTGTTCGGGCGGGCGGTGATAGATGGCCCAGAAATTGCGATAGCCCTTGTCGCTCGCCAGCTCATAGGTTTCGCCGTTGAGCAGGAAGGTCGGCCCCGCCGCCGTCATCAACAGCCGCGCGGGCAGATTGTTCATCGCCTCGCTTGTGCCATCATGCATGATGTCGGCAAAGAAAAGCACGGCATAATCGGCCTGCGCCTTCACGCCCAATTCTTCGCCGACCATCGCGACCCAGCGGTCGAACACCTGCCGCAAATTGTCGGGGGTGATGGGGGTGCGGATGATCCGCCGTTCCTTGATCGCGTCCCTGACCGCTTTGACGAACGCCGCCGCGTCATGCGCCATTGCATATTCGACGATGTGCGTCTGGACATAGGGCGCGATTTGCGCAGCGAACGTCTTGTCCGCCGCCGAGCCCGATTTGGGCCACGCGATGCTCTTGTCGTCGAGCAGTGGCAGCGCCAGCTCGGTCGGCATGATCGCGGCCTTTTCACGGTCGATCACCGCCAGAAATCCGGGAATCGCCTCGCCCCGCTTTTTCGCCGCGCGGACATAGACGAGCAATTGGCCGAACATGATGATCGGCGGGGTCGGGTTGTCCTTGGCCTCGAACCACACCTCTTCGGTCTGGATGTCCACCAGCCCCTTTGACACGCCTTTCAGCCCGAGCGCCGCGATATAGGCGTCCTTGACATCTTCTTCGGTGCGCGCGCGCGACAGGGTTTCGAACAGGCTCATCGCGTCTTGCTAGCCTGTGCGCCTTGCGGCGGCTAGGGGGGGTGCCGATGATGACGATCGGATTGGCAAACGCATGAGCCCGCTCCCCCGCCGCATCGGCTGGCTGTTGATGGCCATCGCGCTGGGCATTGCCATTGCGGCGCGGGCGCTGGGCTGGACGCACTATGGCCCCTTTCCGGCCGTGGTGCCCGCAATGCTGGTCGGCGGGATTGGCCTGATGCTGGTCGTCACCGACAGGATGGTGCGCGGGATTTATGGCGCGTTGGGGAAGGCGAAGGGGGAGGATGGCAGCGCTGAATAAGCGCGCCTCGCCACCTTCGTGCCTGCGGATCAAGTCCGGGGTGACGAGCGGGTTCGGGGTTAGAACCGGCTGGTCCGCTCGATAGTCTTGTCCGCGCCAATGGTAATCACATCACCATCGGCGGCGATGTGAATCGGCCCGGAAAAGGCGTCCCCGGCACCGCGGGTCAGCAGGCCCTCCATGAACGGCGGCACCGCCGGGACGATATGGGTGAAGGTGAGCTGTTTCACCTTTGCCGCTGCGGCGGCCTCCCCCGCCTGTTTCGGGGTAAGGTGATAGCCGGGGATATCGGCGAAAATCTGCGCCCGTTCGGCGTTGCCCGCCGCGCGCGCCGCAGCCTCCATCCGGCCCACAAGCTGCGGGTTGAGCATTTCGGCGATCAGCACGTCGCTGCCCCGTGCCGCCGCAATCAGCGCAGGCGTGGGCGCGGTATCGCCGCTGATCGTCACGCTGCGCCCGGCCCAATCGATGCGATAGCCAAAGGCCGGAGCGACCGGCGCATGGTTGACGGCAAAGGCGGTGATCCGCACCCCGCCTGCGTCATGGACGACGCCGGGGGCGATGTCGCGCGGTGCCAGACCTGTCCCCGCTGGCGGCGCGACCGCCGGACCATGGTGCGCCGTGCGATACCCCGCGTCGAGCGTGTAGGCCGCGTTAAAGGCCGCCCCGACCTGCGCCGTCCCGGCGGGCCCCAACAGCGGCAGCGGCGCGCGCGCGGTGCTGCCCACCCAATGCTGCAACGCCACATTGCCCAGGCCATTGATATGATCGCTGTGCAAATGTGTCAGAAACACGCCGCGCGCGCGGCCCATCGGCGCGCCCATGGCCATCAAATTGCGCGCTGCGCCCTCGCCTGCGTCAAAAATGAACAGCTGGCCGCCCGCGATGACCGCCGTGCACGCCTCTGCCCGGTCGCGGCTCGGCAGCGGCGATCCCGTTCCGCAGAACAGGATGTGCATCCCGTCATCGGCAAAGGGGCGGTCGGCCATGGCCTGCGCCAAGGCCCGATCGAACAGCCGCAACAGGATAAGGTCGCGCTGCATATAGCCAAGGACCAGCGCGATGGCGATTGCCGCGGCGATGATGACGATGCTGCTTTTCATGCGCCGGGTTGCGGCCATGCGCTCCTCCCTTGCCATCCGTGGCTCTACTCGCGGCACCGTCGCCTTTTTGTTCGACAGTTTCAATGGCAACCGATATTGTGGGGTGATGAATGACGTCCCTGCGACACCGCTTCTCGACACGGTGAACCTTCCTGCCGACCTTCGGCGCCTGCGGCCCGATCAGCTGCGCCAGCTTGCCGATGAACTGCGCGCCGAGATGATCAGCGCGGTGGGCGTGACCGGCGGCCATCTGGGCAGCGGGCTGGGCGTGGTCGAATTGACCACCGCCATCCATTATGTGTTCAACACCCCCGACGACCGGCTGGTGTGGGATGTGGGCCATCAATGCTATCCGCACAAAATCCTGACCGGGCGGCGGAATCGCATTCGCACGCTGCGCCAGGGGGGCGGCCTGTCGGGCTTTACCAAACGCAGCGAGAGCGAATATGATCCGTTCGGCGCAGCGCACAGCTCGACCAGCATTTCGGCAGCCTTGGGCTTTGCCATCGCCAACAAGCTGAAGGACCAGCCGGGCCGCGCCATCGCGGTAATCGGCGATGGGTCGATGTCGGCGGGCATGGCCTATGAAGCGATGAACAATGCGGTTGCGGCGGGCAATCGCCTGATCGTCATCCTGAACGACAATGACATGTCGATTGCGCCGCCGGTGGGCGGCCTGTCGGCTTATCTCGCCAAGCTTGTGTCGTCGCGCCCCTTTCTGGAGCTGCGCGAGGTGGCCAAGAAACTCGCCCGCAAACTCCCCCCGCCGCTGCACAAGGCCGCGAAAAAGACCGATGAATATGCGCGCGGCCTGGCCATGGGCGGGACTTTGTTTGAAGAATTGGGCTTTTACTATGTCGGCCCCATCGACGGCCACAATCTTGACCATCTGATCCCCGTGCTGGAAAATATCCGCGACGCGGCAGAGGGTCCGTGCCTGGTCCATGTCGTGACGCAAAAGGGCAAGGGCTATGCCCCGGCAGAGGCGAGCGCCGACAAATATCATGGCGTGCAGAAATTCAACGTCATCACGGGGGAGCAGGCGAAAAGCCCGCCGGGACCGCCCAATTATCAAAATGTGTTCGGCGACGCGCTCGCGACGCTGGCGGACAGCGACCCGCGCATTGTTGCCATCACTGCCGCCATGCCCAGCGGCACCGGTGTCGACCGCTTTGCCAAGCGGCACCCCGAGCGCGCGTTCGACGTGGGCATCGCCGAACAGCATGCGGTGACCTTTGCCGCGGGCCTCGCTGCACAGGGGATGCGGCCCTTTTGCGCCATTTATTCAACCTTCCTCCAGCGCGCCTATGACCAGGTGGTGCATGATGTGGCGATCCAGAATCTGCCCGTGCGCTTTGCCATCGACCGCGCCGGGCTGGTCGGCGCGGACGGCTCGACGCATGCGGGCTCGTTCGATGTCACCTATCTTGCGACATTGCCCAATATGGTGGTGATGGCGGCGGCGGACGAGGCGGAGCTCGTTCATATGACCTACACCGCCGCGCAGTATGACGCCGGGCCGATTGCGTTCCGCTACCCGCGCGGCAGCGGCACCGGTGTGCCGCTTCCCGAAACGCCCGAATTGCTCGAAATCGGCAAGGGCCGGGTGGTGCGGAATGGCAAGACCGTCGCCATTTTCTCGCTGGGCACACGGCTGGCCGAGGCCTTGAAAGCCGCCGACGATCTGGAGGCCAAGGGCCTGTCCACCAGCGTCATCGACCTGCGCTTTGCCAAGCCGCTCGATGAAGAGCTGATCCGCCGCACGCTGGCCAACCACGAAGTGTGCGTGACGGTGGAGGAAGGCAGCATCGGCGGGCTGGGCGCGCACATGCTGACGCTGGCCAGCGACGAAGGACTGATCGATGCGGGGCTCAAACTGCGCACGTTGCGCCTGCCCGATATGTTCCAGGAACATAATAACCCCGACAAGCAATATGACGAAGCCGGGCTGAACGCGCCGCAGATTGTGGAATGCGTGCTGAAAGCACTGCGCCACAACAGCGCCGGCGTGGTGAGCGAGGTTGGCGGGGTGGCGTGAGCGAGCTTTGGGTTTGCCGACTGTGCACGATTGATTGGGGCGCGATTGCGACGCTGGCTTCTGGAATTATGGCTGTTGGCGCAGCCTTGTTTGTGGCGCGAAAGCAGCAACGAATCAAAGAGCAAGAACTCCGATTGTCGCTTCTGAATGAACGAAGATTGCTAATCCAGAGGATGCGGGATTTCTCGTCACGCCTATACACAGCAGGCTCACTCGACGAACCTGTAGTCCGTGAATTCTATCAGTCTGTTCGCGATTGTAGGCTTTTCTTTGACCCACACACTGCGCAAGAGATAGAGAGTTGCTTTGATTACGCATGGAGCCTGGTCGCGGCGAAGGTAAGTGTTCGTGCGTATAGCGAAGAAGGGATGCATGACGAGAGGCGCGAGGAAGTTGTAAAGCTCAATTCCGCACTGCGCGACCTGACGACCAATCTTCCGAAAGCAATTGCATTGATGGAGGAAAAGACACGCGTTCCTGAGTCAGTTTGACTTTGCGGAAGAGCACTCCTCGGACCCGCCTGTCCTGAGCTGGTCGAAGGACCGGGCTTTTCCTTGACCATCGCCAGGAAAGGACAGCCCTTCGACCAGCTCAGGGCAGGCGGGGTAGGGATATTGGCTAGCGATAAACCTCGCGCCGGTGCCCGAGAGTGACCACCACAATCACCATTCGTCCATCTTCGATCCGTGCAATCACACGATAATCACCGACCCGGTAACGCCAGTGGCCTGCATATTCACCAGCCATTGCCTTGCCGCGTTCGCGTGGATTGGCGTCCGTCGCGATCTTTTCCAGCTTGTCGACAATGCGGTTGCCGACCGTTGCCGGTAACTTACGCAGCTGACGCCGCGCCGCCGCGTCAAACTCAAGCGTCCAAGCCAAGTTCACGGCGCATCTGGATCAGCGAGATGGTCCTGCCAGCATCAGGATCATTCAGCGCTGCTTCGAGCAGCGCCATATCTTCCAGATCATCGATATATTCTTCAATGGCCTTTCGCGCCAACGCCGTCTTGGTCCGCCCTGCGCGTTTGGCAGCGTTGGTCAGGCGGTCTTCGAGGTCCTTGTCGAGGCGGATGGCGAGCATGTCGAATATCCTTTGCTATACATGTATAGCAACATGATGCCGATTGCGCAACTTTACCCCCTCCCCTTCAGGGGAGGGGCAGAGAGCCTTGGTTCGGCGTAGCCGGGCCATAGGCGAGCGGGGTGGGGTCTGGCGGCCTTGCGCGGTGCCGAAACTCCCCACCCCCACCACTCCGCTGAAGGGGAGGGGCTTATCATTCTCAACCCACTGGCACCACGGTTGCTTGCGCCACCGCGCACAGCACGGGCGTTTTGCCCTCGACCTCCGACCAGACATCGGCGCGCACCACCGCCTGGCGTTTGCCCGCCTTGATCACCGTGCCGCGCGCGCGCAGATGCGAACCGCGCGCCGGGGCGAGGAAGTTGATGGTGTAGCTGCCCGTCACGACATCGCCGATCGCGCTGCTCGCGGCCCAGGCGCAGGCGTTGTCGGCCATCAGACCCACGATGCCGCCATGTGCAAAGCCGTGATGCTGGGTCATGTCAGGGCGCATCGCCAGAAGCAGTTCGGATTCGCCGCCGAAACAGACAATCGGCTCGACGCCCAGAAAGGCGGTGAAGCCCGACGCGTCAACCGCGACCTTTTTCATATAGGCGACGGCTTCGGCGTTATCGGCAAATTGATGTCCGCGCATTGGGGGAGGGTCCTTTGCATTCGCTGCACCCCTGCCTTCGCAGGGACGTGCCTTAAGTCTCTAAAGCAGACGTAATTGCCGCTTGCGCGCCCCGCCCGTCAAGTCTTAAAAACAGACGCATGAAAAATTACACGCCTTCGCGCTCGCCTTGCCCGGTTGGGCGCGCATCGCGGCTGCTCGGCGACCGCTGGGTGTTGTTGATTTTGCGCGAGGCCTTTCTGGGGGTTGAGCGGTTCGAGGATTTCATCGAACGGCTGGATATCTCGCGCGCGGCCCTGACCTCACGGCTGGGGTGGATGGTCGATGCGGGCGTGCTGGAGCGCGTGCCGCCCGACGCGCGGCGCGCGGCCTATCGTCTGACCGACGCCGGGCGCGCGCTTGGCCCCACCTATGCCGCGATCAAGGCGTGGGGTGAGGACTGGTTGCCGCGCGGGTGAGCGAAGCAAGGCTTCGCCTGCACCGCCGTTCGTGCCCCGCCAAGTCGAAACACCCCGAAAGCAAGCGCAAGGCCGATGGGCCTCTCGACTTCGCTCGAGGCGAACGGACCTAAGGCGTATCTACTTCCCCGGGATTGCGGCCTGTGCGTCGCGGCCGTCGCCTTCGGGGGCGGCCAGAATGTCGCGGACGACCTGGCCCTTGTCGACGACCTGCGTGTCCGGGCTCGCCACCGTGGTGCGGATGCCGGGGTCGGCGCGGGTGCCGCCTGCGCTGCTGATCACCTGCGCTTCGCTGCTGCTGCGCGGGGCGGGGCCACCGAACAGGGCGCGGAGCGTTTGTTCGGCGGTCGATTCGCTGCCCGGGCGCGCGGCGCCGGGGGCCGGCGGGGTCAGGGCGAAATCGGGGGGGACGACCAGCGGCGCCTGGCGCTGCACCGCCATTTCGTCGGGGCGGTCGCGGTTGAACAGGTTGGTCGATCCGCACGCCGACAGGCTGGCGGCGATTGCGGCCCCGGCAACGATGGTTTTCATACGCGTCACGTCAATCACTCCTTGGCCGCCCCGGCTGCCTGCCCTGCTGCTGTATCGTCCGCCTTGTCGCTCAAGAGCAGCGCGCGCGCAACCAGCAAAAGCACGCCGATTGTGATGCACGCATCGGCGATATTGAAAATCAGAAACGGGCGAAAGTCGCCAAAATGCAGGTCGGCAAAATCGACGACATAGCCAAAGCGGATGCGGTCCAGAATATTGCCGATGGCGCCGCCCAGGATCAGCGCCAGCGCGATGACATCGCCGCGCGCCTTTTCCCGGCTCATCCACACCGCCACGGCGGCCGCCACCACGCTGGTCAGTGCCACCAGGCTCCACCGCGTCGTGTCGTTGCATTTGGCGAGCAGCGACAGGGAAATGCCGCAATTTTCGGCCCAGGTCAGGTTGAAGATCGGGAACAGCTCCACCATCCCCTTATTCTCCAGCGAAAAGGGGACCATGACGATCCACTTGGTCAGCTGGTCGAGCAGGAAAGCGACCAGCGCGACGACCAGACCGGTGCGCAAATGGGGGGAACGGGTGGGGGTGGTCATCGGCAAATTGGTCCTGACGCGGATGGCGTCACCCTGAACTTGTTTCAGCATGACGGGATCGATGGATTAGCCCAATACATCAGAGCAGCGCCCGCACAAGGCCCCGTCCTCGGCCACATCGGGCAAGTGCCGCCAGCAGCGGCCGCATTTATGGTGCGGGGTGCGGGTGACGGTGGCTTCCGCAATGGGTGCGGGTCGATCACCAGGATGATTGTAGCCATGGTCGACAACGACCGAGGCAACAATACAAATCTCTGCCATTTCTTCGGCATCGATGTCGATGACATCATCTGCCTGAAGACTCAGTCGAACATCGGCTTCAAGGCTTGACCGAATGATCTTGTTGCGCCGAAGCGGCTCAACCGCTTCGGTTACGATCGAACGGAGTGATCGCAGACGGGCCCATCTCTCAGCCAATTCGTCACCCCGGACTTGATCCGGGGTCCCGCTGCCTTCGCTAGCCGCCAAGCTGGACCCCGGGTCAAGCCCGGGGTGACGGGAGAATGGCAACTCCGGCCATTCCAGCAGATGCACGCTGCCGCCATCGGGATAGCGCGTCCCCCACACTTCCTCTGCCGTGAACACCAGCACCGGCGCGGCGTAGCGGACCAGCGCGTGGAACAGGGTGTCGAGCACGGTGCGATAGGCGCGGCGCTTGTGCGTGCCCATGGGCGCGGCGGGGCCGATGTCGCAATAAAGGCTGTCCTTGCGAATATCGAAGTAAAAGGCCGACAGATCATCGCCCGCAAAATCGGTCAGCGCGCGGGTATAGGCGTTGAAGTCGAAATCATCGACCGCTCGCGCCAATCTGGCGTCGAGCGCGGCGAGCTGGTGCAGCATATAGCGTTCCAGCTCGGGCATATCGGCGACCGCCACCCGCTCCGCCTCCGAAAAGCCGGCGAGCGCGCCGAGCAGATAGCGGAACGTGTTGCGCAGCTTGCGATACTGGTCGGCGACGCCCTTCAAAATTTCGTCACCGATGCGGTGATCCTCGGTGAAATCGACCGACAGGGCCCACAGGCGGATGATGTCCGCGCCGTGCGTTTCCATGATTTTCAGCGGATCGACGGTGTTGCCCAGCGATTTGGACATTTTCTTGCCCGCGCTGTCCATGGTGAAACCATGGGTCAGCACCGCCTGATAGGGCGCGCGCCCGCGGGTGGCGCAGCTTTGCAACAGCGAGGATTGGAACCAGCCGCGATGCTGGTCGCTGCCTTCGAGATAGAGGTCGGCGGGATGGCTCGCCCCGTCGCGGCGCGTGAGTTCGGGCCAGCGCCCGCTTTCCAGCACAAAGGCATGGGTGCAACCGCTGTCGAACCAGACGTCCAAAATGTCGGTGACGCGCTCATAATCGGCGGCGTTGTAATCGGGGCCCAGATATTCCTGCGCGCGCGCGTCGCACCACGCATCGACGCCGTCGGCGCGGACGGCGGCGATGATGCGCGCATCGACCGCAGGGTCCTTCAGATAATCGTTGGTGCCGCGCTTGACGAACAAAGTGATGGGCACGCCCCAGGCGCGCTGGCGCGACAGCACCCAATCGGGCCGCCCTTCAACCATGCTGCCGATGCGGTTGCGCCCCTTTTCGGGGACAAAGCGCGTCGCGGCGATGGCGGCCAGCGCGGTTTGGCGGAGGGTCAAGCCCTCCCCCTTGAGGGGGAGGGTTGGGTGGGGGTGTTCCCCTGCCAGCTGGGGACGCTCGGCTGCGCCTCGCTCCCCCTCCCCCAGCCCCTCCCCGTCGGGGAGGGGGGAAATAGGCCGATCCATCGGCACAAACCATTGCGGGGTGCAGCGATAGATGACCTTGGCCTTGGACCGCCACGAATGGGGATAGCTGTGCTGATAATCCGCGCTCGCCGCGAGGAGAGCGCCCGCCGCGCGCAGGTCGGTGCAGATGGGGCCATCGGGCGCGTTGAATTTGGGGTTGATGACGCTGCCCTGTCCGCCCAGCCACGCCCAATCGGCGCGATATTTGCCGTCGCCCTCGACAGCAAACATGGGGTCAATGCCGTGCGCCTTGCACAGGTCGAAGTCATCCTCGCCATGGTCGGGGGCCATGTGGACCAGGCCGGTACCGGAGTCGGTGGTGACAAAATCGCCGGGCAGGAAGGGCCGCGGGCGGAGGAAGAATTCGGCGAGCGGGGAGGCGGGGTTCAAGCTCTCTCCCCCAAGAGGAGAGGCGGGCGTCCCCCCCTCGTCGCCCCGGACCTGATCCGGGGCCCCGCTGCCTTCCGCCGCCAAGCTGGACCCCGGGTCAAGCCCGGGGTGACGAAAATGGTTGGCCAGCGGATGCTGTGCGATGGTTCCGGCGAGGTCGGAGCCTTTGCCTTGCCAGACAATCGCGCCCCTCCCCAATGCGTCACCCCCGCGAAGGCGGGGGTCCAGCTGATTCAGGTGCTGCGTCATGCTGTCGGGCGTGGGATTCCCGCCTGCGCGGGATTGACGAGACGCAAGATACCGAAGGGAAAAGGATTCAACCAGCGGCTCGGCAATCAGCAGCCGAAAGCCATCGTCTTGAACCAGCACATACTCCACCTCCGGCCCATAAGCGACCGCCTGGTTGACCGGGATCGTCCACGGCGTCGTGGTCCAGATGACGGCATAGGCCCCGACCAGCTCGGCAATCGGGCTTTCCACAATTTCAAACGCCACATCGATCTGTGTCGAGGTGATGTCCTCATATTCAATCTCGGCCTCGGCGAGGGCGGTTTTTTCGACCGGGGACCACATCACCGGCTTGGCCCCGCGATACAGCTGGCCGCTTTGCGCCACTTTGAGCAGTTCGGCGACGATCGTCGCCTCTGCGTCAAAATCCATGGTCAGATAGGGCTGGTCCCAATGGCCCAGCACGCCGAGGCGCTTATTCTGTTCGCGCTGCACCTCCACCCAATGCTGCGCATAGGCGCGGCATTCGGCGCGAAATTCATCGAGCGGCACCTCGTCCTTATTCTTTTTGGCCTTGCGATATTGTTCCTCAACCTTCCACTCGATGGGCAGGCCGTGGCAATCCCAGCCAGGCACATAGGGCGCATCCTTGCCGCGCAGTGATTGGGTGCGGCACACCATGTCCTTGAGGATATGGTTCAGCGCATGGCCGATGTGCATGTCGCCATTGGCATAGGGCGGGCCGTCGTGCAGGATGAATTGCGGCCGGTCGGCGCGGCGGCTGCGCAGCTGGGCATAAAGGTCATCCGCCTGCCATTTGGCCAGAATCGCCGGTTCCTTCTGCGGCAGACCGGCCTTCATCGGAAAGTCGGTGGTGGGCAGGAACACGGTGTCGCGGTAATCGACGGGGGCTTTGGCTTCGGTCATGGTGCGCGAGCCTTTAGGGGGAAAGCGCCGCCCTCTCAAGCAAAAGGCTTGGGTTGGCGCTTTCCTCTCCAAGCCAAGCAATGGAAAGGGAAACTACCCCAGCACTACCCGCGCCGCGTCGCAATCCTTGGCCATTTGCGCCATCAGGGCGTCCATGCTGGCAAACTTTGCCTCGGGCCGGATGAAGGCGTGGAAGGCCACATCGATTTCCTGGCCGTACAGATCCTCGGCAAAGTCAAAGAAATGGGGCTCCAGCAGCTCCTTGGGCGGCGAAAAGCTGGGGCGGATACCCAGATTGGCCGCACCCTTGAGCATGCGGCCATCGCTGAGATGGCCCGTGACGGCGTAAATGCCATAGCGCGGGCGCAGATAGCTGCCCATGTCGATATTGGCGGTGGGAAAGCCCAGCTTGCGGCCATTTTTGTCGCCATGCTGGACCAGCCCACGCACCGTGAACGGACGGGTGAGCAGGCGCGCGGCGGCGGCTGGGTCGCCCGCCTGCAATGCCGCGCGAATCCGGCTTGATGACACCACCGCGTCGCCGTCGCCCACCGGGCTGACCATTTCGGTGAAAAAGCCCAGCTGCCGGGCATGATCGGCCAGCGTCACCACATTGCCGCTGCGCCCCTTGCCGAACACAAAATCCGCGCCCGTGACGACGCCCGCCGCGCCATAGCGGTCCAGCAGCAGCGCCGTGATGAAATCCTCGGCCGACGTCGCGGCCATGGCGGCATCAAAGGGCAAGACGAGCATGGCGTCCGCCCCGGCGGCCGCGAACAATTCCTGCCGCTGGTCCAATGTGGTCAGGCGAAAGGGGGGGGCATCGGGGCGGAAATGCCGCACCGGATGCGGGTCAAAGGTCGCGACGATGGCCGCGCGCCCTTCATCGCGCGCATGGCGCACCGCGCGACCAACAACCGCCTGATGCCCGCTGTGAAACCCATCAAAATTGCCCAGCGCAATCACGCCGCCGCGCAGGGGCGCAGGGATGGGGTGGTGGCCGTCAAGGCGGGTCATGATCGCTGGTTACTCCCTAAACCGCCTGCCCTGAGCTTGTCGAAGGGCTGTCCCTTTCTCGACAATGGCCAAAGACAGGACAGTCCTTCGACAGGCTCAGAACAGACGGGACAGGATGACGGCTCATGGCTTGCCCGCCATTGGCACAATTCCCGCGCGCAGCACGCGCAGGGCATTTTCCCCCATCACCGCGCGCACCTCGGCCTCGGTAAAGCCGATGTCGATCAGCGCCTGGGTCACCTGCGCAAGCCCGTCGGTGCCAAAGCGCACCGTCGTGGCGCCGTCATAATCGCTGCCCAGCGCCAGATGCTGCACCCCCACCAGATCGCGGACATGCTTCATTGCGCGGGCAATGCTGGCGGGGGATGTGTCGCACACCGCGCCGTCCCAATAGCCGATGGCAATCAACCCGCCGGTCGCGGCCACGCCCCGGATCTGTTCATCGGACAGGTTGCGGTTGACCTTGCACGTGGCCTGCACCCCGCCATGGCTGGACACGACCGGGCGGCGCGCGGTGGCCAGCACTTCGGCCACCCCTTTGGGCGATAAATGGGCGATGTCGATGATCATCCCCAATTCTTCCATCCGCCGCACAACGCGGCGGCCAAAGGGGGTCAGACCGCCCTTTGCCTCGCCATGCATCGACCCGGCCAGGTCATTGTCGAAAAAGTGGGTGAGGCCCGCCATGCGGAAACCGGCGGCGTGGAGCTTGTCCAGATTGGCGATCTGCCCTTCCAAATTGTGCAGGCCCTCGATGCTCAGCATCGCACCGACGGGTTTGGCCTTGCCCTTCTCGTCTCCGTTCGGGTCGAGCGAAGTCGAGACTCCGCTCAGCTCGGCGCCGGCCTGAGCCGCCTCTCGACTTCGCGCGAGGCGAACGGCGGGGGCGTTTCGCGCCGCCAGCAGCGCGTCCAGCTGGGCCACCGTATCGGCGGGCAGCAACTTGCCCTGCGCTGCCGCCACGGCGTCGTCCCGCTTTTGGGCGTGCCACAGCGAACGCTCCAGCAGGCTTCCCCAGGTGCGCACGGGTTGCAACTGGGCGATGACCAGCGGGGTGATATTGTCGCCATCGGCGCTGTTGGCGTCGTAATTTTGCCCTTTGGGGGTTTTCGTGACGCTCGAAAATATCTGCAATGCGACATTGCCGGTCTGCAGGCGCGGCAGGTCCATATGGCCGCGCTTCGCCGCGTCCAGCATGTCGCGCCGCCACATCAACGTGTCGCTGTGCAAATCGACGATGGTCAGCGTCGCGTGCAGCCGCGCGACATCGGGCCGGATGGCGGGCAGGGGCTTGCCATCGATGCGGTTCATGCTTCCTTCGACATAGCCGGGGGCCCAGCCAAAAAAGCCGCCTGCCGCCGCGAGCACCAACAGCAACGGAATCCACACGCGCTTTTTCATCATCGTCTCCGCACCAAGGTGACAAAGGCAAAGCCGGGCCGCCCCTTGTCGTCGGCGTCATGGGCTTCGCGCGCCACTTCGTCCCACACTGCCGGGTCCGGCAGGCTGATTTCGGCGTCGCCCGTGGGGGACAGGTTGACCTCCGTCAATTCGATGCGGTCGGCGATCGGCAGGAACAGCCGATAAATCTCTGCCCCGCCAATCACCATGACGTGCGGGGCATTGGCCAGGCGCAGCGCGTCGGCGACGCTGTGCGCCACCTCGGCCCCCTCTTCGGTCCAATCGCGATCGCGGGTCAGCACAATGTGCCGCCGCCCTTCCAGCAGCGCGGGCAGGCTGTCGAACGTCCGCCGCCCCATGATCATTGGGCGACCCATGGTCAGCTGTTTAAACCGCCGCAGGTCGGCGGGCAGGTGCCAGGGCATCTTCCCGTCCGCGCCAATGACGCCATTGGCGGCGCGCGCCAATATCAGGGTGATTTCGGGGTGGTTCATGCGGGGCGGCACCCCACCCAGCTGACATGGCCCAACTTGCGGCCATCGCGCACCTCGGCCTTGCCATAATGATGGACCTGTGCCGCCGGATCCGCGAGTAGCATGGGCAGCTGGGCAATATCATCGCCGATCAGGTTGCGCATGGTGACCGGCAGCGCGCGGGTCGCGGTATCGCCCAGCGGCAGCCCGGCAACAGCGCGGATATGGTTGGCAAACTGGCTGGTGACCGCGCCCTCGATTGTCCAATGGCCGCTGTTGTGGACGCGGGGGGCCATTTCGTTGAACAGCGGCCCGCCGGGTGCGGCAAAAAATTCGCAGGTCAGCACGCCGACATAATCCAGCGCATCGGCCAGCTGCGCCGCCATGGCGCGCGCGGTATCCTGCTGATCCAGCACAATGGCGGGCGGGGGGAGCGAGGCGCTCGCCAAAATTCCATCGCGGTGGACATTGTGCGGGCTGTCCCAATAGCGGATTTCACCATCGATGCCGCGCACCAGCATCACCGAAAATTCGGCGGCAAAGTTGACCAGCCCCTCCAGCACCGCGACGTGGCCGTCGATGCTGTCCCACGCGCCAGCAGCATCGACAGCGGCCATGATCCGCGCCTGCCCCTTGCCATCATAGCCCATGCGCGCGGTTTTCAGAATCGCGGGCGTGCCGATGGCGGTCATGGCCGTGTCCAGCGCGGCGCGGTCCGCCACGGGGGCAAAGGGGGCGGTTTGCCCGCCCAGGCTGCGGACAAAGGCCTTTTCGGCCCGCCGGTCCTGTGCGATTTCCAGGGCGCGGGCACCGGGGCGCACGGCGACATGGCCCGACAGGAAGCGCAGCGTATCCACCGGCACATTTTCAAATTCCAGCGTCACCGCATCGCAATCGGCGGCAAAGGCGGCGAGGCGGCTTTCATCGTCCCACGCTGCCTGGCTGTGCCGCGCGGCGACATCAAAGGCCACGCTGTGCACTTCCGGCGCATAAATATGGACGCGGTAGCCGAGCGGCGCAGCGGCAAGCGCCAGCATCCGCCCCAGCTGGCCGCCGCCCAAAATGCCAATGGTCGAACCAGGGGGCAGCACGGTCAGCTATGGCCCTCGCTCTGCGCATCGGGCGCATCCGCGACGCTGGCGGTCTGGCGCGCACGCCAGTCATCAAGCCGCGCCGCAAGCGCCGCATCGCCATGCGCCAGCAAGGCGGCGGCAAACAAACCGGCATTGATCGCCCCCGCCTTGCCGATGGCAAAGGTGGCGACCGGAATGCCGCCCGGCATCTGCACAATCGACAACAGGCTGTCCATGCCGCCCAGCGCCGCCGATTGCACCGGCACGCCCAGCACGGGCACGCGGGTCATG
This sequence comes from uncultured Sphingopyxis sp., assembly GCA_964554455.1. Lineage (GTDB taxonomy): Bacteria > Pseudomonadota > Alphaproteobacteria > Sphingomonadales > Sphingomonadaceae > Sphingopyxis. The sequence goes on along the minus strand of CAZKOW010000006.1, from coordinate 55,932 downwards.
GCGGCCAGCATGCCCGGCAAATGCGCCGCGCCGCCCGCCCCCGCGATAATGGCCGCCAGCCCGCGCTGTGCCGCACTTTTGGCATAATCGGCCATCCGGTCGGGGGTGCGGTGCGCGGACACAATCCGCACCTCATGCGCCACGCCCAGCTCGGTCAGCACAGCGGCGGCGTGGGACATGGTGGGCCAATCGGACTGGCTGCCCATCACGATCCCGATCATCGGTGCGGCGCTGCTCATCACATTCTGCCCTGCTGCCAAAGACTGCCCTCTAGCCATCAAAGCGCGCGCGGCAAACCCCAAACCTTTGGTCCCCGGCGGTTTGCGCGGGCTTGCTGCCGCATGGTGCGGGTCGTTTACCGCTTGGTATCGGTTTGCGGGTAACAGGGTTGGCGGACCGCCCTCTTTGCGCTCTTGTTGCAGCTGTGGGCCAAGCGGACGGAAATGGCGATGGACGGCAGTTCGGCACAGCGGATCGCAAATGACGGCGCACCAGCACCAGAGGCGGACCCGCGCGATGACCAGTTGCGCAGCCTGCGCCGCGACAATGATGCGCTGCGCCGCGAAAACCGGGTGCTGAAAATTGCGGTGGCCGAACTGGAACGCGTGTCGGAACGCGATACGCTGACCCCGCTTTACAACCGCCGCTATTTCATCACTGCGCTGCACCAGCGGATTGCCCGCGTCGCGCGCTACGACGAATGTGCGACGCTGGTTTACATCGACGTCAACCAGTTAAAGGCGATCAATGATTGCCACGGCCATGCCGCCGGCGATTTCGCGCTGATTGAAATCGCCAAGCGGCTGGCCGGCGCCATCCGCACGACCGACATCGCCGCCCGGATCGGCGGCGATGAATTTGGCTTGATTCTGGACCAGATGACGGCGGACCATGCGCGGCAGCAGATGGGCCGCTTTGCCGCGCTGCTGGCCGATACGCCGGTGGAATTTGATGGGCGGACGATTGCCTTGTCGGCCTGTTTTGGGGTTGCCACGCTTGCCGGGGACATGACCGAGGCCGATGTGCTGGCCGCCGCGGACCGCGACATGTATCGCAGCAAGTCGGCCGATCGCATGGTGCGCACGCATCGCTAACCCGCCATTAACCGCTGTGCGCGCATGATTTGACCATGTTGCCGATGGCGCCCTTGCCCGATCCCCGCGCCCTGTTGCAGGGCCAGATTGCTGCGCTTGCCGCTGCGGCCCAGCATTGTCCCCTGCCGCAATTGGTGGAGGGGATTGACGCGGTGCGCCGCACGGCACGGGGCGAGGGGCTGGCCGATGTTGCGCTGCTCGCCAGCCGCCTTGAATCGGCGATTGCGGTGCGCGGCCGCAGCGCCGTCATCCTGACCTACCTCGACGCCATGGCGCATGCACTGGCGGCAGCCGATATGGCAAATGGCGACCGGGCCGCCGCCGACCCCAGCGACAATGTCTGGTTGGCCAGCGTCGCCGTGCGGTTCGCGAACTGAGCCGCCCGCGATGGACGCGATCATGGCCGTGCTCGCCGCCACCCTGCTCGCCAATGCCGATGGCCGTTATGCCCAGCTGCTCGCCACGCTGCTCGACCAGCGCCGCGACCGGCGGGCAACGGTCGCCGCCTTTTTCGGCGCCTTTGCGCTGCTGGCGCTGGCGTCGGCGATTGGCGCCGTTGTCGCGGGTCTCCAGCTTGGGCTGGGCGTGCTCAACCTGTTTGCGGCGATGGCGCTGGCCAGCGCGGCGGTAGCCCTATTCTGGTCGCGTCGTCAGCCGGTTGCTGCCGACGGCCTGGCTACCCTGCCGCTGCCGTTGCTGTTCACCCGGCTGTTGATGCTCCAACTGGGCGACCGCAACCAATTTTTGATGTTCGCGCTGGGTGCGCTGTCGGGCGCGGCCTGGTGGGGGATTGCCGGGGGCGCGGCGGGGTTGCTGGTAGCGATGCTGCCGGTGCTCGGCTGGGGGCCGGGTCTGCTGGAGGCGCGCTGGGCCGGGCGCTTGCGCTGGACCGCAGCCATCATCCTGATCCTGTGGGCGGTGGTGCGCGCCCGCGCGGCCTTTGGTGTCTGAACGCACCCCGTCCGCGCACTCGACTTTGCCCTCCCGCGCGCTATGGCAGGGGCATGGCACGCATTGGCATCATCGGCAGCAACGGGCGCATGGGCGCGGCGCTGGTCATGGCGATTGACCAGGCCGGTCAGGCCCTCGCGGGCGGCGCAGACCGGGGCGATGATATCGCTGCACTGGCCGCCGCCGCCGATGTGCTGGTCGATTTTTCCGCGCCTGCCGCGCTGGAGGCCAATCTGGACGCGGCAAGCGCGCAGCGCACCCCCATCCTGATCGGCACCACCGGTTTGGAGGAACGCCACCATTTCCTGATCGACGACGCCGCGCGCGACCTGCCCGTGCTGCAAACCGGCAACACGTCGCTGGGCGTCACGCTGCTCGCGCATCTGGTGCGCGAGGCAGCGGCGCGGCTCGGGCCCGAATGGGACATTGAAATCGCCGAAATGCATCACCGGATGAAGGTCGACGCCCCCAGTGGCACCGCGCTGTTACTGGGCGCGGCGGCGGCGGACGGGCGCGGCGTGGACCTTGGTGCAGTGCGCACGGCGGCCCGCGAAGGAATGACGGGGGCACGGGCACAGGGGGCGATTGGCTTTGCCGCGCTGCGTGGCGGCACGGTGGCGGGTGATCACAGCGTGATGTTCGCTGGCAATGATGAGCTCATCACGCTCAGCCACCGCGCCGAAAACCGCATGATTTTCGCGCGCGGGGCGGTGCGGGCGGCGCTATGGCTGCTGCAGCAAAAACCCGGGCGCTATGGCATGGGCGATGTGCTGGGGCTCTGAAGGGCCCCCAATCCACACCAGCCGCTAGCCCAGCGCCGCCTGCTTTTCCTCGGCCAGCCGGTCGAGCTCGGCGCGGCTCAACTTCTTGGCCGCTGATTTCAGCTGGCCGCACGCCGCCATAATGTCGCGTCCGCGCGGCGTGCGGATGGGCGCGGAGATGCCGCTTTCAAAAATGATGTTGGAAAAACGCCGCACCCGCTCCGCGCTTGAACATTCATAGGGCGCACCAGGCCAGGGGTTGAAGGGGATGAGATTGACCTTCGCGGGCAGGTTATAGGCCTTGATCAGCCGCACCAGCTCGCGCGCGTCATCATCGCTGTCATTCTTGTCCTTCAGCATCACATATTCAAAGGTGATGCGCCGCGCGTTGTTTGCGCCGGGATAATCGGCGCACGCCTGCAGCAATTCCTCAATGCCATATTTGCGGTTGATGGGGACGATTTCGTCGCGCACCTCTTTGGTCACCGCGTGAAGCGAGACCGCCAGATTGACCCCAATTTCCGCCCCCGCGCGCGCCATCATCGGCACCACGCCCGATGTCGACAGCGTAATGCGCCGCTTCGACAGCGCGAGGCCATCGCCGTCCATCACAATCTTGAGCGCGCCCTTCACCCCATCGAAATTATACAGCGGCTCGCCCATCCCCATCATGACGATGTTGGTCAGCATCCGGCCATCGGGGGTATAATGCCCCGCCTCATCATCCTCATCGTCAGCATCGGCGTGGCTCGCCATCGTTCCTTTGGGCCACTCACCCAGGGCATCGCGGGCCAGCATCACTTGCCCGACAATCTCCCCCGGCGTCAGGTTGCGCACCAGCCGCATCGTGCCGGTGTGACAGAAACGGCAATTGAGCGTGCAGCCGACCTGCGACGACACGCACAAAGTCCCCCGATCGGCATCGGGGATGAAGACCATTTCAAATTCCTGGTCATCCTCGGTCGCGAGCAGCCATTTGCGCGTGCCATCCTCCGACAACTGCGCCGTCACCACGCGCGGGCGGCCAATGGCGAAGCGTTCGCTCAGCCAGGGCCGCATCTCCTTGGCAATATCGGTCATCGCGCCAAAGTCGGTGACGCCGCGATGATAAATCCAGTGCCAAATCTGCTTTGCACGCAATTTGGCGGCCTTGGGCTCCAACCCTGCCGTTTCCAGAGCGCCGCGAATTTCGTCGCGCGCCAGCCCCACCAAATCGACGCGCCCATCGGCACGAAGCGGGGCGGTGCCCGTGGGAACAGGATCAATATGGCCGGGGATTTGCATGATGGGGGCGATATAGGGCGATTGGGGGGAAATGGGAAGCGGGGGAGCGACAAGACCGAATACTGGTGACGCGCAATGCACTTCAACGATCGAAGAATTTTTGTCGATCCACTTGAAACATCAGTATGTCATGAGCAGATTTCGCCCATGTTGTGGCATCGGAAAATTTTTCCAATGGAATCAATTCAACAGCAAGATTTCCAGGTGGCCCTTCACGCTCGAATGGTAGGAAAACTATACGGGTGGGATCGCTCATCAGAACGCCAGCGCACTTCGAATGAGCAATTCGTCGCCGATAGGTCGCTTTCTCTGGGTATTGACTGGAAATCTCAAGCACAACCCGAGCAACCTCAAATTCGCCAGCTTCCTTGAGTGCTTTGGATGAGCGCTTAAGCTTATCTGAAATCTCTCTCCTGCCGAATTTTGTCGCCCCCGCATCTGGATCCAATCCCAAAACTAGTGAGACAAAGAAACCCGTCGCCATGTCCAATTCTGCCCAAGCGAGTATAACATTGAGCAAGACGTCACGAACATCTTGGGGCAGAGTTCGTTGAATGCCATGTTCAAGGACTGCATCGAGCGAAATAGGATATTGGCGTTCCATAGTGCTTAAGCCGCCCGCTTCGGCTCTTCCAGCGTCAATTGCGCAATAAAGCCCGACCGGCTCTCACCCGCCGCTTTCGCCATTGCGTCCAGCCGCATCAGCACGCGGCGCGGCAGGGTGATATTCACGCGCTCCACGGCATCGTCGAGCAGCGCGGGGTCGATGGTGATCACGCCGAAGCTCCACCCGGCAAAGTCGCGATTGGCGCGCACCGCTTCCAGGCTGGACGGCGGCGGCACCGCGCCGCCCGCATCCAACGTCGCATCGATCCAAGCAGCAGCAGCCTCCTCCGCCCCCACCATCGCCTCGTCGAGCGTGTCACCCGCCGAGAAACAGCCGGGCAGGTCGGGCACGACAATGCCGAACGCGGTGTCCGCGTCGCCGACTTCGATTGCAATGGGATAGCGCATAGTAACCTCGATAATCTTATTTGGTCAGACCGGCCTGTTTGCGAATGGCACCGATCAGGCCCTTGCCCAAATCCTTCTTCGGATGCGGGACGGTCACATGCCCACCGCGGTCGGGGTGAACAAAAATATGATGCGACCCACGCACCCGGTCTAGCCGCCAACCCGCCCTTTCCAATTCCCGGATCAGATCGGCACTTTTCATTTAATGTGTATAATACACATCAGGTGAAATGTCAACGCCCCAACCCCGCGCACCCCAGCGCCGCCGCGTCCATCGCGGTTGCCGCGCCGCGCAGGCGGTAGGTGTCGGCGATGGCGCGGCCGTCGGTGCCCACGCTTTCCACGACCATGCTGGGGTTGGACCGCATCGCCGCGACGATGGAGGCGTCCATGCGCGGGTCGCTGGCCCAGCCGTGGACGCCATTACCGGTCAGGATGAACCGGCGCGCGCCCAGCGTCAGGCGCAGTTCGGCGCGCGGGCCGCGGGCGCGCGTTAGCCGGATATAGACCTGGCCGCGCACGCGCGATCGCGGCCAATATCCGACGCTGGCATAGCCGCGCACCGCCGCGCTGCCGACGCTGGCGTCCGGGGTGGCGAGCGCGTAGCAGCGCGGTCCTGAGGGGTCGCGAAACGCGCCCCAGCTTTCAAAGATGCCCAGCGCCACCCGGCCCTGCTGCGCGTTCGCCGGAGCGGCGAGGGCGGCGAGCAGGAAGAACAGAAGGGCAGGGGCGCGCGTCACCCGCCCCCCATGCCGCGCGGGGCAGGGCAAAGGCAAGGCTAATGCTTGCCCTTTCCCCCCGCTTGGCTATGGAAAGCAGACGATTCCAACCGGGGCCGGACTCGGCTCGCGGCGTATTTCCCGCCGCCTGCCCCGCCCCATTCGACCAAAAAGGGCATTGCGTCACATGAAAGCGACCATCGAACGGGCGGTGTTGTTGAAAAGCCTGGGCCATGTCCAGTCGGTGGTCGAACGGCGCAACACCATTCCCATTCTGTCGAATGTGCTGATTGAGGCGGATGCGTCGGGCCAATTGAAGCTGATGGCGACCGACCTGGATCTCCAGGTCGTGGAAACGATCGCGGCCAAGGTGGAAACCCCCGGCACAACGACCGTGTCGGCGCACACCCTGTTTGAAATTGCCCGCAAATTGCCGGAAGGGAGCGAGGTCAGCCTGAACGCCGCCGATGGCAAGATGCAGGTGAAGGCGGGCCGGTCAAACTTCAACCTGCCCACCCTGCCGCGCGATGATTTTCCGGTGATTGCGGAAGGGGATCTGCCGACCAGCTTTGAGCTGCCGGTTGCGACGCTCATTCAGATTATCGACAAGACGCGCTTTGCCATTTCGACCGAAGAGACGCGCTATTATCTGAACGGCATTTTCATTCACGCGGCAGAGGATGGATCGGGCCCGGTGCTGAAGGCCGCCGCAACCGACGGCCACCGGCTGGCGCGCGTCACCGTGGCGCTGCCCGACGGTGCGGTCGGCATGCCCGATGTCATCATTCCGCGCAAATGCGTCGGCGAAATCCGCAAGCTGCTGGACGAGGCCGAGGGCAATGTGGAGGTCAGCCTGTCGCCGACCAAGATCCGGTTCATGCTGGGCAATGCCGTGCTGACGTCAAAGCTGATCGACGGGACCTTCCCCGATTACAGCCGCGTCATCCCGACGGCGAACGACAAATTGCTGAAAGTCGATCCCAAGGGCTTTGCCCAGGCGGTGGACCGCGTGTCGACGATTGCGTCGGAAAAGACCCGCGCCGTGAAAATGACGCTGGACAAGGACCGCGTCACCCTGTCGGTCACCAGCCCCGAAAATGGCACGGCTGCCGAAGAGCTGCCCGGCGACTATGGCGCGGAAGGGATAGAGATTGGCTTCAACGCCAAATATCTGGGCGATATCTTGGGTCAGGTCGACGGTGATACGGTGGAACTTCACCTGGCCGATGCCAATGCCCCGACCTTGATCCGCGAGGGCGAAAAGAGCGCGGCGCTTTACGTGCTGATGCCGATGCGGGTGTAGGGCTTGTTTCACGCCCGTTGAACCGCTTACCGAAGCCCAGAGCTTGTCGAAGGGCGTGGCGCGTGTTTGACCAGCGCCTCGCGCTGCGGGTCGGGTTTCGACTGGCTCAGCCCTTCGGTGAAATCAAGGCACAAGCCTATCCAGCCTTGGCCACGCGCCAGATGATGTTGCCGACATCATCGGCCACGAGCAGCGCGCCGTCGCGGGCCAGCTGGGCATCGGCGGGGCGGCCAAACGCCTTGTCGCTGTCCTTTGACACAAAGCCGCTGAGCAACGTGATGGGCAGCGCGTCGGCGGGTGCGCCGCTTGCCGCGAAGGGCACGAACACCACCGTATAGCCCGCAATCGGCACCCGGTTCCAGCTGCCGTGCAGTGCGATGAAGGCGCCATTGGCAAAACGCTCGCCCAGCGTCGGCCCGCGCGCAAAGCTCATCCCCAGCGGGGCGACATGCGCGCCCAGCCCATAATCGGGGCGGTCGATATATTGGCGCTTATCCTCTTCAGGGGCCGGAACTCGCTGGTCGATAAAGCCGCCCCAATAATACCAGGGCCAGCCGAAATCGTCGCCAAATTCGACCTGCGTCAGATAATCGGGCACCAGGTCGCTGCCCAGCATGTCGCGTTCATTGACGACCGTCCACAGCGATTGTTCGACCGGGTGAAAGGCCATGCCGACCGGATTGCGCAGGCCCGCCCCGTAAATGCGCGATGCGCCCGTCGCAATGGTGAATTCCAATATGGCGGCGCGGTTCACCTCGCGCTCCATCCCTGCTTCACCGATATTGCTGTCGGCCCCGACGCCGACATAGAGCCGCTTGCCATCGGGCGAAGCGACCAGGCTTTTGGTCCAGTGGCGGTTGGTCCCTGCAGCGGGCAGGTCGGCCAATTTGCGCGGTTTGGCGGTGATGCTGCCCGCGCCCGCGACATAGGGAAAGGCGAGCAGCGCGTCGGTGCTGGCGACATAAAGCGTATCGCCGACCAGCGCCATGCCATAGGGGGAATTGAGCCCGGTGATATAGGGCTGCTTCACCTCGGCCCGCCCATCGCCATCGGCATCGCGCAGGAGGGTGATGCGGTTGGCGCTTTCCCCGACCGCCCCGGCGCGGCTCATCAATCGCTTGGCGATCCGCCCCTCCAGCCCCGGGTCTTTCTTGGGTTTGGGCGCGCGGCTTTCGGCGACAAGCACATCGCCATTGGGCAGCACGAGCATGGTGCGCGGGTGATCCAGTCCTTCGGCAAAGCGGGCGACGGTCAACCCCTTTGCCGCCACGGGCTTGGCGCCGGCGGCCCAGCCGGTCGCTTCGGGAATGCGGACGGTGGGAAAACTCTCGGGCCGCACATGCGCCATCACCGGCACCCGCCCCGACAGCTCCGCAGTGGAGAATCGGGCAACATCGGGCCGCGACATGACATAGAGCGTCACCCCGCCGACAGCGATCAGCGTGACAAGGACGATGGCGGCGTAACGAAGGAATTTGCGCATGCCGCCGTGATACACGCCCGAACCGGGAAGGAAAAGGGGGAGCGGGAGCGGGCCGCGCAATCCCGCACGTTAACCTTACCGCGCTGTTCAGCAGTTTCGCGAAGCTCGCCTTGACGCGCGCCGGGCTAATGCGGGCGGGTCATCACGACAGCACGGGACCAGACATGCTGCCTCCGCCTTTTCTCACTGACCGCGCAGCGGTTGACGATGCGACCCTGCTGATCCGTCAACATGGCGAAGAAGCGGGCTTTGCCGCGGCTGCGAAGGCCGAGCAATATCGCGCGCTGGGCAATCATATTCATTTTGCCCGCTGGCGGCAGATTGAACGGCTGATCACCTATTTGTCGATCGATGTCGCCGTCGACACGGTGCATTGATTCAGCCCGCGCGCAGGCCCGCCGTTTCGGGCAGGCCGGCCATCAGATTGAGGTTCTGGACACAGGCGCCGCTCGCCCCCTTGCCCAGATTGTCGAGCCGCGCGGCCAGCCGGACCTGGCCATTGCCGCCCGCGAACACAAACCATTCCAGCCCGTCCCACCCGGGCACGTCATCGTGCAGCAACAGCTCACCATCCTGCACGGCGCCGGGCCGGATGAGCGGGCTGCCCGCATAATGGGCGGTCAGACAGGCGCGCACGGCGTCGGCATCGGCCATACCGGCGGCCAGCGGCACCTCAACAATCATCCCGCGGAACACCGGCACCACTGCGGGGGCAAAGACCGGCGGCTGCGCCAGCCCCGCATAATATTGCATCTCGGGCAAATGTTTATGCTCAAGCGTCAGGCCATAGCTGCGGAAACCGGGCGCGGATCGGGCGCGGAACCGGTCGATCAACGCCTTGCCTCCGCCCGAATAGCCCGACACGGCGTGGACGCTCAGCGGCGCGGCCGCGTCCAGCAATCCCGCCGCCACCAGCGGGGCCACCACCGCCAGAAAGCCGGTGGGGTAGCAGCCAGGGTTCGAAACGCGCGCCGCGCTGGCAATCGCGCGGCGCTGCTGCGCGCTGAGCTCTGGAAAGCCATAAGTCCAGCCGTCGGCAGTGCGATGCGCGCTCGATGCGTCGATGATGCGGGTGTGCGGGCTGGTCACCATGGCGGCAGCGTCGCGCGCGGCGTCGTCGGGCAGGCACAGGATGACGAAATCGGCGCTGTCCATCGCTTCGCGCCGCTTGCCCGCATCCTTGCGGTCGGCATCGGCAAGCGTGATCAGCGCAAATTCATCGCGGCCCGCGAGCCGGTCAGCAATTTCCAGCCCGGTGGTGCCCGCTGCGCCATCGATAAAGATTTGGTGAGGCATGGACCGTCACGCCGCGCCGGTCGCGGCGACCTCTTCGACATCCGCCAACCGTAGCCAGCCATGCGGCGTCTCCAGCCAATCGCCGACCGCCGCTCCCATCACCAACGATCCGGCGGGCAGGTGGTGGACCGCATGCGCGCCTTCGTCGGGCCCGGCGTGCAGCACGGCCTCGTCGCGCGTTACCCGGTGGCTCGCCGCAATCGGCGCACCCAGCGCGGCCGCCGGGCAATATCCCACCAGATGATCGGCCAGCCGATAGCCCCACGCCATGCCCCCCGTGACGTCGAGCAGGGCAAAGCCTTCACCCGGCAACAGCTGGGCGACAATGTCGCTGTCATCCGCTGGCGTCGCGCGCAGCGGCGTCGCGGCGGTCATGCTGCGCATCATGGGGGCGGCATAATGGGGCGCGAAATGCTGTCCCGCGACGGCAATGTCGGCCAGGTCAGCGCGGATGGCAACGGTGCGCGCGTCATAGCCCTGCGACACGCCGGTCAGGCCGAACCGGCTGCGCCCGCTGGTCGCAGCGACCGGGCGACCGACGCGAACGCGCTGTGCCTTGTGCTTGCCTTCGTCTGCCACCCTTGCCCCTTTGCCTGCTTGCCGCAGCGTTGGCGGGCCTTAGCCGAGCGGGAAGGGCGCGCGCAAGCCCCGCGCCTTCACCCCAGCAACCGCACCAGCGCGCTGATCCCAGCGACGCCCAGCACGACGCCGACCACGCCGCGCCAGACGGGGTCGGGGATCTGGCCGAACAGCCGTGCCCCCAGCGTGTTGCCGATCAGCATCGGCACCAGCAGCAACAGGGACAGGGCCAGTTCGCGATGCCCCGCCAGACCGGTGACCAGCGCCGCCAGCGTGCCCGCGATGGCAGTGGCGAAAAAGATCAGCATCATCGACGCCCGTGCTTCGCCCGGCGCAATCTGTTGCCGCAGGTAAAAGGGCACAACCGGCGGCCCCGGCATGGCGGCAAAGCCCGTCAATATGCCCGATGCCACCCCGGTCGCGCTGATCATGGCCGGGCCGGGGCGATGCCCCGCAGCATGCTGGGGCAGCAGCATGAGGGCAAAGGCAGCCAGCGCAATGATGGCGATCAGCAAGCGGGCGACATCGGGGCTGACCAGCGTCAGCGCCAGCATCCCCAGCGGCGTCGCCAACATGGCCAATGCGCCGATGGGCAGCGCGCTCGCCCGGTGCGCCTCGCGCAGGATTATGCCCAGGCCAACAGGGCCAATCAGCAGTTGCAGGATCAACCCCACGACAACCGCCTGCCCGGGCGCAATCAACATGCCCAGCAGCGGCACCAGAATGATCGCCATGCCAAAGCCGGTCAGCCCGCGCACAAAGGCCGCGCCGCAGGTCATCAGCGCGGCCGCCAGCGCCGCCAGCGGGGTCAGGCCGGTCCAGCTTTCGACCAGCGCCATGCGTCAGGCGCGACCAGCAAGGGCCGATGCCTTGGCCCGGATGCGGTCCCATTGCAGCACCAGCGCCATCAGCGCCGCAAAAAATCCCAGCCGGATCAGCAGGCCTGCCATCGGATCGGCAAAGCTCAATCCCGCGAGCACGAACGGAATGCCGACGACCAGCGGCGCGCGGCGGTTGATAAGCAGCGCCACGGCGATCAGACCTGCATAGGTGACCAGCGTGGCGAGGCCGGGCAGGGTCCGGGTGCCGAACGCTTGCCCAACTTCGACAAACAGGATGGTGACGATGATCAGGCTGGCCAGCAGATGCAGCCAGAAGGCGACATCGGCGCGCTGCGTCTGCCGCGCGGGATCGCTGCGGTCGAGCAGCAGCGCCGCGACAAAGGCCGCCAGCCCAAAGCCGACAAGGCGCAAGCGCACGGCGGCCTCGGGCAGGCTGGGCGCGTCAAAGGATGCGGCGGTCAGCGCCAATATCTGGTCGAGGAACAGCAGGGGGAGCAGCATCAGCGCGCCCCACGCCGCCGCCACCGGGATACGGTTGAGCCAGCCAAAGCCCCAATTGGCGAGCGCCGTGGCGACGAGTGTCGCGGTAAACAGCGCCGGGCCCATGGTGAACCAGCGGGTGGTGCCGTCCAGATTGGCGGTGCGCGCCGCCTCCAGCACCTGCGGTGCCACGCCTTGTTGCCACAGGACGATGAGGACAGCGAACAGGCTGAGCAGGGCAAACAGGCTGGCCGCGACCACGGCGGTCAGGGCCATGCGTTGCCGTCGGACGAAAATTTCGGCCGCGAGCAGGACGACGCCGACGGGCACGGCCAGCGCCAACCAAGGCTGGGGTCCCGACATGAGTTCGGCAAATTGCTGGGCTGCGGCCAGGCCATCGCGCGGGCCCAATGCCATCACTTGCCGCGCCATGATGACATAGCTCGCTACCAGGCTGCCGATGAACAGCACGCCCAGGCCCAGCGTGGCCAGATAATCATTCAGACCCAGCACCAGCCGCAGCGGCTCTGTTTCCGCTGGGGCGCTGTCGCGGGCCATCGGCGCGGGTGTCGCCAGCCCCGGGGTTACGGGCGGAACCCGGTCGACCACCGCCGCCGGGGCGAGGGACAGCAACTCACGGCGCAGCGGTGTCCAGGCCCCCGCCAGTACCGCGACGACAATTCCGCCGCCGAGCGCGGCGACCATGATCACCTGTGGCACGCCAATGGCCTGCGGCACTGCGCCCGTGCCAATCTGCCGATAGATGATTTGCCCCAGCGCAAAGAGGAAATAGCCGAAACTGGAAATTAGCAGGGGGCGGCGATCAATCACCAGTGCGGTCACGGTGAATAGCGCGAACAACAGCACGACGGGCCAGGGATTGACAATATCGGCGTCAAAACGCGCGACGCCCAGCAGGCTGAACAAGCCGTGGACGGTGAGCGGCCCGGCCAGCAGGTGCAGCCAGAACGCCACATCAGACCGCCGCGTTGTCCGTTCCCGGTCGCTGATGTCCCACCGCATGGCAATGGCAAACAGCGCCAAGCCGACCAGCAAAGCACTGTAGGTGCCAAGGTTAAACAGGGCGAAATCGCTGATCCGCGCCTCTCCCCGCGACCAGGGCGCGCCGCCCTGACTGCTGAGCAGCAGGAAGGCCGGAAAGGCAACGACAAAGGCAATGCCCAACGCGGCGGTCAGGGGGATGCGAAACCGCTGCCAGTAAAAATAGCTCGCCCCCGCGACCACAACAGCGCCAAAGCTGCCCAGCAGGGCAAAGGCGGGCAGCGCCAGCATGAAGGCAAAGGCCAGCGCCAGCACGATGGCGGTTGCGGCAAAGCGGCGCTCTTCGACCAGCGGCACGGTGAGCAGCCACACCACGACCAGCGCAACCAGCCCGGCACCGGCGCCGACGAACTGGGCCGCCAGCGCCCCGATGGCTGCCAGCGCCCCCACCAGCACCACCGCCGCGAAAATGTCGGCAAAGCCCGTGACGAGCCGCATATCTTCCTGATCGCGGCGCGCGGTCGCCAGCGTCGCGGCGGCTGTGGTGCTGGTCAAATCATCCCCCCCATTCCGGCTTGCCGGTGCCGGTCAATGCCCCATTTTGCTATGGTCAACCACCGTATCGGCTGGTGCGGGTTCCGGCGCCTTGACGCTGCGCGCGGCCAGCCAGGCCTGCATCTGCTTTATCTCCGCCTCCTGCGCTGCGATGACCGTTTCGGCCAGTTTGCGCACTTCCGGATCCTTGCCATATTTCAGCGCGATCCGGGCCATGTCGACGGCGCCCTGGTGATGCGGGATCATCCCGGCCATGAAGGCGACATCGGCATCCGCGTCGATGGCCGCCCCCATGCCTGCATGCATCTTGGCATTGGCATCGGCATAGGCTTGCTGCGCGGGGGTCAGTGCGGCCGTCTCGACGGCGCGTTTGGTCTCGCCCGTCCCGCTATCGCTGCCCTTGTCGGGCTGCGCCGAACCACAGCCAGTTAGCAACAGCAAGGCCATGGCTGGAGCAAAGAATGGGCGCATCAGGCGGTCTCCTTCAAATCGGGCGGCGTTGCTTCGGCGACCAACAAGGCGATGGCCTCGGCCAGCGGCATCACCCGCTGTCCCTCCTGCCCCAGGGTGCGGAGCGCCACCGTGCCCTCTTCGGCCTCGCGCTTGCCGACGACCAGCAATTGGGGGATTTTGGCGAGGCTATGCTCGCGCACCTTGAAGTTGATTTTCTCGTTGCGCAGGTCGGCCTCGACGCGCAGCCCGGCGGCCTCCAACTGCGTCCACACATCCTTGGCATAGCCATCGGCGTCCGACGTGATGGTGGCCACCACCGCCTGCACCGGGGCCAGCCACATGGGGAAGCGCCCGGCATATTCCTCGATCAAAATGCCAATAAACCGTTCATAGGTGCCAAAAATCGCGCGGTGGAGCATCACCGGGCGATGCTTCGCCCCATCCTCGCCAACATAGCTGGCGTCGAGCCGTTCGGGCAGCACCCGGTCGGATTGCAGCGTGCCGACCTGCCACGTCCGGCCAATGGCGTCGGTCAGGTGCCATTCCAGCTTGGGCGCGTAAAAGGCTCCCTCGCCCGGCAATTCTTCCCACCCATAGTCGGCGGTTGCCAGGCCAGCCGCAATAACCGCATCGCGCAGTTCATTTTCGGCCTTGTCCCAATCGGCGTCGGACCCGAACCGCTTTTCGGGACGCAGCGCCAGCTTGATGGCATATTTAAACCCGAAATCGCCATAGATGCGGTCGACGAGCGCGCAAAACGCCCGAACTTCATCCACAATCTGATCCTCGCGGCAGAAAATATGCGCATCATCCTGCGTAAACTGGCGCACGCGCATGATGCCGTGCAACGCACCATGGGCTTCGTTGCGGTGGCAGCAGCCATTTTCATAAAAGCGCAGTGGCAGGTCGCGATAGGATTTGATGCCCTGACGGAACACCATGATATGCGCCGGGCAGTTCATCGGCTTCATCGCCATCCAGTCGGCATCGGGCGCAACCGCGGGCGCGCCCTCCCCATCCGGGACGATGTCGGGGACGGCGAACATATTTTCGGCATATTTGCCCCAGTGGCCCGATTGTTCCCACTGGCGCACATCCATCAGCTGCGGGGTCTTGATCTCGCGATACCCCGCGCCCTGGATGGCGCGGCGCATATAATCTTCGAGCGCACGGTAGATGACATAGCCTTTGGGGTGCCAGAATACGCTGCCCTGCGCCTCGGACTGCAGGTGGAACAGGTCCAACTCCTGCCCCAGTCGCCGATGGTCGCGCTTTGCGGCTTCCTCCAGCCGCAGCAGATGCGCGTCCAGCTGTTTCTTGTTCAACCACGCCGTGCCATAGACCCGCGACAATTGCGCCTTGCTCTGGTCGCCGCGCCAATAGGCCCCCGACACGCGCGTCAGCTTGAACGCCGCCGGGTCCAGCTTGCCGGTGGACGCCAGATGCGGGCCGCGGCACATGTCGAACCAATCGTCACCGGACCAATAGACCGACAGCTCCTCGCCTTCGGGCAGCTCACCAGCCCATTCGGCCTTGAAGGTTTCGCCCTCTGCCCGCCAGCGCGCGATCAGTGCATCGCGCGCCATGACTTCGCGGCGCAGCGGCTTGTCGGCGGCGATGATGCGGCGCATTTCCGCCTCGATCAGCGGCAATTCCTCATCGCGCAGCGGGCCATGCTCGGTGGAGGGCGCAAAATCATAATAGAAACCGTCCGCCGTCGCCGGCCCAAAGGTAATCTGGGTGCCCGGGAACAGCCGCTGCACCGCTTCGGCCATGACATGCGCGAAATCGTGACGCACCAGCTCCAGCGCGTCGGCCTCATCCTTCGCGGTGATCAGCGCCAGCGACGTGTCGCGCTCCAGCGGGCGCATGATGTCGCACACGTCACCATCCACGCGCGCCGCCAGCGCCGCCTTGGCCAGTCCGGGGCCGATCGCTGCCGCAATATCGGCGGGGGTAGTGCCGCGCGCGACTTCACGGGCAGAGCCATCGGGAAGGGTGACGCGGATCAGGTCGGACATTGGAAAAATCGGCTTTCTGTCGGCGCGGATGTGCGCGCCGCCCCTTTGCCAGCGCAGGCGCAGGGGGGCAAGGGGCAGCGGCGGCTTCTTGCGGCGCGCCCCGCCCGGTGCGGCTTGCCAGCGCGCCTGCATCCGCTAATCTGGTGCCCATGAACGCCGAAACCCCCTTCATCGCCGCTGCGGAAGCGATCCTGCCCGATCTGGTTGCGCTGCGCCGCGCCATCCATCGCGAACCCGAATTGGGGCTGCACAATCCGCTGACCCGCGAAAAGATTTTGGCCGCGCTTGCCGACCTGCCGATTGAATGGCGCGAGGGACCATCGACGACGGGGCTGGTGGGCGTGCTCAAGGGGCCAGCCAACGGGCGCACCGTCCTGCTGCGCGGCGATATGGATGCCCTGCCGCTGACCGAGGATACGGGACTGGACTTCGCCAGCGAACATGCCGGGGTGATGCATGCGTGCGGTCATGACAGCCATGTCGCCATGCTCGCCGGGGCGGCGCGGTTGCTCTGCGCCGCGCGGGATCGGCTGGCGGGCAGCGTCATGTTCATGTTTCAACCGGGCGAGGAGGGGCACCATGGTGCGCGCTTCATGCTCGACGACGGGCTGATCGACCCGCTTCCCGATGCGGCCTTTGCGCTGCATGTCATGCCCAACGCGCCGCACGGGATTTTTTCAACCCGCGCGGGGCCGCTGCTGGCCTCGTCCGACGTGCTGACCATCACGGTAAAGGGCGCGGGCGGCCATGCCTCCATGCCGCAGGACGCCATTGACCCCATCCCCGTCGCCTGTGCCATTGTCGGCGCGATCAGCACGATGGTGACCCGGCGGGTCAACGTGTTCGACCCTGCCGTGGTGACTATCGCGCGGATCATGGCGGGGACGACCAACAACATCATCCCCGAAACGGCGGAGCTGCACGGCACCATCCGGACATTGAGCGCGCACCGCCGCGCCATGGTGGCGGACGAGCTGGCGCGGCTGGCCCCGGCCATTGCGGCGGCCCATGGCTGCACGGCGACGGTGGAGATTGTGGAGGGCTTTCCCGTCACCGTGAATGATGCCCGCGCCGCCGCCTTTGCCCAGCGCGTGGTGATCGACCAATTTGGCGAAAGCGGCTGGCGAGGGATGGATCATCCGGTGATGGGCGCAGAGGATTTCGCCTATGTCCTCGAAAAAGTGCCCGGGGCCATGCTGTGGCTGGGGGCCAGCCATGAAGGCAGCAACTGGCGGCAATGTTGCGGCCTGCACAGCAACCATATGGTGATGGATGACAGCGTCATGGCGCGCGGAGCCGCGCTGCACGCGGCGCTCGCCGAACAGTTTCTGACCAACGGCTTCGATGGGTGACGGCGTCGACCGAACGGCTTAGCGCGCCGCGTCGTCCAGCCGCTCGGCGACCAGCGGCGCAATCCCCTTGGCCATGATGGTGACGCCCTCTGCCTTTGGATGAACCCCGTCGGGCAGCATCAGGCCAGGCTGCGTCAGCACCTTGTCAAGGATGAAGGGATAGAGGCCCGCGTCGTAACGCTTCGCCAGATCCGAAAAAATTGCGTTGAACTCACGGCCATAATCGGCCCCCAAATTGGGTGCGGCAAGCATCCCCGTCAGCACGACGTCAATATTGCGGCGCTTCAGCTCCTCCATCATCGCGGTCAGATTGGCGCGCGTCTCGCTGGCCCCGATGCCGCGCAGCATATCGTTGCCGCCCAGCCCCAGCACAACCAGCGCGGGCTTGCTGGCCGCATTGTCGAGCACGAAGGACAGGCGGGCGCGCCCCGCCGCAGTGGTGTCGCCCGATACGCCCGCATTCTGGACCCGGGCCGGGGTGCCTGCGGCGACCAGCGCGGCCTGCAACTGCGGCGCCAGCCCCTCATTCGGGCCCAGCTGATATCCGGCATAGAGGCTGTCGCCAAAGGCGATGACCAGCGGCGCGTCCGCAGGCACCGGGGCAACCTGTGCGGCATTAGCGCGTTCCTTGGTCGATGTCTGGGGGGCATCTGCCGAACCGCAGGCGCTCAGCGCTTGGCAAAGCAGGATCGCCGCTCCATATCGCAGCAGTCGGCGGTGTCGTCTCTGTTCGGCCATTTTCAAGGAATCTCCCTTTCGTGCACAAGCCAGTGGATGCCGCCGTTGATATGGCGATTGCGGCGCGCAATGTCACCCTCACGCTCGGCAATGCGGCGGCCCCCGTCGAAATTTTGAAGGGCGTTGACCTGCACGTCGTGGCGGGCACTTCGGTGGCGCTGCTCGGCCCATCGGGTTCGGGCAAGTCCAGCCTGATGGCGGTGCTGGCGGGGCTGGAACGCGCCAGCGGCGGCAACGTTAGCGTCGCGGGCCTGGATTTCACGGCGATGGACGAAGATGCGCTGGCCCGCGCCCGCCGGGGGCGCATCGGTATCGTCTTGCAGGCCTTTCACCTGTTGCCGACAATGACTGCGCTGGAAAATGTGGCCGTGCCGCTGGAACTGGCGGGGCATGGTGATGCCTTTGCCTGCGCGGCCGAGGAATTGACGGCGGTTGGCCTTGGCCATCGGCTTGACCATTATCCGACGCAGCTTTCGGGCGGTGAACAGCAACGGGTTGCCATCGCGCGGGCGACCGCCCCGGCCCCCGCCATCCTGTTTGCCGATGAACCCACCGGCAATCTGGACGGCGCAACGGGGCAGGCGATCATCGACCTGTTGTTTCAGCGCAGCGCGGCGCGCGGCACCACCTTGCTCATCATCACCCACGATCCGGCCCTGGCCAAGCTGTGCGACCGGGTGGTGACGATGCGCGACGGACTGGTCGTCGAGGGCGCGGCCAAGGATCGCGACGCTTGACCGCTGGAACACCAAGCTGGCCGATGCTGTGGCGCATCGCGCGGCGCGACCTTGCCCCGCGCATTCGCGGTCTGCGCCTGCTGCTCGTCTGTCTGTTCCTGGGCGTGGCGACGCTGGCCGCGATTGGCAGCCTGACCGCCGGGATCACGGGCGAGCTGGAACGGCGCGGCCAGGTCATTCTGGGCGGCGATATCGAATATGGCCTGGCCCAGCGCATGGCGAGTGAAAGTGAAAAGGCCGCGCTGGCGCGGGAAGGCCGCCTGTCCGAAACAGTGCGCATGCGCGCTATGGCGATTGCGCTCTCGGGCGACAGCTTGCTGGGCGAGCTTAAGGCCGTCGATGCGGCCTATCCGCTTTATGGGCAGGTGCGGCTGGCGAGCGGCATTGCCATGGCGCTGCCCGATCCCGGCACCATCTGGGTTGGCAGCGATCTGGCCAGCCGCCTGTCGCTGATGCGCGGCGACATGGTGCGATTTGGCGAAAAGCCCTTTCGCATCGCCGACATATTGGCCGAGGAGCCCGACCGGCTAGGCGAAGGATTCACCCTGGGGCCCGTTGCCATCATTGGCCTTGGCGACCTTGCCGCCACCCAGCTGATCCAGCCGGGCAGCATGTTCGAGGCCAAATATCGCCTCCGCGTGCCGCCAACCGCAGCGCTCGACGCGGTGAAGGACCGGATCGAGGCTGCAACGCCAGAGGCCGGGTGGGAGATCACCGACCGGTCGAACGGCGCCCCCGGCACCCGCCGCTTCATCGAACGCATGGGCCAGTTTCTGGCGCTGGTGGGTCTGTCGGCGCTGGTCATTGCGGGCATTGGCGTCGGCAATGGTGTCGCCAGCTATTTGGCGGGCAAGCGCCAGGGGTTGGCAACGTTGAAGGTGCTGGGCGCGGATTCGGGCACGGTCATGCGCATTTACGGCATTCAAATCCTCGCCGTGGCAGTGCTGGGCATTGGCGCGGGGCTGGTTGTCGGCGCGTTGCTCCCGCCGCTCATCGGCTGGATCGCTGGCCCGGTTCTGCCGGTGCAGCCTGGCTTTGCGCTCTATCCGCTGCCGCTGCTCATTGCCGCGGCCTATGGCTTGCTGATTGCCCTGGCCTTTGCGCTGCCGCCGCTGGCTGCCAGCCGCCGGGTGCCTGCTGCAGGCATGTATCGCGCGGCCGTGGAAGGGGCGCAGCGGCCCGAATGGCGCGTCGCGCTGGCAGTCGTGCTGGCACTGGGGGCCGTGGTCGCCATCGCCGTCGCGACGGCGCGCGAACCGCTGTTTGCGGCGGGGTTCATCGGGGCAACCGCCGTCCTGCTGGCGATCCTGACTGCCATGGCGCAGCTGATTGCGCGCGCGGCAAAGCGCGTGCCGCGCCCGAAAGCGCCGCTGCTGCGGCTGGCGCTGGCCAATCTGCATCGCCCGGGCAGCGCGACGGCGGCGCTGGTCGTCGCCCTTGGGCTTGGCCTGACGCTCTTTGTCACGCTGGCGGCCATTCAGACCAGCATATCGGCGGAAATCGCGAGCACCGTTCCCAAGCGCGCGCCCAGCTTTTTCATGCTGGACGTTCCCCGCGATCGCGCAGGCGAATTTCGCAATATGGTCAGCGCCGCTGCGCCGCAGGGGGAGGTCAACCTCATCCCCGCCCTGCGTGGCAGTGTGACGGAATTTGGCGGCCAGCGCGTCGCTGAACTCGACACGCTGCCCGAGGGGGCCTGGGTGCTGCGCGGTGATCGCGGTATCACTTACAGCGCGGCGCTCCCCGAAGGCAGCGTGCTGACCGAGGGCGAATGGTGGGCCGCGGACTATGCAGGACCGCCGCTGGTCAGCATCGAGGAAGAGGTCGCGGGCACGCTGGGCGTCGGCATTGGCGACACATTGTCGGTCAATGTCCTGGGCGTGGAGGTGCAGGCGCGCATCGCCTCGCTCCGCACCGTGGAGTGGGACAATTTCGGGCTCAACTATGTGCTGGTCTTTTCGCCCGGTGCCTTTGCCGCCGCACCGCACAATATGGTGGCGACATTGACGGTGCCGCCCGGCGCCGAGCAGCGGCTGGCCCGCGAATTGCCCCGCGCCTTTCCGTCGGCTTCGCTGATCGCGGTGCGCGAGGTGATTGGTCAGGTCACATTGTTGTTGGGGCAAATGGGCCGCGCGATTGCGGCGGCAGCGAGCATTGCCATTTTGGCGGGCATCGCGGTGCTGATCGGCGCGATTGCCGCCAGCCGCGAACGGCGCATGTATGACAGCGTCATCCTGAAACTGCTGGGCGCAACGCGGCGGCAGATATTGGCGGCACAGGCGCTGGAATATGCGCTGCTGGCGCTGGTGCTGGCCGCGCTGGCGCTGGGCGTCGGCTTGCTGGCGGCGCGCTATGTGGTGGTGGACCTGTTTGAATTCAGCTTTGCGCCCGACCCGCTGGTGGTCGGCGCGGCGCTGTTCGGTGGGGCGGGCCTTGCCTTCGTCATTGGCATGGTGGGCAGCTTGCCTTTGCTCGCCGCACGTCCGGCGGCAGCGCTGCGGGGGTTGTGAAACGCTGGTAGTTGGGCGGGGTGAAATTAGGTGGGGCGTTTCCCATAGCGTTCGCGCAACAACCCCCATGCTGCCCTTAACCCCAGCGCATCGCCGCCCTTGGCGCGGCCCGGCTTGGCGGCAGGGCGCCAGGCAAAGGTGTCGAGATGCGCCCAGGGCGTGCTGGTGGGGACAAAGCGTTTCAGGAACAAGGCCGCCGTCACCGCCCCGGCAAAGGGCGAATTGCCGCTGTTGTTAAGGTCGGCCAGGTCCGATTTCAACAGGTCGGCATAGCCGTCCCACAGCGGCATGCGCCACAGCGGATCGTCGCGCTCCTTCCCCTGCGCAATCAGCGCATCGGCCAGCGCGTCATCATTGGCGAAGAGCGCGGGCAGGTCCGGCCCCAGCGCCACGCGCGCCGCGCCGGTAAGCGTCGCAAAATTGACGATCAGTTCGGGCGCTTCTTCCTCCGCCCGCGTCAGCGCGTCAGCGAGCACCAGCCGCCCTTCGGCATCGGTGTTGCCGATTTCGACGGCCAGCCCCTTGCGGCTCTTAATGATGTCGCCGGGGCGAAAGGCGTTGCCCGAAATGGCATTTTCGACCGCCGGGACCAGGCAATGAAGCCGCACCGGCAATCCGGCGGCCATGATCAATTCGGCAAGCGCCAGCGCATGTGCGGCCCCGCCCATATCCTTTTTCATCAGCAGCATGCCCGCTGCGGGCTTGATATCCAGCCCGCCGCTGTCAAAGCAGACGCCCTTGCCAATGATGGCGATTTTGGGGTGGGTTTCCTTGCCCCAATAAAGTTCGATCAGGCGCGGGAAATGGATTTTGTCCGCCGCGCGCCCGACCGCGTGGATGAGCGGAAAGCCGGCGGCCAATGCATCGCCCTTGGTCACTGTCAGCGCCGCGCCATGCGCCTTGGCGATGCGCGCGGCTTCGGCCTCCAGCGCGGCGGGGCCCATGTCGGCGGCAGGCGTGTTGACCATGTCGCGCACCAGCATCACCGCGCGCGCCTCTGCCACCATCGGCGCGATGGCCGCGACATCGCTGGTCAGCAGCACCCGGGCCCCGCGCGCATCCTTGTCGGCGGCATAGCGGGTGAAGCGATATTGGCCGGTGATCCACCCGAACAGCGCCTTCCCGGGCTCACCCTCGGCCAGGCGATAGGTCCCTTCCGGCAATTTGTCGGCCAGCGTGGCCAGCCCCCAACTGGTCAGCACCGCGCCCGTGCCCAGGCCCGTGACCACCGACCAGTCGTCGGCACTCTCCCCGGGCAAGATGGCATAGGCAAAGGGCACAGGCCGATAGCGCACCGCCGCCAACGCCGCACGCTCGCGCGGGGTGCGGGCGCGCAGCCAATCATCATAGCCCGCCTCGCTCACCGCATGGATGATGCGCGCGGCTTGCCCCTTGTCGGGCTGGATCAGGGTGGAATAATCGGTCATGCCATTGTGCTTAAGCCAATATTATAGACTTCGTCACCCTGAACTTGTTTCGCGACTGCCCCCTTGGCATCGTCCAGTCGTCATTGCGAGCGCAGCGAAGCAATCCAGAGCGGTTTACGCCACGCTGGATTGCTTCGCTGCGCTCGCAATGACGATTTCTATTGGCTACGGATGCCAACAGGATAGATGCTAAACGCCGAGACCATTGCCGCAGCCAGCATGAAGGAAAGGCGGTTTACTCCGCCGCCTCCAATTGCTGGCCCGTCGCGACGCCCATTGCCCGTTCAAAGCGCAGCACCCCATCATCAATCGGCCCCTCGCGCATGATGACGCGGTCCTTCAAATAGTCCTGATTGAGCCGCCACGGTGCGACCGTGCCGTTTTTGGGGAGGATGGGCAGCGCGCGCTGAATATAGCCCGATGAGAAATCAAACACCGGCTCCTCGGCCAGGGTCGATTCATCCACCGCCGGATTGGCAAAATCGGCCCCCACCGCATCCAGATGGTTGATGAGGCGGCAGACATAGGTTGACACCACATCGGCCTTCAGCGTCCAGCTGGCGTTCAAATAGCCGAACACGATGGCCATGTTCGGGATGTTGGAGAACATGCACCCCTTGTAATAGAAATGGTCGGGCCAGTGCACGGCCTTGCCATCCACGCGAAAATCGACCTTGCCCGCCATCGTCAGTTGCAGGCCGGTCGCCGTGACGATGATGTCGGCGGGCAAATGCTTGCCCGATTTCAGCAATATGCCGTCGGCGACAAAGCGGTCGATATGGTCGGTGACGATATCGGCCTTGCCGCTGCGCATCGCGACGCACAGGTCGCTGTCAGGCACCAGGCACAGCCGCTGTTCCCAGGGGTTGTAGGGCGGGGTGAAATCCGCCGCATGATATTTGTCGCCCAATTCCTGCTGAAGCGTCTTGGTCAGCTTTTCCTTCACCTTTTCGGGCTTGCTGCGCGCCATCTTGAAACCGAAATTCTGAAGCCGCACATTTTTGAAGCGGGTGATGCGATAGGCCCATTCGTCGGGCAGGATGCGGCGCAGCGCGTTGGCAATGCGGTCCTCCGCCGGGCGCAGGAACATCCAGGTCGGCGTGCGTTGCAGCATCGTGACGTGCGCGGCGGCCTTGCCATCGGGTGCCAGCGCCATCGACGGCACGATGGTCACGGCGGTCGCCCCCGATCCGATTACGACAATGCGCTTGCCGGCATAGTCATAATCGCGCGGCCAGAATTGCGGGTGGATGATGTCGCCGGCAAAATCCTGACGCCCGGCAAAGCTCGCCTCATATCCCTGATCATAGTCATAATAGCCCGATCCCATGAACAGGAAGCGGGCGGTGATCACCGTTTCGGTGCCCGCCGCATCGGCCATGGTGACGGTCCAGCGTGCGCCTGCGCTATCCCATTCCGCGCGCCGGACGCGGCGGCCAAAGCGGATGTGCGGGCGGATGCCGCGTTCATCGACAATCTTGTTCAGATATTTCAGGATCGATGGACCGTCGGCGATGGCCTTTTGCTCGCGCCATGGCTCAAAGATGAAACCCAGCGTGTGCATGTCGCTGTCCGAGCGGATGCCGGGATAGCGGAACAGGTCCCAGGTGCCGCCCAGATTGTCGCGCTGTTCGACAATGGCAAAGCTTTTCCCCAGGCAATCGCGGCCCAGATGCACCGCCATGCCGATGCCCGATATGCCCGCGCCGACGATCAGCATATCGACGTCAACCGGCGCGGCGCTGCTTTTGTGAGCGGGCAGGCTGCCCGTGACCATATCCATGGCGCGCGATTCTCCCAATGCTCAGCCGTCCGCAAAGCTTACTTACCGGGTTGCAAATAGCAACCGGTGTTGCGCCTGGCGACCCGCCGATGCTGTGCCGCGATCAGGTTGGCGCTGAAACAATATTGTCATCGTATTGTCATGATGGCAGGGCCGGGCGATGGATCAGGTCGCTGCCTTGCCCTTTCGCATTCGCCCCGGCGTCGCCAATTCGCATGGCGAGGCGGTCGATATCCTGCTCGTCACGTCGCGCGACACTGGGCGGTGGGTGCTGCCCAAGGGCAATGTCGAAAGCGGCGAAAGCGGCCCGCAAGCCGCGCGGCGCGAGGCGCAGGAGGAGGCGGGGGTCAGCGGCCCCGTCGGCACCGCGCCGCTCGGCCATTATCGCTATGCCAAGCGCGCGGATGATGGCCGCATTCAGGACCGCGATGTTGCCGTCTATGCGCTGCGGGTGCGCGAAGAGGCAGCGGACTGGCCCGAACGCAAGCAGCGCGAGCGCCGCTGGTTCGCGCGGGCCGAGGCGGCGGCGCTGGTGGAAGAGGCGGACCTGGCCGCTTTGATCGCCGGCTTTGGCGGCACCACCGGCTGACCGCCTATCCGCCTCCGCCCATGGCAAAGGGCGCGCCAGCGGGCTAACCACGCGGCATGACGACCCTCTTGATTCTCGCCGCCTTGCCCGAAGAGGCCGATGCCGTGTTCGCGGGGCAGGGGACAGCGCTGGCCGCGCTGCCCTTTCCCGCGCGGCGGGTGGTGCTGGCGGGCGCGACGGTCACGCTGGTCACCTGCGGGCTGGGCAAGGTGCATGCGGCCTGTGCGGCGGCGCTATGGACGGAACGGGTCCGGCCAGCGGCCTTGTTGATGACGGGAACCTGCGGGCAGCTAACCGATGCGGCGGGATCGGCCTTTTGGATCGCAGGGGCGGTGCAGCATGATTATGGCGCGGCGCTGGCGGCGGGCTTTCAACCCTATCCGGCGGGGGACTGGCCGATGGGCGCGGCGGCGGACCGTCCCTTTGCGGCAATGCCCGACCCGGGGCTGGGCCTGCCCCATGCGCGCATCGCCAGCGGCGACGCCTTTGTCGCCGATCCCGCCCTGGCCGCGCGGCTGGTGGCGATGGGGTGCCAGCTGGTCGATATGGAGGTCGCGGCGATGGCGCAGGCGGCCGCTGCGCTGGGTCTGCCCTGGGCTGCAATCAAGGCGCCGACCGACGATGCCAATGGCGACAGCCCGGGCGATTTTCATGCCCATCTGATGGCGGCATCGGCCCGCGCTGCGGAGGGGATGGAGGCGCTGGTGGCGCGCCTTGCCCTTGCCGCTAATAATAGCTGAGCTGCGTCGCCTTGCCCCGAAACACCCAGTGCGCGAGGAGCGAATATCCCAGGATCACCGGCAGAACGAATATCGTGCCGATCAGGATGATGGACAACGCCTCGGGGCTGGCCGCTGCCTGCCAGATGTCCAGCCGGTCAGCGATCAGATAGGGGTAAAAGCTGTAGCCGATACCGACAAAGCCCAGCGCAAACAGCAACCCTGCCACCGCTAGCGGCACCCATGCCAGCGCATCATCGGCGCGCGCGGGGCGGCGCAGGAAAATCGCCAGGCCCACAATCAGCGTCGCCGAGGCGATGGGGATGGGCAGCAGTGCGATAAATTCGGGCAAGCGGAACCAGCGATCGAAAATCCGGTCCGACAGCAGCGGCGTCGCCACCGACACCACCGCCATGGCGAGCGCGGTGCACCACAGCGCGCGCTCGGCCCAGCGCGCGGCGCGCTGCTGCAAATCCCCCTCGGCCTTGTAGATCAGCCAGCAGGCACCGATGAACATATAGCCCGCCACCAGCCCCAGCGCCGCCAGCAGACAGAATATCACCGCCGCCGCGCTTTGATCAAAGCCCAGCACATAGGCCCCCAGCATATAGCCTTGGCACAGCGACGCGAGCAGCGAGCCGCCGAAAAAGGCGGCGTCCCAGCGGTCCTTGTGCGCCGCCGGTGCCTTGGCGCGGAACTCAAACGCCACCCCGCGCAGAATGAGGCCCACCAGCATCAGCGCAACGGGCAGATAAAGCTGCGTTAGGATCAGGCCATGGGCGGTGGGAAAGGCCACGAGCAGCAGGCCGATGCCCAGCACCAGCCAGGTTTCATTCGCGTCCCAAAAGGGCCCGATGGACGCCACCATCAGGTCGCGGTCCGCGCCCTTTTCCAGGCGCGAGAGCATGCCCACCCCCAGGTCATAGCCATCAAGGATGACATAGAGCAGGATCGAGAGGCCCATCAGCCCGGCAAACATGACGGGCAGCCATTCGGCGGGCAGAAACGGGGTCATGCCGTCACCGCCGATACGGGCTGTGCTGGGCCTTCGGCCACGCCGGGCAGGGGGAACATCGGCTTGCCCTGAGGTGCCTGGCTTCCGAGCCGCGCCAGTCGGTAAAGCACGGCAATATAGGCCGCGAGCAACACCACATAGACCGCCAGATAGAGCGTCAGCGAGGTTGCGATCATGGCCGAACCAACCGGCCCCGCTGCTTCGCCCGTGCGCAATATGCCGGTGACCAGCCACGGCTGCCGCCCGATCTCGGTGACATACCAACCCGCGAGTGTCGCAACCCAGCCCGAAAATGTCATGCCGACGAGCATATGGGCATACCAGCGGGGCAGGCCGTCAATGCCGCGCCGCCGGATCAGCCAAACGCCCGTCCAGCTGATCACCAGCATCAGCACGCCAATGCCGACCATGATCCGAAAGCCCCAAAAGACGGGCGCGACCGGCGGATGCTCGCCGCGAAAATCGTTAAGGCCGGGGACAATGCCCGCCGGATCATGTTTCAGGATCAGGCTGGCGCCCGACGGAATGCCGACCTCCAGATGGTTGGTGCGCGCCTCCTCATCGGGAAGGGCAAAGAGGACGAGCGGGACGTTCCCGCGCGTTTCCCAATTGCCCTCCATCGCCGCAACCTTGGCGGGTTGATGCTCCAGCGTGTTGAGCCCGTGCAGATCGCCCACGAAAATCTGCACCGGAATGAGCAGCGCGGCGGCCATGACCGATGCCTTGAGCGTGCGCCGCACCCCATCACCGCCGCCATCGCGCAGCCAGCGCCACGCGCTCATCCCCGCCATCAAAAAGGCCACGGTCAGCGCCGAGGCGATCAGCATATGGGCCAGGCGATAGG
This sequence comes from uncultured Sphingopyxis sp., assembly GCA_964554455.1. Classification (GTDB taxonomy): domain Bacteria; phylum Pseudomonadota; class Alphaproteobacteria; order Sphingomonadales; family Sphingomonadaceae; genus Sphingopyxis. The sequence continues at coordinate 28,381 of CAZKOW010000006.1, read as the reverse complement.
GCATGGAGGGATTGAAGATAATCGCCCACCAGTCGGTCGCATGCGCCACGCCGTGGCGCATTTCATAGCCCGCCGGGGTGTGCATCCAGCTGTTGAGCACCAGGATCCAGAAGGCCGACAATGTGGTGCCCACCGCGACCAGCAATGTCGCCAGCGTGTGCGCGAAATCGGGCACGCGGCGAAACCCGAACAGCATGATGCCCAGGAACACCGCCTCCAGGAAAAAGGCGGTCAAGACCTCATAGGCCAGCAGCGGCCCGGCGATATTGCCCACCCGCTCCATGAAGCCGGGCCAATTGGTCCCGAACTGAAAGGACATGGTGATGCCCGACACGACGCCCATCGCAAAGCTGAGCGCAAAGACCTTCACCCACAATTTATAGGCGTCCATCCACGCTTCGTTGCCGGTGCGGCGATAGGCGAGCTTGAACCCCAGCAGGGCCCAGCCGAGCGCGATGGTGATGGTGGGGAACAGGATGTGAAAGCTGATGTTCGCGGCAAATTGAATGCGGGCGAGCAGCAGCGGGTCAAGCGCGTCCATTTTTGGGGTCCTCTCTGCCCGGCTTGCTCCGCCCCAGCACTCGGTCCTTGAAATCCAGCACGCGAACGACGCGCGCGCCCAGCCGCAGCAGCGCCAGCAACCGGTCATTGTCCAAATGCCGCATGTCGGCATACCAATCGGTCAGCAGCTCAATCTGTTCATGCATGGCGGCCATGCGCGCCTGCGCAAAGCGGTCGGCAGGGTCATGCGCCGGTTCCATCATCAAGGTGCGCAGCGTGGTCAGTGTCGGGTCAATCTCGCGCCGCTTGCGCTCTTCGACCAGCGTGCGGAAAATGGCCCACACGTCGCTGGGCGTTGCATAATAATCGCGCCGGTCGCCAGGCACATGGCGCAACTGCACCAGGTTCCAGCTCGCCAGCTCCTTGAGGCCCATGGAGACACTGCCGCGCGACAGCGACAGGGCCTCGCAAATCTCCTCGGCATGGCGCGGCGCGTCGGCCAGGAACAGCATCGCGTAAATCTGGCCAACCGTGCGGTTGATGCCCCAGCGGCTGCCCATTTCGCCAAAGTGCAGGACAAAGGCTTGCGTCAGCGGCGATAAATGGCGCGGTTCCGGGGCGACGGACGCGGGCGAATCGGGGGTGATTGAAAAATCCATGACTACCTAATCGCTCAAAGCTTCCAAAGTTTCAATAAATATTGAAAGTTTGGAAAGGGAGACTGATGCGGATGCATGGCCGCGTCCCAGCACTGGCGTGCCAGTCCGGCGCGCGTCGGCGGGCCGGGCCTGCCATCGCCTTGGCCCGGCAATTTTGTTGCGCCGCAACAGAATTTCGGTTAGGCGCGCGTCGATTGTCTGCGGCGCTGGGCGCGGCACGCTCCCCTTAAAGGCTAAACCACTGATGTCGCTCCGAAATATCGCCATTATCGCCCATGTTGACCACGGCAAAACCACGCTCGTTGACCAGCTGTTTCGTCAATCTGGCACGTTTCGCGACAATCAGCGCGTTGAGGAACGCGCGATGGATTCGAACGATCTGGAAAAGGAACGCGGGATTACCATTCTGGCGAAATGCACCAGCGTCGAGCGCGAGCATGCCGGTGACATGGTCCGCATCAACATCGTCGACACCCCCGGCCACGCCGACTTCGGCGGCGAGGTGGAGCGCATCCTGTCGATGGTCGACGGCGTTATCCTGCTCGTCGATGCCGCTGAAGGCCCGATGCCGCAGACCAAGTTCGTGACCGGCAAGGCGCTGGCGCTGGGCCTGCGCCCGATTGTGGTCGTCAACAAGATTGACCGCAGCGACGCGCGCGCCGCCGAAGTGCTGGACGAGGTGTTCGAGCTGTTCCTGACGCTGGAGGCGAGCGACGAGCAGCTCGATTTCCCCATCCTGTATGCCAGCGGCCGCGCCGGTTTCGCGAGCGCCGATCCCGATGCGCGCGATGGCGATCTGACTCCGCTGTTCGATACCATCATCAACCATGTGCCGCCCCCCGGGCTGGACGAGGACGGCCCGTTCAGCTTTCTGGTCACCTTGCTGGACCGCGACAATTTCATTGGCCGCGTGCTGACGGGGCGGGTCCAGTCGGGCAGCCTGAAGGTCAACCAGCCAATCCATGCGCTCGACGCCGATGGCAAGGTTATCGAAACGGGCCGTGCGTCCAAGCTGCTGGCGTTTCGCGGACTGGACCGCGTGCCGGTGGACGAGGCGCGGGCGGGCGACATCGTCGCCATCGCCGGGCTGACCAACGCGACCGTTGCCAACACTATTGCCGACCCGTCGGTCACCACCGCGATCCCGGCGCAGCCCATTGATCCGCCGACGCTGTCGATGCGCTTTGCGGTGAATGATTCGCCCATGGCCGGGCGCGAAGGGTCAAAGGTCACCAGCCGCATGATCCGCGACCGCCTGCTGCGCGAGGCGGAAACGAACGTCGCCATTCGCGTGACGGAAAGCGCCGACAAGGACAGTTTTGAAGTGGCCGGACGCGGCGAACTGCAACTGGGCGTGCTCATCGAAACCATGCGGCGCGAAGGATTTGAACTGGGCATCAGCCGTCCGCGCGTGCTGCTGCGCACCGACGAAAATGGCGCGCGCACTGAACCCTATGAAGCGGTGGTCATCGACGTCGACGATGAACATTCGGGAACGGTCGTGGAAAAAATGCAGCTGCGCAAGGCCGAGCTGACCGACATGCGCCCATCGGGCGGTGGCAAGACGCGGATCAGCTTCGTCGGGCCGTCGCGCGGCCTGATCGGCTATCATGGCGAATTTCTGTCGGATACGCGCGGCACCGGCATCATGAACCGGTTGTTCGACCATTATGGCCCCTATAAGGGCGTGATTGCTGGGCGCCAGAATGGCGTGCTGATTTCCAACGGCGCGGGCGAAGCCGTGGCCTATGCCCTCGGCCCGCTCGAAGAGCGCGGTGTGCTGTTCGTGGCTCCGGGCGAGGCGCTGTATGAAGGCATGATCATCGGCGAAAATGCGAAGCCCGAGGATCTGGAAGTCAATCCGATGAAGTCCAAGCAGCTGACGAACTTTCGTTCGACCGGCAAGGACGACGCCATCCGCCTGACGCCGCCGCGGCGCATGACGCTGGAACAGGCCATCGCCTATATTGACGATGATGAAATGGTCGAAGTGACGCCCAAGAACATTCGCCTGCGCAAAGCCATACTGGACCCGCACGAGCGCAAAAAGGCATCGCGCAAAAAGGAAATGGCATAGGGCCCTGGTCCTGGCACCGCTCTGATCGTCATTCAGGATGTTGGCGCAGGTTGGTCATTTACCGGTCAGTAACCATGTCGCGGCTAGTCCTTTCGCAACCTTGAATTGTCAGGTTTGCGGAAAGCGCTGGGAATCGTGCCAACTATCCAGAAATTTACCCCCGTTCGGGACTCCGTGGCTTGGGACCTGCTCAAGCGCTTTTATTGCGAGGCAGGGCCAAAGGCCTGGGACCAACGCATTGTTCCGCAGGACAGCACCTCGAACTGCTACATCGCGGATACATATGCCGCTATCACAGCCAGCTTTTTTCGTGAGCTTGCCGCCGAAGGCAACAGCGCCCCGCCGCTGATCATCGAACTGGGCGGCGGCAGCGGCAGGTTCGCCTGGCAATTCTTGAACCGCCTGTTCAACTATCATTTCGATGATGACAATCCTTGCATCAAATTCAACTATTTGTTGACGGATGCTGCCGCGCTCAACATCGAAAGCTGGACCAAAGCGCCGCGATTTGGTCCATTGGTCGAAAGCGGCGTGTTGGAGTTTGCTGAGCTTTCAATGGCCGCAGACCCGGTTATCAAGACGGCCCATGGGACGGTCCGACCGACCGAGTTTCGAGACCGCCCGGTTATCATCATTGCCAATTATCTCTTTGATTCTATTGCCAGCAACCTGTTGCGCGTGAAGAATCACAAGATTGAGCAGGTGCTGGTTGCGCTGGCATCGGACGAAGCCCGCTTTCTGCGGGAGCCGATCACATCGTTCAAATCGATTACCGAGCGGTTCAAATCACGGCCAATCAAAGGGTCTGCATCGGGCAATCCCGGTCTTGATGCAATTATTGCCCAATATGCCGAACGCGAAGGTGATTTTCATGTTGTGGTGCCCGAAATCGGATTTGCGTTCCTCGAAAATTTTCTGGATCGTGAAACGCCGCTCATGATGCTGGCGGGCGATCTTGCCTTTACGGACCCCAAAGAATTTGAGCTTTCTTCGCCGCTAATCTTTGACACTTACTTTGCCCACTATACGAATTTCCACATTTTCGCTGAATTGTTCCGCGCCCAAGGCGGCGATGCCCAGTTCCAACGCCATGGTGACCCCAATTTCGCGTGCGGTGCCTTTACCCGCGGGGGCACGGGCCGCTGGTCCGATATCAATCTGGCATCCACGCGGAAAGTTGCTGAACAGTCGCTGAAAGAATTTGCGCCTTATGATGCGCACGAACTGTCGGAACTGATTGCGGACACGACAGAAGAGGCAAGCATTCGTCAGATTCTGGCGTGGCTGCGGCTGTCCAAATTTGATCCCAAGATTGCCGAAGCCAGCTTGCCGCTGCTGATGCGACAGATTCAGCAGGGTGAGGATCATATCAATGCCGAGCAACTCTACGAAGTATATATGGAGGCCTATCGCTCCTACTTTCCCAGTGGCGGCGAAACGACGATTGATTGTGGCATCGCGCATCTGCTGATGGCCATCAACTTGCCCGCCGCCGCTTTGCATCTGATCCGTCAATCGACCGAGGAATTTGGCACATCGGCCCGGCGCCTGTTCATTCAGGCGTTGGCGCTTCATCGCCTGGGCCATCCCGAAGATGCGCGCGCAAAGGCGGAAGCGTCCTTGCAACTAGACCCGACCTTTGCCCCCAATTTGCGGTTCCTGGCCGAACAGTTTGGTACCGCCGTGGCCGCCACGGCGGCACAAACATCGCATGATCATTTGCGCGTCGCGGCCGGGGATCCCGAAGCGCTGCAGAAATCGGTCGCCCTGTTCCGGACATCGGGGGCCGTGCTGATGGAGAATGTCCTTCCTCAGTCCATGATCCCCATGCTGCGCTCTGCACTTGAAGAGCGGGTAGCCAATTGGCGTGCGGCCGGTCTCGGTAAACCCAATAATGTGGGCGATAGGCGGCACACCGTCCCTATCCGGATTCAGGCTCCTTTTGATGATCCCTTGGTGTTCGCCAACAGCTTGATCATCAACACGCTGACCGAAGTCATGGGCGAACGCCCGACGCTGCATGCCTTTGGTGCGGTCGTCACGCAAAATGGCGCGCGGATGCAACATGTCCACCGGGAACACCCGCTGCTGTTCAATGACGACAATGCGAACGCCAATGTCACACCCTATGCATCGACGGTCCTGCTTCCGCTGATTGACCTCGATGAACAATGTGGCGGCACCCAATTGTGGGAAGGCACGCATCTCACCAGCAAGGATGCCAGTTGGGAGGGGGATCCGCATGTGATTTACACCCCGGCAGGCAGCGCGCTGGTGTTCGATTACCGGCTGTTCCATGGCGGCATGCCCTGCAACGCCGATCATGGCCGCCCGATGCTGTATCTGACCTATTCAATGCCGTGGTTCGTCGACACATTGGCGTTCGAATCGCATGCGGCGCTGGGATTGAGCGACGTTGAACGGATGAATATCCCCGATTCGTATCGCGACATGTTCAAGTTCGCAAAAAGGATTGCCGCTTAACCATATTAATGGTCCGTTCCGAAAATCACTGTTTCATTATGGGACATGGTGGTTTGAGTTAACTTTGAGTTGATAAGAGTTCCTCTAATTCTGCGCTCTGGCATGGAAATAGCTCTTTACCTGCCGAAAGTAATGATGCCTTCCTTGGGCATCGGCTTAGTTTGAGCGGAAGGATGACAGGGTGGAATATCAACGGCTAGCAAAGACAGCGTTCCTGGGGACGGCTGTTATCGTTAACGGCCTCGGCTCGGTCGGCACCGCTCAGGCGGTGGAAGTGAACCGCGGCGCGGCGCACATTGCGGGCGGTCAGAACAATATCGACCGCTATCTTGGTCTGCCGGACATCTCGACCGCCTATGCGGGCGCGAAGGACAGCAGCAAAAAGGGTTCGAAAAAGGGCTGTTCCAAAAAGGGTGCGGTGTGCGGACCGGATTATGGCGATGGCTATGGCGCTTCCTCGACCGGCGGCGACGCCAAGAAAGGCAGCAAGAAGGGTTCGAAGAAGGGCGGCTGTTCGAAGAAGGGTGTGGTGTGCGGCGGTTCGACCGGCGGCAGCAGCAGCTATGGTGGCTCGACCGGCGGCTCGACCAGCTCGACCTCAACCGGCGGCTCGACTAGCTCGACGTCGACGGGCGGCTCAACCAGCTCGACCTCGACGGGCGGCTCAACCAGCTCGACCTCGACCGGCGGCTCGACCAGCTCGACTTCGACCGGCGGGTCGACGGGCGGTTCCACGTCAACCGGAGGGAGCACGTCGTCGGGTGGTTCGTCGTCCAGCGGCGGTCCGACCCCGGTTCCTGAGCCGAGCATGGTGTTGTTGTTCGGTCTGGCGGCTGCCGGTCTGGTTGGTCGCGGCGCTGTCGCCCGGCGCAAGAAGGGTGAAGCCAGCGCCGACTGATTGGCGGCGCAACGCCAAGACATTGGCTGCGCTTTGAGCATTCTGCCCCCGAAAGCGGATATCGCTTTCGGGGGCATTGCTATTGGGTTATCTGGTCCGACATGCCGGTTGTGGGACAGACATGGAAGCTGGTGCTTGCGCTTGCCGCGCTCTTTGCCATGTCCGGCTGCGACGAACGGTCACCCACCATCGATCTGGGCCGCGTCAAAACCCTGGTGGCAAAGCATGAATATGAAAGAGCCCGTTCGGCGCTGGCAGAGTTCGAGGCTCAAACCGGCGGCTCGCCGCAATCGACCAGGTTGATGATTGCCAGCCTGCTAGGGCTCGGTGACGGCTTTGCTGCGGCGGTGTATATTAACAAGCTGGGCGCGAACGACATTTCGGATACCGAGCGAAAGACGCTGCTTGCGCATAGCCTGATTGTTCGGGACAGGCCGTTTGATGCCATTACCTTGCTGACCGAACAGCTTCCCCGAACGGCCTGGACCAGCGAGACCTATCGTATCGCGGTCTGGGCCAATCGGGCCTATGAGCGCACCGAGGACAGTGACGTCTTGCTTGCGGAAGGGTTAAAGGCTTTTCCGCAGAGTGGCCCGCTTTTGGCGTTGCAAAGCCGGCGATTGCTGGATGCGGGCAATGTGGATGGTGCGGCCGAACAGGCAGAAAGGGCACTGAGCCTGGATGCGGGAAACTTTGAGGCATTGTTGGTCCTCGCGGAAACCGCCCTCCGGCGGGGGGATCTCGACCGATCATTGGCTTTCTACCGTCGGGCCGTGCGCCAGTTTCCCAATCAGCCACTCCCAAAAGTGAATATCGTCGGCATCCTGATTGATCAGCAAAATTTGGTGCAGGCAAAAGTCGAACTTCGCAAAGCGCGGGCAGACCATCCCGGGTTTCCGTTGCTGCAATTTCAGCAGGCCCGAATCTATTTCCTCGACAAGGATTTTCTGGCTGCTCAGCGCGAACTGAACGCAGCTTGGGTCAGTCTCGAATCCTATGTCCCGGCCCAGATATTGTCGGCACAGGTTTCAATCGCAATGGGCAACCGCGATACCGCAGCGGCCATGCTGGAGCGGGCCCGACAGGATTCCCGATTTGCCGGGGAAATTGAAATGCTGCGCGCCAAACATCAGCTTTAGCAAGCCGCGTTCGCTATACGGAATCGGCATGGCACGGCGGATCAGCCGCTGGACGTCTGGCCACGTCTTGATTGCACAGCAGGGTTGAGCCTCACGACGACGTCAGCGGATCGGCTTCGGCCAAACCCCTTGTCTTCATGCCCTATTCGGCGGCCTTGGCGACGCCGACCATGGCGGCGCGCAGCAACCGGTCCTTGATGCGATAGCCCGGGGCCATTTCCATCACCACCGTGCCGGGTGCGGCATCGCTGCTGGGGATTTCGACCATCGCCTGATGGACATTGGGGTCGAGCGGCAGGCCGACGGCGGCAATGCGGGTGATGCCGTGGCGTTCAAACACGTTCAGCAATTCGCGCTCGGTAGCCTCCAGCCCCGCGACCAGGCCCTTCATCGCTTCATCCTCACGCGCTGCGGCGGGGATGGCGGCCAGCGCGCGGGTGACATTGTCGCCCACCGACAGCATGTCGCGGGCAAATTTGGTCACCGCATAGATATGGGCATCGGCCACTTCCTTCTCGGCGCGGCGGCGCACATTCTGCGTTTCGGCCTGCGCGTAGAGGATATCCTGCTGCAACGCGGCGATCTGCTCATTCAGCGCCGCGACCGGATCGCTGGCTTCGGCTTCGGCGGCCAATTCGGGGGTTTCGGCGGAGTCAATTTTTTCGTCGCTGGTCATGTCTATCGTAGCAATCTTGTCAGGGTTTGAGCGGTGAAGTCCACCATGGGAACGATGCGGGCATAGTTCAAGCGGGTGGGGCCAATAACCCCCACCACACCCACGATGCGCCCGTCGGTCCCGTGCCAGGGCGCGGCTATGACCGAAGAGCCAGACAGGGAAAAGAGTTTATTCTCTGAACCGATGAAGATGCGCGTGGCATCACCCGTGCGCGCGCTGTCGAGCAGCGCGGCAATCTCTGCCTTGCTTTCCAATTCATCCAGCAATTGGCGGACGCGGTGCAGGTCCTCGCCCGCCCGTTCGTCGATCAAATTGGCCTGGCCGCGCACAATCAGCACGGGGCGGTCCGCCCCGTCGCTCGACCAGATGGCCAGCCCGCGCGCCACCAGATCCTGCGCCGCGCGATCAATGGCAATGCGTTCGGCCTCCAGCTCGCGGCGCACCCGGGCCAGCGCCTCGGCCAGCGTCAATCCGGCCAGCGTGGCGGTGATATAATTGCCCGCCTCCACCAGCGCGCCGGCATCAACGCCCGGCGGCAGGGCAATGACGCGGTCTTCGACCGCTCCATCGCTGGCCACCAGCACCACCAGCGCCTGATCGGTGGTCAGCGGCACAAAACTGATCTGACGCAGCGTGCGTTCGGCCTTGGGCACCAGGACAAGGCCCGCGCAGGCCGACAGGCCCGACAGGGCGGCGGTCGCCTGAGCCAGGGCCGCCTCGATGGGACCGCCTTCGGCAACGCTTGCTTCAATCTGGGCGCGGTCCTCGCTACTTGGCTCGGCAACTTGCATCATCCCGTCGACAAACAACCGGAGGCCGCTTTCGGTCGGCAAGCGGCCTGCGCTGGTGTGCGGGCTGGCGAGCAGTCCCGCTTCCTCCAGATCCTGCATTACATTGCGGATCGATGCCGGCGACAGATTGAGCGCGGAAATCTTGGACAGAGTGCGCGACCCCACGGGCTGGCCATTTTCCAGATAGGCCTCCACCACCAACCGGAACACGTCGCGCGCACGCGTGGTCAGTTCGGTGATGGGGGTGGGGGTCATGGGGCGGATTTAGGGGGTGGGGGCGGTTCCTGCAAGCTTGGGCGCCCCCTCACCCGCTGCGCCCCGGACTTGATCCGGGGCTCACTGCCCTCTTCCCGCCAGAGCAATTGCACCGTCCCCCCATCCCCGCTAAGCGCGCGCCTTCAACCTCAGGAGAAACACCCCATGCGCCCATCCGGCCGCGCGCCCGATCAGATGCGTTCCGTTGCCCTTGAAACCGGATATACCATCCATGCCGAAGGCAGCGTGCTGGTCAGCTTTGGCAACACCAAGGTGCTGGTGACCGCCAGCGTCGAAGAACGCGTGCCGCCCTTCCTCCGCGGCAAAGGGCAGGGGTGGGTCACGGCCGAATATGGCATGCTCCCCCGCGCCACCCATACGCGCGGCAACCGCGAGGCGGCGAAGGGCAAGCAATCGGGACGGACGCAGGAAATTCAGCGGCTGATTGGCCGGTCCCTGCGCGCCGTGGTCGACATGAAAAAGCTGGGCGAGCGGCAGATCACGCTCGATTGCGACGTTATTCAGGCCGATGGCGGCACGCGCACCGCGGCCATCTCTGGCGCTTGGGCGGCGCTGCGGCTGGCGGTCGACACGCTGATGGCGAGCGGCGCGATTGCCGAGGATCCGATTACTGACAAGGTGGCGGCGATTTCCTGCGGGATTTTTGAGGGCACGCCGGTGCTCGACCTTGACTATGACGAGGATAGCCAGGCGCAAGCCGACGCCAATTTCGTGCTGACCGGTTCGGGCCAGATTGTCGAGGTTCAGGCGACCGCCGAAGGCGCGACCTATGACGAAGAGGCGCTGCTGCGCCTGCTGCGGCTGGCGCGCATTGGCTGCGCGGAAATTTTCGCGGCGCAGGACCGGGCAACGGGGCGGTAGATAGGGGTCGGTGGTATAACTAGGGACAGTGCCTAATTATCCTGGCAGTTCGCCTGTTGCCGCCAAATCCGCCTTTTTGATAATTAGGGACTGTCCCTAATTATGAAGTTGGCACGCTGGTTTACATCCGAGTCTGAAACATGCCCCACCGCAAACTCACCCCCGGCAAGCTGGTGATCGCCAGTCATAATGCGGGCAAGGTGCGCGAAATTCGCGCGCTGCTCGAACCCTTTGGTATCGATCCGGTGTCGGCGGGCGACCTTGGCCTGCCGGAACCGGCGGAAACCGGCACGACCTTTGCCGACAATGCGCGGTTGAAGGCGCATGCGGCAGCGGCGGGGTCGGGCCTGCCCGCGCTTGCCGACGACAGCGGGCTGTGTGTGGCGGCGCTGGGCGGGCGGCCCGGGGTTTACACCGCCGACTGGGCCGAGCGGCAGGCGTTTGAGGGCGAGCCAGGACAGGCATGGGCGGGCCGCGACTGGTATCTGGCCATGGGCAAGGTCGAAGGGCTGCTGGCCGAGCAGGGGCCGGACGTTGACCGCAGTGCTTATTTCATCTGCACCCTCGCGCTGGCCTGGCCCGATGGGCATGATGCGGTGTTTGAGGGCCGTGTCCATGGCCGCCTGACCTGGCCCCCGCGCGGGACCATGGGCTTTGGCTATGACCCGGTGTTTGTGGCCAATGGGCGCAGCGACACCTTCGCGGAAATGCAGCCCGCCGACAAACATGCCATAAGCCACCGCGCCGACGCCTTTGCCAAGCTGGTGGCGGGGGTGTTCTGAGGTTTCGCATCACTCTTAAATAAGTTGGCGTTTATCCCGCTCGCATCCCTAGACCGATAAATCCCACGTCATTGCGAGCAGAGCGAAGCAATCCAGCGTGGCGTAAACCGCTCTGGATTGCTTCGCTTCGCTCGCAAGGACGAATTACGGTTGCAGAGGGGATAAGCGCGAATCAAGTTCAGCATGACGACTGTGGAAATGACGCTACAGAGCCTTTCCATGGCCGACCCCCTCGCCCTCTATATTCACTGGCCATTTTGCGTCGCCAAATGCCCCTATTGCGACTTTAACAGCCATGTGCGCGAGCGCGTCGATCAGGCCGCATGGCAGGACGCATTGCTCACCGATTTGCGGCATGAGGTGGCATTGCTGCCGGGCCGCCAGGTCTCCTCAATCTTCTTTGGCGGGGGCACGCCCAGCCTGATGCCCCCCGCGACCGTCGCTGCGCTGATTGACGAAGCAGAGGCGCGGTGGGGGCTGACCGACCGCTGCGAAATCACGCTGGAGGCGAACCCCAATTCGGTGGAGGTCGCCAATTTTGCGGCGCTGGCCGCCGCCGGGGTCAACCGCGTGTCCATCGGGGTGCAAAGTTTTGACGGCGCGGCGCTGGCCTTCCTGGGCCGTGCGCACGATGCCGACGAAGCCCGCCGCGCCATCGCGGTCGCGCAGACCCATTTTGACCGCGTCAGCTTTGACCTTATCTACGCCCGGCCCGGTCAGTCCCTGGCGGCGTGGGAGGGCGAACTGGCCGCGGCACTGGCCTTTGGCACCGATCATCTCTCGCTCTATCAACTGACCATCGAACCCGGCACGCGCTTTTGGGCCCTGGCGGCGAAGGGAGACCTCACCCTTCCCGATGGCGATGCGGCGGCGGACCTGTTCGAGGCGACCGATGCCCTGACCCGCGCCGCCGGGCTGCCCCGCTATGAAGTGTCGAACCATGCCCGGCCAGGCAGCGAGAGCCGGCACAATCTGACCTATTGGCGCTATGGCGATTATTGCGGCGTTGGTCCGGGAGCGCATGGGCGGCGGCACGCGCAGGCGACCGAGCGGCACAAAAAGCCGGAGAATTACCTGAGCGCCGTGACCCGCAACGGCCATGGACTGAAGGTCGAAAACGCGCTCACCCCGATGCAGCGCGCGAACGAGGCGCTGGTCATGGGCCTGCGGCTGACGCAAGGGGTGGACCTGGCGCGGGTCGAGGCGATGAGCGGGCTGGCGCGCGGCGAATTTCTGGACGGCGGCGCGGTGGACCGGCTGGTCGGGCAGGGGTTGATGGCCAAGTCCGGCGACCGGCTGCGCGTCACAGATGCGGGAATTTTGCTGCTGGACAGCGTGCTGGCAGCGGTGGTGCGCACGGCATCGCCATAACCCGTCTGTCCTGAGCTTGTCGAAGGACTGTCCTTTCTTCTACCATAGGGAAAGGCAAGCACAGCCCTTCGACAGGATCAGGGCGGGCGGGGTATTCAGGCTGACCGAGCTCATCACCGAGTGGCAATCGCATCTGATGCACGAACGGCGGCGTTCGGTGCACACGGTGCGCGCCTATGTCGCAACGGCGGAGCGGTTCTGCGACTTTTTGCAGGGGTATCGCGGCGGCGCGGTCGATGCGGCCATGCTGGCTTTGGTCGATGCGGCTGACATCCGGGCTTTTCTCGCCGAACGGCGGGGGAGCGGGCTCATCAATGCGTCGGCGGCGCGCGAGCTTTCGGCCTTGCGCGGCTTTTTGCGCTTTGTTGCTGGCCCCGACGCCAGCCTGCCGCCGATGCGGGGGCCGCGTGTCAAAAAGGGGCTGCCGCGCCCGGTTGCGCCGTCGGAGGCGCTGGCGCTGGCGCAGGACATTGCCGGGCTGGCGCGGCAGGATTGGGTCGGCGCGCGTGATTTTGCCCTGCTGTTGCTGCTCTATGGCGCGGGGCTGCGCATTGGGGAGGCGCTGGCGCTCACGGGCGCGGCAATGCCGCTGGGCGAGGTGCTGCGCGTGACTGGCAAGCGCGGCAAGACGCGCGTGGTGCCCATCCTGCCAGCGGTGCGCGACGCAATGGCGGCCTATGCGGCGGCCTGCCCCTTTCCGCTGGACCACGCGGGACCCTTGTTCCGGGGCGTGCGCGGCGGGGCGCTGGACGGCGGCGTGGTCCGCGCGGCGGTGCGGCAGGCGCGCCGCGCGCTGGGCCTGCCCGAACGCACGACGCCGCATGCGCTGCGCCACAGTTTCGCCACCCACTTGCTCGCGGGCGGCGCGGACCTGCGCAGCCTTCAAGAACTGCTGGGCCATGCCAGCCTGGCCTCGACCCAGATTTACACGGCGGTCGATGCGGCGCAGCTAATGGATATTTACCGCAACGCCCATCCCCGGGCCGAATGAGGTGGGTCAGGCCGATGGCTTCCACGTCGCCAGCCGCCAGAGATAGCCCAGAATGATCAGCGCCACGACCGCGGTCGATATCGGCCCCAGATAGGCCTCCACATCGGCAAAGCGCGCGCCCAGCGCATAACCCACCCCGGCAAGCGCCGCCGACCAGCCCGCCGTGCCCACCGTTGAAAAGACCAGGAACCGGCCCAGCGGCATCGCAAACAATCCGGCGGGGATGGAGATGAGCGAGCGGAGCGTCGGGATCATGCGCGCCGCCAGCACGATGATGGAGCCATGGCGCGCGAACAGCCGCTGGCCGCGCTCCACCTCGGCCCAATCGAGCGTCAGCCAGCGGGACCAGCGGTCGATGAAGCGGTTGAGCTGATCGCGGCCCAATTTGATGGCCAGCCAGAACCATAATGTGTTGCCCAGCATCGCGCCTGCCGTTCCCGCCGCGACAACGCCGCCAAAGCTTAATGTCCCGCGCGACGCCGCAACCCCGGCCACGGTCATGATCACTTCGGACGGCACCGGCGGGAACACCGTTTCGATGAACATCAACAGCGCGACGCCGGCATAGCCCCCCGCATCGACCAGGCGAATGATCCAGTCTTCCATGGTGGCTTTGCCCTATGCGCCAACGCGGCGTTCGATGGCGTCCCAGATCATGCCCGCCACATCGCTGCCGTTAAAGGCGTCGATGGCGACAATGCCGGTGGGCGATGTGACGTTGATTTCGGTCAGCCATTCGCCGCCGATAACGTCGATGCCGACAAAGATCAGCCCGCGGGCCTTGAGCTCGGGGCCCAGCACCGCGCAAATCTCTTCCTCGCGCGCGGTCAGCGTCGTCGCTTCCGCCGCGCCGCCAACGGCAAGGTTGGAACGGAACTCGCCTTGGCCCGGGCGGCGGTTGATGGCCCCGGCCACTACGCCATCGACCAGGATGATGCGCTTGTCGCCGGCGCTGACCGAGGGCAGGAATTGCTGGACCATGAAGGGTTCGGGCCAGATGGCGGCAAAGATTTCCACCAGCGCGCCCAAATTGCTGCCGTCTGCCTCGATCTTGAACACCGCCTTGCCGCCGTTGCCGTGCAGTGGTTTGACGACAATCGCCCCATATTCGGCTTGAAACCTTCGAACTTCACTCAGGTCGCGGGTCACCAGCGTCGGCGGCATGAACCGCGCATAATCGAGCACAAAGACTTTCTCGGGCGCGTTACGCACCGCGACGGGATCGTTGACGACCAATGTCTGGTCGCGGATGCGCTCCAGCAGCCAGGTTCCGGTCAGATAGCCGATGTCGAACGGCGGGTCCTGGCGCATGAGCACGACATCGGTGTCTTGGCCCAGGTCGATGCGCGCGGGCGCGCCAAAGCGGTAATGCGCCCCGGCGACGCGCTGCAAATCATGGACCGGATGGGCGAATGCGGTCAGCCTGCCCGCCTCCCAGCTCAGCGAGCGGACGTCATAATGCCACAGGCGATGGCCGCGCGCCTGCGCGCTCAGCATCAACGCCAGGCTGGAATCGCCATGGATGTTGATGCCATCCATCGGGTCCATCTGGACCGCCACGCGCAAACTCATGCCCCAATTCCCTTATGGCTGCCAGACGTTAGTCAAATGGTGCGGCAAGCGCCAGGGCGCAAGCAGCATGACATCGATGCGGATATTTTCCTGTGGTCGGGCCAGCCGGGGGGCCAGCATTGCCGCCGCCGCCGCGACGCGGCGCAGGCGCCAGGCGTCGACGCTGGTGGCCAGATCCGCCGCATTGCCGCGCCATTTGACTTCAATAAAGGCCAATGTGCCGCCGCGCCGGGCGACCAGGTCAACCTCTCCCGCCGCCACGCGTTGCCGCCGCGCGACAATCCGCCAGCCGCGCAGCCGCAGCCACCAGGCGGCCAACGCCTCCCCCTGCCGCCCGCGCGCTTCGGCGGCGCGCCGGGTCATGCCTGGCCTTTGATCGCCAGCGCGCGGGCATAGATGTCCGCCCGGTCGCGGCCAAAACGTGCGGCGACCGCCTTGGCGGCGGCGGCCACCGTCTGGCTCGCCAGCGCGTCGGCCAGGGCAGTGTCGATGCTTAGATCATCGCCATCCTCTGCGGCTGCGGCGGCGGGCGGCGCGATGACGACTACAATCTCGCCCTTTGGCGGCGCGTCGGCATAGCGGGCGGCGAGCATGGTCAGCGGGCCGGTCACGCATTCTTCGTATAATTTGGTGAGCTCGCGCGCGACGGCGGCCTCGCGGTCACCCAGCCCCTGCGCCAGCGCGGCCAGGCTAGCGGCCAGGCGCGGCCCGCTTTCATAGAGGACCAGGGTGGCATCGACCGCCGCCAGCGCGGCAATCGCCTCACTCCGTGCCTTGGCCTTGGCGGGCAGGAAACCGGCGAACAGGAATCGGTCGGTGGGCAATCCGGCCAGCGTCAGCGCGGCAATGGCGGCGCAGGGGCCGGGCAGGGTGACCACCCGGCGACCGGCGGCGCGGGCGGCGCGCACCAGTTTGAACCCGGGGTCGGAGATCAGCGGCGTGCCCGCATCGCTGACCAGCGCGACCACCTCGTCCGCCGCCCGCGCCACCAGCCGGTCGCGCACGGCGGCATCGCTATGGTCATGATAGGCGACCAGCGGCACGCGCGCGCCCAGGTGGCGCAGCAGCTTGGCCGTCACCCGCGTATCTTCGGCCGCAATGACATCGGCCTGCCGCAAAAGTGCGGCAGCGCGCAGCGTCAGGTCTCCAAGGTTGCCGATGGGGGTGGCAACGATGTAGAGACCGGGCGAGGGAGAGACGGAGATGATCGAATCTGGCATGGGTGCCCTGATGGCAGAAAGCGCGCGCCAGCGCCAAGCCCATGGAGGGGATTGCCGCACGACGGGATCGCGCGGATCGCGGGCCGTGGCCGTGCTGCGTCACGCCGCCATGGGTGCCGCCGCGCTACTGCTCGCCGCGTGCCAGGTGGTGCCCAAGGGTGCGGGGCCCGAGGTGGCCGCGCCGGTGGAAAAACCCATTGAGACGGTCGTCAACCCCGGCCTTCCCGTCGATACCGACCGGCACCGTGTCGCGCTGCTGGTGCCGCAAACCGGGGCCAATGCCGATGTCGGCAATGCCATTGCCAATGCGACAACGCTTGCGCTGCTCGACACCCGCAACGAACGGGTGCGAATCACCACCTATGATACCGCTCTGGGCGCGGCGGCGGCGGCGCGGCAGGCAATTGCCGACGGCAACAAGCTGATTTTAGGTCCCTTATTGTCCGAAGACGTGACCGCCGTGGCCCCGGTGGCGCGCGCCGCCAATGTCCCGGTGCTCAGCTTTTCCAACGACAGCGGTGTGGCAGGCAACGGCGTGTTCATCATGGGATTTGTCCCCGGCCAGTCTGTGGAACGCGTGGTGGGCCATGCCCGGGGCAAGGGGATGCGGCGCTTTGGCGCGCTGGTCCCGCGCGGCCCCTATGGTGACCGGGCGG
Organism: uncultured Sphingopyxis sp.; assembly: GCA_964554455.1. GTDB lineage: Bacteria > Pseudomonadota > Alphaproteobacteria > Sphingomonadales > Sphingomonadaceae > Sphingopyxis. The sequence goes on along the minus strand of CAZKOW010000006.1, from coordinate 11,427 downwards.
CGGCGGCCTTTCGCGAGGCCGTGACGGGTTCGGGCGGCACATTGGTGGCAATTGAGGGCTATGACCGGTCCCCGGCGGCGCTGACCGGCGCGGCGCGGCGGCTGGCTAGCAGCGGGCCGATGGACGCCGTGTTGATCGCCGACAGCGGCGGCAATGCGGTGCGCGCGGTGCCCCTCGTCAACGCCGATGGCACGCGCCAGGTGTTGGGCACCGAATTGTGGAACACCGATGCGGCGCTGGCGTCCAGCCCGGTGATGCGCGGTGCGTGGTTCGCCAGCGTGTCCGACGGCCTCTATGGCCAGTTGGCCACCAAATATCGTGGCCGCTTTGGCAAGCAAAGCTATCGCCTGGCCAGCCTTGGCTATGATGCAGTGCTGCTGACGGTGCGGGTCGCGCGCGATTGGCAACCGGGCACGCAATTCCCGGCGGGTCGTTTGCTGGCCCCCGATGGCTTTGGCGGGATTGACGGCATTTTCCGGTTCAACCAGCGCGGCGTCGCGGTTCGCGCGCTTGAAGTCAGCGAAATTGGTGCGGGCGGTTTTCGCGTGATTGACCCCGCGCCCACCAAATGGTGACAGCGCCGCCGCGTGACAGCGTGGCGTGCGCGTCACACTGATGCGAAAAACCGTGCGCGCGGGCGCGCATGCGCCCTTTACGCGCGCGCGAAAATGACGATATGAGCGCCTCCTTGTGATCAGTTTCAGGAGATACAGCTATACCCCCGCCAATGACCCGCCGCTCGCTGGCCCCGCCACCGCCCAAAAATGGCCCGCGATTCAATGAATATATCACCGTGCCCAAGGTGCGGGTGATTGACGAAGACGGCGAAAATCTGGGTGTGATGCTGACGGCGGAGGCCATTGAGCAGGCCGCCGAGGTTGGGCTGGATTTGGTGGAAGTGTCCCCGAACGCGGACCCGCCCGTGTGCAAATTCCTGGACGTCGGCAAATATAAATATGAGGCCCAGAAAAAGGCCAATCTGGCGCGCAAGAGCCAAAAGACGCAGGAAATCAAAGAGATAAAGATGCGTCCCAACATCGACGATCATGATTTCGATGTGAAGATGCGCAAGGTGTTCGATTTCCTGGGTGAAGGCGACAAGGTGAAGCTCACCATGCGCTTTCGCGGCCGCGAGATGAGCCATACGCAGCTCGGCCTGGCCGTGCTGCAACGCGTTGCCGAACAAACTGCCGAAATCGCCAAGATTGAGGCGCACCCGCGCACCGAGGGGCGTCAGATGCTGATGGTCATCGCGCCGAAATGATCCGCCAGCTGGGTGCGATGGCAACGGCCGGGTTGGCGATGCTGGCCCTGCTGCCGCTGCCATCCGCCGCGTTGGCCGCGCAGGGCGTGACCCCGGCAGAGCAACAGCGCAGCGCCCTGATTGCGCGCACCATGGCATCGCTGGTCACGCTGACGGCAACCATCCAGCCCGAGGTGCGCGCGCCGCGCCCGCTCGCCGGTGTCAAAAAGCGCGAGTGCGCCCATTTTCCCGACGCGCGCTGGGATGACGCGAGCAAGACGTGCGCCTTGGTCGCGGACCCGGTTCCGCGCCGCGCGCAACGGGAAGTTGGCAGCGGATTCTTGATCGACGGTGCGTTGGGGTTGGTCCTGACCGCGCCGCATATTGTCGGCAAGGGCGATTTGACCGCGCGGTTGCCCGACGGACGGACGGTAGCGGCGGAACGGCTGGCCGCCGACAGCGATGTCGGGCTGGCCGTGGTGCGGATTGCCCCGCAGGAGGTGGCCCGCGCGCGCATGGTCGCCCTGCGGGTGGCGGATACGCCGCCCGAGGTGGGCCATGACGTGGTGCTGGTTGGCCGGTCCGTCCCGCTTGATTCGGCCATTGGCATCGGCGGCCAGGTGATTGGCGCGATGGGCGCGGACAATGTGTTCGATACCGACACCAACGGGATGCCCATGCCGGTCATCGCGCCGCAGTTTCTGCTCAACATCCGGTTGCCCGATGGCTCGCTCGGCGGTGCGCCGGTGCTTGACAGCAGCGGGACCGCAACCGGGCTGATCCTGGCCATGCTCGGCCCGCGCGGGGACAATATTCTGACCATGATGGTTGGCCTGGCGGACCAGAAGGACCGCATCGCCGATTTGGCACAGGGGCGGACGCGGGAACGCGCCTGGCTGGGGGTTCATATCGATTGTCCCGAGCGCCGCTGCGCCATTACGCATATTTTGCCCGAAACCCCCGCCGCCGTTGCCGGTTTGCAAAAGGGCGACGTGCTGACGGCGGCCAATGGCATGCCGGTGAACAGCCAATTTGCCCTGCGGCGCATTGTTCGCACAGCACCTCCGGGCACGGCCTTCACCCTGACGCTATTGCGGGATGGCCGCGCGATCCCCGATGTCGATGTGACCAGCGTTGAAATGCGGGAGTCGCCCGGGGCCGCCGCAGATTAGCGCGTCAATCTTCCCGCCCAATCATAGGCAAATTCCAGCTGCGTGTCGCCCGCAGGCGCGCCGTAACGGTCAAAGCGCCGCTCCCATATCGTCCCGTGTCCGGCCGCGTTGACGCGGATGAGGGTGGAGCAGCGCGTGCCATAGGTTGCATTGCGCAGAAACGCGTGGGCGACCGCCGTGCCGGCCACAAAATCCTGGTCATGCCCATGGCGCAAAATGGCGAGCAAGGCGGGTTCGTCCGCTGGATCGCAGGTCCGCAGCGCGGTTGCCAGCATCGCTGCACGGGGGCAGGGCACACCCAGCGGCCGGTTGGCAATGGCGTGAACGCCGGGGGGAAGTGGCTGCGCGCGCCACTCCGGGACATTGGTCGCGACGTGCGCCACCGCTCCTGTCAGCCGCAGCAGGCTGAAGCTGTTAAAGGCATCGCCGTCCACCGGTGCGGTCGGCTCCGCCGTGAGCGCAGCGGTGACCAGCGCCCCGCGTGATGCCTTGGCCGGGTCGGGGCCATGATCGCTGGGGATGTTGGTAATGACCGCGATCCGGCGCAATTCCGGATGCACCCCCAGCCAGGTGCCGCCGCCCACCAGATCGCGCCCGGCGACGATGCCGCTGCCATCGTCCCAGCGATGCAGCGGCGCGGCGGCGCGCGCATGAACTTCATCTCGGTTGCCCACCAGGACGATGGGCCAGTCGGGGTTTTGGTTAAGGGCAAGGGCAACGACGCACATGCTCCGGCCCTATGCCCGCTGCGCCTTGTTTTGGCGAGGGCGCGCGCGGTCGCCGGCAGATGGGCTGGCATCGCGGGCGATTTGTGATTAGTTTTCCCGCTCCTTGGGAGGGGATGGGAAATGACCGAAGTTCGCAAAACGCCGCTGCATCTGTGGATTACCGGCGTGGTGGCCACATTGTGGAACGCCTTTGGCGTGACCGATTATGTGATGACGCGCACCCGGCGCGAGGCGTGGATTGACCAAGTGCTACCCGGTTCCGACGGGGCAAAATTCATGGCCTATATCGACGCCTTTCCGCTGTGGGTCAGCGCGGGTTGGGCGCTGGGCGTGTGGGGCGCGCTGGCCGCGTCGCTGCTCCTCCTCGCGCGCAGCCGCCACGCGGTGCCGGTCTTTGCCGTGTCGCTGCTGGGCGCGATTTCGGGCATCGGCTATCAACTGATGAACCCCATCGACATGCCGGAATTGACGCAAGGGGCGAACGCCGTGATGCCCTACATCATCGTCGCCATCGCGGCGCTGCTGCTATGGTATGCGGCGCGGCAGAAACGCGCCGGGGTGCTGAGGTAGGGTTACTTGCGCCAATAGGTTGGGCGGCGGTCACCAAACCAGAACTTGCCATCCTTTGGCGCGGTCCAAGGATCGACCGCATCCCAGTTGTTGCCCGGAAAATCGTCTGCGTGCAGTTCTTGCTCAAGCTGAATCTTGACCCGGTGTCGCAGTGTCCGCGCCGCCTTGGCTTTCCATTCGGCGTCAGAACGCGCGCTGGTTATGCCGCAAATGGGCGTTTTCTTGCGCGAACGGGTCATGGCACACGCTCAGGCCGCCGCGTAAATGGCGGGGCGATAGCGCGGTTCGGGGATCGGCATATTGTTGGCTTCGGCAGTTTCAATCCAACCGGCAATCGCAACTTGTGCTTCCACAACGGCTTCCTCGGCGGTGTCGCCAAAGGCCGCGCAGGATTTCAAATCAGGCACGTCCGCGACCCAGCACTCATCGCGCTGCGACCAGAACACGTTGATGTGATACCGCATGGTCATCAGTCTTTGATTTCTAAACCGAACTCTTCGACCATATCAAGGAACTGGTCGATTTGATAGGGCTTTGCCATATTGCCCTTGGGTTGGATGCTCAGCGGTCGACTGGCAAGAGGGTGGCGGTATTGATGATGGCTGCCCTTGATCCGGTCCAGCGTGAAACCAAAGGCTTCCAATATGCGCTGGAAATCACGGAACCGCATGGATTGCGGAGACGCAACCATTTGCGCGAAGAGTTTGGACGGTTTGACCATGGAAAACTGGCTTTCAAATGTGGCTATGGTTCGGTTCTTCAGAAATACCGGTCGCCGATAAAGCTCGCTAGGGTTTCTAGTGTTTCGACGAATCGTCCTTCAACGATTAGCAGCCAGCCTGACCTTGCTCCAAATCTCTAAAACCGCCCCTTCCGCTGCGTTTTCCCGAACCGGTCTTTCCGCGTCCCCGGCTTGCCCTCATTGCTGCGGCCCACCCTTGGCGCGGCGCTCGCACCCGAGCCGATTCCCAATTCATCCGCCTCCAATTTCCGGATTTCGTCGCGCAGGCGGGCCGCCGTTTCAAATTCCAGATTGGCCGCTGCGTCGCGCATTTGTTTTTCGAGGTCGGCGATATAGGCGCGCAGATTGTGGCCAACCATGTGATCGGGTTTGCCGTCGCCCAGGTCGACGACGACGCCGTCCTTGCTCGCCACATGCGCGATGATGTCGCCGATATTCTTCTTGATGCTGAGCGGGGTGATGCCGTGCGCTTCGTTATAGGCGACCTGCTTGGCGCGGCGGCGGTCGGTTTCGCGGATCGCGCGCTCCATGCTGCCTGTCATGCGGTCGGCGTAGAGGATGACGCGCCCGTCGACGTTGCGCGCCGCGCGGCCGATGGTTTGCACCAGCGACGTTTCGCTGCGCAAAAAGCCCTCTTTGTCGGCATCCAATATGGCGACCAGCCCGCATTCTGGAATGTCCAGCCCTTCGCGCAGCAGGTTGATGCCAACCAGCACGTCGAACACGCCCAGCCGCAGGTCGCGGATAATCTCGATACGCTCCAGCGTTTCGACGTCGCTGTGCATATAGCGGACCTTCAGCCCCGCTTCGTGCAGAAATTCGGTCAAATCCTCGGCCATGCGCTTGGTCAGCGTGGTCACCAGCGTGCGGTATCCGGCGGCGGCGGTCTTTTTCGCCTCGGCAATCAGGTCGTCGACCTGTTCCTCGACCGGTTTGATTTCGACCGGCGGGTCGATGAGGCCGGTGGGACGGATCACCTGTTCGGCGAACACGCCCTGCGCGCGTTCCATCTCCCACGGCCCCGGCGTCGCCGACACGCTGACCGTCTGGGGCCGCATCGCGTCCCATTCGGCAAAGCGCAAGGGGCGGTTGTCGATGCACGACGGCAGGCGGAAACCATATTCGGCCAGCGTGATTTTGCGGCGATGGTCGCCCTTGGACATCGCCCCAATCTGCGGCACCGTCTGATGGCTTTCGTCAACAAACAGCAGCGCATTGTCGGGCAGATATTCGAACAAGGTCGGTGGCGGCTCGCCCGGCAACCGGCCGGTCAGGAAGCGGGAGTAATTTTCAATTCCGGCGCAGCTGCCGGTTGCCGCAATCATCTCCAGATCGAAATTGGTGCGCTGTTCCAGCCGCTGGCGCTCCAGCAATTTGCCCTCGGCCTCCAATTCCTTCAGCCGCTCGGTCAGCTCAAAGCGGATCGCCTCGGTCGCCTGCTTCAGCGTCGGGCCCGGCGTCACATAGTGCGAATTGGCATAGATGCGGATGCTGTTCAGATTGGCGATCTTCTTGCCCGTCAGCGGGTCAAATTCGGTAATCTCCTCTATCTCGTCGCCAAAGAAGGCGACGCGCCAGGCCATATCTTCATAATGTGAGGGGAAGATTTCGAGCGAGTCGCCGCGCACGCGGAAATTGCCGCGGGCAAAGGCCTGATCATTGCGCTTATATTGGAGCGCGACTAGCTTGCGGATAATCTCGCGGCTGTCGGCGCTCTGGCCCTTTTTCAGGTCAAAAATCATCGCTGAATAGGTTTCGACCGACCCGATGCCGTAAAGGCAGCTGACCGAGGCGACGATAATCACATCATCGCGCTCCAGCAGCGCGCGGGTGGCCGAATGACGCATCCGGTCGATGGCCTCGTTAACGCTCGACTCCTTTTCGATATAGGTGTCGCTGCGCGGCACATAGGCCTCGGGCTGGTAATAGTCATAATAGCTGACGAAATATTCGACCGCATTGTGCGGGAAAAAGCTCTTGAACTCACCATAGAGCTGCGCCGCCAATATCTTGTTCGGGGCCAGGATCAGCGCGGGGCGCTGGGTCGCCTGAATGACCTGCGCCATGGTAAAGGTTTTGCCCGAACCCGTGACGCCCAGCAGCACCTGGTCGCGCTCCTGCGCCTGCACCCCTGCGACCAGCTCGGAAATGGCGGTGGGCTGGTCCCCGGCGGGCTGATAATCGCTGACCAGCGCGAACGCCTTGCCCGCCTCGGCCTTTTCGGGCCGCGCGGGGCGATGCGGGACGAAATCGGCGCTGCGGTCGATTTCGTCGAGGCTGGTGCGGATGATGAGATTGGCCATGTTCGTAAATGCCGAACAGGGTCAAAGGATGCCGGACGCCAACAGCATCCCGTCGTCGTAAAGGCGCTTGTTGTCTGAATTGAATTCGTATTTGACGTCGCACTTAAGGCCCGCAAGGGCGACAAGCTTGAAAGAAATCGTCCGGTAAAGCGAATCCCGAGTTCCCTCCAGTGGCTCACGTTCCACACCAAAAGCCATCAAAAGGTGCCTAGCATCCATCGTCACCTTGAAATCTTCTGAGGGAGAAAGATAAAATGAGCGCATTGTCGAAGGATCGCTTCCCTCACCGAATATCTTGCATTCCAGATAAGTCGGTCGATTTAGGGCATCATGTAGAAGAATATCGGGGTATCCTGTGGATTTTAACTTTCCGCCAAGCGTCTTTGGTCGCTCGGCCCGCAGGCCTGATTTGATAGCTGCGGCAATCACGAACGGCTCAATGTCATTACCAACCTCGTTTGGGCGATTCCTACGAATGGGATTTTCGTCAACTAAGGCCTTTGTCCGCTTGGCAACTTCTTGCAGCACATCCACTAAATTCCGGTCCGCGTCATGTTCAAGATCAACTGCAATGACATTGAACTGCGAAATTGCCTTAATAATCAAAGGCAAAGGGATATTTTTGATTGGGTTCAGAAATTGAGCGAGAACGCCCTCTAGATCGGCAATTCGTTGTTTGTCGTTCATAATCTTCTCAACATAACAATGCGATTTGTGTTGGTCCCGCCATTGTTGTTGGACACTCCCCAGCAATTCGCAGTCTTTGTGAACTCCTGCTGATTAACCATGACCGCAAGCCTCTCGAACGGCAATCCCTCTGTGGCCCTCCAGACCAAGCGTTCCAGCAGCACCTTGCCCTTGCGAACTTCACCAACCTCGAATGCCACATGACCCCCGGGTGCCACAATTCGAGCCAAATCAGTTAGCACATCGCGCGCCATGGCTTCCCATGCCGCCTCGTTGCGATGCATCGCAATTTCTATGGCGTTTGCATTAATTCCGGCAAACCAACACCGTAACCAGTTGTCATCTGCATACTGAACAATGTCGAGAAACGGCGGCGACGTTACCACTAGCGATGCCGATTTTTCGGCAATCTCCTGCGCGCAAGACGCAAGCCCCGTTGACAACGTGGACTTTGGATGCGCTGCCATAAACCCATCGCTCAACAAGCTCCGTGACTTCTTCAGGATGATCTTCACAACATCGCGCGGTGGTGGCGTCTGCCCTCGTTTCAGATTGATCCTCTCTTGCGCAGCGACGCTCACCGCTTGGTTTGGCGGCAGTGAGTATACCGAGAAAAAGCCTGGCGAGTGGCCTGTCAATCGGTTTAAGGCAACCATTCTGATCCAGTCAGCAACAGGGTCTGGCTCCTTACAGTCAGGCGGTGCGGCCTCGAATAGCCATTCTTGCAAACAGTGAATGTGCCGTAATGTCGTCGGGTGATAAAAAGCCAACAAATCTTCACGAATGGAAACTTTGCGATCCCAATCAATCGCGGCGAGGCGCGCGACAACGGCGCTCAGATCTGGCACGTTTAGCCGCGGACGTGTCAACAACACCGACAGCGGATTCACGTCATTCGCAAGTGGCCTTCTGCCCATCAGAGCAGCTTGGATTGGCGTGGTTCCCCTGCCCATGAACGGATCATATACTCCGTCGCCTTTTGACGTGAGGCGGGAAATGAAAAACTCCGGCAATTGAGGTTTGAAACAAGCGCGATAGCTGATTTCATGAATCGAATGTGCTTGCCTCTGTCCCGAAGTCCAGAACTCATTGGCTAAATAGGTAAGGCCTTCATCAACAAACTCCTGCGTCTTATGGCCGAATTCGTCGAATTCTTTGACCATTTTCACAATGTCTCGCTCATTTTTTGGACGTTGTGAAAGCGGATTTTGCGACGGCGATCGATCGGATTCAGGAAACAGATTATCGAAATAGGCGAGCGCTCTTGCCGATACAGGATGGACCGGGTCTTGTTCCAACATGAGCGATTTTTCCGACATCCTGGAACGGAACAATAAATGAACAAACTTGTCAATCGCGAATCTCATGGACACGGCCCGATATATCGGCAGGATGATGCGCCATTGCCGGGGTGCAAGGCCCCGGGCGGGGCAGGAGGGACATTTTATGCAGAAATTCTTGCATGTCATGGGCATGGCCGCGCTGCTGGCGCTGGCGGGTTGCGGTGACAAGGTGGCGGATGAGGGCGGCACGGCAGGCGCCATCGCCGACACCAGCAAGCCGGTGCAGCGGCAACCCGGCAGCTGGTCGACGAAAATGGAGATCATCAAGCTGGAAGGGCCCGACATCAAGGCGGGCGAGCGGGATCAGATGCAGGCGATGATGAACATGATGGGCAGTGTGTCCATCTGCTTGACCCCCGAAGCGGTGGCCAAAGAAGATATCGCCAAAAATCTGGAAGGGATGAGCAACCAGGGCGGCGAATGCCAATTCGACAAAAAGGATATTCGCGGCAACCGCGTATCCTTTGCCGCCACTTGCAAAACCAAGGATGGCGGCGGCGCGAAAATCACGGCCGAGGGCAAGAATGACGCCACGTCGCAGGACATCACCATCAGCACGACGGGCACCAAGCCCGATGGCAGCGCGGCGGGCGAAATGGTGATGCGGATCACCGGCACGCGCACCGGCGAATGCAAACCGGGCGACATCACGCCCCCCATGCCGGGCGCAGCGCCCGGTCAGGCCGAAGGAGCAGCAACATCATGATTGGTTACATCACGCTGGGCACCGATGACATGGCGCGGGCGCGCGCCTTTTACGATGGCCTGCTCGGGCTGCTTGGGGCCAAACGGATGATGGAATTTCCCGACGAAATGGGCGGCTTCACCCTCTATGGCGTGGGCATGGACAAACCGGGGATTGGCCTGACCCGCCCCTATGATGGCGGGCCGATGCACCGCGGCAACGGCCAGATGGCCGCGCTGACCGTGCTGGAGCGTGCGCAGGTCGATGCGCTCCATGCCAAGGCGCTGGAACTGGGCGGCAGCTGCGAAGGCCCACCGGGCGTGCGCGGCGAAGAGGGCGACAGCGCCTTTTACGCGGCCTATTTCCGCGACCCCGACGGCAACAAGCTGTGCGCATTCCGGATGGGCCCAGCGTAGCGGACCGGACCCCAAACCCTGACCCGCTTGCCCTGAGCCTGTCGAAGGGCTGTCCTTTCCTTTGGGACGTGGCAAAGAAAAGAACCGCCCTTCGACAGGCTCAGGGTAGACGGGGTTGGGGAGATTATGGTGCGCATACGCATTTTTGCCCTTTTGCTGACAGCGGCCTGTCTGCTGACCCTGCGGCCTGCAGTCGCGCAGCCCGCGCCCTTGCCGCAGCGGGTGCAAGTCGCGGTCGCCTTTGACCGCAGCGGAACCATCGACGTGCGCGTGGCGGAAGGCCCGCTCAGCAAGGCCAATCCGCGCGGGGTGACGGCGGACGATGCGGCGCGCGTCGCGTCTGTCTCCAAATTGGTCGTGGCGCTGGGGGTGATGCGGCTGGTGGAGGCCGGGACGCTTGACCTGGATGCCGATGTGTCGCGCTACCTCGGCTGGACGCTGCGCCATCCCGATTATCCGGCGCGGCGCATCACGCTGGCCCAGCTGCTCGGTCACCGGTCGGGGGTCAGCGGGGAGTTCGACTATCTCCTGCCGCTCGATGCCGAATTGCCGGCAAAGCTTGCCGAAGCCGGGGCCTTTGATGCCGACCGCGCGCCGGGCGGAGCCTTTACCTATAGCAACCTCAACTATCCGATCATCGCGGCGGCGATGGAGGGGGCCACGGGGGAGCGTTTTGACCAGCTGATCCACCGGCTGGTCTTTGCGCCGCTGGCCATTGATGCCTGCTTCAACTGGACGATGTGCAGCGCGGACAAGGTGGCACGCGGCGTTGCGCTTTACCGCGCCAATGGCGAACTGGCGCTGGATGAAAATGGCGGACAAATGCCCCCCTGTCCGGTGCTGCGCGCCAGCGGCGGCGGCTGTGACCTTGGCCAATATCGCCTGGCGCGCCACGGCGCGGCGTTCAGCCCGCAAGGGGGCATGCGCATTTCGGCGCGCGATCTGGCGCGGATCGGCGTCATGCTGCTGCAACGGGGCAAGGGCTTTTTGAGGCCCGCCAGCCTGGCGCGGCTCGAACGGCTGGCCCCGGTCAACCCGACGCGCGGCGAGGGCGTGGGCGGTTTTTTCTGCTCCTTCGGGACCGCCGTCCATGCCACTGGCGGGCGCGACCTGCGCCGGGCGGGGTGCAAAAGCGACCTGTTCGGCGACGGGCGGCTGCGCACCGGCCATTCGGGCAGCGCCTATGGCCTGAAATCGGGGCTGTGGATCGATCGCCAGGCGGGGACGGGCCTTGCCTATTTCGTCACCGCTGTCCCGCCCGAAAGCGTCGGCGCGCGCTCCGCCTACAGCGCCGAGGAAGAGGCGCTGGTCGACCGCGCCAGCGCGGGCATGCGGTAGGCAAGATGCCGCTGCGCTCCGGCGCAGGCCGGAGCTGTGGCGGCATGCAGTGCGTTCGGTATCCAGAGCTCCGGCCTGCGCCGGAGCACGGGGGTTCTTGGCTCTCGGTGCTGCCCCTCCAGGAAGGCACAGTTGTGGATGGTGAGCGTAGCTTGACGCCATCGCGCTGCGCTCCGGCGCAGGCCGGAGCTGTGGCGGCA
>CAZKOW010000005.1:11514-173091 GCA_964554455.1 uncultured Sphingopyxis sp. | reverse complement strand
AGGGCCGCCGCCCACATGTCCCTTCATCGACAATTACAATGTCAAAGAGCACACCAGCAAAAAGCGCGGACAGAAACTGTTCCCCGCTATTGCTATCGGGGGACATCTGTCCGAATTGTTGGCGACCGGTGGCTGCTGCTGGTTGGCAGCGCCGCCGGTGGATGGGCCTCTAAGCCCCCCAGTGAGTCGCGTCAACACCCTTTTTGCAATTTTGTTTCAATTTTTGATTCCGGATGGTCGGCGGGCCGCCGCGATGCCCGAACAGCCAGCCAGCCACCCTCCCCGTCACCCCGGGCTTGACCCGGGGTCCAGCTCGCTGGTGGCGGCGCGGGAAAAGCTGGACCCCGGCTCGGGGGCCGGGGTGACGAAATTAGGGGAATCGGGGGCCTGGGGGGGGTCGGAGCCGGACGTGGGTGGCTCATGCCAAGGCGCAAGGCCGCTCAGCTATGCGACAGGACCCGGTTGCGGTGCTGCGGGGTCAGCATTGGCAGGTTGTTTGGCGGATTGGCGACTGGGCGACTCGGTGTGAGATCCCATCCACGCCACCCTTCGAATCAGCTGGACGTCTCCAAAAACCCCGTCACCCCGGGCTTGACCCGGGGTCCAGCTTTTCCCGGCAGACGTTCAACGAAAGCTGGACCCCGGCTCGGGGGCCGGGGTGACGAAGGGAGGGGCTCGGGGGCCGGGGTCACGATGTTGGGGTCCGCCTCGCCTCCGCCCCCCGCCCATAAGGCCAATCTTCACCCTTTTGCGGCATAGCACGGCGAGCATGAACGATGATTCTTCCCCCACAATGACCTGCAGCGCGGCCGCCACCGGCTTGGGTGCCAGTTTTGGTGACCGGGTGCGCACGGCGCTGGTGTGGCGGTCGGGCAGCCAGATTTTGGGGCAGATCATCACCTGGGGCTCCACCTTCATCGTCATCAATCTGCTCAGTCCCGCCGACTATGGGCTGATCGCGATGACGCAGGTGATCCTGGCGTTTCTGACCCTGCTCAACGGCTATGGCTTTGCCAGCTCGCTGATTCGCACCGACACGCTCGATCCGTTTCAGCTGCGCCAGGCGTTCGGGCTGATGCTGCTGTTCAACGCCGCGCTGGCAACCATACAGTTTGTCGGCGCACCGCTTGCTGCGGCTTATTATGAACAGCCGATCATTGCCGACATGCTGCGCGTGCAGGCGCTCATCTATCTCGCCACGCCCTTTATCGCGCTGCCCGATGTGGTGCTCAGCCGCGCGCTGGATTTCCGCCGCCCGGCCATCGTCAACCTGGTCACTGCGCTGCTGGGCGCGGTCACGGCGCTGACCGGCGCGCTCATGGGCTATGGCGTGTGGACGCTGGTGGTCGCGCCCATCGTCATGTTCTGGACGCGCGCGGTGGGGATGAGCTGGGTGTCGCGCACGCTCATCTGGCCGACCTTTGACTTTCGCGGCTCTGGCCCCCTGTTCGCTTATGGTTTTGCGATCATTGCCAGCCAGTTTTTCTGGCTGGTGCAGACGCAGGCCGATGTCGTCATCGCGGGCCGCGCGCTGCCGCTGGCGGAATTGGGGCTGTATACGACCGCACTGTTCCTGACCCAGCTCATTGCGACCAAATTCGTGCCCCCGCTCAACGACGTCGCCTTTCCCGCCTTTGCCAGGATCCAGCATGATCCGGAGGCGATTCGCTGGAATTTTCAAAAGGCGATTCGGCTGATCATGCTGGTCACCGCGCCGCTGTACCTTGGCCTGTCGGTCAGTGCAGAGGCGCTGATCGCCACGCTGTTTCAGCCCAAATGGGCGGGCATGGCCCCGCTGGTCAGCGTGCTGGCGCTGGCGATGCCGTTCATCACGCTGCAAATCCTGTTCGCGCCGATCAGCTTTGCCACCGGCCATCCGCGCATCCCGACCTTTACCGCCATGGGCGGCGCGCTGCTGTTCGGCACGGCCTTTCTGGTGGGGGTGCAGTGGGGCGCGGCGGGGCTGACCCTCGGCTGGCTGGTGGCCGCGCCCTTGCTGCTGGCCGTGACCATCGCGCTGTCGCAGCGCGCCAGCCATGTCGGCTTTGCCGATGTCGCGGGGGCGGCAGGGCCGGCGCTGGGCTGCGCGGCGGTGATGGCGCTGGCGGTGGCGGCGCTCGACCGGCTGACCGGCGTTGGCGATTGGCCCGCAATCGCGCGGCTGGCGGCACTGGTGACGACCGGCGGGGCGGTTTACGCCGCCGCCATCTGGGCGCTGCAACGGCCCATGATCGACGAACTCATCCGCCTGGCCCGCCGCCAACCGGCCTGATTCCTTTGCCCGCTCAACTGGCGATATAATCCCGCATCGCCGCCGCCTCGGCCTCGATCCGGTCGATGCGATATTTCACGAGGTCGCCGATCGACACAAAGCCGGTCAGCCGCCCGTCATCGACCACGGGCAAGTGGCGGATGCGCCGCTGGGTCATCAGCGACAGCGCGCCCATCACCGCCGTGCCCGACGAACAGGTCACGGGCGTGCGCGTCATCACCTCGTCAATCGACCGGTCCAGCGCCTCGGGGCCATAGGCCGCGATCAGCCGCACCAGATCGCGCTCCGAAAATATGCCGACCACCGCCTCGCCATCCACCACCGGCACCGCGCCGATACGATGTTCGGCCAGCAGATCGACGACGCTGCGCACCGTATCGCCCCGCGCCCCCGCAATCACCGCGCCGCTGCGCCCCGCCAAAATTGCCCCAATGGTCATCGCCGTCCCCTGCCTCTGCCGCATATCGGGAACCAGACTAACATGATTCGGCGCCGTTGCCCAAGCGGCGCCGTCGTGTGATGTCGCATGTCCCCCGTCCCGTCGCCCCGGGCTCGACCCGGGGCCCAGCTTTTCCGGCCCAGCGCAAGCTGGACCCCGGCTCGGGGGCCGGGGTGACGGGGTTTGGGGTGGGCACCCGGGCTTTTCCTTAATCGTCGCCCCGGGCTTGACCCGGGGCCCAGCTTTTTCCTGCCCAGTGCAAGCTGGACCCCGGCTCGGGGGCCGGGGTGACGACAAAGGGGGGGCTCACGCAAAGACGCTAAGGCGCTAAGACGCGAAGGCGGGGCGGATCGGCGCAGTCCCGGCGCTCCCCGGGCCGCATGGGGCGATGACTTAGCGGCTTAGCGTGAGCACCTATCCACCCCCCATCACCTGCCCCCTCACCCCGTCGCCCCGGGCTTGACCCGGGGCCCAGCTTTTCTTCCCGCGGCTGTTGCAGGAAAAAGCTGGACCCCGGCGCGGGGGCCGGGGTGACGCAGGCGGGGGAGCACCCCATGTCCGGGCTTCAAACTTTCGCCAAGCGGGGCTAAGGCTGCGGCATGCAGGTCAATCCCTCTCCGCTCGACAATCCCGACGCCGCCCGCAATGCCTGGGCACGCTACCGCCGGTTGATGCGGTGGATGAGCTGGTCGGCGCTGATCGCGGTGGTCGTCGGCCTGGCGGGCCTGCGCTATGCGGTTGGCGATGCGCTGACCATTCATATGATGATTGCCACCGCAGGCGGCATTGCCGGTTCGGTGCTGCTCGGCGCGGCGCTGATGGGGCTGGTGTTCCTGTCGAGCGGGTCGGGGCATGACGAGTCCATTGACGACCCGTTCAAGGATATCGCCGACCGATGAGCAGCCCGGCACCCAGCGCCGCCGCCCCGGCCGAATTGCCGCCCGAACCGATTTTGCGGCTGGTGCCCCGGCCCGCCGACATCAACAGCAATGGTCATATCTTTGGCGGCTGGGTGCTGGCGCAGATGGACATAGCGGGCGGCATCGTTGCCGCGCGCATTGCCAGCGGCCCGACCGCCACCGTCGCCATCGAGGCGATGAAATTTCATGCCCCCATCCTGCTGCGCGACATCATCTCCGTCTATGCCACGCTCGAACGGCGCGGGCGGACCAGCATGGGCATTCGCATCGACGTGTTCGCCACGCGCGGGCGCGGCGAGCGCCATGTGAAGGTGACCGAGGGGCTGTTCACCTTTGTCGCGCTCGACGAAAATCATCGGCCCAAGGCGCTGCCCGACGGATAGTCTCTGTTTGAGCTACGCTGAAACACGCGGCACCGGCCCGCGCGTCACCCGCGGTCGATGGCGTCGGCCAGCCAGGCGCGGGCCGCCTGCCAGCGCCGTTTGACCGTGGGTTCGGACACCCCCAGCACCGCCGCCGTTTCCGCCAGCGTAAAGCCGACGAAGAAGCGCAGGTCGACGAGCTGGGCATAGTCGGGCGAAATCTGGTCCAGCCGCTCGATGACGGCGCCCAGCCGGTCGATATCGACGTCGCGGCCCAGATCGGCGAGCAGCACGGTGACTTCGGGCATCTGCCGCTTTTGCGCGCGGCGTTTGCGAATCTCGTCAATCATCGTCTGGCGCAGGATGCGCGCGGCGGTGGCGAGCAGATGCTGGCGATCGGCAAAATCCATGCGGTCGAGCCCGATGACGCGGATCAGCGCCTCGTTGACCAATTCGGTGGGTTGCAGCGTCAACAGCGGCGCTTCGCGCAGCAGCAGCCGGTGCGCGGACCGGCGCAGCTCGTCATAGATGTCGGCGAGCAGACGGTCCCGGTCAGGCTGAAGCATAGCCAAAACCTATCGGTCCTGCCGCCCCGGCGCAAGCGCCCGCCGCCCGGGCCGCCGCCGCGCGGCAAAATAATCTGATCTCTTTTTCCCCCGCTTTGCGCCTTGGGGAGGGAAAGCCATCGGGGAGAAGCCATCATGCCGCCGTTTCAGCGCCTTTGCATCCTTGCCGCCGCCGCCGCTTGCGCCGCCGCTGGGGTGACGCCGCCCGCGCTGGCGCAGGATGGATCGCGGCTGAGCGATGGCGCGGCGGCGCGGCTGGACCAGCTGGCGACGGGCGAGCAATTGCTGCTGCCAGCGCGCAGCGGCCCGCTGGCCTTTGCCGGGCAGCAGCTCAGCCTGACCGACGCCACGCTCATCACCGGCTATGCCAGCGAAGTGGCCTATGCCGTGGTGGTGGCGGGGGAGGCGCGCATCGGCGACCTGCGCGCCGGGCCGGGGTGGATGCTGCTGATCCCGCCATGGGGGGCGGCCCCATCGCGGCAACGCTATGACGCGGCCCGGCTGCTTGCGGCCTGGCCCCAGCATGCAGGGCAGGCCGACGCCCGCGCCGCGCTGACCCGCGTGGCCAAGGGACAGCGGTTCGCCATCACCATGGGCCGGTTGCAGCGCACACGGTTCAATGTCGCGGCATCGGGCGACGCCGCAAATGAAGGGGACCGCCGCGCGCTGGTGGGCGGCACGGCGGTGCGCGCGGTGCGCTTTGGCGGCGACGGCGACCTGCCGGGCGTGGTGCAGCAGATTGTGTCGGGCGTCGCCGGGGCGCTGGTGACCGGCGATGCCGCCAGCCTGGCGCAATATATCGATCCCCTGCCCTTTGGCGGCGATGGCGGCAGCACCGCCGCACGCACCGCGCTGGCCGAGGCCATTATCGCCCAGCGCGACTGGGGCGCGCGGCTCAGCGGGGTGCAGATCGTCCCCGGCGCGGGCGACAGCCAGTGGCGGCTGACCGGTCCTGCCGGGGTGACGACCATCCAGCTGCGCCCGACGGGCGGCTTTCCCTTTGTGTCGGCGATTACGGCGGAGGCAGGACAATGATCCGGACGGCAACTTTTTTCGCGAGCGCCGCACTGGCCTTTTCACCCCCCGCCGCCGCGCAGCCGGTCACGCAGAGCGAGGCGCAGATGGTGCTGCTGGCGCAGAGCTTTGACGGCAGCCTGACCCGCTCGCACAGCCGCTCCGCCGGGGTGGCCGAGGCGCGGCGCGGCGATGCGCGCTGGATGCTGGTCGATTATGGCGAAGGGACGGTGGTCGAACGCGGCAATGGCACCATCGCGGGCGGGCTGGTGGTGAACCGCAGCGCCGCCGAGCTGGGCCTTGCCTATGACCCCGCCACCGACGCACTGACTGGCGATGTGTTCCTGGCGGGCATTTTCAACCGCACGATCCGCCCGCTCGCCGACCGCGCCCCGCCCAATGCGGCGGCCTGGACGCTGCGTTTCAGCCCCGCAGAGGCGGGCGTCGCGGGGGCATCGGCCGGCGCCATCAGCGTGCGCTTCACGCGCCAGGACATCAGCGCAGCAGGCCGCTCGCTGACCCTGGTCGACTATCGCATCCCCGGATTTTCCTTCACCGATGCGGGCGGCGCAGGCATTGCCCAGTGGGGGCGCGGCGGCGCGCTGATCGACGCCGCCACCGGCGCGCTTTTGTGGTCGGGCAGCAACCACCGCGCGGTGGCGCAGCAGGGCGAGGCCGCCCGGCCCTATCGCGCGACATTCAGCGCGGTCGCCGCCGATGCTGGCGGCAAGCCGCTGGTTGACACGGCGGCCATTGCCGAGCTGCAACCGCTGCTAACCGCACTGTATGGCAAGGAGGCGAGCGCCCCCCTGCCCTTTGCCCCCACCACCACGGCGGCGGCCCCGCGCGCGCCGCTGCATCTGGCTGCGGTCATCGACCTGGTCGCCATCGCCGCCGCGCAGCAGGGCGTGGATGGGCACAGCGCCGCGCTGGCCGGATTTCTGCTGGGCCTGACCGGCGACAATGCCGCCGTCGCGCCGAGCGCCAATTCCACGGGAGACAGCCAATGACCAAGTTCAGCCTGACCCTGAGCGTCGCCGCCATTGCGCTGCTGCCCATCACGCTGGCGGCACAGCAGGCACCCCGCCCCGCCCCGGCGCCAACGCCAACCCCTGCCCCCAACCCCGCCAGCGCGCGCGCAGGGACAGCGGGCGACACCATCGCCTTCCCCGGCACCCCCGATGCCGACGAAATCCGGCGCAATGAGCGCGTCGATCAACGCCAGAATCCGCCACCGCCGCCGACCGACGCCGACCCGGATGCTGCGGACCAGGATCAATCCGGTCAAGGCGCGCCAGCAGGCGGCGGTTCCGGCAGCGGTTCGGGCGGCACGCGCGGCCCCGCCCCCGGTGTTCTGGGCGCGGGCCAGGGCAGCGGCTCGGGCGGTAATCCGGGCATGACCCCCGCCCCCGGCGTCTTGGGCGGCGGACAGGGCAGCGGCTCGGGCGGCAACCCCGGCATGACCCCCGCCCCTGGTGTCATGGGCGGCGGTCGCGGCACGGCATCGGGCGGCAATCCCGGCATGACCCCTGCGCCGGGGGTGATAGGCGGTGGCCGGGGGAGCGGCACGGGCGGCAACCCCGGCATCCCGCGCACTGGCACCGGCACGGTCGGCAGTGGGCAGGGCAGCCTGTCCGGCGGCGGTCAAGGCGGCCAGGGTGGTCAAGGTAGCGGCGGCGGCAGCGGCAGCGGCGCGCCAGCCAGCGGCCAATATTGGCCGACGCCGCAGCCGCGCCCCGCGCCGCCACCGGCCGACATTACGCCGATCCTGGATATGTCCGCCGATTTCGGGGCCATCCCCGACCCGTTTCTGAAGGCGGTCGATCTGGTGCGCGGATTGGGCCCGCGCGCGACCGAGGCGGACTTTACCCGGATCACCGGCATCCGGATCGAGGATATTCAAAAGGTCGCACAGACCGCCAACACACTGGCGGCGGACACGGCGGCGCTGCAACGGCGGGTGAACGGCGTGAAGGCCGAACTGGCCGCCGTCACGCGGACGATGGAGGGGCTGCGCAATACGCTGGGTGCGGGCATTTCCAACGAGGCGCTCATCAACGGATTCGGCCCCATCGGCCTCGCCACCCTGCGCGCGCAAGAGGAACGCGCGCGCCAGCTGGTGGCACAAATCGGCACGCTTGACGCCGCCGTGCAGCGCAATGTGCAGGCCGGTCACCGGATCAGCCAACAGCTCGGCAGCTTGAGCACGCTGAAAACCGCGCTGGAAAGCCGGGGCATATTGCGCTTTGCCAATGGCCTGACCGGTGCCATCGAACGGTTGAAGCTGGTCCCGGTGTTCAGCACGCTGGGTGGCATCGGCAGCATCGCCAGCGTCTATGGTTCGGCCACAGCGCTGGGCAATTTCGATCCCGGCGCGGCGGGCGACCTGCAACTCAGCGGCAAATATGACAGCAATTGGGGCAATGTGAAGGACGTCACGCTGACCCTGCTGGGCCTGGCCGCCAATGCCGCGACGGGCAATGTGCCGGGCGCGACCACCGATTTCCTGACCATTCTGACCGGGCGGGCGACCGACACCTATATGGCCTATCAGGCGTGGCAGGCCGCCGATGCCGAGGCCGAAGTGGCGCACCGCCGCTATCTGCTGACGCTGATGAAGCGCGACCGGTTGATCAACGACCGGCAGATTGCCGAGGATCGCGACAGGCTGACGCGGATCAACCGCACCATCGCCGACATTAACAACGACCTCGACAACCGCCGCCCCAACCCCGCGCGCGACCCCGATTGGCGCGACCCGCGCTTCGATCCCGACACGGGCCTGCCGATCCCGGCCTATTGGCGCTATTTAAGGGCAAATAATCCCCAGGCGCTCCGCGATATGGGGATTGATCCCGATGCGCCCGTGGGCGGCTGGCCCAATGGCGTGCGCCCGCAGGACCGCCCGCGCCAGACCGCGACGGTGCAGCCGCGCATTCCCACCGGCCCCGGCTATCCCACCGCGCGCCCGCGCACGCCGCGCGCCGCAGACGATGGGCCCGATGGCAGCGGGGCCATCGACGACGCCGCCGAAGATGTGGATGACGCCGAGCCCGAGGTCCGGCCGACTCCGGCCAGCCAGCCTTTTACGCCGAGGCCCAAGCCACCGAAAATCGACCTGACGCTGGACGTCACGCCGCTCGATTTCGATCCGGTCACCTTTGAACCGGTGACATTCACTGGACCCGAATGGAAACCACCCGTCTGGACCCCAGTGGAATTCAAACCGCCCGAATGGGTGCCGGTGAAATTCAACCCGCCCAAGCCGCTGAAGCTCGATTGGATGAAGTTCGACAAGAAATCGCAATATCCCGGCAGCGGCGACAATCTGTCCTATGATTTCGGCGATCTGTCCGGAAAAGTCGCCACCGACCTGTCGCCATGGGAGGAATGGCTGGCGACCCAGAATGTCAATTATCTGACCCAGCTGGCATTGGCGGCGGGCTATCCCAACCTCGCCGCCGCGCTGGCCGATGCGCGCAATTTGATGCGCCAGGCGCGCGACACGGGCTTCCGCCAATGGGCCTTTGCCCCGCCGGTCGGCACGGGGGCCATTGGCATCTGGGCGTCGGAGGCGCAGCATAATCTGGCACGCGCGCAGGTGCTGCTGGGCGACCTGCTGGGCCAGAGCCGCGATATTTTCTCGACCGGCGGGCTGACCGATATTGGCATATCGGGCACCGACCTTGCCTATATCATCCGCGATTTCGGGCTGGAGGATGGCGATCTGGTCGACATTACCGTCGAACAATTTGGCCGGACGATTTTCACCACCCGGCTGTCGCTGCTCAATCGCGGCACCGAATTTCTGCACCTGTTGAAACGGGGGGTGGCGCGGCTGGTGATTACCGCGGTCAACGAAGGCGCAATTTCGCCCAACACCGCCGAGCTGAACCTCAAAAATGTGGTGCGCGGCAATGCCACCCAGACCTATTCGCTGCGCACCGGGGATCAGGCGGTGTTGCGCATCGAAACCAATGCCCCGACGCGGGCCGTGAACGGAGAATGACGATGCGCAAGCCATCGGGTGGATCGGCCCTGCTGTCCCTGTCCCTGTCCTTGCCGCTGGCACTGGCGTTTCCCGCCACGGCGCACGCCCAATCGCTGTCCGAAATCACCCGGTCGGTCACCGACGGCGCGCAGATTGAAGCCGCCGTGGCCCGATCGACGACGCCGCAACGCGCCGACGATGATGATCAGGCGGTTGACGGCGAAGCGGGCATTTATGTGCTGCGCCGCGCCGACATTTTCTATGTCGGCGGCGAAGCGGGGGTCAGCTATTCCACCAATCCGCTGCGCACCGTCGATGATGTCGGCGGCAGCGGCGCAGCCGAGGCCAGTATGGACATTGGCCTGCAAACGCTGATCGCCGAAAAGGTCAATCTGGCGGCGGCGCTCAGCTTTTCGGGAACCCGCTATTTCAAGGATTTTGCGCCGTCGAACACGCTGGCCAGCGGCAATGTGTCGCTGGGCACGGGGCTGGGCAAATCGCCGCTGCACATCGGGATCAGCGCCTTTGGCGGGTGGAATTTCGACCGCAAGGTGCGCAGCGGCACCGGCTTTTACGGGGCCAGCGCGCATCTGGGCGCGGTGCTGCCGCTGGACCAGCGGACGGTGTTTCAGCCGCTGATCGTCGTCAGCCGCGTGAAGAATGAGGTAGGCGAAAATGACAGCAAATCGGTCGGCCTGCGCGCGACGCTGGCGCGCCGCATGGGCAAGTTGACGGTCAGCGCCAATGGCGTGGTCAGCCGATTCTGGTTCGATGATTTCTATGAAGACGTCACCTTTGTCCCGCGCCGCGACTGGCAATATGAAGGCGGGGTGGCGGTCAGCTATGCGGTCAGCCCGCGGCTGACGGTGGCGGCGTCGGCGCGCTATGTGAAGCGCGATTCGAGCTTTTTCCTGTCCAATTTTGCCAGCGTTGACAGCGGGCTTGGCCTGGCCGTCAACTGGCGGTTCTGATGGCGCGCGGCTTGTGATAGAATCGGGGCGCGGGAAAATGACGGCGCATGATGGGGGGCGGCGGCGGTGACGCGATGACTTTGGACCCGGCAACCGTGCTGCAGGACCAGCAGGCGCTGGCCATTTGCGAGGATGTGGTCGCGCTGACCCCCGATGCCTGGCCTGCGCGCGCCGCCGAACTTTGCGCTGGCCAGCCCGCGCTGTTGCACCGGGTGACCGAATTGCTCGCCCGGGCGGCGGACGCCGACACGGTGCTGCAAACCGGCGGGGTGCAACGCTGGTTCGACGATGATGCGCCCGACGCGCTGCCCGACCGGGTGGGCCCCTATCGCTTGACCGGGGTGCTGGGGCGCGGCGGCATGGGGGTGGTCGCGCGCGGCGAGCGCGACGACGGCGTGTTTGACCAGCAAGTGGCCATCAAGCTGATGCGCGGCCAGCTGCACAGCCCCGATGCGCTGAACCGCTTTCTGACCGAGCGGCGCATATTGGGGCGGCTGGTCGCGCCGGGCATCGCCCGCATCCTGGACGGCGGGTCGCATGGCGGCATCCCCTGGCTGGCCATGGACCTGGTGGAGGGGGCGAGCATCACCGACCATGCCGCCGCCGCCCGGCTGGCGCTGCCCGCGCGGCTCGCGCTGTTCCGCCAGGCGTGCGCGGCGGTCGCCTTTGCCCACCGCGCGCTCGTCATCCACGCCGACATCAAACCGTCCAACATATTGGTCGACGCCGCCGGGACGGCCAAGCTGGTCGATTTTGGCATCGCCCAGTTGATGGGTGACGCGGGCGGCGGCGACACCGCGCTGACCCGCCATTATGCCGCGCCCGAACGGCTGGCGGGCGGCCCGCCCAGCGTCGCTGCCGATGTCTTTGCGCTGGGCCGGGTGCTCGCCGACCTGCTCGCGGGGCAGCGGGTCGATGCCGATCTGGCCGCCATCGCCGCAAAGGCCGTAGCGGCGGACCCGGCGCAGCGCTACCCCGATGTTCCCGCCCTGCTCGCCGACCTCGACGCGCGCGACCAGCATTGGCTGGTGTCGGCGCGCGCCACGCCGCTCTTGGCGCGCGCCGCCAAATTCCTGCGCCGCCAGCGCATTGCGACGGGCATCGGCCTGGGGCTGATCGCGGCAACGGCGCTGGTCAGCGTGCAATATTGGCGCGCCGAACGCGCGCGGGCAGAGGCCGAGCAACGCTTTTTCGAGGTGCGCGACCTCTCCCGCTTCATGCTCTTCCCCCATTATGACGCGCTGGCCGACGTGCCCGGCACCGCCGCCCCGCGCGCTGCCCTGGCGGCGATGGCGGGCCGCTATCTCGACCGGCTGGCGTCGCTGGGCAATGCGCCGCAGGACCTGCGGCTGGACACGGCGCGCGGCTATCGGCGGCTGGCAACGGTGCTGGGCGGCGCGGGCGGGGCCAATCTGGGCCGGACCGGCGATGCCCAGGCGGCGTTGGACAAGGCCGCCGCCCTGCTCGCCGCCATGGACAGCGACGACGCCGCCGTGCTGGAAGAGCGCGGCTGGGTGCAATCGGTGCGCTGGACGACGCTGGCCGACACCGCCGAATCGACGCGCGTGAATGCCGAGGCCGCGCGCCTGTTCGCCGCCGCTTTGGCCCGCGAACCCGCCCGCCCCGGCGCTGCGCTGGGCGCCATTACCGCGGCCAAAAGCGACGGCTTCATGCTGTTGTGGGAGGATGAGCCCGCCAAAGCGGCGGTGCAGCTCAAACAGGCGCTGGCCCGGCTGCGCGCGCGGCGCTGGCCCGCCGAATGGGCCGATCAGGCGCGCGCCCTGGAATATACGCTGCTCGCCGAAATCGGCAACGCGGCCTATTATGCCGACGGTCCGCCCGCCAGCCTGGCCTGGTACCGCGAGGGAGCGGCGCTGGTCGATGCCGAACTGGCGCGCCGCCCGACCCAGCTGTGGTATAACCGCTATGGCGACGCGCAATATAATCTGGCGGGCACGCTGTCCGACCTGCCGGGCCAGCGCGGCGCGGCACTGGCAGCGGCTGAGGCCGGCCGCAGGGCGATGGAGGCACGGCTGGCGCTGGGTTTTGATGAAAGCATTGAAAAGCGGCTGACGTCGCTGCTGGGCCAGGAATCGCTGGTGCTGGAGGATATGGGCCAGACCGCCGCCGCCATCGCCCGCCAGCGCGACTATGTCGCCATCCGCGCCGCGCGGCTGGCGCGCAATCCCGACGGGCAACAGGTCCACCGCGACATGGGCATTGCCCATACACTGGCGGCCGAACAATATGCCCGCTTGGGCCGCCGCGCCGAGGCCTGTAACGCGGCGCGCGCGGGCAACGCGATTTGGGACAAAATGGCGCAGCGCGGCTGGCTGACCGCCATGGACGCCCGGCGTCAGCGCGGGAAATTGGCCGACGTGCGCAGCGCAGCCGGCTGCTCCTGACAGCGCCCCTGACCCGGCCGCAGCAAGCCGGGTCGATGGCGCCCACCCTTCCCCCGTCACCCCGGCCCCCGCGCCGGGGTCCAGCTTCCTGCGGACCCAAAAAGCTGGGCCCCGGGTCAAGCCCGGGGCGACGCGGAATTATCTTTATCCTCTCACCGTCACCCCGGCCCCCGAGCCGGGGTCCAGCTTCCCTTGCGCCCTAGCAGCAGGGCCCCCGGTCAGACCCGGGGCGACGGTGGGTGGGGACGAAAGGAAGGGCAGGCGTGCGGCGCATCACCGCCCTGCTAACCGTGTCGCCGCGCGCTTGGCGGCACGGCGCCATAGCCGCCATAGCGGTCGGTGCCCCCGCCCCGGCGCAGGATTTCGGCCCACACCGCCTCGGTCATCGGCTGGTGGCACCGGCGACAGCATTGTTCGGCCCATTCCTTTTCCGAAATCCGGTCGCGCATCTGGTCGATTTTTTTCGCCAATATCACCCTGGGATCTTCATCCTCGGTGCATTTGCGGCCCTCCCACCAATGATAGCCCGCCGCCCCCTCCTCGCGCGTGATATAATCGTCAGGGGTCAGCGGGCGGCCCTGGCTGTCAACCGGCCCCGCCCCGCCGCTGGCCGGGCCAAGCCCCTGCATGTCGCCGCGCTGGATGAGCAGCTTGAGCAACGCGTCCGATGGCGCAATTCGCCGCTCCACCTCTTGCCCCTTGCGGATGATGATGGTTTCGCGGCCCGCAACCGCGCGGTCATAGGCCACCGCCTCCAATCCGCGCAGCGCCTTGGCCAGCGCATCACGGCACGCCTGGTCAAAGAGCCTGAATTTGGCCCGCGCGCGCCGCACCGAATTGCGGCTGATCCCCGCGACCCGCGCCGCATCGCTGACACAGCCGGTCTGCGCCAGCAGCGCCAGAAAAGTCTGCGTCCGCGCCGCCGTCCACCCATCCTCGCGCACCCGCGCCCCGGGCATCAGGGGCGAAGCAACCACCCCAACCCCCGCCCGCACCCGCCGCTTGCCACCATCTGCCATTGCCCTGCTCCGAATCACCTGGTTGGTTGATGGATAGGTTATGAACCTATTTGGTTTGTGTAGGAAAGCGTTTTTTTTGGGGGGCGGGGACAGAATAGCTGGGCCCCGGGTCAAGCCCGGGGCGACGATAGGGGAAAGCGTGGGTGCACCCCCAAACCCCGTCACCCCGGGCTCGACCCGGGGTCCAGCTTCCCTTGCGCCGAAACATCTGGGCCCCGGATCACGTCCGGGGCGACGCGCAATTCTTCATGGTCTTCCACCCAACGTCACCCCGGGCTTGACCCGGGGTCCAGCTTTGCTGATACCGACCCGATGGCAAAGGGCGGGTGGGTTTACATCATGGCCAACCGCTATCGCGGCGCGCTCTATGTCGGCGTGACCAGCGATCTGGCTGCGCGCATCCACCCGCACCGCAGCGACACCGGGTCCGACCACTGCCGCCGCTATGGCCTGACCCGCCTGGTCTGGGCCGAACGGGGCGATGACATTCACGCCTGTATCGCCCATGAAAAGCGCCTCAAACGCTGGCGGCGGGAATGGAAATTCGCGTTGATCGAGCAGGCCAATCCGGATTGGCACGATTTGGCCGATCGGATTCTTTGAGCGTCCAACCTGCCCACGCCGCCCACCCGCCAAAAGGGACAGCTGGGCCCTGGGTCAAGCCCGGGGCGACGATTGGGGGAAAGCCCAGGTGCCCCCCCCCCAAACCCCGTCACCCCGGGCTTGACCCGGGGTCCAGCTTTACCGTTGCTACAGCCAACCAAGCTGGCCAATTGGGTCAATTGCTGTCAAACTACATTGCGTCACAACACATCTGGTCAGGGAGCAAATTTGTGGCTGGTCAAAGCTGGAAAGACGCCGTTCGCGCCGCAATCATCCGGCACTGCGGCGGAGCAAGCGGGGTTGTTTTCACACGCCAGGATCTGCTGGATGCCGAGTTGTCGATGATGGTCAGCGATGTTGGGGCCAAGGGCGACACGCCCGGGCAAACGGTCAGCCGCGTTTTGCAGGAGCTGCGCGATGCTGGCGAGATCACGTTTTTGGATGATGGCACATATCGGGTCGATCGGCTGACATAGGCGAACTGCTGCAACGTCGGCGAAAAAGGTCCGTCGGTGGGCCGGTTGCCGCTGACCAAACGCCATGTCGGCCATTCGCTAGGGCCCCGTCACCCAGGCAGCTGCACCCAATTCCAGCTTTGTGCAGCAAAAGGGGTGAAGCTGGGCCCCGGGTCAAGCCCGGGGCGACGCGCTTTGGTTCATGGGCTCAAAACCCCGTCACCCCGGCCCCCGAGCCGGGGTCCAGCTTGCTCTGGAGCCCAAAAGCTGGGCCCCGGGTCAAGCCCGGGGCGACGATAAGGGAAAAGCGTGGGTGCCCCCCCATCCCGTCACCCCGGGCTTGACCCGGGGTCCAGCTTCACCCCCCCCTTGCATTTCCTTGCCCCCGGCGTAAGGCACCCGCGACCGCAACCCGTGCGCGGGCTTCTTGGCCGCGCCGTCAGACAGGGATCACCGATCACATGACCGCCACCGGACACGACACGCTGGGCACTCGCGACACATTGACTGTGGGCGGCAGGGATTATGCCTATTATTCGCTGGCCCGCGCGGCGGCGAAGCTGGGGGATGTGTCGCGCCTGCCCTTTTCCATGAAGGTGCTGCTCGAAAATCTGCTGCGGTTTGAAGATGGCGGCTTTACCGTGTCCACCGCCGACATCCAGGCGCTGATCGATTGGCAGGCGAACCCGACCAGCAACACCGAAATTCAATATCGCCCGGCGCGCGTGCTGCTTCAGGATTTTACCGGCGTGCCGTGCGTTGTTGATCTGGCCGCGATGCGCGATGCCATTGCGCGGCTGGGCGGGGACACGTCGAAAATCAACCCGCTGGTGCCCGTTCACCTGGTCATCGACCATAGCGTGATGGTCGACGAATTCGGCCACCCCAAGGCGTTTGAGGCGAATGTCGAGATTGAATATTATCGCAACGGCGAACGCTATGACTTTTTGAAATGGGGGTCGAAGAGCCTGTCCAATTTCAAGGCGGTGCCGCCGGGCACGGGCATTTGCCACCAGGTCAATCTGGAACATATTGCCCAAGCGGTGTGGACCAGCACCGACGCCAGCGGCGCGACGGTTGCCTATCCCGATACCTGCGTGGGCACGGACAGCCATACGACGATGATCAACGGGCTGGGCGTGCTGGGCTGGGGCGTCGGCGGGATTGAGGCAGAGGCCGCGATGCTGGGCCAGCCGGTCAGCATGCTGATCCCCGAAGTCGTCGGGTTCAAGCTGACCGGCGCGCTGGCCGAAGGGGTGACCGCGACCGACCTGGTGCTGACCGCGACCCAAATGCTGCGCGCCAAGGGCGTGGTGGGTCGCTTTGTCGAATATTATGGGCCCGGGCTTGCGTCCTTGAGCCTGGCCGACCGCGCGACGCTGGCCAATATGGCGCCCGAATATGGCGCGACGTGCGGCTTTTTCGGCATTGATGACAAGACGCTGGATTAT
Source organism: uncultured Sphingopyxis sp. (assembly GCA_964554455.1). GTDB lineage: Bacteria > Pseudomonadota > Alphaproteobacteria > Sphingomonadales > Sphingomonadaceae > Sphingopyxis. The sequence continues at coordinate 156,623 of CAZKOW010000005.1, read as the reverse complement.
ATGCGGCTGACCGGCCGGACCGAGGAGACGATTGCGCTGGTGGAGGCCTATGCCAAGGCGCAGGGCCTGTGGTTGGACCCCAATGGGCCGGAGCCGGTGTTCACCGACACGCTGGAGCTGGACATGGGCAGCGTCGTCCCCAGCCTGGCGGGGCCCAAGCGGCCGCAGGACAAGGTGGTACTGACGCAGGTCGACGATGTGTTCAACGGCGATCTGGCCCAGCTTTACAAGAAACCCGCCCCCGTGCGCGTCGCGGTGGAGGGGAAGGATCATGATATCGGCGACGGCGACGTCGTCATCGCGGCCATCACCAGCTGCACCAACACGTCGAACCCCAGCGTGCTGGTCGCCGCCGGGCTGGTCGCGAAAAAGGCCAATGCGCGCGGGCTGAAACCCAAGCCATGGGTGAAAACCTCGCTCGCGCCGGGCAGCCAGGTGGTGACCGACTATCTGACCAAGGCGGGGTTGCAGGAGCATTTGGACGCGGTCGGCTTTAACCTGGTTGGCTATGGCTGCACCACCTGTATCGGCAATTCGGGGCCGCTCGCCGAACCCATTTCGCGGGCGATCAACGGCAATGACATTGTCGCGGCGTCGGTCCTGTCTGGGAACCGCAATTTTGAAGGCCGCGTGTCGCCCGATGTGCGCGCCAACTTCCTCGCCTCGCCGCCGCTTGTCGTTGCCTATGCCTTGAAGGGCACGGTGACCGAGGATTTCACGACGACGCCGATCGGCACCGGCAATGACGGCGCGCCGGTCTATCTCAGGGACATCTGGCCGACCAATGCCGAGGTTCAGGAGTTGATGACTGCCAACATCGACCGCGCGATGTTTGAGGCGCGCTATGCCCGCGTTTATGACGGCGACGAACATTGGCAGGCGATTGAGGTGGAGGGGAGCGAGACCTATCAATGGCGCGCGGGCTCCACCTATGTCGCCAATCCGCCCTATTTCGACGGGATGACGATGACCCCCGAACCGGTCGCCGACATCATCGGGGCCAAGCCGCTCGCCATATTGGGCGACAGCATCACCACCGACCATATCTCGCCCGCCGGCAGCATCAAGGCGGACAGCCCGGCCGGAAAATGGCTTATGGAACATCAGGTTAGCAAGGCCGACTTCAACAGCTACGGCGCCCGCCGCGGCCACCACGACGTGATGATGCGGGGGACGTTCGCGAATATCCGCATCAAAAATGAAATGGTCCCCGGCATCGAAGGCGGCATGAGCCGCTACGACGGCGAAGTCATGCCCATCTATGACGCGGCGATGGCGCACAAGGCCGACGGCACCCCGCTGGTCGTCATCGGCGGCAAGGAATATGGCACGGGCAGCTCACGCGACTGGGCGGCGAAGGGCACCAACCTGCTGGGCGTCCGCGCGGTGATCGTCGAAAGCTTTGAACGCATCCACCGCTCCAACCTGGTCGGCATGGGCGTGCTGCCGCTGCAGTTCGAAGACGGGACGACGCGCCAGACGCTGGGCCTGACCGGTGACGATGTCTTTACCATCACTGGCGTCGCCGCGCTCCAGCCACGCCAGACAGTGGTGGTAGAGGTCACGCGCCCCGACGGCACCAGCTTCACCTTCAACACGCTGTGCCGCATCGACACCGCAAACGAGGTGGAATATTTCATGAATGGCGGAATCCTGCACTATGTGCTCCGCAAACTGGCGGCGTAAGCGCAGCCGCGATTGATGCGGACCGGCGCTGGCTTACCCCGCCAGCGCCGTCAGCACATCCTCTAGCCGCGCCGGATCGCCCAGCGCCAGCACATGGCCGCCCCCGTCATCGGCGCTCGCGGCGCTGAGCGGCTCGCCATTCCAGTCGCACATCATCCCGCCTGCGCTCTCGACAACGGGCACCAGCGCAGCAAAATCATGCAGCTTCAACCCGGCCTCGCACACCAGATCGATGTGACCGGACGCCAGCAGCCCGTAATTATAGCAGTCGCCCCCGAAAATCAGCCGCTTGTGCGCGCACCCCTTGGCCAGCGCCATGAAATGGTCGCCTTCCTTCGGCGTGAAATAATTGGGGCCTGTGGTGGCCAGCGTGGCCTGCGCCAGCTCTGGGCAGGTGCGGCTGTGGATGGGGGCACCATTGAACCACGCGCCTTCGCCGACCGCCCCGACCCAGCGTTCGCGCGCCACGGGCTGGTCAATCACGCCCAGCACCGGCCAGCCATCGACGAGCAGGGCAATCAAAGTCCCGAACGTCGCGCGCCCGGCCATGAAGCTGGTCGTGCCGTCAATCGGATCAAGCACCCACTGGCGCGACGCACCGGGGCGTTCGGCGCCAAATTCCTCGCCCACAATTCCGTCGCGCGGCACTTCGGCGTTCAGGATGCGCCGCATGGCTTCCTCTGCCGCGCGGTCCGCCTCGGTCACGGGCGAGGCATCGGCCTTGGTCTCATGCGCAAAGGCCGCGCGGAAGAATGGCCGGATTGCGGCACCCGCCGCGTCCGCCAGCCGCTGCGCCAGCGCGAGATCGGTTTCGAGGGTCATGCGACAACCTTATCCATTTGCGACATTCATCTCGCCCCCTACCCCGCCTACCCTGAGCTTGTCGAAGGGTCGTTCTTTCCTTTTGCACCATTCAAAGACAAGGACGGTCCTTCGACAAGCTCAGGACATACGGGGTATGTGGACCCAGGGCCCCCGCACCATCAATCGAACAGCGACGACACGCTGCTTTCATCGGCAATGCGCTTGATCGCCTCGCCCAGCAAAGGGGCGACGGTCAGCACGCGGACCCGGTCGCTGTCGTTCACGGCGTCGGTCGGCTGGATCGAATCGGTGATGACCAGTTCGGTGAGCGCGCTCGCCTCCACGCGCGCGACCGCGCCGCCCGACAGCACGCCGTGGCTGCAATAGGCCGCAACGCCCTCTGCCCCCGCCGCCTTCAGCGCGCCCGCCGCATTGCACAATGTGCCGGCCGAATCGACGATATCGTCGATCAGGATGCAAAAGCGCCCCTCGACATCGCCGATGATGTTCATCACTTCGCTCTCACCCGCCTTTTCGCGCCGTTTGTCGACGATGGCGAGCGGGGCGTTGTCCAGCCGCTTGGCCAGCGCCCGGGCGCGGACCACGCCGCCGACGTCGGGCGATACGACCATCAGATTCTTGCCCGCAAAGCGCGCCTGAATATCCGCGCTCATCACCGGGGCGGCATAGAGATTGTCGGTGGGGATGTCGAAAAACCCCTGAATCTGTCCGGCGTGCAGGTCGATGGCCAGCACCCGGTCGGCCCCCGCCGTTGTGATGATATTGGCCACCAGCTTGGCCGAAATGGGCGTACGGGGCCCAGGTTTCCGATCCTGCCGCGCATAGCCGAAATAGGGGACCACTGCCGTAATCCGCTTGGCCGACGCCCGGCGCAGCGCGTCACAGATGATCAGCAATTCCATCAGATTGTCGTTCGCCGGGAAATTGGTCGGCTGGATGATGAACACATCCTCGCCGCGCACATTTTCGTGGATTTCGACGAACACCTCTTCGTCGGCAAAGCGGCGGACGCTGGCGTCGGTGAGCGGCAGGTCCAGATAATCGGCAATCGCCCGCGCCAGCGGCAGATTGCTGTTGCCGGAAATCAGTTTCATTGCCGTTCGTCCCCACGCGCCAGATGTTCGCGCGCCTTAGCCAGCCGACCCGCGAAGGGGAAGGCCAATCTGCTGGCCCGATGCCTGCGCGCGGTGCGTGCCGAACAGATGGTCCCAGATGCTGATGGCAAAGCCGTAATTGTAATTATGGTCATCCCCGTGGGCGCTGTGGTGGACGCGGTGCATCGCGGGCGTCACCCAAAGGCGGCGCAGAATGGCATCGGCGCGCGGGGACAGCCGCACATTGCCATGTTCGATGATGCTGCCGATGGCCAGCCACGCCTCAAAGGCCAGCACCGCCACCAGCGGCAGGCCGAGGAGCAGCGTCAACGCCGCCTTGTACAGCATCGACACCATCGCCTCGCCCGGGTGAAAGCGAACCGCAGTCGACACATCCAGCGCCGCGTCGGCGTGGTGCAACCGGTGCAGCCACCACCCCCAGCGCGTGCGGTGCAGCGCGCGGTGCTGCCAATAAATGGCAAAATCCATTGCGATGATGGCGATGCCAATCACCAGCCACAGCGGCAGGTCCCACTGCCGCAGCAGGCCAAAATCATGCGATGCAGCAACCAGCGCCGCCCCCGCAGGGGCCGCCACCCCCGCCACGCGCACCAACGCCGCGTTGAGCAGGCCAAGGCCGAAATTGAGCGGCCAGCGCCCGCGCGCCGCCGGACGGTCGGGCCGCGCCAGCTCGGCCAGCGCGATCAGCAGCAGCGCCGCCGCAATCGCCGCGACCGGCACCCAGCGCAGCGCATCAAGCGCGGGCATAGGCCATGCGTTCAAACGCGCCGAACGCGGACAGCGCGCCGGCATCGGCAAAGGGCACCAGCTGGGTCAGGAACACGCCCGCCAGGCCGCGCGCGGGATCGGCCCAATAATAGCTGTTGAAAATCCCCGCCCAGGCCAGGCTGCCCGCCGACCGCCCGTTGGGCCCGGGCGCAGGGTTGATGAGGCCAGCGAGGCTCCACCCGCAATGCTGGTCGGGAAGGAGGTCAAAGGGGCTGGCCAGATCCGGCATCGCCGATGTCATCTGGCCCGCGCGCAAGGCGCCGACCTGATTGGTCAGCAGCGCGGCGGCCAGATCGGGCGGCAACAGCCGGGTTTCGCCCACGCGCCCGCCGTTCAATATCATGCGCAGGAAGCGGGCATAATCCTCTGCCGTGCCCGACAGCCCGCCGCCACCACCCGCATAATCGCCGCCGCCCAGATGGATGGGCACGGGCACCAGCGCGCCGCCGGGCACCCGCGCGTGCACCGCGGCGGCATCGGGCGGCATGGTCTGCGCGCTGCGAAACGCCGTCGCGGTCATGCCGAGCGGCGCAAAGATATGCGCGGCCATGAAGGCATCCAGCGGCTGGCCGCTGACCGCCTCCACCGCCAGGCCCACCCAGTCGCTGGAAATACCATAGGCCCAGCGGTCCCCGGGATCGAACAGCAAGGGCAGGTCTAGTGCCGCGCGCGTCCCCGGCACCGCCGGATGCGCCAGCACCCAGCGCGCCACCTCTGGCTGCACAAAGGCATAACCAAAGCCCGCCGTATGGGTGAGCAAATGGCGCAGCGTGATCGGCCGCGCGGCGGGCCGCAGCTGCGCCGCCCCATCGGGCCCGAACCCCGTCAGCACCTGCGGCGCGGCCAGCGCGGGCAGCACGTCGGCAATCGGCGTATCAAGCGCCAGCTGCCCCCGCGCCACACAGATCAGCGCCGCCACCGCCGTCACCGCCTTGGTCATCGAGGCGATCTGGCAGACGCTATCCACCGCCATCGCCGCCCCGGTCAGCACATTGGCCCGCCCAAAGGCGCGGGCATACAGCGTCCGATCCCGATCACTCACCAGCGCCACCACCCCGGGCAGCCCGGCATTGTCGATGGCAAGCGAAAGGGCGCGATCGTCAAACATGGGGCGGGGATAGCGTGATGAGGCCAGCGGCGAAAGGGTGTGTTGCTGGGAGCCAACGGGCACCCGCTTTCGCAAATTCAGGTCAGCTTGAAGCTGTACATCACCGCAGGCGTCGGTTCGCTGTCGACCGCCGACTGAACCGACCGATAAAGCCCGTTAGCCGCCGCATTGTCAGGGTCGCTCAATATCCATGCCTCGGCGCAGCCAAGCGTGCGGCCATGCGCGAACATCATCGTCAGCAAGTGTTTGGCAATCCCTTTGCCTTGCCATTTTGGGGCAATGCCAACCTCGTTGATCCAAAGCTCCCTCGGCTTGTCCGGATGAACATAGTCAACGGCTGAAACGAAGCCGACGATCACCTCATCGTCAACGGCGATGCAGATGTGATGCCTCGCGTCGCCCAGAAAGGCTACCAAAGAGAGCGGAGCGATAGCGTGATCGAAAACGTCTGACTCAACCCGATTGAACCATTTCGTATGCGACGCATCGGCAAGGACATACATCAGGGGCATCGTCTTTCAGTATCACGCCAAAAGCCAAGCGTCCTCTCCCAACGTGCCGCCGCCGCACTTTGCCGGTTGTGCCGCTCGCCCGCCCGCGCCAAGACGGTGGCCATGACCGAGACCTTTTCCTCCCAAAAAATCTCCATCGTCATGGCGCAGCTGACGCAGGCCGTGGGCGATCTGGCCGCCAATGCCGCCGCAATGCTGGCCGTGCGGGCGCGGCATCCGACCGCTGACCTGATCCTCTATCCTGAATTGCAGCTGATCGGTTATCCACCCGAGGATCTGGTGCTGAAACCCGCGCTGGCGGAGCGGGCGGCGGCGGCGCTGGCAACGCTGGCCGCCGCGACCGGCGATGGCGGCCCGGCGATGCTGGTCGGCAGCGTGGAGCGCGATGCAGAGGGCAAGCTCTATAACATCATCGCGTTGCTCGACGGGGGGCGCGTTCATGCGGTGCGGCGCAAGCACGACCTGCCCAACTATGGCACCTTTGATGAAAAGCGGATATTTGCCGCCGGGCCCATGCCCGACATTGTCGAATGGCGCGGGGCGAAGCTGGGCCTGCCGATTTGCGAGGATGGCTGGTATCCGCCGGTGTGCGCGCATTTGGCGGGACAGGGGGCCGAGCTGCTGATCTCGGTCAACGGCAGCCCCTATGAGATTGACAAGGACGACCGGCGGCTGACCGAGGTGTTCGCCGGGCGGGTCGCCGAAACTGGTCTGCCGCTCATCTTTTTGAACCGCGTTGGCGGGCAGGACGAGCTGGTGTTTGACGGCTGTTCCTTTGTGCTGGATGCCGATGGCGCGATGCGGCACCGGCTGGTCGATTGGGAAGAGGAAGAACGCGTCACCCAATGGTCGCGCGGAGAGGATGGGCGGTGGCGCTGCGCCGCCGGGGCCATTGCCGAATGGGATGCGCATCCCGCCGACATTTATCACGCCATGGTCGTGTCCTTGCGCGATTATGTGGAGCGCAACCGCTTTCCCGGTATCGTGCTGGGCCTGTCGGGCGGGATCGACAGCGCCCTTTGCGCGGCCATCGCCGCCGATGCGCTGGGGCCCGAACGCCTGTGGTGCGTGATGCTGCCCAGCCGCTTCACCAGCCAGGCGAGCCTGGACGATGCCGCCGCCTGCGCCGACATGATCGGGTGCCGCCACGACATCATCCCCATCATGCCCGCGGTCGAGGCGTTTGACGCCATGCTGGAGGGCAGCTTTGCCGACCGCGATTACGACATTACCGAGGAAAATGTGCAATCGCGCATCCGCGGCGTGACGTTGATGGCGCTCAGCAACAAATTCGGCCCGATGCTGATGACCACCGGCAACAAGAGCGAGATGAGCGTCGGCTATGCGACCATCTATGGCGATATGGCGGGCGGCTATAATCCGCTCAAGGATGCCTATAAGACCACGGTGTTCGCGCTGGCGAAGTGGCGCAATGCGCATGTGCCGCGCCTGTCGCGCAATCCGCGCATGCCCGTCATGCCCGACACCATCATCACCAAGCCGCCCAGCGCCGAGCTGCGTCCCGACCAAAAGGATGAGGACAGCCTGCCCCCCTATGCCGACCTTGACCGGATGCTGCACATGCTGGTGGAGGAGGAGGCAAGCGTGGACGAGGTTGTCGCGCGGCACGGCTTTGCCCGCGATGCCGTCGTGCGGATCGAACGGTTGCTGGCTATCGCCGAATATAAGCGGCGTCAGGCACCGCCGGGCGTGAAACTGGGATCACGCAATTTCGGCCGCGACCGGCGCTATCCCATCACCCACGGCTTTCGCACTGGTTAGGGGGTTTCAGGCGGCGACCCGCCCCCGCTGGCGCCGTTCGCTGCGGGTGCCATGTCGCTTGGCCTTGGCTGCGTAGAGCGCGGTGTCGGCGGCAGCGAATAAGGTTGCCAAGGATGTGCCGTCGCGCGGCGCGCAGGCCAGCCCGGCGCTTGCCCCCAGCGTGATGGGCGCTGCCCCGATGGCAAAGGGCGGCACCAGCGCCGCGAGCAATTGGTCAACATTGGCCGTGAGCTGGGCGGCGTCCGCCTGCGGCAGCAACAGCGCAAATTCATCGCCGCCCAGGCGCGCGAGCACCGCCTGGGGCGCAGCGGCGCGGCGCATCCGCTCGGCAATCTGAACCAGCAGCTCGTCGCCTGCGGCATGGCCATAGCGGTCATTCACGGCCTTGAACCCGTCGAGGTCAATCAGCGCCAGCGCTGGGGCCGCGTCGGGGGGGGCAAAGGCCGCCTCTGCCTCGCCCAGCAGCGCCCGGCGATTCAGCAGTCCGGTCAAGGGGTCGGTATGCGCCTGCTCGCGCAGCCGGTGTTTGAGCATCAGCAAGTCGACGAGCTGGCCATGCTGGTCAGTCACCATGCGGACCAGAAACAGGGTGGCCACCGCGACAAAGACGGCGGCAACACGGTCGAGTTCATTGCCGAACAGCATCAATGCCAGCGAGATGGGGGCGATCCCCGCCGTCAGATTGGCAAAGGTGACCAGCCGGATCGACGACACGCTGAACGCGGTAATCAACGATCCGATCGCCATGAACATCGGATAATAAGAGCGTTGTTCGGGTGCCGACATTTGCCAACTGGCGATGCACCAAAGCGAACAGACGGCGCAGATAGCCGCCGACAGCGCCGCCGTGCGACAGATTTGCTGGCGCGCCGTGTCGGGATGCACCGGGCGACCGCGCTGCTTGATCCACCATTGAAAGCGATAGGCCGCCGCCAGGATCACCGGGATGGGGATGGCATAGCGGACAATCCATGGCGAACTGTCGTCCGCCGCCATCATTGCGGTGAAAACCACCGCAATAATGGTCAGATAGACCGCCGGAAGCTGTTGCAGCAGCCGTTCATAGCGCAGGCCCGCGAGCTCGTCGCGGATCTCCACCGGCACGTCCGGCCAGAAGCGGTTCCTGAATGACTGCACCAATGTCATCGCAGCCGATTAGCAGAACACGGAAAATAAAGGGTAAAGCCCGCCCTGCGCAGAGTCCCGAGATTGTGCCGCAATGAAACAGGAACGCCACCCCTCGCGCCGCCCGGAAAAGTGGCTATAGGCACGGCATGACAGTCGTGACCCGCTTTGCCCCCTCTCCCACCGGCCATTTGCACGTCGGCAATGTCCGCACCGCCGTGCACAATTGGTTGTGGGCCCGAAAACATGGTGGGCGCTTCCTGCTGCGCATTGACGATACCGATAGCGAGAGGTCGCGCGAGGAATTTGTCGACGCCATCCGCGCTGACCTCGACTGGTTGGGCCTCGATGTCGATGGCGAGGAACGGCAGTCGGCCCGTTTTGCCCTCTACGACGCAGCCTTTGACCGGCTGCGCGCGGCAGGGCGGGTCTACCCCTGTTATGAAAGCCCGGAAGAATTGGATGTTCGGCGCAAAATCCTGCTCTCCCGCGGTTTGCCGCCGGTCTATGAACGCAAGCCCGCCGATGCCCCAGTGCCCGAGGGGATCGCGCCCCATTGGCGGTTCCGGCTGGATCATGACGCGCCCATCGAATGGGACGACATGGTGCGCGGGCCGCAGCGGTTTGACCCGGCGCGCCTGTCCGACCCCGTTGTCCGGCGGGCCGATGGCAGCTGGCTCTATCTGCTTCCCAGCGTCATCGACGATATCGCGATGCAGGTGACCCATGTCGTGCGCGGCGAGGACCATGTGTCGAACACCGCAGTGCAGGTGCAGATGTTCGCGGCGCTGGATGCCCCTTGCCCGCATTTTGCCCATGAGGCGTTGCTGGTCGGCACCGACGGGAAATTTTCCAAGCGGCTGGGCGCACAGGGCATGGCCCATTACCGGATGCTGGGGATTGAACCCATTGCCTTGCTGGCAACGCTGGCGCGGCTGGGGACGAGCGATCCAGTCGAGCCGGTGACCGACACCGCGCCGCTGATTGCGGGCATTGATTTCGCCCGCTTTGGCCGCGCCCCGGCGCGCTTTGACGAGGGCGAGCTGCAGGCGCTGAATGCCAAGATTGTCCACCGCCTGCCCTATGCGGCGGTTCGCGACCGCTTGCCCGCAGCGGTCAGTGAGCCGGTGTGGACCATCGTTCGGGCCAATGCGATGACGGTCGGCGACGCCGCCGACGGTGCCCGCGTCTTTGCAGCCGATTTCCAACCCATCGCCGCCGAGCCCGAGGATGCCGACTTTGTGCGGCAGGCCGCCGCCCTGGTGCCCACGCTGAACTGGGCGGATGGGCCGTGGCAGCAGCTAACCGAGGCGATGAAGGCGCAAACGGGCCGCAAGGGCCGCGCCCTGTTCCTGCCCTTGCGCCGCGCCATCACGGCGGCCGACCATGGCCCCGACATGGCCGATATCCTGCCGCTGATCGGGCCCGAAGAAACGGCCCGCCGACTGAACGGGGCAGCGGCAAGCACCTTCCGTTAGCGTCAGCTTTCCGTAGCGGCGACGATGGTATAGCATCTCTCTCTGACCCGTATCACCGGGCCAGCGTGTCGCGGCATTGATCTGCGGACAGTTTATCGCAGGCAGCGCCGCGCCCGACATTGGCGAGGAGAGATGCCATGACGCTGATACCCTATATGCTTGGCCGGTTGAGCGGCGGTGCCGCCAGCGCAAGCGGCGGCACCGCCGGCCATCCGGCGCGCTATGAGCCAGGGGCCGGGCACCGCCCTGTGGCTGCGGCGATGGCGGTCGGTTTGCCCGCTGCGCTGTTGCTGGCCGTCGCGCTGTCGCCGTTTGAGCTGCCGATCATGACCGTGAGCGGACCGACGACCGTGGTGCTGATCACCGACCCGCCGCCACCCCCGCCGCCGCCCAAGCCGCAGACCGACCCGCTTCCCCCGGCAGCATCGCCAGTGACGGCCCCCGTCGCACCGCTGCCGCCCATCAGCCGCAATCCGATTGACCCGGTGGTGGTCAGCGACCCACCGCCCTTGCCCGCCGACCCAGTGGTCGGCACCGCACCGCCAACGCTGGTCGAATCCATCCCCGCGCCGCCCCTGGTCGAGGCCAGGCCCGACCCGCGCTTTGCCATCAGCTTTCAGCCCGATTACCCGGCCTTTGAGCAGCGCAACGCGATTGAGGGCATGGCGCGGGTTCGCGTGCTGGTGGGCACCGATGGCAGGGTCAAGGCCGTGGAGGATCTGGGGGCCAGCAGCCCCGGCTTCTTCACCGAAACGCGGCGACGGGCACTGGCCAAATGGCGTTTCAAACCGGCCATGCGCGGCGACCGGGCGGAGGAAAGCTGGGTGACGATGACCGTGCGGTTCCGGCTGGAGCGGTAGCGGCAATCCGGGGCGGGGAGGGCGACCGCACGGCCCTTCCCCCCTTGACACTGGGCCGCGATTCGCCCAATGGCGCGCGCTGATGGAGCGGCGGCGCTGATGCCTGCCGCCCTTTTTCGTTTCACCCCCTGCCCAGCGGACTGTGCGTCTGCGCTGCGGCGACTTGTTAAGGATCGAAGGTCATGGCCAAGCCGACCACCGTCAAAATCCGGCTGGTAAGCACCGCCGACACGGGCTTTTTCTATGTCACGAAAAAGAATCCGCGAACGATGACCGACAAGATGGTCCAGCGCAAATATGACCCCGTCGCGCGCAAGCACGTCGAGTTCAAGGAAGCCAAGATCAAGTGACGCATTTCCCCGCGCGCTGAAAGCGAGCGGCCTTGGAAATGCGCCAACCCCGCGAAGGCGGGGGTCCAGCACCCAAAAAGGGGCGGCCATGGTGCCGCCCTTTTTTCATGCCCCGCGCCCAATCGGTGGCTGCGTAGCCCCTCCCCTGAAGCCGAGGGAGTGAGGGTTTTCGTGTAATCGGGGACAGTCCCCGATTATCTCTTATCCCACCTCAAACAAAGGCGCCCACGCTTTCGATGAATTTGATCACTGAAATCGGCTTCGAGACATAGGCCTCGGCGCCCGCCGCGCGGATGCGGTCTTCATCGCCTTTGCCGGCATAGGCGGTCACCGCCATGATCGGCACGGCGGCGAGCACCGCATCGGCCTTGAGCTGGGTGATCAGGTCCAGCCCGCTGATGTGCGGCAGTTGAATATCCATGATGATGAGGTCGGGGGACAGTTCGCGCGCGCGGGCCAGGCAATCGCGGCCATCGCGCACGGCATGGGCGGCATAGCCATGCGCCTTCAGCAGGTCACAGAAAAGGCGGAGGTTCAGCTCATTATCCTCCACGACCAACACCGTCTTGCCCATGATATCCGCTGCTTCCCCGCTTGCTTCGCCGCCGGGTTTAGGCGAAGCGGGGTCCAGAGACAATCGCCGATGCCCACCCCTGCCCTTGATGATGACGCCGCCCTTGCGCTTCAGGCGCTGGGGTGGATTCTGGCCGAGGAATCGCGCGCCGAACGCTTGCTGGGCCTCACTGGCCTGACCCCGGCGGCGCTGCGCCAGCGGCTGGGCGACCCGGCGACACTAGCGGCCATCATGGGCTTTCTGACGGGCCATGAAAATGACCTTGTGTCTTGCGCAGCGGCCATCAATAGCGAACCGGCGTTGCTGGCCGCCGCTGGCGCCCGACTCGAATTCGCTGCATCGGAAACCCCATGAACCGCCCGCTGATCATCACCGATTGCGACGAAGTGCTGATGCACATGGTCGTCCCCTTTGCGCAGTGGGTGGACGAGGCCCATGGCATTGAATTTCGGCTGGAGGATGCAAGCTTTGCCGGGGCGCTGAAGCGAAAGGAGTGCGGCACCCCGCTCGAAGCGATGGAGGTGTGGCCGCTGCTCGATGCCTTTTTCCGCGGCGAAATGGCGCGGCAAACGCCGATTGCCGGGGCCATGGAGGCCATGCAGGCCTTGGCCGAAGTGGCCGATATCGTCATCCTGACCAATGTCGGCCCCGAACATCAGGACCGCCGCGCCGAACAATTGGCCGCGCTGGGGCTGCACGCGCCGGTGATCGGCAGCCGGGGCGGCAAGGGCGCGCCCGTGGCGGCGCTGATTGCCGACCGCGCGCCATCCATGGCGCTGTTCATCGACGATTTGCCGCAGCACCATGCCTCGGTCGCCGAACATGCGCCGGACGTCTGGCGATTGCACTTGGTGGGGGAAACGGCGATTGCCGACAAAATCGCCCCTGCCGCCATGGCGCACGCCCGCATTGATCGCTGGGCCGAAGCCCTGCCCTGGATTGCCGCGCGGATTGCGGACAATGCCCCGGCACCGCAGTTGGAACCCGCCTGAATTTGCCCGGAAAGGACCCTTAGAGCCATGATCGACGTCGCCGCCAACCTTGCCGCCCTTGGCATCACTCTGCCCGCTCCAGCGGCTCCTGTGGCCGCCTATGTGCCCAGCGTCGAACAGGGCGGCCTGCTGCATATCAGCGGACAATTGCCCTTTCGCCCCGACGGCAGCTTTGTCACGGGGCGGCTGGGCGATGACGTCGATCTGGCGGGCGGACAGGCCGCCGCCAAATTGTGCGGCATCATGCTGATTGCCCAAATTGGTGCGGCCATTGGCGGCGATTGGTCGCGCGTTGAGCGCATCGTGAAGCTGGGCGTGTTCGTCAACAGCACCGGCGACTTCACCGATCAGCCGCAAGTCGCCAATGGCGCATCAGAGCTGATGGAGGCGGTGTTCGGCGACGCGGGGAAACATGCGCGCAGCGCCGTGGGGGTAGCCGTCCTGCCGCGCGGGGCGGCGGTCGAAATTGACGCGATTGTCGCGGTGCGGCCGGCCTGAACCCGCCATGGCGGCCAGTGCCCAGGGCGCGCTGTCCCTGCGAATCGGTAGCGGTGTGGCCGATGTGCCTGCGGCGGCGTGGGACGCCCTGCATGACGGCGGCAACCCGTTTGTTTGCCACCGCTTCCTGGCGCTGCTCGAAACATCGGGCAGCGTCGGGCCGGGGACCGGCTGGCAGGCCGCCCCGTTGCTGGTGGAGGATGATGCCGGCACGCTGCTCGCCGCCGCGCCAGCCTATCTCAAGGGCCACAGCCAGGGCGAATATGTCTTTGACCACAGCTGGGCGGATGCTTGGGAACGCGCCGGGGGGTCCTATTACCCGAAGCTGCAACTGGCCGTGCCCTTTACGCCGGTGAATGGCCCGCGCCTGCTGGGCCGCGATCCCGACGCTACCGCCATGCTGCTGCGCGGGGCCGAGGCGGTGGTGCGGGCCAATGGCCTGTCATCGGCGCACGCGACCTTTGTCGACCCGGCGCAAGTGGACCAATTTGCCGACGCTGGGTGGCTGCTGCGCCGCGACACCCAATTTCATTTCGCCAACCCGGGATATCCCGATTTCAGCGCCGTTCTGGATAGCCTGACGTCCACGCGGCGCAAGCAGCTGCGCAAGGAACGCGCGCGGGCGCAGGCGCAGGTGCGGATTGAAAATCGCCGGGGCGTGGCCATAGAGCCTGCCGACTGGGATGCCATGTGGCAATTTTATCAGGATACGGGCGCGCGCAAATGGGGTCGACCCTATCTGACCCGCGCCGCATTCGATTTGCTGGCCGAAGCGATGGCGGACGATATCATCCTGTCGATGGCCTATGATGGTGAGCGCGCGGTCGCGGGCGCCATGCATTTTGTCGGCAACGATGCGCTCTATGGCCGTTACTGGGGAACGTGCGCCGACATCCCCTTTCTGCATTTTGAGCTATGCTATTATCAGGCCATTGATCTGGCGATTTCGCTGCGGTTACCGCGCGTGGAGGCCGGCGCGCAGGGCGGGCACAAGCTGGCGCGGGGATATGCACCCGTCCCCACCTGGTCAGCGCATTATATCCCTGATGCCGGGTTTCGCCGGGCCGTCGCCGAATTTCTGGAGCGCGAGCGCGCCGCCGAAGCGATGGAGGCGGCCTGGCTGGAAGTGCATCTGCCCTTTCGGCAGGGGTAAGGCTTCAGGCGGCAAAGCGTTGATGCGTGGGGCGGCGGGCGGTTTCGTCCAGCCACGCCCGCGCCTGGCGCTGCGCTTCGGCAATTTCGTCGCGGCTCATTTCTTCCGACACGTCCGCCCGGCATTGCTGCCCTTCGCGATTGCCGCCCAGCGCCGCCAGGTTGAACCATTTATGCGCTTGCACCAGATCGACCTCGACCCCGCCGCTGCCCGTGGAAAAGGCGATGCCCAGATCGAAATAGGCCGCCGGATCGCCGCGCGCGGCATCGGCCAGGCGGCTCTCGATCAGAAATTGTGCGCTCTTCATGCTGTTGGCCATCGAAGGTCCCCTTTGCACCCGCCAAGTGCCGGGTCGCTGAAGGGCAAATTTGCCGTTCATGGTCAACAAATGGTTAACGCGCCCGTCGGAAATCCCCATTCTCTCCCTAATATATTGTTTTCAAACGCATCTTTTCGTTAACCAACGGGCCAATTGTCGATCAGTCGCGTCCGGCCCAGCCGGGCGGCGGCCAGCAATCGCGCCGGTGTGCGCCACTGGGTCAATCGTTCCAGACTGTCGGCATCGGCCAGAGCCACATAATCCACCCGGTCAAATCCACCGGCGATAATGGCGGCTTCGGCCTCCGCCAGCGCTGCCGCGACCGGCGCGCCATCGGCAATCGCCCCGGCGCAGGCCCGCAGCGCGGTCGGCAGGGCGACGGCGGCGCGCCGTTCATCGGCGGACAGATAGGCATTGCGCGATGATCGGGCGAGGCCATCCGCCTCGCGCACAATGGGCACGCCGTTGATGGCGACGGCAAAGTCAAGGTCGGCAGCCATGCGGCGGATGATGGCCAGCTGCTGCCAATCCTTTTCGCCAAACAGCGCCATGTCGGGGGCGACCTGGTTGAACAATTTCGCGACCACCGTTGCCACCCCGTCAAAATGGCCAGGGCGGGCCGCACCGCAATAATCGCTCCCCAGTTCGGCCACATGGATATGGCTGGCATGGGCGGCGGCATACATGGTCGCGACATCGGGGGCCCACAGCAGGTCAACCCCGGCGTCGGCCAGCATCGCCGCGTCGCGGGCTTCATCGCGCGGGTAGGCGGCAAAATCCTCATTCGGGCCAAATTGCGTCGGGTTCACGAAAATCGAGACGGCGACATGGTCGGCCTGCTGCTGCGCGGCGCGGACCAGCGCCATATGGCCATCGTGCAGCGCGCCCATGGTCGGAACCAGCGCCAGCGTCCGGCCACCGGCCCGCAGCCCCGCCACCGCGCGCCGCAGGGCGCCGACCTCACGGATGATTTGCACAGCCCTTGTCGCTCCTCTAATGGCCGGGAAATCCTCTCTCCGGCCCGCATCATTCTGGCGCGGCCCCAGCAAAGCCGCAATGCCCATGACGCCCAAAAGCCCGCATGTCATCCTGTTCGCCAATGAAAAAGGGGGAACCGGCAAATCGACGTGCGCGGTGCATTTCGCCGTGGCGCTGACGGCGCTGGGCTGGCGCGTGTCGGGCATCGACCTGGATTCGCGGCAGCGCACCTTTCACCGCTATCTGGAGAATCGGACGCGCACGGCGGCGCGGCGCGACATCGACCTGCCGACCCCGCGCTTTGATGTGTTCAGCGGCGAATCGATTGCCACGCTGGACAACCAACTCGCCAAATTGTCCGTGGATTGCGATTTCCTGATCATCGACACGCCGGGGCGCGACGACAAATTCACGCGCTATCTGGCGACGCGCGCCGACACGCTGGTCACGCCGATCAATGACAGCTTTATCGATTTCGACCTGATCGGCGAAGTGGACCCAGAGGATTACCGCGTCATCCGCCCCAGTTTTTATTCCGAGCTGATCTGGGACACGCGCAAGGCGCGGGCCAAGGCCGATGGCCGGACCATCGATTGGGTTATCCTGCGCAACCGCCTCCAGCATGTCGAGGCGCGCAACATGCGCCGCGTTGGCGACGCGCTGGACCAGCTGGCCAAGCGGGTGGGATTCCGCGTCATCCCGGGGCTGGGTGAGCGGGTCATTTACCGCGAACTTTTCCCCGCCGGGCTGACGCTGCTGGACAAGGGGCAATTGGGCGGCCTGGCGATGACCCATGTCGTGGCGCGGCAAGAGCTGCGCGAGGCGCTGGCCGGGCTCAACCTGCCGCAGCGCGAACGCTTTCATCCCGACGGCGACCTGTTTGCGCCGCGCTCAGACGGGGAGCCAGAGCAAGAGGTGCAGGCTCACAATTAGGACCGCCTCGGCCCGGAGCCAGCCGTCGGTAAACGCATGCCTGTGGTCCATCGCGGGCAGCATGGTCGCCAAACCCCGCACGGTCGCCCCCGATTGGACCCGAATCGCCGCCAAAATGGGTGGGCAAGCAAAAAGCCTGCCAGATTGACCGCAGCGGGGGCGCTGGAGTAACGAGCCCTCAACACTCTTCAGGCAGCGAACCGCTCTATGGCCGATCATGTTTCTTCCGCAGCGCCGCACAGCGCGGCCAGCCATGGCGTTGCCGACAATGTCGCGCATGCGCTGGAAGATGCCGAACAGGGCAATGGCCTGGCGGTGATTTCCATCGCCAAAAGCTATGACAAGCGCGTCGTCCTGTCGGACGTTTCGCTGTCGGTGGGCAAAGGTGAAGTGCTCGGCCTGCTGGGCCCCAATGGCGCGGGCAAGACGACCTGCTTTTACTCCATAATGGGGCTGGTTAAGCCCGATGCAGGCCGCATCATGCTCGATGGGGCCGACATCACCAACCTGCCCATGTATCGCCGCTCCATCCTGGGATTGGGCTATCTGCCCCAGGAAACGTCGATTTTTCGCGGGCTGACGGTGGAGCAGAATATTGCCGCAGTGCTGGAGCTGAGCGAGCCGGACAAGGCAGCGCGCGCGGCCAAGCTGGAGCGGCTGCTCGACGAATTCGGGCTGACGCGGCTGCGCAGCGCGCCGTCGATGGCGCTGTCGGGCGGGGAACGGCGGCGCGCCGAAATTGCCCGCGCGCTGGCCGCCGACCCATCCATCATCCTGCTGGACGAGCCCTTTGCGGGGATTGATCCCATCTCCATCGGCGACATTCGCGATCTGGTGGTGGATTTGAAAACGCGCGGCATTGGCGTGCTCATCACCGACCATAATGTCCGCGAAACGCTGGACCTCGTCGACCGGGCCTGCATCATTTATGATGGCAAGGTGCTGCTGGCCGGTTCGCCCGCTGAACTGGTCGCCGATGCTGACGTCCGGCGGCTGTATCTGGGCGAGGGTTTTTCGCTGTGACCCGCGCCGCGCGCGGATAGCGACCGACAGAACTGCCATGGCGCTGGGCCCCCGCCTCGATCTTCGCCAGTCGCAATCGCTGGTGATGACGCCGCAGTTGCAGCAGGCGATCAAGCTGCTGGCATTGTCGAATCTGGAATTGGAAGATTATCTGGCCGACGCACTGGCCAGCAATCCGCTGCTCGAAATGGATGGCGGCGATGATGCCGCCCCGGCTGAGGCCCCAGCGGATGCCCCGGCGGACGGCGGCGCGCTGGATGGCGGGGCCGATACGCAGCTTGGCAGCGATGCGCCGCTGGGCGACGATCTGGACGTCGATTTTGCCGCCGAAACATTTCACCATGACAGCGCCAGCGACATGATGGCGGGCACCGGTTCCAGCGAGAGCGGGGGCCAGAGCGGCGAGGCGGTGGATTTCGATGGCTTTGCGGCGGCCGATGCCGATCTGCACCAGCATCTTTTGGCGCAGGCGGGGGAGCGCTTTGGCGCCATCGCGCTGCTGGTCGCCGAACAGCTGATCGGGGCAATCGACGAAACCGGCTATCTGCGCGCCGACCTTGGCGAAATAGCCGAGCGGTTGGGGGTAGCGCGCGCGCTGGTGGAGGAGGTGCTGGCGCAGGTGCAGCAGTTTGACCCCAGCGGCGTCGGCGCCCGCGATCTGGCCGAATGCATCGCCATCCAGGCGCGCGAGGCGGACCGGTATGACCCCGCCATGGCCACGCTGATCGCGCACCTCGACCTTTTGGCCAAGGGCGCACTGCCGCAGCTGCGGCGTATCTGCGGCGTGGATGATGAGGATATGGCCGACATGATCCGCGAGCTGCGCGGTTATGATCCCAAACCGGGGCTGCGCTTTGGCGGCGGCCTCGCCGAACCAGTGGTCCCCGACATTTTCGTCCGCCCGGCGCGCGGCGGCTGGGCCATTGAACTCAACAATGACACGCTGCCCCGGCTGCTCGTCAACCGGCGCTATTATGCCGAACTGGCCAAGGGCGCGGCGGCCAAAAGCCGGGCCTGGCTGTCCGAACAGCTGGCCGACGCCAACTGGCTGGTCCGCGCGCTCGACCAGCGGCAGCGCACCATCGTGAAGGTCGCGAGCGAGATTGTGAAGCAGCAGGAGGGATTTTTCACCCGCGGCGTCAGCGCGATGCGCCCGCTGACCCTGCGCCAGGTCGCCGAGGCCATTGCCATGCACGAATCCACCGTCAGCCGGGTGACCAGCAACAAATATCTGGCCTGCCCGCGCGGCATTTTCGAGCTGAAATATTTCTTCTCCAGCGGCATTGCCGCCACTGATGGCGAAGGTGCCGCGTCCGCCGAAGCGATCAAGAGCCGGATCGCCAAATTGATCGAGGGCGAGGATGCCAGGGCGATCCTGTCCGACGACGCCATCGCCGCGCTGCTCGCCAAGGAAGGGCACGATATCGCCCGGCGCACGGTGGTGAAATATCGCGAGGCGATGGGCATCGGATCATCGGTGCAGCGACGGCGACAACGCGCGCTGGCGGGGTAGGCGGGGCCCTGCTGGGCGCAGTGCCTTTGTGCGCCCCTACTTCCCTCTCGTCACCCCGGGCTTGACCCGGGGTCCAGCTTTGATCGCAACCAGAAAGCTGGACCCCGGCTCGGTGGCCGGGGTGACGAAGGGGGGGCGCAAGGGGATTGCGGTGTGCGGTGAAACGTGTATTTCCATCGGCGAACCGTTTGCATGCGGAGTCGCATCATGAATCCATCACCCGCCGCCACCCCGAACTCCAGCCCCAGTCCCAGTCCAGTCCCCAGCCGCTCAGAGCGCAGCCCGGGCGTCAAGCTGGCCATTGCGGTGCTGCTGGCGCTGGCGCTGATGGTGCCGCTGCTGATGGTCTATACGCTGGTGTGGGACCGCCAGTCGCAGGCCGAAACCGCGCAAAGCGCCATTGGCCAGGGCTGGGGCGGGTCGCAGACCATTGCCGGACCGGTCGTCGTCATCCCCTATCGCGCGACCATGGCGGAAACGGTCACCGAAAATGGCCGCGACGTGACCCGCAACGTCACCCGCATCCGCGAGCTGTTCCTTTCCCCGCTGGCCAATCAGGCCGATGTGACGATCAAGCCCGAGCGGCGGAAAAAGGCAATTTACGAAACCGTCGTCTATGAAAGCCGCATTGCCGGGGCGGCGCGCTTTACCCTGCCCGCCGATCTGGCGCGTTATGGCGTCACGCGCGACATGCTGTTGCTCGACCGGGCCGAGGTGCGGCTGGGGATCAGCGACGCCCGCGGGCTGATCGATGGCAACAGCCTGACGGTCAATGGTGCGGCAGTCGCCTTGCAACCTGGCAAGGGCCTGTTGTCCACGGGCAATTCGGGCACCTTTGCCTTTATCGACTGGTCGGACGGCGCGCCGCTGGCGTTGCGCTACGCCATTGGCGTGCGTGGGATGGGCGATTTCCGGATGGTCCCGCGCGGCGTCGACACGCGTTTCACGGTCAAATCAAGCTGGCCCAGCCCCAGCTTTGGCGGCGACTTCCTGCCCACCGCGCGGCAGGTGCGCGACAATGGGTTCACCGCCAACTATGCCATTTCCAATCTGGCACTGGGGCAGGCGCAGGTGCTGGACGCCGACCTTGGCCGCCCCGCCGAGACCGTGGGCATGGCGGGGATTGAGGCCGCGACGAGCGACGGGTCGGCCAGCGGCGGCCAGGCCAAGGCGGTCACCATCGGCCTGGTCGAACCCGTCAATCTCTACAGCCAGGTCGACCGGGCGATCAAATATGGCTTCCTGTTCATCGGTTTCACTTTTGTCGCCTTTTTGATGTTCGACATCATCGGCGGGGCGCGGGTGGCGGCGGCGGAATATCTGCTCGCCGGGATCGCGCTGGTGCTTTTCTTTGTCCTGCTGCTCGCCTTTGCCGAAGTGGTCGGTTTTACCCTCGCCTATCTCGCGGCATCGGCGGCGATCATCGCGCTGCTCAGCGCCTACAGCGCCGCCGTGCTCAAAAGCTGGAAACGCGCGCGGTTTCTGGCGGCGCTGCTGACGGGGCTCTATGCGCTCCTCTATGTGCTGCTCAATCTGGAGGCCTATTCGCTGCTCATCGGATCGGTGCTGATGTTCGCGGCGCTGGCGGGGGTCATGTATATGACGCGCAACATCGACTGGAGCGGGCTGGGGAAGAGGGAGGCGGCGGCCTAACGAAGCTCCTCCCTGTGCCTATAGGGCATCGGGAGGTGGCAGCGCGAAGGGCGGACAGACGGGCTTGGTGCGGCAAGGCACACCGGTGCGTTGCCGCACCAGCACCGCCCCTCCGGCGCTTCGCGCCACCTCCCCATCGCTGCGCGACAGGGAGGATATGTCACCGCCAGCGCAGATTGGCGCGCGACAAGTCGGCCAGCGACTGCGCGCCCATCAGCTTCATTCCGCGTTCGATTTCGGCGCGCAGCAGGCCGATGGCGCGCGCCACCCCCGCTTCCCCCGCCGCCGCCAGCGCATAGAGATAAAGCCGCCCGCCCGAACAGGCACGCGCGCCCACCGACAGCGCTTTGAGCACATGGGTGCCGCGCGTGATGCCGCCGTCGCAGATCACCTCCACCCGGTCGCCCACCGCATCGACAATCTCGGCCAACGCGTCAAAGGGCGCGCGGCTGCCATCGAGTTGCCGCCCGCCGTGGTTCGACACCATGATCGCGGTGGCCCCGATATCGACCGCACGGCGCGCGTCCTCCACCGCCATAATGCCTTTCAGGCAAAAGGGGCCGTCCCATTGCCGCCGGATCGCCTCGGCCCGCCGCCAATCGAGGCTCTGGTCCAGCATGGTGGAGAAATAGTCGGCGACCGAGCGCGGGACGCTCGACCCCTCCGCCACATGGGTGGCGAGGTTCGGCAGGCTGAACGGTTCGCGCAGCAGATAGTTCAGCCCCCAAGCCGGTTTGGCGAGATAGGAGGCGAGGTTGCGCGCGGTGAATCGCGGCGGCGAGGTAAAGCCCGATTTCAAACAGCGTTCGCGGTTCCCGCCCACAATCGTGTCGACGGTCAGCGCCACCGCATCAAAGCGCGCCGCCCGTGCTGCCGCCAGCATCGCGCGGTTCAGCCCTTCGTCCTTGTGCACATAAAGCTGAAACAGCTTGGGCGCATCGGTCAGCGCGCCCGCTTCGGCAAGGCTGATCGTCGCCAGGCTGCTGATGCCCGCGCACGTCCCCGCATCCGCCGCCGCGCGCAGCACCGCGCGCTCGCCCTGCCAGTGAAACAGCCGTTGCAGCGCGGTGGGCGACAGGAACAGCGGCATGGCCAGCGCGCGTCCGAACAGCGTGGTGCCCATATCGACGCTGTCCACCCCGGCCAGCACGCGCGGCACCAGGTCGCAATCGTCATAGCTGCTGCGGTTGCGCTGCCGCGTCACCTCGTCATCGGCGGCCCCGTCGATATAATCGAACACTGGCCAGGGCAGCCGACGCTTCGCCAGCGCGCGGAAATCGGCGATATTGTGGCAACTTCCCAAATTCACGCTAACCCCCGCCTGCCCAGAGCCTGTCGAAGGGCCGTCCTTCCGCCTTTTTGCCGAAAAAGAAAAGGACGGTCCTTCGACAGCGACCCATTGGGAGCCAGAACAAGCGGGGGAGGATTAGAAAACGGTTCGCGCCATCACCGTCCCCTTGCTGGCAAAGCTGAACCTGGGCTCCACCGGCAGCCGCGGGTCCAATATGTGTGCCGCCACCCGCTTGCCCACTGCAGGGCCATGTTTGAAACCATGGCCGGAACCGCCGCCGACCCACCACACCCGTTCGGTGCCCGGCAGCCGGTCAATGAGGAAATCGCCGCTGGCGGTATTTTCATATTGGCACACGCGGCTGTGGATCAGCGGCGCGGTGGCGAGCGCCGGAAACCGCTGCGCCAGATAGGCGCGGGCGCGGGCCAGCCCGGCGTCGGTGATGCGGCGGTCAATCCGGTCCTGGTCCACCGCCGGGCCATGATCGTCAAAGGCAAGCTTGAACCCCTGCCCTTCGATATCCGGCAGGCCATAGGCCATCGCGCCATTGTTGAAATCGGACCAAACGGGCAGTTGCGGCGCGGCAAAGCGTGGGTCCCCGGCGGGGATGCCGAAATGAAAAACCTCTTGCCGGGTCGCGACAATCTTGCCCGCCAATTGCTGCGGGAACAGGCGCGGCAGCCACGGCCCGCAGGCATAGACCATGTGGGTCGCCGTGCCGCCGTCCGGCAGATGATGGTTGGCGCGGCCCTTCACGGGCATGGGCGCGGGCATTTCAACGCGCTCCACCACCAGGCCCGCGTCGGCGACCAGTTCCTGCACCGCGCGCCCGGCGATCAGCGCGCCGCTGCCGCTTTCCAATATGCCGCGTTCATTGTTGTAGAAGCGCATCTGCGGCCAGCGTTGTTGCAGCCAATTGGCATCGCCCGTCTCGTGCGCCGTGCCGCTGGCCTGAAGCCAGGCGAGCGTCTGTGCGCTATAGCCATCGGTGTCGGGCGCCCACCACAGCACGCCGGTGCGATGGAATATGGGCGCGCTGGCGGTGGCGGACAGCGCCTGCCAATAGGGCAGCGATTCGGCCGCCATCGCGCTGTAAATCGCATCGCTGCCATAACCCAGCCGGATGACGCGGCTTTCCCCGCCCGAGGAGCTGCGCGCATGACCCGCGCCATGGGCGTCGAACAGGCGGACCTTCAACCCCGCGCGGACCAGATGCCAGGCGGTCCACGCCCCGAATACGCCCGCGCCGACGACGGCGACATCGACATGGTTGGCGGGCGGCGGCGGCTCGCGGCGCTGCTTGCTCGTCCGGCGCGGCTTGCGCGGCTCTTCGGCGGCGCTGGCGGCGGTCGCAGCGGCCAGCGGCAGTGCCGCCACCGCCGCCATCATCGCCCGGCGCGATGGTTCAATCATGGTTTGCGGACAAAGCGGCGCACCCCGTCAATCCAGGTTTCGCGCACCCGCAGCTCCCGCAGCTGGCTGGCGGATGCGAGCAGCGGATCGCCATCGACCAGCACGAAATCGGCGCGCATCCCGGGCATCAGCGTGCCCAGCCGATCCTCCGCAAAGGCAGCATAGGCGGCGGTGCGCGTAAAACCATCGAGCGCGGTTTCGCGGCTGACCGCTTCCTCGGCGCGCCACCCGCCGAACGGCTGGCCATCGGGCCCGGTGCGCGACATGGCGGCAGCAAGACCGGCAAAGGGCTCGGCGCTTTCCACCGGCACATCGCTGCCGAACGCCAGCCGCACCCCGGCCTTTTCCAGGCTGCGCCAGGCATAGGCCCCGGTCAGGCGCGCGGGGTCCAGCCGCGCCTCGGCCATGGTGCGGTCGCTCGTCTGGTGGACGGGCTGCATCGAGGCGATGACCTTCAACCTGGCAAAGCGGTCAATATCGCCTGGGGCGATAATCTGCGCATGCTCCACCCGCCACCGCCGGTCGCCGGGAAAATCGGCGCTGAGGTCGGTGATGGCGTCCAGCGCCTCGGCATTGGCGGCATCGCCGATGGCGTGGACCGCGACCTGAAACCCGTCCATCGCCGCGCGCACCATCTTGTTGCGCAGCGCCGCCGGAGTCAGCAGCGGCAGCCCGCGCTCACCCGGAGCATCGGCATAGGGTGCCTTGAGCCAGGCGCCGCGCGATCCCAGTGCTCCATCAAGGTAGAGCTTGACCCCGCCCATCCGCAGCCGGTCGCCATAAAGCCAGGGGGTCGGGCCCGGCCCGCCGATAATGGCCATATTGTCGGTATCCCCGGCATAGGACAGGATTCGCACGGCGAGCTGGCCCGCGTCGCCCGCGCGGCGAAACGCCTGCCATTCCTCCAGCGTGGTGCCCATGTCGGCGATGCCGGTAATGCCCCATTCGAGCAGCGCGCCCTGCGCCAGCGCCAGCGCCCGATCGAGGTCGCGGGCCAGCGGCTTGGGCTTGGCGGCCTCGACCAATGCCATCGCGGCATCGACAAACACGCCCGCCGGCGCGCCGCCTGCCAGCCGCTCGATACGCCCGCCATCGGGGTCGCGGGTGGCCGCCGTGACCTTGGCCAGCGCCAGCGCGCGCCCATTGGCCCAGCCCGCATGCCCATCCACCCGGCCCAGCCACACGGGCCGGTCGGCAACCGCAGCATCCAAGTCAGCGGCCGTCGGAAACCGCCCCAGCCCCCATTTTTCCTGGTTCCAGCCGCTGCCCAATATCCACGGCAATTCGGGGTTTTCGGCGGCAAAGCTGCGAATTTTCGCCTGCGCTTCGGCCAATGAGCTGGTGTCCGACAGGTCGAGCAACATCCGCTGAAACCCCAGCCCCATGACGTGCCCATGCGCGTCAATGAACCCGGGCAACATTGTCGCGCCCTTGCCATCCTCCTTAAATTCGGTGCGATCGGGCCGCTTATCCTTGCGGTCGAGCAATTGTTTCACCTTGCCATCGGTGCCGATGACGATGCCGGTAAAGCGCACCACCTTGCCCGACGCGTCGAGGGTGATGCCGTTGACATTGTCGACCAGCGTGTCGGCATAAGCAGGGGTAGCGAGCATCGCTGCAAATGCTGCCACAATTTTCCACCCATCATTGCGAGCGAAGCGAAGCAAGCCAGAGCTGGATTGTGCCGCTCTGGATTGCGGCGTCGCCTGCGGCTCCTCGCAATGACGGAGAGTGTCAGAGGCTATCCTCACGGCTTCGGCAACCTTTCCACCAGCACGCTGGTATCCTGGCGACCGCGCCCCATGCGTTGAAGATCGCCGAAAAACTGATCGACCAGCGCGGCCGTGGGCAACACTGCGCCATTGGCGCGGGCCTCATCAATTGCCAGCCCCAGATCCTTGCGCATCCAGTCGACCGCAAAGCCGAAATCATATTCGCCGCGCGCCATGGTGGCCCAGCGGTTGGTCATCTGCCAGCTCGACGCCGCGCCGCCCGAAATCGCCTCAAATACTTTGTCGGTGTCGAGCCGGGCGGTCTGGGCAAAGTGCAATGCTTCCGACAGGCCCGCCAGCACCCCGGCGATGGCAATCTGGTTCGCCATCTTGGCCGTCTGGCCCGCGCCCGCCGACCCGATATGGACAATGCGGGCGGTGTAGGCGCGCATCACCGCCTCGCCGCGCGCGAAGGCGGCGCTGCTGCCCCCGCACATGATCGACAGCGTGCCCGCTTGCGCCCCCGACTGGCCGCCAGTCACTGGCGCATCGAGGCACAAGAGGCCCAGGCTGTCAGCCTCCACCGACAATTGCCGCGCGATGCGGGCCGACACCGTCGTATGGTCGATGAACAGCGCGCCGCGCTGCATGGCGCGGAACGCGCCGTCGCGCCCCAGCGTAATTTGCGACAGATCATCATCATTGCCGACGCAGCTGATGACCACATCGGCCCCCGTGGCCGCTTCGGCGGGCGAGGTGGCAACGCGCGCGCCATGGTGCGCGGCAAAGGCATCGGCCTTGGCCCGGCTGCGGTTGTAAACGGTCAAGCGGTGGCCCGCGCGTGCCAGGTGGCCCGCAATGGGGCCGCCCATCACACCCGTGCCGATAAAGCCGATGGACAAGGGTTGGCTGGGCGTTGGTTGGTCCTGCATGGGCCGCAGCATAACCAAGTTTGCGCCGCGCGCCAGATGGGCTAGGGCGGGGCCCGACGATTTCGCCCTGCACTGGCGCGGACGGGGCGGTGGATTATCTGGGGGACGGTGCGGTTCGATGACGGATATATTGACGACCATCGCGGTGGCCGATTGGCCGGCGTTGACGGCAGCGGATGTCGCCGGGGCCCATGCCCGGGTGGAGGGGGCCGTCGTGCGCACCCCCACGCTGCACAGCAAGACGCTGTCCGCCATCACCGGCGCCGATGTCTGGTTGAAGTTTGAAAATCTGCAATTCACGGCGGCTTACAAGGAGCGCGGCGCGCTCAATGCGCTTTCGCTGATGGACCCGGATCAGCGCGCGCGCGGCGTGATCGCGGCGTCGGCGGGCAATCATGCGCAGGGCCTGGCCTATCATGGCGCGCGGCTGGGCGTGCCGGTTACCATCGTCATGCCCAAAACGACGCCCACGGTGAAGGTTCAGCAAACGCAAAGCCATGGCGCGACGATTGTCCTGCATGGCGAAAAATATGACGACGCCTATGCCCATGCGCGGCAGCTGGAGGTTGAACGCGGGCTGACCTTTGTGCACCCCTTTGACCATCCTCATATCGCTGCGGGCCAGGGCACGGTGGCGCTGGAGATGTTGGCCGATGTGCCGCAGCTCGATACGCTGGTCATTCCCATCGGTGGCGGCGGGCTGTTCACCGGCATGGGCACGGCAGCGCGCGGCATCAACCCCGCCATGCGGCTGGTGGGGGTGCAGGCCGAACTTTATCCCAGCATGTATGCCGCCATCAACAATGTCGCGATGATCAGCGACGGCGACACCCTGGCCGAGGGGATCGCGGTGCGCGAGCCTGGCGAATATACGCGCCGCATGGTCGCGCGGCTGGCCGACGATATCTTGCTGGTCGGCGAACGCCATCTGGAACGCGCGGTCAGCCTGCTCTTGCAAATTGAAAAGACGGTGGTCGAGGGGGCCGGGGCGGCGGGCCTCGCTGCGCTGCTCGCCCACCCCGAACAATTCGCCGGGCGCAAGGTGGGGCTGGTCCTGTGCGGCGGGAATATCGATACGCGCTTGCTCGCCAACGTCCTGCTGCGCGATCTGGCGCGGTCGGGGCGGCTGGCGCGGCTGCGGCTGCGCTTGCAGGATCGCCCGGGCGCGCTGTTCAATGTGATGCGCGTCTTTGCCGACAATCAGGTGAATATCATCGAAATCTATCACCAGCGGGTGTTCACGACGCTGCCCGCCAAGGGGCTGATCACCGACATTGAATGCGAGGCGCGCGACCGCGACCATCTCGACAGCCTGATCGCTGCCCTGCGCAGTTCGGGGTATCAGGTGACGCCCGTGGAGCTGGCGTGAGCCGCGACTTTTGCCTGGCCTTCACCGCCACCCCGGACACCATCGACGAATTGGGCCATGTCAACAATGCGGTGTGGGTGAAGTGGATTCAGGCAGTCGCCACCGCGCATTGGCATAGCGTCGCCCCGGCGGAGCATCAGGCCGCCTATGTGTGGGTCGTGGTGCGGCACGAAATTGACTATCTGCGCGCGTTGGGGCCGGGGGAACGGGTGACCGCGCGCACCTGGGTCGCCGATGCGCCGCAGGGGGCAAAATTTGACCGCTTCATGGAATTTGCGGGCGACGATGGCCGCGTGCATGTCCGCGCCCGCACGGTGTGGGCGCTGCTGGACAAGGCCAGCGGGCGGCCGCTGCGCGTCACGGCTGCGGTCGTCGCCCCTTTTGCGGCTGCGGCAGAAGACGCCCGAACTTAAGCAACCTGGATCAATATCTTGCCCAGATGCTGACCGCTTGCCAGATGGGCAAAGGCGGCGGGGGCATCGTCAAAGGCAAAGACGCGGTCAATCGGCATGCGGACGCCCTTCGCCGCGACAAGGTCCAGCGCCGCAGCCAGCATGGCGCGGCTGCCCGATGCAATCCCCTTGATGGCGATGTTGCGCGCGATCAGCAGCCCCTGGCTGGCGGTGGCGGCGTCCTGCGGGCTGCCCGATAGCGCGCCCAGCGTGCCGATCCGCCCGTTCACTGCCGTCGCCGCCACTGTCTGGCCCAGCGCGGCAAAACCCAGCGTATCGACCACCACATCGGCCCCGCGCCCGCCCGTTGCGGCGAGCAGCGCGGCGGGCCAGTCGGGTGCCGTGCGATAGTTGATACAGTGATCGGCGCCCATGGCGCGGCACTGATCGAGTTTGGCGTCGCTCGAAGAGGTGATGGCGGCCTCTGCCCCCAGCGCCTTGGCCAGCAGCAGGGCAAAGACCGCCATCCCGCCCGTGCCCTGCGCCAGCACAAGTTCCCCAGGCGCAACCTGGCCAAAGGCGACCATGGCATGCCACACGGTCGCGCCGCCGACCGCCAGCGTGGCCGCCGTTGCGTCGCTGACCCCGTCGGGGACGATGATTGCGGCTGCCGCGGGCAGCACAATCTGTTCGGCCAGCCAGCCATCGGCGCTTGCCCCCAGATCCTGCCCAAAGACGCCGAGCGAATAGGGACCATCGCGCCAGGCGACAAAATGCGGCGCAATCACCCGGTCGCCCACCGCCAGCCCCGTCACGCCGTCGCCCAGCGCGGTGATGACCCCGACCCCGTCCGCCAGCGGCACCCGCTGCGGCGGTTGCGGCGCGCCATAGGCCCCGCGCAGCAGCATCAGATCGCGGTAATTCAGCCCAGCGGCGATCACCTTCACCAGGATTTCGCCCGCACCCGGTGCCCGGTCGGGCAGCGTTTGTTGCCGCAACCCGCCCAGACCCGATTGGTCACCGATGGCATAGGCTTTCATGGGCTTTGGCTCCTGATATCCTCCCCATCGGCGGGCGATGGAGAGGACTTTATTGCGGTTCGCGCAGCGGTGCGAACACGCGGTCGATGAAGGCTTTGGCGGCGGCGTCGCGATCCGCGTCCGCTGGCAGGCCGGCTTCGGTCAGCACCCACAGCTCGCTCGCCAAATTCATGATGACCGCCATCATCCGGTCGACCCCCGGCTCGCTGAAGAATATCGGTTCGCCGTCGGGGCCGTAGATGCCCTTGGGCGCATCCTCAGGGCGCTGATCGTTCATATTTCCCTCCCCATGCGCTGCATTGGGAGGAAAGGTGCGGCGGCGCTCATCGCTTCCACGCCCCATAGCCAAACCACATCACGCCTTCGGCCAGGCGACCGGTTGTTTCTGCGCCAACGCTGTGCGCGGCATCGCTGGTTGCCGCCGCCGCCACGGCGTCGGCCCCGTAAATGCCGATGCTGGGGACGACGAACTGGAAATAATCCGCCGCCGCAAAGCCGCCGCCGACGCACAGCGCGCGCGGGTCTTCGTCGCGATAGCCTTTGTAATAGGGTTCATTGTTATAATAGCTGTCCCAATCGAGGTAAAAGGCCTCAAACGGGGCCATTTGCCCGTTAGGCGGCAATTCCATGTGCAGCATCAATCCGCCGGGCCGCAACACGCGGTGCGCCTCCGCCAATGTCTTGGCGCGCACCTTCTTGGGCAGTTCGTGCAGGAACATGGACGAAAAGACGAGGTCGACGCTGGCGTCGGGCAAATCGAGCGCATCCGATGCCATCTGCACAAAGCGCGCGTCCACCCCCTGAAGCCTGGCCCGCGCCGCGCCATAGCGCAGCCCCGGGGCGGCGACATCGGTCGCGATCAGTTCGGCATTGGGAAAGGCCTGTTTCCACGGCAGGCTGTTGTGGCCGATGGTGCAACCGATATCGAGCATCCGCTGCGGCGCATAATCGGGAAAGCGGTGCTGGATATAGGCCGCCATCGACAGGCCGATATCGTCCAGATTGGCCCCCATCAAACCCATGGAAAAAATGGCAAGGCCGCGGTCATAGGTCGCGCCCGCCGCCAGCCCGGTGCCGCCGGTGTAGCTGCCCGGCATCAGATGCACGTCGATGGCGCTGGCGTTGCGCGGCGGCACAAAGCCGGGTTTGAGCTCAACATCGCTGTCGGCGGCAAAGGCCTCCAGCCGCGCGGCATCGCGCGCGACCCCGTCGGCGACGCTGGCCCACACCATTTTTTGCGCCTGCACCCGCATGGCGGAATAGATGTTGAAGGCCGGATCGCCGCGCATCGCCTTGTGGGCGTCACCGCTGCTGGCTGGGTCACGGCCATGGGCGGCGCGATATCTGGGAACGGCGCGGCGGTGATAGGCCTGGTTCAAATCGGCCGCCAGGTCGTTCAGAATGAAGCCGCGGATCGCCGATACAAAGCGCCCGCGCGCCGCCTCCTCAGCGGTCGGTTCGGGTTTCATCGCATGCTGGAGAATGACGGTCATGGTGCGTCTCCCTCTGTCTGCGCAATGGCGCTGGCATCAAATGGGGTCAGATAGTCGGCCGTTCCCACCTTGCCCGCCAGATCGTCGCGCAGCGGGATTTCGGCATAGACGGTCACCGTATAATCGCCCGCCGGCGGATTCAGCCGCAGCGGCATGATCCGCTCCTGATAGTCCTTGGAATACCAAAAGGCGCGCGCATTAGCGAGGCAAGGGAAGCGCACGATCAGCGTCGCCTGACCCTTGGGCGGCGTCCCTTCAAAGACCGCGAGCGGGATGGGCGCATTGACATAATAGCCGCCCAATTGCTGATACAGGCCGCTGTCGAAAATCGCCCTGGCATAGGCCTGCATCCGGACGCGGTCGTAGGTAGGGCCCGCGACAACCATATAGACGGGCTTGTTGCAGGGGGGCGACGGGGGCGGTGGAGCCACCGTCTCGGCCGCCAGCAGGGCGAGCGCCACCATCATCATCCTATCCTCCGTTCATCGCACAAGGTGCGCTTCCAGGGCTGACCCTTTTGATACCAGTGCCAACAGCGCATCCGGCTGTTCCCGTCATCGGCGATGTCGATCATCTCGGTATAATGGCTATCCGCCACGTCGCGCCGGTCAAGCCGCAACAGGATGAGCGGCCCGCTTTGCCAGCCATGGCCGAAAAAGCGGTCGGTGTTCCACACCAGCTGATCCCCCACCAGCGCACCCCCGAATTGAAAGTCGGCGGTGCGCCCGTCGGGCCAGGTCATGCGGTTGTGCTGAATATAGGCATGGGGGCCGGTGTCGGGCAATTCGCAGCGGGTGTGCACCCGGTAATAGTCGATGTCCGTGCCGTCGACGCCAATGACCCGATAAGTGCCCTCCCATTCGCCCTCGTGCGCGAACATGGCGGGCATGGCAGCGGCAAGGGCAGCGCGCAGGCTCATCCGATCAGCTGGTTCATTTCGATGAGCGTGCCATCGGGGTCAAAGAAATTGCACCCGCGCACCTTGATCGGCGGCGCGCCGTTGCGCCCGGGATAGGTCTGGTCGCGCGCCGGTGCCGTCATGGTGACGCCAGGCACCTTCGCCGCCTCGGCACAGCGGCGGTCAAGGTCATCGGTCTGGGTAATGATGACATGGCTGCCAATGCCCATCCGCGTCGGATAGGGACCGGGATCGGGCAATTTGGGGTCAATCCACTCCATCAGGCCAATCCAGCCGATGAAGGGATCATTGCCGTTCAAGAGCACCAGCCGCGCCTTGGCCCCCGGCGGCCCGGCGGGCAGGGCAACACCCGACATGGTGACCACCGTGTCATAATTAATCTTCATGCCCAACACATCGCGGTAGAGCCGCAGGCTGTTTTCCATGTCGCGCACGATCATGGTTGTGCGGCGGATGTCGGTGGGCAGCTTTTCGCTGGGTTTGACGACGCCGGGCGACGATGCGCTGCTGGCTGCCGTGGCGGGCGCGGCGGGCGCCGTGCTGCTATTGTCCACCGCCACGACGCATCCCGACAGCGCCAGCGCCGCGCCCAAGGCCCAAAATCTGTTCATGTCCCCACTCCCTCTTCCGAATAGGCCGCGATGGTCAGCGGCGTGCCCATTTGTCGCAGCAGCGATTGTTTGCGCAAAAAACGCATCAGGCCGCTGTCCCCCATGCGCGACGGACCCATGCCCGACAGGCCAAAGCTGGATTTTTCCGCGTCCCACACCATTGATGTCAGCGACCCGTCATTCACCGACACCGCGCCGCAGTGCAGCCGCCGGGCCACCGCCGCCGCTTCGCCATCGGTCCCCGCCAGCACCGCCGCCGACAGGCCGAACACGCCGCTATTCGCCATCGCCACCGCCGCATCGACATCGTCAAAAATGGTGACGGGGATAACGGGGCCAAATGTTTCCTCGGCCAGCACCGCCATGTCGGGGGTGACGTCCACCAGCACGGTGGGCCGCAGATAGAGGCCGCCGTCCAGCGTTTCGACCGTCCCGCCGGTGAGCAGCCGGGCGCCCTTGGCCAGCGCGTCCTTGATCTGCGCATCCACGATTTCGGCCTGCCGCGCAAAGATGAAGGGGCCGATATCGCCGTGCTGGATATCGGGATGGTTCAGCCGCACCGCTTGCGCCGCCGCCACCAGCGCGGTCAGAAAGGCATCGGCGATGCGGCGGTCAACATAGACGCGCTCGATTGACTGGCACGCTTGCCCGCTATTGACGATGCTGGCGCGCAGCGCGGTGCGCGCCGCCGTCGGCACATGCGCGCTGGCCAGGATAATCATCGGGTCCTTGCCCCCCAATTCCAGGCTGGCGGGGATGAAGGCGCGCGCGGCGGCCTCGGCCACCTTGCGCCCTGTCGCGACCGAACCTGTGAAGGCGATATAATCGACGCAGTCGATGAGCGCCGCGCCGGTCGCCCCGTCGCCCTCCACCACCGCCAGCACGGCGGCGACCTCGGGCACGGTTGCAATCGCGGCCATCAGCGGGCGGATGAAGCGCGGCGTTACCTCCGACGGTTTGACGATGACGGCACTGCCCGCCGCCAGCGCCGGGATGGCGTCGATCAGCGCGAGGGTGAGCGGGAAATTCCACGGGCTGATCGCGCCGACCAGCGGGTAAGGCACCAAATGGGTGTCGATTGCTATCCCCGGCGTCGCACTGTCGCGGCCCGCCACCGCCGCGTCGCGCAGCAGCGTCGGGGCCGTCCCGGCCCAGCGACGCAGCAGGTGCGGGATGCCCCCCACCTCCAGCACCGAAATGGCGCGCCGCCCGGTGTCGAGCGTCAGCGCCTCCGCCAGCAGTCCGGCATGGGCGGCAATGGCATTGGCCAATTTGAGCAGCAGCGCACCGCGCTCCTCCGGCGTGCGCGCCGCCCAGGCCGGTTGCGCCGCACGCAGGTCCGCACAGAGGCGGCCAAGCGCCGCGCCGTCCAGCGGCGCAATGGCATAGTCAAATTGGCCCGTGCGCGGGTTGCGGACCTTCATGCCTGCGCGGCCCAGGCATCGACAATCGCCCCGCCGGTCGCGGACCAGCAGGACGGGCGCGCCGCCAGATCGGCGAGCAACGTTTCAAAGGCCGCAATGCGATAGGGCAGGCCCATGATATAGGGCGTGACGTGGAGCGGCAGCATCCGGCCCCCGAACCGCGCCGCCTCTGCCGCCAGCCAGTCATAGGCGTCACGCATCTGCTGCGCATAGCTGTCCGCCGAATGCTGCTGCACCGTGATAATCTGCCGGTCGCTGAGTTCATGGTTCAGCGGCAGGTTGATGAGCCCGTTGGCAAAACGATAGGGCAGTTCATCATTCACCCAGTCGCAGCAATAGGTGACCCCCGCCGCCGCCAGCAGGTCGGCCGTGTGCCAGCTTTGCGACCGGGCGATGGACAGCCAGCCGGTGGGGCGGGCCCCTGTCGCCGATGCAAGTCCGTCCAGCGAGGCCGCGATGAGCGCGCGTTCGTCGTCAATCGCGAGGCCACTGGCGATGGTGCCGTTCATGTCGGTCGAATGGGCGATGATTTCGTGACCCGCCGCGACAATGTCGGCGACCAGTTCGGGATAGCGAGCGGCGATGGCGGCGTTGGTCGCAAAACTCGCCCGGACCCCGGCGCGGGCAAAGGCATCGAGCAGCCGGTAAACCCCCACCCGATTGCCATAATCGCGCGCAGTATAATGGCGATAATCGGGATAGGCGGTCTGCATATGCCCCGGCGCGCGAAAGGGCAGATCGCTGGGCGTGATCGGAAACCATTCCAGGCTGGCGCACACCCACAGCGCCACCGACTTGCCGTCCGGCCACTGCACCGGTGCGCGCTCATGCAGCGCCGACCAGGGGTAAAGATCATGGTCATAGCCATGACGGCGGCGGGGATATTGGAGGTAGGCGGGGTCTAACATTGGCTTGCTCCCAAACCCCGTCTGCTCTGAGCTTGTCGAAGGGCTGTTTTTCTTTTCAGAGTCGCAACGAAAAACAACGGTGCTTCGACAAGCTCAGCACAAGCGGGGTTGGAAAATATGGTCATTGCTGCCCCCGCCAACTGTCCACAATATCCCCCGCGCGCGCGATCCAGGCCCGGCCATCGGCGGCAATATGGCGCAGCGCCTCCTCAAACGGGCCGATGCGGTGCGGCTGGCCGATGAGATAGGCGTGCAGCGGGATGCACATGACCGTGCCCGATTGCGCGCCCTCTGCTGCGAGCCGTTCAAACTGACGGATCAGCGTGTCGGCATAGTCGCGCGGGCTCATATTATAGACGAAAAAGCCATAATGGTCGTTGACCTCCAGGCTGTAGGGGATCGACACGAGGCGCTTTTTCGCGGTGTTCAGCGGCTGCACCTGATCGTCATGATACAGGTCGCAGGTGTAATCGAGCCCCATCGCCTCGATCAGGTCGAGCGTGCGCGGCGTGTGGGTGAGCGCGGGGG
Organism: uncultured Sphingopyxis sp.; assembly: GCA_964554455.1. Classification (GTDB taxonomy): domain Bacteria; phylum Pseudomonadota; class Alphaproteobacteria; order Sphingomonadales; family Sphingomonadaceae; genus Sphingopyxis. Next base: position 121,346 of record CAZKOW010000005.1, on the reverse strand, counting down.
CGAGCCAGCCGCGGATCGTCTGCCCCGTCGCCTCGCGCACCGTGGCGATGCTGTCGGCGATGATGGCGCGTTCCTGCGCTTCGTCCATGTCATAGGCGTAGCGGGTGTTGTAGATGCCGTGGCTGAAAAACTCCCACCCGCGCGCATTGGCGTCGGCGACCACTTCGGGATGGTGCTGGCACAGCGCGACCGACAGGCTGACCGATCCCGGAAAACCATGCTTGCTCATCACCTCGGCCATCCGCCAGTGCGACACGCGGTTGCTATGGTCACGGTGGCTATAGCCGACGACATCGGGGTGCGGGCGCGTCCACGCCTTGCGCTTGGGGTGCGCGGGCGGGTCAATCTCATAAAATTCAAGGTTGGGGGCGACCCACACCGCCACCGTCTTGCCGCCGGGCCAAGTGATCTTTGAGCGGCCTCGATAGGGGGCATAGGGGTAAAGGTTGGGGTCGGGGGTCATCGACTCCCCTCCCCTTCAGGGGAGGGGCCGGGGGTGGGGGCTGCCGACGAAGCGCAAGGCGGACAGTCCCCACCCCAACCCCTCCCCTGAAAGGGAGGGGCTTTAGAACAGTGCAGAGCAGTCTTCCTCACCGCCCCTCCAGCCAGTCCACCACGACCTGCACCGGTTCGACATCGGCATATTTGAGTTGCAGGTCCGTGAGGTTCGCGAAGTGATAGCTTTCATGCTTGTCGGCGCAGGTTTCGATGGGGACGATGGTCCGATACCCGTGGCTGAGCGCATCGACCGCGGTCGCGCGGACGCAGCCGCTGGTCGACCCACCGGTCACCACCACCGTATCGACCCGGTGCCAGACGAGATAGCTCGCCAGCGGGGTTTCAAAAAAGGCCGACGGCATCCGTTTGGTGAACTGCATATCGTCGGGGTCAATATGGCAGCGCGGGTCAAAGGCGTAGCGCTCGCTGTCATATTTGATATTCTGCAAACTGTCGGGCGTGTTGGTGCGCGTGCCCCAGACACCCGCATCGGCGGCATTGTCCATATATCCGACGCGCGACCAGATGACCGGCATGCCCCGCGCGCGGGCCAGCGCGCTGATATGATTCGTGTGCGCAATCTGGTCCGGGTCGGTTTCATAGGCGGTCGCGAACAGATCGGTGCGGGTATAGGCCTGTTGAAAGTCGACGTTGATGATTGCCAATTTCTGGCCAAAGCCGAATTTGCGCCGCGCCGGATTGGCCATCACCGCGTCGAAAATCTCGCGCGCGGTCTTGCCATCCGAAACCATCTTTGTGCCGACCAGCGTCATTGCTTTCTCCCACCGCTTGCGTCCTTTTGGACCAGCGACTATGCGCTTGTCGAGAGCAATTTGTCCGGACAACTTTTGATGCGGATCACGCGCCATTATCTGACCATCGACGGCCGCCGGGTCCATTATCGCCGTGCGGGCAAGGGGCCGCCGCTCTTGATGGTGCACCAAAGCCCGCGCAGCAGCGCCGAATATGAAGCCGTGATGCGCGAATGGAGCGCACATTTCACCTGCATCGCGCCCGATACGCCGGGATTTGGCCAGTCGGACCCGCTGCCGCAGGCACAGCCCGACATCAATGACTATGCCGACGCAGTGGTCGCCTTTGCCCGCGCGCTGGGGCTGACGCGCACCGCGGCCTATGGCTTTCATTCGGGCGGGATCATCCTGGTCACCGCGCTGAAGCGGCACCCGCAATTGTTCAGCGGGCTGGCCGTGGGCGGCTATGCGGTGTGGACGCCGGACGAGATGCGCATTTTCGGCGAATCCTATCTGCCGCCCTTCCTCCCCTCGCTTTATGGCGAGCATTTGCCGTGGCTGTGGCACCGCATCATGGAGCAAAGCTGGTTCTTCCCCTGGTTCGATGTGCGGGGGAGCGCGCGGCTGCCCGGGGCGCACGCCGACCCGCATGCCACCCACGCCATCGTTATGGAGATGCTGGACGCGGGCAATGCCTATCGCCTGGGCTATGGCGCGGTGCTGCGCGCGCCGCGCGACATTCCGCCCGTGGACAGCGTGACGCCGCCGGTGTTGATCAGCGCCTATGACGGCGACCCGCTGCAGGCGCATATCGACCGGCTGGGGCCGATGCCGGCGGGCTGGTCGGCGGAAAAGGTCGCGACCCCCGCCGCGCACCATGCGCTGAGCCTGGAATTCCTGCGCCGCCACGCCGCGCCGCCCGTTGCGGCGCTGGCGCAGGATGATGACGCGGGCTTTGTCGCGGTGGCGAGCGATGGCTTTGACGGCCTGATCCACTGGCAGGGCCAGGGCGCGCGCACCGCGCTGCACGCGCCGGGAAGCGAGGGCGCGCTGCTCGAAGCGCCCGGCGCCGTGCGCATCGACCTGCCCGGCCATGGCCTGTCATCGCCGTGGCAAGGCGACGCCCCGACCGACGTCGCCCGCTGGCGCGCGGTGGCGGCGGCGGCGGCGCAGGCGCTGGACGTGGCACCGGGCGACGACCCTGCGCCGCTGGCGGGCGATCCGGCGCAGCTGTTCCCCGACCTGACCCCCGACCGGCATGGTGCCTATCTGACCACCGCATGGAGCATCACGCGCGCGCGGCATTTCTTTGCGCCCTGGTATCTGGCGGACAAGGCCCATGCGATCGACTTTGACCCCGCCGCCATCACCGCCGACCGGCTGGCCCGCGAGCACCGCGCGCTGCTGCGGGCGTCGGCGGCGCGGGCGATGGCCACCGCTTTTCTCTCAGCATAAGGATGAATGCCGATGTCGATTCGCACCGCCATGCCGCTGCTTGCCCGCCACGAAGGCGTGTGGGACGGCACCTATAGCTATTTCAACGCCGCCAATGAAAAGGTGGACGAGCATCAATCGCGCCTGTTCTGCCGCTTTCCGGACGACGGGCCCTATCCCTATCATCAGACCAACCATTATATCTGGGCCGATGGCCGCACCGAAATTCGCGATTTTCCCGCCGAATATCGCGATGGCCGGGTGTGGTGGGACACCGACCTCATCAAGGGCTGGGCCGCCGAAGTGGGGCTGGACGAATATAACCGCTCGGTGATGCTCTATTGGCAGCGGCAGGGCGATCCCTCGCTCTACCTTTATGAAATGATCCAGATTTCGGATTGCGGGACCAAGCGGTGCCGCACCTGGCACTGGATCCGCGACGGCGCCCTTGAAACCCGCACCGCGATTCAGGAAACATTGGTGACCAAGGATTGGCGGAGCCTGGAGGCGTGATTGTCCTCCCCAAATCCCCCTCTCCCCAGCGGGGAGAGGGTTGCCAAGACTTGGCAGCTTGCTGCCTAGTCGCAGCTGGGTGAGGGGGCATCGCAGGCACATGAATCGGCGCTGCCCCCCCTTCAGCCAAGCGCACCCAGGCAGCAAGCTGCCAAGGCGGGCTATCCTTCTCCCGCTCGGGGAGAAGGGGGCATGAGCCGCACCCTGTTCGCCAAGATATGGGACGCGCATGTCGTCGCCGAACTCGGCCCCGACAACGCGCTGATCGCCATCGACCGCATTTTCCTGCACGAGCGCACGGGAGCAGCGGCGCTGAAATCGCTGGCCGGATCGGGACGCCAGGTCGCCGATCCGGCGCGCGTCTTTGCAGTGATGGACCATATCGTCGACACGCGCCCGGGCCGGGGGGACGGCACATTGATGGCGGGCGGCGAAGGCTTCATCACCGAAACACGCGCCGCGTGCCGCGCGGCGGGCATCACCCTGTTCGATGTGAACGATCCCGATCAGGGGATTACCCACGTCATCTCGCCCGAGCTGGGCATTGTCCTGCCCGGCGCGACCCTGATTGCGCCCGACAGCCATACGTGCACGCAAGGGGCCTTTGGCGCGCTCGCCTGGGGCATCGGGTCGAGCGAGGCAGAGCATGCCATGGCCACCGGCACGCTGCGCGTCGCGCGGCCCCGGACCATGCGGGTGACCTTCACGGGCGCGCTGGCCCCCGGGGTCACCGCCAAGGACATGATCCTGACCCTGCTCGCCCGGCACGGCGCGGGCGGCGGCGCGGGGCATGTCGTCGAATTTGCGGGCGAAGCCGTCACGGCGCTGGACATGGAAGCGCGGATGACCCTGTGCAACATGGCCACCGAATTTGCCGCCTTCACCGGCATGATCGCGCCCGACGATGTGACGCGGGCCTGGCTGGCGGGGCGCCGCTATGCCCCGGACCCGCTGCCCGACTGGTCGGACCTCGCCAGCGATGCCGACGCCATTTTCGATGCCGAATGGACCATCGACGCCAGCGCCATCCGCCCGATGGTCAGCTGGGGCACGTCGCCGGGGCAGAGCATCGCGATTGATGCCGCCATCCCCGCCGATGCCGACCCCCGCGCGCTCGCCTATATCGGGCTGAGCGCGGGCCAGCCGATTGCGGGCACGCCGCTCGACGCCGCCTTTATCGGCAGCTGCACCAACGCGCGGCTCAGCGACCTGCGCCGGGCCGCCGCCATCGTCGCGGGCAAGCATGTCGCGCCCTCCATCGCCAAGGCGCTGGTCGTCCCCGGGTCCAGCGCCGTCAAGCGCGCCGCCGAGGCCGAGGGGCTGGACCGCATCTTTACCGCCGCGGGCTTTGAATGGCGGATGAGCGGCTGCTCGCTCTGCTTCTATGCGGGGGGAGAGGGCTTTGCCCCGGGCAGCCGCGTCATATCGTCCACCAACCGCAATTTCGAAGGGCGGCAGGGTCCGGGCATCCGCACTCATATCGCCAGCCCCGAAGTGGTCGCAGCCAGCGCGCTGGCGGGGGTGATCGCGGCACCATGACCCCCTTTACCACCCTCACCAGCATCGCCGCGCCGCTCTTCATCGACAATGTCGATACCGACACGATCATCCCGTCGCGCGAAATGAAATCGACGGGCAAGACCGGGCTGGCGGGCGGCCTGTTCGCCCCGTGGCGCTACCGCGACGCCGATGCCCGCGTGGCCGACCCCGATTTTGTTTTGAACCAGCCCGGCTTTGCCCAGGCCCAGATATTGCTCGCGGGCCGCAATTTCGGCTGTGGGTCCAGCCGCGAACATGCGGTATGGGCGCTGGCCGAATGGGGCATCCGCTGTATCGTCGCGCCCAGCTTTGCCCCCATTTTCAAGGGCAATTGCATCCGCAACGGGCTGTTGCCGGTTGAACTGGACGCAGCGCCTATCGCCGCCATGGCCGGGCGCGTGATCACGGTGGATTTGCCCGGCCAGCGGATCGACGGCCATGGCTTTCATATTGATGCAGAGGCCAAGGCGATGCTGACCGAAGGGCTGGATGCCATCGCGCTGACGCTGAAACACCAGGACGCCATCGCCGCATGGCAGTTGGCCGACCGCACCAAGCGCCCCTGGATATACCTCTCCTCCCCATCGCGCGGCGATGGGGAGGCGTATCGACGCCCGGGGCAAACACCCCCCGCCCGTGCGGCGAATGGAGACGAATATTCATGACCGCCATCCTGATTTCCGAAGTCGGTCCGCGCGATGGGTTGCAGTCGATTGACCGCGTCATGCCGCTGGCGGCCAAAAAAGCCTGGATCGCCGCCGAGGCCGCCGCCGGGGTGCGCGAGATTGAGGTGGGGAGCTTTGTCCCGCCGACGCTGCTCCCCCAGCTCGCCGATACGGCCGAAGTGGTCGCCTTTGCCAGGACCATTGCCGGGCTGAACGTCGTGGCGCTGGTGCCCAATGCCAAGGGAGCCGCGCGCGCCGCTGAGGCAGGGGTGCATGCCATGTCCATCCCTTTCAGCATGTCGGAAACGCACAGCATCAAGAATGTCCGCAAGACACATGCGCAGATGATTGCCGAGATCGGCGCGGTGGCGGCGATTGCCCAGGATGCGGGCATCCATTTCGCGGTCGGGCTGTCCACGGCCTTTGGCTGCACCATGGAAGGCGCGATTGCCGAAGATCAGGTGGTCCGCCTGGCCGAAGCCGCCGCCGCAGCCGGGGCCATGGAGTTCAGCCTGTCGGACACGACGGGCTATGCCGACCCGGCGCAGGTCAAGCGGCTGGTGCGCAAGGTGCGCGCGGCGGTGGGCGCGGACAAGATGACGACATTGCACCTGCACAATACCCGGGGGCTGGGCCTCGCCAATGCGCTGGCGGGGTTGGAGGAAGGCATCACGACGCTCGACGCTTCGCTCGGCGGGATTGGCGGCTGTCCCTTTGCGCCGGGCGCATCGGGCAATATCGTCACCGAGGATCTGGCCTTCATGCTCGCCGCCATGGGGGTGGAAACGGGCATCGACCTTGACGCGCTGATGCAGGTGCGCGGGATTGTCGCGGCGGCACTGCCGGGCGAGCCGCTCTATGGCTTTACCCCTGACGCCGGATTGCCACTGGGATGGGAGACACGGGCATGATGGGCCCTACCCCCCTGGCTGGCCTAAAGGTCGTCGAGTTCACCCACATGGTGATGGGGCCGACCGTCGGCCATATCCTGGCCAGCCTGGGCGCAGAGGTGACGCGGGTGGAGCCGATTGGCGGCGACGCGACGCGGCGGCTGCTCGGCTCGGGCGCGGGCTATTTCCCCATGTACAACCGGCACAAGGCGAGCATTTGCCTTGACCTCAAGAGCGAGGCCGGGCTGGGCGTCGCCCGCGCGCTGGCGGAAAGCGCGGACATATTGGTCGAAAATTTCCGCCCCGGCGCGCTCGATCGGCTGGGGCTGGGCTATGATGCGCTGAAGGCCGCCAATCCGCGCCTGATCTATTGCAGCGAAAAGGGGTTTTTGCCCGGCCCCTATGAAGCGCGCACCGCGCTCGATGAGGTCGCGCAGATGATGGGCGGGCTGGCCTATATGACCGGGCCGCCGGGCCGCCCCTTGCGCGCCGGGGCCAGCGTCATCGATGTGACCGGGGGCATGTTCGGGGTGATCGGCATTCTGGCCGCATTGGAGGAACGCCACCGCACCGGCCAGGGCCAGATGGTGATTGCCAGCCTGTTTGAAACGACCGTCTATCTGGTTGGCCAGCATATGGCGCAATTTGCGGTGACCGGCAAAGCCGCCGCGCCCATGCCTGCGCGCGTGTCGGCCTGGGCCATTTATGACGTATTTGAAACGCGCGACGACCCGGTGTTCATTGGCGTGGTGACGGATGCGCTGTGGGAAAAATTCTGCCGCCTGTTCGCCCTCGATGCGCTGTGGGCGGACGAAAGCCTGCGCCGCAACAACGACCGGGTGCTGGCGCGCGACCGGTTGATGCCCGAAATCCGCACGCTGATGCAGGGCTTTACCAGCGCCGAGATTATCGCGCGGCTGGACGGCAGCGGCCTGCCCTTTGCCCCCATTGGCAGGCCTGAGGATTTGTTCGCCGATCCGCATCTGGCAGCATCGGACGGGCTGGAGCCGGTGACGCTGGACAGCGGGGCAGCGACCCGCCTGCCCACGCTGCCGCTGACCATGGGGGGGCAGCGGCCTGCGGGCCACGCCGCGCTGCCGACGCCTGGCGCAGACAGCCGTGCCGTGCTCAGCGCGCTGGGCTATGACGCCGAAGCCATCGCCGCCCTGCTGGCCAGCGGCGCGGTGGGCGAGAGTTAAACCGATTCCGCAGGCGGCGGCGGGGCGGCTTCGGCGAGCGCCGGTGCCGCCGGGCGCGAGAAGTGCCAATAAGCGCCGACCATCAACACGGTCGACACCGCCTCTGCGATCATCGCTTGGGTGATGCCGGCGGTCAGCGTGTCGTGCAGCGCCAGCCCGATGGCGCGCCCGACAAAGGCGCTGCCGAACAGCGCCGCTGGCACCAGCAGGGCCGCGCGCCAGGCAGGCACCAGCGCGCCCAGCAGTGCCCCGCCCGCCGCGACCAGGAAAAAGGCCGACAGGTCGGCGCGCACCGCGTTGATGGCATCGGGGCCGCCGGTAATCCGGAACATGTCAAAATAAGGGGTCGGTGAGACCAGTTCCTGAAACGCCACCAGCGCAAAAAAGGCCGCCCACAGCACCAGCACGCCGCGCAAAATCCAGTTGGCCATCCTCTATCCTCCCCCGTCGGTGCGGCGCATTGTGGCAGCCGCAGGGCCAGCGTCAAGCCGCGCCTTGGGTTGCGGCAATCCAGCCGCCGCCCAGCACCTGATCGGGGTTGGCGGCGTCATAAAGCACCGCCGCCTGCCCCGGCGCGACGCCATATTCGGGCGCGGCAAAGCGCAGCCATTCGCCGTCGAGCCGGGCGGGCACGGGCCGGGCGAGGCTGCGCACTTTCGCCAGCACAGGGCGGCCTGCGACCGCGTCCAGCCAGTTGGCGTCGGTCAGCCGCGCCGCGCTGACCGCCAGCGCCGCGCGCGGCCCGACGATCACCGCGCGGGTCGCGGCGTCGAGTCGGATGACATAGAGCGGCTCTGTCAGCCCGCCGATTTCCAGCCCGCGCCGCTGGCCCACCGTATAATGGATCAGGCCGCGGTGCCGCCCCAGCACCCGGCCATCGAGGTGGATAATGTCGCCCGCATCATCGGCATCGGGGCGCACCCGGCGCACGACCGCGGCATAATCGCCATCGGGGACAAAGCAGATGTCCTGGCTGTCGGGCTTGGCCGCGACGCCCAGCCCCAGTTCGGCGGCGATGGCGCGCACCGCGCTTTTTTCCATGCCCCCCAGCGGAAAGCGCAGAAAATCGAGCTGATCGCGCGTGGTGGCGAACAGGAAATAGCTTTGGTCGCGCGCCGGATCGATGGCGCGGTGAAGCTCGGCCCCATGCGCGCCCATCACCCGCCGCACATAATGGCCGGTCGCCAGACAATCGCCGCCCAGCTCGCGCGCCAGGCGGAACAGGTCGGTAAATTTCACCCCCATATTGCACCGCACGCACGGGATGGGGGTGCGCCCGGCGAGATATTCGTCGGCGAACTGGTCAATCACCGTGTCGCGAAAACGGCTTTCATGATCATGGACATAATGGGCAAAGCCCAGCCGGTCGGCCACCGCGCGCGCATCGCGAATATCCTGGCCCGCGCAGCAGGCCCCCGGGCGGCGCGCCTTGGCCCCGCTGTCATACAGCTGGAGCGTGACGCCGATCACCTCTGCCCCCGACCGCGCGGCCAGCGCCGCGACGACGCTGGAATCGACGCCGCCCGACATGGCCACGACGATGCGCTTGCCCGCCAGCGCATCGCCGAGCTGAAAATCCCCCTGCGGAGCGGGGGTGGAAAGGGGGTGGGCGGTGCTGGCCATCGCGGCCAGCCAATAGGGCCAGCGCGGAATGAGCGCAATTGCGGCACACTGCCCCGAACCTTGCCGCCGCTTAACTATCGCTAAGAAGGGATGAAGGGCGGCTTTACCCTGACTTAGGGCTGTCACATTATAGAGGGTGCCATGAAGATGGCATTCCCCTCCCTGACGGCAAATGGCGAATCGGCGGTGCGCCCGGGATTCGACGTATTTCTGGCCGTCACTGGCGCGCGCCAGGCCGCATCGCCGACGGCGCGGCGCGTCGCGGCGATTCGCAGCGATGCCGCCGACATGGGCGGCGATGACCAGCGCCGCGCGCTGCTCGCCCGCGGCCAGCTTCCGGCAACCGGGACGGCGAGCGCACCGGCGCTGGCCGCCGCGCGCTTTGCCGATGTGACCCCGGTTGCGGCGGGCCGTCAGCTGGGCGTTGAGGAAGTGGCAATGGAAATGAATGGCCTGTTTACCAGAGCGTTTCAGCCGATGGTCAAACATGGCGATGTAAACCCGCAGGATACGGACGACAGCCTTGGTGGCTCCGCCCCGGGAATGGAATGATATGATCGAGAACCAGAAAATCCGGCCAGCCCAGGTCATCGGCCCGCTCGGCGAACCGCTCACGCTCGATTCGCTGCCGCCGCCCAGCACCACCCGCTGGGTCGTGCGCCGCAAGGCAGAGGTGGTTGCCGCCGTCAACGGCGGGCTTTTGACCGTCGATGAAGCGTGCGAACGCTATAGCCTGACGCTGGAGGAATTCGCCGGGTGGCAACGCTCGATCGACCGCAGCGGCATGGCCGGGCTGCGCGTCACCCGCCTGCAGCATTACCGCGACCTGTACGAGCGGCAGCAGCGCTTCTGACCCCAAATGCCGCGTTGGCCGCGCCGTCGCCTGACGGGACGGGCCCCACGGCACCAACCGCCCCGCCCACCGCCATGGTGGTGCGGGGCGGTCCTATTTCGGTCGTTAGGAAAATTACGAAAAGTTCACTGACGCCCTGACCGCATCGCCGCTTAGCTTGGCGTGGTCGCGCCGGTATCGTCCGCCCGCGACAGCCCAAGAGAGGGGAAAGGCCGATGCCGATGCCTTCATTCGATATTGATACCGTGCCTCTGCTGGAAACGGCGGTGGGTCTTTATGGCGCGCTGGCCCCGTCCAGCGACCCCATCGGCCCGTCGCTGTTTGAGGTCATCATCACGCTCGTCCTGATCATTTATGACTGACGGGCGCGGGCGGAACGGCGACGGGCCACCAACCGGGGCCGTTCCGCCCGAGTCGAAGGCGGCCCGGCCCAGCGCCGCATCGCGCCACGACCATTTTCCGCGCAGCGACGCGGCACGCCGCAAGCAGCTGCACCAGCGCGAAGTGGCGCTGGCCGAACAGCTGCGCGCGGCGGACGAAGCGCCGGACGGCATCATCACCCAGATGCGCGCGCTCGCGGGGACGGGGGCGGACGCCGATCCGGACAGCATCTTTGCCGCCATGCGCCCCTGGCTGATGAACGACGCGTGGATCGGTGCGCGAATGAGCGCGCTTGCCGCGCTGTGCCGCGCCGATGATTTCGCCATGCCGCCCGCGCGGATTTTCAGCGGCGCGGCGCTCGCGGGGCTGATCCTGGCAGAGGCCGGGCCCATCACCCTGTCGTTGATGGTCCGCCCGTTCAACGCGCCAGCGCCGCGCGCGCCCACCGTCATCTTTTCCCCCGGCCATGGCCTGACCCGCATGGTGAAGGCGCCCGGCGCGAAGATTGAGCGGTATCGCGTCACGCTGACCGCCGCGGAACGGGCGGGGGGCTTTCGCGCCGCCGCCGCCGCGCCGTGCATCAGCCTGGGGCGCAGCGCGCTGACCGCTGGCCAGTTCATCCAGATGGACCAGAGCTGCGAAAGCTTTAACCTGACCAGCGGTGACGGCGATATCGTGATGGCGCAATTATTTGTGCGCACCCCGACGCGCGTGCCGATGCGCGAATATGATCCCGCCACCGGACGGCTGGTGCGCGTCGCCGCCGCCGGGCGCGCCACCAGCTTCCGCCAGATGGGCCTGGCGCTGCTGCGCGCCTTTGGCCGCCGTGATGCGGTTCCGCAGTTCATCAATGCGCTCAATGACCCCGATTTCGCGATGCGCTGGCAAGTGATGCGCGAGCTGATCGCGCTCGACCCCGCCGCCGCGCTGCCGCACCTGACCGCGCTCGCCAGCGGTGACCCGCATCCCGAGGTGCGCGCCGCCGCCGCCGCCACCCTGCCGCTGGTGCGCGAACATCTGGCGCAGCACGCCCCGCCCACCGTTCAGCCCGCCACGGAGCTCGCCTGATGCCGTTGCTTGTCGATCCCGGCGTCGCAGAGCCGCTGGACTATGCCGAGGTCATCGCCCGGCTGGAGGAAAGCGGGGTTGACCTTGCCGATGCCGACGCCCTGCCCCGCTATGCCGCCTTGTTGGCCGGGCTGTCCGCCAACCGCAGCTTTCTGGCCGACCGGGTGCTGGCCGAACTCAAGGCCAGCTATGGCCGCCAGCTCGACGACAATCGCTATAGCGCGCAGGTGCTGCTCCTCCACCGCAGCGGGCGGCGCTTTTTCCTGCGCGCCAATTTGTGGCCCGCCGCGCGCGACTATGCCTATGCCTATGCCGCCAGCGGCCCGGCGGCCTTTTCCTACGAAGTGCCGCACGACCATAATTTCAACTTTCTGACCATCGGCCATCTGGGGCCGGGCTATGTCAGCGATTATTATGCGTATGATGCCGAGAGCGTCGACGGGCGGCTGGACGAGCCGATGGGCCTGACCTTCACCGAACGCTCCAGCTTGTCAGAGGGCAAGGTGATGCTCTACCGCGCCCACCGCGACATCCACAGCCAATATCCGCCCGACAGCCTGTCCATCAGCCTGAACATCATGGAAGAGGGCGAACATGTGCCCTGGCGCGACCAATATATCGTCGACCTGGACCGCGGCACCATCGCCCGCCGCCCGACAATCAGCCAGGCGGAAATGCTGATGCGCTGCGCCGTTCATTTCTGTGCCGAGGGCGTTGACCTGGCCGATCAATTCGCCGCCCGCCACCCGGTGCCAAGGGTGCGCGCCAACGCGCTGGCCGCGCTCGCCGCCATGGAACCCGACCCCGCCCGCCGCACCGCAACCCTGGAACGCGGCCTCGCCGACCGCGACCCCCGCGTGCGCGACGATTGCGCGCGGTGGATGGCAAGCTGAGGAACTCCGGCTCGCTACTGATCGCCGTCGATTGATTTGGACAGCAGCAACAGGCGTTCATGGTAACGCCGCAGCCGCGCAAAATGTGCGTCGATCGCCATTGCGATTTCGCGCGAATTCTTGACTGCCAGAAAGTGCCCGACAATCTGGGAATAATGTTCCGCCTGGCGGGGCAAGCGCAGCGCAGGGTCACGCTTCTCTTCAATTTCTGCTGACGCCATCACTTGCAAACGCTGGGTAGGCTCAGGGACCATTGTCGCCGATGGCAGAGGCGGGATGCGTCCGTTCATGAGCGGTGATTGCGTATGATATTTGTGAAACAGCGCATCTTCCAACGGTTGAATTTCGCTGCGGTCAGCAACGGGAAAAGCCCAGACCCATGCGATTTCCCAAACATCAACCTGTCGATTTGCAATGATGTCGGACCTGGCAGAGGTCAGATGTCGGTTCACTCGCGCGCGAATTCCATCGACCGATTGGCCAACGTAAATCGGCACTTCATCAAGGTCACACAGGGCATAACATCCGATTGCATTGGTCAGTGAGCGCACGGCACGCCGACGAAAATCCAGATCGATTGCCATGAATTCAGGCCGCCTGTTTCAGCTTCTTCGACATGTTAAAGCACAGAACGGGCTCAACAATCTCCCGAGTCAGATGCTTGACCACCGGCACCGCCACGCCATCCCCGGCAAGATGATAGGCATCATTATAACGCGCGGGCAAGATGTAAGAATCCGGCAGGCCCATCAATCTGGCAGCCTCACGCGAAGACAGCAAACGTGAGCGAACACATTGCTTTTCGACAAACATCAATATCTGACGTGACGATCCGCCACCGGGTGTCCTCAAGCACCCCGCAATGCCGTCGGTGCGCAATTCAGCGCGCTGAACCCGCACCCCATTCTCGACCCGCGTTCGCTTGTAAATTGTCCCGACTTGGGGGAGCCCACTCGCTATCATCGCGCGCAGTTTTTCAGCGTTCAAGGGACTCATCATCGCAATCAGTCGCCGCGTCTCACCCTCAGAATGCCATTCCATCTCGCGCTCGCTAAAATCGATAAGATGATGTAATGGTATAGTGTTCTGAGGAAGCGGCAGCCGCCACCATATCCAATTCTGTTGATCGACGTCAGAGAGCCGGTTGACAGCGCGCTCCATTGCCAGCGGATGCAGCCCTTCCGAGCGATTGCAGGCCATAAGCGTGTCAGGGATTTCGACATCCGCGCGGAACGCAATGATAAAGACGCGCGGTCGAGATTGCGGCAAGAATGCTGCTGCGTCGAGCATGACGGCACCGAACCGATAGGAAGCCAAAGCCAGACTTCGGCAAATGAGCGCAAAGTCGTACCCCCCATTGGCGGTCAACGACCCATAGACATTTTCCAGCACGATACAGGCTGGTGCCCGATCTTCGGCAAGCAGGCCGTTCATCAATCGCCAAAACGCCCAGAATGCCCCGGAACGCGTTTGGTTGTCCGCAGTCCCGATGCCGAGTGCATTGCCAGCCAAGCTCAGATCCTGACACGGGAATGACGCCCAGGCCAAATCCGCCGCACCGGGCAAATCAACCGTGCGAAGCGAATTTATGTCGGCCTCGCAAAAATGCTGCCCGCCCCAATTTTCCCGATACGCATTGGATTTGACGGGATCAAAGTCATTCGCAAATTCACATTGCCAACCCTCGCCCAGACCAAGCCTGGCCATTCCTCCGCCCGCAAAAAATTCGTAGAACCGAAAATTGTTCATGGTTTGTGCGTAACTCATGCTGGTGCAATTGCAAGGGCAATCATAGTCGGGTGTGACCAATCCAGCGTCATGGCAACACTGGAACGCGGCCTCGCCGACCCCGACGCGCGCGTGCGCGACGATTGCGCGCGGTGGATGGGGGCTAGCCCCGCCGCCGCCTGAGCCAGGCGTCGAGCGACCAGTCGTCCGCATCCTGGAGCGTGATCAGCAGCAGGCTGGCAAAGGCCAGCGCGAGCGAGGGGAAGAAGAGGATCTGGCTGGTTTCGCGCGTCAGCAGCCACAGGCCCAGCGGATCGACCAGATATTTCCAGATCGCCAGCGCGCCGGTGACCAGCACCACCGCCTGCGCGGGCAGCGCAAAGCGGCGTTGCCAGCCGACCAGGCACAGCAATCCAATGATGACCAGCGCCGAACCCCAGGCCGTTTGCACCGCCATATTGGCACCCAGCCCGCCATAATATTTGGTCGAAACCCCCATCCCCGCCTCTGGCGCGCCCAGCCGCACCAGCCCCCAGATGATCAGCAACAGCGCCAGCGCGATACGCAAGCCCGCCAGTGACAGTGATTTTAGCATGATGTCTCCCCTTGATGCGTGCATCGCCAATGTCACAGGTTCGTGCGCAATCGGCAATGGTTACTGTCGTGCATCCGCTGCTGACACGCCCCCGCGCCGCTGCTAACGCGCGGCCATGACTGACCTCTCCCGCATCCGCAATTTTTCCATCATTGCGCATATCGACCATGGCAAATCGACGCTGGCCGACCGGTTGATCCAATTTACCGGCGGGCTCACCGCGCGCGAAATGTCGGCGCAGGTGCTCGACAATATGGACATTGAAAAGGAACGCGGCATCACCATCAAGGCGCAGACGGTGCGGCTGGATTACACCGCGCGCGACGGCCAGGCCTATGTCCTCAACCTGATGGACACGCCGGGGCACGTCGATTTTGCCTATGAAGTGTCGCGCTCCCTCGCCGCGTGCGAAGGCGCGTTGCTGGTGGTTGACGCGGCGCAGGGGGTGGAGGCGCAGACGCTGGCCAATGTCTATCAATCCATCGAGCATGACCATGAAATCGTGCCGGTCATCAACAAGATCGACCTGCCCGCCGCCGATGTCGACAAGGTCAAGGCCGAGATCGAGGATATCATCGGCCTGCCCGCGGACGAAGCCGTGCTGGCAAGCGCCAAGACCGGCATCGGCATCGAAGAAACGCTGGAGGCCATCGTCGCCAAAATCCCGCCGCCGAAGGGCGACGCGGCGGCGCCGCTGACCGCGATGCTGGTCGACAGCTGGTATGACCCCTATCTGGGCGTCGTCATTCTGGTCCGCGTCATCAACGGCGTCCTGAAAAAGGGGCAGCAGATCAAGTTCATGCAGGCGGGCACGACCCACCTCATCGACCGCGTCGGATGTTTCCGGCCCAAGATTGAGCATGTCGACAGCCTGGGCCCGGGCGAGGTCGGCTTTATCACTGCCCAGATCAAGGATGTCGCCCAGGCGCGGGTCGGCGACACGGTAACCGACGCCAAAAAGCCCGCTGCCGCCGCGCTGCCCGGGTTCAAGGAAGTGCAGCCGGTGGTGTTCTGCGGCCTGTTCCCCACCGACGCGAACGATTTTGAAAAATTGCGCGAGAGCATCAGCAAGCTGCGGCTGAACGATGCGTCCTTCAGTTTCGAAATGGAAACATCCGCCGCGCTGGGCTTTGGCTTTCGCTGCGGCTTTCTGGGCCTGTTGCACCTGGAGATTATTCAGGAGCGGCTGAGCCGCGAATATGATCTGGACCTGATCACCACCGCGCCGTCGGTGGTGTATAAGCTGAAACTCAGCAAGTCGAAGGATGGCGGCCCCACCGAAATGGAGCTGCACAACCCCGCCGACATGCCCGATCCCAACCGGATCGAGGAAATAGAAGAGCCGTGGATTCACGCCACCATCTATGTCCCCGACGATTATCTGGGGAGCATCCTCAAACTCTGTCAGGACCGGCGCGGCGTGCAGACGGGTCTTACCTATGTCGGCGGGCGCGCGCAGGTGCAATATGAACTGCCGCTCAACGAAGTGGTGTTCGATTTCTACGACCGGCTGAAAAGCATTTCGCGCGGCTATGCGAGCTTTGACTATCACCAGATCGGCCACCGCACCGGCGACCTGGTCAAGATGAGCATCCTGGTTAACAACGAACCCGTCGATGCCCTGTCGATGATCGTCCACCGCAGCACCGCCGAAAGCCGGGGGCGCGGCATGTGCGAGCGGCTGAAAGACCTGATCCCGCGCCACATGTTCAAAATCCCCATCCAGGCGGCGCTGGGCGGCAAGGTCATCGCCCGCGAAACCATCGCCGCGCTGCGCAAGGATGTGACCGCCAAATGCTATGGCGGCGACGCGACGCGCAAACGCAAGCTGCTGGAAAAGCAGAAAGAGGGCAAAAAGCGGATGCGCGAATATGGCAATGTCAACATCCCGCAGGAAGCCTTCATCGCCGCGCTGCGCATGGGCGATGATGGGTGATGGGCAAAACGGTCATCATCCTGGCCGGACCCAATGGTGCCGGCAAGACGACCTTTGCGCCGCAATTGCTGGATTGGAGCCAGACGTGAAGCACGACCAAGACCTTGGAAAAGCCAGCAATCCGGTGATCCGTTCGTCCTGGACAGCGCTGCAACGCGCTGCAGCTATGGCGCGGCAGACAGCAATTCGAACCAATACCGGCATCATCATTGCCCAGCATGGCAAACCGGTGCTGATTACCGCAGACCAGCTGCGCCGTGATCAGGATTGATCACCTGGTGCCGGGCACAACCATGCCGCGCACCGGCGATGATGCCTGATGAGGGCCGGGCAATGAGCAAAGCCGCCTTTGAGCGTCACAAGCAGCCGTGGACCGCGGCGGAGGTCGACAAGCTGCACAGTCTGGCCCGGAAGGGCATGGGGCTGCAGCAGATTGCCAAGGCGCTGACGCGCAGCGAGGAATCGGTGAAGGCGCGGGCGAAGGCCGATGGCGTCGGGATTGCCAAGTTGCGGTAGGGGGGCCTCAGCCCGGCGCCTTGGGGTCCTTGCGCACCCATTGCGGCAGGGCGCGATAATCGGTGCCGCAGTCGAGGGCATAGCTGTTGCTGCGCGCGACATCGTTGCGCATCACGACGCACAGCCGCCAATCCTTGGGCAGGCCCATGACGCTGGCCAGAACAATGTCGCCGCGTTTGAACGGCGCGCCGGTGACCGGCTGGGCCGCGGTTTGGCCCACCGCCGCGCCGCCGGGGCGGCGGACGTGGATGTCGCGCCGGATGCTGTTCACATAATCGCACGACACACGGTAGGCGCCCTTGTGCACCGCCAGCACGGTGCAGGGGTCCCACACATCATTGACGGGGTCATAGACCTCGACATCGTCAAATTCGGCATAGACCTCGTCCGCCGGGGCGGCAGCGGGCGCTTCGGCAGGCGGGGGCATGTCCGCATCCTGCGCGGCAGCAGGCGTGGCCATCAGCAGCAGCGCGGCGGCGGCGATGGCGGCGGCGGCGGCGAGACGCACGCTCAATTGCCCGCTCCGCCCGCGACGATGCCCGCCCCGGCGCCCGAGAAAAAGCTCCAGCTGCCCGGCAGCAGATTGCCGGCCCCGCCCGCGACGATATTGCCGCCGCCGCTGGCCACGATGCTGCCGCCAAAGCGGGCGAGGAGATTGCCCGCGCCGCCCGCGACAATCCCCGCCCCGTCATTGGCGATCAGATTGCCGCCGCCCGATGCGACAATATTGCCGCCGCCCGCCGCGATGATGTTGCCGCCGGAAAAATGGGGTGACCGGAGGAAGGCGCGGGCATCGCTGCGCCCTTGCAGCGCCGCGCTGGCGGTCACGCCGACGCTGGCCGATCGGGCATAGACGCCGGGATACCATTGCTGGTTCGACCCGCCATGGCAGCTGTAGGACAGGATGCGCGCGCCGTCGCCGCGCCCGCCGCCTTCGATATCGAGGCACAGGCCATTTTCATTGCGCAGCGTGCCGTTCGCCTGAAAACCGAAACGCTGGTTCGATGCATTGGTGCAGGGCGCAACCGTGACCGCCGCGCCGCTTGCCGCGCCGCTGGTCAGGCAGCGTTGATCGCCGAGCGAAATCATGCCGTAATTGCCGCTGACAAAACGGAAAATCTGGTTGGAGCCGCCGTGGCATTTCCACAGCAGCAATTGCCGGTCGCTGGCGCGCATGTCGAGGCAGCGGCCCTGGCTGTGATAGGAGGCGATGACGGGCTGGCCGCTGATGCTTTGGGCATGGGCGGGCATGGCCACGAGCGTGGCCAGCGGGACAATGGCGGCGAGCAGCATACGGGTCAGCATCAACAATGGCCTCCGATCATGGGGGGAGAGGGCGCGGCGGATTACCACCGCCCGGTGAGCGATTTGGCCCGGTTGAGCACGCAGCGGATGGACCCGCGCTCTCCCTTGGCATCGAGGGGATAGAAGAGCGTCGGCATGGCGCGGCGATAGCGGATGCCCTTCAGCGGCCCGCTGGTCATGGTCAAGATATCGCCCGCAAAGCTGAACGTCCCGCGCCCGCCGTTGAAATCGCGGTAGGTGCCGGGGCCAGTCACGCCGAACATTTGGCCGGTCGACGGGCTGGGCATGACCATGCCGCCGATCATTTGCGGCGAATCGCATTCATAGACGCCCGGCGTGATCGCGCCGCCGCTTGCCGCTGCCGGGGTGGGGGCGGCCTTCACCGCTGGGGCAGGGGCCACGTTGGCCGTGCCAACCTTGCGCATCGGCGCACCCACGTCCAGCCGCCACAGCTTGCCACTGGCATCACGATATTGGCACTGGTTGGCCATGTCGGCAACGCCGCCCAGCGCGGTCAGCCGGACAATCCCATTGTCATAGCCCGCGATGATGCCGTCATATTTGTCGTGATAGTCGACCACCGTGCCCTTGGCGCGGCACGCTTGCTGCGCCTGCGCCGGAGCGGGGAGCAGCGCGACGGCCAGCGCCGCCGCAGCGATGATCAGCAGTGTCAGGCGGTGCAGCATCACCCTCTCTCCCGGCTTGGCGTCGCAGCGACAGGCGCGTGAACCTCCCCCCACCTAAACCGGCGGGCGGCGCGCGAATTGGACGAATCAATCAGCGCGGTCAGCGCGGCGGCGGGTGCAGCGCGACCAGCGGGGCGCCCAGCACCTCGGCCCGGCGTTTGAGCGACAACATCGTCATCGGTCGTTCGCGCCGCAGAAATTCGCCCGGGGTGCAGTTCAGAAATTCGCGGCAATCGCGGATGAAGTGCGATTGATCGGTGTAGCTGGCGTCGATCAGCTGCGCCCAGCGGCCCTGATCCTGCCCGATGATCGCAAAGAGCGATTTCAGGAAGCGCGACCGGCGCAGCAGCAATTTGGGGGCAAAGCCGAAGTGCCGCCGCGACAGGCGGCGCAGCGTTGCGGGCGAACAGCCCAGATGCGCGCAAATCCGCGGCGTTTCAATGTCATGCTGGTCGACGAGCAGCCGGGCAAGCTCCGCCACCAGCGGCGCATCGCGGTGCGGCGGGCCCAGCCGGGCAAGCAGCATGGCATCCAGAAAGCCAGGCAGCGATGCCGCGTCGGGCAGCGCGGCAATCTGGTCCAGCAGCGCATCCGCATCGGCCCACAGCGCGCCAAGCGGCGTCAGTCGTCCGGCGAGCCGGTCCGCCGCAACCGGCAACAGCCGCGCCATGCCCAGCGGGGTAACGACAAAGCCGACGCTGATCCCCGCCAGCACCGAATCGGTTTCCAGATCGCTGGCCGACGGGCCGAACACCGCCGCAGGCATGACCGTTTCCACCGCACCGCGCCCATAGCGCACCCGCCACGGGCTTTGCGGAAAGGAAAAGCGGATGGTGGTCCAGCCGGGGAAATAAAGCTCGCGCTTGCCCGCGTCGGGCCCGAACACGCCATAGACGTTGTAACCGGTGATGAAGGGTCGCAGCGCCGGCGCGGCAACGAAGAAATCGACCGACAGCTGGTCGCGCGGCACATCGGGCCACGGCGGCAGCGAACGGATGGCTGCGGGGCTGGCAAGAGGCGAGCCGGGGGAGAGCGGGCGGGGAGGCTGCACGATGATCTACCGATTCGGTTGGGGAGAAGGCAACAAATAACCTATTTGGTTTCTTTTGTCAAGCGGATTATCACCGTCAGCCCGTCCGCGTCATCCGGTGCGGCGTCCCCCTCCACCCGCACGGCATCGGCGCGGGCGCGGGCCAAAATGGCGGGGGGCACGTCGGCGGCGTGCACCACCCGGTCGGCGCTGGCCAGCCAGCGCGCCTGGCGCAGCGTCAGCGCATCGGGGTCGGTGCTGGTCAGGATGATGGTTTCACACCGCGCCGCAGGTTCGGGCGCATCCGGCCCCGCCAGCCACGCCGCCACCGCCGCGTTGCCATCCCTGCCGCCTGCCCCCCCATCCACGCCCAAGGGGTCGAGCGCCCCGCCGGGTTCCAGCGCGGCATCGATGGCGCGGCGGCGGGCATCCTTGTCGGGCCAGCGCGCACGCACGGCGTCGCGCGCCGCCGCCAGCGCGCTCGCCAGCCCGCCCAGCCCGGCGGGTAGCCATGCCTCCAGCCGCTGGCGCAGCGCCTTGGCCAGCCCCGCCGACGCGCCCGCGCTGCCAATGGCGATGGTGACGGGCGCGCGGTCGATGATCGCGGGGGTGGTGAAATCGCACAGCGCCGGGCGATCGACGACATTGACCAGCAAGCCCGCCGCGCGCAATTCCGCTGCCACCGCTGCCGCTTCGGCGTCGTCATCCAGCGCGACAAAGGCGAGGCGCGGGCCATCGGCCAGCCCGTCCACAATCCGCCCGCCCGCGCGCGTTACCAGCCGCGCCTTCGCCGCCGCCGCATCGCCAGCGCCGATGATCAGCACCGGCTGGCCGGTCAGGTTGAGGAAGATGGGCAGTTGCTGCATCGCCAGCGCCGGGCCTATTGCCCCCCTTTGCAGGCCGTCATCGCCTCTGGCTCCGGGCGGCGGTCCTTGCGCGTGAACCGCGCGAAATAGGCCCCCACATCCTTTTTCTCGCTGAACGCCACCAGGCGGTAACCGACCGTTTCAAATTCGCAGATCAGCAGGCGCAGCGGAATGCCGTGCTGCGCCGTGGGCCGGTCGCTGTCGACCACAATCACCTCGCCGCCCGCGCGCAGCGCCGGATAGAGCCGCCACAGAAAGGCGTATGGCTCGCCAATTTCATGATACATATGGACCAGGAACACCCGGTCAAAGCTGTTGGGCGGCAGGCGCGGATCATCGACCGCGCCCAGTTTCAGGCTGACATTGTCCAGCCGTTCGCGCGCGACGCGGTCGGCCAGCCGTTCGATGACTTTGGGTTGAATATCCTGCGCCAGCACCCGTCCCCGCGCGCCCACCCGCTGCGCCAGGCGGACGGTGTAATAGCCATCACCCGCACCAATGTCGGCCACCGTCATGCCTGGCGCAACGGCGGCGGCGTCCATAATCTGTTCGGCCTCGCGCACCCGGTCGCGCGCCTCTTCGGTCGACCATTTGGTTGACACGGTGGGGGCGACGGGCCGGTCGGCGGGCGGGAATTTGCGCGCGCTTTCCACCCGGTCCCCATTGTCGCACGCCGCGAGCAGGAGCAGCGCGAGCATGGGCCCGGCGGTCAGGGCGGCGGCGCGCGCGCGCATCAATCAATATCCTCCACCACCACGCTTTCGCCCGTCACCTTCTGCGACAGCGCGGCGGCCATGAAGGGATCGAGCGCCCCGTCGAGCACATCGCCCGGCGCGGTCGAGGTGACGCCGGTGCGCAAATCCTTCACCAGCTGATAGGGCTGGAGGACATAAGAGCGGATCTGGTGGCCCCAGCCGATTTCGGTCTTGGCCTGATATTCTCCGCTTGCCTCGGCCTCGCGCTTTTGCAGCTCGGCCTCGTACATCCGCGCTTTCAGCATGCCCATCGCAGTTGCGCGATTCTTGTGCTGCGACCGGTCATTCTGGCTCGCCACCACAATGCCGGTGGGGATGTGGGTGATGCGCACCGCGCTGTCGGTGGTGTTGACATGCTGTCCCCCGGCGCCGGACGCGCGGTAGGTGTCGATTTTCAGGTCGCCCTCGTTAATCTCAATCTCGATATTGTCGTCGATGACCGGATAGACCCAGACGCTGGAAAAGCTGGTGTGCCGCCGCGCGCTGCTGTCATAGGGGGAGATGCGGACCAGCCGGTGAACGCCGCTTTCGGTCTTGGCATAGCCATAGGCATTTTCGCCCTTGCACAGCAGGGTCGCCGATTTGATCCCTGCGGTTTCGCCGCCCTGATATTCGACCATCTCCACCTTCATCCGCCGCTTTTCGGCCCAGCGCTGATACATGCGCAGCAGCATTTCGGCCCAGTCCTGGCTTTCGGTGCCGCCCGCCCCGGCGTGGATTTCGATGTAGCAGTCGTTGCCATCGGCCTCACCCGCCAGCAGCGCGCGGATCTTGTCCTCCTCGGCGCGCGCGGCGAGCGCGGCCAGGCTGGCGACAGCCTCGTCGACCATCGCCTCGTCGCCCTCCATTTCGGCAAGCTCGATGAGCTCGGCGGTGTCGGCGCATTCGCGCTCGATGCTGCGCACCGCGCCCACGGCCTCGTCCAGCCGCCGCCGCTCGCGCATCACCTCCTGCGCTGCCTTGGGGTCGTTCCACAGCGCCGGGTCCTCCACCCGATTGTTGAGCTCATCGAGCCGCCGCAGCGCGCGGTCCCAATCCAGAAAACGGCGGACAAGCGCCAGGGCGGCGCTGATGCGGTCAATATGATCCTGCGCTTCGGCGCGCATGTGGCTTGCTCCAAAAGATGCTTGCGACCGCCCTTAGGGGTTTGGGCTGGTTAGGGGAAGTGGCGCTGTGGGGCCGAGCCTTTGGCAACCATTTCGCGCGAAGACTCGCGATGAAGAAAAAGAGTTTCGCGCAGAGGCGCAGAGGGCCGCAGAGAGGGTGTATGCCGCGAAGCGGCCATCCTTCCCAAAAAGTGCCTATGCCCCGACCGGGTGAATGGCAAAGGACCCAGCGGCCCGAACCAATGTCGCTGCGAAACTCTGCGTCTCTGCGCGAAACAAAAAACACCCAAAGGCTCCGCCCTTCCAAAGCCCGCCAACCAAAACCCTCCGCTGCGCGAACCTTCGCCCCTTCGCGCCCTTCGCGGGAAATTCCGGCCCAGCTGCGAACAGCGGCCATAACTTGCGCATCCCCCGACGCGGCTAGCACGACATGTCAAATGGCTAGACATTCTGCTCATCTTGGGCTAATGCACCGCTCATGACCCGCCCTGCGCCCCAACTGAATGTCCGGTCGCGCTATGCCCGTGAGCGCGCCGCGATGCTCGCCCTGTCGACCGGCATGACGACCACGCAGGTGGTTGAAGAAGCACTGCGTGCCTACACCCCGCCGGTCGCGGCACCGCCGGGGAAGCTCATGCGGCGCGGCGGACTGCTGGTGCGACCGGGGGAAGGCAAGGTGACGCTTGACGCCGCCAATGCTGCGCTGGAAGCGTCGCGCGGCGAACGCTGACCAGTGCCGGGCAAGCTGGTCCTTGTCGACACCAACGTCATTGTTGCGGCGGTGGCCGAAGCGCACGAACATCACGGGCCCTCGCTCGCAATTTTCTCCACCGAACCGCCGCTCCAGCTGGCGGTCGCCGCGCATTGCTATGCAGAGGCGTTCACGACCCTGACCCGGCGCGGCGACCATGCGCCTTTCCGCTGGCCGCCGAACGAGGCCTGGGCCGCGCTGGAAAGCGTTGCTGCGGTCACGCAGTTGGTTGGGCTAACCCCCGCACAGAGCTTTGGGGCCGTTCGCGACTTTGCCGGGGCAGGACATATTGGCGCGCGTGTGTATGATTATCTGATCGCGCAGGCCGCTCAGTCGGCTGGTGCGGACATGTTGGTGACCTGGAACGTCGGTCATTTTCGGGATTTGGTGGATGGGGTTCATGTCGTGACCCCAGCGGAAATGGGTGGGTCATAAGCTGGCAACCCAACCTTTGCTCTTCAAATCGCAACCGCTTCGGCTTGTCCCCCCTCAAATAATCCCGCCGCGGTCCTCCAGGAAATCCTGATCGCTCCGGCGCGCGGGGGCGCTTTTCTGCGCCGGCCCTGCCTTGGTCGTGGGGGCCCGCCGTTCCACTTCGTCCTGCCGGATACTGCGGCGCGGTTCGCTTTCGGGCTTGAAGGCTTCCCAGATGATCGCCGCCTTGGGATCGCTGCCCGGCCAGCCGCCATAGATGCGGCGGCCCGTGCGGCGATCGATGCGGACCATGCGGACGCCCTTGGGCGCGACGAACGGCACTGGCTGGCGATCCTTCAGCGCCGCGAGCGCAAATTGTTTGAAGATGGGCGCGGCCAGGCTGCCGCCCTGGGCATAGCCGCCCATGTTGCGCGGCGTGTCAAAGCCGATGTAGACGCCCGCGACGATATCGGGCGTGCCGCCGACGAACCACACATCCTTGGGCCCCGTCGTCGTCCCCGTCTTGCCGAACAGCGGCACGCCCAGGTCGCGCAGCGTGACGGCGGTGCCGCGTTGCACCACGCCCTCCAATATATGGACCATCTGATAGGCGGTCATCGGGTCCATCAGCTGTTTGCCCGACGGCGCAAAGCGCGGCATTGGGCCGCCGTCCCAATCGGGGCGGTTGCACCCGTCGCATGGTTTCCAATTGGTGGGGTAAATCACCTTGCCGCGCCGGTCCTGAACATAGTCGATCAGCTTGGGGGCAAGCTCGCGGCCATGGTTGACCAGCATGGCATAGGCATTGGTCAGCTTGGCCACCGTCGTCGACCCCGCGCCCAGCGCCGTCGACAAATAGGGTTCATGTTCGCCAATGCCCAGATCGCGGATCGTTTGCACGATCGGTTCCATGCCAATCTGGCTGGCGGCCTTGACCGTCATCAGGTTGCGCGATTGTTCGAGGCCCCAGCGCATCGTCTGTTCCCCAGCGCCGGCGGTGCCGCCAAAGTTGCGGAAGCATTTGTTGCCAAAGCGCGCGCCCTGATACACGCAAAAGGGCCCATCGACGATCAGCGTCGCCGGGGTCATCCCATTGTCGAGCCCGGTCGCATAGACAAAGGGTTTGATCGTCGACCCCGGTTGCCGTTCGGCCTGGGTCGCGCGGTTGAAGGGGGACAGGTTGACATCGAACCCGCCCTGCATCGCGTGGACGCGGCCCGAATGGGTGTTCTGGACAATCATGCCGCCGGACACTTCGGGAATATTGCGCAGCGCAAAAACACCATTGCCCTGCGGCTTGACCGCAATCAGCTGGCCCGGGCGCATCGCGGCAAAGGCGCTGGTCCCTGCCTTGCGATAGGGCAGCTGCGCCAGCCCCGACGGCAGCGTGCCGGTGTCGCCATTGGCAAAGCCGATGCGCGCCGCCCCGCCGCTTTTCGACAGCACGGCGGCGATCCGCCAATCTTCGTAATCGATGCTGACAAAGCTGGACGCCAGGCGGCTTTGCCATTGGTCGTCGGCCTCGATCGTCGCGATGGGCCCCGACCACCCCTTGCCCGCGTCATAGCGTTGCAGGCCGCCGCGCAGCGCCTTGGCCGTCGCCTGCTGCATGACATCGTCATAGGCGGTGCGGACCCACAGGCCGCCTTCATACACGCTGTGCTTGCTGCCATCCTTGGCATTTTCGCCGAACCGGTCGATGAGGTCGCGGCGCACCTGTTCCATGTAATAGCCGCCGACCTGCGCAAACACATCGCCGCGCTGCGCCACAATGCCCAGCGGCTGGGCGCTGGCGGCGGCGCGCTGCGCCGGGGTGATCCAGCCATTGGCGCGCATCTGCCCCAGCACCCAGTTGCGCCGTTCCAGCGCGCGGGCGGCATGCCGGGCGCGGCCATAGGTTTCGGGCGCCTTGGGCAGGATGGACAGAAATGCCATTTCATGCAGCGCCAGATCGTCGACATCCTTGTCGAAATAGGCGCGCGCCGCCGCCTGGACACCAAAGCTGCGGCGACCCAGCGGAATTTCATTGAGGTAGAGTTCGAGGATCTGTTCCTTCGTCAACGTATCTTCCATGCGGAAGGTGACGATCGCTTCCTTGACCTTGCGGGTATAGGTGACCTCGTTCGACAGCAGCAGGTTCTTGGCGACCTGCTGCGAAATGGTGGACGTGCCGCGCGGCGTTTCCCCGCTGGTCAGCCCGACCCAGGCGGCGCGGACCAGCCCCGGATAGTCGAGCCCGCCATGTTCAAAAAAGGTCTTGTCCTCCGCCGCCAGGAAGGAACGGACCAGCAGTTGCGGATATTCGCTATAGGCCAGCTGCACCCGCCGTTCGCGGGCATAGGTGTGGACGGGCATGCCGCTGGCATCGCGCACGATGGTGGGCAGCGGCGGTTCATAATTGCGCAGCTGGTCCACCGACGGCAGGTTGCGCGCGAAAATCAGCCACACCAGCGCCCACAGCAGCAGCAGCGCGCCCAGCGCCATCACCAGCCAGCGGAACCAGCGAAACTGCCATTTGTCGCGGACCCATTGCACCACCGCATTGGAATCGCGCGTCAGGCGCAAACGGAAATGAGAGGGGGCTTCGGCCGACATTGCGCCCAGCCTCTACCCATTATGCGGCGGCTTGGGAAGATGGAGCGGCGAGGTCAGCGCGCGGCAATTTGCCGGGCAAAATGGGCCTGCACCGCGTCGCGCACCCCGCGCGCAATGCGCCGCTGGCCATCGGCAGAGGCCAGAAATTCGCTGTCTTTCTCGTTCGAGATGAACCCTGTTTCAAACAGGATGGACGGCGTGTCGGGCGATTTCAGCACGACGAACGAGGCAAAGCGATGGGCGTGGCTGCGGAACTTGATGGTCTTGGACGCCTCGCGCTGGAGCAGGCGGGCAAAGTCAGCCGCCAGGTTCATCGTCTCGCGCTGCGTCAGATCAATCAGGATCGACGACACGTCATTGTTATGCTCGCCCAGATCGACGCCGTTGATGACATTCGCCTTATTCTCGCGCGCCGCCAGCCGGGCGGCTTCGCGGTCCGATGCCACCTCGGACAGCGTATAGACCGACGCGCCATGCGCATCGTGATTGGGTGCGGCATCGGCGTGGATGGACATGAACAGATCGGCCTTCAGCCGCCGGGCCAGACCATAGCGTTCCTCCAGCACCAGATAGCGGTCGTCGGCGCGGGTCAGCGCGACCCGGACGCGGCCCGTGGCGAGCAGCTCGTCGCGAATGGCACGGGCGATGGCCAGGGTGACGTCCTTTTCGCGCTTGCCATTGTGCGGGCTGATCGCACCTGGGTCATGGCCGCCATGCCCGGCATCGAGCACGACCAGCGGCAGGCGCGGGTCATTCGGCCCTTCAATCTGGGGCAGCGGCGCGGCGGGGCGCGCTTTGCCGATGGGCACCGACACGCTGTAGCGCGTCTGCGGCGGCTTGGCACGAAACTGCGCCGATGGGGCAATGGTGATGCGCCCGGCGCGCGCGGCGGCGGCAAATTCATCGGCGCTCGCCGCGCGCCAGGCGAGCGTCAGCGATTTGCCGTCGGGACCAAAGGTGCCGCCGGTGATGATCGCGGGTTGATCGAGGTCGAGCACCACGCGCGCCTGCCCCGGGCCCTGTTGCCCCTGGCGCACCGCGCGGACAAAAGCAGCGCCGGGCACGGCGGCCCCCGTCTGCGCTCCGTCAATGTCGATGGTGATGCGGTCGGGCCCGGCCAGCAGCCGCGTCGTCGCGCCGCCGACCACATCGTCGAACCGGATGGTCACGCTGCGCTCGCCCATTTGAATGGCGCCAATGGTGCCCGCGAGCGCATTGGCGGGACCAAAAAGCGTGAGCAGCAGGGCAAGCGCGCCAAACATCATGCGGTTATGCCGCGTCCGATCGGTCGTGGTCCAGCGGGAAAAGACGAACATGGCGGCTCCAGCGGCAAATCGCGATGAACATTCCATTAGCCACGGGGGTTGAAGCGCGGGTCAACCGCCACGGTTAACAGCCGCTTCAGCATGTTTGCGGGAGGTGCGGCGCTGCGGCACGGCGCCAGCAGCGCGACGGCGCGGGGCCATGGCCACAGGCTGCTGTTTTTGTTGCTGCCCGGACGGGGCGGTGCTAGCACGCGTGGGTCAGCCCTTCCCTTACCGGCGGGGCGACGCCATCCGGATGGTCCAGACAGCGGCAGCCTTGCCGCTTATCCGCCATCCTCCGTCAGGTTGATGCCACATGCGGCTTGTCACGCCCTCCACCTCTTGCCCGACCGGTGCTTTGGCGCTGCGCTTCGGCACGGGGCAGGACCGCGTGCGCGCCCGGACGAACAGCTCGCTTGCGAGCGGCCGGGAGCAGCCCGATTGCGGCAATAACGCATTTTTGTTCACCACCATCAGGTCCGCGCCCGCCCTTTGCGGCGAGGCCCGACCAGCGCGCGGAGCGTTCCGCGCGCGCCGGAGTTTAAATAATGACCACGCGCATGTTAATCGATGCGCGGCACCGGGAAGAAACCCGCGTTGCCGTCATCACAGGGAATCGTATCGAGGAGTTTGATTTCGAATCCGCCGAGCACAAGCAGCTCAAAGGCAATATTTACCTCGCCAAAGTGACCCGCGTCGAACCGTCGCTCCAGGCGGCGTTCGTTGAATATGGCGGCAACCGCCATGGCTTTCTGGCGTTCAGCGAAATCCATCCCGACTATTATCAAATCCCCAAGGAGGATCGCGACGCGCTGCTGCGCGAAGAGGCGGAGCATGCCGCCGAAGCCGCGATGCGCGCCGAGGCCGATCTCGACGCGCTGGAAGGCGACGTCGATTATCTGCAGGACGGCGAGGATGACCGCGACCAACGCGACCACCACGACGATGACCATGATGACGAGGATCATCATGACGACGCCGACGACCATGGCCATGACGGCGATGGCGACAACGACGGCGACAATGACAGCGATAGGGAGAATGGCGACGCGGCGGGCGGCGACGGCGAAGCGCGCGATGGCCGCCGCGACGGACGCGGTCCGCGCCGCGATGGCCGCCGCGGCAAGGGCCGTGGGCGCGGGCGCCGCGACGAGGAAGAGCGCGACACGAACCGCATGTCGCTGCGCCGCCGTTACAAGATTCAGGACGTCATCCGCCGCCGCCAGGTGATGCTGGTGCAGGTGGTGAAGGAAGAGCGCGGCAACAAGGGCGCGGCGCTGACCACCTATCTCAGCCTGGCGGGCCGCTATTGCGTGCTGATGCCCAACACGATGCACGGCGGCGGGATCAGCCGCAAGATTTCCAACGGGGCCGACCGCCGCAAGCTGAAGGCGATGATCGACGAGCTGGATTTGCCGCCGACCATGG
This sequence comes from uncultured Sphingopyxis sp., assembly GCA_964554455.1. GTDB lineage: Bacteria > Pseudomonadota > Alphaproteobacteria > Sphingomonadales > Sphingomonadaceae > Sphingopyxis. Next base: position 92,023 of record CAZKOW010000005.1, on the reverse strand, counting down.
GCTGCATCGTGCGGACTGCGGGCATGAGCCGGACCAAGGTCGAGATCAAACGCGACTTTGACTATCTGGCGCGCCTGTGGGACGAAATCAGGGAAAAGACGCTGCAATCGAGCGCGCCTGCGCTCGTCCATTCGGACAGCGACCTCGTCAAGCGCGCCATCCGCGACATTTACCACCGCGATATCGAAGAGGTGCTGGTCGAGGGCGAAGAGGGCTATCGCGCGGCCAAGGAGTTCATGAAGCTGTTGATGCCCAGCCACGCGCGGCGGGTGAAACAATATGCCGACCCGGTGTCGCTCTATCAGCGCTATGGCGTCGAGGATCAGCTGGCGGGCATGTACAACCCGGTCGTCCAGCTGAAGTCGGGCGGCTATCTGGTCATCAACCCGACCGAGGCGCTGGTGTCGATCGACATCAACTCGGGCCGGTCGACGCGCGAGCATAATATCGAACAGACCGCGCTGAACACCAATTTGGAGGCCGCCAACGAAATCGCCCGCCAGCTGCGGCTGCGCGACATGGCGGGGCTGGTCGTCATCGACTTCATCGACATGGATCATGGCTCGAACGTCCGCAAGGTCGAGCGCGCGATGAAAGAGGCGCTGAAGAATGACCGCGCCCGCATCCAGGTCGGCCGGATTTCGGGTTTTGGCCTGATGGAGATGAGCCGCCAGCGGCTGCGCACCGGCGTGCTGGAGGCATCGACGCGCCCCTGCCCGCATTGCGAGGGCACGGGGCTGGTCCGCACCGCATCGTCGGCGGGCCTGAGTGCGCTGCGCATGATTGAGGAAGAGGCCGCGCGCGGCAAGGGCAGCCGCATCACCCTGCGCGCCAGCCAGGAGGCGACCTTCTATCTGCTCAACGAAAAGCGGCGCGAACTCTATGAGATCGAAAGCCTTTATGGCGTTGCGGTCGAAATCCTGCCGAACAGCGAAGCCGAAGGCGCGAAAATGTCGGTCGAGGTCGGCGGACCACCGCCGTCACAGCGCCCGCAATTCACGCGCCCGGCCCCGCTGCCCGAACCGGACGATGAGGATGAGGACGTCTTTGACGAGGAAGAGGATGGCGACGCCGAGGACGAGCCCGCGCGCCAGCCCGACCGCGCCCGCGACCGGGGCCGCGATCCGGAGCGTGACCGGGAGCGCGATGACAGCGATGGCGACGGCAAGCGGCGGCGCAAGCGCCGGCGGCGCGGCCGGCGCGGTCGCCGCGACGACGGCAGCGATGACGGTGCCCGCAGCGATGATGCTCAGTCCGACGCCGAAACCGACGCCGATGGCGATGGCGATGCGGCCAGCGATGCGGACGCCAGCGAAGCGCCTGCCGAGCCGGTCGAGGCCGATGCCAAGCCCAAGCGGCGACGCGGGGGCCGTGGCCGCAAGCCCGCAGCGGATGGCACAGCGCCCGAGGCGAGTGCCGACGATGCCGTGACCGAAGTCGCAGCCGCGCAAGCCGAGAGCGCCGCCGATGCGCCCGCCGACGACGCGGCAGTCGCGGCCAAGCCCAAGCGCAGCCGCAGCCGCAAGACGGTCGTCGCCGAAGCGGAGGCCGACGCCGCCCCCGCCGCTGGTGACGCCAGCGCCGCCGACGCGCCCGAGGCTGCCGCACCCGCAAAGCCGAAGCGGGCACCGCGCGCCCGCAAGGCGGTCGCCGCCAGCGCCGAGCCTGCGGAAACCGTGTCGGGTGCCGCCGAACCGGGTGACAGCGAACCGCAGGGAGAAGGCGCAGGCGAAGGCAGGGGCCGCAAGGGATGGTGGCAACGCACCTTTGGCTAATCGCTTCAGCGCGCGTTCAGGCGCGGGCAGGGACAAGGGCGTCATGACCCTGGCCCTGCCCCGCCTGGACCCGCTGGCGCGTCCGGCCCCTGTGCCGCGCGCGGGCGGGCTGTGGCGACTGGTCGTGCTGGTGCTGGCGGTGCTCGCGCTGGCGGTGCGCCCGGCGGCGGCGCAATCCATCCTGCGCGATGCCGAGACCGAGGCGCTGTTCGCCGACATGATGGGCCCGCTGGAGGAAGCGGCGGGGCTGAAACGCGGGCAGATTCGCGTCCATCTGATCGGCGACCGCAGCATCAACGCCTTTGTTGCGGGGACGCAGGACATTTACATCCACAGCGGCATGATCGAGGCTGCGGGCAGCGCCAATGAAGTCCAGGGCGTGATGGCGCACGAGCTGGGCCATATCATGGGCGGCCATTCCATCCGCATCCAGGACGGCGCGTCGACGGCGGGGGGCATTTCGCTGCTCAGCCTGTTGCTTGGCGCGGCGGCAGTGGCGGCAGGCGCGGGCGATGCCGGCATGGGCATCATGATGGCGGGGCAGCAGGCTGCGCTGGGCAAATTCCTGGCCTTTTCCCGCACGCAGGAGGCCACCGCCGACGCCGCGGGCGCGCAATATCTGTCGCGCGCCGGGATCACCGGGCGCGGCAGCCTAGACTTTTTCAAACGGCTCCAGAATTTGGAGTTTCGCTATGCCGTCAAGCAGGATGACGACCAAGCCTATGGCCGCACCCACCCCCTGTCAGGCGACCGGATTCAGGCGCTGCGCGAAACCTATATGGTCGATCCGGCGTGGGATACGCCCAGCGACCCCGCCATCGAGGCGCGCTTTGCCCGGGTGAAGGCCAAGCTCGTCGGCTTTGTTGCCGAACCGGCCCGGGTGCTGCGCCTTTACCCCGACAGCGACAAGGGCATTAACGCCCGCTATGCCCGCGCCTATGCCTGGCACCGCAGCGCCTATCCCGACCGCGCGCTGGCCGAGGTGAATGCGCTGGTGGCGGCCAAGCCTGCCGACCCCTATTTCCTGGAATTGCAGGGCCAAATTTTGCTGGAATCGGGCCGCCCGCGCGACGCCATCGCGCCGCTGCGGCTGGCCGTGGAAAAAAGCCGGGGGCAACCGCTCATCGCTGCGCTGCTGGGCCATGCGCTGATCGCGACCGAGGATCCGGCGTTGCGGGTGGAGGCGGAACAGGTGCTGCGCACGGCGGTGACCATCGACAATGAAAACCCCTTTGCCTGGTATCAGCTGGGCGTTGTCTATGCCGCCAAGGGTGATCAGGCGCGCGCGGCGCTGGCCACTGCCGAACGCTATCATCTGCAAGGGCGCGCCGCGCCGCTGGCGCTGCAAAATGCCGAAATGGCGATGGCCAGCCTGCCCGAAGGGACGCCCGACTGGATTCGTGCACAGGATATTGCGCTGGTATCGCGCGCCGAGGTGGAACGGCAGCGCAAACGGCGTTAGAGTGGTCGGCCCGCACCGCGCAAATCCCCTTTTCGCGATGCACGCCCCGCAACACAGGCCACAGACGACGCCATGACCGACCCGCGCGACGAATTTTATCAACCCTGGCTGCGGGAGCCGCCCAAGGGTGATGCCGCGCCGGTCAAGCGCCGCTTTGAGGCCGCCGACGCGCCGGGCGGCCTGGCGCGGGACGAGGCCTTGCCCCTGGGGGTCGACCTGTCGGGCTATGTGCTCGACGAAACACCGCCGCCGCCGCCTTTGCCTGCCCGCGCGCGCCCCGCCGCGCGCGCCGCCGGTACGGCGATCACCAAAGGCTGGACCGGCCTGCGCAGCCGCAGCGCGCATGGGGCGCGCCGCTTTGCCGACTGGACCATTGCCCTTGGTGCCGCCGCTGACATTCCCGCGCGCGTCGCCGCGCTGGGGATACCCCACCGCACCAGCGTTGCCACGCGCAAGGCGGGGCTGATGCTCGCCGCTGCCGGTCGCGCCATCGCCGCCGCCACCGGGCGGGGCGGGAAGGCCAGCTGGCGCGCCGCGCAGCAGCTGGGCGGCCAGGCCCGGCGCGGACTGACCAAGGCCGTCGCCAGCACCACCGCCGCTGGTGAGCGTCAGCTGGGCAAATTGCGCCCCGCCCCAGCGACGGCACCGACAGAAACACCGCCCGCATCGGGGCTGGATCAATTGCTGGCGGCGCAAGCGCCTGCCCCGGCGGCGGGGAGTGATGGCCTGCCCCTGTTCAGCGCACCGCCCCGGGCCATGGAGCCAGCGACGCCCCCACCGCCCGCCATTGCCCCAACGGCATCGACGCCAACCCCATCGGCGCCCGCCGCGTCGGGCGACGCACGGCCCGCCCGGTCGTCGGCTCCGGCGGCCCCGCCCCCTGCTGGTCAGGGCGGCGGCCTTTCCTTTGCCGGGGACGGCGTTGGCGGCCTGCCGCGCTGGTTGCCCTGGGCTGCGGCAGCGCTGCTGCTGCTCGCGCTCAGCTTTTGGCTGGGCAGCCGCTGGGGCGGCGGCGGCCTGTCGCGCGCGGAGGTGGAGACCATCGTGCGCGACACCATCGCCGCCAACCCCGAAATCGTGCCCCAGGCGCTGGAGGCGCATCAGGCCAATCAGATGGCCGCCGCCATCGACGACATTCGCCCGGTGCTGGAAAAGCCCTTTGCCGGGGCGTGGGTCGGCAATGCCAAGGGCGACGTGACCCTGACCGTCTTTACCGATTATGGCTGCGTCTTTTGCCGCGCCAGTGTCGCCGATGTCGACCGGCTGGTGCGCGAGGACGCCCGCGTAAAGGTCGTGTTTCGCGAATTGCCCATCATCGCGCCGCAGAGCAAGGACGCCGCCATCGCCGCGCTCGCCGCCGCGCGGCAGGGCAAATATGACGCCTTTCACCACGCCATGTTTGCGGCCCCCTCGCTCGACAAGGCCGCGATCGACGCGGCCAGCACGCGCGCGGGCGTGATCCTGGATGGCCGCAGCGACGCCAGCGTCGACACCCGCCTGTTTGAGCGCGAGATCGACAATAATCTGGCGCTGGCCCAGCAATTGGGAGTCAATGCCACGCCGACCTGGATCATCGGCAGCCGGATGCTGCAGGGCGCAGTGGGCTATGACATGCTGAAAAAGGCGGTCGCCGACGCCCGCGCGGCCAATTAGCGCCAGTCCATGGCGGGTTCGGTCGAAGCATTGCTGAATGCGGGGCATGCCGCGCTGGCGGATGACCCGGCGCGGGCGCTGACGCTGGCGCAGACCATCATCGCCGCCGATGACCGGGTGGCGGAGGCGCACCGGCTGGCCGCGCATGCCCACCGGCGGCTGGGCCAGACCAGCGAAGCGGAGAGCGCCGCGCTGGCCGCCGTTTCGGCCAGCATCCACGACCCCGACATGCTGGCTGCGGGCAGCGCGCTGGCCAGTGACCAGCTGGCCGAGGCAGAGGCGCTGCTGCGCGCGCGCCTGCGCCGCGATGCCAGCGACGTGGCCGCCATCCGCATGCTCGCCGAAGTGGCGGGGCGGCTGGGCCGCTACGGGGATGCCGAAAAGCTGCTGCTGCGCGCGCTGGCGCTCGCCCCGGGCTTTGGCGCAGCGCGCGCCAATCTGGCCACCGTCTATTACAAGCAGCACCGCTTTGCCGATGCGGTTGCGATGCTCGATGCCGAACTGGCCTTTGACCCGGCCAATCCGGCGCTCGCCAACCTCAAGGCCGCCGCGCTGGGCCGGATCGGCGGCTATGACGAAGCCATCGGCCTCTATGGCGAACTGGTGCAGCGTTTCCCCGACCATGCGCGCCTGTGGATGAGCTATGGCCATATGCTCAAGACCGTGGGGCGGCAGGCCGATTGCATCGCGGCCTATCGCCGCGCGCTGGCCGCAGAGGCAGGGCTGGGCGAGGTGTGGTGGAGCCTCGCCAATCTGAAAACCATCCACTTTTCGGCGGAGGAGCGCGCGGCGATGGCTGCCGCGCTGGACGCGATTGACGCTGATGACGCCGCGCGCGCCGACGACCGGTTGCACCTTCATTTTGCGCTGGGGAAGGCGTGGAGCGACCTGGCGGACGCCGCACCGGCCTTTCATCACTATGCCGCGGGCAATGCCATCCGCGCCGAACAGCTGGATTATGATGCCGACGAAACCAGTGCGCTGGTCGACCGCATCATCGCGACCTTTGATGCCGCGCATTTCGCCGCGCAATCCGCCAGCGGCGACCCCGCCGCCGATCCCATCTTCATCCTGGGCATGCCCCGCGCCGGATCGACGCTGATCGAACAGATATTGGCCAGCCATTCGGCGGTGGAGGGGACGCAGGAATTGCCTGACATCCCGGCGCTGGCGCTGGACCTGGGCAAACGGATGCGCGGGCAGGCGCGGCAATGGCCCGAGGCGCTGGCGCGGCTGCACGGCGACGAACTGCGCGCGCTGGGCAGCGACTATCTGCGCCGGACGGCGGTGCAGCGGCACAGCGGCAAGGCGCATTTCATCGACAAATTGCCCAACAACTGGCTTTATGTCGCCTTCATCCGGCTTGTCCTGCCCAATGCGCGGATCATCGACGCGCGGCGGCACCCGATGGATTGCTGTTTTTCCAACTTCCGCCAGCATTTCGCGCATGGCCAGGCGTTCAGCTATCGCCTGACCGACATGGGCCGCTATTATGCCGATTATGTCCGGCTAATGGCGCATGTCGACGCCGTGCAGCCGGGCCGCGTCCACCGCGTCATCCACGAAGCGGTGCTGGACGACCCCGAAGGCGAAGTGCGCCGCCTGCTCGCCTATCTGGGCCTGGGTTTCGAGGAAGCGTGCCTGGCATTCTACGAAAATCAGCGCGCCGTGCGCACCGCATCAAGTGAGCAGGTGCGCCGCCCCATCAACCGCGACGGGGTGGACCTGTGGCGACCCTATACTCAGTGGCTGGGCCCGCTGGCAGAGGCGCTGGGGCCCGTGCTGACCCATTATCCCGATGTGCCGCCGCCGCGTTGACCGCGCGGGCGTAGATTCTGTTTCCGTTACACGGAAACGGCGCTGCACCGGCCGGTGCCGAATTCCACGCAAGTGAAAAAGACTCTACTCCGCGCGGGGGGCGACGGTGATGCGCACCCGTTCGCCCGAATTTCCAGGAAAGCCCGTGAACATGGCGGTGACCAGATTGGGGACAATCTGGGTCAGGTCATTGTCGCGGCTGCGCGCTTCGGCCCGGCCCTCGAACAGGCGCGCGCCGTCGGCGGTGCGGTCAATCCGCACGTCCAGCCCGCTGGTAAAGACGGTGAAGCTTTCCACCCGATCAAACCCGCCAAAGCCGCCGCCGAACAGGAAGGGGTCATGCCAGCCATAGACAAAGGCGCGCCCGCCCCGCCCGCGCACGATCACCGGGCGATAATAGCCGCGGCCCCAGCCATAAAAGCCGCCGAACCAGGGATCGTGAAAGGCGGGGGAGGAACGCACCTGCGTCTGCCCCTTGTCAATGTCATAGCGCATGGCGACGGTGAGCTCCGCCGCTTCGCCCGGCGCTGCGGGACGATAGCCGAGCCGCGCCAGCTCGCCCGTCACCAGGCTGGCATATTGGCCAAATTCGATGCCACCCGCCAGCGCCGGGTCCGCCGCGACGATGCGGAAGGATTGGCCCTGCGGCACGGGGAGCGCGGCCTGAAACCGGGCCACATCGGCGCGAAAACCGGGAGCCGCACAGCCGCCAAGCGCCATGGTCGTCGCAGCGGCCAGCGCCAGAGCGATGCGGCGGGGCATTTGGCGAGGCATCTCAATCATCCTTTCGATTCGCGGCATCATGCCAGCGGCATGATGGCCGCTGCTGGCTGAATTGCAGTTGAACCAGCAACGCCCGAAACGCGCGCCGCGTTGCGCCGCCCGGGTCAGCGAAACAGGCCCAGCGCCGCATAGGCCTGGTCCAATATTGGCCGCGCCACGGCGCTGGCCCGCGCCCCGCCGTCGGCAAGCGCCGCGTCGATGGCCGCATGGTCATCCTTGAGCGTGACGAAGCGTTCCCGGATGGGGCGCAGCGTTTCGGCGAGCAGTTCGGCAAGCGCCGGTTTGAACGCGCCAAAGCCCTGGCCCGCAAAATCGGCGCAGACCGCATCGGCGCTGCGGTCGGTGAGCGCGGCATAGATGCCGACCAGATTGGCCGCCTCGGGCCGTCCCTCCAGCCCCTTGGCCTCCCCCGGCAGCGGTTCGGCGTCGGTCTTGGCCTTGCGGATCTTTTGCATCACCATGTCGGGATCGTCGGCCAGGTTGATGCGGCTCATGTCGCTGGGGTCCGATTTCGACATTTTCGCCGTGCCGTCGCGCAGGCTCATGATCCGCGCGGCGGCGGGCGGAACAATGGCCTCGGGCAGGGCAAAAATGTCCTGGCCGCTGTCCAGATTGAATTTGGCGGCGATGTCGCGCGCCAGTTCCAGATGCTGGCGCTGGTCGTCGCCCACCGGCACATGGGTCGCGTTATAGACAAGCACGTCGGCGGCCTGAAGCACGGGATAGGTGAAGAGCGCGACCGAGGCCCCTTCGCGGTTCTTGCCGGCCTTGTCCTTCCACTGGGTCATGCGGCCCAGCCAGCCCATGCGCGCAGTGCCGCCCAGCAGCCAGCACAGTTCGGCATGCGCCGGAACGCGCGCCTGGTTGAACAGCACCGACCGCGCCGGATCAATGCCGCACGCCATCAATGCGGCGGCCATTTCGCGCACCGATTGGCGGCGCACATCGGCGGGGATATGGTCCGACAGCGAGTGAAGATCGGCCAGAAAGAACAGGCATTGGCCGCCGCCCGCCGCGACATCGTTCTGCATCCGCACCCAATTGCGGATGGCCCCCAGATAATTGCCCAGATGCAAATTGCCGGTCGGCTGGATGCCCGAAACCACGCGCATGGAAAATCCCCTGAAGCGGCTGCCGCCTTAGCCTTGTCTGCGGCGCAACTGGCCGATTGTGTCGCGGTTGACAACGCCCAGTGCAAAGGCGCTGCCGAAAAACACCGCCCCGCCCAGCGCAACAACCGCGCCGACGGCAACCAATCGGCCGAGCTCTGCGCCGACAAAAGCCGCGCCAAAGTGCGGAATGGCCCACCACAGCACCGCGCCCATCAGCGCCGCCGCGACCACTATGCGGGCAATGCGCCCGGCGGTGAGCGCGCTCATCCGGTAATGGCCGCGCCGGTGCAAAATGGCATAGAGCAGCGCGGCATTGGCCCAGGCGGCAATCGACCCCGCCAGCGCCAGCCCGACAATGCCCATGCGCGGCACCAGCACCAGGTTCAGCGCGATGTTGATGGCCAGCGAGGCGATCGCGGTCAGCACCGGGGTGCGCGTATCCTTGCGCGCGAAATAATTGGGGACGAGCACCTTGACCAGCACATAGGCGGGCAGGCCGACGACCAGACCGGCGAGCACGCCGCCCGTGGCCAGCCCATCGGCCAGGGTAAAGGCCCCGCGCACATAAAAGGCGCTGGTCATCACCGGGCCGGCGATGAACAGCGCCACCGCCGCCGGGACCGTCAGCAGCATGGCGAGTTCAAAGGCATTGCCCTGCAGCCGCCCCGCGCCGTCCGCGTCATCCTGCGCCACCATCCGCGACAGCGCGGGCAGGATGGCGGTGCCCAGCGCAATGCCGATGACCCCCATCGGCAACTGGTTCAGCCGGTCGGCCATGGCGAGAAAGGTGATGCTGCCGTCGGGCAGGGTGGAAATGAAGAACAGGTCGATGAACCGGCTGATCTGATAAACGCCCGCGCCGAACACGGCGGGCAGGATCAGCCGCCCAAATTCGCGCACCCCCGGCGTGACGCGCGGGCGCACCAGCCCCAGGCGAAACTGCATGGTCCGCGTCCAATAATAGAGCCAGCCAAGCTGAATGACCCCCGATACCGTGACCGCAATCGCCAGATAGGTGCCCGTCAGCTGCTTGGCCGCTTCGCCGGTGCCGTTCATTCCGCCCAGCACGAGCGCCGCCACCAGGCACAGGTTGAGGAAGATCGGCGCCGCCGCCGCCGCGGCAAAGCGCGACAGGCTATTGAGGATAGCCGCCAGCAGCGTCGCCAGGCTCATGAACGCCAGATAGGGAAAGGCGATCCGCGCCATGAACACGGCAAGGTCGAATCGTTCGGCATCGGCGGCCAGCGCGTCGCTGGCGAACAGGCCCATCACCCAGGGCATGGCCACCAGGAACAGCCCGGAAAACACCAGCAATATGGGGATCAGCACGGCCAATATGTCATTGGCAAAGGCGCGCGCCGCGCTCATGTCGCCATCCTTGCCCATCCGCTGGTTGAACAGCGGGACAAAGGCGCTGGCAAAGGCCCCTTCGGCGAACAGGCGGCGAAAAATGTTGGGCAGCTGGAACGCCAATTGCCACGCGTCGGCCACGCCGCCCGCGCCCAGCGTGCGCGCGAGCAGGATGTCGCGGGCGAAACCGAAAATCCGGCTGACCAGCGTCAGCCCACCAATCGTGCCCACATTGCGCAGCAGGCTCATGGCGGCGTCACCTTAGTTCTGCTGGCGCTGCCGCGCGGGGGCACAAATCGCGGATATCAAGCCTCGCCCGCCGGCTGTGCCTCGGCCGTCGCTTGCATCTGCGCGGCTTGCTGAAGGAACAGGCCATGGAAATCAATGGGTTCGAGCAGCAGCGGCGCAAAGCCGCCATCGCGCACCGCATCGGCCACCACGCGGCGGGCAAAGGGGAAGAGGATGCGGGGCGCTTCGGCCAGGAAAAAGGGCTGGAGCTGCTCTTCGGGCACATTGCGCACCCCGAACAGGCCCGCATAGGTCAGATCGACCACGAACAGCGTGCCGTCGTCACAGGTCGAGCTGATGTCGATTTTCAGCATCACTTCGTGGACATTTTCGCCCACCGGCTGCGCGCCGATGTTGAATTGCACATCGACATTGGGGGCCGATTGCCACTGATAGACGCCCGGCGCGTTCGGATTCTCGAACGACAAATCCTTCACATATTGCGAAATCAGGCCGATGGCGGGGCTGTTGTCTTCGCCATTGGGCAGGGTCGGGGCGGTATCGTCGGCCATGATATGCGGGGCTTTCTGCAAAAAAAGTCTGGGTTGCGGGGGCAAAGGCGGCAAAGCGCCCCCAAAGCCCGATTGGCGGCGCGCTTAGCAGCGACGCGGGGGTTGCACAATGGCGCGCGCGCGGCTTTGTTGGGGATAAGGAACCCCGGCCATTTGAAACCATTTCCCCTATGCCCTATCTTAGGGCAAAAGTGCCTCTCTCTCTTTGCGTCAGGAATTGCCCCGTGAGCATGTTGTCGATTGTGTTGCTGGCCATGGTTGCCGCCTTTTTGGGGCTTCGGCTCTATTCGGTGCTTGGCAAGCGGACGGGGCATGAACAGGAACCGGTGCTGCCGCGCAGCGAGGATCGCGGTGCCGCAGCGCCGTCGCGCCTTCCCGATCTGGGCGATTCCACCGCACCTGCCGACGCCCCCGCAGCATCGCCATCGGGCCTGGTCTATGAACCCGCCGCCGAACGCGGGCTGCAGGCCTTGCTCGCCGCCGACGGCAGCTTTGACGCGGGCCGCTTCGTGACGGGGGCAGAGGCCGCCTATCGCATGATTTTGGAGGCCTATTGGTCGGGGGACCGCAACACGCTCAAAGACCTCACCGATGCCGACACCTATGCCGCCTTTGACGCCGCCATTGCCGGACGCGAAGAGCGTGGCGAAACGCTGGACAACCGGTTGGTCCGCATCGACAGCGCGCGGATTGCGGCGGTTGACCTCAATCGCGGCATTGCGCGCATCACCGTCGCCTACACCGCCGATATCGTCGCCGTGACGCGGGGCAGCGACGGCGCGGTCATCGCCGGGTCCCTGTCCGATGCGGTCGAAACGCACGACCGCTGGACCTTTGTCCGCGACACGGCCAGCAGCGACCCCAATTGGAAGCTCGACGAAACCGAATCGGACTGACGCGCGCGCCGTGCCCGTGCTGATGACGTTGCCCGCCCGCCTTCGCGCCCCTTGCCGGGTGGCGGCTCCCCTTGTTGCGCTGCTGCTGCTTGGCGGCTGTTCGTCGGTCATTCCGGGTGGCGGCGACCGGCCCGATCCATCGGCAGGCCCGTCCGGTGGGCCGCAGCTCGATTATGGCGTGCGGCCCGCACCCCCATCGTCGCCCACCCCCACACCGCGCCCAACGCCCCCAGGGGCCGCCGCCGGGGATCCGGTTGCGCGGCCCATCCCGGCGACGCCGAACGCCGCGCTGGCCCATGCGCCCGTGCCCGCCGATGCGACCACGGCGGCGCAGGCCGGGGTCGTCGCCGGACCACTGCCATCCGCCATGGGCATCAGCGCCGCCGGGGCCAGCGCCGCGCTCGCGGCCTTTCGTATCTCCTGTCCCTCGGTGCAGCGGCGTGCCGATACCAGCGGCCTGACCCAGCCGGGCGACTGGACCGCTGCCTGCACCGACGCGCGCACCGTCCGCGACGCCGACGCCATCGCCTTTTTCGACCGGCATTTTGCGAGCGTCCAGGTGGGCGATGGCAAGGCGCATGCCACCGGATATTTTGAACCCGAAATTTTGGCATCGCGCACCCGCGCGCCGGGATATGACGTCCCCGTTTACCGCCGCCCGCCCGATTTGATTGAGGTGGAGCTGGGCGATTTTGCCCAGGATCTGGCGGGCCGCAAGCTGCGCGGGCGGGTGGAGGGTCAGCGGCTGGTGCGCTATGCCGACCGCGCCGCCATTGATGCGGGCGCGCTGGCGGGCCGGGGGCTGGAAATCGCCTGGGCCGCCGACGCCGCCGAATTTTTCTTTTTGCAGATTCAGGGCTCTGGCCGCCTGCGCCTGCCCGATGGCAGTGTGATGCGCATCGGCTATGACAGCCAGAATGGCCATGATTATGTCGGCATCGGACGCTTGCTGCGCGACCGGGGGGCGCTGGCACCGGGCCAGGCCACCATGCAGGGCATCATCGATTATCTGCGCGCCGACACGGTGCGCGGGGCCGCAGTGATGCGCGAAAACCCCAGCTGGGTTTTCTTTCGCGAACTCACCGGTGCAGGGCCGCTCGGCGCGCTTGGCCTGCCCGTGACGCCGCGCGTCAGTGTGGCGACGGACCCGAAATATGTGCCGCTGGGCGCGCCGATTTTCCTGTCGATGGACCGTGCCGAGCCTGGCGGGCTGTGGATTGCGCAGGACACCGGCGGGGCCATCAAGGGGGCCAACCGGGTCGATACCTTCTGGGGTGCGGGGCCAGAGGCGCGCGCCATTGCAGGCGGCATGTCGGCGCGCGGCGTCGCGCTGATCCTGCTGCCCAAGGCCAGCGTGGCGCGGCTGATCCCTCCGCGCTGATGGCGCGGCGGCTGCATCCCGATGAGCGGGCGCTCTGGGGCAAGGTGGCGGCCACGGTAACCCCGCTGGCACCGGCACCGGTGGCGCCGCCCGCCCCTGCACCGCCCCTGGGTGCCGCTGCATCAGCGCACCCGCAGCCTGCCCCCGTAAAGGGCCGCCGTCCGCCAGCGCCGCGCCAGCCTGCCGCACCATTGGTCAGCGGCGCGGGTGGGCGGCGCGCCGCCTTTGCTCGTGCCACACTCGACAGCCATTGGGACCGGCGGCTGCGCAAGGGGCTGGTGCGCCCCGATATCAGCATCGATTTGCACGGCCACAGCCTCGCGTCGGCGCATGCCCTGCTGGAGGACAGTCTGGCGCGCGCGGTGCAGCGCGGGGCGCGGGTGATGCTGGTTGTGGCAGGCCGGGTCCGGCCCGGGCCGCACCACCCCCCGCTGCACGGCGATCCGCGCCCGCGCGGGGCGATTCGCGCCGCGCTGCCCGACTGGTTGGCGGCCAGCGACCGCGCGCACGCCATATTGGCCACCCGGCCCGCCGCGCCTGCCCATGGGGGCAGCGGCGCCATTTATGTCGTGCTGCGCCGCAGCGGGGATTAGTCAAAGGCCGAAGGCTGACCCAAGGATGCGGCGATAAATGGCGGCCAGCCGGTCAAGGTCGGCAACCGCCACGGCCTCGTCCAGCTTGTGCATGGTCGCGTTGCACAGGCCGAATTCAACGACGGGGCACAGCCGGTGCAGGAAGCGCGCGTCAGAGGTGCCGCCAGTGGTCGACAGGTCAGGCGTTACCCCGGTTTCGGCGGCAATCGCGTCGCTGACCAGCGCCGACAGCGCGCCTGGCGGCGTTAGAAACGCCTCCCCCGAAATCTTGCCCAGCACCGTGGCGGCGGGCGCGTGACGCCGGACGATATCCTCGATCCGCGCGACCAGATCGGCGCCGCAGTGCAGGTCATTGAAGCGGATCGACAGGCGGGCGCGGGCGTGGGCCGGGATGACGTTGGTGGCGGGGTTCCCCACCTCCATATCGGTCACCTCGATGTTCGATGGCTGAAACCAGTCGGTGCCATGGTCGAGCGTGATGGCGTCAATCTCCGCCAATATCGCGACCAATTTGGGGATCGGATTGTCGGCAAGATGGGGGTAGGCGACATGCCCTTGCACGCCCGGCACATCGATCCAGATGTTGACCGACCCGCGCCGCCCGATTTTTACCATATCGCCCAGCTGGTTCACGCTGGTGGGTTCGCCGACAAGGATCATGTCGGGGGCGATGGCGCGCGCCACCATATGCTCCATCAGCGCGCGGGTGCCAAAGATGGCGGGCCCCTCTTCATCGCCGGTGATGATCAGGCTGATGGTCCCGGCGTCGGCGGGGGTGACAGCAACGGCGGCGACAAAGGCAGCAATGCTGCCCTTCATGTCCACGGCGCCGCGCCCATAGAGCAGCGGACCGCGCACGGCAGGCACAAAGGCATCGCTGGTCCATCCCGCCCCCGGCGGCACCACATCCAGATGCCCGGCAAAGCCGAAATGCGGGCTGCCCGCGCGCCCGCGCCGCACCGCAAGCAGATTCTCAACTGGCCCGTCGGGCGCGCATCCGTCGACAAAGCGTTCGACCGCGAACCCCAGCGGCGTCAGCGCGTCCTCCAGCACATCGAACACCACGCCGGTTGCGGGCGTCACGCTGGGCGCGGCAATGAGCGATTGGGCGAGGGCGAGCGGCTCAGCGGTCATCCCCTGCCCATATCCGTTGGTGGCGGGCGAAGTCGAGACAGCAATTGATGGGGCGTGATGCCCATGGGCCCCTCGACTTGCCAAGCGCCGCTGGGATAGGATGCGGAAGGAGAACAATCATGCCCAAAATCGACCTCAGCGCCATCGCGCAAACCAATGTGACCGGTTACCCGGCACCTTATGACGCGCCGGTTCAGGGCCGCTGGTATCGCCGCCTCGCGCCGCCCACGGGCCTTACCCAATTTGCGGCGAGCCATGTCACGCTCGAGCCCGGGGCCTGGTCATCGCAGCGGCACTGGCACGACAGCGAGGATGAAATGCTCATCATGCTGGCGGGG
Organism: uncultured Sphingopyxis sp.; assembly: GCA_964554455.1. Taxonomy (GTDB): domain Bacteria; phylum Pseudomonadota; class Alphaproteobacteria; order Sphingomonadales; family Sphingomonadaceae; genus Sphingopyxis. The sequence continues at coordinate 76,928 of CAZKOW010000005.1, read as the reverse complement.
GAGGCGGTGCTGGTGGAGGATGACGGGCGCACCATCATGCGCGCGGGCGATGTGGCGGTGTGGCCCAAGGGCAGCACCAATGGCCATCATCTGATCAACGAAAGCGATGCCCCCTGCTGCTTCATCGCGCTGGGCGGCGGCAAGCAATATGACACAGGCGGCGGCTATTCCGACATCGACATGCTGTTCACGCCCGATGGCTATACGCACAAGGACGGCACGCCCTATCCCACCAGCCGCATCCCCTAGAGCGCGATGACATAAGGTCCCTGCGGCGCGGTTTCAGCCGTTGAGCGCGCGGCGGATGGCGGCGATGTCGGCGTCAATTTCGCTGTCGGTCACGCGCAGCGCCTCGATGACCCGCACGGCGTGGATGACGGTCGAATGGTCCCGGCCCCCAAAGCGCCGCCCGATTTCGGGGTAGCTGCGTGGCGTCAGTTCCTTGGCCAGATACATGGCAATCTGGCGAGGGCGGGCCACGCTGCGCAACCGGCGTTTGGACACCATGTCCGACTTGTCGAGCTTGAAATGGGCGCACACCGACCGCTGGATTTCCTCGATCGTCAAGCGCGGGCGCGCGCTGCGCACCGATTCGGCCAGCCGATCCTCGGCCATTGGCAAGGTGATGGTCACCCCGGTGAGCGCGGCGTAGGCAAGCAATTTGTTGAGCGCACCCTCCAGCTCGCGAATGTTGCGCGTGAAATGCCGGACCAGATAGGACACGACGGCATCGGGCACGTCGACGCCCGGCGTCGCCGCCAGCCGCTGGCGGATAATCGCCTCGCGCAGCCCCGCCTCGGGTGCCTCAATATCGGCCACGAGGCCGCCGCCCAACCGCGACAGCAGCCGGGTTTCAACGCCATCAAGCTGCGCCGGGGGCCGATCCGCCGTCACCACCAGTCGCTTGCCCGAGGTGAGCAGGTCGTCGAACGTGTGGAGCAATTCTTCCTGCGTTGACCCCTTGCCGATCACGAACTGCAAATCGTCGATCAGCAACAGGTCGGCCGCGCGCAGGCGGGCCTTGAACGCCATCATGTCGCCGCCGCGCATCGCGCCGACAAATTCCAGCATGAATTTTTCCGCCGACATCAGGATGATGGTCGCTTGCGGATGCACGGCGGCAAAGGCCTGGCCAATGGCGTGCAACAGGTGCGTCTTGCCCTGACCCGTGCCCGAATGGAGATAGAGCGGATTGAACAGCGGCACCTCTGGCGCGGCCATGCGGCGCGCGGCGTTGGCGGCCAGCACATTGCTGCGCGCGATGACGAACCGGTCAAAGCTCTGCCGCCCGTCGAACAGCGGATGCGCACCGGGGAGCGGCGGTGGGGCGGCGGCGACGGTCGGCAAGGCCGCGAGCGGCGCGCGCGTGACCGGACGATCGGCGCGCACTGAAACCGTGCGCACGGCGGGCAGCAGCTGCCGCCACGCCAGCAGCAGCCGGTCGGCAAAGCGTTCGTTGATCCAATTGGCGGCAAAGCTGGTCGGCGCGGCCAGGGTGATCACGCCGCTATCGTCGCAATAATGGTGGAACCGCACCGGTTTCAGCCAATGGTCAAAGCTGCGCGCGCCCAAATCGCGGCGCAGCCCGTCGGCGACCTGTGGCCAGAGCGCCGCTGCATCCTTGTCCTCATCCCTGAATTGACCGTCTGCCACCGCTTCGCCGCGCCCTTTTGCCCCAAGCCGGCCCCTCGCCCACGCGCGGTGACCAACCCCAAATCCCCTCTGATACTGACCGCACCAACAGCCATCCCCGACCCGCGCCCGGCGGGCACAGGGGATGCGGTCCCGACAAGCCCAGACTTGCAGGTCCGACATGTAATCGCGGTGTGACGGCCGCTGGCTGAATCGCCGACAGCCCCCCTGTCTAGGCAGGGGGAAACGAGTCGAGCAAGCATCTGATGTGCAAAAATTCTGAAATAAATCGCTTGACTCAACCAAGTGGCTGTTATGCCGCGAGCTGAGGGATTTATCGTTTATTTCAGGTTATTTAGCCCGGCCAGACCCGCTGCATTTCCCGCGAATCGGCAGGAATCCTTGATTGCGCTTCAAAGGCGGTCGTATGACAGGCCAAGGACAAAGGCGCACCGGCGCGCGCCCGAACCATAGAGTGCATGCCGCTTGCATGGCATCGGCACCGGCCCGCGCTGTCTCAATTCAACGGAAACACAAGGAACCGGCTATTGGACGCGGGGAAGATATGAAAAACCCCACCGGACGCGGGCCCGGCGGGGTTGGATCACTTGGGCCCGCTAGGCCGTCAGGCCAGTGCGGCAATCGCCTTGGTCAGGCGCGAATATTTGCGCGAGGCGGTGTTCTTGTGGACGACGCCCTTGGCCACGCCGCGGGCCAGTTCGGGCTGCGCGGCCTGCAACGCCAGCGTCGCGGCGCTCTTGTCGCCTGCGGCCAGTGCATTTTCCACCTTCTTCACCAGCGTGCGGATGCGCGACACGCGATTCTTGTTCACGGCGGTGCGCGAACGATTGCGGCGGATGCGCTTCTTTGCCTGCGGCGTATTGGCCATTGTCTTCCTCAAAAAATCAGATGGTTACAGGCAAAGGGCATAGTTCGCCCGCCTGACGAAGCGACGCCCTTAGGCGCGGCGCACAGATTCGTCAACCGCTAACCTCGCGCAACGCGGCCCTGCCCGCGCCGCCACCTATCGCTGGCAGGTCGGACAATAAAAGGTGGAGCGACCGCCTTGCACAATCCGCCGCACGGTCTCGCCGCGCCCGCAGGGGCATGGCTCACCCTCCCGGCCATAGACGCGCCAGTCATTCTTGAAATAGCCCAGCGCCCCATCGGGAGAGAGGAAATCGCGCAGCGTCGACCCGCCCGCCGCAATGGCCGCGTCGAGCACCGCGCGGATGGCATCGACCAGCACGATGAGCTTCGCCCGGCTGATGCTGCTGCCCGCCCGCTGCGGCGACAGGCCCGTGAGGTTCAGCGCCTCGCACACATAGATATTGCCGAGCCCGGCGACGATGCGCTGATCGAGCAGTAAGGCCTTAACCGGTGCGCTGCGCCCCGCAAAGGCCGCGCCAAGGTGCGCAGCGGTAAATTGGTCACCCAGCGGCTCTGGCCCCAGCAAGCGAAAGGGCGCGAAGCTGGTGTCCGGATCGCCCGTCACCAGGTCGACCGACCCGAATCGGCGTGGGTCATGCAGGAACAGCCGCCGCCCCCCGCCCGTTTCGATCAGCAGATGATCGTGCCGTTCGGGATCGCCGCCATCGGTGCGCCAGCGGCCCGACATGCCCAGGTGAAAGATCATCGCATCATCCCGGTCGGTGTGGATGATCCCATATTTCGCGCGGCGCGTCAGGCGCGTAACCCTTGCCCCCACCAGCCGCTGGCCCAAATCGGCGGGAAAGGGCCGCCGCAGGTCGGCGCGATAAGCAACAACCGCCGCGAGCCGTTCACCGGTCAACAGCGGCGCAAGACCGCGCACAGTGGTTTCGACTTCGGGCAATTCGGGCATGGCGAACGCCCGGCTACGCGCCATTTGCGAAGGCCGCAACCCTTGGCTAAGGGCGGGAGTTCATCGCTTGCTCTCCCTTTGCATCACAGGCCGCCTTCATGCCCGCACCCGACACCGTCAGCTTTGGCTATACCGACGTCTCGCCCGCCGAAAAAACGGCGATGGTGGGCGCGGTGTTTTCCAGCGTCGCGCGCAATTATGACCGGATGAACGACGCCATGTCGGCGGGGCTGCACCGGCGGTGGAAGGACCGCTTTGTCCGGCGGGTCAAACCGCGCAGCGGAGAGGCGATCCTGGATATGGCCGGCGGGACGGGCGACATCGCCTTTCGCATGGCGGCATCGGGGGCGAGCATCACCGTGGCCGACATCAACCCCGACATGCTGGGCGTCGGCATGGAACGCGCTGCGGCACGCGGCATCGACGGGCTGGTCTGGAGCGAGCAAAATGCCGAGACGCTGAGCTTTCCCGACCGCTTTTTCGATGCCTACACCATCGCCTTTGGCATTCGCAACGTCACCCACATCGACCGCGCCCTGGCCGAGGCGCACCGCGTGCTGGGCTATGGCGGACGCTTTTTTTGTCTGGAGTTTTCCACCAACGAATGGCCGGGCTTCAAGCAGACCTATGACGCCTATTCGCACCATCTGGTGCCCAAATTGGGTGAGATGATCGCGGGCGATGCCGACAGCTACCGCTATCTGATCGAATCCATCCGCCGCTTTCCGCCCATGCCCGAATTTGCGGCCATGATCCGGGCGGCGGGCTTTTCGCAGGTCAAGGTCGAACCGATCATGGGAGGGCTGGTCGCCATCCACAGCGGGTGGAAGGCGTGACCGCACCCGCCATCCACATCTTCCGTTTGCTGAAGTGGGGCCGCATCCTGGCGCGCCACGGCGCGCTGCGCGGGATCGAGGCGTCGCCGACCACGCCGCCGGGGGTCAAAAGATTGTGCCGCATCGCGCGGTTCGGCGCCCGCCAACCGCGCGTGCCCGACTATGCCGCCGCCTTTCAGGCCATTGGTCCAGCGGCGGTGAAGCTGGGCCAGACGCTGGCCACGCGCCCCGACCTGGTGGGGGAGGAGGCGGCGCGCAACCTGCTGTCGCTGCAGGATGCGCTGGAGCCCTTGCCCTTTGCCGCGATTCGCGCCGAGCTGGAGCAGGCGCTGCCCGGTCCGGTCGATACGCTGTTCGCGTCCATCGATCCCGTGCCTGTGGGCTCCGCCAGCATCGCCCAGGTGCACAAGGGCGTGACCAGCGATGGCCGCACCGTCGCCATCAAGGTGCGCCGCCCCGGCATCGACAAGCAATTTGCCCGCGACATCGACACCTATGAATGGGCCGCGGCGCATCTGGAGGCTTTGGGGGGTGAGGCGAGCCGGCTGCGCCCGCGCCTGGTGATTGCCAACTTCAAACGCTGGACGCTGCGCGAGCTGGATTTCCGGCGCGAGGCCGCGTCGGCCAGCGAACTCGCCGATGCCATGGCCAATGATGCCCATTATCATGTGCCGAGCATCGATTGGGACCGCACGTCGGGCCGCGTGCTGACGCTGGAATGGCTGGACGGCACCAAGATATCGGACCGCGCGGCGCTGGTCGCGGCGGGGCACGACCTGCCCGCCATGGCCGCCAATCTGGTGCGCAGCTTTCTGCGCCAGGCGATCGCCGAGGGTTTTTTCCACGCCGACATGCACCAGGGAAATTTGTTCGTGCTGGCCGATGGGCGCGTGGCGGCGGTGGATTTCGGCATCATGGGGCGCATCAACCGCAAGGCGCGCTTTTGGCTCGCGGAAATCCTCTATGGCCTGACGACGGGCAATTACAAACGCGTCGCCGAAATTCATTTCGAGGCGCAATATGTGCCCGCGCACCACAATGTCGACGAATTCGCGACCGCCCTGCGCGCCGTTGGTGAACCGATGCGCGGCAAGCCAGTGGCCGAGCTGTCGGTCGGGCAAATGCTCGATGGGCTGTTCGCCATCACCCGCGATTTCGACATGCAGACGCAGCCCCACCTGCTGCTGCTGCAAAAAACCATGGTGATGGTGGAGGGCGTCGCAACCGCGCTGCACCCCGGCATCAATATGTGGGACACGTCGGGCCCCTATGTGAAGGAATGGATCCGCGACGAGCTGGGGCCAGAGGCAGCGCTTGCCGATGGCCTGCGCGAACAGGCAGGCACGTTGGCGCTGATTCCCGACATCATCCGGCGGCTTGATGAACAGCTGCCGCGCAAGGGCGGCGCCCCGCCGCCGCCGCCATTGCCCGACGTGCCGCTGATGTGGGAGCGGAGGGGCAGCGGTTGGTGGCGTTATGCGCTGAGCGCGGTGGTGGGCGCGGGGGTGGCGTTGGCGTCGGTAATGGCACTCGATTGACTTGCCGGTTCAATGCGCATAATTTTTGCGCATAGGAGCCGCGCATGAACCGCCCGCCCAAGATTGACTCGCCCAAGCGCGCGACCAATGTGTCGCTTGCGGTGGACCTGGTTGAAGATGCCAAACGCTTCGGCATCAACGTGAGCCAGGCCTGTCAGCGGGGGCTCGCCGCCGAAGTGAAAGCGGCGCGCGAGGCGGCCTGGAAAGAAGAGAATCGCGCTGCGATTGAATCATACAACCAATATGTGCGCGAGCATGGCTTGCCCCTGGCCCGCTACCGGAACGGCCTTTGGCGAAACTAGACGTCTATCGCACCCAGGCTGGCGATCATCTGGTCGATGTGCAATCGGATTTGCTCGACCATTTTCACACGCGGCTGGTTGTGCCCTTGCTGGACCCTGTGCAGGCACCGCAGGCCATCGCCCGGCTGAACCCGGCCTTCTCCATCAACGGGCAGCTTCTGGTGTTTTATCCGCAATTCGCGCTCGCTGTCCCGGTGGCGGAACTTACCCATCGCGTGACATCGCTCGCCGAGCATCAATTCACTATCACCGGGGCGATCGACATGCTCCTGAGCGGCTATTGACATGCCCACCCCCCGCATCCTTCTGATCATCGGCGGTGGTATCGCGGCTTACAAGAGTATCGAGCTGGTCCGCCTGCTCAAAAAGGCTGGCGTCGAGGTGCGCTGCGTGCTGACGCGCGGGGGGGAGCAATTTGTGACGCCGCTGACGCTGGCAGCGCTGTCCGAAAATCCGGTCCACACCGATATCTTCGACCTGAAGGATGAGGTCGAGATGGGACATATCCAGCTGAGCCGCCAAGCCGATCTGGTTGTTGTCTGCCCCGCGACCGCCGACCTGTTGGCCAAGATGGCGGCGGGGATTGCCGATGATCTGGCCACCACTTTGCTGCTTGCCACCGACAAGCGCGTGCTGGCGGTGCCCGCGATGAATGTGCGCATGTGGCTGCACCCCGCAACGCAGCGCAATGTCGCGGCGCTGCGCGGGGACGGGGTGACAGTGATGGACCCGGATGAAGGCGAGATGGCCTGCGGCGAATATGGTCCGGGGCGGCTGCCCGAGCCGGAGGCGGTGGCGGCTGCAATAACCCAGTTGCTACAAAACCCCGTTTGTCCTGAGCTTGTCGAAGGACTGTCCTTTTCTTTGGGCGACGTCAAAGAGAAGAACGGCCCTTCGACAAGCTCAGGGCATGCGGGGGAGGTGGACCGGCTCGCTTCGCAACCCGATTTCGCACCCGCCAACCATCGCCCATTGCACGGTCAGCGCATCCTCGTCACCGCGGGCCCCACCCACGAGGCCATCGACCCGGTGCGCTACATCGCCAATCGGTCGAGCGGCAAGCAGGGCTTTGCCATCGCTGCTGCCGCCGCCGCTGCCGGGGCCGACGTCACGCTGATTGCGGGGCCGGTCGCGCTGCCGACGCCGCCGGGCGTGGTGCGCATCGATGTGGAAAGCGCGCGCGAGATGGCGGCGGCGGTGGCCGATGCACTGCCCGTCGATGCGGCGATCATGGTGGCCGCCGTGGCCGACTGGCGCGCCGCCGACACCGCCGACCGCAAGCTGAAAAAGGATGGCAGCGGGGCCGTGCCGCCGCTGCAGCTGACCGAAAATCCCGACATATTGGCAGGGCTGGCCGCGTCGCCGCAGCGACCCCGCCTGCTCGTCGGCTTTGCCGCCGAAACCAATGACGTCATTGCACATGCGCAGGCGAAGCTGGCGCGCAAGGGATGCGACTGGATCGTCGCCAATGATGTCAGCGTCGACACGATGGGCGGCGAGGTAAACCGCGTGCATATCGTCAGCGCTGCGGGCGTTGACAGTTGGGAGCGCATGGCCAAGGAACGGGTCGCCCATCATTTGATCGAGAAGGTCGCCGATGCCCTTGCACCCCCTGCCTCCGCCGATTGACATCGCCATTCAGCGGTTGCCCAATGGCGGCGGCCTGCCCCTGCCCGCCTATGCTAGCGACGGCGCGGCGGGGATGGACGTGGTGTCGGCAGAGACCATCACGCTGCGGCCCGGCACCCGCCACGCCATTGCCACGGGTTTCGCCATGGCCATCCCGCCGGGATATGAGGTGCAGGTGCGCCCCCGGTCGGGGCTGGCGCTGAACCACGGCATCACCTGTCTGAACAGTCCGGGGACGATTGACAGCGACTATCGCGGCGAAGTGAAGGTGATTTTGGCCAATCTGTCGGACGAGGCCTTTGCCATCAAGCGCGGCGATCGCATTGCCCAGCTGGTCCCCGCCGTGGTGCAACGCGCGCACTTTGCCGAAGTCGCCGCGCTGGATGACACGGCGCGCGGCACGGGCGGCTTTGGATCGACGGGCAAAAGCAGCAGCGCCAGCCTGGCCAGCGTGCAGGTGAAGCGCCCCGGCGAATGATGCTGACCGATGCCGATCTGGACCGGTTCGCACGGCACATCATCCTGCCGCAGATTGGCGGCGCGGGCCAGGCACGGCTGAAAGCAGCGCATATCGCCATCATCGGCGCGGGAGGCATCGGGTGCCCGCTGATCCAATATCTGGCGGCGGCGGGCGTGGGGCGGCTGACCATCATCGATGACGACCGGGTGGCGCTGTCGAACCTGCAACGCCAGATTCTGTTCAGCGAAGCCGATATCGGCGCGCCCAAGGCCGCCGCCGCCGCCGCCGCCGCACAGCGGCTTTACCCTGGCGGTCGCGTGCAGCCACTGGCCGAGCGCATTAAGCCGGACAATGCCGCACGCCTGCTCGCCGGGGCCGATCTGGTCATCGACGGATGCGACAATTTCGCCACGCGGCTGGCGGTCAACGCCGCCTGTGTGCAGCTGCGCATCCCGCTGCTCAGCGCCGCCATCGGCGCCTTTGACGCGCAGGTCGGGCTGTTTGCCGGGTGGCAGACGGACCAGCCCTGCTATGCCTGTCTGGTCGGCAGCGATCCGGCGCGCGACGGGGTCAACTGCGCCGAAGCGGGCGTGTTGGGGGCGCTGGCGGGCATGGCGGGAACGCTGGCCGCAGTGGAGGCGGTGCGCGCAATTACCGGCTTTGGCAGCCCGCTGACGGGCCGGCTCGCGCTGCTTGACATGCTGGACCGGCGATGGCGTGAGGTGCGCGTCGCCAAGGACCCGGGGTGCCCCATATGTCGGACATGAACATCATCATCGCCGCCGCCGATGGCCGCCGCATGTACAGCGCGCTGGAGGCCGCGATTGCCTGGGTCGCGCTGGGCAAATCGGTGCGCGTCTTTTTTCAGGGCGAAGCCGCCGCATTGCTGCGCGCGCCAATCACCCATGCAGGCGATGCCGCGCGGCACGCGGCGGGCCAGCCCGATCTTGGCTGGCTGGTGGGCGAAGCGGGTGAAATGGGCGTGGAGCTGTTCGTGTGCCAATCGGGGCTGGCGCTGGTCGGCATGACGATGGCCGATGCCGACGCAATTGTGCGGGCCAGCGGCCTCATTGGATTTTTGTCGGCCATTCCGCCGGGCGCGGTCACGCTGACCTATTGAAGAAACCCTATTCGCGGATGCGGCGCAGCGCCGCCATCACCTTCCCCGCCTGACGCCCGGCGTCGGGCAGGAAACGCTTTTCAAATCCAGCGCGCAGGTCGCCCGTGCTGATCTGTTCGCTCAGCCGCGTTTCATCCAGGTGGCGCAGCGCTGCTTCGACATCCGCAATTTCATCCGGATCGACGTTGAGCGCCTGCAGCGCCATCAACCCCATGGCGACCGAGCTTTCAAACACTTCGCGCACCGTGCCCGCCAGCCCGGCATCGTGCACCGCAATCAGCTGGCGGCGGTCAAAGACGCGCGCGAAAATCTTTGCCTTGGGAAAGGCAGCGATGACCGGTTCCAGATCCTTGGCCGCCATCTGCGCATCGTCGATGCAGAAGATGATCAGCCGCGCTTCGTCCGCGCCGGCGCGGTGCAGCAGATCGAGCCGCAGCCCGTCGCCATAATAAACTTTGGTGTCGAACCGCCCGGACAGTTCAATCTGCGCCGGTTTCTTGTCAATCAGCGTCACCGAGCAATCCACCGCATGCAGCATTTGCGCCACCATCTGGCCAAAGCGGCCATAGCCGATGACAATGGCCTTGCCGCGCGGGGCGGATTCGGGATCATCAAGGTCGGTGCCGGCATCGGGGGCAAGCTCCAGCCCGCGCGCAAACAGCATCAGGAAGGGCGTCGCGACCATCGACAGCGTCACCACCGCGCTGAACAGGCTCGCCGCCTCGGGCGCGATGAGCAGCGCGGCGCTGGCCTGATTGAACAGCACAAAGCCAAATTCGCCCCCCTGGCTGAGCAGCAGGCCCAGGCTGAGCGCCTGTTTCCACGGCACGCCAAAGACGCGGGCAATGGCGGTCAGCACCGCCACCTTGACCGCGACCAGCCCCGCCGCCAGCGCCACCACCAGCCCGGGGCGTTCCAGCACGGCATCAACATCCAGCACCATGCCGACCGCCAGGAAGAAAAGGCCAAGGAGGATCAGCCGGAAGGGTTCGACATCCGCCTCTATCTCGTGCCGATAGGGAGAATCGGCCAGCATGACGCCCGCGATAAAGGCCCCCAGCGCCGTCGACAGGTGCAGGCTGTGCATCAAGGCGGCGCTCGCCAGCACCGTCAGCAGGCCCACGACGACGAACAATTCGCGCTCCCCCAACCGCCCGACCAACCGCAGCAGCGGATTGAGCACAAAGCGCCCCGCCAGCACGAGCCCGACCACCGCCCCGACGGTGTAGAGCGCCATTTGCACCCCCGTCGGCGCATCGGGATCGGCGGGCGCGCGCGAGAGGGCGGCGATGATGGTGATCAGCGGGACAATCGACAAATCCTGAAACAACAGGATGGAAAAGGCCCGTTCCCCATAAGGCGAGTTGATGCGGCCCGAGCTTTTGAGGCCAGGGAGGACCTGCGCCGTGGAGGACAAAGCCAGCGGCAAACCAAGCGCCAGCGCAGCTTCCCAACTGAACCCCAGCGTCAACAGGATGAGTGCCGACAGCAAAAGGCCAGCGACCACCACCTGCGCCATGCCCAGCCCGAAAATGTCGCGGCGCAATTGCCACAAACGGCGCGGATGCAGTTCCAGCCCGACCAGAAAGAGGAGCAGCGCAATGCCGATTTCGGCAATGGCGAGCTTGCTTTCCCCCCCGCCGACCCAGCCCAGGCCATAGGGGCCGACCGCCGCCCCGGCGAGGATATAACCGAGCACGGCCCCCAGCCCCAGCCGCCGGAATATCAGCACGAACAGCGTCGCGACGCCCAGCAGGATGGCCCCTTCGGTCAGCGCCAGCGCGGCAATCCCGCCTTCGGCCCCGCCAGCGTGCATCAGCAGTGCGGTCATCATGCCGCCCGCTCCTGCGCGCGCGCTGCGGCAAGATCGGCGGCCAGATCAGCGGCCAGGGCAAAGGGCAGGAGGATGGCGGCATGGCGCGCGGGATGGGCGCGGGCCGCCGCCAGCACCGCCACGCCGGGCCACAGCGGGGGCGTATCGCTGGTGCCGGTCAGCCACGCGGCCAGCGCGCCATGCGCCGCCGCCAGCGCCGCCGCCGACTGCCCCGGCGCGGCGCGGGCGAGCAGGGCTGCCGCCGCCTGCCCCAGCGCGCAGGCCTCGACCGCCAGGCCCAGCCTGGCCACCGTGCCATGGGCGGCCATATCCATGTCGATGGTCACGCGGCTGCCGCACAGCGGGGCGCGGCGCTCACCGGTCCGCATCGGGCTGGTCAGGCGGGGAAAATCGGCCAGGGTGACGGCCAGCGCCAAAATCTGGCGATTGTAGAGCGTGGCGGTCATCCGCCGCTGGCCCCTGCCTTGCGAACGTCGCGGCGCTCCGCAATCACGCCGCTCAGCGCCGCCGATGTCGCCGACAGCGCGGGGAAGGTGCGGCTGTCGGTCATCCAGGCGGGCCGATCCGCATCGCCACCCGCAGCAATATCATAGACGAGGCTCGCCAACATGAAGAGCAGCGTGGCGACGAGCAGACCCTTGACCGCGCCAAAGCCAGCGCCCAGCCCGCGATCAAAACCGCCGACGAACGAGGCGCGCGCGCGCTGTCCCGCCGCGCGCGAGGCATATTTGCCCAGCAGAAACACCCCGCCGAACAGCAGCGCAAAGCCCAGCACCGCGGCGGCCCCCGCCGTGCCCACCTGTCCTTCGAGCAAGTCCGTCACCGGCGTATGAAACAGCCGCACCGCGACAATCGCCGCAATCCAGGCAATCAGGCTGGTCACTTCCTGAACCAGCCCGCGCAAAAAGCCGAGCAGCGCGCCGCCGCCCACCAGGACAAACACCGTCATGTCGAGAGCGGTCAGCGATTCCATCAGGCAGGGCGCTACCCCCGCGCAAGCATCCGGTCAACGAGTTCGCCAAGACGGCCAAAGCCATGGGCCGCGATTCCCGCCGCCGCGTCGGTGCGCGCGGGGCACCACGCCTGCCCAAAGCCAAGCTTGGCCGCTTCACGCAGGCGCAGGGGCGCATGGGCCACCGGACGGATTTCCCCCGACAGCGCGACCTCGCCAAAAGCGATGCCGTCGGCAGGGACCGGCGTTTCGCTGAACGCCGACACCAGCGCGGCGGCCACCGCCAGATCGGCCGCCGGGTCGGTCAGGCGATAGCCGCCCGCGACATTGAGATAGACCTCTGCCGCGCCAAAGGACAGGCCGCAGCGCGCCTCCAGCACCGCCAGCAGCATCGCCAGCCGCCCGCTGTCCCAGCCGACCACCGCGCGGCGCGGCGTCGCGCCACTGGCGATGCGCACGGTCAGCGCCTGCACCTCCACCAGTACCGGCCTGGTGCCTTCCAGCGCGGGAAACACCACCGCGCCCGGCACCGCGGCGTCGCGCGCCGTCAGAAACAGGCTCGATGGATTGGCGACCTCGCTCAGCCCCGCCTCCGCCATCGCAAAGACGCCGATTTCGTCGGTGCCGCCAAAACGGTTCTTCACCGCGCGCAGGATCCGATACTGGTGGCTGCGTTCGCCTTCAAAGGCCAGCACCGTGTCGACCATATGTTCCAGCACGCGGGGGCCGGCCAGGCTGCCATCCTTGGTGACATGGCCCACCAGCACCAGCGCGCTGCCGCGCTCCTTGGCAAAGCGAATCAGTTCCTGGGCGCTGGCGCGAACCTGGCTGACCGTGCCCGGCGCGCTTTCGATCAGGTCGCTGTGCATCGTCTGAATCGAATCGATGACGATGAAATCGGGCGGCGGACCCGCGTGAAGCGTCGCCAAAATATCGCGCACGCTGGTCGCGCTGGCCAGGCCCACGGGCGCGCTGCCCAGCCCAAGTCGCTGCGCGCGCAGGCGCACCTGTGCTGCGGCCTCTTCACCCGAAATATAGGCAACGCGCGCGCCGCCCTGGGCCAGTCGGCCCGCCGCCTGCAGCAAGAGGGTGGATTTGCCGATGCCCGGATCGCCGCCGATCAGCGTCGCCGACCCGCCGACGAAGCCGCCGCCCAGCGCGCGATCAAATTCCGCCAGCCCCGATGCCATGCGGCGCGGTAGCGCCTCTGCGGCGTCCAGCGATTCCAGCGCAAAGGCCCGCCCGCCGCTGGCCAGATGATGCTTGGCCGAAAAGACCGTTTCCCCAGCCTCTTCAACCAGTGTATTCCATTCACCACAGTCCGCGCACTGGCCCTGCCAGCGCGATGCGACCGCACCGCAGCTTTGGCAGACATAGTGGCGTTTGGCTTTGGCCATGGCCGCGCTATAGTGGGAACAAAGGTCGAACGCCAGTGCCAATATCGGTCAGCGGCGGTTCAGCCACGGGGAAGGAAGAATGCAGCATGCCCAACCGGATCGAACCGACCCGCCCATCCCTGTTGTCGCGCCGGGCGCTGGTCGCCGGCACGGCGCTGGTGCCGCTGCTGACGCTGGCGGGCTGCGCCTCGGTTCCGGGGATCAGCCTGACCGAGGCCATCCGCCGGTTGCTGACGCTGTCGGCGCAGCGCGCCTTTGCCACGCTGATGGCGGAGAATGGATTTTACGACAGCGCGGTGGCGCGCATCGACTTGCCGCCCGAATTGGGCGGGCCAGGCGCATCGGGCTTGCTCGCCCGCGCGCTGCGCACTGGCCCGGTCAAGGACCGGCTGGTGCGTCAGGTGAACCGCGCCGCCGAACGCGGGGCCGAGCGCGCGGCCCCGATTGTCGCCGATGCGATCACCACCCTGTCCATCGCCGATGCCGCCGCCATCATTGGCGGCGGATCGGGCGCGGCAACGGCGCTGCTGGAACAGGCGATGGGCCGCCGACTGGTGGGGGCAATGCTGCCAGATATCGACGGCGGCCTGCGCCTGTTTGACAGCGCGGTGGTGACCGAGGCGCTGCGGCTGGTCAGCGGCATCGACCTGCCCCGCCTGGCGCGCGATGTGTCGGACCGGGCGCACGACGCCATTTACCGCGCCATTGCGCAGGAAGAGGGTGCAATTCGCGCCGATCCCGCCGCAACGCGCGATCCCCTGTTGATGGCGGTCTTTGGGCTTTCAAAGGCTTAGTGCGCTCTTCGCGCTGTGCCGTTGCAGGCCATCATCGAAGCGAACCCCTTTATCGGCTGTTAACCCTGTCCTGTTAGGAAAAAGGGTGGCTTCAGGCTGTTCCTGACCGCTTTGGGGTGACTATGTCGACACGGCTGCGCGACCAATTGCTTCCCGATGAGGAAATGGCGCCGGTCGAGACGCGGCCAGCGGGGCTGCGCAGCTGGCTGGGGCTGCCCCCCACCGGTGACGAGCCCGACAGCGAAATTCGCCTGCGGATCGACCAGACCATGGCGGGCACCTTCATCGCCGGTTGGAGCGGGCTGGTGGCGCTGGGCGCGATCGTAACCGCCAGCTGGAGCCAGATCGCCGCGTTCGACGCGGTCATCTTGCTTGTGCTGATCGGCGCGCTGGTGGGTTTGGCCGCCGACCTATTGCTGGTGTCGCAGCGCAGCAAGGCGCACATCCGGGGCTTTACGCCCGGGCGCTCACTGCTGATGCTGGGCGTGGTTGGCAGCATCGCTTCGGCGGGCTGGTCCGCCGCAGCGGTCACCGCCAACCAGTCCAACGAACATTTCATCCAGATTGTCGCGGGCACCCCGCTGCTGCTAGGCTTGGTCGCTGCTTCGGCGCTGCCCACGCTTTGCTTTGTCCGCATCCTGATGGCGGCGCTTTCTTTCCTTTTCTTCGATGGAGCGAGCCACAGCCTGACCGCGCTGGTCGTTGCGGGCGCGCTGGTGGCCATATCGGCCATTGTGATGACCGGGCGGCGGCAAGCCGCGGTCCAGGACATGATCGCCGAACATCATCGCGGGCGCCGCAGCCGCGACCTGCTGGCTGCCATGGAAGCGAGCGGGCGGGGCTGGTTCTGGCAAACCAATGCGCGCGGGCGGCTGACCTATATCTCGCACGGCGTTGCAGACCGCTTTGGCAGCAACGGCGACGCTCTGCTCGGTGAGCATTTCGCCGGGTTGTTGACCGCCGGTGCGGCCGCCAATTTCGCCGAAAGCCAGACGCATCAGAGCATTGAATTCACACTGGGCGCAGGCGTGCCGTTCCGCGACATCATCGTCCGCGCACCCGGCGAGCCCGAACATTGGTGGTCGCTGAGCGGAACGCCGATCGAGGATGCCCATGGCCGCTGCCTTGGGTTCAACGGCTTTGCCACCGACCTGGCCGAGCAGCAGAAGAATGAAGCCGACGCCAATCGGCTCGCCAATTATGACGGGCTGACCGGGCTGCCCAACCGCGTTGCCATGCGCCGCACGCTGGACGAAATGCTGGAGGATGACGGGCTGCGCACCCCGCAATGCGGCCTGTTCCTGATGGACCTAGACCGGTTCAAGAATGTCAACGACACGCTGGGCCACCCGATGGGCGATGCCTTGCTGAAAATCGTGGCACAGCGGCTGGCCCGCGTTGTCGGCAACCGCGGCAAAGTCGGGCGGCTGGGCGGCGATGAATTCAAGGTCATCATCCCCGACGTGTCCGACGCGCGGGCGCTCGCCGACCTCGCCGATGCTATCATTGCGCGCCTGACGCTGCCTTATGTCATCGATGATTGCACCATCCAGATTGGCGCGACCATCGGCATCGCCATGGCGCCAAGCGACGGCACCTGCCCCGACGAGCTGACCCGCAATGCTGACCTGGCGCTTTATGCCGCCAAGGCGGCGGGCAAGGGCGTCCACCGTTTCTATACCCCCGCCATGCACAGCGACGCCAACGACCGACGCGCCATCGAAAATGACCTGCGCGAAGTGCTGGCGCGCGGCGAATTGTCGGTCCTCTATCAGCCCGTTGTCGACGCGCAGAGCGAGGCGGTGGCGGGCTTTGAGGCGCTGATGCGCTGGGACCATCCCGAACGCGGGCCGATTGCGCCATCGGTGTTCATCCCGATTGCCGAAGAGATTAACCTGATCCACCGCCTGGGCGACTGGATGATCCGCACCGCCTGTGCCGAGGCGGCGCGCTGGCCAGGGCATTTGCGCATCGCGGTCAACCTGTCGCCGCTCCAATTTGCCTCGCCGCAGCTGATGACCACATTGGTGGGGGCGCTGGCCGACACCGGGCTCGACCCGAACCGCCTGGAGCTGGAGGTGACCGAGGGTGTGCTGCTCAACGAAGATCCCGCCATCGACAAGTTGCTGGAAACCATTCGCGGCATGGGCATCCGCCTGGTGCTCGACGATTTCGGCACGGGTTACGCCAGTCTCGCCTATCTGAAGCGTGTGCCCTTTTCCAAGGTTAAGATCGACCGCAGCTTTGTGCGCGGCGAGCCCGAAAGCCTGCGCCGCAACCAGGCGATCATCCGCGCGATGGTCGGGCTGGCCGAAAGCCTGGAGATGGAGACGGTCGCGGAAGGGGCCGAAACGCTGGACGAGGTGGAACTCATCCGCAGCCTCGGCTGCTCGCTGATCCAGGGTTATATCTTTGGCTATCCCATGCGCGCCGAGGACGCCCGACAGCGCGCCAACGCCGCCGCCGCGCTGCTGGAACAGGATGCGCATGTCGAGCGCGAACCGCGCCTGGCGCTGCTGCGCATTGCCGAACTTCACTCGCTGGGCCATGTCAACATGGTCAAAATCCGCAATATTTCCGCCACCGGCGCGATGATCGAGGCGCCCGGCAACATTCCGATCGGGCAAAAGGGTGAGCTGAAACTGGCCGACGGCTGGGCCTTTGCCGGGGAGGTGCGCTGGCGGCGCGGCAACCGCTTTGGCATGCAATTTACCCAGCCCATAGCGCTGGATGATTTTGTGGTCGGCAATCCGCCGCCGCTCGTCGCATCCGCCCCGCCGCCGCAAGCCGATGCCGTCATCGAACCGGCCCCGGTGCCGGGCTGGCTGGCCGAAGCCTTGCCCGCCGCACCCCCGACTCAAGCGCCAAACCAAGCACCACAGCCAACGCTATCGCCGTCCGTGGCCGAACCCCTTGTCGGCACAGCGCCGCCGCCCGCTGCTGCGCCCGATGCAGCCCCCCCCGCCGAACGCGGCGCCGGCCACCCGCTGCGCCGCCGCGCCGGGTGATGCGCGGGCGATTGGCGCTGGCCGGTCAGAAGGAAAATTCGATCCCGAACAGCGGCGCATGGCCAATGCGGTCGGGCCGACCGTCGATGATGTCCTGGTTGCGCAAATAGACAAGGCTCAGGCCGATCCGGTCGTTCACGTCATGCGTCACGCCCAGTTGCGTCCGCAACCCCGTAAGGCCCGTCTGCCCGCCCGCGCGCGTCGCCCGCAGCGTGAAAAAACCCTCGGCATCGGCGATGGCCCGCCACGTCTTGTCCGCGTTCAGCGGCACATTGACCCCTGCCCGGGGCCGCAACCGCCATGCGGTTTGTGCCGCGCCGTCGACAAAACGCTGTTCGAGCCGCAGCCGCCCGCGCAACAGGCCCGATTTGGCGTTCAGCTGTTGCAACAGCCGGGTTTCATTGGCGGCACCGTCGTTCACGCGCCGCTCGACCGCGCCGCTGATGCTCAATTGATCGGACAGGTCCTGGACCAGCCATGCCCTGGCAAAATAGGTGTCCGGACCCTTGCTGGCCGCGCGGAAGCGCTGCGCGGTTTCAATCTCCAGCGTCGTATTGTCGTCCAGCCCAAAGGCGAAACCCGGATTAAGCCAAAGCTCTGCGCCCTCCTCGCTCGCCTGCGCAGCGACCGGCAGGGAAGCAGCAACGGCAAGTGCAAAGGCGGCCATTGTCTTGCGACAAAATTGTGACATTTGAGTTCCTTGAGCAGGTTTGAACGAGGGGAAAGGGACATAACGCCGCATCGCGGGAAGATGTTCCCACCCGCGCGGCGCCATGGCGTGTTTCGCCTGCCCGTCCGATTGCCTATGGCAGGCAGGCAGCGATTCGCGCCGCGCCACGCCATTTGCCAAAGGACCGCGCCCCCATGAAATTTTTTGCCGACACCGCCGAAATCGCCGACATTCAGGAATTGGCCGCCACTGGCCTGCTCGACGGGGTGACCACCAACCCGTCGCTGATCGCCAAATCGGGGCGCGACTTTATGGAGGTCACGCGCGAGATTTGCGCCATCGTCGATGGTCCGGTGTCCGCCGAAGTCGTCGCGCTCGATCATCCCACGATGATGAAAGAGGCTGAGGTGCTGCGCAAAATCGCCGACAATGTGTGCATCAAGGTTCCGCTGACCATCGACGGGCTTAAAACCTGCAAGGCGCTGGCGGGTGAGGGCACGATGGTCAACGTGACCTTGTGCTTCTCCGCGGCCCAGGCGCTGCTCGCGGCCAAGGCGGGGGCGACCTTCATCTCCCCCTTTGTCGGGCGGCATGACGACAATGGTTTCGACGGCATGGCGCTGATCGACGACATCCGCCTGATCTATGACAATTATGATTATGGCACCGAAATATTGGTCGCCAGCGTGCGCCATGGCATCCACGTCCTGGAGGCCGCCAAAATTGGTGCCGACGTAATGACCGCGCCGCCATCGGTCATCAAGGGGCTGTTCAAGCACATCCTGACCGACAAGGGCATCGAGGGCTTCCTCGCCGACTGGGCCAAGACAGGGCAAAGCATCGGATAACAGCAAAGGCACGTGCATGACCGATTTTGACGCAATGCCGCTGCGTGAGGCACGCCGCGCCTATCTCGCCTCCTGCACAACGGCGATGCCGATTGGCGGCCTGCTCGCCTGGGCGGGGCTGGCCGTGGCGGCGCTGATGCTGGGAGACCATCTGCCATCCTTTGCACCCTTTATGGCGGCGGCAGCGCCGGTCCCGATCGCCCTGCTGATCGACAAGGCACGGGGCGAATTGCACTTTTGGGCCGATGGGCGCGACAACCCCGTAGGGCAATTGTTCATGCGGTTCATCACGGTGATCGCGCTCATCATTCCCTTTGCCATTATTGCCACGCAGGAAGCGCGGAATCTCGACTTGCTGATCCTTGGCCTTGCCATTTTGGCAGGCATGATCTGGGTCCCGCATGGCTGGGGAGCCGACGATCCGGCAGGCTTCATCCATTTCGTCCTGCGCGCAGTCCTTTGCTACGCCGCCTATCTGCTGGCGCCAGAGGCGGTTCGCGGCGCTGCGGTCGCAGGGGCGGCAGCCCTCACCTATATCTACGCCATAGTTGCGATGAAAAAGCCTGCGTCGGTCCGCGCTTGACAATGTTCAAATGTTCTCTTAATGTTCCAATCGTGCACATACAACCTCGCCCCCGGACGCAATGGTTTTCACCAGCGCGCCGGGGGCAAAGGGTTGGGCGATGATGCGCCTAGCCCGCTTTAAAATTCAAACTCGGGCAGTCCCTCTACGGCCGCGCGCAGGGCGTGGCTCCACCCGTTGCTGATGGCGCGGAAATAGGGGTCGTCGGCCTCGAACCGCCGCTCGCTGTGCACCCGAAATGTATCGCGTTCGTGGATAACCAGGTCGAGCGGCGGGGCGACCGCCAGATTGGCGCGAATGGTGCTGTCAAACGAGACCATGAGCAGCCGCACGGCGGCCTCGAACGATTTGCCCGGATCAAAGGCGCGGACCAAAATGGGGCGGCCATATTTGGTTTCACCGCTTTGAAAAAAGGGCGAATCGAGCGTCGCCTCGATGAAATTGCCCTCGGGATAGATTTTGAACAGCCGCGGCTCGCTGCCGTCGATCTGACCGCCCAGAATCAGCGTTGCGGCAAAGGGGGACGCCGAATTGGGGCCCTCCTCGGTGCGGCTGCGCACCACTTCGCGCAATGTTTCGCCGATGATGGTCGCGACCTGAAACATTGACGGCGCGGCCAGAATCGACGGGTTGCGATCCTTGGGTGCCTTGGACCGTTCGTCGATTAGGCTGACCACGGCCTGGGTGGTCGCCAGATTGCCCGCGCTGAGCAGCGTGATGACGCGCTCGCCCGGCTTTTGCCAGGTGGTGATTTTCTTGACGCTGGCAATGTCGTCGACGCCGGCGTTGGTCCGCGTATCGGCCATGAACACCAGCCCGCGATTCAGCCGCATCCCCACACAATAGGTCATTGTTCCAGCCGTCCCCCCATCTTGCCGCGCCCCTATTGCTGCTGGACGGCCAGCGTGACAAGCATCTCTTCGCCCGCGCCGCCGAAATGCATGCCGATGACCGGCGCGGCTTCGGCATAGTCCAGCCCGGTGGCCACGCGAACATAGCGTTCGTCGGGCGAAATGCCGTTCGAGACGTCAAAGCCGACCCAGCCCAGCCCCGTCACATGCGCCTCGGCCCAGCCATGGGTGGCGTCCTGCTCCGTCCGGTCGTCCATCAACAAATAGCCCGACACATAGCGCGCCGGAAAACCCAGCAAGCGCGCGGCGGCGCAGAAGGCGTGGGCATGGTCCTGGCACACGCCGCTGCCCAGCGCGATGGCCTGTTCGGCGGTGGTTTCGGCATGGGTATGCCCGGGGGCATAGCCAATCGCCCCGCGCACCTGCGCCGACAACGCGTGGAGCCGCGCCAGCCCGTCGCCGCTGCCATCGTCCCCCACCGCGCGGGCCAGTGCGCGCACCCCCCGGCCCGCCCGGGTGAGCGGCGTTTCGCGTTCAAAATACCACAGCGGCAGGTGGCCGCCGTGCGGGCCGACAACGCCCGCCCGGTCCTGTGTGTCAACCAGCCCCTGGCAGACCAGCGTGATTTCGCAAGCGCCGCCCAGCACGCGCACCAGATCGACATGATTGGCATGCTGGTCGGTAAAGACGAGTTGCTTGGCCCCGCCCGTCACGGTCAATTGCCATTCGGCGACGCGCTGGCCCGCCCGATCCTTTGGCGTCAGGCGCAATTGTTGCAGGCCATAGCGGACGGGCGCAGCATAGCGGTAGATGGTCGTATGGTTGATCGCCAGCAGCATCAGATCCTCAATCCGCGATGAAGCGGTAATCCAGTGCGATCTGCGTCGCCAGGGCGTTGTTCGCAACCAGATAATTGCCGATAAATTGGTGCAGTCCGCTGTCGAATATCGCCTCAATGGGTTGACCCAGCAGTTCCAGGCCGATGCTTTCGGCCATGGCATGGGCGGGCGTGGTGCCGCCATATTGGGTTTCCAGATGCCACAGATTGTCGCATATCTTGGCATGGCAAAAGGCCAGGCTGCGCGGCATTTGCGGGTGCAGGATCAGGAATTCGGCAATGCCCCGGGCGGTCGTGTCGGGACCGTGCAGCCAGTGAAAGGCGCGCTGCGCCGATACCGACCGCAAGATCGTTTCCCATTGCACCATGTCGAGCGTCGATCCGACCGCCGCAACGCTGGGCAACAGCACATAATATTTGACGTCCAAAATGCGCGCGGTGTTGTCCGCCCGTTCGGTGAAGGTGCCCAGCCGCAGGAAATTATAGATATCGTTGCGCAGCTGCGTGCCCGCCATGGCACCGCGCACCAGCGCATTTTGCCGCCGGATCAGCGCCAGGCAATCGGGCAAGTCGGCGGTGCGGATGCGCCCTTTCAACCGCGCGTCGAGCACGATCCAGCTTTCGTTGATCGCCTCCCACACCTCGCGCGTCAGCGCGGTGCGCACCAGCCGGGCATTGTCGCGCGCCAGTTTCACCATGCTGATCACGCTGGCGGGATTGTTCCGATCGCTGAGCAGAAAGGCGATGATACGGCCGGCATCCAGCGCGCCATGCTGCGCGGCATAGGCATCGCGCTGACCCACGGTGGCAAGCAGGCTTTCCCATTCGCTGTCCGCCGCCGAGGCGCGGGTGAGCGCGATGCGAAACCCCGCCTCGATCAGCCGCGCCTGCGCCTCGGCCCGCTCCAGATAGCGGCTCATCCAGAACAGGCCCGATGCGGTTTTGCCTAACATGGGGCATGATCCAGCGCAAAAAGTGCGGCGCAAAGGCGCGTCCCCTCCGCTGAAGGGGCGGGGACGGGGCGATGGGGTTGACGGAACAGCCTAATCATCCAGCACCCATGTGTCCTTGGTGCCGCCGCCCTGGCTGCTGTTCACCACCAGCGACCCTTCGGTCATGGCCACGCGGGTCAGGCCGCCAGGGACAATCTCTATCCCGCCGGGCGATACCAGCACAAAGGGGCGCAGATCGACGTGGCGGGGGGCCAGTCCCTTTTTGGCAAAAATCGGCACGGTGGACAGGGCGAGCGTTGGCTGCGCGATATATTTGGCGGGTTGCGCCACCAATTTTTCGCGAAACGCCGCTAATTCCCTTTTCGACGCCGCCGGGCCAACCAGCATGCCATAGCCGCCCGAACCATGCACTTCCTTCACCACCAGCTGGTCCAATTGGTCCAGCACCTCGGCCAGCTGGTCAGGCTCGCTGCACCGCCAGGTCGGCACATTGGGCAGCAGTGGCCGTTCGCCGGTATAAAATTCGACGATTTCCGGCATATAGCTATAAAGCGCCTTGTCATCGGCGATGCCCGTTCCCGGCGCATTGGCAATGGTGATGCCGCCGCTGCGATAGACGTCCAAAATTCCCGGCACGCCCAGCATCGAATCGGCGTTGAAATTGAGCGGATCGAGGAAATCGTCGTCGATGCGCCGATAAATGACATCGACCGGGCGATAGCCCTGCGTCGTGCGCATCGCGATGCGACCATCCTCGACGCGCAGGTCATGCCCCTCGACCAGTTCGACCCCCATCTGGTCCGCCAGAAAACTATGCTCAAAATAGGCGGCGTTGAAAATGCCCGGGGTCAGCACCGCGATGGTTGGGGGGCCGCTGCATGCGGGCGGGGCGCAAGCCGCGAGCGAGCGCCGCAGCCGGGTGGGGTAATCGCTCACCTCGCGCACCGGAATCCGGCTGAACAGCTCCGGGAACATCTGAAGCATGGTTTCGCGGTTTTCCAGCATATAGCTGACCCCCGACGGGGTGCGCGCATTATCCTCCAGCACATAGAAATCATCGGGGCCGGTGCGAACGATGTCGGTGCCGATGATATGGGTGTAAATGCCGCCAGGCGGATCGACGCCGACCATCTTGGGCAAAAACGCCTCATTCTCCGCAATCAGCGAGCGGGGCACGCGCCCGGCGCGGATAATTTCCTGGCGATGATAGATATCGTGCAGAAAGGCGTTGATGGCGCGCACCCGCTGCTCAATGCCCTTGGACAAGCGGCGCCATTCGCGCGCCGATACGATGCGCGGCACAATATCAAAGGGGATCAGCCGTTCGTCCGCCTCAGCCGCGCCATAGACGTTGAAGGTGATGCCGGTTTTGCGGAAAAACGCCTCCGCCTGCTGCGCCTTGGTGCGCAGATGGTCGGGCGCTTCGCCCGCGAACCATTCGGCAAATTCGGCATAGGGCGCGCGGGCGGCCCCGTCCGCGCCGAGCATTTCGTCAAAAAAGGGCGGTTCGCCCGTCATCTGCCTTGCCCCGATGTTGCCGTCTGCCCGATACGCCCCCCTCTCCACTCACCGCACAAGCTATCGGGCGCGGCGCAAAAGGCAAGGGGATGAAATCAGGCCGCGAAGGCGCTAGACAAAGGTGGATGATTGTCACCCAACTCGACGCCCTGCTCATCGGCACGCCGCAGCCCTTTCACCCCGTCAAGGGCATGAGCAGCATGGCGCGCCGCCCAGTGGACGGGCCGGTTGCGCTCGGGCCGCTGGGCTTTGCCGGTGATGCAGTAGCCGACCCGCGCGTGCATGGCGGGCCGGACAAAGCCGTGCATGTCTATCCCGCCGAACATTATGCCGCCTGGGCCGCCGATATCGGCGATCACCCGTTGCTGGCCGCACCGGGCGGCTTTGGCGAAAATCTGTCGGCGCGCGGGTTGACCGAGGATCGCATCCGCATCGGCGACCGCTTTCGGCTGGGGACGGCGCTGGTGGAGGTAGCGCAGGGACGGCAACCCTGCTGGAAGCTGGACCATCATTTCGCCCGGCCCAGCATGGCCGCGGATGTCATCCGCACAGCGCGCGGGGGATGCTATGTCCGGGTGATCGAGAGCGGCGAGGTCGCGGCAGGCGATGCCATTACGCAGGTGGAAGAGGGGCCCGCGCCCTGGACCGTCGCCCGCGTCTTTCACCTGCTGATCGGCGGCGGACACAAGGATGCGGAGGGGCAGGCGGCGCTGGCCGAACTTTCGGCTTTGGCGGTGCTCGCCGAAAATTGGCGCGCACGGGCGATGAAGCTGCTGCGGACCGCGTGAGCCGGTTCAGTCGAGCGCGACAAAGCGGGCCATGTCCGCCTTGGTCAGATAGCGCACCTGGTCGAACCCCGTGGCGTTGGTCATGGCGTAAAAGGCGCGCGCCTTGACCGGATCCAGACCCATTTCGCGGTAATAGTCCAGATATTCGCGGTGGACCGGATGACCCTCTGGAAAATCGCGCGCCTCCAACCCATCCTCGTCGCGCCAGCTGTGGACGCCGAATTCGGCGGACGGGTGGGCGCTGCGCGTCACCCCCGCCAGGAACAATTCCACCGCACCCGACCGCACCGATCCGCCCGCCGGGACATGGGTGGCAAGGCCGCTGCGCCGCACCGCCCGCGCGAGCG
Source organism: uncultured Sphingopyxis sp. (assembly GCA_964554455.1). Classification (GTDB taxonomy): domain Bacteria; phylum Pseudomonadota; class Alphaproteobacteria; order Sphingomonadales; family Sphingomonadaceae; genus Sphingopyxis. Next base: position 52,187 of record CAZKOW010000005.1, on the reverse strand, counting down.
CCAGATTGGCCTCTTCATCCAGGCTGCCCGGGCAATCGACCAATTCCAGCCGCTTCAGTCCCGGGAAAGCCGCGACCATGGCGGCAAATTGGCGCGGGGTGGCGCTGGTGACGTCGCCCGCCATCCGCGCCGTGGTGCCATCAACGACGGTGAAGGGGCCAAAGCGAACCCCGCTTGCCGCGCCGCGCGCCAGCCCGGGGGCAGGGGCAAAGCGGCGCAGGGGCCGCGCTTCACCCGCCAGCGCCTCGCCCGCCAGCGTAGCGTCGGCGAGCAGGGCGGCGGTCACATCCAACTCGTCCGGGTCGGCGGGGGTTGCGGCGCTGGCATCATCCTGATCGGCCACATCATCGTCAACCAGGACATATTCGACCGTGGTTTCAATGCTGATATGGGTTGCGGCCTGCCCGGGCGCAGCCGCCAGCGTGGCCGCCATCAGGGCCACCAGCGCCGTGCGCAGCAGGGAATACAGCCGTTCCATGGCCGCCCGTTTCGCGCGCGCGGGTCAACCAATTGCAAAGCTTAACGGTGTCGGCGGCGTTAATCCTGTTCCGGGACAGCCGCAGACGCGCCCCTTATTCGGCGGCCTCGGCCCCAGTGTCGCGCGCGGCCAATGTCCGGCGCGGTCGGCGCACCTTGGGCGCAGGCGCATCGGCATTGGCCCCATCGTCAGCGAAATCCTTGCTGGCCGGGCGCGCAATGGCGGGGGGCAGCACAGCAGTGTCGATCACCGCATCGCCCGCATCCTCCTGCACCGCGCGAGGGCGGCGCGGGCGGGCCCGCACCTCGCCGCGCGGTTCAGCGGCAGGCCGCTCGTCGCGGTCAGCGGCTCCATCGCCAGCCTCGGGCACCCGTTGCGGGCGATCGCCCCGGTCGCGGCGCACGTCGCGCCCGCCCCGGTCATCGCGCCCGCCACGGTCATCACGATTACCCCGGTCATCGCGGCCGCCGCGATCCTCGCGCGGGCTCCGGTCATCGCGCGGCGCCCGATTGCCATCCCGGTTGCCCCGGTCCTGCCGTGGGCCGCGATCCTGCCGATCGCCCCGGTCCGACCGCTCGCTGCGGTCATCGCGGCGCGGGGCGCGGTCGTCACCGTCTTCGTCACCGCCATCATCGTCGGCGGGGCCGCCATCCAGGTCCATCGGGTCGATATCATCGCGGCCATCGAAATTCTCGACGCCTTCAATCCGGTTTTGCCAGCGGTCCTGGCCCTGACCCTGCGGACGGCTTTCTTCCTGGCGCGCACGGAAATCCATCAGCACCCGGAAATAATGGTCGGCAAATTGCAGATAATATTCGGTCTGCACCCGGTCGCCCGACAATTGGGCATCGCGCGCCAGATTCTTATACTTTTCGATCATCTGTGCGGCATTGCCGCGCGTCCGGCTGTCGATCCGGTTGCCGCTGTCGTGACCCCCGCGATTGCCGCCGCCCTGGGGACGGTTGTTGCCACCATTGTTGCGACCGCGACGGCGACCGCTTTGCCGGATGTTCATGCTAACCCTTTGTTTCGTCAAAATTGTCGCGAAAAAGCCTGTCTCCGCTGGTCACCGGCCCCCATGGCGGCTGACCCGGCCCGGGCTGATCCGGACCCGTTCCTGCGAACCGGTAAGGGTTCTTTGTCGCGGTTCGCGCGCCCCGGGGGCCGGCACCAACTTCGCGCTGCGGGAACCAGCCACTCGCCGGTCTCCATTTGCGCACTCGCATCATGGACCTGTCGGCTGGCTGTCTTGGCTGTCCTAGTCGGCTTTTCCAGCGAAACCAAGCAAATTATTGGTGGGGACCGGCAGCCCGCAGCAGCAGCGCGCGGTCGCGCCCGCCGAGATCGCGGTGCCGCTGAACGCTCAGCCCCGCCGCCTGCGCCAGCGACTGGACGGCATCGGCCTGGTCCCAGCCAATTTCCAGCAGGGCAATGCCATCGGCGGTCAACAGCTGCGTCACTTGGGGCAGGATGATGCGATAGGCGTCAAGTCCGTCGGCCCCGGCGAACAGCGCCGCCGCTGGCTCGTGGTTGGCCACATCGGCCAGCAACGGCGCGTCGCTGCGAATATAGGGGGGGTTGCACAGAATCAGGTCAAAGCGTTCGGCGACGCCCGCGCCCCAGTCGCCGAGCGCAAAGCGCGCCCGCTCACCCATGTCCAGCGCAGCGGCATTGTCACGGGCATAATCCAGCGCGTCTGCCGAGGCATCAATGCCCAGCCCGGTGGCGCCGGGCCATTGGGCCAGCGCGGCGAGCAGCAGCGTGCCCGGCCCGGTGCCAAGATCCAGCACGCGGCGCGGCGCGCGTGGCCCGAAATGCTGGACCGCCGCCTCCAGCAAGGTTTCGCTGTCCGGACGCGGCACCAGCACGCCGGGACCGACCATCACCCGGATGGTCCAGAAATCGCGATAACCCACAATATAGGCCACGGGTTCATGGTTCAGCCGCCGGGCGACCAGCCCCGCGAAATCTTCAGGCACGCCATAGTGGTCGGGATCCAGCAGCAGCGCGCTGCGCTCTACCCCCAACGCATGCGCCAACAACAGCTCTGCATCCAGCCGGGGCGTGTCCGACACCGCCGTAAGCAGCCGCGCGGCCACCGCCAACTGGCCGCGCGTGTCAGGCGGATGAAAGGGGACGCTCACCCGTCCAGGCCCGCCAGTCGTTCGGCCTGGTCCGCCGCGATCAGCGCGCCCACCAGGTCATCCATCGCGCCCTCCAATATTTCGGGCAAGCGGTGGAGCGTCAGATTGATGCGGTGATCGGTCACCCGCCCTTGCGGAAAATTATAGGTGCGGATGCGCTCGCTGCGGTCGCCCGACCCCACCATCGCCTTGCGCTCACCGGCGCGCGCGCTGTGCAGCTTTTCGCGCTCCAGATCATACAGCCGCGTGCGCAGCACCTGCATCGCCTTGGCGCGGTTCTTGTGCTGGCTGCGCTGGTCTTGCTGGATCACCACCAGGCCGGTGGGCAAGTGGGTGATGCGAATGGCGCTGTCGGTGGTGTTGACGTGCTGCCCGCCCGCGCCCGACGAGCGATAAATGTCGATTTTCAGGTCGCTGTCGTTGATCGCGACATCGACCTCCTCTGCCTCAGGCAGCACCGCAACCGTCGCCGCCGACGTATGAATACGCCCGCCGCTTTCGGTGACTGGCACGCGCTGGACCCGGTGGACGCCGCTTTCGAATTTCAGCTTGGCAAACACGCCCTGGCCGGTGACGCTGGCGACGATCTCTTTGAAGCCGCCGACTTCGGCCTCATTGGCGCTGACGATCTCGACCCGCCACCCCTGCCCCTCGGCAAAGCGCGAATACATCCGCAGCAAATCGCCGGCAAACAGCGCCGCCTCGTCGCCGCCCGTGCCCGCGCGAATTTCCAGCATGGCGCTGCGCTGGTCGGCGATGTCCTTGGGCAGCATCTCGACCGCGAGCGCATGCTCGGCATCGGGCAAAGCCGCGCGGATGGCCGGGATTTCCTCCTCGGCCATAGCGCGCATTTCGGGATCGGCGAGCATGGCTTCGAGCTCGGCCAGCTCCCCGCGCAGTTTGACAACCGCGCGCGCCGCGCCAACGACGGGCTCCAGCTCAGCGAGCTCCTTCGACAGCGCGACAAATTCGGGCGGCGCCAACGTCCCCGAAGCCAGCCGCGCCTCACCCTCCGCATGGCGCGAGAGAATGGCATTGATTTTCTGCGGAGAAATGGGGGTCATGCTACCAACGCCCTCCCCTTCAGGGGAGGGCAGCGAGACTTGGCAGCTTGCTGCCTAGTCGCAGCGGGAGGGGTCCATCGGCATGGCGCAAGGCGGCCAGCCCCCACCCCAACCCCTCCCCTGAAGGGGAGGGGCTTGATTGCTAACCGAACCATCATCTCATGCACGCCTGAACTTGCTTGCGCCGAGGATGCTCTCCACCTGCGCAAACACGTCGGCATAGTCTCCGGCCTCGCTAACTGCTGTGAAGTTAAACTCTCGCCCAAGCTCATCTGGACCTCGGACGTAAAGGCTGGCCTCGACGCCTTCGCTGCGGGCCTTTGCGCCTCGCTTCTTCGGATTTCCGCGATAGCCGACCCAACATCCAATGCCGCCCGCTCGCAAGAGCGCAGCAACCTCAACCGCGCGCAATTCCTGCTCTTCAGATTCAGGCAGGATCGCAACCGATCGTCCGCCAGCAGCCCATTGCCCCCCCACCAACATCGCCAACCGCTCAATCCCTGCGGCCCAGCCCACCGCCGGGGTCACCGGCCCGCCCAGCGCCTCGACCAGTCCGTCATAACGCCCGCCGCCCAGCACAGTGCCTTGCGCGCCCAGCCGGTCGGTGACGAATTCAAACGCCGTGTGGCGATAATAATCCAGCCCGCGCACCAGCCGCGCGTTGCGGGTCCATGCTACGCCCGCCGCATCCAGCCCCGCCGTTACCGCGCCGAAGAAATCCTGTGCTTCCGCCGTCAGGAACGCATCAATATCCGGCGCCGAATCCGCAATCGGGCGGTCGCGCGGGTCCTTGCTGTCCAGAATCCGCATCGGATTCTTCTCAAGCCGCGCCACGCTGTCCTCGGACAGGTCCGCGCGGTGGCTGGCGAAATGGTCGACCAGCGCCGCGCGCCACGCATCGCGGCTGGGTGCATCGCCCAGCGTGTTGAGCGTGCAGGTGACGCCGTCGCTGATACCCAATTCCTTGAGCAATTGGTCGGCAAAGCACAGCAGTTCGACATCGGCGAGCGGGCTGTCGCTGCCCAGCACTTCGGCGTCCAGTTGGTGGAACTGGCGATAGCGGCCCTTTTGCGGGCGTTCGTAGCGGAACAGCGGCCCGTGCGTCGCCACTTTGAGCGGGGCATGCTGTTGCCAGCCGTTGGTGATATAGGCGCGCGCGATCCCGGCGGTGAATTCGGGGCGCAGCGTCACCGAATCGCCGCCGCGATCCTCGAAACTGTACATTTCCTTCGACACCACATCGGTCGTTTCGCCCAATGACCGCGCGAACACCGCCGTCGGCTCGATCACCGGCACCTCGATGCGTTTGAACCCGTAAAGGCGGCGCACCCGTTCAAATGTTTCGACCACATGGGTGAAGCGGTCGGCAAAGTCGCCGAGCATGTCCTGGGTGCCGCGCACGGGGCTTGGTGTCTGGATTTTCGCCATGGTGCCGCGCGCATAATGCCATTCGCCGCGCTTGGCAAAGGTGGACGAACGAAGGCGCGCGTGGCAAAGGCTGCGCCAATCAACCCAAGGATCACCCCCAATGCGCATCGACCTTATCCCCGCGGGCGATAGTCCGCCCGACAGCCTGAATGTCCTGATCGAAGTGCCCATCGGCGGCGAGCCAGTGAAATATGAGTTCGACAAGGAATCGGGCGCACTGTTCGTCGACCGGTTCCTGCACACGCCGATGCGCTATCCCGCCAATTATGGTTTCATTCCGCACACATTGGGCGAAGATGGCGATCCGCTTGACGCGCTGGTCGTCGCGCGCTCACCCATTGTGGCGGGGGCGGTGGTGAAGTGCCGCCCGGTGGGCGTGTTGCTGATGGAGGATGACAAGGGTGGCGATGAAAAGCTGCTCTGCGTGCCGGTCAACACCACCTTTCCTTATTATGCCAATGTGGTGACCTACAAGGATATGCCGCCCATCGTGCTGCAGCAGATTGAGCATTTCTTCACCCACTATAAGGACCTTGAGCCCGGCAAATGGGCCAAGCTCAATGGCTGGGGTGATGTGGACGAGGCCAAGCGCATCATCCTGGAATGCGTGGAGCGCGCGAGAAAAGTTGGCTTTTAGCGATTGGCGCTCCTGCGAAGGCAGGGGTGCGACGTCGCTCAAAGCTGGTCCAGCGCCTGTTCCAGATCGGCAATCAAATCGCCGACATCCTCCAGCCCGATGGACAGGCGCACCAGCGGGTCAGGGTCGGTCCAGGGCACGGCAGTGCGGAGGCTGCCGGGGTCCGCAGGCACGACCAGGCTTTCAAACCCGCCCCAGCTATAGCCGATGCCAAAATGGGTAAGCGCATCGATAAAGCGGGCCCGTCCGGCTGCGTCCGCGTCCTTCAATGTAAAGGCGAATAGCCCGCTGGCCCCCGAAAAATCGCGGTGCCACAGCGCGTGGCCCGGGTCGCCGGGTAGCGCCGGATGCAGGACACGGCCCACTTCGGCACGCCCGGCCAGCCACCGCGCCACCGCCAGCCCGCTGGCCTGATGCCGCTCCAGCCGAACGCCAAGCGTGCGCAATCCGCGCAGGGCCAGTGCGCAATCGTCCGGGCTGACGCTCTGGCCCAATTGATAGGTCGCTTGCCGCAGCCGCGGCCAGACCGGATCGCGCACCGTCAGCGCGCCCATCATCACGTCGCTGTGCCCGCCGACATATTTGGACAGGCTCATCATGCTGATGTCCACACCGTGCGCCAGCGCGGGGAAATAAAGCGGCGTCGCCCAGCTATTGTCGATCATCGTCAAAATGCCATGCCGCGCCGCAACCGCGACAATGGCGGGCACGTCCTGAACCTCAAAGGTCAGGCTGCCGGGTGATTCGAGGAAAATCAGGCGGGTCTGTCCGCTGACCATTTCTGCAATCCCTGCGCCAATGGCAGGGTCATAATAGCGCGTCGTCACGCCAAAACGGGCCAGCATGCCGTCGCAAAAGCTGCGCGTCGGTTCATAGGCGCTGTCGACCATCAGCAGCTCGTCGCCGGGCGCGAGCAGCGCCAGGAGCGCGGCGGAAATGGCGGCGACCCCCGACGGATAGAGCAAGGTGCCCGCCGCATCCGCTTCCAATTCGGTCAGCGCATCGGCCAGTGCCCAGACGGTGGGCGTGCCGCGCCGTCCATAGAAAAGCTGGTCATGCGTATTGCGGCCGCGCGCTTTCAAGTCCGCGACATTGTCATACAGGATGGTCGAGGCGCGCCAGATGGGCGGGTTGACAACGCCGCCGCCCAGCCGCGGGTCGCCGGTCCATTCAGGCCGCCGTCCGCCCTGCGCGAGCCGGGTGGCCGGGCGGCGCGCGTCCGGAGTGCCGCGCTTGCCGCCTCCCGCCATGGGTTCAGGCCGCGCCGGTGGCCTTGGGAGTGGCCGGATCGGCGCCCCATTCGGTCCAGCTGCCGTCATAGACAGCGACATCCTCTTTGCCGAGCAGATGCGCGCCAAAGGCGATAACGCAAGCGGTCATCCCCGACCCGCAGGTCGCGACCAGCGCCCGGTCCATATCCACCCCGGCATCGGCAAAGGCCGCCGCCAGCGCATCGCCCTGTTTCCAGGTCCCATCGGCCTGAAACAGATTGCCAAAGGGCAGGCTGCGCGAGCCCGGAATATGGCCCGGTGCCAGATTGGGGCGCGGGTCGCGCTCTTCACCCGTGAAGCGCGCGCTGCCCCGCGCATCGACCAATTGTTGGGCCTTGCTCTCAAGGTTGGCGAGGATCTGTTCCTTGCTGCGCACGGCCTTGGCATCGCGCCAGACGGTAAAGTGGCGATGGCGCAGGCTGTACTTGCCCATTTCGAGCGGGCGCCCCTCTGCCTTCCATTTGGCAAGACCACCGTCCAGCAGCGCAACATCATGCGCGCCAAACAGCTTCAAGAGCCACCAGCCGCGCGCCGCGCTTTTGATCGGGCTGTCGTCATACAGGACGATCCGGCTGCCATCGCCCAGCCCCAGCGATTGCATGCGGCTGGCAAATTTTTCGGGTGGCGGCGCCATATTGTCGACCGGGTTGGCCGAATCGACCAGGCCCGCCAGGTCCATGAACACCGCGCCAGGGATGTGGCCAGCCTCATATTCGGCGCGCGCATCGCGGCTGTCACCGGGCAAAAACCAGCTCGCATCGACGACCCGCAGGTCCGATGCCCCCAGTTCGCGCTGCAACCATTCGGTCGAAACCAAGGCGTCCATGTATCACTCCTGTTGCCGACCAGTCCTGCGGGTTCGGGTCTGCGCGCCCGATATGCCCCATGCCGGCCCCTGTTGACGTTGCGGTCCAGCTTTCCGGGGAGGAATGGAGACTATGCAACCCGGCGGTGCTTTTCAACCGCCGCACGCGGATTAACCGGCAAACTGTTGCGCCGCAACATGTTTGACCCGGCGGTGGAGGCGCGATCAGGCCTGTCGCTGCATTTCGGTAATGCGTGCGGCGGGACCGGTGATCAGGCGCGGCCCCAAATCCAGCCGCACCGGTGCCACCCGCCCATCGCCGCTCGCCGCCGACCCCAGCACAAAGGCACAGGCCGTCTGGCCAAAGGCATCGCCGTCGCCGTCCCAGTGGTAGGTGGCGTCAAAGCCGATCACGGGGACGAGCGAGGGGTAGCCGCCGATCATCATGACCTCTACGCCGTCGAGCGGCAGCAGGGCATTGCGTTCCACCATGCCAACGTCGCCCGCAGCAATCTCAATCTCTTCAGCCAGCACGGAGCCGCCCGCACCATCAAAGAAGCGCGCCAACAGCTCCGCCTGGCGCGCATTGGCCTGTTGCAGCGCGATGCGGACCAGGCCGCCGGTGGCCGGGCGATCCCCGCGGTTGGCCAGCATCAGCGCAAAACGGATGCGCAGATGGTCCCCGGTCAATTCCATTTCGCGCAGCTGCAGCGTGAGCGATAGCTGGGCGCGCCCGGTAACCGGTGCTGGCGGCGGCGGATCCGGTTCGGCAACAGGCACCGGAGCAGGCGTTGGGGCCGGTGCGGGGGCTGGTGCGGGCAGCCGGTCCGACGCGGGCCTGGCGGTCGGCGCTGCGGTGCCGGGAGCCGGCGCTTGCCGCGCGCTGGCCATGGTCAGGGGCGGGGCCGCGTCCGCCAACCGGCGGCGGCGGACGAGCAGCGCCAGGCCGATGGCAAGCGCCAAGGCCAGCGCCGCATAGGGCCAATAGCCCAGCAAAGGCGGCGGCGCGCCTGCCGACGGGGTTGTCGGCGCTGGAGCAACGGTATCGGTCGGCGCGGCGGTTATCGCAGGTGCCGGTGCAGTGGCGGCGGGGCCGGTTGTCACCGGCGCGCTCGCGCTGGCCGCTGCGGTCGCGGCGGGCGGTGTCGCAGGGCGCTCCGCTTGCGGCGGGGCGGTCGCCGGGCGCGGGATTGCGCGTGCCGATGGCGCGGCTGGCTGAACCGGCGACCGGGCAACGGGCGCAGCAGACCCCGGCGACGGCGCGCTCGCTGGCTCCACGGGGCCCGGACGCGGTGCGCTCGTCGGCGGCGGCGCAGGCAGCGGCGCGATGCCATTGTCGGCGGGGCCCTGCACTGGCGGGCGGCTGTCCTGCGGGGGGCGGCTGTCCTGCGGTGGGCGGAAGCCATCGGGTGGGCCCTGCACGTCCTGCGCCTGAACAGCGGGTGCCATCACGGCCAGCAGCAGCGCCGCAGATGGAAAGAGAAAGGCACGAGACAAAATTGCGATACCGTCCATTGATGCGCAGCAGGGCCATCCACCGGATGACGGCTTGGCCCGTCCCCAACAAGATGCATGACATGAACCGTGCGGCGCATTAGACGAGCGGCATGACTGACGCCAGCCAAGAAAGCCTGCAGCCGCTTCACCTCGGCCAGACATCGGCCCTGCCCGCGACCCCCGCCGAAGCGGTGCTGGATTATGTGCCCAATCCGCGCGCGGGCGAAATATTTCTGGTGCGCTTTGCGGTGCCCGAATTCACCTCTTTATGCCCGGTAACCGGACAACCGGATTTTGCCCATCTGGTCATCGATTATGTGCCCGGGGCCCGGATCGTCGAATCCAAATCGCTCAAGCTGTTTCTGGGCAGCTTTCGCAACCATGCAGGCTTTCATGAGGATTGCACCGTGGGGATCGGCCGCCGCCTGTATGATGAGATGCAGCCCGAATGGCTTCGCATCGGCGGCTATTGGTATCCGCGCGGCGGCATTCCCATTGATGTATTTTGGCAATCGGGCCCGCCGCCCGCCGGGCTGTGGCTACCCGATCAGGGGGTTGCGGGATATCGCGGGCGGGGATGACCCGCTCCCAATGTCCTTGGCACTTGCGCGAAATCCGGGCAGGCACCTTGGTTCAACCGCAGCAAAATCTAACGGCGATGCCGGTAGAGCGGCTTTCGCATCCGGCTTGAGTGCCGCGTTTCATAGACACCGGGCCAAATGAAGCGGCGGGTTACCCCCTCCCGCGTCATGAACAGGCCAAAACGCGGCAGCAGGAGCATGACTGGCTCCCACTGCTCCTCTGCGGGCAGGTTACTTGCACCCTGCCACGACTCTGCCGTCTGATCGTCCATAGCGTCCTCAAATGGTTTGCGACCCGAGGAATTTGGCGATTCTTATGCTTGAAAAGGTTCAGCCGCGCCGGACGCTAGGCTTCGGCGCGATGATTGCAAGCGGTTTTTGTTCATCTGGCGTTAACCATGATCGCGCCGGGCTAGCAGCCGCAGCCGCAGCGCGTTGAGCTTGATGAATCCGGCAGCATCCTTTTGGTCATAGGCACCGGCGTCATCCTCAAAGGTGACATGCCGTTCGCTATACAGGCTGTGCGGTGATGCGCGGCCCACCACGCTGGCCATGCCCTTGTAAAGCTTCAGCCGGACCGTGCCCGTGACCTTCGCCTGGCTATGGTCGATGGCGGCCTGCAGCATCTCGCGTTCCGGCGCAAACCAGAAACCATTATAGATCAGCTCGGCATAGCGGGGCATCAGTTCATCCTTCAGATGCGCCGCCCCGCGATCCAGCGTGATGGATTCGATTCCGCGATGCGCACGGGCATAAATTTCACCGCCGGGCGTTTCATACATGCCGCGCGACTTCATCCCGACGAAGCGGTTCTCCACCAGGTCAAGGCGGCCAATGCCATGTTTCCGGCCCAGATCGTTGAGCGCAGCCAGCAGCGCCGCCGGGGACAGGGCCTGGCCGTTCAGCGCGGTGCCATCGCCGCGTTCAAAATCGATGGTGATATATTCAGGGGTGTCCGGCGCATCTTCCGGATCGACCGTGCGCGAATAGACATAGTCGGGCGTTTCTTCCCACGGATCCTCCAGGCATTTGCCCTCGCTGGAGGTGTGCAGCAAATTGGCGTCGGTTGAAAAAGGGCTTTCGCCGCGCTTGTCCTTGGGCACTGGGATCTGATGCTGTTCGGCCCATTCGATCAGCGCGGTGCGGCTGGTCAATTGCCATTCGCGCCAAGGTGCAATCACCTTGATATCGGGATCCAGGGCATATGCGCTGAGTTCAAAGCGCACCTGATCATTGCCCTTGCCCGTCGCACCATGGGCAACGGCATCGGCACCCGTCTGGTGCGCAATTTCCACCAGCCGCTTGGAAATCAAGGGGCGGGCAATGCTGGTACCGAGCAGATAATCGCCCTCGTACCGCGCATTGGCGCGCATCATCGGAAAGACGAAATCGCTGACAAATTCCTCGCGCAAATCGTCGATGAAAATGTGGTGATCGGGCACGCCCATCAGCTGCGCCTTCGCCCGGGCAGGCTCCAGCTCTTCACCCTGCCCCAGATCGGCAGTGAAGGTGACCACTTCGCAGCCATAGGTGACCTGCAACCATTTCAATATGACGCTGGTATCGAGGCCGCCCGAATAGGCCAGAACCACCCGTTTGATGCTGTCGGTCATGCGAATCCCGCCTTGTTGTGCCCGGGCGCTCTAGGCAATCGCTGCCCGAAAGAAAAGCGCCCGCGCGTCAGGCCCGCCGCTGGATCAGGCGCGGTTGGCGCGGCGGCTGTGCGGGCGGGCCCGTCCCTGGCCCCCTCCCTGACCCTGACCTTTGCCCAGCGCCTTGGCCGCATAAAGTGCCTCATCCGCCCTTTTGGTCAGCGCCGCCGGATCGCGCTCGCCAGGGCCGCCCAGGGCGTGGCCAATGCTGGCCCCCACGGGCAGCGTCAGCGCGCCAATCTGCACGGGCCGCGCCAGCGCCGCGAGCAAGCGCGTGGCAACTGCGCCCATCGCCATGTCGTCCGCCAGGCCAGGCAGCACCGCGATAAATTCATCGCCCCCCAGCCGCCCGGCGAGCCCGCCCGCTGGCAGAGCTGCCGTCAGCCGCGCCGCCACTTCGACGAGCAAGGCGTCGCCGACATCATGGCCATGCCGGTCGTTGATCAGTTTGAAATCATCAAGATCGATGAGCGCGAGGCCGACCCCCGCGAGCCCGGACCGACCCGCCAGAAATTCCCCAATCGCCCGCCGGTTGGCCAGCCCGGTCAGCGGGTCGCTGTTCGCGGACACGCTGATTTGATGCTGAAGGACCAGATTGTCGATCAACTGGTCATATTGGGCCGCTACAAAGCGCATCATCAGCAAGCCAACGCTGATCATCGACAGGCCCAGCATCTGGGCTTCAAAATTGCCGACCAGGATGAGCATGGCTGCGCTGGGGCCGATGCCAAGGCCAATGGCACCCAGCGCCACGCGGCGGACCCGGTACAGGCAATGCGCGATGGAAATAGCGCCAAAGCCGAGCGACATGGGGACCAGCAAGCTGCGGTCGAACAGGCCGGTGGCAAAGGTCGCCCCCGCCGTAACCCCCAGCACCGCCAGCATCAATATGGCCGCACGCGACACGGTGCGGACCATGCGGTGTTGATGGGCGGGGGACGCCGCGCGGGCAAATTGGCGGCGCAGAAACTGGCCGCGCAGCACGACATAGAGGATCAGGAGCGTCAGCCAGCCATATTGGGACAGGGGCAGGCCGCTGTGCGCGCAGACCGCAATCAATAGCACGGTGTTCAGCCCCGCAACCGCCAGCAGGACGGGCACCTGCGTCTTCAGGCTGTCGATTTGCGCCAGCCGCAGCGCATCGGCAATCTCCGCAGGGACCGGGGGCGCAGGGGATATCAGCCGCCAGCGCGCTGGCGGCCTGGTGCGATGCGCCGTCCCTTCGCCCCGTGGTTGATCCATCCCGATTTCCCGTTTCCGGGCAGCGGCTTGGCCCCGCATGCCCCGGTCGCAGGGATAGGCCGTTGTGGTAAACGAAAGATTACCAAAAAAGCCGGGAATTGGCCCACATCCGGCACGGCGCGGCCGGCTGGGACCCTGCGCCTTACACTGCGTCGAGCGCCTGGGCAAAATCGGCAATCAGGTCGCCGGCATCCTCGATCCCGATGGAGATTCGCACCAGATTGTCGGTAATTCCCATCCGGTCCTTGCGCTCTTGCGGCACCGACAGATGCGTCATGGCGGCGGGGTGGCTGGCGAGCGTTTCGGTTCCGCCCAGGCTGACCGCCAGCTTGGCGATTTGCAGCGCATCCAGGAATCGAAAACTCTCGGCTTCGCCGCCCTTGATGAACAGCGAGAAGGTAGAGCCCGCGCCGGTGCAATGCCGCTCAAAAATATCCTTCTGCGCGCCGTCGGCCAGAAAGCCGAGGTAACCAAGCCCCTCCACCTTTGGATGGCTGCGCAGAAATTCGCAGACCTTCGCGGCATTTTCGCCCGCGCGGGCCATGCGCAGTTCAACCGTTTCCAGACTGCGCAGCAACATCCAGGCGGTGTTGGGGTCACAAATGGTGCCGATGGTGTTGCGCATCATGCGAATCGGGGCGAGCCACGCCTTGCTGCCCAGCACCCCGCCGGCCACCAGATCGCTGTGCCCGCCAGCATATTTTGTCAGGCTGTAGAGCACGATATCGGCGCCATGGGTCAGCGGCGCGGACCACAGCGGCCCCAGAAAAGTGTTGTCGATCGCAATGGGCGGCCGGTTATCGGGCCCGAAGGTTGCATCAACCGCCGCGCGCATCGCCTCGACATCGACCAGCGCGTTGGTGGGGTTGGCCGGACTTTCCAGATAGACCATCGCCACGCGCCCGCCCTGCGCCGCCGCCTGCGCCTGGGCCGCGGCCAGGATGGCGTCCATGTCCGCGCGGGACGCCTCCGCCGGAAAGTCCAGATAGGTCGCGCCGAACCGCGACAAGATGCGCGCAATCAATGTTTCAGTGGCGGCATAGAGCGGCCCGGAATGGACGATCACGTCCCGCGCGCTGACATGCGCCAGCAGCAGCGTGGCAATGGCCGACATGCCGCTGGAAAAGACCAGCGCATCTTCGGCATTTTCCCACACGCCCAGCCGCGCCTCCAAAATCTCCTGATTGGGCCCGTTGAAGCGCGAATAGACCAGGCCGTCGGCCCCGCCTGGCCGCTTGCCGGTAATGCCTTCAAAATGGCGCTTGCCCGCCGCCGCGCTTTCAAAGGCAAAGGTGGAGGTGAGGAAAATGGGCGGCTTCAAGGACCCTTCGGACAGCATGGGGTCAAAGCCATAGCCCATCATCAACGTCGCCGGGCTGAGCTGACGATTGCCAATCGCGCGCACCGATGGCTTGGGTTTGCGCTGCGGGGTCGGATCGGACATGGGCGAGGGTTCCTTGGCTGGCAGACGGATGGTGCCCCATGGCCTAGCGCAGACAAGTTACAAATGAAACGGGTTTCCCCGTCCGTCCGGTCCAAGCCGCTTTTCGGGGACGCTTACAGCGCCGCCACCGCCCACACCGTCAGGATCAGCAGCGGCACCCCAACCACGTCCAGCGCCGCGCCCGCCGCCAGCATGCGGGGCAAGGCGATGTGGCCCGTGCTCCAGGCAATGGCGTTGGGCCCGGTGCCGCTGGGCAGCATGAAGCCCCAGCTGGCGGCAAAGGCGACGGGCAAGGCCAGCAGCACCGGATCAATCCCCGTGGTCGCAATCAAAGCCGCCAGCACCGGCATGATGCCGCTCGCCGTCGCCACATTGCTGGCAAATTCAGTGATGAGGATGGTGAGCCCGACAATGGTGGCGGCCAGCAGGAAGAGCGGCAGATTACCGAGCGGTTCCAGCACATTGCCCAGCCACGCCGCCAGCCCGCTTTGCGTCATCGCCGCCGCCAGCGCCAGGCCGCCGCCAAACATCATGATAACGCCCCAGGGTGCCCGGTCCGCCTCTTTCCAGACCAGCAACGGCCGCCCGCTGCCGTCGGGAATGACGAACAGCAGCAGCGCCCCGGCAATGGCAATGGTGCCGTCGGTCAGCGCGCCCTTGGGCAAAAGGGGTTCGATCCACGGCTGCGCCACCCAGGCAGCAAAGACGAGCGTCAGCACGGGCACGACGCGCCCTTCGGCGCTGCTCCACGGCGGATTGCGGCCCAGCGCTGCGGCGGCCCCGGCGGCATCGAAACCGTCGCGGTCCAGCCGCTGCACCCGCATCAGGATGAGCATGGCCGCAGGGATGGCGAGCAGCACCACCGGGACGCCATAGCGCATCCAGTCAAGGAAGCTGATGGTCAGGCCCAGCTGTTTTTCAATCAGCCCAGCGGCGATGGCGTTGGTGGGTGAACCCACCAGCGTGCCCAGCCCGCCGATGGACGCCGCAAAGGCAATGCCCATCATCACCGCCCCGGCAAAGCCGCGCGTTTCCCCGTCCTCCACCCGGCCCGCCGCCAGCACGGCCAGCGCGATCGGCACCATGATCAGCGTGGTGGAGGTGTTGGAAATGAACATCGACAACAGCGCCGTGGCGGCCATGAACGCGAGCAGCAGCCCCGCCGCAGTAGGCCGCGCCAGCGCCAAAATGGCGACCGCGAGCCGCCGGTGCAGCCCAACCCGTTCGATGGCCAGCGCCAGAAAGGCCCCGCCGAGCAGCAGAAACAGGATGGGCGAATAATATTCCCCGGCAATATCCGCCGCTGGCATCACGCCGAACAGCGGAACGAGCAGAAAGGGCAGCAGCGCCGTGGCGGTCAGCGGCAGCGCCTCTGTCATCCACCAGATAGCCATCAGCAGCGTGAGCGCGGCGATGCGCCAGGCCCCCGGCTCCATCCCCGCCGGCGCTGGCAGCATGAGCATCAGCGCAAAGAGCGCCAGCCCGCCCAGCAGTCCGACCCGGGAGGCCGTCATGCCGCCAGTCCAATCACCGACATTTGCCGCCCATAGCCATTTTCCCCGCGCAGGCAGGCGCGCCGATAGCTGAAATATCGGTCGGCCAGGGTCAATGTATCGTCGCCGATGACCTCTACCCGGGCAATCCCCGCCGCCGCCAGCCGCGCCGCAACATAGGCGGCAATGTCAAAATGCGCATGGCCAGGACGCCCGGCGCGAAAGAAGCGTTCATTGGCGGGATCAGCAGCGGCAAAGCGTTCGGCAAAGGCCATGTCGACCTCATAACTTGCCGCGCCGATACAGGGGCCGATGGCCGCCCGGATGTCCGTGCGCGCCGCGCCCAGCCGCTCCATCGCGTCGATGGCGCTATCGGTGACGCCTGCCAGCGCGCCCTTCCACCCTGCATGGGCCGCTGCCACCACCCCGGCATGATGGTCCGCAAACAGCACGGGGACGCAATCGGCGGTCAATATAGCAAGCAATACGCCGGGCCGCGCCGTGGCCAGCGCATCCGCCTGGGGGCGGTCGGTATCGGGCCAGGGGCTGTCCACAAGGACACAGTCGCGCCCATGCACTTGATAAACGCCGGTGAGCGCAGCGTCGGGCAGAATGGCCGCTGCGGCACGGCGGCGGTTTTCGGCGATGGCGGCATCGGCATCGCCCGACCCGATCCCGCAATTCAGGCTGGCCAGCTCCCCCGTCGACACGCCGCCCATCCGCCCGAAAAAGCCATGGGGGACGCCTTCCAGCGCGGAGGCGGTGCGAAAAGGCGGAGTCACAGCGCCAAACGCCAGATGCGGTCTTCGTCGATATGGTTGCCCACGCGAAACGGATTGCGACCGATGTCGGTGAAACCATAGCGGCGGTAAAAGGCCTGCGCGCGTGGATTTTCGGTAAAGACCGACAGGTAGAGGATGGCGTGGCCGCGCGCCCGTGCTTCGGCGATGGCCCAATGCATCAGCGCATCGGCCACCCCGGTGCCCTTGGCTGCCTCTGCCACATAAAGCTGGTGCAGTTCGATGGCACCGTCGCGGCCATGGCCCGCCGGAAGCTCGAAATCGACCGGACCCAATTTGGCAAAGCCGGCAATGCGCCCGGCGGGATCACGGTTGAGGGCGATGGCAAAGCCGGGGTCCGCCAGCTGCTGCGTCAACCGGTCCACGCTGTTCCAGTCGTTGAGAAAGCTGGCGAGATCGGCAGGCGCGTAAATATGGCCAAAGGTCGCGGTAAAGGCATCAACGGCAAAGGCCGACAGGTCGGCAGCGTCAGCGGGCACCGGGCGTTCGATGGTGAGCGTGGGGGTCATGCAGCAAATCCAGCGGGAACAGGCCAATCACGATGATGAAAGGCGATCACCCGGAACAATTGCCCCATTTGGTCCGGATTGACCAGCCGGTCGCGCTGCCCCGTCAATTCTGCCGCCCGGTCGGGGTGATGCGCCGCCAGCGCGGCGGTGCGATCGTCAATACCCAGGATCTGCAGCCAGTCGCCCTGTGCCATGAGGGGGGTGGCCATCACCCCGGCCCCGGTTGCCGCAGCGGCGAGCGCGGCAAAGTCGACATGCGCGGTCAGATCGGCATCGCCAGCATCGACAAAAGGATCGGCAAATTGATGGCCGCGCACGGCTTGCAACGAATCGCCGATGGCGGGCCCGGCATGGCCATAGTCCATGACCAGCATCACGCCGCCCTGCGCCGCCAGCCGCGCGCCAAGGTCGGCCATGATCGCGCTGGCCGCCGGGCAATATTCCCAGATGCTGCCCTCCCGCGCCGCGCGCAGCGGCGGTGGCACCAGCGCGTCCATCGGCGTCATCGCAGCAGCAGTGACCAGCTGGTCACCATGCAGCGCCACCACCCGTTCGCGCCAGCCCGCATCGGTGCGGATCAGTTGACGGATCGGCAGGGCGTCGAAAAATTCATTGGCAACAATCAGCAGCGGGCCCTCGGTGGGCAGCGTCTGCACGCTATCATGATGGACCGCGCGGGGCAGCAGGTCGGCTTGCCGGGCGCGCAGCACCGGGCTGGTTTCGACCAGATGCACCGGCGGGTGGAGGCGCAAGCGCGCCATGGGCCGCAGGGCATCGCGCGCCAGCGTGCCGCGCCCCGGCCCCAGTTCGACATAGACGGCATTGTCCGGTCGCCCCGCCCGGTGCCAAGCATCGACCAGCGTGAGCCCCACCAACTCGCCGAACATCTGGCTGATTTCTGGCGAAGTTGTGAAATCACCTGCCGCGCCCAGCGGATCGCGCGACGCATAATAATGCGCATTGGCCATGCCCATATAATCGACGATGGTCATCGGCCCGCTCGCCGCAATCAGGCGCGTGATGCGGCCGTGCAGCGCGGCGGGTTCAGGCAATGCTGCTTGGCCCCGCCACCGGTTCCACGCGCTCGCGCCGCCCTTTTGCCGTGGTCACCGCCCACAGACCGATGATGATCATCGGCAGCGTCAGCGTCTGGCCCATAGTCAGCCCCCACGACAGGACGCCCAGATGCGCGTCGGGTTCGCGGAAAAATTCGACGATGAAGCGGGCAATGCCATAGTCGAGCGCCGCCGCGCCAAACAACAGCCCTGGATAATAGCGCGCCTGTGTCCGCCAGAAGAGGAAGGAGAGGATGGCCATCATCAACAGCCCCTCCAGCCCCGCCTCATACAGCTGGCTGGGGTGGCGCGGGTCCATGGTGCCCGAATCGGGGAAAATAATGCCCCACGACACATCGGTCGGCCGCCCCCACAGCTCACCATTGACGAAATTGGCGACCCGCCCAAAGAACAGCCCAAAGGGGATAACGCAGGCGATATAATCGCAAAAGCGCAGGAAACTCAGCCCCTCTTTCCGCGTTACATACCAAATCGCCAGCATGACGCCCACGACGCCGCCGTGCAGCGACATGCCGCCATCCCACAGCCGCAATATACTGAGCGGATCGGCCAGATAGGAAGAAAGATTATAGAAGAGGACATAACCCAGCCGGCCGCCCAAGATGATCCCCAGCATGGCGTAAAAGATCATGTCATCGGCATGACGCCGCGCCATTGGCGCACCGGGCTGGGCAATCAGTTTCAGCAAATACCAATAGCCGCAAAAGATGCCGGCCAGATAGGCGAGCGCATACCAGCGGATCGGGAAACCAAAGACGGATATCGCCACTTCGGGGTTTTCGCCCATCAGTTCATTGAAGTTCACATGGCTCGTAACTTCGGCTAACAGGGCAAAAAATGACATAGAAACTTGCGCCTTCATCCCCAGGAAGGCTCCTCCCATAACGGGCGGGGAACGCAATACCAAGAGGAGAGATTTGGATGCCTTCAGCGCTCGATTTGCGTCTTCAATCGGCTTATGAGCAAATCACCGGCCCCGGCGGGATGATAAAGGTCGGGACGACCCAGCGCTATGGCCTGGACCTGCCCTTCATCGCCAACGCCCCCACCAACCTGGCCGATTATATGGCCTTTTTCTGCCATACGCACGGGGATGCGACCTTTTTGGTCGAAGGCGACGAGCGATTGTCCTTCAAGGAATTTTACGGTGCCGCGCGCGCCGTGGCGATGGGCCTGGTTGCCCAGCATGGGGTGAAAAAAGGCGACCGCGTCGGCATCGCGATGCGCAATGCCAACAGCTGGGCCGTGGTCTATGCCGGGATTTTGATGGCCGGCGGCTGCGCCACGCTGCTCAACGGCTGGTGGCAATCGGCGGAGCTGGCCGACGGCATCAGCATGACCGAGGCGAAGCTGATCATCGCCGACCCGCAGCGGGCCGAGCGGCTTGCCGGGATTGACCATGGTGCAACCGTCGTCACGCTGGACATTGCCCAGCCGCTGGCCGCCGCCATCGCGCCGCTGACTGGGGCAAGCGCGGACCTGCCGCAGCTGACCGGGGACGATTTGGCCACCATCCTGTTCACCTCTGGCTCGACCGGCCAGTCGAAGGGCGCCTATTCGCGCCACGTCAATGTCATCCAGGGCACGTTCAACTATATCTGCCAAACGCTCAGCATCGTCCATTTGCTGACGCAGGACGGGCTGATGACCGGGACGCAGCCCGCGACTTTGGTGTGCACGCCGCTGTTCCACGTCACCGCCGAAGTGCCGGTGTTCCTGCAAAGCTTTGCGCTGGGCCGCAAATTGGTGCTGATGCCCAAATGGAATGCCGAACATGCGATGCAGCTGATCCAGGATGAAAAGGTCAACAATTTCACTGGCGTGCCGCTGATGAGCTATGAAATGCTGACGCATCCCAACCGGCACAAATATGATCTGTCCTCCTGCCACGGCTTTGCCGCCGGGGGCGCGCCGCGGCCGCCCGAACATGTCAAGCGCCTCGCCGAAGGCATGGGTGGGGGCAAGCCGCTGCTTGGCTATGGCCTCACTGAAACCAACGCGGTCGGGTGCGGCAACATCAACGAAAATTACCTGGCCAAGCCGCTGTCGACCGGCCCGGCGTCGAAGCCGCTGGTGGACCTTGCCATTTTGGACGATGCGGGCGCACCCGTGGCGCAGGGCGGCGTGGGCGAGGTGTGCATCCGCTCCATCGCCAATTTTGAGGGCTATTGGAACAATGATGCCGCGACCAAGGCGGCCTTTACCGACAATGGCTATTTCCGCACCGGCGACCTGGGGTATCTCGACGAGGATGGTTATTTGTTCATCGTCGACCGCAAGAAGGACATCATCATTCGCGGCGGCGAGAATATCAGCTGTCAGGAGGTGGAAGCCGCCATTTACGAGCATGGCGATGCCAATGAATGCGCGGTGTTCGGCCTGCCCGACGACCGGCTGGGCGAAGTTCCTGGCGCGGTCGTGTGGATGAAGCCGGGCAGCACGGTCGACGCCGACGCGTTGAAGGCGTTTCTGGGCGAGCGGCTGGCCGCGTTCAAAATCCCGCAGACTATCTGGCTGTCCACCGATCCCCTGCCCAAGCTGGGCACCGAAAAGATCGACAAAGTGTCGCTGCGCACCAAATATCGCGAGGTTTACGTAGCAGCCTGATCCGGCCCATCGGGCAGCGCGAGCAGCGGGTCGGCGGCGAAGCGGTCGGCGAGATGGTCGGCGGCGCGCTGCGCCCGCTGGGTAACGGCGCGCGACCGGGCGGTGACCAGATGGATGGGCATGGGCACGGGCGGGTCGTGCGCCAGCACCGGAACCAGCCGCCCCGCCGCCAGATCGCCTTCGAACAACCAGATGGCCGATTGGACAATGCCAAGGCCAGCGAGCGCGGCGGTGCGCAGGCCCTCTGGATTGTCGATGCTCAGCGGCCCGCCGACATCGACGCTGGCGCCGGAGGTCAGTTGCCAGCGGCGACGGCCATCGAACAGGCGGTAATGCAGGCATTGGTGCCGCGCCAGATCGGCCACCGTCTGCGGCTGGCCGTGGCGCGCGAGATAGGCTGGCGCGGCGACCAGCATGCGGCGGGCAATGCCAATCAACCGCGCGGTGACCGGTTCGTCGCCCACCCCGCCAACGCGAATTCCGAAATCCAGGTCGCTGCCCGCCAGCGGCACCCGCATGTCGGACAGCCGGGCGTCAATCTCAACCTGCGGATGGCGGGTCAGGAAATCGCCCAGCATCGGGATGATGCGGGCATTGGCCAGCGATGGCGGGGCACTGAAGGCCACAGGTCCCGCCAGCGGATCGCGGCTGGCGAGCGCAGCATCGGCCGCCGCAGCCGCCGCGATGAGCGCGCGCGCCTTTGCCAGATAGGCCTGCCCCGGTTCGGTCAGCGTCATCGCGCGGGTTGTGCGCAGGATCAATCGTCCGCCCAGCCGCTGTTCCAGCGCCGCAACCGCCTTTGACACGGTCGGCTGCGTCATGCCGAGCTGGCGCGCAGCGACCGAGAAGCTGCCGCTGTCGGCGACCGCAACAAAGATTTCGGCAAGACGCAAGCGATCCATATTTATTCCCATGCAGCATCAATGATATGCTATTTTCGGGACTAGCGGAATAATCCGCCGCGCGATAGCATCCACAGGCCGATGAAAGGTCGGCCGCAGCGAGCGGTGCCCAAGCATGTCGACCCCGTCCCCGACCGCCGATGCGGTCGCCGCAATCGCCCCGGAAGCTGCTGCAGGGCCGCAGCGCCGCTATCGCCATCGTTGGCCCACGCGGCTGTGGCATTGGACCAATGCCGTCACCTTGCTCATCTTGTTGATGAGCGGGCTGATGATTTTCAACGCGCATCCCCGGCTCTATTGGGGCCAATATGGGGCCAACAGCGATCCGGCCTGGCTGGCTATCGGCTCGACCGCCGACACCGGTTTCCTGCGCGTTGGCGACGTGCGCATCGAAACCACCGGCGTGCTGGGCCTGTGGACGGACCGCGACGGGGTGGAGCAACGCTGGGCCTTTCCCGGCTGGGCCACCATACCGTCGACATATAGCCTGGCCGACGGCCGCCGCTGGCATTTGTTTTTTGCCTGGGTGCTGGCGCTGACGATGACCGCCTATATGCTCTGGTCGCTGGTGTCGGGGCATATCCGCCGCAATTTGCACATCGGGCGCGCTGAATGGGCACCGCGCCATATCTGGCAGGATATCAAGGACCACGCGCGATTGCGCTTTCCGCGGGGCGAGGCGGCGGCGCGCTATCATGTGCTGCAGAAACTGGCCTATATCGGCGTGATTTTTGTCCTCTTGCCGCTGATTGTGCTCACCGGGCTGACCATGTCGCCGGGCATCAACGCCGCCGCGCCATGGTTGCTCGACCTGTTTGGCGGGCGGCAGTCGGCGCGCTCGCTTCACTTTATCGCGGCGGTGGGGCTGGTCGGCTTTTTCCTCGTGCATATGGCCATGGTGCTGCTCGCTGGACCAGTGAACGAGGTGCGATCGATGCTCACGGGTTGGTTCACCCTGCCCCCGCCCTGGGCCGCGAAGGAGCCGCCGCATGGCTGATCTCATCTTGCCCCGCCGCACCCTGCTCGGCGGCATTGCCAGCCTGCCGCTGCTGACGGGCTGCGACGCGCTCAACGAAAGCCCGGCCTTCCGCAAGATTTTGTCGATGGGCGAGGTGATGCACCAGCACAGCCAGCGCGTCTTGCTGTCGCGCGGCGCGCTGGCCCCCGAATTTACCCGCGCCGACCTGTCCCCCACCTTTCGCGCCAATGGATCGCGCATGGGCGATGGGCCCGCCTATACCGCCCATGTCGCCACCGGCTTTCGCGATTGGCGGGTGACGGTAACCGGGCTGGTCGGCCGCCCGCTGGCGCTGAGCATGGCCGATATCCGCGCCATGCCGCAGCGCCGCCAGATCACCCGCCACGATTGTGTCGAGGGGTGGAGCGCCATCGGCGAATGGCAGGGGGCCCGGCTCGCCCCGATTTTGGCGGCAGCGCAGCTGCGCGATGCGGCCCGCTTTCTGGTGTTTCGCTGCGCCGACCGGATAGGCGGGACCCCCTATTATGAGAGCATCGACCTGGTCGATGCGCGGCATCCGCAGACCATATTGGCATGGATGCTGAACGGCGCGCCGGTGCCGATTGCCAATGGCGCACCACTGCGGCTGCGGGTGGAGCGGCAGCTGGGCTATAAGCAGGCGAAGTTCATCACGGGCATCGAGGCGGTTGCCAGCCTGGACGGCATTGGCGCCGGCAAGGGCGGCTATTGGGAGGACCGCATCGATTATGAATGGTATGCGGGGATTTAGGACGGCGTCGCGAATATCTACGACATCGTCATCCTGAACTTGTTTCAGGATAACGGACTAGCGGGGCTTGTTGTCCTGAAACAAGTTCAGGACGACGAAACGGCCGTTGATGTCCAATTTGGAGCCGGTGATTCGGGACAGACCAGGCGCAACCGTCAGCGCGGATAGCGTTCATCCATCCATGCGAGGTCCAGCGCAACCAGCTCGCGCAGCACTGCCATGTCCACATCAGCCAGCTTGTTGATGTAAAGGCAGCTGGCACCCACCTTGTGCTTGCCCAGCCGCGCGCGCAGTGCATCCACCCGCGCCTGGGTGTCGGGATTGCAATAGCCCCCCATCAGATAGAGCGAGAGATTGGCCTTGCGCGGGCTAAACCCCGCGCGGCACATGTCGCCTTCGCGCCCGCTGTCATAGCGGTAGTGATAACGGCCATAGCCGATGATCGTCGGCCCCCACATCTGCGGCTCCAGCCCGGTGACATCGGCATAGAGCGCCAGCAGGCTGTGCGCATCAGCGCGCCGCCCTTCATGGTCGATGCTGGCCACGAAATCGGCAACCGATGCTGCGTTCGCCTGCGTCTTGTTTTCCGTCTTGGCCATATTTACCCCCAATCCAATATCGTCCAGCCGCGTTGCCGCGCCAATTTGCGCAGCGCCGGGGACGGCGTGGTCGCCACCGGATGCTGCGCCAATTCCAGCATGGGCCGATCCGACACATGGTCGGAATAGGCGCGAATGTCGGCGGTCGCCGGATCAATCCCCTCGGCCCTTAACCAGGCGTCGATCAGCGCGCGTTTGTCGCGGCCATAGCAATTGGGTCCGGCCACCCGCGCCTGGCCCGGCTGCAGGTCGGTCGCGATCACATCGTCGATGCCCAGCCGCCGGGCAATCGCCTCGACATAGAGGCGGAAAGAGGCGGTCGCGAGGATGATGCGATATCCCGCCGCGCGGTCGGCCGCGATCTGATCAAGCGCCTGGCGGTGAATATTGCGGCGCAGCACCTCTTCGGCAAAGCTTTCGGCAAGCACGGCGAGCTTGGCTGGATCGAAGCGCCGCCCGACAAGCAGCGCCAAATTCGCTGCCTTGAGCTGACGCCGGTCGAGCAGCCGCGCGCCATAGGCCAGGCCCGTCACCCCGGTGAGCGGCAAGAGCGCCGCGCGCCAGCGGCGCTGCCGCCGCAGCACATGCAGCAAAAAGCCGCTCATCGTTCCGCGCCGCGTGATGGTGCGATCCATATCATAAATGGCAAGACGAGCAGACGGGCGCGCAGGCGGGCAAGCAGGCGGGGGGTCGGGCTGGGGAACAGTATCTGTATCCGGCATGGCCCCACCATAGCCGCCGGGAGCAGCGGCGAGAAGGGCTTGCCGCATCCGCGTTTAGCCGCCACTGTTGCGCCCATGCTGGCACGCGCAACCCATGAAGTCGTCGCGGGGGACGATGGGGCCATTTTACGGCTGGCCGGGCGGCTCACCCTGGCGCGGCTGGGCGATTTGCCGCACGCGCTGGACGCGCTGGACGATATCGCCGCCATTGACCTCAGTGCCGTGGAGCGGATTGACACGGTCGGCGCGTGGTTGGTGCTGCGCGTGGCCGAGGCGCAGGACGCGGCCATTTGCGGGGCCAGCGACGACGCCATCCGCTTGCTTGACGCGGTCCGCCGGTCGCAGGCCGAACCGCCCGCGCCGCATGTTCGCCCCTCCGGCTGGCAGCGGCTGGCCGAGGAAACGGGCGAAGGTGTCGTCACCGCCTTTCGCGAGCTTATCGGCATCATCGGCTTTTTCGGCGCGACCTTGACCAGCCTGTTTCGGCAGGTCGTCAACCGCCGCCGCATCCGCTGGACCGCCGTGACCATGCGGGTGCAGAATGTCGGGGTCGATGCGCTGGCAATCATCGGCCTGATGAGCTTTCTCATCGGCATTGTCATCGCGCAGCAGGGTGCGGTGCAGCTGCGCCAGTTCGGGCTGGAAATTTTCACCATCAACCTGGTTGGGCGCGCCTCGATTCGCGAATTGGGGCTGCTCATGACCGCGATCATGGTGGCGGGGCGGTCGGGCAGCGCCTTTGCCGCGCAAATCGGCACGATGAAACTGACCGAGGAAATTGACGCGATGCGCACCATTGGCGTGTCGCCGATGGAGGCGATCGTCCTGCCGCGCGTGCTCGCGGTCACGCTGATGATGCCGCTCTTGGGCTTTTACGCCAGCATTTGCGCCATTATTGGCGGCGGCGTATTCTGCTGGATCGGGCTCAACATCACGCCCATCA
Organism: uncultured Sphingopyxis sp.; assembly: GCA_964554455.1. GTDB lineage: Bacteria > Pseudomonadota > Alphaproteobacteria > Sphingomonadales > Sphingomonadaceae > Sphingopyxis. The sequence continues at coordinate 26,545 of CAZKOW010000005.1, read as the reverse complement.
CCTATGTCAATTTGCTGCGCGACATCATTCCGATGACCGATTTCTGGGCGCTGATGATCAAGGCACCCGTGTTCGGCATGCTGGTCGGCGTCACGGGTTGTTACGAAGGGATGCAGGTGCAGAAGGACGCCGAAGAGGTGGGCCGCCGCACCACATCGGCGGTGGTCGCCGCCATTTTCCTGGTCATTGTGCTCGACGCCTTTTTCGCGGTCTTTTTCTCGGCCATCGGGTGGAACTGAAGATGGACCAGCCCATCCTGCCCGAACAGCATGACATTGCCATCCGCGTCCGGGGACTGGTCAACCGCTTTGGCGATGCCGTGATCCACGACCAGCTCGACCTGGATGTTCTCCAGGGCGAGGTGCTGGGCGTTGTCGGCGGATCGGGCACGGGCAAATCGGTGCTGATGCGGTCCATCATCGGGTTGCAGCATCCCGCCGATGGCACCATCGAGGTATATGGCCGCACCCATGTCGATGCCGAGGATTCGGCCGCCGCACGCGACCTGCGCCGCCGCTGGGGCGTGATGTTTCAGGGCGGCGCGCTGTTTTCAACGCTGACGGTGTCAGAAAATATCCAGGTGCCCCTGCGCGAATATTATCCCGGGCTGTCGGCGGAGATGCGCGAGGAAATCGCGGCCTATAAAATCGCCATGGTCGGGCTGCCCCCCGACGCCGGGCCCAAATATCCCGCCGAGCTGTCGGGCGGCATGGTCAAGCGCGCGGGCCTCGCGCGGGCGCTGGCGCTGGACCCGGCGCTGTTGTTCCTCGACGAACCGACGGCGGGGCTGGACCCCATCGGGGCGGCGAAATTTGACCGGTTGATCCGCGAACTGGCCGACACGCTGGGCCTGACCGTCTTTTTGATCACGCATGATCTTGATTCGCTTTATGCCACATGCGACCGCGTGGCCGTCCTGGCCGAACAGCGGGTGATTGCGGTGGGCAGCATCGACGCGCTGCTGGCGACCCAGCACCCCTGGATTGCCGATTATTTTCTGGGCCCGCGGGGCCGCGCGGCAGCGGCATCGCGCAAAGCGGTCGCATCGCGCGAGCAGAAGGGGTAGGACGGCGGCATGGAAACGCGCTCCAACAACATATTGGTTGGCACGGTGGTGCTTATCATGTCGCTGGCGCTGGCGGCATTCTTCATCTGGCTGGCCAATGACAGCGGCGGCAAGCGCCAGGAGTTTGACATTTTCTTCAAACAATCGGTCGACGGCCTGAACAAGGGGTCGCAGGTCACCTATTCCGGGGTGCCGTCGGGCGAAGTGACCCAGATTGCGCTGTGGCCCGAAGACCCGCAATTCGTCCGCGTGCGCATCGAGGTGAATGAGGATACGCCGGTGCGCCAGGGGACCACCGCCACCCTGTCGGGCGTCGGCTTTACCGGGGTGGTTCAGGTGGCGCTGGACGGCGCGGTCAAGGGCGCGCCGCCGATTACCGATGCTGGGCCCGCCGGCCGCCCCGTGATTCCCACCCGCGTCGGCGGGCTGGGCGAACTGCTGAACAGCGCGCCGCAGCTGCTCGAACGGCTGACCACGCTGACCGAGCGATTGTCCGAAATCGCCAGCGACAAGAATCAGGAAAGCCTGGCCCGCATCCTCGACAATGTGGAGGCAACCACGGGCACGCTGGCGCGCAATGGCCCGGCGATGGAGGCGGCGCTCGCGGAAACGCGCACCGCCATCCAAAATGCCGGAATTGCCGCCGAACGCGTCGGCCTGCTCGCCCAAAGCGCGCAGGGCACGCTGGAGCGCAATGTCGATCCGGCGATGGCCGATCTGCGCAAGGCGCTGCGCAGCGCCGACACATCGATGGCGCAGCTCAACCGGGTTATCACCACCGCCGAGCCGGGCTTGCAAAGTTTCAGCGACACGACGGTGCCCGAGGCCAATGCCCTGATCCGCGACCTCAGGCGGACGGCGGCATCGCTGACGGCGCTGACCGAAAAGCTGGACCAGCAAGGGGCCGGGGCGTTGATCGGCGGGAGCAAGCTGCCCGATTATAAGGGCGGGAATTAGGGGCAAGAAATGATGATACGCAGCCTGCGGCGCGCCGCCCTTGCCATGACCCTGCTGGTGACGATCACTGGCTGTGCGGCGCTGGGCGGGGGGAAGGCACCGCCCTATTTGCTCACACTGACCGCCGATGCCGTGCCCGCCGCCGGGGCGATGCGCAGCTCCGCCGATGCCCGCAAGCTGACCGTCATGGTGCCCGCCGCCCCGCAAAAGCTGCGCACCCCGCGCATTCCCGTCCAGCAATCGGACGGCGCCATCGCCTATGTGGTCGAGGGGCAATGGGTGGAGGCCCCGGCGCGGCTGTTCCACCGGTTGCTGGCGGACACGCTGGCGGCCAAGACCGGGCGGCTGGTGATCGACGAAGGGTTGACGTCGGGCAGCGGCGGCGAGCAGCTCGCTGGCCAGTTGCTCGATTTCGGCGTTGATGCGCGGACCAATGAGGCGGTTGTCGTCTATCAGGCGATGGTCATCGCCGATGCCGGGCGCACCATTCGCCAGCAACGCTTTGAAGCGCGCAGCCGCCTGAGCGTCATCGACGGGCGCAGCGCGGGCGACGCGCTCAGCCGCGCCGCCAACCGCGTCGCCGCCGATGTGGCGCAGTGGGTGGGCGACTGACCGGTCATGCCGCGCCTGAAACAGGTCGCCCGCGCCGAGGTTGACGACCCCTATATCCTTGCCCTTTACACCGCGCTGTTCGGGGACCGCGATCCGGTGGCCGAACCGGGCACGGCAACCGGCACCCCCGGCCATTGGTGGACTGTTTTTGCGCAGGTTCCCGACGCCTTTCGCCACACGACCGAAGGCTTTGGTTTTTACCGATCGGCGAAGCGGCGGCTGGACCCCATGCACCGCGAATTGGGCCAGACGCGCGCCGGGTGGCTGGTCGGTTCGCGCTTCGTTTATTCGCAGCATATGAAGGCGGCGCGCTTTGCCGGGCTGACCGATGAACAGGCAGCGGCCATCCGCGCGTGGCAAACCGCAACCTGTTTTGACCCCGCCCAGCGCGCCGTGCTCGCCTGGACCGATGCGCTGGTGCTGCAACAGGGGCGGGCCGACGATGCGCTGTTCGCCGCGCTGGCCGCGCATCTGGATGAGGTGCAGATTTTGGAGCTCACCTATATCACCTGCACCTATATGATGCATGCCGTGATGAGCCGCGCGCTGCGGCTGGAATATGACGACCGGCCCGATCCAGTGACCGAAGTGCCCGCCCCCGACGGCGCGACCGCCGACGTCATGGGCATGGTCGACCGCCGCAAGCACAAGGACTGATGCCCATGCCCTATCATCATCTGGCGCTGGCGGCGAAGGACATGGCGGCCATCCACCATTTTTACGAAACCATCATGGGGTTCGAGCTGGTGAAGGTGGAGGTCGCCCCGGTGATGGAGGGCGGCTGGGGCAAGCATTTCTTTTATCGGATGGACGGCGACGACAGCCGCTTCATTGCCTTTTGGGAATTGCACGACACGCCCGGGGCGGCGGACCATCAATATGATCTGAACGCCGCCGCGCGCGTGCCGATGGGAACCAACCACTACAGCTTTGCGGTGGATTCGGTCGAGGAACTGGACCGCTGGCGCGAACGCTGGACCGCACACGGGTTGGATGTGCTGGAGATTGACCATCGCTGGTGCCGGTCCATCTACACCCGCGACCCCAACCAGAATATGGTCGAATTCTGTCTGACCAGCGGACCCTTTACCCCCGCCGACCGGGAGCGCGCGCTGGCCGCGCTGACCGAGCGGACCATGAACCCCAGCCCGCCCCCCGCCGCCATCCGGCGCTGGCCAGCGGTGTCCACCCCAGCAAGCAGCGAATAGGGCGAGCCCATGCAGCGCGAAGGCGATTATCAGGCCAATGGCCATGCCACACTCCGCGGACTGGTGCCGCCAGAGGTGGCCTTCAACCTGTTCACACAGATTCGGTTGGACCTGAACGCGGCGGGCAAATCCTTTGAATCCTTCGCGAAAATGCACCCATTGTCGGTGCAGCCGACGATCGACATTTCGGGGCATTTCTATCGCCCGCTGACCACCTTTCTATGGGGTCTGACCCCGATCATCAGCGAGATTACTGGCGCGGACCTGCTGCCCAGCTATGATTATTTCCGGATCTATCACCAAAATGAGATTTGCCGCGTCCATTCGGACCGGCCATCGTGCGAGCATAGCGTCTCACTGACCCTGGCCTATAGCGACGGGCTGCCTTGGCCGCTGGAGGTCGGCTCGCGCCCGGTGAGCGCCGAGGGGCCCTGTTTTGATGATTTCGGCGATGAACCTTATACGTCCGTGGCGATGATGCCCGGCGACGCCGTGCTGTATCGCGGCATGGACCTGCGCCATGGGCGGGTCACGCCCAACCCCAACCGCTGGTCGGCGCATCTGTTCCTGTTCTGGGTCGAGCGCGGCGGCCAGTTTCAGCAGCACGCCTTTGACGAGGAACGGTTGCGCTCGGAATTGAAGCGCGTCAGCAATCTGGACGTCTGAGGCCCAAAGCCGCTGTCCGTCGGCCTTCACGCGGCCCCCTGGTGGGCGCTGACGGGCTCGAACCGCCGACCCTCTCGGTGTAAACGAGATGCTCTACCAACTGAGCTAAGCGCCCCTCTTCAGGGTGCTGGCGCGCCTGCCACAGCGCGGCGCGGGTGGCAAGCCATCCAGTGCCCGCGTCAGTCCCGAATCGCTGCCAGCGCCGCGAAATAGCGGTCCAGCGCGTCGATGGCGGGCGCGGCGAGGGCAATGAAAATGCGCCGCCCATCGCGCGGGTCCGCCTGGCGTTCAAACAGGCCCGCGTCGGTCATCGTCTTGATCCAGCGCAGCGCCGTGGTCGCGGGCACCGCCGCCGCGATGCACAGGCTGGACACCGCCACCCGGTGCCCCTCCAGCCGCGCGGCATAAAGGTCGAGCAGCATGTCCCACGCCGGATCGGCGAACAGTTCGGCCGCAAAAAACTGCTCACGCAGCCGCCGCTGGCGCAGCAGCCGCCGGACCGGTGCCGATGTGGAGATTTCGGGTCCAGCCGCACGCGGCGCATAATAATCGCTTTCGGGGCGATAGGCGCGCTCGGCGCTGCGCACCTGCGGCACGAACCCCACTGGGCCGACCGGGCCAGCCGCATCGCCGCGCCCGGGCAGCGGATAGGCGTCGCCGCGCCCCGCCAGGCTGGCCAGGCTGGCCAGGCTGGCCAGGGCCGCGCTGATCCGCGCCACTTCGTCCTGCAACCGTTCGATCCGCTCCATCGCCGCATCCTGCGCGCTGTCGGCGACATGCGGGCCCCGCGCACCCATCGCGGCAGGGATGGCCAGCTCGCGGTCGATGGGGTCCGGGGCCGACAGAAATTGTGCGCCAGGCAAATGGGCAAAGGCCGCAAAGGCGGCATCCAGCGCCGCGCCGCGCACTTCGCAGATGATGACGCTGTCCATGCGCGCTGCCTCGCGCACGATCGTGTCGGCGAGGTCGGGCGAGACGGGTTCGTCGGTCCCCAGCCACAAAATATCGAGCCGACCCTGCTGCACCAGCCGCGCCGCCAGATCGTCGAGCCCGATCGTGCCCAATATGCGCGCCCCCGTGGCCTCCACCAGCGCCGCGCGGGCGGCGGCATCCACCGCCGTGCCGACAAAAATGATGGTGGGCGAAACGCTGGGGGCTGGGGCCGCAGCGCCGCTGCGTTCAGGCGCCAGCGCCGCGGGCACTGGCGGCGGCGCAGAGGACTGCGGAGCGAATGGCGCAGCGGCGGGAGGGGCAATATTCATGGCATCTTCCCCCTTTTTGGGATCGGTCATTTCCACGCCTCCTGCCATCTGCCGCCTCCGCTCGATTTTGAAGGCAAAATGGAGCCATTGCGGCACCAGAGTCGCCGCATTATCTGCCGCGATTGCGGGAACAAAGCAAAAACAAAATCCATTTCGGACCAAAATGTCGGACGGTGCGCGGGCCCGGACACCCTTGCCAAGCCGTCGGCCCCTTGCCACGACGCCGCCATGGCGCGTCCGGCCCTTCCCTTTTGGCTCCGCTGGCGGCGACGGCTGCGCTCCTTTGCGTGGACGCTGCTGCTGGTCATGATGCTGGCGCTGTTGTGGTGGGCGAACCGGCCGCCGCCGCTGGCTGGGGCCATGCTCTATGCCAGCGATGGCGACAGTCTGGTGATGGTGGTTGCGGGTGAGCGGCGCGCCGTCCGGCTGGTCGGTATCGACGCGCCCGAGCGGGGCCAAAGCTGCCGCACCGCGCTGGGCCAAAGCTGGGATTGCGGGGCGGCGGCGACCGGCGCGCTTCGGCAAATGGTCCCGCGCGGGGCCATGCTGGATTGCCAGTCGCGCGGCCAGGACCGGTTTGACCGGGCGCTGTCGCGCTGCACATTGCCCGGGGGCAGCGATATCGCGGCGCGGCTGGTGAACGGCGGCTGGGCCATCGCGACGACGGAGGATTATCTGATCGAGGAGGCCGCCGCACGCGCCGCCCGCCGGGGGCTGTGGGCGGGCCGTTTTGACCCACCCGCCGCGTGGCGCGCCGCCCACCCGCGCAATTAACGCTTGTGCCTGCTGAGCCGAGGCGGCACCGAAGGCGGGTTGAAAGGGAGCCACCATGACCATCACCCACGGCCAGATATTGGGCGGCATCGTGACCACGCCCGATCTTGATGCGGCGCTGACCGATTATGCCGATGTGCTGGGCCTTGCCCTGCTGGACCAGGGCAGCGTTCCCGCCGATCTGGCCGCCAGCTGGGCAAGTCCGGACGTCGCGGGCGCGCGCATGGCGCTGCTCCAGCCGACGAGCGGCCATCCCTGTTTCATCCGGTTGGTGGAACAGCCGGTGCCAACCGCCTTTCGCCCGACCACCAGCTATGGCTGGGCGGCGTTTGAGCTGTCGGTGCAAAATGTCTTTGGCTGGCCGGACCGCCTGAACGGCAGCGGCTTTGCCATTGTCGGTCCGCCCAAGGAATTGGAAGGCCTGCCCTATTTCGTGCCCATGCAGGTGACCGGGCGCGGCGCGGAGATGCTGTATCTGAACGAGGTGCGGTCGAACACGCCGTCATCGGACCTGCCCATGGCCGACAGCCCGGTGGACCGCATCTTCATCTGCATCCTGGCGGCACGCGACCGGGAGGCGACCTGCGACTGGTATGCCCGCACCCTGTGCCTCGACCTCGGCGACACCTATGTCCTGGCCTATAGCATGATCAACAGCGCCTTTGGGCTGGACCCCGACACCAAATCGGCGCTGACCATGGTGCAAAAGGGCCGCATGACCATATTGGAGGTGGATGATTATCCGCCGCAGACGCTGGACCGGCCCCAGGATCCGGGCCGTCTGCCTCCCGGCAATGCGCTGGTGACGCTGGCGCTCGACACGCTCGACCGCCCGGGGCTCGACTGGCTGACGCCGCCCGCGCCGCGTGCTGGCCCGCTCTATGCCGGGCGGCGCAGCGGCACGGTGCGCGGGCCATCGGGCGAGCTGTTGGAGCTGGTCGAAATCGGCTGACGCGCCCCATCATGCGCCGGTGAGCGCATCCTGGGTCAGGCAATCGGCCAGCCCCTCGCGCCACGTCGGGAACGCCGGGGTCCAGTGGAGCAGCCGTTTGGCCTTGCCCGTCGCGACGCGGCGGTTTTCGGCATAAAAGCTGCGCGCCATCGGCGACAGCGCCGCTTCGTCAACGCTTTGCAGCGGCGGCCATGGCACCCCCAACAGGTCACAGGCCCCCTCGGTCACCTCCAGCTGCGGACAGGGATGATCGTCGGCCAGATTATAGACCCCCGGCGGCCCCGCAAAGCTGGCCATCACGCCGCTGGCAATGTCATCGACATGGATGCGGCTGAACACTTGCCCGGGCAGGCGGATGCGGTGGGCCTGGCCCGCGCGCACGCGGGTCAGCGCACTGCGCCCGGGGCCATAAATGCCGGGCAAGCGAAAGATGCGCACATCGCCGCGCAGCGCCTGCCACGCGCGATCGGCCTGGGCGCGGGCGGCGCGGCGACCCTGGCCCACGGGCGCGCTTTCATCGACCCACGCGCCGCCCGTGTCGCCATAAACGCCGGTTGACGAGAGATAGCCGGTCCAGCGCGCCGGGGCGAGCGCCAGCGCCGCGCCATAGCGCGCCAGCACCGGATCGGCCCCATCATCATCGGGCGGCACCGACGACAAGATATGATCCGCCGTGCGCAGCGCCGCCAGCACCGCATTGTCATCCGCAAAGCGCAGCGTGCCGCCGCGCCCGTCGCGCGTTGTGCCGACAACGTCCCAGCCGCGCGCGACCAGCCGGTCCGCGAGCCACGCCGCGCTGTAACCGCGCCCGAATATCAGCATCCTGCCCATCGCGCCCTTATTGCGCAGCATCGCCGCGCCGCATAGAGCCTGCGGTCATGACCGATGCCTCTTCCACGCCCGCCGCCCCCGTCACCATTTATCGCGGTGATTATCAGCCGCCCGACTGGTTGGTGCCGCAAGTCGTGCTCGATTTCACGCTGGGGATCGAAATGACCGCGGTGCTGGGCCATTTATTTGTCGAGCGCAACGGCGCGGGCAAGCCGGATGCGCCGCTGGTGCTGCGCGGCGATGGGCTGACCGCTCAGGCCGTCCTGGTCGACCATGCGGAATTTGCCGACTGGCATATGGACGGGCCCGACCTGGTCATCGATCTTGGCACGCGCACCGCCGCCATGGTGGAAATCCGCACCACCCTGACGCCGCATGCGAACAGCCAGCTGATGGGGCTTTATGCCTCCAATGGCATGCTGTGCACCCAATGCGAGGCCGAGGGGTTTCGGCGCATCATGTTCCACCCCGACCGCCCCGATGTCATGAGCCGATATCGGGTGACGATGACGGGGGACAAGGCGGCCTTTCCGGTGCTGTTGTCCAACGGCAACTGCATCGATGCGGGCGATCATGCCGACGGGACGCACTGGGCCCAGTGGGATGACCCCTGGCCCAAGCCGAGTTATTTGTTCGCCCTGGTCGCGGGCAAATTGGTTGCCAACCGCGATCAGTTTACGACCATGTCGGGGCGGGCGGTTGACCTGAACATCTGGGTGCGCGACGGCGATGTGCCGCGCACCGCCCACGCCATGGCCGCGCTCAAGGCATCGATGGCGTGGGACGAGCGCGTCTATGGCCGCGAATATGATCTCGATGTCTTCAACATCGTCGCCGTCGACGATTTCAACATGGGCGCGATGGAAAATAAGGGGCTGAATGTCTTTAACAGCCGCTATATTCTGGCCGACACGCAGACCGCGACCGACATTGATTTTGACGGCGTCGAAGGCGTGGTGGCGCATGAATATTTCCACAATTGGTCCGGCAACCGGGTCACCTGTCGCGACTGGTTTCAGCTGAGCCTGAAAGAAGGGTTCACCGTCTATCGCGACCAATGTTTTTCGGCTGATCAGGGGTCGGCGGCGGTCAAGCGGATAGAGGATGTGCGCCTGCTCCGCGCGGCGCAGTTTCCCGAGGATGCAGGGCCGCTCGCCCATCCCATTCGTCCGGACAGTTTTCAGGAAATCTCCAACTTCTATACCGCCACCGTCTATAACAAGGGGGCCGAAGTCATCCGCATGATGGCGACGCTGATCGGGCCCGAGCGGTTTCGCGCCGGCACCGACCTCTATTTCGCACGCCACGATGGCGATTCAGCGACGTGCGAGGATTTCATCCGCGCCATCGAGGCGGGCGCAGGCGTCGAGCTTCAGCAATTTCGCCGTTGGTATGAGCAAGCGGGGACGCCCCGGGTCCGGCTGACGCTGACCGGGACGGACGGCGGCGAATGGACGCTGACGGCGCAGCAAAGCGTCCCACCGACGCCGGGGCAGGCCGACAAGCAACCGATGCACATCCCGCTGCGCATTGCGGCCTTTGGCCAGGGCGGCGACAATGCGGCCCTGCCCGATACGCTGGTTGAGCTGCGCGCGGCGGAAACAAGCATCGCGCTGGGCCGCTTTGCCGCGCGTCCGGCGCTGTCGGTCAATCGCGGCTTTACCGCACCCGTGATCGTCGAATGCGACCGCGCGCCCGGCGAACTCGCCTGGCTGGCTGCGCATGATGATGATCCCTTTGCACGCTATGAAGCATTGCAGCAATTGATGCTGGACCAGCTGGTGGCCGCCGTAGCGGGCGGCGGCGATGCGCGCCCGGTGATTGCGGCGGTGGCCAATCTGCTGCGCGAGGCGGACCGCGATCCGGCCTTTGTCGCGGAAGCCATCATGCTTCCCAGCGAGGCGTTCATTGGCGATCAGCTGCTGGTCGTCGATCCCGACGCCATTCGCGCCGCGCGGCTGGAGCTCCAGGCCGCCATTGGCACCGCATTGGAGGGCGAATGGCGCGCGCGGCTGGCCGCGCCCGTGCCGCCCGCCAGCGACCATGGCCCGGCGGCCAAGGGCGGACGCCGCCTGCTCGCTGCCGCGCTCACCTTTTTGAACGTGGCGGGCGTCGCGGATGGCCCAGCATTGGCCTTTGACCAATTTGACAGGGCCGACGGGATGACGGTGCGAATGGGCGCGCTCACCACCTTGGCCAATGGCGACAGCGCCGAACGCACCCACGCGCTCGACATTTTTTATCAGCGGTATCGCGATAATGGGCTGGTGCTCGACAAATGGTTTCAGGTGCAGGCCTGGTCGCTGCGCCCCGATACCGTGGCGGCCGTGGCGGAACTGGCCGCACACCGCGATTTCACCCTGGCCAACCCCAACCGGGTCCGATCGCTTTATGGCGCTTTTTCGGGCAATCAGGCCGCCTTTCATCAGGCCGATGGCGCGGGATACCAGCTGTTGGCCGACCTTATCATTGCGCTGGACCCCAAAAATGCCCAGACGGCGGCCCGCCTGGTCCCGCCCTTTGGCCGCTGGCGGCGCTTTGACGAAGGGCGGCAGGCCAAGATGCGGGCCGCGCTGGAGCGCATCCTGGTGCAGCCCGGCCTGTCGCGCGACGTGACCGAGCAGGCGAGCAAGAGCCTGGCAGGCTGAACAGGCGGACCCGACCGGGCTTGCCAGAGCCAGCCGGGTTCGTCATGGCGGGCGGGACGGCCCATAGGACCGAGAAAAGCGGGCCGCGACAACAGGGATTGGCAGGGCATTATGGACGCCGCGCAGGCCGTACATGAAAAATTTCTGGCGCGGTTGGCGGCGGGACGCCTGCCGGACCGGCGCGGCCTGCCGGTCCCGGACGTTGTCGGGCTGGACAGGGCGACCCTGGCGGATATTTTTGAAACCCAGCTGACGAGCCGTCAGATGGACCGGCTGTCGCGCAACCTGCAAGCGCGCGGCGAGGGTTTTTATACCATCGGATCGTCAGGGCATGAGGGCAATGCCGCGCTCGCCGCCGCGCTGCGCCTGACCGACATGGCGTTCCTGCATTACCGGTCCAACGCCTTTCAGCTGCAGCGCGCCCGGCAATTGCCGGGGTCGACGCCCAGCTGGGACATGCTCCTGTCTTTCACGGCATCGGCGGAGGATCCGATTTCGGGTGGGCGGCACAAGGTGATCGGGTCGAAACCCTTGTTCATCCCGCCGCAGACCAGCACCATCGCCAGCCATCTGCCCAAGGCGGTCGGCGCGGCTTTTTCCATCCCGCTGGCCAAGCGATTGAAGCTGGATGGCGCGGCGATGCCCGCCGATGCGATTGTGGTCGCCACCTTTGGCGACGCATCGGCCAATCATTCAACGGCGCAGGGCGCGTTCAACACGGCAGGGTGGAGCGCGTTTCAGGGATCGCCGCTGCCGCTGGTCTTTGTGTGCGAAGACAATGGCATCGGCATTTCAACGCGCACCCCCGCTGGGTGGATCGCCGCGCAGTTCGAACAGCGCGCCGGGCTGCACTATATCCGGGCATCGGGCCTCGACATTGCCGATGCATGGCGCGGTGCGCGCGCGGCGGCCGACTATGCGCGCACGCGGAAAAAGCCGGTTTTCCTGCACATGGAAACGGTGCGGCTCTATGGCCACGCCGGGTCCGATGTTCAGCTGACCTATCTGCCCAAAGCGGTGATCGAGGCCGATGAGGAGCGCGATCCGCTGGCCTTTGGCGCGGCGCTGATGGTCGAACAGGGGCTGATGACAACGGGCGAAATCGCCGAACTCTATCAGGATATCGGCAGCAGCCTGGCCCGCGCCGCCGAGGATGCGATTGCCCGCCCCAAGCTGACCAGCCGAGCGGCGGTGCGCGCCAGCCTGATTCCCCCAAAGCGCGCGGTCGCGCCCACCAACCAGCCGCCTGCCGAGGCGCGCAGCGCGATGTTCGCCAGCGATACAGCGCAGATGGACAAGCCGCAGCATATGGCGCGGCTCATCAGCTGGGCGCTCGCCGACCTGATGCTGATGCACCCGGAAATCGCGGTGATGGGCGAAGATGTGGGGCCAAAGGGCGGCGTCTATAACTGCACGGCCAAGCTGCATGCGCGTTTCGGGTCGGCGCGGGTCATCAACACCTTGCTCGATGAACAGGCGATATTGGGGCTCGCCATCGGCATGGCGCACAATGGCTTCATTCCCATGCCGGAGATTCAATTTCTGGCCTATGTCCACAATGCCGAGGATCAGATCCGGGGCGAAGCCGCCACGCTGAGCTTTTTTTCCAACGGCCAATATACCAACCCGATGGTCATCCGCATCGCCGGCCTTGGCTATCAAAAGGGGTTTGGCGGCCATTTCCACAATGACAACAGCCTGGCGATTTTTCGCGACATTCCGGGCGTGGTGCTGGCGGTGCCGTCCAATGGCCGCGATGCGGTGGCGATGCTGCGCGAATGCGTCCGGCTGGCGCGCGACGAGGGGCGCGTGGTCGTCTTTGTCGAGCCCATCGCGCTTTATATGACCCGCGACCTGCATGCCGAAGGCGACGGGCTGTGGACCAGCCTCTATGCAGCGCCTGGCGCAGGCGAAACCATCCAGCTGGGCCAGCTGGGCGTCGACGGCGATGGCCGCGATCTGGCGATCATCACCTATGGCAATGGCTATTATCTGTCGCGCCAGGCGGCCGCGTTGCTGGCGGCGGATGGGGTCAAGGCGCGCGTCATCGACCTGCGCTGGCTCGCCCCGCTGGAACCGGCGGCGATTGCGGCGGCGGTGGGCGATGCCGCGCGCATCCTGATCGTCGACGAATGCCGCGTGACGGGATCGCAGAGCGAAGCGCTGATGGCGCTGTGTGTGGAGCAAATGCCGGACAAGAAAGTGGCGCGGCTGGCAGCGGATGATTGCTTCATTCCGTTGGGCAAGGCAGCGACAATCCCGCTACCCTCGCGCGATGATATCGTCGCGGCGGCCCGCAAGTTGCTCGCCCCCTAGCCCATATGTCCTGAGCTTGCCGAAGGACCGTTCTTCCTTTCAGCGGTGAAAGAAAATACAGCCCTTCGACAAGCTCAGGGCAGGCGGGGTAAGCAAAATGGGTTCGCAAAAACAAACCGCGCTCGTCATCGCCCCCGGGCGCGGCACCTATGCCAAGGGCGAGCTTGGCTATCTGGCGCGGCACCATGGCACGCGGGCGGACATGATTGCGCGCTTTGATGCGGTGCGGGCGGCACGCGGCGAACCGACGCTGACCGCGCTGGATGGCGCGGAGCGGTTCAGCAACAGCCTTCACCTGCGCGGCGATGTTGCCGCCCCGCTCATCTATGCCGCCAGCTATCTCGATTTCCTTGCCATCGACCGGGGCCGTTTTGACATCGTCGGGGTCACGGGCAACTCAATGGGTTGGTATTCGGCGCTGGCCTGCGCGGGCGTGGTCAGCGGCGACGATGGTTTCGCCATCGCCGATGCCATGGGCGTCAACAGCCAGGCGCATGGACCGGGCGGGCAGCTGGTCGTGACCGTGGTGGACGAGGATTGGCGCGCTGTGCCGGGGCTGCGCGATGCCGTGCTGGACCTGTGCGCGCAGATTTCGGCGCGTGACGGGCATTTTGCCGCGCTGTCGATCGATCTGGGCGGGATGCTGGTGCTCGCGGGCAATGATGCGGGGATGAAGGCGCTCGCCGCCGCCCTGCCCCCGACGCCGGGGCGCGCGCCGCTGCCCCTTGCCGGGCATGGGCCCTTTCACACCCCGCTGATGGCGCAAAGCGCGGCGCAGGCGCGCGCGCAGCTTCCTGTCACCCTCTTCGGCAATCCGGCGATCCCGCTGGTCGATGGCCGCGGCCAGCTGTGGCGCCGCCATGGCCGCGCCGCGCCCGCCATGTGGGATTACACCTTTGGCCACCAGATCCTCGCTGCCTATGATTTCGCCCGCGCGGTTCAGGTCGCGGCGTTGGAACTGGCACCCGACCGCATCATCCTGCTGGGCCCGGGCGAGACACTGGGCGGGGCCATTGCCCAGTCGCTGATCGCCATCGGCTGGCGCGGGCTTTCCTCCAAAGCGGACTTTATCGCGCGGCAAGCCGAGGACCCGCTGCTGATCAACATGGGCCGCGAGGGCCAGAGGGAGTTGGTGACATGAGCCTTGCGCATGAAACCGCCGTGCTGCTGCGCCAATTGGGCGTGGCCGATGCGGCCTTTGGCGGCGGGAACCTGATCGCCTTTTCGCCCATCGACGGCGGTGCGATTGGTGCGGTCGACTGCGCGGTCGACTGTGACGGGGTGCTGGCGCGCGCCGATGCGGCATTCCGGGAATGGCGCAGCGTTCCTGCACCCAAGCGTGGTGAGCTCGTCCGGCTGCTGGGCGAAGAGCTGCGCGCCCACAAGGACAGGCTCGCCGCGCTTGTCACCATCGAGGCAGGCAAGGTCACCAGCGAGGGGCTTGGCGAGGTTCAGGAGATGATCGACATCGCCGACTTTGCCGTCGGCCTGTCGCGCCAGCTCCACGGGCTGACCATCGCCACCGAACGGCCGAGCCACCGGATGATGGAACAATGGCATCCGATGGGGGTCGTTGGCATCATCACCGCGTTCAACTTCCCCGTGGCGGTCTGGGCGTGGAATGCGGCGCTGGCGCTGGTGTGCGGCAACCCGGTCGTCTGGAAGCCGTCGGAAAAAACGCCGCTGACCGCGCTGGCGGTGCAGGCCATATTTGACCGGGCCCTGGCCCGCTATCGCGC
>CAZKOW010000005.1:0-11414 GCA_964554455.1 uncultured Sphingopyxis sp. | reverse complement strand
TGACCGCGCTGGCGGTGCAGGCCATATTTGACCGGGCCCTGGCCCGCTATCGCGCCGCTGGCCATGCCGCGCCCGACGGGCTGGCCCAGCTGGTCATCGGCGGGCGCGATGTGGGCGCGGCGCTGGTCGATGATCCGCGCATTGCCCTGGTTTCGGCCACGGGATCGACGGCGATGGGGCGCATCGTCGGCCCGCGCGTGGCGGCGCGCTTCGGGCGCAGCTTGCTGGAGCTTGGCGGCAACAATGCCGCCATCGTCGCCCCGTCGGCTGATCTGGACCTTGCCCTGCGCGGTGTCGCCTTTGCCGCCATGGGCACGGCGGGCCAGCGGTGCACCACGCTGCGCCGCCTGTTCGTGCATGACGATATTTACGACGCCTTTGTTGGCCGCCTGCGCGCCGCCTATGCCAGCGTGACCGTGGGCGATCCCAGAGTTGCCGGCGTGCTGGTCGGCCCGCTGATCGATGCGGGGGCCGCCACCGCGATGGCGGCGGCGCTGGTGGCAGCGCGCTCGCTGGGCGGCACCGTCGACGGCGGCGAGCGCGTAGCCGTGGCGGGCGACGGCATCTATGTCCGCCCCGCGCTGGTGCAGATGCCCGCGCAGACCGGCCCGGTGCTAGAGGAGACATTTGCGCCCATCCTTTATGTCATGCGCTACACCGACCTTGCCGCCGCCATTGCGCTCAACAATGGCGTCGCCCAGGGCCTGTCGTCGGCCATCTTCACCACCGACCTGCGCGAGGCCGAACATTATCTGTCGGCGGCGGGAAGCGACTGCGGCATCGCCAATGTCAATCTCGGCACGTCGGGCGCCGAAATCGGCGGCGCATTTGGCGGCGAGAAGGAAACGGGCGGCGGGCGCGAAAGCGGCTCGGACGCGTGGCGCGCCTATATGCGCCGGACAACCAACAGCATCAATTATGGCCGCGACCTGCCATTAGCGCAGGGCGTCCGCTTTGATCTGTAACCGCAAGGGGGGGGGGGGAAGGCGCGCGCCGGGCCGTGGGACCAGCATCAACCCGGCGCGCATCAGGCTTATCGGCAAAAGCCAGCCATTTTATGCCGCACCCGGCGACGAAACTTACGCCGCTTTGGACCCAATAGTGGGGTCGGCGAGCTCAGCCAGGAAGCTGAGCCGCAGGAGTTCGGCAAGGCTGTCCGTTCCGGTTCGCCGCATGATGCTGGCGCGGTGCACCTCCACCGTGCGCGGGCTGACCGCCAGGGTGCGAGCGATATCCTTGCTCGTCTGGCCCTGCGCCAGCGCCGCCAGCACCTCACCCTCGCGCGGGCTCAACCGGGCGAGCGCCTGGGCAGCAGACCGCATCGCGCGCCAGCGCGCCGCGCGGGCAAGCGCCGCGGGCATGATGGCGGCGATGTGCGCCGCCAATTGATCGGGCGGGGTTGCCGCCGGCAATATGTCGCCCGGACCCGTGCGGATCAGCGCCAGCACCTCGGCGGGGCTGAGCCGGTCGGTGAGCAGCAGCGGCGTAATGGCGGGGAAATCTGCGGCCGTCCGCAGCAAGGACAAGGCCGTTGCCGCCGCCAGCCCGCCATGGTCCAGCACCAGACAGCCGCTGATCCCGTCATCCAGCGCCTCCGCCGCTGCCGCCGGATCGGCAAAGCCGCGGACGATGCGCTGCGGCCGATCGGCCAATTGCGCAAAACAGGCCGCCCGCCGCCCCGGATCGGCCATCACCAGCAAAATTGTCTCGCTCTCGCTCATGCGCAACAGGCTGCCCCACTTGCGGCCAATGCGTAAGCGAAAGCGCCGCCATTACGGCACCGAAGCGGACGCTGTTTCAGGACACCATGGCCCCGCCCAAGCCCGGTCCCTTGGGGCGATCACACGCTGATCGGCAACGGCGGGACTTGCGAACGACGGGCCCCGGTATGATAACAGGCCGGTGACGGCACTGCGGGCAAGAGAGGACGACGGACCAGACGGGTCCATGGTCGAGCTGATGGAGGCGCGGCTTCGGACCGGTGCCTTTTCGCCGCATCGCCATGAAACCTATACGATCGCGGTCACGACGGCGGGGGTGCAGAGCTTCAATTATCGCGGCGACCAGTGGCAATCCTTGCCCGGGCAAGCCGTCATCCTGCATCCGGACGAAGTGCATGATGGATTTTGCCGCGACCAAGGCGGCTTTGCCTATCGGGCGGCCTATTTGCCGCCCAGTCATGTGCAGGCGGTGATTGGCGGCGCGCCGCTGCCCTTTCTGTTCGCCGCGACGACCAGCGATGCCGATCTGGTCAAGTCTGCGCTGCGGCTGATTGATATATGCGCTGCGGGTGACGATCCCTTTGGTTACCAGGATGCGCTTTTTCAGCTGGTGTCGGCCATGCAGCGCGGCGAGGGCGGCACCCCGACCAAACGCCGGATCAATCGCGAAGCTGTCGCGCGGGTGCGCGCGTTTCTGGACGATGGCCCGGCACCCGGCACCAACCTTGCGCAACTGGAGGGCATCGCCGGTTATGACCGCTGGCAACTGTCGCGCGACTTTCGCTTGCTGCTCGGGACCAGTCCCTATCGCTATCTGCTCTTCCGCCGGGTCGAGCACGCCAGACGGCTGCTGCGCAGCGGGCTGAGCATTGCCAGTGCGGCGCACGAGGCCGGATTTGCGGACCAGAGCCATTTCGGCCGCGTTTTCCGCCAGACCTTCGGCACGACGGTTTTGGCCTGGCACCGGGCCGAGGCGCGGCGCACAATCATTCTATAATCTGCGCTGGCGCCTCGCTAGCCAGGCGCGATGAGCCATGTCATCTTCTCGCCCGAGCCCCATCGCGGCTGGCTGCCCTGGGGCTGGCTTGCGCCATTCCTCTGCATCTTGCTGGTCGCCCTGTCCAGCGTGCCCGTCGATATCGCCTTGCAACGAATTGGCATCATCGGTCCCGATGGCCAGCCGCAATCCGCAGCCGCCTTTTGCCTGTTTCTGTTGGCACCCTTTGCCGCAATGGGACTGGCTGTCTGGGCCTGGATCCGCGTCGTGGAGCGGCGCAGCCTGGCAACGGTGGGCTTGGCCGGCGCGCTGCCACCGCGCACTTTTTTGGCGGGACTGGCGATCGGGGCCGGGATGATGGCCGGGGCCACGATCGTGATCTGGATCGCCGGGGGCTATCAGAGCGGGGATGTCCTTCCGGCCTTTGCATCGCCCTCCGCGCTGTTCTGGATCGCAGCGCTTTTCGTCTGCTTCATTTTTCAATCGGGCGTGGAGGAGTTTATCTTCCGCGGCTGGCTGCTTTCGGCGGTCGCGCGGCGGTGGAATGTGCCTGCGGCCTTTATCGCCAGCTCGCTCGCTTTCACCTTCCTCCACTTCTCGCCAAACCAGCCGCTCCGCGAAATCACCTTGTCCTTCACCTTCGGACTCTTTGCCTGCGCCTGGGCCTGGCGGACCGGCAACATCTGGGGCGTGATGGGCTGGCACGCCGGCTGGAACTGGATCACGGGGGTCGGATTTGCGGTGCCGATCACGGGCTTCGACCTCAAACTGCCCGCCCTGCTCGTTCAGCTTGCGCCATCGGGACCGGACGTCCTGACCGGCGGCCCCGCCGGACCCGAAGGCAGTGTCGTGACAATCGCCATGCTTGCCGCCGCCACCTTGCTGGTGCTGCTATGGCCCCGTCCATCGCTGGCCCAAAAGCCGCAAGATGGGACAGAGCGCGGACGCCAGCCAAAGCAGTGAGGCTTTCGCGATTGATGCGGCGGTGTAGGGAGGTGGAGCGGGTGAAGGGAATCGAACCCTCGTCGTAAGCTTGGGAAGCTTCTGCTCTACCATTGAGCTACACCCGCATTTCAAGCACTTAGCTTGAAGGTGTCTCGACGTTTTACAGGAAGTTTTACAACTAACCCGCTTCGAGACGGCGAGCCAGTGCCACGACAATGGCCTTCTCGTCAACATAGCGCTTCCGAATATCGCCGACTTGCGTCTCGCTCCAGCCCATAAGGTTTGCGATTTCCCTGTCGGTCAACGGATGACCCGTTTTGGTCATCAGCTTCGTCGCGAACGTCCCGCGCAGGTCATGCAGCCGCTTAGCTATACGCACTTCTCCGCGTCGGGGGTCGCGCTCAATATGCCAAATGCCGGTGCCATCATTTGCTTTCAAACGAGCACCATAGAAGCTGCTCGCGAGGCCATCTCCGGTCCAGCTTTTGCCGTGAGAATTGACAAGAACCGTCCCCACCCCCTCACGTCGCGGGCGTTGCTGCAATTCGTCAAGCAGTTCGCCCAAGCCATTAACGCGGGGGAGCGTTACGCGGAACCGCTTCCCTTTTGAACGCTTGGCCGCTGTCCGATAAATACCGAAGTCATCGACTTCGTCCCAGCTAAGTGCGACTAAGTCCGCGCGGCGCAACCCTGTCAGCGCGGCAAGTGCAATGGCATCGCGCAGAGGCTGATCAGCCACGGCGTTTATCGCCTCTAGGTCATTTGGTAGCCAAATGACCGAAGCTCGATCTTGTCGGCGATAGCGGTTCTTCATCTTTAAGGCGGGGTTGTTCGTGACCAGACCCTTGTCGATGGCCCAGTCAAATAAGTGGCCTAACACATCTTTGGCGATGTCGGCTCCCCGAGCATTTCCTTTCGCAAGTGCCTCATGCCACTCGACGATGCGGGCGCGCGCTCTGGGGTCGGCCAAAACTGCAATGGGAACTTCTTTCCACTGCGCTTCAATGCGATCTAGCGCCAAACCCCAAGTCCTCTGCGTGTTGGGGGCAAGCCCAGTCCAATGTTCCGATATGCGATACCGGCTGATGACGCCTGCGACGTGGTTCGACGGCTTGGTATCCTTATGTGCGTCGGCTTGGGCCGCAGCGACCGCTGCAACATCTTCAGGCGTCAGGCGCGGGCGTGTCGGTTGTTCGGCAACCCGTATCTTGGGTCCGCCGCGCCAAGCATAGATATACCAGCGCACTGGCTTGCCGGGACGTTCCGACTTAACCATGTGCAAACCGGCGATCATAGTTTGTCACGCCATTGGTCGAACAAGGTGGCTGGAGCCTCCTGACCACTGACATAAATCCTGATGCTGCCGTTCGTGGCGACTTCCACCGAGCCGACGTTGATACCGGCTCTTGCGGCGGCGGCGATGGCCCTAACAACATCGGCTTTTTTGAACGAAGCACCGCGCCCGCGCTTGTGGGGCAACTCCCGACCATCCGTTGGCTTTACCGGAACAATCCGAAAACGCCTGCGCGGAGGAGGGTTGATTTCCTGCGAGGTGAATTTTGCCGTTATTTCGCTCGAATTACGCATGATCGCCCCTAAAAAAGACCGATCAACACTAATAAGCGCAAAATACGCTAAATCAACAACAATTTTTGTGCAACTTGTTGCAAGCCTATTTGGTTAAATTGCCGTTTTTTTGCGTCATTGACCGTGTCCTACTTTCATTGTCAACGCGGTGCTGCAAAAATGATGATTGCATATGGTAGGAATTACGCACCTAAATACTCATAAGTCTGTTTGGCACGAGATGGAATAAGATTTTTTGGCAAATTGGCCTGCCGATAGTCATGGGCAATCAAAGCCTCTCATTTCGTCCGCACATTTCGACGCGTTCCGAAACTCTCCGCGTCGCCGCTTCATTTGGTCGTCCAGATACCGCATTGCCAAGCCACTGCGTTGGCCGCGTTCCGAGCCTACGTGGCCTCGGCGGTAAGATGTTTAACGCACTTCACCCTGATCGTTGCGTTCTGGAGGAGGGAGCTTGGTTCGCTGTCCGGCTGCCCTAACAGCACCTCTTCACCTCTGATGTAGAAAGGGACAAATCCCGTATAGCCGCCAAAGGAGTTGCGGGCATTCACTTCACCGCAAACCCGGTCGCCAACCTGATTGATGTCCTTGAACTCGGCTGAAGCCGGGTCTTTCAGTTGTGCAGCCACCCGCGCCTTCGCGTCGGCAAACTCGTCGGCTCCGAAAAAGAGTTTCAGTGTAACGACGGCCAACCCAATGATGATCGCATAGGTGATCAGTTTCCGTAACATTCTCAATCGCTCCTTTGGCAAATCTGTCGTGATGACCATAGGTTAGTGCACAGAAGTAAACGCTTGATGTAGCCAATGAGTGACATAGGACTTTCATTGTCACTGATCGTCGGTGGACTGATCAGTGACATCCGCTGCTTATCCTCGCGGATGAACGAACTTCAGAAGCGACTGGGACAAAATGTAGCGCGACTGCGCAAAGAACGCGGCATGTCGCAAGAGACCTTCGCCGACCATGCGGCCATCCACCGGACCTATATCAGCGACATTGAACGCGGTGCTCGCAATCCGACGATTGCAGTGGTCGCCAAGATTGCAGAGGCGCTGGGGGTCGAACCGGCTGATCTGCTGTCTTAGTCGAAAGGCGTTTTTTTAGGGTCCACCATCGGGGCGGCGAGTGGGGGGAACTCGTCAATTGGGAGTGTCAGGGGTGGGCTGGATTTTGCCGTTGCGGTCTTTGCGGCGGCAATCATAGCCAAGGCTGCCGGGGAGCGCGGATGGATTGGAGCGTTGCCACTTAAGTCGGCAAGGCGTTTGGCCTGTTCCAGTTTTTGGTCGGCGCTGCGTGATCGAGCGCGCACCTTGATTTCGCGCACGCGCATTTCTTCGCGCAGCCCGGCTGCGACGTTGCCTTTGGCGTGCTCCAGTGTGGCTTGCTCGAAGGTCATGCCCCGCGCCATCATCCGCTCGATTTCGGTGCGCTCCTTCGCAGACGCCCATTCGTTGAGTTTCCCCTCTCCCCAGCATTCGGCGAACTGGTCAATCATGGCGACATAGAAGCTGAAGGCTGGGACAGCGGGCGGTGCTTTCTTCTTCATCCACTTGAAGTGCTTCCGCATGATTTGTGTCCAGTTGCGGACTGCCCAGTCGGTGAAGTCGATGAAGCTGATTTGGCGGCGGTGTATCCAGCCGGATGCGAGCCGCTTGGCTTGCCCCTTCTGTCGAGCGGTCCACGGGGCTTCGACCGCGTCTGGAAAGGCGTCTCGCAAGGCGCTGCGCCATGCGGCCTCTACCCCGGCTGCGCTGTTGGCAGTGCTCTGCGCCTCGCGCCGGGAAGTCCACGCGGCGGCGTTGGCGGAAACCGCGTTGCTGACCACTTCCCGGATTTTTTCTTCCGGGTTTGGCGGGCCGTGGTCCGCAAGGGCCGCGCTACGACTACCTGTCTCTTGATTACCTGTAAGTTGATTACTGTATATAGACTGCCTGTCAGGCAGAGGGGACTGCCCCTGTGGCAGAGGTGTCTGCCTGTGGGGCAGAGGGTCTGGCGCACCTTCTTTGCAACCCGTTGCAACGGATTTGAGACGCTTCGGACGGTTCAGTGCCATGCTTCCGCTCCGGTTTGTGCGGACGCTATAATAGGTCGCGTCCGGCTGATCTTTAGGGCGACGCCGGGCAATGAACCCCTTCCGCTCAAGACTGGCAAGGGTGCGATACAGTGTTCGCTCTCCCATATTGAGGGGGCCGCATACCGTATCGCCGCGCAACAGCCTTCCCGCGCTGAAGCGGGCTTCGCGCTTACCCCATCCAATGGTTCTGTCCACGATGGCGAATAGCACCCGGCTCTCATAAGGGTCGAGTTCACTGGCCCATTCGCGGTTGATGCGCTGGTATATTTCCAGTTTGAACTGAAGCGAAGTGTGATCGGGAGTAGCGCATTCATCGCGCCCACGAATTGGACGTATTACGGCAGACATAAGAATAACCCTAAAATAAGAAGCCGTCTGCATCCCTACTGGTTGCTCTTCCGCACAAATTCAGACGGCGAATGTTGGAATATTGCTTTAACAACACTGTATTAAAATTATATCATATTTAATTTAATTGGCAATATAGCTGACTGTAATTGTCAATTTTATCACAGAAGCATCGGATTTTTCATCGCATCTATGGTTAACAGTCGAGCGATGCCCATCGGATAGGTCTGCTCAAAAGGCCGCCACTGGCTAGCTGGGTCTAGCGACAATGCGAATGCCCATGAGCCGGGCAATGCCGACCGACGCAACAGGATTTGCCATCGCAACGGCTCACGAAAGCGGGCGTGGAGCGCGGCGTGACACTTCTTGCACGCCGGATAGAGTTCGTGGGGGCGGTCATATCGCTCAAGATGGGCGAAGATATATCCACTGCCATTGATGCGCGCCGGGTCGCTGAAGCCGCAGATTGTGCAAACCGTGGGCCGGATAAGCTGACCTGACCGGAATAGCGCGTTCTGGATGGGGGTAACCGCGCATCGCTCGGCCCATTGCCAGCCGTTGTAAGCTGTTTCCCAAGGGCGCGGCTGTCGATCAGTCATGGCCGGTCCCCAGTCGCCGCTCGATCTTCCTAAGGGATGCTGTCAGCGCAGTGGCACCCGCTCGCAGGTTGGCCGCGATTGCACGCTGCATGTCCGGCGAGTTGTCTCGGCGCTGTCCATCCACTGCGATGGCGTGCATATCCTCAAGCGTTGCCGTGATGTCGGCGAACCGATGCGCGATGGTGCCGCTCATGCCCCAGCAGCCTCCGACAGAATGCGATGGACGCTGGAGCGCGATATGCCCAGCTTGGCGGCAATGTCGCGCGCTGCGATGCCCGTGGAGCGCATTTCGCGCACCTGTGGCGCAAGGCGACGCGCGGTTGGCGCTCTGCCCTGATACCGTCCCAGTGACTTGGCTCTGGCGATGCCTTCACGCTGGCGCTCAAGCATTAACTCCCGCTCGAATTCCGCAATCGAGCCAAGTAGGTTCAGCATCAGCTTGCCGGTCGGTGTGGTTGTGTCGAGGTTCATCGACAATATACGGAGTTCCACTCCCTTGGCCCGCAATCGTCCGGTGATCGCGACAAGTTCAGCGACCGAACGGCAAAGCCGGTCCAGCTTGGTCACAACCAGACAGTCGCCTTCGCGCACAAAATCCAGCGCCGCCTCAAGCTGATCGCGCTGCGATACCGACGATGTCATTTCGCCGAATGTCTTCGTGCAACCCGTTGCAAGCAACTCAACCTCTTGGGCGGCGTAGCCTGCAACCTGCTCCGAAGTGGATGAACGACGATAGCCAATAAGCATATGATAACCCTCGCATTTCCAAGAGAAATGCTGGCATCAAATCACCCCCAAGTCACGCGAAAGCACCTCGCATTGACAAAAAATCTCGCTATTTTTCAGCTTGGTAACGGGCCAGAGTGCTATAGTAATCGCAACACAATTGCCGGTGGCTCCGGCAGGCCGAACAGGGAATAATATGCAGCCCAGTTACATTTCCGTGATGAACGTCTTCACGCAACAAACCCGCTATACGGTGCCCCTGTTTCAGCGGCCATACGTCTGGCAAAAGGACGATCAGTGGGAGCCACTGTGGGATGATGTGCGTGCTGCCGCCGAACGGGTGCTGAATGCCAATGGCATGCAAGTGTCCGCGCATTTTCTTGGCACGGTGGTGTTGGAACAAACCCCTAATCCAACTTTCAGCTTGCCGCGCCGCGAGGTGATCGACGGTCAGCAGCGACTGACCACATTGCAACTGGTCCTGAAGGCCGCCGAACATGCGCTCGAAGGCTTGCGGCCCGCTGTTACCAAGGATGAGGACGCCACGCGCGCCGTGGACATTGCATCGCGGCAAATCGCGCCGCTGACCAGCAATCCGGCCTATGCCGAAGAGGAAGAACGCTACAAAGTCTGGCCTACCAATGAGGACCGTGCGCCATTCCGCGACGTGATGGATGCGACCGTCGATGCCGGGCCGAAATTGAAACACACGCTGATGGCACAAGCATATGCCTTTTTCCGTGATGAGTTCACCAAGTGGCTGAAGCAGGACCGGCATGGCGAGCGCGCCAATGCGCTCGCCCGTGCGCTCAATGACCATCTGCGCCTGATCGTGCTCGACCTTGATACCAGCGATGAACCGCAAGCCATTTTTGAAACGCTGAACGCGCACGGCACGCCGCTGCTGCCCGCCGACCTCATCAAGAACTGGCTGCTATGGGAGGGCACGCGGCAAGGGCTGGAAACCGCCACGCTCTATACCGACCATTGGCGACCTTTTGACCGCGACAGTCAGTATTGGCGAGCAATTGTCGGCACCGGTCACGCCGCCCGTGCCCGTGTCGATACCTTTCTGCTGAACTGGATCACCCGCCACATCCGCGAAGCCACGTCGGCCAAGCATCTCTATGATCGCTTCCTGCGCTTTATCGAGCACGGCGGCGCTCGGCATGACGATGGCAAGCTCGACGTCAAATGGCTGATGCAGGACATCGAGGCTGATGCCGCCCGTTTCCGCGCGATTGAGGTGCCAGCGGGCCGTTCGCGGTTCGACACCTTCCTGCAACGACTGAAGGTGCTGGATGTTGTCGTTTTCCACCCGCTCCTGCTGGAGGTCATGGGGCGTCCCGGCTCCGATGACGCCGACCGTGACCTGATCGGCTTGGCGCTGGAAAGCTACCTGGTGCGGCGCACCGTGTGTGGGATGCAAACGCGCGGCTATGGCACCTTAGCGCTGTCGCTGCTGGCTACGGTGGCCGCATTGCCCGCCGATGCGCCCGCCGCCCCCGCGCTGATTGCGGCGCTGTCGGCGTCGCCCGATGGGCCTGACCGCTGGCCCAGCGATGATGCGTTCCGCACCGACTGGCTTCACAAGAAGTTCTACAACAATCTTCGCCGCAACCGCGTGCTGATGATCTTGCGGGCCATTGAAGAACATTATCAGGCCCTCAATCGAAAGGGCGAACCCGTGCTGATGTTCAATTTCGACAAGCTGGAGATTGAGCACATCATGCCGCAGCAGTGGGAAGCCCACTGGCCGCTTGGCCCGGATGTCTCGCGCGAAGACCGCAACTGGAAGGTGCATGGCATCGGCAACCTGACGCTCGTCAGCGCGGCCCTGAATAAGGGGCTTAGCCACGGCCCGTGGACTGCCGCTGACGGACAACCATCAAAGCAAAAAGGGCTGCGCGACCATACCAAGCTTGACCTCAATGCCCGGCTGCTCCGCGACTATCCCGATCAGTGGGATGAAAGCTGCATGGCGGCGCGGGCTGCGACGCTGTTCGACGCGGCGGCTGCTATTTGGCCGTCACCATCCGCGTTGATCCCGGTTGCAAGCGCGGACTGATCGACCCCGGAGAATAGGATGCGAGAGTTTTCGGGTGACGATGATGGTTACGCGCGCTGGATTGCGGGCAATCCGTCAGGGTACGTTTTGAACGTCCGTCGCAATCCGGGCGCAAGCTATGTCGTGTTGCACCGGGCCTCCTGCCAGACCATCGCCCGGCCACGGGATGCCGGGGCTTACACAGGGCGCGGCTACCGCAAGGTGGCGAGCGGTTCGGTCGATGACCTGCGCCGCTATACGTGCTCGCTTGGCAGGGCGGACGGCTCGTTCTCGGCGGCCTGTGGGCATTGCGTATCCATCCGGTGGAGGCCGCCTTGCGTGGATAGGCAGCGAGCGCTCTTAAGCG